>CAVXGV010000007.1:0-194554 GCA_963761345.1 uncultured Gammaproteobacteria bacterium
ATGGGCAGCATCGCGCCCGAGAAAGGCCCTAGAGGCATCAGTGGAACAGGAAGTCTGTCTCGGGGAAGCCAACAAGGATCGTCGCCGCCTAGTCTTGGTGAAACGCTGGCTTCAAAACAATTTTCTCTACTATCTGTCCCCACTTCCAACAGTAGTGGAGGTCGAAAATCTCCAATCCACGGTAGTCGACTATCGTGCACAACTGAGAAAGTCTCCGTGGAATGCCTCTCCTTCGGTAACACCGCGGATAACATTGCGCTCATTAAGGCAACTTGGCTCGACACGATTTCTCGCGCTTACTTGTTGACGGCGGATATGGCGACGAAGCGCGAGGACTTCCAGCATGACCTATGCAAAGCTCACGCCTCTGCACAGGCTTCCAAACGACTGCTTGAGTCTACTTTTCCGCTTGGCTATCGGCGTGGTGATGTGGGCGGCGGATTTGCGCAAATGTCCAGCCGGCTTTCTGAAAATTCGACGTGGCTACTAATCAGTACAAATGCACGTAGTGTCGCCAAACGTGTGGCGGACAGCGGCTATGGCGCATGCGCTGACTTACCCAGCGACTTCATCGTAGAATAGTTTACGGGGGAGGACCACCTGGCCCCGCCATAGCTTCCGCCAGCGGGACAAGTGTGGTCACTGACGCAAAACGGAACCCGATATCGACAACTCGCGATGCTCTCCGCCAAGAGCATTGACGAACTACATGGACCCTGATTGAGGCTAAATCAAGAATTATAGGACGAGATCACGCATCCTTTGACGTGCTCCTCGGAATGACCACGCTCAGCCGGTACAGCTTCTTGTGGTTCAGCACGATGCCTTCCCGCCGCAGCAGGATGTGCAGGCGTCGATAGCCGAACTGCCGCCACTTCAGGGCCAGTTCCCGCAACCTTTGGCGGATCGGCACATCGTCCTGCCGCCGCGAGGCATAGCGGTAGGTCTTCGGCTGCAGCCCGACCAACGCGCAGGCCCGATGCTGCGAGTACGGTAGCGCTTATACCCCTTCGTCGGGGTGCATCACCCCAACCATCCTTTAAAGGCGTTGGAGGCAGAAGATCCAAGAGTCCCGCGAGCAGGCTCACGACCTTTTCGCGCCAAATATCGAGCAGCCGCTCGTGATTTAGCAGGAACCGCCGTTTGCGCCAAAAGGGTCCGAAGCGTCATCGCTTCTCCGAGTTAGAGCAATGAGGTTGTCTATTTTGGGAAGGCCGAAAATCAGCAGATCAAAGCAGATGAGATCTGCAACGACCTAACCGACCGCTTCTGATACCAGCCCGATTGGCACGAGTTGCGCGCGATGGCACGCGTCAGAAACTCCATCAGTAACGAAGCTTTGAAGCCACTCTTCCGTGTATGGAGACTTGTCGGATGGTTTCGGCACGCGCAATAGCGCGTGCTCGTCTCTTTCAGTTCGGCCGAGACCGTTCCACCGGCGAAGAAGTTGAGGAAATTGTTCCAGGCCACGGATTACTCCATGGCAACAATCTCTTCGCCGCCAAAGGTCGCAGCCGCTTCTAGGACGAGCTTGAATGTCTTGAAGGCTTCTTTGATCTGATCCTCGACTGCGAGCATTTCGACGATGTCCTTACACTCAACTCGCTTGCCGCCCGTGAGGTCGTCAACGGTAACGCGAGATATTTATTGACTTAAACGCGAGGCGCGAAGCGAAGCCTAAGAGACACGCCCCTGGGTCGACTATCTCGCCGCGACTGTAGAGTACTGACTTTCCAGTTGGTACTTGTTGATGTTGTTCCGCTCCGGCTCGGTAACGTCCGCACGAACATTGAGCAGAAACGACATCCCTCCCATGAGGCCGGATTTTTGTTCGCGGCGCAGTAGGAGCTTCATTGTCTCCCCCTTGTTGAGATATTGCGGAAAACGCTAACGCTACGGACTACTACTGCGAACAAAATTCGCATTGCCACCGAACGGAATGCAACCGCCAATGCTACATAGAGTCGAGATTCGAAATCGCCGCATTCCGTGCACCTCCAGGACGAGATTAAAACCTGCCTGTCAGTTTGCGTTATAGAGTGGAGCGAGTTTCCACTCGCGCTTATTCTATCCCCCGGCCGAGGAGTTTCGCCATGCACGCGGCAACACGCGCCTTCGTCCGCCCGCTCGCGGCGGCGCCTTTTCCCGACGGCAACAAGCACGGCAAGGAACCCGCCTACAACGACCCCTCGGTGCTGTTCGTCGTGCCCGGGCATTTCGATCCGGCGCGGCCGTTCGACGTCGTGGTCTACCTGCACGGCTGGCACACCGCCATCGCCAAGCAGTACGGCATCGGCGAGGACGCCAAGACGATATGGTACGGACTCGACCGCCAGGTCGACAAGACGACGCGCAATGTGCTGCTGCTGGCGCCGCAGCTTCCCAAGGACGTCGGCGACGGCGACCCCGGCAAGCTGGCGCACAAGGGTGGCGTCGCGGCGCTGCTGGCGGAGGCGCGCGACGTGCTGGCGCCCCAGTTCCCCGGGCACCCGGCGTTTGCCGCCGCCTTCGACGCCGCGCCGCTGATCGTGGTTAGCTACAGCGGCGCGGCTTCCGCGCCGCCGCCTGCTTCGTGCAGCCCGCTGGCGTGCCCGACCGGGTCAAGGCTGTGCTGATGCTCAATTCGCTGTACGGCAAGGCCGCCGACTTCGCAGCCTGGATTGCGGCGCGCAAGGCCACAAGGAGCACGAGACCGGAAAAAGAACAAGGACGGCACGGACATGATTCCGCCGGGCACCAACTACGCTGCCCGGGTCGGCACCTACTGGAACGTGTTGGGCAAGAGCCACACCGGCCAAGACGACATCGCGTGGTCGGCCGCCTTCGTTTCGTGGGCCATGAAAAGCGCCGGCGCCGAGGGCAACTTCCCCTACCACCAGCGCCACGGCAACTACATCCACGCCGCCATCGCCAACAAGCGGGCCAACAAGCTGTCGGCGCCGATCGTCGGCTACCGCACGGCCGACTGGGCGCCGCGCGTTGGCGACCTGATCGGCAAGGGCCGCGGCACGACGGCCGACATGACCTACGATCGCGCCGCCGAGACGATGAAGTACGAGAGCCATGTCGACGTCGTGGTCGAGGTGGGCGACGGCGCGCTGTACGCGGTCGGCGGCAATGTCGGCCAGACCGTCGCCCGCACGAAGGTGGCGCTCGACGCAAAGGGCCGCATCCGAAACCCCGACGCCGACCGCTGGTTCGTCGTCATCGCGGTCAACCTGTAGCCCGGGGAGGAAACCATGGCAGAGGTCAGCTTCGCGCCCGGCGTGGTCGACAGCATCCTGAAGGCTGGCAAGTGGACCGTCACCGCCGACGACACCGAGCATTCCGAGCTGCTGCCCGAGGAGGTGGTGCGCGCCCTCGTGCGCGGCCATCGCCAGCGGCCGGACGACCCGGCGGCCCTGGCCAGCGTCGGCCTGCTAGCCCTGGCCATGGGGGCCGGCCGCTGGGGCGTAGCGTGGAAAGACCTGGCGCAAGCGCCGGACGATCCGGCTGGCGTGAAGTGGAAAGGTCCGGACGCGGTCAAGGTGGGCAAGCACGTGATGAGCTACACGATCGGCGGCATCGGCCTACCCCATCTCGACAGGGGGAGCGCGATCGACTTCTTCGACGAGGTGATCAGCAAGGTGCCGGCAGCGGCGTCCGACCTGAACAAGCTCAAGCCGGGCTTCGTCTACGACGCCGTCCGCAATGCCGAGGGCCCGAACTGGGACAACCTCCAGAAATCGGAGTCTCGCCGGATTGCGCCGCCGCGACGTCCAGGAATGGATCCTGAAATACTGGGTCACTTCCTGCCGGCCCACGAAGCCGTGATGAACGATCCGTCCGGCACGATCGAGGAAGCCTTCGTCGTGGCGCGCATCTGGAACACCGCGCCTGGGGACGGGCAGCAGGCACTCGCCGCCGCCAAGGGCAGGAAGACGCCCGCCGATCGCATCAAGGCGGAGCTCGGCACCTATCGCAAGAAGGATCGGCATGGCGTGATGCAGCGGGCCGGGGCGGTATATAGCTTCTTCCAATAGTCGGCTAAACCTATCGAACCGTGCGGAAGTAGATGAGGCGCGTTCCCTCGAACCCGAAATTGGCGGTCGCCGACCGACTGGTCTTTGTCTGGCTCTATCGCCTGTTTCCGTCGGTGTTGAACGCCGTGACGATTGTCCAACCGGAGACCGTTATCCGATGGCATCGGACGGGCTTCCGACTGTACTGGCGCTGGAAGTCGCGCTCTCGAGGCGGTCGGCCAAAGATACCCGGGGAGATCCGCCGCCTGATCCGGGAGATGAGCCTGGCCAACCGGCTGTGGGGTGCGCCCCGCATCCATGGCGAACTGCTCAAGCTCGGGATCGAGGTCGCCCAGTCGACGGTCGCCAAGTACATGGCGAGGAGTGGGCGAGGGCGGTCGCAGACCTGGAAGACCTTTCTGCACAACCATGCGGCAGGCATCGGCGCGATGGACTTCCTGATTGTGCCGACGGTCGGCTTTCGGTTGCTTTTCGTTCTGGTCATCCTGCGGCACGAGCGACGGCGGCTGATATCGCTGACGGTGACGGCCCATCCGACGGCGGAGTGGATCGCCCGTCAGATCACCGATGCCTTCCCTTGGGATGAAGCACCGGACTACTGATTCGAGACCGTGACGCGTCCTACGGTCAGGCGGTCACGAAGCGTCTTGCGGCGATGGGCATACGCGATCACCCGATCAGCCCCAAGGTCACCTTGGCAGAACGGGCATGCGGAGAGACTGATCGGCTCGATCCGCCGGGAATGCCTCGATCACATCGTCGTCTTCGGCGAGGCCCATCTGCGCCGGATCCTTGCGGCCTACGCCGGCTATTACAACGAACTCCGAACGCATCTGTCCTTGGGCAAGGATTCGCCGGGCCATCGGCCGGTCCAGCGGCTCGGCCAGCTCGCCGCGAGGCCGATCCTCGGCGGACTTCATCATCAATACTGATGAGGTGGAACGGCCCCGTTCCCCAGCATCGAAGTGCTAAAAGCGTGGTCGTTGTGTTGAAGTAACGCCACAAATTAGAGGGAGCCGTGCCGTGAAGCAGATCACCACCATGGGTCTAGATCTTGCCAAGCAGATATTTCAGATCCATGGCGCCGACGCCGAAGGTAACGTGATCATCAACCGTAAGCTTCGCCGCGCCGAGGTGCTGCGCTTCTTCGAGAAGACGCCGCCGTGTCTGGTCGGCATAGAGGCGTGCGGCAGCGCGCACTACTGGGCGCGCGAGATTGCCGCGTTGGGGCACGACGTGCGCATGATGCCGCCAGCTTACGTCAAGCCGTTCGTGAAGCGGGGTAAGACCGATGCGGCGGACGCCGAGGCGATCAGCGAGGCAGTGACGCGCAAGTCGATGCGCTTCGTGCCGATCAAGTCAGCCGAGCAACAGGCGGCGTCGATGGTGCTAAAAACGCGGGCTCTTCTGGTCAGCCAGAAGACTCAGGCGATCAATGCATTGCGCGCGCATCTGTCGGAGCTTGGTATCATCGCCGCTGTCGGAGCAGGAAAGGTTGCGACGTTGATTGAGATTGTGCGGGACGAGGCCGACGGACGCCTGCCCAGGGCCGCTCGTTTGGCCTTGATGGAAATCGCCGATCAAATCGAGACGCTGACGCGCCAGATTGAGAAGCTCGAGCGGGAGGTCGTCGCCGAAGCCAGGCGCGACGCCGACATGCGGCGGCTGGCCACGATCCCGGGCGTCGGGGCAATCACCGCGGCAGCCACTAAGGCATTTGTTCCTGATCCCGCCGCCTTCAGGTCTGGTCGCGACTTCGCTGCCTGGTTGGGACTGACGCCGAAGCCCCATTCGAGCGGCGGCAAGGAGCGACTGGGCAGGATATCGAAAATGGGCAATCCCATGCTGCGCTCTCTGCTGGTCGTCGGCGCAACCTCCGTGCTGCGGCACGCACGCGGCAAAGCCAATGCTTCCCGATGGCTGATCGGCCTGTTGGCTCGACGTCCCTTCAAGGTCGCGGCGGTGGCGCTGGCCAACAAGATGGCGCGGATTATCTGGGCGCTTCTCGTCAAGGGCGGAATTTATCGGAAAGTCGAGGCGATGAGTCCGGCGAGCGCCTGATCGGAGCCACGCATAGAAACTTCCGCGCATTGACAATGAGAATGGGCTGACCGGCGCGGAGCCGGCCAGAGGCAAGGTGCCAACACAGACGATGAACCCATGGGACGAAATCCCGACGCGAGAGAGGCCGATCCGGCAACGCGCTCAAAGCGCGAAATACTGATGGGCCACTCGCATCGCGGATCTCATCGAGGCCAGCGGTCCTAGACCGCGCAAAACAGGCCGAACATATGACTGCACCGTTCCCTGAGATGAGTTGTCTGAAAAAGCACTTGCCAGCGGGGCCGCTCCACATATGCCGGATTTAGTTTTCGGCAGATGGGGTATTGGGGCTCGCCGGTTCGGCGGGCTGGCAGATTTGGTGGCTGCGCTTCAGGTTGATGATTGAACGAGGTCCGCATGAGCGGCCTCAAGCATCAGAGGAGAAGCGCAGCCATGGAACATTATGCCGGATTGGATGTGTCGGTGAAAGAGACCAGCGTGTGCGTCATCGACGGAGCGGGCAAGACGATACGCGAGGTCAAGGTAGCAAGCGAGCCCGAAGCTATCCTAGCGGTTCTGGTGGATGATGCGTTGGCCATCGAGCGGATTGGCCTTGAGGCGGGACCATTATCGCAATGGCTTTACAGCGGATTGGCCGAGAGCGGGCCTGCCGGTGATCTGCGTCGAGACGCGGCATATGAAGGCGGCGCTGTCGGCGCAGCTCAACAAGAGCGATCGCAATGACGCGCGTGGTATCGCGCATATGATGCGGGTCGGTCTGTACCGGCCAGTGCATGTCAAGACGCTGGCCAGCCAGAAACGACGGATGCTGCTGACCAGCCGGCAGCTGTTGCAGGCGAAAGCACTCGACATCGAGAATGACCTGCGTGGCACGCTGCGCAACTTCGGCCTCAAGGTCGGCGATGGTTGGCACGGCCAAGTTCGAGGCGCGGATCCGCGAGCTTGTCGCGGACGATGCCGGACCTGGCTGCGATCACCGAGCCGCTGCTGATCGCCCGCAGGGTGTTGCGCGAGCAGCTTGGCGTGCTGCATCGTCGACTGCTCGCTGTCGTGCGCCAAGACGAGGTCTGCCGCCGACTCATGACAGTACCCGGCGTCGGACCAGTGGTCGCGCTAACCTTCCGTGCGACGGTCGACGTTCCTGCCCGCTTCAAGAACTCCAAGGCAGTCGGTGCCGTGTTCGGCTTGACGCCACGCCGGCACCAGTCGGGCGAGATCGACCGGATGGGCGGCATCTCGAAATGCGGGGACGCCATGATGCGAACCATGCTGTTCGGTGCGGCCCAGGTCATGCTGACCCGCACCATCAGGTGGTCGTGGCTCAAGGCCTGGGGCATGAAGATCGCCCGGCATCGGGGAATGAAACGGGCGATCGTCGCCGTGGCACGTCGAATGGCGGTTATCATGCACCGCATGTGGGCAGACGGTACCGAGTTCCGCTGGACAAATTCCAACGCCGCGACCGCTTGAGCGGCACAAGGCGAAACTAAAGAGGAGAAACCAGAGTTCCGCCGACCGGTGGAGCGATGTCCCTCGCAGGGACGATGGTTGAGGCGAGTCCGTCTTGTCCCTTGTGCCTGCCGTCTGTCTTACGGCAAGGACGTTCGAGCAGATCGTTCCGCCCCATCCTCCTGATCCCATCATGGGAGGGCCTCAGTGCCGATCCCGAAGAGAAGCGCGGACCCTGCGACTGACATCAACACCGGATCGATGGAAAGATCTGAAAGCGCTTGACACCAACCCGCCCCAATAGAGAAGGGACAGGAGCTGGCGCTTGGTCAGCGCGCCGGCCAGACAGTTTCTCTTGAGATGGATCTAGCCCCCAGTCTCATCCGGTAGTACTATTCTTGCGTAACACGACCGTTTGGAGGAGCCATGCGGGGGTTGGCTTCGGTCGTTGCGTTGCTGAACGTTCACGCGTTTTCAGCCGAGCTTTCCCGCGCTTAGTTTTAATTTTTGCTCGAATGCAACCGACGTCTTACTAGCCGGTAGCTACCAGAAGTTCTTTTTTGTCCTGTGCTCTCTCCTGTGGGCGAAAGAAGGAGCAGAACATGCCTAAGGTCATAGCATCATCGTTCGCGGACCCAGCAGATGTCGCGGCCTATCGTAAAGCAATCGCAGAGGGAAAAACCCGCGAGGAGGCGTTGGAAGTGGGTGACGATGCAGTCGGATGCTGGGGCGACGACACATCATCCGAGGAGCAACCGATATGCGCTCTTCCACCTGACGATTGGAAAGCAAAATGGGGCAACGGTGCCAAGGCACGCGGTGCTAAAGTCGCGGTCACCTACCGGGGCAAAACCGTCATTGGCGAGCTTCGCGACACTATGCCCGCCAAGGCAAACATCCAGAATGGCGCAGGCATCGACCTGAATCCGGGCTTTGCGAATGCATTTGGCAAGAAGCCGCCGTTCATGTTGCATGACGTCGAATGGAAGTGGGTGGAGCCTACCGGTTAATCAATGCGGACGTTTTGGTGGGGAAGTTCCCCAAGGGAGGGGATGAGCACGATTGGTTCTATCCAAGAGCGAGTACAAGATTCAATGGGTCAGAAGTCGTTGTTTCGAATGTCTGTGACACAATTCGCCTTCGCTCGACGGAGAACTTCATGGCGAATTTCTGACCGAGACGTTGGATCGAGCGAGGAGTTGGCGCATCCTGCCCCTCATGCGCGCTACGTGGGGTACCAACGGCACAAGGACAACTCGTTACGCAAGAAGATCACTTCCCAGTCCGCTCCTTGACCGCACAACCACAAGGATGGCAAACGATAGATGACCAGCGGCGTTCGCCATGCTTCAGTTTAGGACGTGAGGAGGAGGCGAGATGGCTAAAGCAGCACGCAAGTCCGCCAAGAAGGAACACGTTACGCCGGACGAGGAAAGCCATATTGATGGCTGCAATGTCGAGTTTTCGGAGCACGATGCTACACCTGATGCCGAGTTGCCCGAGACACGGGGAGGCGTGGAGACCCCGCGACGACGTCGCGGCAAGTGAGATGACAGCGTAAAGGTTGTGCCTATTGCCAAGGGGGGAGCGCATCATGCCTTTTTCACTGACCTGGTTGCCTCAAGTTCTCTTGGACGCCGGCCTCAAAGTGGCTGAACAACCAGGCTGGAAGGACCGCGGTCGTGGTGACGTTGGAAACATGAAGGGCGTGATGTGTCACCACACCGCAGGGCCGAAAACTGGGAACATGCCGAGCCTCGGGGTCGTGACCAATGGAAGAGCTGACCTCCCTGGCCCGCTTGCACAGCTTTGTCTTGGACGTGATGGGACTTTTTTTGTCGTTGCGGCTGGCCGGTGCAACCATGCAGGAGCTGGGAACTGGCAAGGGATAACGACTGGCAATTCAAGCTTTATCGGCATTGAAGCGGAGAATACCGGGCATACAAGCGGACCCAACGCAGACCCGTGGCCTGATATTCAGTTGGACGCCTATCGGAGGGGCGTCGCAGCAATTCTTAACAAGCTCAGAGCGAATGCGATTATGTGCTGCGGTCACAAGGAATATGCCCTTCCCCCAGGGCCGCAAGCCCGATCCGACGTTTAATATGACGGAGTTCCGCATGGCTGTTGCTGCCATTATGGCTGGCAATGCGCCTGCTGCGTCCATGATCCCAGCGCTAGATGAACAAAACCGGCCGACGCTGCGTCGCGGGGCACAGGGTGAGTTGGTGAGATTGATCCAAACCAAAGTTGGCGTTGCCGCAACCGGTGGCTTTGATGCTAGTACCGAGGCTGCCGTGAGGCAGTTCCAACGCCAGATGGGGCTGGTTCCGGACGGTATTGTCGGCCCACGCACCTGGGCCGCGTTTGCATCGTAGCGGTTGTATCTTCAACAAGTGCGCACTAGTGGAGACTAAAACGGCGGATCGACTTCCCGTAGGGTCATCTGTGGATGCCCCCGTCGATGCAAGAGATCTCTTGACGGTGCCGGCGACGATCGGGTGCGGTCATCTGTCAGGCCTCGAAATGCGGCTTTGTCAGATGCCGCGGGCCGGTATGGATATACGCAGACCAGGCGCAGATCAAAAAAGCGAGCGCTAAGCTCGTTGACCCTAATTGCTTTTCCTGGCCTCGACCTGTCCGATCAGTTTGCCCTTACCGTTCCTCGACCTCCTCATCGCCGACGCACCAGCGTAAGCGCCTGCCGATCAGGCCGGCGCCAGCGCTGATCCTCGATATTCTTCGCCCTTGCTGAGCATCGCCCAGACCGAACGGGCCATCTTGTTGGCCAGGGCGATGGCCACCACCAATCGCGGCTTGTGGGCCAGCATTCGGGCCAGCCACGACCCCTTGGCCGCGCCCTTGCGGACTGCCCATCTCACGACGGTCATTGCGCCGATGATCAGAAGCCGGCGGATGTCGCGTTGCCCCATCTTTGACGTACGTCCCAGTCTCGGCTTGCCGCCCGTCGTATGTTGCCGAGGGACGAGACCAAGCCAGGCAGCAAAGTCGCGGCCTCGCTTGAAGGTCGCCATCGGCGGCGCAAAGGCCTCGATTGCCGCGGCGGTGATCGGCCCCATCCCCGGCATACTCTGAAGACGCCTCGCCGTCGCATCGTCCTTGGAAGGTTGCCGCAATCTCTTGTCGAGCTCCGCGATCTCGACATCAAGGCGGGCAATATGATCGAGGTATCGCTGGCCCAGCTCGCGCACGAGCGGGTGTAGTGAGCCCGTGTCTTGCATTGCAGTCGCCAGCACTTTCACCTTGGCAAGCCCCTGGGCGGCGACAATCCCATGCTCCGCCAGATGGCCGCGGAGTGCATTGACCAGCTGGGTTCGCTGCCGCACCAGCAGGTCGCGCGTGCGAAAGATCATGGATCGCGCTTGCTGCTCTTCCGTCTTCACCGCCACAAAGCGCATCGTTGGCCTTGAGGCCGCCTCGGCGATCGCTTCGGCGTCAGCGGCATCGTTCTTCTGGCGACGCACAAACGGCTTGACGTAAATCGGTGGAATGAGCCGCACCTCGTGTCCGAGACCGCTGATGGCCCGTCCCCACTCATGCGCCGTCGCGCACGCTTCCATCGCCACGATGGCGCGCGGCTGCTTAGTCAGGAAGCCGAGCAACTGTGCCCGCGACACCTTCTTGCGCAATACCGGCCGTCCGTCCTTCGCCGCCGCATGTACTTGGAAGACTCGCTTTGCCAAGTCGATCCCGATGATCGTAGCCTTCTCCATGGATGCCTTCTCCTCTGTGGCTGGTCTGCAACATCACCAGCGTGGCACACTTCGATGCCGTCGGAGGGGGCATCCACTCCATCAAAAAACTGAAACGGCCGAGAAACCAGTCAGTTAGGGCGGGCGTCGGATAGCGGTGCCTGAGGCGGTCCGGTATAGATTTTGCGGACGGTCCATGATGCCGTCGCCGAGCGGTCGGGGCAGGGGGCGGTAATGGATTGGGCGCGCATCCTGGCCTACGTGACGGGGACGGTGGACCAGGAGCTGCTGGCGCGGAACGAATATCTGGCCGCCGAGAACCGCATCATCAAGGCGCAGCTGAATGGTCGGCTGAAGCTCTCGGACGCCGAGCGAGGCGCGCTCGGCGAGATCGGTCATCGCCTGGGCCGCAAGGTTCTCGCCGACGTCGCCACCGTAGCCCGACCGGACACCATCCTGGGCTGGTATCGCAAGCTTGTCGCCCGCAAGTTCGATGGCTCGAAGGCGCGTCGAGGCCCGGGCAGGCCTCGGATCAAGCGAGAGGTCGAGGAGCTGATCATTCGCATGGCCAGCGAGAACCGGGACTGGGGCTATGACCGGATTGCGGGGGCGTTGGCCAATCTGGGGTACGAGATTTCCGATCAAACGGTCGGCAATGTCTTGCGGCGCCACGGTCTGCCGCCGGCGCCGGAGCGCAAGCGCACGACCACGTGGGCGGCCTTCATTCGGACCCACCTGGCGCTGTTGGCGGGGACCGACTTCTTCACCGCCGAGGTGCTGACGCTGCGCGGGCTGGTGACCTACTACGTGCTGTTCTTCATCCATCTCGAGAGCCGCCGGGTGGACATCGCCGGGATCACCGTTCACCCGAATGAGGCGTGGATGAAGCAAATCGCCCGGAACGTGACCATGGACGATTGCGGCGCGCTGCGGGATTGTCGCTATCTCCTGCACGACCGCGACACCAAGTTCACACGGTCGTTCCGGGCCATCATTGCGTCAGGTCGGGTTGAACCGCTCGCGCTGCCTGCGCGCAGCCCGAACCTGAATGCCTATGCGGAGCGCTGGGTCAGGTCGGTCAAGGAGGAGTGCTTGTCCAAGGTGATCCTCTTCGGCGAGCGCTCGTTGCGGCGGGCGCTGAGCGACTATGTCGACCATTTCCATGCCGAGCGAAATCACCAGGGGAAGGGCAACGTCCTGCTGTTTCCTCGGGATACGGATCGCCACCGCGAGGGGCCAGTGCGGTGCCGCGAGCGATTGGGTGGGCTTCTGCGCTACTATCATCGAGAGGCGGCGTGATGGCGCGTCGGCCGGTTCAGTTTTTTGGCCCTACGGGGTGTCGACCCCATCATGACCGCACCCGATCATCGCCGGCGCCGTCAAAAGATATCTTGCATCGACGGGGGCATCCACACATGACCATACGAGATTGGTCGCACGTACCGACGCGGCGTCGAGCGGGTACCGGCGGACAGAAGGCCATCATCTCGCGCAACAGGTCGGCCTCGGGGGTCTTCTCCACAATCGAGCGCAGGTTCATCATCTCCGTGGTCATCGGTGGCTTCCTTGGTCAAGGGTTGGTGTCAGCAACCCGCCCCTAAACCGGAAATCGCCGGTGACCGCCGCAAGGCCGCTCCCTCGCTACGGCGCTAGTGGAAAGCGCGCTCGCTCGCGGCCTTGCTACTGCCAGCTACACCATCACTTGGGACACGACCGCCTGCGATCGGCGCCTAAGCGTTGTAGTGCGCTTGGTAGTGGCGTTGGGACGAGACCTGAAAATTTGCGCAAGTAAGTTTGCCGAGATGTCTTGAGGTATTGAATTGTGCTTTACTTCAAGCGTCTTTGCCGGGGTTGATAAGGGTTGCGCTGCAGGTCGCGAAAATATGTGAGGGCAGCTCATGGTCCTGGTGCTGTCAGACCGGATTGTCCCGTGTGACAAACACGATCCAGATGCGGTGTATTGCGGCCGTGTGTTCGGCGGCAACATCGAGCACATCGGCAAGGGCAAGGCGGCAGAACCTGCGGGTTCGCTGCGGCGCCGTTCATCAATGTCGGAAACAGCTTGATCGTCCCCGGCCTTATCGTTTTACACAGTCAGTTTGGCTACAACACGCGAGATGGCCCAGCTCGGCCTTTTTTTAATCGCGAGATCTAAAAATGGGAATAGTCTGTGGTTACTCTACAGCCGGTGTGTTCCTAACTTTGCGCGGACTTGCTGCTGTGGTGTGGTCCTCGGCCCTTATGCTTTGCGTGATCGGCGGCCTTAGGGGCAGTGCATTTGCGCAGGCGGCTGTAGCCGGGCAGCAGGACAGTCTTGCCGCGTGGGCAAGGATTGCCGAAGTCTTGACGCATCCCCGATGCCTGAACTGTCATCAACTGACCACGCCATTGCAGGGTGATACGCGCCGGGTTCATATCCCCTCGGTCGTTCGCGGCGTCGACAATATGGGTGCAGGCACGATGCGGTGCCACAACTGCCACAGTGACAAAAAAAACAACCGGTTTCTAGGGTTCCGGGCGCGCCAGACTGGAAGCTTGCGCCAGTTTCAATGCTTTGGGAAGGTCAGTCGAGCGGCGACCTGTGCAGAATGATTAAAGACCCCACACGCAATGGAGAGCGAGAACCGAAAGCGCTCATTGGGCACATGGAAACAGAGCCGCTTGTGGGGGTCGGGATCCTGGCGAAGGCCGTGCGCCAATCCCGATGTCTCACGGGGATTTTATCGAGCAGATGAAGATTTGGGTAAGTGGCGGTAGCGCCTGCCCACCATGACCGGAAGGCGATCATGATCATCACTTTGAACATCAACGGCCGCCCGTTCCAGGTTGACGTCGACCCAGAGACGCCGCTGCTCTGGGCTTTGCGCGACGACCTAAATCTAACTGGCACAAAATTTGGTTGCGGCCGCGCATTGTGTGTGGCGCGGACCATTCATCGACGGCGACGCGGGACGATCTTGCTCTATCTCGGTGGAAGACGCAGGCACGGCGCCGGCGACGCATTCTGCGCGGGCAATGACCTCGGGGATTTCCTCCACAACCCCCTGAAGAATGGCGATAGCCCGCAGGCCCGCTTCATCGCTGCGCTCATCGAGTTCGACAAGCCGCTTATCGCCGCGGTGCAAGGCGTCGCCATCGGAGGGGGCCTTACCATGCTCACGCACTTCGACTTCGTGTACACCGCGGAGCATACGAGATTCCAGACGCCTTTCGTGAATCTCGCCCTCGTGCCAGAGCTGGGAACGAGCTATTGGCTTCCCGCGCAGATCGGCTACATCGCCGCGGCGGAATTGATTCTACTGGCGCTGCCGTTCGATGCACGCCGCGCCGCGGAGCTGGGGTTCGTCACGCGTGTCGTGGCCGAGGCGGACCTCATGGCAACGGCGCTGGACACGGCACACAGACTGACACGACAGCCGGCTGGGGCCGTGCGCGCGAGCAAGCGGCTGATGAGGCGTGTCTTGGGCACTCAAATGACGGCCGCTGCCGAGCTCGAGATCCGAGAGTACGCGTCTCGTTTGCAGTCGGATGAGGCCAAGGAAGCCTTCACTGCATTTTTCGAAAAGCGCCTGCCCGACTTCACAAAGTTCAAAGCGACGGCTCGAGGACTCTTACAATGACCTCACCTCTAACTGCCTCGACACTCGAACCTCCTTCAACGGGGCTGACGCTCGAGAACGTTCTATACGAAAAGCGTGACGGTATCGCCTACGTGACCGTCAATCGGCCCAAGGTGCTCAACGCCTTGAACACGCCGACGTGGACAGACATTCGAACGGCTTTCGAGGACGCGCGAGATGACACGGCGGTACACGGCGTCATCCTGACGGGCGCGGGCAACAAGGCATTTATAGCGGGAGCCGACATCAACGAGCTGAGCAAAGCCACTGCGCTCGATGCGGAGCGGGCCAGCCGAGTCGGTCAAGTGGTGCTCGATCTCATCGAGAACCTCGGCAAGCCCGTGATAGCGGCGGTCAATGGCTTCGCGCTCGGCGGCGGCTGCGAGACGGCGATGGCTTGTACGATCAGAATCGCGGTGGATACCGCGAAGTTCGGCCAGCCGGAAGTTACCCTCGGACTCGTTCCGGGCGGCGGCGGCACGCAACGCTTGCCTCGCTTGGTGGGAAAAAGTCGTGCGCTACAGCTCATTCTGTCGGCCGAGATGATCGGCGCCCAGGAGGCCTACCGCATTGGGCTCGTCAACGAAATCGTGCCGGCAGCGGATCTGCTCACGCGCGCCGAGGCAATTTTGAGAAAAATCGCGTCGAACGCCCCCATGGCAGTGAAGTTCGCGCTCACCGCTGTAAACAAAGGACTGGAGACGAGCCAGGACGAAGGCCTGCTCCTCGAGGCATCTTACTTCGGCCTCTGCGCCGGAACCGAAGACAAGAAGGAGGGCACGTCCGCCTTCCTTGAGAAGCGCCCACCCCAGTTCCGTGGCCGCTAAAGAAATGCTCATGACGACTTTGGAGACACCAGTGGCAAGCGACAATATTTTCTCCGGACTCAAGGTGGTGGAACTGGCGAGTTTCATCGCCGGCCCGAGTGCCGCCGTGATCCTGTCGGATTTCGGCGCAGACGTTATTAAAGTGGAACCGCCATCCGGCGATAGCTGGAGAGCGGGGCACAAGATTCCGCCGCAGCCGCAATCCAGCGATGCGTATCCCTGGCACTTGGCTAACCGCAACAAGCGGGGAATCACGCTCGATCTCAAGTCTCCGAATGCTCGGCCGGTCCTCGAGCGCCTGGTCGAGTGGGCGGACGTGTTCATCGTCAACACACCGCATCCCGCACGCAAGCGACTGAACCTTGAATATGACGATGTTGTGAAATGGAATCCGCGATTGATTTATGCAGACCTCACGGGCTTTGGCGAAAAGGGGCCTGATGCCGATCTTCCAGGATTCGACATCACCGCCTATTGGGCCCGAAGCGGTTTGTTGTCCATGACACGCGATGCCGGCGCGCCGCCGACTTGGCCGGTTGCCGGCAGCGGTGATAATGCCACGGCAGTCGGCCTGTATTCCGCGATCGTGACCGCGCTGTATCGCCGCGAGCGCACCGGCAAGGGATCCTATGTCACCACGTCGTTGCTCGCGCAAGGTGTATGGGCGGCAAGTGTTTCGATTCAAGCCGCTCTGTGCGGGGCCAACTTCTACGGGCTACACGACCGTATGCATCCCGCAAACGCGGCACTCAACGTGTATCGCGCGTCGGATGACACCTGGTTTGTGCTCATCGTCACACCTGACAAATTGGCCGCGGTGGCGAACGCCATTGAGCGGGCGGATCTCCTGACAGATCCTCGATTTACTGATCCGGTCAAGCTGATGCAGAACATGCCACTCCTGGCGGAAATTCTCGACCAAGTCTTCGCTGCTCAGCCGATGAGGCATTGGTACGAGGTTTTCAGTCGTGTTCACGTCACCTTCGGCGCCGTGCGACGACCACAAGAGGTCATCGAGGATCCGCAGCTGCGGTTGAATGAGATTATCGTTCCGCTTGACGGCGCAGGCGGCAAGGTGGACACGACAATCAGCAGTCCCATTCAAGTGCACGGCATCACCAAGGTGCCGGCGAAGCGCGCCCCGGCACTGGGAGAACACAATGCGGAGGTTCTCGGGCAGCTCGGGTTCAGCGCGAGCGAAGTCGACGCATTGCATGCGAGCGGCACCGTACCGAGAGCAAAGGAGCCGCCGCGAGCGGCCGTCCGCTAGGTAGTGCAGGGTAGAAGCGCATCAAAACCCCGCGTTGCCTACGCCGAGATTGGAATTCATCAAAAGGAGATCTGACCATGTCGACCCTTAAGCCCATTCGCCGCATCACGATCATCGGCACCGGCGTCATCGGCGCGAGCTGGGCGGCGCTGTACCTCGCCAAAGGCCTGGAAGTCGTGGCGACCGATATCGCGCCGAATGCAGAGGCCGCCCTGAAGCAATTCGTGGAGGCGGCGTGGCCGGCCCTCAAGAGATTGGGCCTTGCGCCTGGCGCATCACAATCCAAATTGTCGTTCACGCCGAAACTCGAGGCCGCGGTAAGCGGTGCGGATCTCGTCCAGGAGAATGGTCCGGAGCGACTCGACTTCAAGCAAAAGCTCTATGGGCAGCTGGACGATCTGTTGCCGGCGGACGTGATCATCGCGTCCAGCTCTTCCGGGCTCACGATGAGCGAAATCCAAACCGGCTGCCGCGCTCATCCCGAGCGTTGCGTAATCGGCCACCCCTTCAATCCTCCCCATCTCGTACCACTGGTCGAAATCGTAGGTGGCGCCAAAACCTCCGAAGAGACCATTCAGCGCGTCGCCGAATTCTACGAGGGCATTGGAAGGCGCACGGTTCGAGTACGCAAGGAGATGCCGGGCCACGTCGCCAATCGTCTGCAGGCCGCTCTTAGTCGGGAGGTTTACTATCTTGTTGCCGAAGGCGTCGTCAGTGCCGCCGATGCTGACACCGCCTTATGCTGGGGACCGGGCCTGCGTTGGGGGCTCATGGGCAACATGCTCCTCAATCACCTGGGCGGCGGCGAAGGCGGCATCGAGCATTTTCTCGGACAGTTCACCCGACCCCTCACCGCGTGGTGGAAGTCTCTCGGCAACCCGGTGTTGACCCCCGAACTCCAAAAGAAGCTCATCGACAGCGTTCATGCCGAAGTCGGCTCACGCTCCATCGATTCGCTTGCGGCAGAACGTGACGAAATGCTGCTCGGGCTCCTCGAGCTTCGTACCAGAACGGAGAAAGCGTTTCGGACGGACGGAAGGGATGCCAAAGCGGTCTGATGCTTCCCGCAACTCAGGCGATGACAAATAGCGCGAACAAAAAAATGAGCGAGGTGCCACGCTCAGAACTTCGCGAGAGCCCCCCATTGGGGGGATTGGGCGCGGCGCAGGATTTCCGCAGAATTCCAACGCATGTCTAATCTAACCGCGAGTGGATACGGATGGAGTTCGTGACGCGCGCTGCCGGCCCCGATCGGATGTCCCCGGAGGCTACTCCACCGTCAAGGACATTCTCATGGCTGCGAGCCATTTCGATCACGTGTGCGGCGATGTTGTCGGCGTCATGCAACGAGGGTGTGCTCGACCCGCACGGCCCGGTGGGCAAGGCAGAGCGGGTCATTCTCTACGATTCGACCGCAATCATGCTGGCCGTCGTCATTCCCGTGATCGTGCTCACGCTGGTATTTGCATGGTGGTTTCGAGCCAGAAATAAACGGGCGAGGTACCGGCCAGACTGGGAATACTCCGGCCGGATAGAAATGATCATCTGGTCTATTCCAGCGCTCATTGTCTTATTTCTCGGCGGCATAGCGTGGACGGGGTCACATGATCTCGATCCCCCGGCGCCGCTGGCAGAATCTACGCCGCCGCTCGATATCGAAGTGATCTCCCTCGACTGGCGCTGGCTTTTTATCTATCCGCATGAGGGGATCGCGAGCTTGAACCGTTTGGTTGTCCCCGCGGGAGTGCCGCTTCGATTTCGCCTGACCTCGACCACGGTCATGAACAGCTTTTTCGTGCCTCAATTGGGCAGTCAGATTTATACGATGCCGAACATGGTCACGCGGCTCAATTTGGAGGCAGACCAACCCGGTACTTTCGAGGGTCTCTCCGCGCAGTTCAGCGGCGATGGCTTCTCCGACATGCGCTTTGATCTCGTGTCGATTGAAGCCGAGGCTTTCAAGGACTGGGTCATCGCGACGAAGGCGCAAGGCGGCGTGCTTGACGCGAAGACATTCGAGGAACTGGTGAAGCCCGCCAAGGCCGATGGAGCACAGACCTACGCGCAGGTCAGCGAGGGTCTGTTCGATAAGATTTCGTCAAGGTCTATGGCGGCCGTCTCGCCGCAACGAGGGCAGTAAAATGTTCGGCAGGCTCACCTGGGCGGCAATTCCCTTCGACCAGCCGGTCGTCATGATCGCGTCCGGTACAGTCGGTTTCCTCATCTTTTGCGTGTTGGCGCTGGTGACGGTCAAAGGCTGGTGGCCTTACCTTTGGCGCGAATGGATCACCAGCGTCGATCACAAGCGCATCGGCGTGATGTACATAGGCTTGGCGCTGCTGATGCTGGTGCGCGGTTTCTCGGACGCCATGTTGATGCGCAGCCAACAAGCCCTTGCCGCCGGTCACGCGCAGGGGTATCTGCCGCCCGAACATTACGATCAGATCTTCTCGGCGCACGGCACCATCATGATCTTCTTCGTGGCCATGCCTTTCGTCATCGGACTCATGAACTTCGTCCTGCCGCTACAGCTTGGCGTGCGAGATGTCGCCTTTCCGGTGCTCAACTCCATCGGTCTGTGGTTGTCCGCCGCGGGAGTGCTTTTGGTCAACGTGTCGCTGGTGGTCGGGGAGTTCGCCCGCACCGGCTGGCTTGCCTACCCGCCGTTGAGCGAAGTCGCGTACTCCCCGGGGGTCGGCGTCGACTATTACCTGTGGTCCTTGCAGATTTCTGGTTTTGGAACGTTGTTATCGGGCATCAATCTTACGACCACCATTTTGAAATTGCGGGCGCCGGGCATGGGTTACCGTCAGATGCCGATCTTTTGCTGGACCGCACTCGCCTCGAATCTCCTGATCGTCGCGGCTTTTCCAATCTTGACGGCGACGTTTGCGATGCTGCTGCTCGATCGTTATTGTGGTTTCCATTTTTTTACCAACGAACTCGGCGGCAATCCGATGATGTACGTCAACCTTATCTGGTGCTGGGGCCACCCGGAGGTGTACATCCTGATACTGCCCGCGTTCGGGGTGTTCTCCGAGGTGGTCGCGACTTTTTCGGGTAAGCCGCTGTTCGGCCGCCGCTCGATGGTGATGGCAACGATGGTGATCTGCGTGCTGTCCTTCCTGGTATGGCTGCATCATTTTTTCACCATGGGCGCCGGCGCAGACGTGAACGCCTTTTTCGGCGTCATGACCATGCTCATCGCGGTGCCGACGGGTGTGAAAGTTTTCAATTGGCTGTTCACTCTCTACGGTGGCCGCATCCGTTTTACGGTGCCAGTTTATTGGGCGATCGGGTTCATGGTGACCTTCGTCATCGGGGGTATGACCGGTGTCCTCATGGCGATTCCGCCGGCCGACTTTGTGTTACACAACAGTCTGTTTTTGATCGCGCACTTTCACAATGTGATAATCGGCGGCGTCGTCTTCGGTGTCATGGCGGGCATCACTTATTGGTTTCCCAAGGCCTTTGGCTTCACGCTGAATGAGCGGCTTGGCAAGGCGGTGTTCTGGTGCTGGTTCATCGGGTTCTACCTCGCCTTCATGCCGCTGTACGTGCTGGGCCTCATGGGTGCGACGCGGCGCATGCAGCATTATTCGAACACGCATTGGCAGCCGCTCATGCTCGTCGCACTCGCGGGCGCGATACTGATTCTCCTAGGCATCGCACTGACCGGCGTGCAGCTCGCGGTGAGTATTCGCCGGCGCGAACTCAATCGCGATGTGACGGGGGATCCGTGGAACGGGCGTACGCTCGAGTGGTCGACTCCGTCCCCGCCGCCGGCGTGGAACTTCTCGCATCTACCGCAGGTGGACCGCCCGGACGTGTTCTGGGCCATCAAGCAACAGCGCGGAACTGCGCAGGGTCGCAACGTCAAGCGGACCTATGAAACCATCCATGTCCCTCGGAATAATCCGACCGGCGTTTTTCTTGCCTTCTTTGCGGTATTGCTGGGATTTTCCCTCATCTGGCGCATCTGGTGGGGTGCCGGGCTAGGACTTCTAGGGGTGCTGGTCGTTTGTCTCATGCAGGCGTGGCGCACCGATGGTGAGATCGAATTGCCTGCGGAGAAGGTCGCCGCCTTTGAACGGCTCCATGGACTGCAGGAGAGCGCGGTATGAGCGCAGCGGAGCAAGTGGTAGCGAGCGGCGATGCGGTGCCGCTCTCGCTTCGGGGCCCTGCGCCAACGCGCGTGGTCGCGGGCTACGGTTTTTGGTTGTTCTTGCTGTCCGACATCATTATATTTGCCGCGCTCTTTGCCGCGTTTGCAGTGCTTTCAGGCGAAACCGCCGGCGGCCCAACGGCCGACGACCTGTTCGACAAGAGGCATGTGCTGATCGAGACCGCTTGCCTGCTGGCCTCGAGCGTCACTTGTGGTTTTGGCTCGCTCGCAGTGCAGAGCGGAGACAGAAACGCAACTTATTTTTGGATGGCGATCACTTTCATCTTAGGTGTAACGTTTCTGAGCCTCGAAGTGAGCGAGTTCAGTCACATGCTCAGCATAGGGGCGGGGCCGACCCGCAGCGCCTTTCTCTCGGCCTTCTTTACCTTGGTGGGTACCCATGGACTGCATGTGACCATGGGCCTGTGCTGGCTGATCGTCATGCTATTGCAGGTGGCAACGCTCGGCTTCCAGCCGATGGTCACCCGCCGATTCTTCTGCTTTGCACTGTTCTGGCACGCGCTCGACATCGTTTGGATCGGCGTATTTACCATCGTATATCTTGGAGCTCACCTATGAGTACCGACATCACCGAAATCGAAGCTCAGGGCATGGCTCCGGGTGCCAACGTGCGCACGCACGGCACGCGCGGGAGTTACCTGATCGGCTTAGGCTATGCGATCGTTTTGACACTGGCCTCCTTTTGGGCTTCGTCAACCGATGTAATCTATCCGCCCGGCGTCCCCATACTGTTGGGGGTTCTCGCGATTGCTCAGATGGGGATTCACCTGGTGTTCTTCCTGCACATCTCCAGCGCGCCGGACCAAACCAACAACATTCTCGCGCTCGCCTTCGGCATTTTCGTCGTGGGCCTGCTGGTATTCGGATCGATGATCATCATGGCTCACTTGAACCACAACATGATGCCGATGGATCGGTTGATGCAGATGCAACGGTAGCGTTGCAGCCGCCGCCGACATTCACCCACCACCCATGGCGGTCGCGCCCCATGATTCGCTGATAACCGCACTGTCCCGGCCGGGGTGGCGCGAATATCTTGCGCTCACTAAGCCTAAAGTGAGTTTATTGATCGTGTTCACCGCGATCGTCGGTATGGTGCTGGCTTCTCCCGGCATGGTGCCGCTGCCGGCGTTGGTGTTCGGCACCTTGGGCATCGCCATGGCATCAGGCTCCGCAGCGACGCTCAATCACATCCTCGACCGGCGCATCGATCAACAGATGGCGCGCACCCGGCGGCGGCCTCTGGCGACGGGGAGTCTGCGGACGAGTCAGGCGCTTGTCTTCGCCGGCGTCCTCGGTGTCGGGTCAATGATGGTGCTATGGCTGGCGGTCGGAGGTCTTTGTGCGCTACTGACCTTCGGCTCCCTCATTGGCTATGCGGTCATCTATACCGGCTGGCTCAAACACGCGACGCCCCAAAATATCGTGATCGGCGGCGCCGCCGGCGCCGCGCCCCCGGTGCTCGGGTGGGTGGCCGTGACTCACTCCATCGATGCGCAGGCACTGGTGTTGTTCATGATCATCTTTACGTGGACACCACCGCATTTCTGGTCGCTCGCGATTTCGCGGCGCGAGGAATACGCGAAGGTGGGCATACCCATGCTGCCGGTGACCCACGGCATTCCGTACACGCGCCGCCAGATTCTGCTCTATACGGTCTTGCTCATTCTGTGCACGCTGATCCCGGTAGCCAATGGCATGAGCGGATTTATCTATCTGGCGGCTGCGCTCGTGCTCGATGCGCGCTTTCTTTACCTGGCCCTGGCTCTTCGCCGAGGCGTGCGGCCAGACCTTCCCATCCGAACCTTTCGTTTCTCCATCACTTACCTGATGGCTCTGTTCGGTGCATTTATCGCCGATCACTACTGCAGGCTGCTCTTGTAAGGAAAGCTTCACACCGCCGCCGACATCGCGCTTGCGGCTAAGATCCTAGGTCACCCATTGGGGGGATGGGACCGCATCATCACCTGAGTCAATCTCAGCGTGACGGGCCATCCAAGGGGCCCTTCCCAACGCGGTGGAGATCCCGATGAGCAAGAAAGTCGCGCAAGTCATCGTCGAGACCTTGCAATCAGCCGGGGTCAAGAATTGCTACGGCATCGTGGGGGACACGCTCAACACGTTTGCCACCAGTCTGAGTCGCAGCGACATAAAGTTCGTTCACATGCGCCATGAGGAAGCGGGTGCCTATGCGGCACAGGCCGAAGCGCTGTTGATGGACCGCCTGACAGCCGTGGCCGAGTGGCTCCGCCAGCCCGGGCCGGCGTTGCTCAATGTCAAGGTCGAACCGATGGAACTGGTGATGCCGCCGTTCACGGCGCCGGAAGCCGTTTACGGGATGGCCATGTATTCGATCAAGGCCGTCATGCATGGAAAGGCGGGTGATGTGTTCGAAATGATCGGCGAGAATCTCTAGCGGGGAGCCCAATCGGTGCCGCGACGGTGAACACGATACTCATTTGTCGCGATTGCGATACCGTGTATCGTGCGATTCCCTTACGCCGGGGGGATGTGGCCTTATGCCGGCGCTGTGATGCGGTTCTGGCCCGCTATTTTGGCGCGAACGTCGAGAGTGGATTGGCACTTGTCTGCGCCGCGGCAATCTTCTTCACCATTGCCAATCTCACGCCCATCTTGAGCATCAACGTTGCAGGGATCGAGACCCAGGCCAACATCTGGTTTGCCGTGCGCTCCTTGCAGCAGGGCTGGATTTCAGTCGCGGCCTTAGGATTGGCGTTCACCACCTTTCTCATCCCGGCGCTGCAAATAGCGCTCCTCTTCTGGGTGCTGCTGTTCGCGCGCGCCGGGCACCGGCCGCCCGGCTTTGGACCGATCATGAAGCTGCTGCACCGAGTGCGCCCCTGGAGCATGACAGAGGTTTTCTTGCTGGGCGCTTTGGTCGCAATCGTGAAACTCGCGAATTGGGTCCCCATTACGGCGGGGGCCGGCATCTGGGCGACCGCGGCTTTGACAATGGTGCTTGCAGTACTCGGGCGCTGCGATCCGGCGTCGTGGTGGTCGATTGCGCCCGCGGTCAAGACATGACGGTGTTGAAGCAATCACACGAACTCGGGCTGGCTCTTTGCCGAACCTGCGGTCTTGCAGTATCCCGCGCATCTCTTGAGGTAAATCGACGCTGTCCGCGCTGCCAAAGTCGGGTCGAGCATCGCACGCCCCTCAGCACCGAAATGACGCTCGCCCTGCTGATTGCAGGTATCGTCTTTTACATTCCCGCGAACCTGCTGCCCGTGATGCACACCAGCGGTTTGCTGGGCGATGCGGACAGCACCATCCTCGGCGGAATTTTAGAGTTCTGGCGCGCCGGGGACTGGGATATCGCCTTGTTGATATTCACTGCCAGCGTTGCGGTGCCATTCACGAAGTTCATTGCAATCGGCTTGCTGCTCCTGACCGTGCGCAACAACAGCCGATGGCAGCAACATCAGCGGACCGCGCTCTACCGGATCGTGGAGTTCATCGGTTATTGGTCGATGCTCGATGTCATCGTTGTCGCCTTGACCTCGGCATTGATGCAGTTTCAGGTATTAGGCACCGCCGAACCGCGCGCCGGCATTGTCTTCTTTTGCGGCGTCGTGATCGTGACCATGCTGTCGGCGTTGAGCTTCGACCCCCGCTTGATCTGGGACCAGCGCGCATGAGCGCCGCGCCCACGCCACCTTCCGAAGAGCAGCTTCCCACGCCGGCGGTTCAGAACCGGCGTTGGATTCCGCGATTGGTGTGGGCGGTGCCGATAGCCGCCGCCGTCATCGGTATTTCACTGCTGATCAAGAATTGGGAGAACCAGGGCCCGCAGATCACGATCAGCTTCTTGAGCGGCGAGGGGGTCCAAGTGGGCAAGACCCTGGTCAAGTATCGGGATGTCACGGTGGGGCACGTGTCGGCCGTCGGCTTGAGCGCGGATCACAAAACAGTTCTGGTGAGCGCTGATTTGTCGAAAGACGCGGCGAGCTTACTGAAGGCGGACACGCAATTGTGGATCGTGCGCCCGCGCATCGGCGTCGGCTCGGTGTCGGGCCTCGGTACTTTGCTCTCGGGTGTGTATATCGGCTTGAAGACCGGAACCGCCACGCTCAGTGAGAGTCATTTTATGGGATTGGAGAATCCGCCCGCGCTTTCGCATGGTCCGCGCGGTCGTGAACTGCAGCTGCACGCCGCACGCGCCGGATCCCTTGGCATCGGTGCGCCGGTGTACTTTCGGCAGTTTCAGGTCGGTCGCGTGATCGATGAGAATCTGCTGCCCGACGGCAGCACGCGGGTGAGCGTGTTCGTCGAGGCGCCTTACGACGGCTTCGTGAAGCCCGTGACGCGCTTTTGGAATGCAAGCGGAATCGACGTCAGGCTCGGCGCAGATGGCCTGAACGTGCAAACCGAATCGTTGGCGGCGGTGCTTGCCGGAGGCATCGCCTTCGACGACGGGCCCACCGAGGTCGTTCCGGTGGCGGCAGGCATATTGGGTGATTTCACGCTGTACAAAAACGAAACCGAGGCCATGGCGCCTCCCGATGGGGACCCGCGCTATGTCCGCATGCGGTTCTCCCAGGCGCTGCGGGGCCTCGAGGTAGGCGCGCCGGTCGAATTCGTTGGGGTGAACATTGGGTCCGTTGTCGCCGTGGATCTAGGCTACCAGGCTAGAGACAAATCCTTTCCGGTCATCGTGACCGCCAAACTCTATCCCCGCCGCATGGGGCAGGCCTATGTGGCAATCGCCGCGCAGGGAAAGACCGAGAGCGAGGAGACGCTCTCAGCCTTTGTGGGAACCCTGGTCGATCGAGGCTTGCGCGCACAGCCGCGATCCGCAAGCCTGCTGACCGGCAAGCTGTATATCGCGCTCGATTTTCTGCCGGCGAGGCCTCGAGCCGCCTTTGACGCGTCGATCCGGCCACTCGAACTGCCGACGGTGAATGGTTCCTTTCAAGAACTGGAAGCAAACGTCGGCCGGCTGGTGCGGCAGGTGAGCGATCTTCCGCTCGAGAAAATCGCTGCGGATTTGCATACGGATCTGCAGGACCTTCACGAAACCTTGAGCGAGCTGCACACCCGGGTGCTGCCGACCGCCGTCGATACCTTGTCGGCGCTGCACGGCACTCTCGAATCCGCCGGCCGGACTTTGGACGCAGAATCGCCCTTGCAACGCGGTCTCATGGAGACCCTATCGGAGAGCCGCAGCACCTTGCAGGCCGTGCGTGAATTGGCCGACTACCTCGATCGTCATCCGGATGCGCTTTTGCGGGGCAGGCGACCGCAGAAGATCCCGCAGAAAGCTGCGGCCCCATCCTCGGACGCCAAACCATGAACGGCCTCTACCTACGTTTCGCTGTTGCCTGGCTGGTGATCGGCGGCGTCGGCTGCACGTCGGCGCCGGTTCGTTACTACACGTTGACTGCGCCGCCCGACAAGACCCTGCCGGCCTCGGAGCCAACCCTCACCGTCGTTGTGCGGATCGTCCACACCCCGCCGCAACTGAACCGTGCCGAGCTCATGGTTCGTACCGGGCTGACCGAGGTGACGGTTCTCGAGAACGAGCGATGGGCGTCGCCTGTGAACGATGAAATCAAAGATGCGCTGCGCCTGGGCCTACAGCGCCGGCTGGGCCGAACGACCGGATCGCGCCCGGCGTTCGGCAAACTGACGCTCGACATCGATGTGCGGCGTCTCGAGGCGGAAGGCGGGCGGAATGCACTGATGGAGGCGTCTTGGACTGCAACCTTATCCACAGCGGGTGAGCGATCCACCACGGATCAAGCGTCCGATGTCGAGCGGGTGACAAACTGTATATTTCGGGCCGACGAAAAGATCGATATCGGCTACGCGGGAATGGTCGAGGGGTATCAACGAGAGATCGCAGCGCTCGCCGACGCAATCGTAGCTGTGTTGAAGAGCCTCTCGAGCGGTAGCCGCGCTTCGTGCGCAAAATCCATCGAAGGTTCGGGCGGCGGGTCCCGCTCGAAAGACCACTAGATTTTAGCAATGCGGAGTTAATCATGTTTCGCCGGATTCACGAAGTCAGGTCAATCATTGAGTTTCTACGCGAGCGCGCACCGCATTACGGTCCGCTCGCCAGAGACGATCTACACAAGTTCCGCGACGAGATCGTCAAGGCGTCCGTGGGCGCATGCATCTCTGCGGCCGCAGGCCTCATCTTTGCATGCTTTCTGTCGGTCGCAGTAATCGTCTCGGCATGGGATGGTCTGCATCGGACCGCGGTGGCGTGGGCGGTATGTTGCGGTTGGGGCGTGCTCGCGCTCGGCGGTTTGTGGTGTGCGCGAAAGGCCATTTCGGGTTCGCCGCCATTCCAGCTGATGGCGGGCGCGCTCGCGCGCGACTATATGAGCCTTCTCGCAGTAATTGATCGACAAGAGCCGTAAGTATTGCTTCGGCGGGGTCTACCGCCCTCGAGTGAGGTGATCAATCGATAGGTCAGGGGTTGGCTCCCGCGATGTCAATCGCTCCCATGGAAAGCGCCAGCGCAGCTGCCGCCGTGTGTGCATTCGCGCGCGCATCTTCAACCTGCGTGTCGCCTTGAACGACGGCGTTCTCTTCGGTCGCAACATCCGTATAGGTCCCGATCCCTTGGCGGTATGAACGCAGTGCCGCGTCGTAGGCCGTATGGGCGGCCTGACTCAAGGCCGTGGCGGCCTCGTATTCGGCCAGACTGGTCAACAATCCATTATAGGCGCGTACCACTTGCTGGGACGCGGAGTCGCGCGTGGCCGTCAATCGTTCCTGTGCTTCCCGTGCTTTGGCGTCGGCCGCCAAGATGCGATTTCGCCGCGTGCCGCCGTCAAACAGGGGGACGCTAAATGACAGGAGAATGCTCTGTCCGGGCCGGTCGATATTCGAGTATGGGTTGCCGTCGGAGCTCAACGAGCCAATGTTCTGAAAGGCCTGCCCGGAGAGTTCGATCGTGGGATAGTAGGAACGCCGCTCGCCCTTGAGAGCCGCCTCGGCCGCATCCACTTTGCCGAGCGCCGCAATGACGTCGGGCCGGTGAGCCAGAGCTTGGTCGACTGCCTTGGAGACGCTGTCGGCCGGAGCGGGCGGCAGAGGCCGCTCTGCGCTGTCTACCACATCGATTTCCGTGGCGGCAGGCACGCCGAGGGCCGCAATCAGATCGGCGCGCGCGGTTCTCTCGGCGCCTTCTGTCGCCGCGAGCGTATAGCGTGTTTGGGCCGTCTGTCGCTGGGCCTGCGCCACCGCTACCACGGTGGCGAGGCCGTTATTCTGCTTGGCAACGGCGGCATCCTGAGTGGTAAGAGCGGTACTCAGGGCCTTCTGCGCGGCATGGAGCTTCCCTCGCGCAGCGCCCAAGTCAAAATACGCCCGCGATACCTCGAATATGAGTTTCTGATGGGCACCGGTGAAGCTCACGTTCGCGACAAAGGAGTCTGCACGCGCAGCTTGCAATTGGGCGTCGCGACGGCCGAAGTCGAAGAGCAACCATTTCAGAGCCAGCGCGGGAATGACTTCCCGCGTATCGGAGACGGAATAGCCTGCCCGCACCAGGTTTCTGGGCAGCGGTAAGGGCGTGTGCTGAAAGCCGCCGATCGCTTGCAAGGACAGCTGCGGCAGGTATGCGCTTTCTGCAAGGCCGATACCCGCGGCCGCCTCGCGCGCGGCTTCCCAGGCGCCCCGCGTCGTTGGATTTACTCTTTCGGCCAGATCGACCAGCGCCGCCAGATCGTACCGCTTGTGCGGAACCGAAAAACGGGCATCGCCCAGGGCTTCGGCGCGGCGAATGGCCGACTCCGGAATTGCCCAGGGTTGCTCGGGGCCCGGAGGTACCTGCGCCATCGCCAGATGAGCGCTGAGCACACCAGCAAGAAGCGGCAGTCCAAACGTCGGGCGTTCAACGCGCGGCCGAAGCAACATGCTGAACCTCCGACTCGAGTTGTGCGATGGCGTGTCGGCTCAGGCGTGCATCTGGTTCGACAGTAGTTGCCGGCGAGGAAGCGGTTGGCACAGGGTTCGGAGACACCGGCCGACCTGTCGAGAGATTGTCCGCGGCAGACTCGGCCCATTCGGCCAACCGCGCAGTTGAATCCGATGGGATACCGCTGGAAATCGCATCCGTCGAAACGACGAAGGCCGCACCCGCCAGCCGTTCGACATCGGCGACTGGGGGAACACTCAGGCTCTCTCGCACATGGCTCGGCAGCATCCGCAGCTCGAAGAGGCTCAGTGTGCGCAAGTGGTCGGCCCGCGCTAGTGCTTGAACGGTGCGCGTGCGAGCCTGCCCGGCATTGCGCGGCTGACGGATCACTTCCCCAATGGCGCGCAGCGCTTCGGCAACCGCTGCGCGAATACCCGATCTGGCTGATTGAGGCCAAAATGAACTGAATATGATCATGATCACGATATTCCCGAGCAGAATACCGGCGACTCGGTCGCGAAGCACCGTGAGATCGGTCGCCGGTGCGTAGCCTTGCAGAATACCCAAAAAGAAGGCGAATGCGATCTGCATGCCGGCGTAGGCAAGTAGTTCACTGCTGGTCGCTATCCAGGCGGCGCCCACCGACACGACGGCAATCAGCACACATAGCTGGCCGATATCGGTGAGATGCGGGAGCACGAAGACGATGCAGAGCGCCGCGATGAGCCCGCCAATTACGGCTCCGGAGAGCCTGAGTACGAACTTGTGCACGGTCTCACCCAGGCTGGAGAGGGCGACAAAAAAGCAAGTGACGATGGCGGTGCGCATCCCGGGCCAGTCGAGAAGCGAATAGGTGGCGTACGAAATCATGACTGCCATCGTGGTCTTCAGGGCAAATTGCCAGTGCGCAGGATTGCTGAACGCGTCGGCGGCGAGAAGTCCTCGAGGCGGGTGAGGTGCTTCGGTTTTGCCGGGCGAGACATCAGGGCGGCCGATCGCACTCAAGAGGCCGGACAGCGTGCTGCGAAAGGCGATCACCGCCGGGGATTGTTCCTTGCCCGAGCCGATGAATTGCGGCGGCGGCGCCAAGGATTCAACCATGGCGGACGCCGTGTCGGACTCGATGGCGATTCTGCAGGCTCGCAACCGGTTCGCCAGCTCCACCCGAAGATCGACCGGCAGATCCTCGGGAAGGGCCTCCAGGATCACCAACGCATCGAGAAGTGCACGAATCACGGGCACCGTGATTCGGCCGACTCGCGCTGCGCTTTTGGCGTTCTGTTGCGCGGTTTCGAGCAAAGGTAGCAGCCGCGCCCGCCATTCAGCTAGAGATTTACGGTAATCGCCCTTCGCCAGCGAGGCCTCCCACTCCTTCAGGACTCTTCGGACGCCGCGGTCCATGAATGCCGGTGCGCCTTGGCCAAACAACAAATTGACGAAGAGGGTCACGGCCACCGGCACGAATATCACCACCCAGGTCCACAAAGTGGTGCGCGTCAGGGCTTCCGGGCTTCGTACATCATCGACCAGCGACAGCAGCAAGACGATGATAAAGCCGGCCAGGAAGGAGATGGGTCCCAGCGCAAACGTACGCGCGGTAAACATGGCAGCAAAGGTCGCCATCGCCATAAGGGGCAATCGCAGTGCGGGTTCGGCAGTATCGACCAGCTCCAGGCCCAAGACCAGGAGAACCGCGAGGGTGGCGGCAGCCAGGCCGCCGAGCGCCGCTGTCACGGTCGCGTTCTTCTCGTCCTTGCTGAGCAGAAAGCCGATGTAAGCGATGTAGGTCGGCTGAGGTATCTGAAAAACCATCGCGATGATCACTGCCAACACCGATCCGGTTGCGATGCGCGCGACCGCCGCCCATCGGCCCTCTCGTGGGGCCAGCTCGGCGGCGAGCGCTTCGAGCAGAGGGTGGCGGGATCGTTGCGACTCAGCGAGTGCCGTCATGATGCACTTTGACGGATGCGGTTGATCCCACGTGCATGGCAAAGGGGGGCGGGTTATCGAGCCGCACCCAGACTGGAAATCGCTGCGCGACCACGACCCAGTTCAGGTCGCGGCCGGTGACGGGAAGACCGGGGCCGTCTTGATCGGTCGATTGCACGCCCGCGCCCAAGCTCTCCACCCGCCCTGTGAAGGCAGTATTGCTCTCGGCCATGGTCCACACCGTCGCTCGATCGCCGACGGCGATTCGCGGCAATTCGGTTTCTCGAAAATCGGCAATGGCATACCACGCATCGGACTTGATGAGACTGAAGAGGGGATGTCCGGCGACGGCAAAGGTGCCTTCCGCAATCTGCAATCCGACGACCTTGCCCTCAAACGGCGCGCGCAAGGTGGTCAAATCGTGGTTGCGTACCGCATTGGCCTCCGCCGCTTCCGCGCCTTCCAGTTGAGCTTCGAGGCTCAAGGTGTCGCCTACTGCTTGGCGGGCCTGGGTGGCGCTGCGGGTGAGCGCTTGAAGGGATGCTTCGGCAGAAGCTTCGTTCGTCTTGGCCTCATCCAATTGCTGTTGCGTTACGAAGCCGGGTTTCACCAAGGGCTCGATGCGCTTGCGCGTGTCCTGGGCGTATCTGAGCTGGTCCCGCGCTTTCTGTACTTGGCTCATCGCCGCTTGGACACCGGAACCCTGGGAGGTAACTTGACGTCCCGTAAGAGCGATCTGTGCCTTGAGAGCGGCCACCTGAGCGCGCGCTTGGCGCAGCTGCAATTCGTAGGGCACCGGATCGATGACGAGGAGCGGTGCACCTTTTGCAACATCTTGATCATTGCTCACGAGAATCTGAATAATACGTCCACTGATCTCCGACGCCATCGCTGCGCTATAGGCAAAGATGCGCGCATCGTGCGTGCGAGGACGCCGATCGATCGCGAAGACGACGAGAGCACCCAGAACGATGGCCAGTCCTATTGCCATCATGGCAATCACTTTGCCGCGAAACGAATTGCCTTCACTCATGAGTGTTTCTCAAGACAGCCATATCAGCCACATGGCGAAAGTGCCTGCGCAGGCAACCGCCAACATGACGATGAAGGGAACGGGTAGTTCCTCGAGCAGCCCCGAGGCCTTGAAAATTGCGCGGGTCACCAGTGCCAGAGCAATACCCACCAGCGCGCATACCATCCAAGAGGGAAAATACGAGCCTAGAATGTTGCGCGAGGGTGCGCCGTCGCAGCCCCCCAGTAAACCCAGCATCGGCGCCGCGCACCACATCCGAGCCGCCGGCGGAAGGCGGTAGGACGCGTCGCCTCGTGCCGGAGAACTTATCGCAATACTCATAAGAAGGCAGTGTCATCGGTTTGCCGACCGCCAGCAGTCCCCCCTTTGGGGGAGCGGCTACGGCAAGGGGCAGTTCGCCGGCGTATCGTCGAAAAATGCCCGAATGCGATGCAGTAGTGACAGGCGGTCGCCGTCATCTCCCCTGAAAGGGGGAAGCAACAGCGATTTCCGTGAGGCGCACAATCACGGCACCTTCAGCTCTGACAGTCCATTCAAAAGGTTCCGCCAACATGCTTCACGGATTTTCTGTTCCTCTGACGCCGCAGGGCAACTCCGCATTGGCCTCACCGCCACCCTGGCATTACTCCAGCGACTGCCTCGCCATCGAATATTGGGCCGATCCAGCCGCGGTTGCGGCGCTGTTGCCGCCCGGCGTGAAGCCGGACGAGACGTCGCGGGGACGGGCGTTCTTTTGGTTTCTCGACTGGCAGTTCACGGGTTCAAACGATGAGGTCACCGACCCAGCGCGCTACCAATACCGCGAAGCCTTCGTGCTCATCGAAGCGCTCTTCGAGCGCACGCCCATCAACTACTGTCCCTACATATTCGTCGACAATGACGCAGCCATTGCCCGAGGATGGGCGCAAGGCTTTCCGAAGAAACTTGGCAGCATCTACCAAACGAGAAGCTTTTCCGCGCCGAGCGCGGCCGCTGCCCCGCTCGCGAAGGGAAGCCGCTTCGGCGCCAGCGTTGCGGCGCATGGCGAGCGATTGGCGACGGCGCGTCTGCAGCTGGAGGAGAAGATCACCGATCCGGCGAAGGTATTCAATCGCCCCACGGTGATGCGCCGGTATTTCCCGCAGCTCGCGTCTGCGTGCCAGACCAAGCCACCGGTCGATGAACTCACGATGTCGCTTACCGACAATCCGGCCATCGTGGATGTGTGGGCGGGCTCAGCCGACCTGACGATTCCAGACGTGCGCGGTGAGGACATGCATTCGCTCGCGCCGCTGCGAATCGGGCGCGGTTATCGGCTCGGGATGGCGTACTCGGTCACTGATCTGCGTATTTTGAGGAACTACGTCGCTTGAGTCATTAGGCCGCGCTCCGCCGACGGCGGGGTTAGTTAGTGGCTCCCCCGATGGGGGGATGCATGTCTACGATATGTTGCGAGAGGATCGGTTCCACCGAACAGCGACGACCCGATAGTGTTTGCGTCGCCACTTCTCTGCGACGCACAAAGGAGGCTTGTATGGTCAATGTTGCGGACCGAATAGTTGAGACCCTCGAATCGGCCAACGTGCGCCGCATTTTCGGACTGGTAGGCGATTCGCTCAACGGCATCACTGAATCACTGCGGGTGAGCGGCAAGATCGAGTGGGTCGCCGTCCGGCACGAAGAAGTCGCTGCGTTTGCCGCCGGCGCGCAGGCGCAGCTCACGGGCGAACTTGCCGTATGCGCCGGAAGCTGCGGCCCCGGCAATTTGCACCTGATCAATGGGCTCTTTGATTGCCATCGCAACCGCGTGCCCGTGGTGGCCATCGCGGCGCATATTCCCAGCACCGAGATTGGTTCCAGTTATTTTCAGGAAACCCATCCGCAATCGCTTTTCAAGGACTGCAGCCACTACGTCGAGCTGATCTCTGATCCTGTTCAGGTACCGCGAATCGTCGAAACGGCGATTCGCGAGGCCGTCGCAAAGCAGGGCGTCGCGGTCATCGTCATTCCCGGTGATGTTGCCCTGAAGGATGCGGGACCGGTGGCGCCCGCTCCTAAGCCGGTATCGCGATTGCCGCGCATGTGTGCGGCCGAGGCGGACATCGAGGACCTGGTCGCCTTTCTTGACGGCGGTGAAAGAACGACGCTGCTCTGCGGCGCCGGTTGTGCGGGTGCCCACGATGAGGTGGTAGCCCTCGCAGCCAAACTCAAGGCGCCCATTGTGCATGCGATGCGCGGCAAGGAGCACATCGAATGGGACAACCCCTTCGACGTGGGGATGACGGGGCTCATCGGATTTTCTTCCGGATATCACGCCATGGAGGCTTGCGATACCCTGCTGATGCTCGGTACTGATTTCCCATATCGGCAATTTTATCCGACGAAAGCTCGAATAGCGCAGATCGACATTCGCGGCGAGAACCTCGGCCGGCGTTGCCGGCTCGATCTCGGTGTGATCGGGGACGTACGCGAAGTCCTGTTGCGGCTGACCGAACGCGTGTCGGCGAGGCTCGACGATTCGCACCTAAGTGCCGCACTCAACCACTATGCCAAAGCTCGGAAGGGTCTCGACGATCTCGCGAGCGAACACTCGAAACATACTCCCATTCACCCGCAACTCCTCGCGAAAGTGGTGAGCGATCTGGCCAATGAGGATGCGATTTTCACCTGTGATGTGGGTGAGCCGGTCGTGTGGGCAGCACGTTATCTCAAGATGAACGGCAAGCGCCGGCTGCTGGGCTCATTCCTGCACGGATCGATGGCCAATGCGATGCCACAGGCCATCGGGGCGCAGTTCGCGATGCCTGGCCGTCAAGTCATTTCGTTGTCGGGTGACGGCGGGTTCGGGATGCTCATGGGCGATTTGTTGACGGTGCGGCAGTCGAAACTGCCGATCAAGATCGTCATCTTCAATAACGGACTTCTGGGCTTCGTAGACATCGAGATGAAGGCGGGTGGATTTCTGCCGATAGGTACGCGGCTCGACAATCCGGATTTTGCAGGAATGGCCGAATCCATGGGTATTTATGGCGTGCGCGTAAAGGACCCGGGCCAACTGAAATCAGCGATCGCAACTGCCTTTGCGCATAAAGGCCCTGCCGTTATCGACGTGGTGACTGATCGGCAGGAACTCGTCATCCCGCCGGAGATCAAGCTCGAGCAAGCGAAGGGCTTTGGTTTATGGATGCTCAAGGCGGTACTCAATGGGCAAGCGAACGAGATCGTGAATGTGGCGAAGACGGCCCTCATCCGCTGATCCAAAATTTTGACATTTGGTTGTCTCCGACATCTTAGGAAGGTTTGCATGAACGCAGCCACTGATCTGCCGCGATCCCAGAGTGACACGGCGCACGCTTTCATCGTCGCCTGGGTGTTCTGTCTGGCATTCTATTTTCTCGAATACGCCGTGCGTTCCTCGCCGGCGGTGATGATTCCAGAATTGGCCAAGACCTTCGGTGTCTCGACGTTGGGTGTAAGCAACCTCCTCGGAACGTACTACTACACCTACTCGACGGCGAGTCTTATCGCGGGAGTGCTGCTCGACCGGCTGGGGGCCAAATACGTGGTCTCCACTGGGATGGCAATTCTGGGAGTGGGCTGCCTCTTATTCACGGCCCCGCAAGAGGGGGCTGGGTACCTCGGACGGTTGCTGCAAGGTGCGGGCTCAGCCTTTGCTTTCACGGGGGCGGTGTATCTGGCCTCCCACGGCTTGCCGGCGCGGCGTCTGGCAACCGCCATCGGCATCACGCAGTGCTTAGGCATGCTCGGCGGCACGGCCGGCCAGCTCGTCGTTGGCCACTGGATCGCCGGCGGGCTGTCAGTCCCACAATACTGGGGACGCGCGGGGGTCGTCGTGCTCCTGGTGGCGGCAGGTTTATGGTGGATCACGCCAAAGGAGACACCCCGCACTCCGGAAGGAAAGGCGAGTGGTGGAATCCTGGCCACGTACAAGATCGTCTTCTCGAATCCGCAGTCCTACCTTTGCGGCCTTGCAGCCGGGTTGCTGTTCGTGCCAACCACGGTTGGGGACATGGTGTGGGGCGTGCGCTTTTTCCAGACCGATAAATTGTTCGCCTTTTCCGATGCCGTGTTCGTCATTTCGATGGTGCCGCTCGGATGGGTGTTCGGCTGTCCGTTGCTCGGCTGGCTCGCAGACCGGCTCGGTCGCCGCAAGCCCGTCTATCTAGGCGGTGCAGCGATCATGCTGATCGGCTTCGTGCAGCTGATTTACGCTCCGACACTCCTTCCCACCTGGCTCACTCTGTTCACTTTCGGTGTGGCTTCCGGCGCCGCCATGATCCCGTACACCATCATCAAAGAGGTGAATCCCGACGAGGTCAAGGGGAGTGCAACCGGCGCGATCAATTTCTTGACGTTCGGTGTCACCGCGGTGATCGGGCCAATTTTTGCGGGGCGCTTCGGCAAAACACTGGGTGCACAATCCATCGACGTGGCCACGCATTTCAAGCATGCCGGTCTTTTCTGGGTCGGTATTCTGGTTACGGCACTGGTGGTGGGATCGATGCTCCGGGAGACGGGCCGGGTTCATCCGAAACAAGCGGCTTAGGAAAGGTTGAATGAGCTCTGCAACCGTGCGATCCAATGTGGATCTCGATACACATCGTACACCACATTGGACGGTGAGCAACCACATGATGCAAATCTCAAGGCCCAGGGGAGCTCTGACTAGCTGACGATAGCGCTACGCCGCCTTCTCCGCCTCACTCCTCACATAGCGCGACAGATGAAATGCCGCGAGCGCGACGTCGCCGGGCGCGATGGTCACAGGCTCCTGTTCAATGAATCCCGGCAGCATTTTCGGCTCCAACACCCAGACATTCCCCCTTGGGCTTCGCTGCGCGACGAACCAGCCAGGGAATACCACAACACCACGCACGGCAAAACGCTTGCCGGTAGACTCTTCCAGTCTCCTCGCCAGCCATCGAGCGGCTGCTGAGACTTGTTCAATGGGATTGCGATCCGGCACGTGGCCCGCGACGGTGAGAGTATCGCCGTCAACGAGAACAGTGGCTGTCGGCCAAGGCTTGCGGCATGTCTTGGTCTCGATGGCGTAAATCCCATGCCTCGAAATCACCACATGGTCGAGATTGAACCCTTCGCCCGGAATGTCGTGAAACACCTGGCCGCCGCCTTCTCGCAGCCGCTCCAAGAACTGCCCGACGACACGCTCGCCATCTCTACCCAACTTCAATTGCCTTATGCGGCCACGGATGCTCGAGATGCGCCATGCCCCAAAGGCGACCGCGGCCAAAGCCACCGCAGAGAACAATATGGGATGGCGAGGCGCATGAGTGAAATAGCCGATCCACTCAACGAATGAGATGACGCAAAAGATTGCCGCGGCCAAGAAAGGCTCGATCAGCGCGTCATTCACCCGTCGATCGATTTCCTTGTCGAGCGATTCGCCGGGAAGGCGCAGAGCGTTGGCCTTGAGTGGTGATTGTCCGGACATTCCCTTGTTCCGTGAGGATCAGATACCTCAATCTGCCAGGAATGTGTCCCCGCTTCGGTGACGCAAATCTCCTTTTGAAACTGTCCTACGGGATAGATCTCAGCTGCCGGTAGCCTCCCTGCCACAAAGCCTATACTGCCGGGCGTGGCGGCGTCCATAAGAGGGTTGCGGCGTCGGTGCTACTATTTCCAAACTGCGGTGTTCTAGCGATATGCCTTCACAAGGAGAGCCCCATGGCGCTGGCAGATGAATTGAGCAAATTGGCGGAATTGCGCGCGAACGGCGGTTTGACGGAGGAGGAGTTCAAACGCGCGAAGGAGCGCCTGCTGAACACCGAGCAAACGCACTCCCCGGACCCGGTCGTATCCGCTGTCAATACGTTTCGCCGCAGCCGCACAGACCGCTGGTTCGGCGGTGTGTGCGGTGGAATCGCGCGATCGACAGGGGTGGAAGCCTGGGTATGGCGACTGCTTTTTGCCGCGCTTTTTATCTGCGCGGGGGTCGGGCTGCTGCTGTACGTCCTGCTGTGGATTTTCGTGCCAAGCGATTAGACCATGCTTGCCTGTGCAGCGTTAAGGCAGGGGCGCATAACAGAGGAATCGATCATGACGAATTCATTTGGGGCTACATCGACGACTGATGAAGTGCTGCAAGGCAGCAATTTGAGTGGCAAACGGGTGCTCCTGACCGGTGTTTCGGCCGGATTGGGTGTCGAGACGGCGCGCGCATTGGCGGCGCACGGAGCGCGGGTCATCGGAGCCGCGCGCGATCTATCCAAGGCGCACGCCGCTACGGAACAAGTTCGTGCACAAGCCACGGGCGGAGGTTCTCTGCGCCTGGTCGAGCTCGACCTGGCATCGCTCGCCAGCGTGCGCCGCTGCGCCGACGGATTGCTTGCCGCAGGCGAACCTTTCGACGTGATCATTGCCAACGCCGGCGTCATGGCATGCCCCAAGAGTGCCACGGTCGACGGCTTTGAGACCCAGTTCGGTACCAACCATCTCGGCCACTTTGTTCTGGTGAACCGCATCGTTTCGCTGCTGCGGCCAGGTTCGCGGCTGGTGAACCTGTCTTCTGCCGGGCACCGGTATGCAGACGTCGATCTTGAAGATCCGAACTTCGAGCACTCTGCGTACGCCGAGTTCACTGCCTACGGTCGCTCCAAGACCGCCAACATACTTTTTGCAGTCGAGTTCGATCGGCGGCACAAAGCGCGAGGCGTGCGAGCAACGGCGCTGCATCCCGGAGTCATCCGGACCGAGCTGAGTCGCCACATGACCCCCGCGGCCATGGAAAAATTGATAGCCGAGATCAATGCCAGCCAGCCCGAGGGTGCAGCACCCTTTAGCTACAAGAGCATTCCCCAAGGCGCGGCGACCTCTGTGTGGGCCGCTTGTGTTGCCGATGCCGAAGCGATCGGCGGTCGCTATTGCGAAGACTGCCACGTGGCCGAGGTCGTCTCAGTTCCTCTCCTGCGTCGCGGAGTGCAGTCTTACGCCCTCGATCCGAAACGCGCCCGGGCGCTTTGGCAGAAGAGCGAAGAGCTGGTCGGCGAACGCTTCGACTCGAACTAAGCGTCAATAACGAAAACAAGATGTAGCGTCTCGTTGCAGGCACCTTGCTAATGTGTCCGCCACTCGCCAAGGTGGCCGTCGCAGCCAGAAAATAGCCCTGAGGAGGCATTTTATCCGGCACAATCGCCTGCATCCCTGTCAAATCCGATGGTACTTGAGTGATACTGGCGGCAGTTAGCTTAAGGCACGAGATGAATAAGGTTACGCCTAGGGATTTTCGAAATGCATTTGTTGCCGTCATGCAATCGGAGCGCGACGAATTTCGTACCGCCGTTGGATTCGAGACCAAATCGTATAACTTCTTCATGCGGACCACGATTTATCCGAGAGTGGCCAGGCAACTCGGGTTGCTGTCGTGGAACAAGGAGTACTACACCCTTGACGGGATGTTGTACGAGGAACGCGGCGTGGACGGTACCGGGAAGTACGCCACGTATGCAAATTGGATTTCCGTGGCCATAGAGCACGAGAATGATAGTTCTCGTGCCCATGAAAAGATGAACAAGCTGCAGTCCTTCAACGCGCCGCTGAAGGTGTTGATCACCTACGCCAACGACGGCCCCGCTTCCGAATCCCTGCTGCGAAAGTACGAAGACCTCATAAAGAGTTCGGACGTGTTTCACGACGTTGCGACGCTGCGCCAGCAACTCGTCATATTGGGTACACCGAAGACGGTGCGTGAATGGCGGTTCTATGCCTACGAAAACGATGGCTTCGTGCTGATGCTGCCGGGCTAGAGGGATGTGGGCCGATGACTTCGGAGTACCGGCCGCGTGCGCTTTCCTACGAATATTTCAGCCAAATTCTCACGCGTTGACAGCGACGCTGAGAATTGCCATGAACGGGATTCAGTCGCAGAGGTGTTCATGTGGCAACTGCTATCGGGAGATCATGCCTTCGCCGATGCGTTGATGCGTCCGGATCATGGATACGCATCGAAGCGCTGCGCGCCGCTGCGTTGGCAATCTTTACAGCCTTGCTGGCCGGCGGTGCGCACGCCGCCAAGTTCAACTCGACCGAGCGCACGCAGATCCAGGAGCCTCGTCCGCCGGACGTGCCGAGCGATGAAGTGTCTGGAGGCGCAGGGGGCCATGATCGGCAAGATCGAGCTGGATGTGCGCCAGATATTCGATGAGCGGGATCCGCGCGAGAACAGCGGCTTGTACCACCTGGCCGACCAGCTCCATGTACGCACCAGGCAATCGACGATCCGTGCGCAGCTGCTGTTCCGCCCGGGGGACAGGTACAAGGCGCGCGTCCTCGAGGAAACCGAACGCAACTTGCGGGCGCTCGCCTTTATCTACGATGCATGTGTGGTACCGGTCAAATACGCCGACGGTAAGGTGACCATCCGTGTGATCACCAAAGACGTCTGGACCTTGAGTCCCGGGGTGTCGTTTTCCCGCACAGGCGGTTCGAACAGTTCGGGGTTCGATCTGTCGGATTCCAATCTTCTCGGCTTCGGGAAGTCCCTGACGGTGGATCATTCCAGTAATGTGGATCGCACCAGCAATGGGATCATCTACGGTGACCCCAATTTGTTCGGCTCTCGCTGGACCCTGGCGAGCCGCCTATGTCAACGCCAGCGATGGAACGCAGCGCACCTTCGCGCTGGCGCAGCCTTTCTATTCGCTGGATACCCCATGGAGCGCCACCGTAAAGGCGATAAAGTTCGACCGCACCGTGTCCCGCTACAACCTGGGCGATATCGTCGATCAATTCAAACGCGAAGAGAACTATTACGAGCTGAGCGGCGGGCTTGTCATCCGGTCTGATCGATGGCTGGACCCGTCGGGTCTATGCCGGAATGCGCTATGACCAGAATCTGTTTGCGCAGGTGCCGGGCACGCGCACACCTGCCGGCGTGCTGCCGCCGAATCGTACATTGTCCTACCCCTTCGTCGCGGGCGAAATCGTTCAGGACGATTTTCGGAAAGAAGGTGATCAGAATCAGATCGGGCGCACGGAGGATTTGTACTTCGGGACACGTTTGTACGCTGAGGTAGGATATTCCGCCGCCGCTTTCGGCGCCAATCACAACGATCTTCTGCTTGCCACCAGCGCGACGAAGGGATTTCAGCTGAGCGCGCTCACCCAGCTGTTTCTGGCCGGAACCGCCAGCAGCAGACTCGAGAACGGCAGCATCCGCAATCTGTTCGTGGACGGCACCGCGACCTACTACTGGCGGTGGCAGGAGGACAAGTTGCTGTTCGTGTTCTTGAACGGTACCACCACGCATGCGCTGGACCCGGATTCGCAGCTGCTGATCGGAGGCGATACGGGTCTTCGAGGCTATCCGTTGCGCTACGAATCGGGGACCTCGCGTGGCTTGTTGACCGTGGAACAGCGCTTTTACACCGACTGGTATCCGTTTCGCCTCGCGCGCTTTGGCGCTGCGATATTCGGTGACGTCGGCCGCACCTGGGGCCGTGGTGTCATCGGCGACAGCGATCCCGGTACGCTCAAGGATTTGGGTTTCGGCATGCGTTTTGGCAATACCCGGTCCGGACTTGGCAATGTCCTGCACGTAGACGTGGCATTTCCCTTGAGCGGCGAACGCAACATCAGCAAGGTGCAATTTTTGGTGCAGACCAAGGCTAGCTACTGAGAAGGCAGAGCGCCATGGGTTCCGCCGCCGATGCCGAACCAGAGGCCATGTCGCTGGTTTACAGAACGATGATGCCGTGGCGGAGCGCGTAGCGCGTCAGGTCTGCGATATTATGCAGTTGCAATTTGCGCAAAATATTTCGCCGGTGCGCCTCGACCGTGGCGACGGCAATGCCCATTTGTGCCGCAATAGTTGCACTACGTTGGCCCTCGGCAATGCGTTTGAGCACTTCTTTCTCGCGTTTTCCCAGGGTCTCCGGTTGCGATAAACCGGCGCTGGGCACGGCTTCTTCCCAGAGCGTCATCACTGAGGCCGTGACTTCGGGAGACAGATAATTCTTGCCGCTCGCGACCGCGCGCAGCGCATGAATCAACTCCCGTCCGGAAGCGGACTTCACCACATAACCTTTGGCCCCCGCCTTGGTCATCGCGCGCACGAATTGCCGATCGGTGTATCCGCTCAACGCAATGATCTTCAATTCAGAATGACGCCGGCGAAGCTCACGGGCCACTTGTTCGCCGTTGATCTCAGGCATCGCAATGTCCAGTATCAAAATGTCGGGATGCAATTCGTCGATACGCGCCAGGCATTCCCTCCCGTCGGCGGCTTCACCGATCAACTCGAAATCAGGAGCGCCCGCAATGAGATGCCCGATCGCTTCGCGAATGAGCGGATGATCATCGGCCAGCATGACGCGGTAGCGCTTCATGTTGGATTCACGGGCACCTGAATCGTCGCTATCGTGCCGCGATTGGGCGCACTGTCAATCTGAAATGTGCCGCCGATATATGCGATCCGTTCGCGCATCGTCGCGATGCCTAAGCCTCCCGTGGCGCCTGCCGGGGAGCGTGCGGCGGCAAATCCGGCGCCTCGATCCATCACTTCAACGGTCAGATGCTCGTTGACGCGCCGCGTGGCGATGCTTGCGATTTTCACTTTTGAATGGCGTGCCACGTTGATGAGCAGCTCGCGTACCGCGCGAAACAGAATCGACGCGGTGAGCGAATCCAATGGTTTGGAAACCGAATCGTCCTCGAGCAAGACCTGCAGGCGGTACGTTCTTCGCATCTCCTCGCTCAGCCATTCGATCGCCGGAATCAGGCCCAGTTGTTCCAAGACAGGGGGGTTCAATTGAGCAGTCAAGCTGCGCATTTCGCGAACCACACCGTCGAGTAATTGCGCAATTTCATCGAGCGCCGGATGGGTGCCTTGCGATTCGTTGTTGTTGCGCAAGGCATCGAGCTTGATCGAGGCGACATGCAGTTCTTGTCCCAGGCCATCGTGCAGATCGCGCGCGATGGATTGCCGTTCGCGAACCTCGGCAAGCGCGAGTTCACGCCCGAGCCGTCCAAGCTCTTCCGTGCGCTCATGCACGCGCTTCTCGAGTTCCTCGTTCGCGGCGGCCGTGGCTTGAATCTGTGCCTGCGCCGCGCGTTTAGCTTCCGTGATATCGGTAAACGTGACGACGACGCCGGCAATCTGAGTGCCTTCGGCGCGGTACGGCATGATGCGGCGCAGATAGACTCCCTTGTGCTCGAGTTCCTGAGAACGCGGCGCCAAGGTTTGCAGGACGACGCGCGCATTCTCGATCAGAGTCGAGTCCACGGCGGCCAGGCTCAAATCCGCAATCGGGCGTCCGATATCGCTCTGCAGCAGATTGAACATCCGATGGGCGGCCGGCGTGAACCATTTGATCCGAAAAGATCGATCCAGACAAAGAGTGGCGACTTCGTTGGACGCGAGCAGATTCCGCAGATCGGCATTGGCGACCTCGAGTTCACCGACCTTGGATTGCAACTGCGTGTTGACGGTGTTGAGTTCCTCATTGACCGACTGCAGTTCCTCTTTGGAACTTTCCAGTTCCTCATTCATCGACTGCAGCTCTTCATTGATCGACATCGTCTCTTCGTGCGACGCGCGCAATTCCTCATTCGAGACCTTCAGCTGATTCACGGCGCTCTGCAGGTCCTCCTGCGTCGCACGCAGTTCCTGCCGCAATCGGCTATGAACCGCGCGTGAGTGCGGGCCGATGCTCTTGTAATCGCCTTCTCCGAACGCGATCAGGTATCGCGCGGCACCAGGTTCGCCAAGTGCGCGTCGAATCGGGAAGACCTCGAGAGAAGCCTCACCGGACTTTCCCTTCGACACCGCTTTGATCAGCACCGGACGCTGATCGATGCGCGCGCGTCGGATGGCTTCGGGCAATTGCGTCCGGAGGCCTTTGCGCAAGCGCGGCAGCAGCGAGGCCTTGGTCGCGGGGCGGGCCGGGGACAGGAAGCGCTCGGCGGAACCGCTCGAATACAGGATCTCGGCGTGCTCGTTCACCAGAACCGCGGCAGGGGCAAAGTGTTCGAAAAGCGCACTGTGCGTCAAGTTCGCATGCGACGCCGCGCGACCCGTCCCGCCCGACGGTTCGTCGTTGAGCGGCGATGGTCGAGGCGCTCCCTTGCCCACCCGCCAGGCGATCTGATCCCGAGGCGTCATTCCGATGCTTTGGTAGATTCTCCATTTCCGGTCAATCAATTTGAACAGCTTTTCGTGCGTGCCCACCGTCTCGGCGCTGCCCAGAAACAAATAGCCCAGGGTGCGCAGCGCGAAGTGGCACAGCAACAGGAGCCGATCCTGGGTTGCCGGTTCGATATAGATCAACACATTCCGGCAGGTGACCAGATCCAGGCGCGAAAAAGGCGGATCAGTGAGCAGGTCGTGCTGGCCGAAGATGACGCTCTCGCGCAGCTGAGCTGTGACTTGGTAATGATGATCGTCCTTGACCTCCTGAAAGTAACGTTTCAAGAGTGCAGCACTGATTTGGCTTCGAATGCCCGAAGGGTAGCGTCCGGCGCGAGCGTAGTTCAAGGAATCTTCGTTGGCATCGGTGCCGAATATCTGTACCGCGCAACGCTTTCGCATGCTTTTCAGGCGCGCCAAAATCAGGATGGCCAGGGTGTAGGCTTCTTCACCCGTGCCGGTCCCCGCCACCCAGGCCCTGATCGTTTCACCTGCGTTTTTGCCGGCGATCAGGGGGCGCAATACCTGGTTGTCGAGTACTTGCCACGCTTGCCGGTCGCGAAAGAATTCTGTGACGCCGATGAGCAGATCTTTGCGCAATGCGGTAACTTCGGCGGCATCGCGCCGCAAGCGCTTGGCGTAATCCTCGAGCTTCTGAATGTTGTGCAGCCCCATCCGCCGCTCGATGCGCCGCAGCAGCATGGCCTGTTTGTAGCCGTTGAAGCTTTGCCCGTGACCGGATTGCAAGATACCCAGGATCTTGAGCGAGTGCGCCGCCAGCGCGCGCCGGTATTGGGGTTGCGCTCGGCGCGCGTACATAAGCGTGCCGGGCGTAGCTGACCAAGACACGCGGCATCTTGGGGATTGCCAGCACATGAGCCACCAGGCCGGTGGCGATCGCACTTCGGGGCATGCCGTCGAATTGAGCAGTCTCCGGTGCTTGCACGAGCACGATGCCACCGTTTGCGACGATGTCTTTCAAGCCGAGCGCACCGTCGCTGCCCGTGCCTGACAGGACGATGCCAATGGCGCGCTCGCGCTGATCCCGCCCCAATGAGCTGAACAGCCGGTCCACGGGCAGGCGATGCCCACGAATTTCAGTCGGCGTCGAGAGGCGAATGCGGCCGTGCACGACTCCGATGTCCTGATCGGCAGGCGTGGTATACACGCAATTCGGTTCCAATCGCATGCCATCCTCGGCCGGGCGAACGCTCATTTCGGTGTGGCGAGCGAACAGTTCCGCCGACAGGCTGCGCGGGGTGGGACTCAAATGCTGGAGAATGATGAAAGTGAGGCCGCTGTTGGCCGGCAAAACATGCAGAAACTCCACCAGGGCATCAAATCCGCCGGCCGATGCACCGATTCCAACCACGCACGGGAAGGCGTTGTTCCGGTTGCCAAGTTTTAGGTCCGCCTGCACAACGGAGCGGCGCCGCTTTGATGTGGCCGCCTTCCGTGGCTTTGCTCGCGTAAAGCCCATGGTTCTCGCCCGTAGTCCAAAGTACGAGTTTACGGCAATGCGTCTATTGCCGGGGGGCTGGATTGCGAAGGGTCAGGCTACCCGCGGGGGTTCGAAAATCTCGAGCAGTGCCACGCGCTCACCTTCCTCAAAAAGTTCGTAACAAGTTTCCCCGACGGCACGCATTTCCCTGCCCGCGCTCAGCTCGGCGACCACCTGGTCGACAAGCGGGAGCTTGAGGTTTCGGGCTTCCTCTGCAGCCTCCGCACACAGGGTCGCCGGGGCCAGCGCAACACCGTCAGGGTCGAGAAGAAGAACGGCTTTCATCATAAATGCCCCCTCTTGGAATGCTCTGTTGCAACTTCATGGCCGTACCTGCTTGCATCAGCCGTTCGGTGATGGACACCGGATATCTCGGATCGAACTGGCTAAATCCTCCGCTCACGGACAGATTGAGTGCAGCCGACGAATTATCCGCGTCGATGGCTTCATCGAGGTAAGCGAGCATGGCGGCGCCGGCAGTGGGACTCGCTACCCTGCAGAGCACGGCAAATTCATCGGCGCCGAGTCTGCCAACGACTGCGGCCTTATGAAATACGTGCCTCAATAGGGTCGTTGTGCGGATCAGCAGACTGTCGCCCACAGCCCGCCCCAGCGAGTGGTTGATGAACTCCAAGTGCGCGACCTTGAGAGAAAGCAAGAACGCCCAGGGCTCGCGCGCGCCCGAATTGTCCAGAAGCTCTTCGCCCGCGCAGATGAATCCTTCGCGATTATAAAGCTGCGTCAGCTCGTCGATGAGCGACGTCGAATATATGGGAAGGCGGGAACGCAGTTGCGATATGCTTTTCATTGATACGGCGCGTCGGCAGCCGGAACAAAAGGCGCCTCGGTGGAGGACGGTGGGAATGCCGCCCCCACCGAGAACGTATCACCGTTCCTCAAGCGGATCGCCGACGAACCGGGATAGCGCCTAAAAAGTTGCATTTGGTCGCATCCCGACGCCGGAATCGGGGGGCTGGATACAATTAGCCGAAACCGGAATCGGGTGCGTACGGGAAATGCCAGGCAAGGTTTGCTCGACATCGTGATCGGAAGGAATACGGATGATGCCTGTGGATCGGTGGCCGCTACGCGAAGTGGTCGCTACGCGAATGTGCAGGCCATCGGCACCGGCCGGAACGACTGCCCAAGTATTTCGCGTATAAAGGGTCAAGCGAGAGTCCTGGCGTAGCGTGAACTCCGTCACAGGAAGGAGCAAGGGTATAACTCACGCCGGTGCCCGGATATTCGCCATCGCCGGTAATGACATTACCGGGAAGCAGGTAGTAAATTGCCTGCAGATCGAGATAATCTCAACCCTCATATCAATAGCAGGTCGATCGATGAAGCTGTTCTCGCGCCTTTTTAGCAAACCACCGCCATCTCCCCCCAAGCCCCAAGAACGTATCGCGACCCTCAACGCGGGCCCGGCCGATCTGTTGACTGAAAAGGCGCTGTCCGATAAAGAAGAAAATCTGCGCATCGCGGCCATCGATAAGCTGCCCGATGGGGAGGCGCTTCGCGGGCTTGCGGGATTTGGCACTCCGATCGCAGACACCATGATCGCCCATCCTCCTGAGGTGGAACGCGCCGCGCGTGCGCGCGTGGCCAGGCTCATCGATGAGGGCGCCATTAATTTCAGCGCATATTGCGATAGCGCGCGAAACCGGCCGGAAATGTTCGCCGTGGCGGCTCTGTGTAAAGACCCCGGTCGCCTGCCGCAGGCGCTGGCCTCGATCCGGGATCCGGCGCAAATCGCCAAGCTCGTCGTGGAAAGTCCCTCGAGCCGATTGCGCCAGCTGGCGGCCGAATCGATCCGCGATCCGGTGCAGCTCAGACAACTGCTGCCGCAAGTCCGCAACAAAGACAAGAGCGTCTACAAGATCCTCAAGCAGAAATGCGATGCGCTGAACGCCGAGGATCGCAAGGCGGAAGAGATCCGCAACGAGATCGCTGCAAGTTGCGCCGCGCTGGAACGGCACAGCCATCGGACTTACGACTCGCTGTACACATCCGGATTCGAGCATCTCAAAACCCGCTGGCATGCGTTGACCACGCCGGTGGCGGCGGATATCGAACAGCGCGCGCGTGAGGCCATCAGACGTTGCGAACAGGTCATCGACACGAATCTGCGGCAGCTTGCGCAGCGCGCCGCCGAAGATGCGGCACGCAAAGCCGCTCTTGAACTCAAGGAACTGGCGCGCGAGGCGGCTCGAGTCGGCTGCCGCCGCGCAGGCCGAAGCGCAGGCCGAGGCGCAGGCACGCGCGCAGGAAGAAGCGGCGGCAATTCGCAACGCTGAAGAGAAGCAGCGTGCGGAACAGCGGGCGGCGGAAGAGCGGCTTTTCCTTCAAATCGGCAGTTTGATCCGCATGGCCAATGCGGCGCTGCGCGACGGCGGCACGCAACGGGCTGCGGGGCTGCGACGTTCCATCGATCAGAAACTGCCGGCCGCTGCGCTGCCGACGTATCTGTCGCGCCAGATTCAGCAGCTCGATGAGAAGCTGCATGAACTCAAGCAGTGGAAGGACTATGCCGTCGCGCCCAAGCGCTTGGAGCTCATCGCCGAAATGGAGGCGCTCATCGGTGCGACGGAGGAGCCAAAGGCGCTGGCCGAGCGCATCAAATCGCTGCAGCAGGATTGGCGCACGATCAGCAAGGGGATCGTGAGCGAAGCAGAGGAAGAGTGGCAGCGATTTCAGCGGGCTGCATCAGCCGCCTATCAACCCTGCCGAGAGTACTTCGAAGCGCAGGCGGCTTTGCGCCTGCAAAACCTCGACAAGCGCAAGGCCGTGCTCGATCGCCTGCTGGCATTCGAGGCCGCGCAGAACGTCGAAAATCCGGATTGGCGCCTGCTGGCCGGCGTTCTGGGCGAAGCGCCGCAGGAATGGCGCCGCTGCTTCCCCGTGGATCGCGAAGCCGGCCGCTCTGTTCAGGAGGAGTTCGAGGTGTCCATGCGGCGTCTGCAAGCGAAGCTCGATGCCTGGCATGAGGGCAACGTGGCGGACAAGCAATCGCTCATCAAGCGCGCACGTCATCTCCTCACCCAAGAGGATGGCCGGGAAGCCATCGATGCCGTGAAACGGCTGCAGCTGCTGTGGAAGGAAACGGGCCCCGTGCCGAGCGCTCAAAGCCAATCGTTGTGGAACGAATTTCGAGAAGTGTGCGACGCGGTTTATCAAAAAAGGCAGCAAGCTTATGCCGAATACGCCTCTGGCCTCGAGGCCAATAAGCTGAAAGCGACGGCGTTGTGCGAACAGATTGAAGGCGTTGCCGCTTCATCGGGAACAGCTTTGCTGGAGGCCGCGGCGAAAATTCCTGAATGGCGCGATGCATATCAAGCCATCGATGAGATGCCGAGGACGGAAGCGCGCGGTCTGCAAGATCGCTTCGAACGCGCCATCGAACTGTGCAAGGCGCGAATGGCACAGCAACGGGTCCGGGATACCGAGCGGTCTTTCAGGAATTTGTTCGAGGCCGCGCGCAGCATCAATAATTACGAGTGGGCGGTGTTGCAAGGCGCCGAGTCCTCCGAACGAGAATCGTTGAAGCAGGCCGCGGAGAGTCTCATTGCGGGCGCTCAACAATGGCCGAGAGGCGGCCTCAAGGCGATCAAGGATACATTGGCCCGGACCGGCTCCGACTTTCCCGTCGATCTCCAGGCCCGCGAAAAAGCGTTGAGAATCCTATGTGTTCGTGGGGAGATTCACAGCGAGATTCTCACGCCGGCTGCAGATGAAGCGCTGCGCCGCGAGCATCAAGTGCAAAGACTGACGCAAGCCATGGGTCAGGGAATCAGCGTTGATGACGGGCAATGGGATGCCATGGCGCTTGACTGGGTTCGAATCGGCGCCATAGCGCCGGACTTGCACCGGAGTTTGCAAGACAGGTTCATTCGCAGCTGGGAAAAAAGGCCGATGGACAGCGCTTCGCCGGCATCATTGCCGATCGATGATCATGGCACCAAACGCAATTCCTATGATCAGCGGGCCGAACACAGCCGCCGTCAGGGACGCGACGGGTCCAAGGTCGCCAACAGGCGCTGGTAAACCAATGGTAGCCACGGCTGGCGCATGCAGTGGTTCGATTGCGGCTATCGGCGTCCACCCAATTCAAGATACAAATCATCCACCACGCGTCCGCCACCGGCCGCGCGGTGTGCGATGCGGATGGCATCAAGCAGATCCCACTCGCTGGAGACAAATCCTTGCAATACGACGTCGCCGTTTCTAAGCGATACGGTAACGTGCGTATCGTTGAAATACGGATCATCCCGAAGCGCGGTCTCGACGCGCAATCGGCGTGCTTCATTCGCCGGTGACTCGGGCACTGCCGGCGGCGCAGGCTTGGCGGTAGCCGTCGGCCTTTCCGTCAAGGATGCCAGGTCTTGGGCACCCACCTGCATCGCAACGCAGCTTGCGAGAACTGCCGTCGCGCAGAGGCGAATGCGGCCCGGCCGTTGGGATTTCGTGGGATAGGACATGATTGTGCTCGTAGTCGACAATAATGAGTGGGTGCTGCAATCGGACATGGATGGGCGCGTTTAGTTTCACAAATCCACGTCACGGTCGCACCCGGGTGTCGAGGCCCGGCGATTTCGACGGCGTGGCTCTTGGCCGACAGGCGCATCCCATCGATGGTCTAAATAGGTGGCATCTATCGATCCCATTTGATCAATCAATTTCCATGGGCCAACGACATCACTTACAGAATATGTGAATTCTGGCCGTCCGCGCACGGCGAAGTTTTGAAAAAAATACAATCGTTGTCTCGCTGCTTACAACCATGCAAACTCTGACATCGAATCCTAGGGAGCCTAACCAGGCGTTGTCCGCATGCGCTCTAATAGCTCGTCTCCGGTTCTAACGTTTGAAAAGGTCTTGCGTGCATATGGCACGGGTGGTTTCACATACACCGATCTCATGGCGCAACTGGAACGACTGCTCGCGGTCGGCGCGTCTCCTGAGGCGATGTTGGAAATTCTGCGGCGTCGGGAGCGGATCGAACCGTTTCCAGAGTATGCGCATGTCGAGGTGGTCCGCCTGCTCAACGCCGCCATCGCCCGGGATGCAGCCGAAGCGGCGGCATCTGCAGAGCAGCGCGACCCGGAGGACATGCCTGATCAAAGTTCTGATTCAGCCCGCGCGCCGGCTGGGTCGGGCGCCGCCACGGAAGACCCTTCCAATTCGATTCCGACACTCACCTTGATTCGCCATCAGGCTTCTGCGACGGCCGGTGCGCATGCGCCGGCATCATCCGAGACCATACGCTCACTCGAACAGCAGGTTGCGCGGCAGCTGGCCGAGCATGAAATGCTGACCCGCTCTTACGAGCGCCTCAAGGAGACGGAATCGGCTGCAGCCGCACGCGTCGCTGCGCTGTCCGCGGAATTTGCGGCCATGCGTGGCATGCTCGAGGCGGAGCAAGGAAAACGGCGCGACTTGGAAAGAGCGTTGGCTGAAAGCAGCGCATCCTCTGATTCGACCCGGCTCGCGCGGTGAGGAAGCGGCGCGCGAGAACGAAGCGCCACCTGAGTGGAGATGGGCGCTTTGCGGGATACGCTTGCGGCGCGCGACGCCGCGATTGTGCGGCTGATGAATTCCCTTGCAGAGCGTGACGGCAAACTCGCAGCCCTGCAGCAAGAGCACGCGAGAATGCTGCCCATGCTGGAAGCGCGGACCAAGGCCGGCACGCAATTGGCAGCCGAACTGAATGCCGCGCGCGGCGACATGGGCGCCATGAAGTCGAAGTTGAATTCCAATCTGGAATTATTGCGCAGTTGGGAATGGCGCCGCGGTTTCGATCAGAACATGTTGCGTGAAATGGAGGCCCGGCTCAAACCGCCGAGGCGAGATACACTGCGCTGCAGGCAGAGCGCGATGACTTGCAAGCCCAACTCGGGGCGACGCCTGTTGCGCGTTCGGTGGCCGTTGCCGGAACGCGAGCGCCAAGGCCGGTCGAATCGCCGGCGGGGAAACGCAGCCACGGGTGGAATCCGCGTTCCCTGGCTCGTCTATCGACGGTGAGTTTTGCGGTCGTCGTATTGGTGGTTACCGCTTGGTTTTTGGTTCAGCGCATCCTGGCGCCGAAGCAGGCGTTGACCTGCATCCGTGGTGGTGCCGGCGCCGGGCACGGTCTTCCGCGACTGCCCCACCTGTCCGAGCATGGTGGTGCTGCCGGACGGGCGATTCCAACAGGGTTCGTCTCGCGCAGAGGGTGGTTCATCATTTGAAATGCCGGCGCGTTGGGTGACTGTCGGGCGACCGCTGGGCATGTCGTTGAACGTCGTCACGGTGGAGGAATTTCAGCAATTCATCGCGGCCACCGGCAGGGACATGCAAGGCTGCGATACTTACGACGGCGAATGGAAAAACCGGCCGGACAGCAGTTGGAAGAGCCCGGGATTTCCACAGACCGGCACGCATCCGGTGACGTGTGTGTCGTGGGATGACGCTCAGGCCTACGCTCGATGGTTATCGGGGAAAACCGGTCATCAGTACCGCCTGCCGACTGCGTCGGAATGGGAATACGCGGCACGCTCCGGCGGCGAGGCCGTACTGCCATGGGGCGCGAACGCGGCGGCCGCCTGCGCCAATGCGAATGTCGCCGACGCCAGCGCGGCGCAGCGGTACCCGGGATGGACGGTGTTTGCGTGTAACGATGGCTACGTCTACACCGCGCCGGTCGGCTCGTTCAAATCCAATTCATTCGGTCTCAACGACATGCTCGGAAACGTTTTTCAGTGGACCGAGGATTGTTGGCAGGCGGACTATGTCGGTGCGCCCATCGACGGATCGGCGCACAACACCGGCGATTGCTCCGAACACGAGCTTCGAGGAGGTTCCTGGTTCAGCACGCCGGCCTATGTGCGAGCCAATTATCGAAATCACTTTGCGGCGGGTTACCGAACCAGCAGCGTTGGAATCCGGCTGGTGAAGGACATCGGGTCATGAACAGGTTTTTTCGGCAGCGGCAGCGGCACCGGCGCCGGTATCCCGTGTCAGAGCGCTGATTATTTTGTCCTGGCATTCCTGTTCCTGTTCGCCGCTGTCCCGCCGCGTGCCGCGGAGTTGCCGACCGCCGGCAAGGCGACCGCGCCGGCGCTCAAACGGGATACGGAATTGTGTTCGGCCCGCGCCAATATAGATGCTTGCTACGATGCGATCCGCTGGAGCCCCAATGATCCGGCGCTGCTGGTCAGCTTGGGAGATGCTCTGATACGGGCAAAGCGTCCCCAGGATGCCGTTCGTAGCTATCGCCGTGCCGCCGCACTTGCACCGGGGACGGGGGGACTTGCGGCCAAAATTACCGCAGCCGAGCAGGCGTTGGTCCCCAAGCGCGCATCGGCAAGGCCGGTAACTGACCACGCTTCCGGCAGTGCGTCCGCCGACAAGCGCTTTTCAAATGCCGCTCCGGAATCGCAATCGCATTGACTTGAGGAGGGAGGATGGAAGCTGTCGCATCGGCACAGCAAGAGGCTGTAGATCGCCGCAAAGTGGTATTGCTGGTGGAGGATGAATTCCGGATTCGATGGACCGCGAGCGAGTATTTGCGCGACGCTGGATTCCGTGTCATCGAAGCAAGCTCCGCGTACGAGGCCATCGAAGTGATTTCATGCCTGACCCGGGTCGACATTATTTTTTGCGATATCAATTTGAACGGCGAGATCAACGGACACCTGTTGGCCCGCTGGGTCGCGAAGTATCACCCCGACGTGGCGATGTTGCTTACCTCAGGCGATCCGAGCGCCGCGGCATTGATCGCAACCGGGCGGACGCGGGGCTTCGTTCCCAAACCGTACCTGCTCGCCGATCTTCAGTTGCAGTTGGAAGAGATGCTCGAGCGACGCTAATTCACGGCTCCTAGGGACTAGTCAGGATCGTATCGTCGGCGGGGCGCAAGCGCCGGGTCCACGGCCGACCGGTACAGCTGGCGCAGCGCTGCGAAATGCGCATCATGAATGGGTCGATTGAACAGGGACCAGGGCGCGCTCGCTTCCAGCACCGGCGCTGCCGCCGACAGCAGCTCACGAGAATGGACCAGGCCTGCGGCCGCCTGGTCGAAATGGCCGCTTCGCATGGCGCCATCGATCTGATGCAAGCTCAGCACGACATATTTGAGCGCACTGCGCGCCCTGCTGCGTTCCTCCACGCCGGCGGCCACGATCGAACTCTTGCGCTCGGGGAACTGCTCCGTCAAATCGCGCAACTCGCGGTCGATGGTATCCAGCGTCAGCGTAACCATGGCCACATTGTGTTCGGGCACGGCGGTGTCCAGAACGCTGAGGAAATCCGATACTTCCTTCAGACGTGTCGCAACATCGTCCGGGAGCAGCGCCTGCTCCGCGTCCCCGATCGCCCGCAGGTAGGCGGCCAAGTCCTGGCGGTCTCGGGCGGATAGACCCAGATAGAACGTGCGGTCGAAATGGCCCACGACCTGCGCATAGCTGGTGTATCGGCCGTCATGAAAGTAGGGCGCGTTGAAATTGGCGTTCAACAGGGTCGGCGTCTTGAACAAACCGCCGGAGCCGACATCATGTTGCCGGTGATCGACGAAGGCGCCGGTGGGTACATGGCATGCTGCGCAGCTCAAAGTCGGATCGTGCGGGAATGGTTGGTAGAACAGTGCCTCGCCGCGTTTTTCCGATTCGCTCAAGGGCCCCGTGAGTTTGCCTGCTGCGCCAAGCCGCCGGTTCGGCACGAAATCGATGTCTTCTATATAAGCGACCATCGCGTCGAGGATCTCCGCCGACGGCTCGGCGCCCGCGAATTCATTGACGATGACGTTGCGCACGAAGTCGTGCAGCGACAGTGTCCGTCCGTCGTGGCCGTAGGGTGCGAGCAGATGCGCGCCGCGCAGGCTCGGTATGGTCAATGGATCAAGAACACCGTTGTCGGCCTTTGGATTGAACAGGTGTCCGGTCGTATCGAAGGTCCCGGATTGCGTCGACAGGCCGGGAATATACAGTCTTGGATTCGTGGTGCCGTTGATGTGACAAGTGTCGCAGCTGATGCCCGCCTGCCGGGCGGCGGCGCCGAGAGTCAACGGCGAACTGAATGCCACATCCCCGAGGATAACCAGGTAGGACTTGTGCCCGCCGCTGCTTTCGGAGCGGAAGACCTCGCGGGGCTGATCGAAGGCCTCCTCGCCCAGTTCCGTGCCCGCCGGAAGCAGGCTCGCATTTCCGCCAAATTCTGCGATGGCCGTTCCCGTAAGTGCCGCGGACAGCGAAAGTACCGCGAGTGCGGCGCCAAGAGGCTTGCGTTTCCGAACCATGATCAATTATTCACTCAGTTTCCAAGGCCGGGTTTTTCGAGGCCGGACTCCCGGCCCACCATCGCCAGATCGTTGACCAGCGATTCGCTCACATCTCGCAGGCGAACTTGGTCGAGAGTCTGCAGCGTCGGCACTGATACCAGCGCACGCATGAGTGACAGGTCGGTCGAGAAGATTTTCGCGAGTTCAGCGTTACGCGTCTTGGTTGCCGGGGCGAACACCCGCTCATAGGCTGCCGCAATGGAGTCGACATTGTCGCGAATTTCCGCCAGCGAATTGCCGCTAAAGGGCGATTCGCCGCCCTCAGCCTTGTTCTCGCCGATCTCGTATATCAGTTTGGCGGTGCCGTTCAGCAGTCCCTGGGGGGTGAGGGTAGTCGTGCGCAATTGACGCTCGAATTCCATGAGGTTGGCGATGAGTTCCTCGGTGGCGGGCAGCGCGTGTACATCGTGCGCGCCGAAGAGCCTGGCCTCGATCGCGTGGAACCCCTTCTCGGCGTCGGGCCAGGCGTCGATCTTCCGGTCCAGGTCCGGAATATATTCGTTGGTGATCACCTCTGAGCCTTCCCAGCCGCCGCGCGCAGCGAGCCATGACTGCTGCGCGCCGGCAAGATCGCCTGCAGCGATGCGCTCGCGCATTTTCTTGACGGAATCCAGGCTCCGGCCGATCCGCTCGAGCACGTAGGGTTTGAATCCAGCCGCGGCCGCCTCGAGTGAAACTGCATTGATCGCGCGAACCGGAGCCGCGGCGGCGATGCACGCGAGACTCAAGGTTGCCGCGATTGCGCAGCCCATGCCGGCGCGCGTGAAAGTGATTCGATTGGCCACGAGGCACGATCCCTATTGCGATGTCGTTTGCAGAAAAAATGCGGGTGATGCCGCGCAGTTCCAAGACACTCTATTTCACTTTTACGACAGATTTGTGTCAGCGGCCGATATATCGAGACACAGGTCGGCGGCATCGTCGTCGGGTGCCTCTTTTTGCCCAACGGCCTGATAATCCGCAACGACCACTCGATGGCCATCGCGCGCGGACGGTCACAAAACGTTCACGCAGAGCTGGGAATATATTTTCGCGCACGATGGTCTGGTCGGTGCAGGCCCGTAATCGCTGCACAACAACATTTCATAACCGAGGGAATCACATGACTTATCAGGAATCGCCCACGCGCAATAAAACGCTGGCGGGGTTCATTGCCGCATGTCTCGCCGCGAGCATAGTCTCGAGTGCCCAGGCAGGCGATCACGAGCGCGATGACGGTTTCAGCAAGCGGCCGTCGATCAAGCATGTCGTGATCATTTTCCAGGAGAACGCCTCCTTCGACCACTATTTTGGCACCTACCCCGACGCCAAGAATACCGACGGAACCCGTTTCGTCGCCCGCAGCTCGACGCCGACGGTCAACGGCCTGACCGATGGGAACAGCAGGTTTCCCGAGCGCGTCAATGTCGGCCTCCACGACTTCAATCCCAACAACCCGGTCGGCACGCCCACGGGATTGGATCCGAACGGCAACGCCAATCCGTTCCGGATGACCCACGAGCAGGCCATCACCTGTTCCAACAATCACGACTACAGGGGCGAACAGTTGGCCGCGGACAGCGGATTGTTGGACCGCTTCCCGCAGCAGAACTTCCAGAACGGCGCCGGTTGCGCCACCGACGGTTCCACCGTCATGGGCTATTACGACGGCAATACCGTCACCGCCATGTGGAATTTTGCGCAGCGGTTTGCCATGAGCGACAACTCCTGGGGTACGACATATGGTCCTTCGACCCCGGGTGCGTTGAATCTCATTACCGGCCAGACGGCCGGTGCCGTGGTGCACACCTTCACGGGCACCAAGGGCGCGACCGGGCAGCTGGTCGACAACGTTCAGGGCACATCGATTCCCGACGTGTTCTTCGTCGGTGCGACAAATCCGCAAGTCCCCGCGGATTTGGTCGGTTCGGCGCATCCCGTTCCGGTTCAAACCGGCACGCTCACCACCGACCTTGATCCTTACCTCGATGATTGCGGCAACGACAAGGGCGGCACGGCCGCGGGCAAGGTCACTGCCGAAATGACCGGCAAGAATGTCGGCGACTTGTTGAACGAGAAGGGCGTCACCTGGGGATGGTTTGCCGGCGGCTTCCGCACGGCGGCGGCAGCCAATCCGCAGACGACGGATCCCACGCATCCATTGTCCGGCGTCAGCAACGATCCTTTCGGTACGCCGACCTTCGGCGGTGCCGCGAACGACGGTCAGGCTCAGAATACGGGCGCGGCGAACTTCGTACCCGCGGTCTGCAACGCGGCCCATGTGCTGCATCCTGACTCTGCCACCTCATTCGACGGCAACGCGGCAATCGTTCATCCGGTACGCACCGACTACAACGCACATCACTCGCCGTTCCAATACTACGCATCGACCCGCAATCCGCATCACTTGCCGCCCTCGACGGTGGACATGATCGGCAAGACGGATCAGGCGAACCACCAGTACGACCTGCTCGACTTCTACGCCGCGGTTCAGAACGGCAACTTCCCGGCGGTCTCCTTCCTCAAGGCGATCAATCGTGACGACGGCCACCCGGGCGGCGAATCCGATCCGTTGTCGGAGCAGCGCTTCCTCGCGCAGACCATCAACATCCTGCAGCAATCGAAGGAGTGGGCCGAGACGGCCGTGTTCATCGCCTGGGACGATTCGGATGGCTGGTACGATCATGCCATGGCGCCGCTGGTCAATCCGTCCTCCGCCGCAGGATTCGACGCGATCAGCGCGGCAAACGGCGGCAGCTGCGGTACACCGAAAGCCGATGCCATTCAGGGCCGCTGCGGCTTCGGTCCTCGGTTGGTGCTGAACATGGTATCCCCGTGGGCGAAGGTGAACTACGTCGACCATTCGTTGACGGACCAGTCCTCGATTTTGCGGTTCATCGAGGACAACTGGAATCTCAACTATATCGACGGGCCTTCGACGCGTGATCCCAGCAATGGCCTGCGCAAGCCGGCGTTCACCGTTGCACCACAGAAGCAATCCTTCGACGTGGTGACCGGGTCCTTCGACAACATGTTTGACGATGAACGGCACATGCAGCGCTTCATCCTCAATCCTGTGACCGGTGCAGTGATCGCCGACGATCGCCGCTGATCCGATACCGCCCGCTGCCGTTGGCTCAAACCATCGGCAGTGGGCGCTTTTTCCGCCTCATGGTCCCTGCGCCAGCTTCGCTGCAGCGTCGCGCAGCGGCTGCCCGACACCGCCCAAAGCTTTGTAGATCGCAACGACTGACACATTGACCGCCGTCTCCGCCTGCGCCACGGCGTCCTCCGCGTCGAGCTGCGTGCGCTGCGCATCGAGCAGCACCAGAAAGTCCGCAACCCCTTCGCGATATTGAATTTCCGCCAGATCCGCGGCGCGCCGCGAGGCTTGTGCCTGTTCGTTCAGGCTCTTCAGCTGCGCCTGGCCCGAGCTGTAGGCGACGAAACTATTTTCCGTATCCTCGAGCGCCGTGAGCACCACTTTTTCATAGTTGGCCGCGGCGGCGTCCGATTGCGCCTCACTCGCGCGCAGCCGCGCGCGCACCGAGCCCAGATCGAGCGCCGCCCAGCTGACGGTGGGCGAGATGGACCAGGCGCGGGCATTGTCGTTGGCACCGGTGCCGAACAGCTTGCCGACGTCGCCGGAGAGAAATCCCACAAAACCCGTGACGTTGACACGCGGAAACAGATCGGCCGTCGCCACGCCCACGCGCGCGGTTGCCGCGGCGAGCTGGCGCTCTGCGGCACGCACGTCGGGCCGGCGGCGCAGCAGTTCGGTGGTATCGCCGACCGGGAGCGCCTTGGCGTAAGCTGCCACGGTTGCCGGACGAAGCTCATCATCCAGTTGTCCCGGCCGCAGAGCTATCAGTACGGCCAGCCGATAGGCCGACTGCTTTTCCGCCGCCGTCAGCGGTGGAATCGTCGCTTCCGTCGCCTTCAGCCGTGCGCGGCTGCGTTGCACATCGAGCTCCGAGCCGCGCCCCGTCTCGTCGAGCAGTTGCGTGAGCTCGAGCGTTTGGTGTTCGGTGGCGAGATTTTCACGCGCCACCTCGAGGCGTTTCTGAGCACCTCGAAGTTCGAAGTAATTACGCGCAACCTCTGCGGCGACGGTCACCTGCGCGTCCTGATAGTTGGCGCGTTCAGCGTCCAAGTCGGCGCGAGCCGCCTCGACCGAACGGCGTACATGGCCGAACAGATCGATTTCCCACGCGGCATCGAACCCGAAGCTGTCGCTTTGCGCGTTGAAGCGGTTCGAGCCGAATCCAGGCTCTTGCTCTTCGAAGTGCGTGTATGCGGCGTCCAGCTGGACGTGCGGCGCATAGTCGAGTTTTCTTTCAGCGAAGACGGCGCGGGAGGCTCTGACCCGATCGTAAGCCGAGCGCAGATCCAGATTTCCCGCCAATGCACGGCGCACCAGGGTATCGAGTTCGGGGTCCTCGAATTGCTGCCACCAAAGCGCCTCCGGCGTCTGTGCGGCAAACTCAGCCGACTGGGCGTTTCGCACTTGAGCAGGCGCGATCGTCGGCGCACGGTAGTTCGGACCCACCGCACAGGCGGCGCATAGGAGCGCACCCAACGTAATTGCAAACATTGTTTTCATCAGCGTTACCTTCATGGCTTTCGTGCCGCTCAGCCCGTCTCATCGCCGAACGGCGGATGATCGAGGATCACGGGCGTCGCGGTGAGCGACTTGGCGGCGCTCGCGCGTTGCGTGATCCTACGAACCAGGACGTAGAACAACGGTGTCAGCATGAGCCCGAAGAAGGTCACACCCAGCATTCCTGAGAACACTGCGATACCCATGGCGTGACGCATCTCGGCGCCCGCGCCGGTGGATGTGACGAGCGGCACCACGCCCATGATGAACGCGAGTGAAGTCATCAAGATCGGGCGCAGCCGCAGCCGCGCGGCATTGAGCGCGGCCTGCAGCGGCGGGACACCCTCGAGTTCCTGATCCCTCGCGAACTCGACGATGAGGATCGCGTTCTTGCTGGCGAGGCCCACGAGCACGATCAACGCTATCTGGGTGAAGATGTTGCTGTCACCGTGGGTAAGCTGCACGCCGGTGATGGCCGACAGCAGCACCATCGGCATGATCAGGATGACCGCGAGGGGCAGGCTCAAGCTCTCGTACTGAGCCGCGAGCACCAGAAACACCAGCAGCACGACGAGCGGGAAGACCAGCACCGCGGTGTTGCCGGCGATGATCTGCTGATAGGTCAGCTCGGTCCACTCGAAGCTCATGCCATTCGGCAGCTCTTGGCGCGCGAGCCGCTCCATGGCCGCCTGCGCCTGGCCTGAACTCGCGCCTACGGATGGTCCACCATTGATTTCGGCGGTGGGATAGGAGTTGTAGTGCATGACACGATCGGGACCTGAGGAGCGCTTCACGGTCATGAACGAACCCAAGGGAATCATGTCGCCGGCGGCGTTTCGGGTCTTGAGTCTCACGACGTCTTCGGCCTGCAGCCGGAAATTGGGTTCTGCCTGGGCCGTTACCGGATAGGTGCGGCCAAACGCGTTGAAGTCATTCACGTACAGCGAGCCCAGGTACACCTGCATGGTGTCAAAGAGTTCCTGCACCGATACGCCTTGCGATTTCGCCTTCTCGCGGTCGACGTCGGCGTCGACTTGCGGAACGTTGACTTGATAGCTGGAGAACAGGCCCTGCAGCTCGGGGGTCTGATTCCCCTTGGCCATCAAGTTCTGCGTCTGCTTGAACAGCTCCTCGAAGCCAAGACCGGCGCGATCCTCGATCTGCATGCGAAAGCCGCCGATGGTCCCCAGGCCGTTGACGGGCGGCGGCGGGAACACCGCAATGAACGCGTCCTGTATCTTGCCGTACTGCTGGTTGAGCGCGGCGGCAATGGCGCCGGCGGACAGCTCCTTGGATTTGCGCTCATCGAAGGGCTTCAATGTGACGAACACGATCCCCGAGTTGGGGCTGTTCGTGAACCCATTGATGCTCAGGCCGGGGAAGGACACGGCGTGCTCGACCCCCGGTTGCTTGAGCGCAATCTCGTCCATGCGGCGGATCACCGCCTCGGTGCGGTCGAGCGTGGCCGCATCGGGAAGTTGCGCGAAGCTCACCAGGTATTGTTTGTCCTGCGTGGGAATGAAGCCGGTGGGGGTGCGCGCGAACCCTGCATACGTGAGCCCGATCAAGCCTGCATAGATGAGGAGAGCGATGCCGCCGGCGCGCACCACGCGGCCGACGCCGCTGACGTAGCGCGCCGAGAACCGTGCGAAGAACCGGTTGAACGGGCCGAAGAATCCGCCGAGCAGGCGATTGAGGATGCGGGTCAGCCGATCGGGCGGGGCGCCGTGTTCCTTGAGCAGCAGCGCCGAAAGGGCCGGCGACAGGGTGAGGGAGTTGAACGCCGAGATGACCGTGCTGATGGCGATGGTCAATGCGAACTGCTTGTAGAACTGACCGGTGAGTCCGCTGATGAACGCCGTGGGCACGAACACGGCGCACAGCACCAGAGCTGTGGCGATGATGGGACCCGTCACCTCGCGCATCGCCTGCTGGGTCGCCTCGATGGGCTTCAAGCCATTGGTGATATTGCGTTCGACGTTTTCGACCACCACGATCGCGTCGTCGACGACGATGCCTATGGCGAGCACCAAACCGAACAGCGACAGGGCGTTGAGGCTGAATCCAAACAGGTGCATGACCGCGAAAGTGCCGACCAGCGACACCGGCACGGCGATCAACGGGATGACCGAGGCGCGCCAGGTCTGCAAAAAGACAATGACCACCACGACCACCAGAAGAATGGCCTCGAGCAACGTGTGCACCACCGCGTGGATGGAGCCGCGTACGAAAACCGTGGGGTCGTAGACAATCTGGTAGTCGACGCCTTGCGGGAAGTCGCGCTTGAGTTCCTGCATTTTCGTGCGCACCAGTTCCGAGATGGCGATGGCATTGCTGCCCGGGCGCTGAAAAATCGGAATCGCCGCCGCCGCCTTGCTGTCCAGCAGCGCGCGCAGCGCGTACGTGTCGGCGCCGAGTTCGACGCGTGCCACATCCTTCAAGCGGGTGACCTGCCCGGCGGCGCCGGTCTTGATGATGATGCTGCGAAAATCATCCTCGGTGGTGAGGCGCCCCTTGGTATTGATCGCGACCTGAAACTCCGTCGCGCTCGGCAGCGGCGGTGCTCCGAGCTGGCCCGCGGCGACCTGCAGGTTCTGCTCGCGGATCGCCCTCACGACATCATCTGCGTCGAGGCCGCGGCTCGCGACCTTCTCCGGATCCAGCCAGATGCGCATCGAGAACTGGCCGGCGCCGAACACCTGCACATCGCCGACGCCGTCCAAGCGAGCCAGTTCGTCCTTGACCCGAAGCAATGCGTAGTTCGACAGATACAGCGTGTCATAGCGGTTATCCGGAGAAACCAGGTGCACCACCATGGTCAGATCGGGAGACGCCTTGTTGGTTACGACGCCGAGACGTTGCACCACGTCGGGGAGCTTGGGCAGAGCCTGCGCGACGCGGTTCTGCACCTGCACCTGTGCCTTGTCGACATCCGTGCTCAGCGCGAACGTGATGGTGAGGGTCATGACGCCGTCGGCAGTCGCTTGCGACGACTGATAGAGCATCCCCTCCACGCCGTTGATCGCCTGCTCGAGCGGACTCGCCACCGTCTCGGCGATGACCTTGGGATTGGCGCCCGGGTAAGTCGCCTTCACGATCACGGTGGGCGGTACCACTTCCGGGTATTCGCTGATCGGAAGCCGGGGCAACGCGATCAGGCCGGCCAGGAAGATGAGGGCCGAGAGGACGCCCGCAAAGATCGGACGGCTGATAAAAAATTGCGACAGTTTCATGAGTGGTCCTGGAGAATCGAAAGTCTGATTCAGCGAACTGCGTGAAGGGCGACGGCTGCCTGGGCGAGGCGCGAGACCGCATCGACGGAACTCGCGCTCGTTCCTCGACTCGCCGCGGGTGCCGGATTCGGCTGCGCCGCGACCTGGGTGAGCCCGGCCGCGACATCGCTCATGGCCACGCGCGTGGGTGCGACGCTCTGGCCCGGCCGTACATGCTGCAGACCGTTGACGACGATGAGTTCGTTCGGGGCAAGCCCACGCGTCACCACGCGCAGGCCGTTGATTTCGGGCCCGAGTTCGACGAGACGGTACTCGATTCGATTATCGTGGGTCAGCGTCAGCACGAACTTCTTGGATAGATCCGTACCCACGGCACGGTCCTCGATGAGGACGCTGTCACGATCTTCGCCGCCGACCAAGCGCACGCGCGCAAACAGGCCCGGCGTATAGCGGCCGTCGGGATTTGCAAGCGCGGCGCGCGCGCGGATCGTTCCGGTGGTGGCATCAACCTGGTTGTCGATGAAGTCGAGCTGCGCCGCATGCGGGTAACCGTCTTCGTCGACGAGTCCTATATAGATATCGGCGGCGCCGTTGTTCGAAAGCGCGCCGCTGTTCGAATGCGCATGGTCGTGCGCCGCTTTCGCATAACGCAGGTAGGTTTGCTCATCGGCGTCGAAGTACACATAGACCGGATCATCGGAAACGACCGTGGTTAGAAGGCTGGCACTCGTCACGAGATTGCCGGCTGTAATGACGGCGCGCGATACGTGACCGTCGATGGGCGCGCGCACTTCCGTGAACTCTCGATTGAGGCGCGCCTCCTGCAGTGAGGCATCGATGGAACCCAGGCTTCCCTGCGCGGAGGCCTCGGCGGCCACCTGTCGCTCGTATTCCTCGCGCGAGATGGCGTGCGCGCTTATCAGCCGTTCGGCGCGCGCGCGGTTGGCCTTGGCAAGTTCGAGATCGGAGACGCTGCGGGTGCGTTCCGCGACGAGCCGCTCGACTTCCGCCTGAAATGGCCGCGGGTCGATCTGGAACAGCAACTGGCCCTTCTTCACGCGCGCGCCATCCGCGAAGGCCACGCGGTCGATGAAGCCGTTGACGCGCGGGCGGATTTCCACGGTGTTGGGGGCCTGCAGGCGGCCGCTGAATTCCTGCCATTCGCGCAGCGGCCGGTGAATCACCTCGGCCACCGTCACCTCGGGCAAGGCAGCGTTGGCCGCGGCGGGCGGTTTGGCGCGGGAGTGTCCGGTGCCGGAAAACAGCATGATCGCGGCGAGCGCGATCACGCCCGCGAGAATAGACAGCGACGTCTTACGAGAAATGAGTTGCTTCAGCGGCACGTATGGCTCCGGTCAGAATTGCCAAACCGGACAATTCCGGGTGGCGAGCACTGACCGTGACCGGCCTTGCACCCCCTGTTTCGAGGGGAACTTGACTTGCGGCTGCAACACACCGATGCTATGCACGTGTGTTACCGGTCAGTAACTCTTAGCGATACGTTAATGACCGGTCAGTCACATGTCAAGAGGAGGATCGGATGACGCGACCAAAACAGATGCAAGTCCCTGTAGAGGAAGAAGTTATTCCCTTGGGGCCGAAATTGCGCGTGCGCGATCGCATCATGAAAACCGCCACCGATCTCTTTTATCGTCAGGGCATTCACGCGGTCGGCGTGGAAGCCATTGCCAGCGAGGCAGGCACCAACAAGATGAGTTTCTACCGCAACTTCGCCTCAAAAGACGAACTGGTTGCGGAATATTTGCGCGGCGAGGAGCGTGAGGGCTGGCTGTGGTGGGACGAGACCCTCGCGGCCCACGCGGGCAATCCACGCCTGCAGGTCGAGTCTCTGTTCGACATCCTGGTGGAATACAATTGCGAGGACGATTCGCGCGGTTGCGCGCTCGCCAACGCCGCGGTGGAAATCACCGAGCCAGAGCATCCGGCGCGCCCCGTCATCGAAAAGTACAAGGCGGAGATGCGCCGGCGCTTTCAACAGCTGGCGCGCGACATGCGTGCACGCGATCCAGAGGTCCTCGGCGACTCGCTGATGCTCTTATGGGAAGGCGCCTATCTGGCGCGCGTGACCATGGGCCGGCACGGTCCGGTGCAGGGCGCCGCCAAGGCCGCGCGGGCGCTGATCGCGGCGTACACCGACTGATCTTGAGGCAGAAGGATCGTCTTCTACTGCACCACGATGATTCCGACCATGCGCGGGTGAATCGAACAGGTGAAGTGATACGTCCCTGCTTGAGTGAATTTGAAGGAGAAGCTCTCCTTCGTATCGAGAGCGCCTGAGCGAAACAGCCGCGTGTTGCTGACCACGGTGTGCGGTTCATCGTCCATGTTCACCCAAGTGACGGTCGCTCCTGCTTTGACCGTCAGGGTATTGGGTGTGAACATGAACTCTTGGATCACGATCCGATTCGAATCCGGCGTTTGTGCCGCCGACGGCATACAGATCGCACCACCCCACGACAGCGCGACGCCTACAGCGGTCAGCCACGAGCGATATCGTCTGGAAATCATGGAATGGTTCTCCCGCAAGCGTGGGTTAGCCGAGCGCTGTGTCGTTGAGCGCCAGAGCACTGGGATGCTTGACCACCGAGACGCTGGTGATGCCGAGCATCGCGGCCAGCTGATCGGAGGGGACTTTCAAGGGCCCGGGACCTGAGCCGACGCCGGCGGCAGGCTGCGGATAGGAAGTGGAGCGTGCGGTGTGGAAAGTCATGTTGCCTTCGACTTTCTGCACGATCTGGTGGATGTGGCCGTTGAGCACGGTGACCGAGCCGAAGCGGCGCAACTGGGTGAGCAGCTGATCGGCATCCCCGGTGCCCCAACCCCAGGGCTCGTAGATGGTCCACAGCGGCATGTGGGCAAAGACCACGATCGGGGTGCTGGAGGAGCGGCCTTTGAGGTCCGCAGCCACCCAGGCGAGCTGATCCGCCCCCAAGGTGCCCAAGCCGCCTGGCTTGAACTGCAGCACGTTGATCAGGCCGATGAAGTGCACGCCGGCATGATCGAAGCTGTAATAGCCCTTGTTGCCGGAGGCCTTGCCGAAGCGGTTGAAGTATTCGGTCACTGTGGCATCACTGGTGTCATGCTCGCCCGGGACGGTGTGCATCTCCGTGGTGCGCAGGCGCGAGAACAGCTGCTGTGCGGTGTCGAATTCGGCCGGCTTGGACAGGTGGGTGATGTCGCCGGTGTGGATGATGAGGGCGGGCTGTTCGGCCATGCCATTGACGATGTCGATGGTCTGGGTCAGGGTGCCGTTGACGTCCGGATTGGCTTCCTTGTTGAAACCGATATGCGTGTCGCTGATCTGCACGAACAGCGGCCTGCCCAACTTGGCAGCCCCTTTGCCATCGGCTGCCGCCATGGCCAGATCGATCGGCGCCAGCACCCCGCCCGACAGCGCGAACAGGGTTCCGGCCCCGCCATAGGCCATGCACTTCAAGGCGTTGCGGCGCGACAGCAGCGATTCATCCGACATATTCGTCTCCTGGAGTTGATCAGTTCTGCACAGGAAGACTTCGCCGCCGGAGAATTTATTCCATGTTTCCCTTAATTCTCATGAGCTCGCCCCGTGAATCGCCGCGGAGCGTTGCGCCGGTGTTCATTTCAGGAGTTATTCAATAGATAGTATCTATCGATAATGACGAAACCATCAATTTGACTCATGATGTCTTTCGGAGTGAGATGCGGGCGGACACTTATCGATTGAAACTACACCGGAAAGGCGATCGATCATGACGATTAGAGAACTGCGCTACTTGGTGGCTCTGGCGAATCGCGCGCATTTCGGACGCGCGGCGGAGGAATGCCACGTATCCCAGCCCACCTTGAGCACGCAGATCAGAAAACTGGAGGAGTATCTTGGCGTCACGCTGATCGAGCGCAATGCCAAATCGTTCGCTCTTACCCCCATCGGGCAGGAAGTGGTTGCGAAAGCGCGCCGGATCGTCGCACAGGTCGATGAGCTGTTGGCCAGGACGCGCACCGGACAAGGGCCGTTGAGCGGGCCGCTGAATTTGGGGGTCATTCCGACTCTGGCACCGTACTTGCTGCCCAAGCTGCTGCCGCTCGTGAAGAGCCGGTATCAGGCGCTGCAACTGGTGGTGCACGAAGATCTCACCGGGCATCTGTTGGAGCGGTTGCAGGGATATCAGATCGACGCGGCATTGCTGGCGCTGCCGCTCGATGGCGATGAATTCGAGGCGCTGCCGCTGTTTGACGAACCATTCTGGTTCGCGTGTCCGCCGCGTCATCCGCTGGCCCAATTGAAAGCCGTCACCGAGGCTGATTTATGCGGCGAGCAGATGCTGCTCTTGGCCGACGGACACTGCCTGCGCGGCCAGGCGCTGGCCGCGTGTGGGCAAGCGGCGGCCACGGAAGAGGAGGGCATCGATGATTTCCGTGCCGCCAGTTTGGAGACCATCTGCCAGCTCGTTGCCGCGGGATTTGGCTGTACCCTGCTGCCTGCCTTGGCGGCGCGAGCTCCGCAAGGACCGGAACCCTCTTTCGTCATCCGGCCGCTGCATTCGCCAAATGCCAACCGCCGCATCGGGCTGGTGTGGCGCCGAGGCTATCCCAAGGCGCAAGAATTGGCTCTGCTCGGCGAATTGGTACGAAACAATCCACCGAGCGGCACACTGCCCATTCCGATACCGCGAGCCGTTAGCGATTAAGCGGTCGGCGCTTGAGCGGTAGGCGGCTCAGCGGTGGACGATTCCTTCTAGGGGTTAGCGCCTCCTTTTAGGAGGTTAGCGTTTCCCGTAATCCAGGGCTACGCCTTTGCGCTGCGCGAGAATGTAGGCCTCGAGCGCCCGCATCTTCGGATCATCCGGCGCCAGGACCTTGCCGCGAACCGGATGCTCGATGCACCAGTTGATCATGTCGCGCAGTAATGCGACCCGGCCCAGCTGCGGCTGGAACTTCGGGTACGACTCGGGGTGGGTGTTGGCGGCCCGTGGGTGGCACATATCGCAAGACACGGCGATCTCGCTGCCGAGCTGGTCACCGCTGTGAAACACCGTGGAGCCGTAGACAGCCGTCTTATAGGTCTCGTTCTTCCACACCTGAACGTCCTGCGGCGTGACGGTTCCATACGTTGACGATTGGCCTGTGCCGATCAGTTTGGAATTATCCGCCGGGACCACGACTTGGTGGGCTTCGACTTCGTCCTTCACCCAGTTGCTGTTTGGGTTGCTCGCCTTCCACTGCGCCATCAGTGCGTCGGAAATCTTTTGACCCTCGGCGCGAGTTTTGGGTGCGTCGTTCGATACCTGAACCGTCGTCTTGTTGTCGCACAGTTTCACGGTCTTGCTGCCGGCGGCAGGCGCTACCGGCGATTGCTGGGGGGTTGCGCCCTGACTGTCGGCTTTGGCGGCAAGCGCCGAGGACAGCAGGATCAGTGCCAGGAAGGTGGGATTGTTCATTGCATTGCTCCGGTCGAGTCCGATCAATAGCTGGCGAGGGTTGGCGCGACGGGCACATCGCTTTTGCCGCCGCTGCTCAAATAGCTGGCTTTCACCTGCATGGGATTTCGGTTCCACAGGTTGTAAAGCATGTCGACGAGGCCGTCCGGGTGCACGCTGATCGTGCCATCACCGAGCCCATCGTTGGGATCGAAAGGATTGGGCCGGTTCATCTGTACGGTCAGCGCCGGCAATCCCTGCGGGGCATACGGCCAGGGCCAAGCGGTCGACAACATGCCCTGGAACTGAATATTGCCGATGCGGTTGGTCAATACTTGGTGGGTATGTCCGTGCAATACGGTGACGCGTTCGAAGCGCTGCAAGATGGCCTGGACATCCTCGGCGTCGTCGGTCCAGAAATTCCACGGGCGGTACAGTTTGTAGAGCGGCGAGTGCGAGAACACGATCAGCGGCCTCGAGGCCGGCACCTTCTCCAGGTCCTTCCTCAGCCACTCGCGTTGTTGTGCCCCAACTTCGAAGGCGCTTTGCACGGCATTGTCGAGACCTGCCACGGTATGCATGCGCTCCGCCGGACTCATGCCGCGCGCGGTCCAGAAATCCTTTTCCTGTACGCTCATAAGCACCACGAAATGCACGCCTTTGTGGTCGAAGCTGTAGGTCTGCGGACCGAACAGTTCATTCCAGCGCTGGCCCATGTCGAAATACCAGTCGTGCTCGCCCACCATCATATGCAGCGGCGCCTTGATGCTCTTGAGGATCTGCGCACCCAGATCAAGCTCTTCCTTGCGTCCGAGCTGCGCCAGATCGCCGCCGAAGAACACGAAGTCGGGCTGAGGATCGAGTTTGTTCACATCATCCACCGCGCGCAGCAGCTGGCGCACGAAACGCTCGTTGGTCTTCTTGACGTACAGGTGGGAGTCCGAAATGTAGGCGAAGCTGAAACCCTGTCCTGCGGGGCCCTCGGCGGCGTAGGCCACGTTCACCGGCAGGAAGCTGTGAAAATGATTCGACGCCCCGGCGGCCAGCGCGGCTGCCGCGGCGCCGGTGGATACTTTCAGAAAGCTGCGCCTGTCCAGATTCTGCAGGCCGCGAAACATGGTTTCGCGCTGTTCCAGATGCCGCGTTTCGACGCTCTTGATGTGAGGTATTTTAGTGTTGTCGCTCATGCTGTCGCTCCGTGTTACTTCAGGCCCGCCGGACCCACCACCCGCTGCTCGAAGGGCAGCATCTCGCGGTGCGCCAGCGCGTTGTCGCGAAGCGGCCGGCTCTTGGCCGCCTGCGCTTGCTGCTCGCGGAACGCCGCTTCGTTCTGTGCCGCAAAGCGCACGTCGGTAAGGGCGAACAAGAAGGCCACCACGTCGTCAATCTCGTTCTCGCTCAAGTTCAAGGGTTCGATGCCCCCGTCCAGGTAAGTGTTGGTCTCGCCGCCCTTGTTGTAGTGGTCCAGCACGTCCCACAGCGTCTTCAGGGAACCGTCATGCATGTACGGCCCTGTGATGCCCACATTGCGTACCTGCTCGGTCTTGAACGCGCCGATATCGCCGCGATTCTTGGTGACCAGGAAGCGTCCCAGCTCCGACATGTCGGTCTGAATCGCCAGCTTGTCGAGTTCCTTGGGGTCATCGTTCTTGCTCAGCACGCTGAGCGCCTGGCCGGCCAGCGCCTCGAAGTTTTTCGTGCGGGCGGAGACACCGATGTTATGAAACAGATTGTCGGTGCCGAGGGGATTCGAGGAATTGATCATGTGGCAGCTGACGCAGCGGGCTTTGCCGTTGAACAGGTCGAGACCGCGCTGCGCAGCGGGCGACATTGCCTTCCGGTCGCCTGCCGCAAAACGGTCGAACGGTGCGTCCAGAAAGATCAACGTGCGTTCGAAACTGGCAATGGCACGGCCGAGATCATCGTAGTTCGGTGCGCGGCCGTAGGCTTTCTGGAACATGGCACGATAGGCAGGGTCCGTGTTGACGGAGGCCATGGCGCTGCCGGGATCCGGATGTCCCATCTCGATGGGGTTGAGGATCGGAAGCTTGGCTTGTTCGTCGAGCGATGGTGCACGCCCGTCCCAGAACTGACTTTGCAGCAATGCCGCGTTCATCGTCGTGGGCGCGCTGCGTTTGCCCAGGTGATCGCCGATGCCCTCCGAGACGCTGCGATGGTCGGCGAATCCGCGGCTGACATCGTGGCACGTTGCGCACGCGAGCGTGCCGTCCTTGGACAGGCGGGTATCGAAGTACAGCTTGCGGCCCAGCGCTATACGGTCCGGCGTCAACTCGTTGCCCGCCAGCATATAAATAGAAGCCCAGGCTACCGGGTCGATGCCGGCGGGCGGCGAGGCATATCGCGCGATGAGTCGATCGAGCCGCTGCTCCTGCGCCTGTATGGCCATCGCGCCATGCGGTCCGGTGGGGGGGTCTGCTGCAAGGCTCAGGCCGGCGCCGGCGGTGCAAGCGAGACAGATTGAAGCGGTCAAGCCCCGCCCACGTACCCAAATTGATTTTCTCATGGATCACCCCCGGCGTTCTATGCGCGTCGATACAGTGCACGATCGCTAAAACGGTTCCCAATTGAATATTTGAATGAGGGCGATAGGACTTGCCTATGTCCCGCAATGCATGCAACGTGCGCCGAATAGGATTTAAGAATTTCAATGTCATTTGAGCTATCCCAGCTGGGTCTTCTGCTGTTCATCTCTGCGCTGGTGGCGATGCTGACCCGGCGGCTGCGCATGCCCTACACGGTCGGCCTGGTGGCCGCCGGCATGATTCTTTACCTGTTCCACGTTCACCTGGCCCTGCATCTGTCCCGGGATCTGATATTTTTTGTCTTCTTGCCGCCCCTGGTATTCGAAGCCGCGCTTTTCATCAGCTGGCGGGGACTCAGGACAGAACTTCCCCTCGTGGCGTTGCTCGCAACGCTGGGCGTGCTGGTGGCGGCTGCGGCAACCGCCACTGGAATGCGATACGCTTTGAATTGGGATTGGGGCAGTGCAGTCGTGTTTGGTGTGTTGATCGCCGCGACGGATCCGGTGTCGGTGATCGCGACCTTCAAGGAAGCGGGAGTGCGCGGACGCCTACGGCTGCTGATCGAGGCAGAAAGTCTGTTGAATGATGGCACCGCGGCCGTCGCCTTTGTCACGGTGTTGGGAGTCCTGGCGGGGGCGCATCACGGAGTGGTCTCAATAACCGGGATGTTGCTTCTCACCATGGCGGGAGGAGCGCTGACGGGAGCTGTCATTGCAGCTGGATTCATGCTTCTCGCCGGGCGCACGCCGGATTATCTGGTCGAGCTGACGTTCACCACACTGGCCGCGTACGGATCGTTTTTTGCAGCCGAATACCTGCATTTGTCGGGCGTACTTGCCGCATTGACCGCGGGCTTGGTCGTGGGCAATTTTCGCTCGTCCTCGTTGATCACGGATACCGGCCGACAGGCCTTGGAACCATTCTGGGAATATGCAGCGTTCATTGCGAATTCTCTGATCTTTCTATTGATTGGCGCCCAGGTCGCACAACAGCACTTCGGCGGGGTATGGCTGCCGGTCATTGTCGCCATAGCATTGGTGACGCTGGGACGCGCTGTTGCGATCTACCCCATCTGTGCGATGTTTTTCTTCAGCCGTCTCAAGGTCAAGAGGCAGCACCAGCACGTGCTCTTTTGGGGAGGTCTGCGTGGCGCGCTGGCGTTGGCTCTCGCGCTCGCGGTGCCGCAAGAGATACCCCAGCATGATGCCATTATCACGCTGACCTTTGCGGTGGTGGCCTTTTCCATATTTGCGCAGGGGCTGACCATTTCACCGCTGCTGCGCAGCTTCGGAGAGATTGAACGCAAGTGACATCGCCCGCCTGCGGGAGCGGACGGAATTGCCTTCATTCGTCGTTGTCGCCTCCTCTGGGTGCATACCCAACTTCCGGCTCCGCCTCGACTGAAGGAAAATCCATGGACTCGAGCGAAGCGCGGGGGGCGTGCGCACCTCACGGTTCACGTTACCCGGCGTTGCCCCTCAACCGTGCGAATAAGCAACTTTTTTTCCGCAGCATTTTTACGCCTTTTTTACGGCGCGCGCTTCCATTGCAACAGTGTTTTTACACCGGCCCTCCTAGAGTCTGCGCTGCAAGGAATCTGCGCCTTGCTGAGGCGCATTGCTCAATCGTGAGAAGGATTGCGGAAGGGGAGGGTGATGGTGAAAATGAATCAAGCTTTGGGGGTGGTGGTTTTGTCGCTGGCTTCGATCGTGTCCGCGACGCCACGCGCCTTTGCCGACGAGATCGGCGCGCCGCTCAACGCGGCAGCGGCCGGGACCATCGTCGGCGTCGTGACGAATGCGGCGAAAACTCCGATCGGCGGAGCGACTGTGACGGCGGTGCGCGCGGGCGGCGGCATCCGCTCGACCGTATCCGGCAGCGACGGTGTGTACTCTTTCGCAGACGTGGCCCCCGGTGCGTGGGTACTGACCTCGGGCGTGGAGGGCTTTCCCGAAGTGACGCTGCCCCCTTTCACGGTCGTCGCCGGCAAAGCCGCGCGGCGCGACGTCGTCATGAATGCCCCGGCAAGAACGGGGCCGGCACTCGCGCTCGCGCCTCCTGTTCCTGCTGCCGCTCCCACCTCCGCTGCTGCGCCGACGATTGCGGCGACCGTGCCTGAGGCACTGCAGTCGCCCGACCCCGCTCCCGAAGTCGACACGAAGACCCCGTGGGCCGATGTCGGCTACATCGGCTGGATGAATGGCACGTCGCGCGAGCACCAGCCGGTTTTCGACACGAAGTTCTTCACGCCCGAGATCCGCCTGGACGTGAACTACCTGCAAAGCCTCAACCACCCGAACGACCACACCATCGTCGGATCCACCGAGGAGTTCCGTTCCGGCGAATTCCAGATCGAACAGGTGAGCTTCGGCGGCGACTTCCACTGGAACAATGTGCGGGCCCGCTTCCTGTCGATGTTCGGCATTTTCTCGACCACGACGCCGCGCAACGACGCGAGCTCCGGCGTGGGCCAGTGGGATCTGCAAAATGCCTACCGGTATTTCTCGGAGGCGAATGCCGGGTATCACTTCGATGTGAATCATGGGCTGAACGTCGATGCCGGCATTTTCGTGTCGTACATCGGTCTGTTCAGCTACTACAACTATGACAATTGGACCTACCAGCCTTCGTTCGTGTCGTCCAATACGCCTTGGTTCTTCAACGGACTGCGCGTCCAATGGTGGCCGACGCAGACATCTGAAGATCGAACCCTGGCTCATCAACGGCTGGCAGTCCTATGCGAAGTTCAACAGCAAGCCGGGCTTCGGCGGGCAGATCCTCTGGATTCCCAATGACTCGTTGAAACTGGTCTTCAACAGCTACTCGGTCGGCCAGGATAATCTGCCCTGCCAGGCCAACGGCAACCGCGGAACCATCGACGTCAATTGCCAGCCGCAAAACGGCGGCAATCCGAATGCCACGGCCGGCTCCAATGTGGGCGCCGGCCCGCCGGTTGACTACTCGAGGGTGAAGCGCATCCACGAGGACGACAGCATCGAGGTCAAGTACTACGACGCGCACGGCACGGGCGGCAACGGCGTGTCGAAAATGGCCTTCAGCTACACGGTCGACATCGGTTGCGAGTACGGCGGCGGCGTCACTGCACCAACGGTCGAAACAAGGAGAACTTCTTCGGCATGCAGCTGTACAACCGCACCTGGTTGCACAACGATCTTGTACGCGGTGACCATCGGCGGCGGTTTCATCAACAATCCGGGCCGCTATCTGGCGCTCACGCCGCCGATCAACGGCGCCTCGGCGCAAAGCGGTTCGCCCTACTTCACGCAGCAGCCCGGGCAAAAGCTCTTTCAATGGGATACGCAGCTCAATCTGCAGTACATGCCCAAGGACTGGATCACCTGGTGGACCGAGGCGACGTTTCGCCATTCGAGCGTGCCGTACTGGTCGGGTTCGGGCGGCGTCACGCCTCCGGGCGGCAACACCGGCTACGCCCGCCAGCTGCGTCGGCGGCGGCGCCAATCCGACCACGGGCAATTGCAGTACGCGGGCGATTGGTTTCCGGACCTGCGCACGCGCGAAGTCATCATCGGCGCCGGTCTTCTGGTCAAGTTCTAGCATCTCTCAGACGCACATACTGACGGTCGCGGTTCAACCATGAGCCGCGATCGTCCTGGAGCCAAGCGAAGCACTGCGCCCGGGCCTGGAGGCAATCGATGGATATCGTTTACGTAGGGATCATCGTCGGATTTTTGCTGCTGACGCTTGCGCTGGTCGCGGGCTGCGCGGCGCTGGAGCATAAGAAATGAGCTGGGCTTACGCGCTGAGCGGCGCCGTTGCGCTCGCAGTGCTGGCGTACTTGGTGGTCGCGCTGTTTCGCGCCGAGGATCTGTAAATGACCGCGCAGGCATTGCTGACCATCGGCTTCTTTCTGGTGGTGCTCATCGCGGCCGCCTATCCGCTCGCCATCTTCGTGACCCGGATCGCCGATGTCAGACCAATTCGCGGAGCGGTGGGCGCGGTGGAGCGATTCCTGTACCGCCTGGGCGGAGTCGATCCGCAGCAGGACATGCCATGGACGCGGTACGCCGTGGCGCTGTTGCTGTTCAATGCGCTGGGAGCGCTCGTGGTATTTACGCTGCAGCGCCTGCAGTTCTGGCTGCCGTTGAACCCGCAGGCTTTCGCCAATGTCTCGCCGGATTCGTCCTTCAATACGGCCGTGAGTTTCGTGACCAACACGAACTGGCAGGGATACGCCGGCGAATCGACCATGAGCTACTTCACGCAAATGGTGGCCTTGGCGGTGCAGAATTTCTTCTCCGCCGCCACCGGCATCGCGGTGGCATTCGCGTTGATTCGCGGCTTCGCGCGCCGCTCGGCACAGGGTATCGGAAATTTTTGGTTCGATGTCACCCGCAGTACGATTTACATTCTCCTGCCGCTGGCCACCATTGTGGCAGTCGTTTTCATGGGTCAGGGCGTCATCCAGAACTTCGATGCCTACAAAGACGCGACCACGGTGGAGAGCCTCACGTACGCGAACCCGAAGCTCGACGCCGGCGGCACGCCGTTGAAGGACGCCCAGGGAAATCCCGTGACCGAGCCTGCCACGACCCAGACACAGGTCCTGGCCATGGGGCCGGTGGCCTCTCAGGAAGCCATCAAAATGGTGGGTACCAATGGCGGCGGATTCTTCAATGCGAATTCCTCGCATCCGTTCGAGAACCCTACGCCGCTCAGCAACTTTATCCAGATGATCGCCATGTTCTTGATCCCGGCGGCATTGTGTTTCGTTTTTGGCCGCATGGTGGGTGATTCGCGTCAGGGGTGGGCCGTGCTCGGCGCCATGACGCTGATTTTCGTCGTCATGGCCGTGATCGCCACCTGGGCCGAACAGCAGGGCAATCCCGCGATGGCAGCACTGGGAGTGGACCAGACCCACAGCGTGATGCAGGCGGGCGGCAACATGGAGGGCAAGGAGACGCGCTTTGGCATCGTGTCCTCCGCACTTTTCGCCACCATCACGACCGCCGCCTCCTGCGGCGCCATCAATGCGGTGCACGACTCCTTCACGCCCCTCGGAGGCCTCGTGCCGATATGGCTGATCGAGCTTGGCGAAGTGGTATTCGGCGGCGTGGGATCGGGCCTGTACGGCATGCTGATCTTCGCCATCATGGCGGTGTTCATCGCGGGCCTCATGATCGGCCGCACACCCGAGTACATCGGCAAGAAGATCGAGTCCTTCCAGATGAAAATGACGGCCATCGTGATTCTGGTGACGCCGTTCTTGGTGCTGGTGGGTTCCGCGATCGCCGTCATGTCGGAGCAGGGGCGGCTCGGCATCTTCAATCCCGGCGCGCACGGATTCTCTGAGATTTTGTACGCCCTGTCCTCCGCCGCCAACAACAATGGCAGCGCATTCGCGGGTTTGTCCGCCAATACGCCCTTCTACAATTCATTGCTGGCGGTGGTGATGTGGTTCGGGCGTTTTGCCTTCATCGTGCCCGTGCTGGCGATTGCAGGGTCGCTGGCCAAGAAGAAGCGCATCGAGCCGACCGCAGGCACGCTGCCGACCCACGGGCCGCTATTTGTCGCAATGCTGGTCGGCACCGTGGTGCTGGTGGGCGCGCTGACCTATGTCCCGGCCCTCGCGCTGGGTCCGGTCATCGAGCATCTGCAGCTGCACGCGATTCATTAGAGGACTGACATTGGTTCGTACATCCCTGAATCTTTTTGATTCGAAGCTCGTCGGTCCGGCAATCACCGATGCGTTCCGCAAGCTCGCGCCGCAAACCCAGCTGCGAAACCCGGTGATGTTCGTCGTCTACGTCGGCAGCATCCTGACGACGATCTTATTTTTCCAGGCTTTGCGCGGACAGGGCGAAGCGCCCGCCGGCTTCATCCTGGCGATTGCCGCGTGGCTGTGGTTTACGGTTCTGTTCGCGAATTTCGCCGAAGCCCTGGCCGAGGGCCGCAGCCGGGCGCAGGCGGCGTCTCTTCGCGGCCTGAAGCAAACGACCGGCGCAAAAAAAATGCAGGTGCCGAAATTCGGATCGAACTGGGTGCCCATTCCAGCCACGGAGCTGCGCAAAGGGGATTTCTTTCTGGTCGAGATGGGCAATGTCATTCCGGCGGACGGTGAGGTGGTGGAGGGCGTCGCGTCGGTGGATGAAAGCGCCATCACCGGCGAATCGGCGCCCGTGGTGCGCGAGTCCGGCGGTGATTTCTCCGCGGTGACCGGCGGTACGCGGGTGCTCTCCGACTGGTTGATCGTGCGCGTTACCGTCAATCCGGGCGAAGCATTCATCGATCGCATGATCGCCATGGTCGAGGGGGCCAAGCGGCAGAAGACACCCAATGAAATCGCCCTGACGATCTTGCTCATCGCGCTGACGCTGGTGTTCCTGTTGGCGACGGCAACGCTGCTGCCGTTCTCGCTGTTCAGCGTCGAGGTGGCAAAATTAGGCGTGCCAGTCACCATCACGGTGCTGGTTGCACTCTTGGTATGCCTCATTCCCACCACCATCGGCGGCCTGCTGTCGGCGATCGGGGTTGCGGGGATGAGCCGGATGATGGCATCCAATGTCATTGCGACCTCCGGGCGCGCGGTGGAAGCGGCGGGCGATGTCGACGTGCTGCTGCTGGATAAAACCGGAACGATTACGCTGGGCAATCGACAGGCGGCCGCCTTCATTCCTGCCGAGGGCGTGACGGAACAGCAACTCGCCGACGCCGCGCAATTGAGTTCGCTGGCAGACGAGACGCCGGAAGGCCGCAGCATCGTGGTCTTGGCCAAGCAACGCTTCAATTTGCGAGAAAGACAATTGGGCCGGCTCGAGGCCAGCTTCGTGGCGTTCTCGGCGCAGACCCGGATGAGCGGGGTGAATATCGGTACCCGCGAAGTGCGCAAGGGTGCGGCGCAAGCGGTGCGATCGTACATCGAGGCACAGGGATTCGTATTTCCGGCGAAAGTCGCGCAATCCGTCGACGAGGTGGCCCGCAAGGGCAGTACGCCTTTGGTGGTCAGCGACGGCGGACGTGTCCTGGGTGTGGTCGAACTGAAGGACATCGTCAAAGGCGGCATCAAGGAACGGTTCGGTGAACTGCGCCGCATGGGAATTCGCACCGTGATGATCACGGGGGATAACCGTCTGACGGCGGCTGCCATTGCGGCCGAAGCCGGAGTGGATGATTTTCTGGCGGAGGCAACGCCCGAAGCCAAACTCAAACTCATCCGGCAGTATCAGACCGAGGGACGCCTGGTGGCCATGACGGGCGATGGGACCAACGATGCGCCCGCGCTGGCGCAGGCGGACGTCGCCGTGGCCATGAACTCCGGCACCCAGGCGGCGAAAGAAGCGGGCAACATGGTGGACCTGGATTCAAATCCCACCAAGCTGATCGAGATCGTCGAGGTGGGCAAACAACTGCTCATCACCCGCGGCTCGCTGACGACGTTTTCGATCGCCAATGATGTGGCGAAATATTTTGCCATCATCCCCGCCGCTTTTGCGACCACCTATCCGCAGCTGGCCGCGCTCGATGTCATGCGGCTGACGAGCCCGAACTCGGCGATTTTGTCGGCCGTCATTTTCAACGCGCTGATCATCGTCGCGCTCATCCCGTTGGCGCTCAAGGGCGTCAAGTATCGCGCGCTGGGGGCTGCTGCCTTGCTGCGGCGCAATTTGTTGATCTACGGGGTCGGCGGCATCGCGGTGCCCTTCGCAGGAATCAAACTCATCGACATGGCACTGACGGCATTGCGCCTGGTCTAGGATTGTTCATGAAGCACAACACTGATCACGCCGGCGCATGAAAACCTCTTCCTTCATGAATAACCCAGGCTAGAGGCAGGCTGGAGGTCCGACTATGAATCTTATGCTGCGTCCCTTGCTGGTGCTGTTCGTGCTGCTCACGGCGCTCACGGGCTTTGCCTATCCCTTGATCGTGACCGGTATCGGAAAAATGGCGTTTCCGGATCAGGCGTCAGGAAGCCTGGTGATGCGGGACAATAAAGTGATGGGCTCTTCGCTCATTTCCCAATCCTTCCAGGACCCGAAATATTTCTGGGGCAGGCTGTCTGCAACCTCGCCCATGCCGAATAACGCGGGCGCCTCGGGCGGATCGAACTTCGGGCCCACGAACCCCGCGTTGCTCGAAGCGGCGAAGGCACGGATCGACGCGCTCAAGATGGCGGACCCGGACAATACCCTGCCCATCCCCGTCGACCTGGTCACGGCTTCCGGCAGCGGCCTCGATCCCGACATCACCCCCGCAGCTGCGCTGTATCAAGTGGCTCGCGTCGCGCGCGTGCGCCGGCTGGATCCCGTCAAACTGCGGGAGACGGTCCTCGCCCAGGTCAAGGGTCCGCAGTGGGGCATCTTTGGAGAATCGCGCGTCAATGTCTTGATGCTCAACTTGAGCTTGGATCGCGCGCACTAGGAGCGCAAGGAGTTCATGGATGAACTCCGGCCGCCAGCATCCCAAAACTGGCCTGCTGCGCCTTCGCAACTGCCCATTGCAGGCGCATGGAGGATGGCTGCGCCTGCTTCATCGTTACTTGGCCATGTAACGCGACGCCAAAACTCTGATATATCACGGACAGCGGAGACGAACCGCTGCCGGCAAACTGCTCTCGCTTGGGTCACCGTCAAGGCTTTGTCAAAAAATAACACTTCTTGGCACCGCTACGTGGCTTGGCAACCATCTAGTGGCGTGTTGTAATCGATTCACAAACGGTACCGGCTGCGCTGGGATGAATTGAGCAGCACGGTAATCATGCGCTTGGGAGCGCTTTCAAACCAAGGGGGAAGAATGGGGAATACCAAACTGCAGTATGCCGTGCGTGCTGTGCTTGCAGCCGCTGCTGCATCGGCCGTGTCGCCCGCGTACGCGCAAACCGCGCCTGCCGCAGTGAACGAAGCGGCCCTTCAAGAAGTAGTCGTTACCGGATCGCGCCTGGCGATTTCACCGAACGATGTATCGATCAGCCCCATCACCAGCCTGGGCGCGCTTGATATTTCGAAGTCTGGCCTGGTGCGCACCGAAGACGTGTTGAACAACCTGCCATCGGTCGTCGCTGAACAAAGCGGTGGAACTTCAATCAGTTCCAACGGCACCGCCACGGTGAGCTTGCGCGGCTTAGGCTCGCAGCGAACCCTGGTACTGGTGAACGGCACCCGCTTGGCGCCCGGCGCCGGTTTGAGCGCGGCCGGCAACAACACGTCCAGCAGCCCGGACATCAACCAAATCCCGGCTGAATTGATCGAGCGCGTCGATGTGCTGACGGGCGGTGCATCGGCCGTGTACGGTGCGGACGCCGTCGCGGGCGTGGTCAACTTCGTGTTGAACACCCACTTCGAGGGTGTCAAGTTCGATGCGAACTACGGCTTTGGCCGTTATGACAACAACCATCAGGATTTGCTCAACAACCTGGCGGCGGCACACGATCCGGTTCCCGGCAGCGTAGTCGATGCCGGCTTCAACAAGGACTTCTCCTTCCTCGCCGGTTCGAATTTCGCCGACGGCAAGGGCAACGCAACCGTATACGCAACCTATTTGAAAACCTCACCGGCGGTGGGATACCAGTACGATTACGCCGGTTGCAGTTTGAATACACCCAGCACCCTGCCGGGTCCCGGTGGCTTGCACTGCGGAGGCTCCGGAACGCCGGCCACGGGACGGTTCGCGGTTTACGGTCAAGCCCCTCCTGTCAATGGCAAACCTTCCCCACTGGTGCCGCAGACACCTGCCTCAGCTTACGCCGTCGATCCTGCGACGGGCGCTTTCAGGCCCTACAACAGCGCAACCGACAGCTACAACTACGGTGGCTTGAGCTTCCTGCAGCGTGCGGCGGAACGCTACACGGCCGGCTCGTTCTTGAACTACGACATCAACGACAGCACCAACGTGTATTCGGATTTCTTGTACGCGCGCAATACTTCTGAGGCCAACTACGGTCCCAGCGGATTGTTCACCTACACCGCCGCGACCATCAGCTGCGCGAATCCGTTGCTGACCGCGCAGGAGGTCGGGATCCTGTGCGCACCCGCCGTCGTTGCGGCGAACCAACGGGCCTTTCCGCAAAACGCAGGCACCAACAACATCAACTTGTATGTGGGCCGGCGCGCCGTGGAAAACGGTCCGCGTGAGGACAACTACCTGTCCAATTCTTTCCGCGAGACGCTCGGCGTCAAGGGAAAATGGATCGAAGGCCTGTCCTACGATCTGTACGGCCAGGTCGGCATCAATACCATCCATGATTCCCAAGCCGATTATATCAACTCCACCAGCGGGACCAACGCACTGAACGTGGTGACGGATAACCGTGCGGGCAGTGCGACGTTTGGCCAACCGGTGTGCCAGTCGGTCATCAACGGCTCCGCTCCGACTTGCGTGCCGTGGAACATCTTCCAGAGGGGCGGCGTGACGCCGGCGGCGATCGCTTATATTGACGTTCCGGCAACGTACTCGGTGACCGCCAAGGAGTTCATCGTCGATGGTTCGGTCACGGCGGATCTGGAAAAGTTCGGGCTGAAGTTGCCCACCGCCTCCTCGGGCCCCAGCGTCAATCTGGGCGCCGAGTATCGGTCTGAAAGCTACATCTTGGATCCGGACTATATCTTTGCGAATGGCTTGAACTCCGGCGGCAATGGCGCGCAGTCGGCCATCAACGGCGGATTCCACGTCTCGGAAATCTTTACCGAGGCGCGCCTGCCGGTCTTGAACGATCTTCCGGCGGCGTACGACCTGTCGTTCGATGCCGGCTACCGCTACTCCAAGTACACCTCGGGCTTCAATACCAACACGTATAAATTCGGCGTCGAGTACGCGCCGATCAAAGACGTGAAACTTCGCGGCGGCTACAACCGCGCAGTGCGAGCGCCAAGCGTGGGCGATTTGTTCTCTCCGGCGGTCATCGGCGCCGGCGGCACGGCGGATCCTTGCTGGGGGCCGGTCATCGGCGGCGTTGCAGGCACGACGGCGGGCACCATTCAAGGCCATAATTTTGCGTACTGCGCGCGGACCGGCGTAACGGCAGCGGAGTGGGGCAATATCGCCACGAACCCGGCGGCGCAAATCAACACCTCTGTCGGCGGCAACATTGATTTGAAGCCGGAAATTGCCGATACCTTCACCTACGGCATCGTTTTCCAACCCACGTTCGTGGCTAACCTGGTCGGGTCACTGGATTTCTACTACATCCGCATCAAGAACACGATCGAGTCGTTGAGCTCGAACACCATCACCAATAACTGCGGCCAGAGCGGTATTGGTTGCGACTTGATCCACCGCGGTGCCGGCACCGGCTCGCTCTGGTTCAATAACAGCGACTTCGTGACGGCGACCGAGCAGAACATCGGAACCATCAGCACCAAGGGCATCGACCTGGCGTCGCACTATTCGTTCGACACCGGGTACGGCAAGGTGGGAATCCAGTTGTTGGGCACGCGGGTGCTCAACTTCTTCACGGCACCGGTCGCCGGCGGCGCAGCGTATAACTGCGCGGGCTACTGGGGCACCACTTGCGGCGCGCCCATACCCCACTGGAGACATGTGCTGAATACCGATTGGCAGGCGCCGTGGGCGGGATTGGACCTGTCGCTGCGCTGGCGCTACATCGGCCCGAGTCAAACCGACCATGCGAGTCAAGACCCGCAGCTGGGAGCGACCTACTTCCTGCCGACTGCGCACATCGGCGGATACTCGTATCTCGATCTGTCTCTGTCCGCGCCGATCGCGGCCACGGGAATCGACCTTCGGGTCGGTGTAAACAACCTGACCGGCAAGGCACCGCCGATCATCCCCAGCGGCAGCTATTCGGAATGTCCCAACTCCTCATGCAATGACAACACCTGGGTTGGCACGTATGACACGCTGGGCCGTTACCTGTATGCCCATGTGCAGGTGAAGTTCTGATCCAACGATAAGAACGTTAAACAACAAAATTGCGGCGGGCTTTAAACCCGCCGCTTTTTTTTGAGTTTAGGAGCCTGTCGGACTTAGGTCCACCTGCTGCGACGACAGGCTCCTAGGAATCATCGGAAGCGCGGGTAGCTGTCCACCAACTCTTGCAGCGCGGCCTTCAATGGATCGAGCCAGGGCTCGAAATGGCGCCACTGTTCCAGCCCGGCGGTATAGATGGGTCGGCGCACCTGTTCTGAGCTGATGGTTTGCGCGACGCGCCGATTCTCGTAGAACCGCAGGCACTGAGGCTGGAACGGCAAACGACAATGGTCCAGCAGCCGGCGCACTTCGTCCTCCGTGTCGGTCACCAGCCGTTCATAATGCAGACGATACACTCGGCCGGGCAGCACGTGATCCACATGATCCATGAGATCCACGTAGTCGCGGTAATAGTGCCCCAGTTCGTTCAGGTCGTAGGCGAAGTTCATGCCGGGATTGAACAGCTGTTTGTAGCAGGCAAAACCGCATGCCATCGGGTGGCGCCGGGAATCGATGATGGGCGCATTCGGAAACATCAAATGGATGAGGCCGAGGCTGGCAAAGTTGCCGTGCATCTTGTCGACAAACCACGGCGTGGCCTCGAGCCGGTGTTTTTTGGCGCTGGTAAGATAGCGTGCCGCCAGCGCTTCGATCTGTACCGCGTCGAGCAATGCCAGATTTTCCGGATAGCGCGCGGCGGTTTCGGGCGGGCCGGCCAACTCCCTCGCAATGGTGGGCACATACGCGAGCTCGCGCGTGCCCTCGACCTCGGAGTGGCTCGCCAAGATCTGCTCGAGCAGCGTCGAACCGGAGCGCGGTAGACCCACGATGAATATCGGCTCGCGCGCCAGCTGCCCCCAATGCGCGCGGTCCGAAAAGAAGCGGCTGGTAAAAGTGGCTTTAAAGCGCTGCACGAATGCGCTCGTGGCCTTCGGGTCATAGTCGAATGTGGCGCGGGCGAGGCGATTGCCTCGTCCGTAATGCTCAAACGCGGCTGCAAATTCTGCGCGGCCTTCCAGGGCTCGGCCGAGGCTGAATTCCAGGCCCGTGGCGTCGGGACCCAGCGGCGCGACGAGCACGAGCCGGCGCTGCATGTCTTCAATCTCGGCCGGCCCGAAGCGGAAAGTCTCAAAGTTCGACAGCGCCCAATACGCCATGCCGTGTCCGGGTCGAAGCTCGATCGCGCGCCGGTACGAATTGACGGCCTCGCTCGATTGACCGATGTAGCGTTGCTGATTCCCGGCCAACAACCAGAGATCGGCGTCATCCGGATGATCGGCAAGCAGCTGAGTGATGATCGCGAGACCCTCAGTGTGGCGCTCAGCCAGTTGCAGAGCCAGCACCTTGAGAACCGCGTAGGCGCCATTGCCGGGTTCAGCCGCCAGCAGCCGCTCGATCAACGGCAGCGCCTCTTCGCTGCGGCCTTGTCGGATCATCAGCCGCGCCAGCTGTTCGCGTGCCGTGCTATCGCAGACTGCCCGCAGCAGCACCTCATTCAGCGATGCTGCTTCCGCCAAATCATCGCCGCGACGCAATGCAATGGCGGCCAGCAGCGTGAAGGCCGCAACTTCGTTGGTACCCTTTCCCAAGCGGCCCCGCACCAGTGCCTCCGCCGTCTCCAGCCGGCCTTGATCGAAGGCGCCATAGGCGTCGGCGAGATCCGGCGGGTCGGTGGCCAGCCGCCGGTATCGAAGGTAAGCGGCATCGGCGGACGCGGTGTCCCCGGCCAGCAGACGCTGCTCGGATAGTTCTCGCCACGCGTCCGCGAGATCAAGATCCAACTCAACCGCATGCTCGAACGCCGCCCGGGCCTCGCGATTGCGGGCACAGGCTGCATAGGTGCGGCCGAGTTCCTGCTGCACCAGCGCGGATGCCGGTTGTGCGCGGGCCAGGCCCTCCATGATGCCGATGGCGTCCGATGAGTTGCCGAGGCGTCGGCACGCGGTGCTGAGCAGCAGGCTTGCCGCATCGTGCCCGGGGTGGCTCTCGAGCAACGCACCGGCCTGCCGTGCCGCGGCAGCCGGATCCGTCTCGAGCAGCTTGGATGCGCGCATGAGTTCTAAATCGATGGAGGCGCTCAATGTCAACACGGTCCTTAAATAAACGGGGTTTAGGTGAGTGTTATACAATGACGCGATGAATTCCGCTGCCCCGGTGCCGCTCGATGAAGCGACGATCATCCGCGTTTTGCAAGCTTCGAAGGCGGAAGAGGCGGCGGGCCGCATGTCGGAATCCGACCAGTTGCTGGCCAATGTAGCGCAACGCGCGCCGAATCATCCTGCGGTGCTCAATGAACTCGGCGTACGCATGCTGGCGCGCGGCGCCGCCGATCAAGCCCAGCTCTTGTTCAGTCGTGCAGCCATGGCGAACCCAACGCAACCGGCGATCTGGGCCAATCTTGCCAGCAGCTTGAAGGCGCTCGGCCGCCGCATCGAGGAATTCGACGCCATCGAAAGAGCCCTTGCCTTGGAGCCGAGGCATTTATCAGCGCTGCTGCAGAAGGGCGACTATCTCGAGCAGGCCGGCGATCCGCGCAACGCCGCGCAGGCTTACCAAGCCGCGCTGGATTCGCTGCCGGCCGGCGCGGTAATCCCCGCGCACCTCAGGTCAGCATTCGATACTGCAAGGGTGAAGGTCGATGCGGACCGCGCAGCGCTGAGCGAGGCATTCGAACAGTCCCTTGCCGAGGTCCGCGAACGGCACGGCGGCGGGCGGCAGCGGCGCGTCGAGCAGTGCCTGGACACCTTGATGCGCAAGCGCCGGACGTATCACTCGCAACCGACCTGGATGTACTTTCCGGAACTGCCGGCCATCGAATTCTTCGAACGCTCCCTGTTCCCCTGGCTGGAAGCGCTGGAAGCTGCGAGCAACCAGATCCGCACCGAACTGATGCGCGTATTGGTCGCAGACCGTGAGGGATTGCAACCGTACATCGATTTCCCCGCCGGTCTTCCCATCGATCAGTTCGCCGAATTGAACCGCTCGCGCAAGTGGAGCGCGTACTTTCTGTGGAACCAAAGCCAGCCGAATCCCGGTCACATCGCCCGCTGTCCGGTGACCGCGCAAACGCTCGAGGAAGTCGTGCCGCGCTGCCGGGTGGAAGGGCGCGCGCCCACCGCGTTTTTCTCCATCCTTGATCCCGACACCCGCATCCCGGCGCACACCGGCATCACCAACACCCGCTGTACGGTGCACCTGCCGCTGATCGTGCCGCCGAACTGTGGATTCCGCGTGGGGTCTACGACCCGTGAATGGGTTCCCGATCAGGCTTGGGTGTTCGACGACACCATCGAGCACGAAGCCTGGAATCTGTCGGATACGCCGAGGGCCGTCTTGATCTTCGATATCTGGAATCCGTTCTTGACGCCGGCAGAGTGCGACATGATTCAAACTGCGACGAAAATCTACGGACAGTATTATTCACATCGACCGGGGAGCGGCGCATGAAAGAACTACGCTATGCGGCGTTGCTGATCTTGATCCCGGCAACTGCGGTGGCCGTGGCCGTGCCGGGCACCGATGAGATGGCGCGCTGTGCGAGTATCACGGCGTCCGAGGCGCGCCTTGCTTGTTACGACGCCGTCCAGCATCGGCCGGCGGATAAGGCGCAAGCGCCCGCGGCTGTCGCGCCGGTCCGGACTCCGGCGCCGACGCAGGCTCCAGCATCGGCCCAGGCTGCAGCACCGGCGCAGGCACCAGCGTCGGTGCAGGCTGCAACGCCGGCCCAGGCGCCCACACCGGCTCCTGCACCCATATCGGCCGCCGCGATTGCCGCCGACCCGAAAAATTTCGGCTTGACGGCAAAGCAGCAGCACACCGCTGATGTGGGGCCGAAATCGATTGCGGCGCATATTGCAATCGTCAGTTCCGATGTATTAGGTCGGACCACCATCGTGCTCGACAGCGGCCAAACCTGGTCCGTATCGGAGAACGATGGACGATTGTCAAAGGGCGATGCGGTCACGATCAAGCGGGCGGCGCTGAATTCGTTTCTGATGATGACGCCCTCGAATCATTTCTATCGCGTGCAGCGGCTGCGTTAATCGCGGCCGAATTGCTCGATCCAAGGCTGGAGCAGCGGCATCGCCGGTGAGAGGTGCGATTGGTAGTTGCGCCAATGCGCCGCGGCTGAGGTGTGAAGACCGCGCGACAGCTGTGCGGTGCTCGGGGTGGCATGCTCGCGGGCCTGAACCCGAAGCGCAAACTCGCCCATGCTGGGCAACCAATCGAGTTCGAGGTATGCGCAAATGCCGCGCATCTCGCGCTCGAAATCGGCGACCAATCTTTCGTAGCGGATCTCGTGCCAATCCAACATGAGGGAGCGCTTGACGGCATATGCGAAATCCATGGCCGCTGCATAGAAGGCGGCCGCCCCGGGCACCGTGAGGAATTCATACATCGACGGGTTCATCTGGAAGCGGCGCCTGAAGCAGCTGAGTATCACATCGCGTGGGTCCCGGAGCGTGAACAGAATTTTCGCGCGCGGAAAGAGCTTGGCGATCAGCGGCAACTTCAGGCTGTTCAACGGATGCTTGTCGACGAACACTTTGCCCGCCACATCGATACCGGCGCTGTGCACCCGGCGCCAATAAGCCTCGCGCAACGCATTCACGGCCGGCGCATCTGCGTGCGCCAGAGCATCCAAATTCAAGGGTTCGCGCATGAAGGCGAGCACGCCGTCGGTGAGCAACTCGTGTTCTTCCAGGCTGACGACGCGCGGATTGCCGTCCAGAACGACCTCGACCAGGGTGGTGCCGGTGCGCGGAAAACCCAGCAGGAAGACATGGCCGGCAGCGGCGGGCGTTGCCTCGGGGACAAGTTTCCATCGGCGGGCGTCGAGCTGCTGCAGCGCCGCGCCCGAGGCGCGCGTATAGCCCAAGACATTGGAGGCGGCAAAGCGACGGTGAATATGCCGAAGCGCCTGGTTACAGGCGCTATAGGCCTCGAATGCCTCATCGTAACGGCTGCCGGCGTCGAGCACATCCGCAAGCAGGCCGGTCGCACGCGCCCGATCGGAGGGACCCGCCCGGGAATCGATGATGAGCCGCCTCAACATTTCTTCCGCCGCCGCCGGATCACCGCCGGCCAGTTCCGCGGCAGCGAGGCACAATACCGCATCCGGATAGCCGGGAACGATTTTGAGCGCGCGTTGTGCCCAGTCCCTCGCTTCCTGGTGTTGGCCGCGGTGAGTGGCGATCGAGGCCAGCGCCGCGGTGGCCGAGAAATTGCCGGGTTCGAGTTCGAGGGCACGCTGGTGACTCTGCTTGGCGCGGCCCAGCGAGCCCAATGCCATCAACGCGTTCCCCTTGCTGGCGTGCGCAAACGAGAGGTCTGCGTGCCGTCGCAAAAGCTCGTCGACCTGGCCAAGCGCCTCGGCCGGCCGGTCGAGACGCTGCAGACACAACCCCAACGCGTGGCGTGCGCCTACGTCACCGGGGGCCATGGCGACCGCGCGTTCGAGCAGAATCAGCGCCGCTTCGTACCGGCCTTCTTGTTCACGGCGCGTGGCGATGACATTGAGCAGCATGGGATGTTCAAAACCGCCGGCGAGGGTTTGTTCGGCCAACGCAGCCGCGCCGGCAAAATCGCGACTCTCCGCAAGGCGAAGCACCGTGCGCAGCGTGTTCATGTCGGTTTCGAGATCGCGGGTCATGCGGTTTGCGTATTTGCCGGCCTCAAGGCTACCGCAATGCGCAGGATATGGGAAAATCCCTTCCTGGCAATGTGAGGCCGAGGTGACCTTGGGCGAGGCTTCCGACGAAATGATGGGTAGGGCGGCCCGGTTGCATCGCGAAAACCGGACTGCGGAGGCCATCGCAGCCTATCGAGAGGTTCTCGGTCGGTGGCCGAAGCTGCCCGACGCCTGGTACAACCTCGCGGTACTGCAACGACAAACCTTTCGATTCGACGAGGCGCTCGCTTCATATCAAACCTCACTCGCTTTGGGCGTGGCGCGCCCGGAAGAAGTGCACCTGAATCGCAGCGTCATCTTCAGCGATTTCCTGCGCGATCACGCGAGCGCGGCCGCGGAGCTCAAGCAGGCGCTGACGCTCAATCCCGCCTACACGCCGGCGCTGCTCAACCTGGCCAACCTGTATGAGGACTCCGGCAAGCGGGCGGAGGCCAGTTCGCTGTATGCGCGAGTTCTCACTCTCGAACCGCGGTGCTTCGAGGCGCTTGCACGCTTCGCAAATCTTCAGCCGGTCGACAGCGTCGATGCCGCTCTCGTCAAAGCCCTGGCCGAGGCGCTCACCGCTGCGTCATCGATGCGCGATCGCGCCAGTCTCGGTTTTGCGCTCGGACGCCTGCTTGACGCCGCGGGCGACTACCGCGACGCGTTCTTGGCTTATACGGCCGCCAATCAGGCGAGTCTGGCGAGCGCGGGGCCCCATGTCGTCCCCTATGACCGTGCGCGGCAGCAGGCCTTCATCGACCGCTTGATCGAGACCGGGTTGTCCGGCGCCAGGGCCAGTCCCAGCGATATCCCGCCGCGGCCCATTTTCATCGTCGGGATGTTTCGTTCCGGGTCGACTTTGACCGAGCAGCTTCTAGCGGCACTTCCGGGCGTCGCTGCGGGCGGTGAAATCGATTTTCTGCCGCGTTTGATCAACACCGAGCTGACGCCGCTTTTCGAGGCGGCGGCGGCCTTGAGACCCGAGCAACTCGATGCGATAGCGGCCCGGTACAGGGCGGAACTCATGCGTGTGTCGGCACAGGCGGCTTATGTCATCGACAAGCGCCCCGATAATTTCCTGTACATCGGTCTCATCAAGCGGCTGTTTCCGGACGCCAAGATCGTGCATACCACGCGAAATCCGTTGGACAATTGCTTGTCGATTTTCTTCCTGCATCTCGAACAGCAGATGAGCTATGCCTTGAGCCTCGAGCATATCGCTCACTACTACCGCGAATACCGGCGTGTGATGAGGCATTGGAAGAGCGAGTTTGCGGGCGATATTCTCGACTTCAGCTACGATGCCCTGGTCGAGGAGCCGGAAAGCCAATTCAAGGGCTTGTGTTTGTTTTTGGGGATTCCGTGGCCCGGGCAGGTGCCGACAGTCGCGGCGCGCAGCGGTGCCGTCAAGACCGCCAGCGTGTGGCAGGTGCGCGAACCGCTTTACCGAACATCATCGGGACGGGCGCGGCATTACGCCGAAGAGCTCGAGGCATTGCGTGACGAACTTTCGGATCTGCCGTGATCTTGGGATCGCCGATGAGTGATTTTTTTGCGGCAGTGACACGCGGATGACCGTCGCCACGAACTGCTGGTTCATCTAAGGCGGGCACGCAGCTTAGGACGGGGACGCACTTCGGGAGCGACCGACATGACGCGCGGAGTCCGGCAGCATCGCGTAGGCGGCTGCGACTTCGGGCATCACCGTATAGTGCGAAGCAAACTCTGCCGGAAAGCGACAGGGCTTTCCGGTGTCGAGGTTCAAACAGAAGTACTCGATCTCTGCATCCAGAACCCGCTTATCGTCGGCAGTACGCAGAATTTCGAATCGGCGCGTGCATCGCAGGCGCCCATCACAAACCACCAGCCAGGTGGCCATGAGCAAAGTGTCGTCGAGCAGCGCAGCCTCGAGATAATCGACGCGCGTATGCCGCACTGCCATCCCGCGGCGAAGCGCAAGACAATGTTCCAGCGGCACCCCGAGCGCTGCGGAATGCGCCCACGCGATTCTGTCGAGCCATTGCAGATAGACCGCGTTATTCACATGCGCGTACTCGTCGATTTCCCCGGGTGCCACCCGGTGTGTGCCGGTGAAAGCCGACGGCAATCGCAGCTGATGCAACAATTGTGGATCTCCCAATGATTCGACACGTCCCGTAGGTTACTGTACCGCGCTGCGGATGACCCGGGGGAAACCTGATTGGACCGGGGCTTACGCAGTTTTGCGCCCCATTCCTACGCGGTGAATGGATTTTCGCAACTATAAGCCCGCAGGCCATTCCCCCAAGCTGAAAAGCTGCACGCTGCCACACCGAGAAGTACTGCCATGAAACGTGAAAATATACCGCTCGAGAGCATTCTCCCAGGCACCTTCGTGACGATGGCAGGTCTCGCATGCCTGACCGCGATACAACTCGGACATCTGGCCGTCATGCGCGGCGGCACGGAGGCCGTTCGCCACTTTGCAGAGCAAATGATTGCCGACTGCGGCAAGACCCTCGCAGACATCGGCCACATCGCGGCGCGCAAAGGCTTGGCGGTGCCGGATGATTTGGATGAGGAGCATCGCCGCGTGGTTGAGCAAATGAATGAAAAAAGCGCCGGCGATTTCGATTCAGCCTATGCGCTGAGCATGGTAGCCGCATATCAGAAGGCAGCCGTTCTTTATAGGCGCGGGCAAAGGATCAAGATTCCGGACATTTCCGCCATGGCGAGCAGAGCCTTGATCGTGCTCGAGGCTCGTAAGCAAATGATCAACGCGCTTTTTGAGAGCATTGCTCCTCAGGACTGGGCCCTCATGGCGAATGCCCGCCACGACATGAATGATCCCCCCGGTGCGATGCCGCGCTAGATCCGGTAGCATGATATCCAGCAGCGGCAATCGAATCCTCGAACTGCCGCCGCAAGATATGAAGATGTGAATCATTGTCGAACGCGCGAAATCCGGGGCAATCCGAGGAATTGACATCGTGCCCGCATCGACCGCCTTGCCCGGGGTGTCCGCGGTTCGGTGAACGGGGGATTGCCGCAGCGGCGCGCGGTCTGCTCGATGAGCTGGCCCTGGCGCACGGGTTGCCCGCGGTCCCGGTCGTGTCCGGGCGGACCGCCGGATTTCGCCTGCGCGCGCGCCTTGCCATCCGCGGCCGCCTGAACTCGCCCAAGGTCGGCCTGTTTGAACTGGGCACCCACCGGGTCGTTCACATTCCGAACTGCAGTATCCAGCACGCATTGATCAACCGGGTTGCCGGCGTCGTGCGCCGCGCCTTGGTCGAGACCCGGGTGAGCGGCTACTCGGATGGCGCACACTTAGGCTTGGCACGCTACCTGCAGGTCGTGGTGGAGCGCAGCTCGCAAACTGCGCAAGTCGTCATGGTTGCAAACAGCGCTGCGCCTGAACCCATGAGTGCATGCCTGGACTTGATCCGAGACCGGCTTGGCAGCGACCTGCACAGCTTGTGGTTCAATGCCAACCTTGAACGCTCCAACACCATCCTCGGTCCCGAGTTCCAAAAGTGGTGCGGCACAGAAAGCGTGGTGGAGCACTTTGGCGGCGCGGCGGTTCACTACCCACCGGGTGCTTTTGGACAGAACAATCTGGACCTCGCACAGGACATCATCGAGCACGTGCGCACGCAAATTCCGCAAGGCGCGCGGGTCGCCGAGTATTACGCGGGTGTGGGGGCCATTGGCTTGTCCGTATTGGCCCGTGCCGCCGAGGTGCGCATGAACGAAGTCGGCCGGCACTCGTTGCGCGGACTCGATCTCGGTCTCGCGCAGCTTGATCCGGCGGATAGAGCAAAGGTTTCGGTCATCCCCGGTCCCGCAGGCGCAGCCTGCCTGGCGGCTTGCGGCGCTGAGGTGGTGATCGCCGACCCGCCACGAAAAGGCTTGGACCCCGAGCTGCGGCAATACCTCGGCGAGCAGCCACCCGAGCGCTTCTTGTATGTGAGCTGCGGGCTGGAATCGCTGCTCGACGACACCGCGCAACTCACCTCGCGCGGCAGGCTGCGTCTCACGGGTCTCACGGCATTCAACCTCATGCCCTTCACCGAGCACGTGGAAACCGTCGCTCGTTTCGAGCGTGTCTGACGCGGACCGCGCTTTACCCTATAATCGTCGATGCCAAGACCAAGGGAGGGGCTCGAGTGATTGACGGTCCCGAGAGTTCTGTCATCGATCCGGAATTGCCTGCCCCGGTGCCCCCTCGCGGCCGCATGTCCATATGGCAATATTTGGACGCTCTGCGCGACAGCACCATCAAGACCTTCGGCCAGGAAGCCTACGAGCACGATGTGGTCGCTCGGAAAGTCCTGGGGCGCCACGTGTTCATCATCAACGAACCGGCGGCCATCAAGCGCGTTCTGCTGGATAACGTGGCAAATTACCAAAAGACCGAGATCACACGCCGCATTCTGGAGCCGGGCCTGGGGAAGGGCCTGATCACCTTGGAAGGAGACACCTGGAAGGCGCATCGGCGCACCATGTCGCCTTCCTTCGACCTGCGCAGCGTCGCTTCCTACACACCCATCATGACCGCGGCCGCAGAGGAGTTGATCGCGGAGTGGCGGGCGCTCGACGCGCACACGAGCGTCGATGTATCCGACTCGATGATGGAAGTGACGCTCAAGATCATTTCGCGCACGATGTTCTCGTCAGACTCCGACGACATCATGTCCATCATGGGACACGCTGCCGGACGCTATCAAGCAACGGTGCGCCCGAATATTCTGGATCTGCTCGGCTGGCCTGAGTGGCTTGCCGGCCTCGGCAGGAGCAAGGCGGCGCATCGCGCATTTGCCGAGTTCGATACGGTCATCGACCGGTTGATCGAGAGCCGCGCACGCGGTGCACAGAGCGCGCCCAAGGACCTGCTGGCCCGATTGATCGGCGCGCGCGACGAGCAAACCGGTGTCGGCATGTCCGCACAGGAAGTGCGCGACCACATCATCACCATGTTCATGGCGGGGCATGAAACGACCGCGATGGCCATGACCTGGGCTTGGTTTCTGTTGTCGCAACATCCCGCGCAGGAAGCCAGGCTTCACGCAGAGTTAAAGGCGGTGCTCGGTGGCCGCGCACCCACGCACGACGATCTCGGCAAGCTGTGTTATTCGCGTATGGTGATCGAAGAATCCATGCGGATCTATCCGACGGTGCCTGCGCTCGAACGGGAAGCTCTTGCCGAGGACACTCTCGCCGGCATGCCGGTGCCCAAAGGTTCCACGGTGATGATCGTTCCCTGGGTGCTTCACAGGCACCAGAAACTGTGGAAGAACCCTGGGCGGTTCGATCCGGAGCGCTTTTCAGTCGAACAGTCCGCCGCCCGGCCGCGGTTCTCCTATCTGCCGTTCGGCGGCGGCAGGCGCATCTGTATCGGTGCGGCATTCGCGATCGCGGAGGCGACGATTTTGCTCGCGACGCTCGCGCAGCATTTTCAGCCGCGCCTGGTGCCGGGACATCCCGTCGACCCACAGGGCTTGATCACGCTGCGCGCCCGCCACGGGATGAGAATGCTGCTCTCGCCGCGCACGGCAGACATTGCAATCAACTAATAGCTAGCGCGATCGCGAACCCCGCCATGGCGGGGATTTTGCACCAAATGGCTGAATTTTAATGCTTTCGCTGCGCCATGCTTGGATTTTCAGCCGGAACCGCTGCGCGGTGCAGGTCCGTGATCGAGTTGCGTGCCAGGGGGGTTGACGTAGAATGATCCCACGCAGGAGTACGGAGCGTGCAGGAGGTACTATGAGCGTCACAGTGCGATTTCTCAGCGTAATCGTCTCGGGATTGGTGCTCTTCGGCTGTGCGGCAACGCCGCAGAACCCGGGTTCAAAACCCCCAGCCTCAGCGGCGATCAAGGATCCCAACTGCTTGACCGACACAGGCAGCCGCATAGCGACCAAGAGTTGCCGCGGCCACGGACGCAGCTACTCGAGCGACGATCTCGACAGAACGGGTCAAATTCAAACGGCCGATGCGTTGCGCCTCTTGGATCCGTCGATCACCGTGCATCACTAGTTTCCAGCTCAAAGAGCAGGGTGCCCGTCTCTTGCTCAAGAGTCCTCGAGAACCATCCGAGCGCCTTTTTCGGCAATCATTGCGGTCGGAGTGTTCGTGTTGCCGGACGTGATGGTCGGCATGACGGAGGCATCGACAACCCGAAGGCGATCGATGCCATGGACGCGCAGGCGCGCATCCACGACGGCTTCAGTATCCGTGGCAGGTCCCATCCTCGCGGTTCCCACGGGATGAAAGATGGTGGTCCCAATGTCTCCGGCGGCCGCGGCGAGCGAGGCGGTGTCGTCGCCTACATTCAAGCCGGGTAGGAATTCCTCGGGCGCGAATCCCTGGACGGCTGTCTGGGCCATGATGCGCCGCGTGCAGCGAATGGCGTCCGCCGCGACCGCGCGGTCCTCCGCGGTCGCCAAATAATTTGGCGCAATCATCGGCGCGGACCGCGAATCTGCGGATCGGAGCCGCACGGTGCCGCGCGATGTGGGCCGCAGATTGCAAGCGCTCAAGGTGATGGCCGGATAGCGGTGCAAAGGGTCGCCGAACTTGTCGAGCGACAGCGGCTGCACATGAAACTCGATATTCGCCCGGCGTTGAGCCGGATCCGAGCGCATAAAAATACCGAGTTGCGATGGGGCCATGGTCAGCGGCCCGCGCCGCCGGAGAAGATAGTCGATACCCATGCCCGCGCGTCCAAGCGCGGAGTGATACGTTTCGTTCAACGTCTTGACGTTGCTGACCTTGTAGATCGCGCGCTGCTGCAGGTGGTCCTGAAGATTCGAACCCACACCGCGCAGGTCGATCAGAGTCTTGATGCCGAGAGGGGCGAGCCATGCGTGCCTGCCGATGCCGGATAAGCTCAGGATCTGCGGCGAACCGATCGCGCCGGCTGACAAGATGACCGTGCCGGCGGTACGGACTTCGAAGTTCTCGCCGTCGCGCGAAAACACAACGCCGCATGCGCGGCCGTTTTCGATGATCAGACGCTCGACGTGGACATGCATCTCCAGCCTCAAATTCCGGCGTCCGAGCGCGGGCTTCAGGAATCCAGCGGCCGCCGACCAGCGTCGACCCCGCTTCTGGTTGACATGAAAATACGAGACGCCTTCGTTGTCGCCGCAATTGAAATCATCGATGGCGGGCACACCCAGCTGCACCGCGGCGTCCCGCACCGCGTCGAGTACTCTCCAGGCGACGCGCGGCGCTTCCACACGAAATTCACCGCCGATTCCGTGGTGCTCGCTGCTTCCCAGGAAATGATCCTCCACGCTTCTAAAAGCCGGCAACACGTCGGCCCATCCCCAGCCGTCGAGGCCCAGCGATCGCCATCCGTCATAATCCGCCGCCTGACCTCGAATGCTGATCATGGCGTTGATGGCCGAGGAACCTCCGATCACCTTGCCGCGGGGATAGGCGAGCGAGCGCCCGTTGAGTCCCGGTTCGCTCTCGGTTCGGAACATCCAGTCGCAGCGCGGATTCCCGATCGTGAAAAGATAACCGGCCGGCACGTGGTACCAAATCCAGTCGTCGCGTCCGCCGGCCTCCAGCAGCAGAACCCGCCGCTTCAGGCCGGCCGACAAGCGGTTTGCCGCGATACATCCCGCGGTTCCCGCGCCGATGACGATGTAGTCGTAGTCTCCAGCCAGCCGCTTCATGGTGCGAAGTCTGTGGCGAGCTTCACGCCCGACCGGATGCGTCCAGCGCGCCACGGAGCGCGAGACCGCAAAGCAGCCGGCCGGCGCGGCTCACGCGGAATACTCGGACAGGCTCCTTGCCTCAGGATACGTAACATAGCCTTCCGCCCCCTGCGAATACCATGTTTTCTGATCGTCGGGATTGAGCGGCAGATTGTCTGCAAATCGATGCGGCAGGTCCGGATTGGCCAGAAATTTTCGTCCGAACGTGATCGCATCCGCGGCGCCCGTGGCGATGGCTGCCTGTGCGCGCGCTAGATCGTAATCCGAATTGAGGACCAACGGTCCTTTGAAAGCCCGGCGGATGAGCGGCGCCACGGGCGGACGATCCGTCTTGCCGAAGGTTCCGTCGGGACCGGGTTCCCGCAGTTCGAGAAATGCGATGCCAAGCGAATCGAGAACGGCGGCGGCCGCGGGGAATAGTGCCGCTTGGTTGCTGTCGTCAACGCCTTGCGAGTCGCCGTTCGGCGATAAGCGCACGGCGGTGCGTTCCTTGCCGACGGTGTCCGCCAGCGCCTCGACGACTTCACGCAGCAAACGCACCCTATTCTCGATCGGGCCGCCGTAAACATCGGTACGCCGGTTGCTGCCGTCGCGCAGGAATTGGTCAATGAGATAGCCGTTGGCAGCATGCAGCTGCACCCCGTCGAAGCCGGCGTTGATGGCGTTTCTCGCGGCGTTCACATAGTCGCCGATGAGGCGTGGAATTTCCTCGCGGTCCAGCGGCCGCGCTTCGACGTAGGGTTGCCTGCCATCGTAGGTATGGGCCTTGCCCGGCGCAGTGGTCGCGCTGGCGGAAATCGGCTGAACGCCATGCAGGGAAGGGTGCACGATCCGTCCCATGTGCCACAGCTGTGCGAACATGCGGCCGCCCGCGCGATGCACCGCGTGAGTCACCACCCTCCAGTGATGCACATGCTCCTGGCCCCACAGTCCCCCCGCATAGGGCCAGCCGCTGCCTTCGACGCTGATGCCGGTGGCCTCGGATATGATCAGCCCGGCGCTCGCGCGCTGCGAATAGTATGTGGCCATGAGTTCGGTGGGAACGTGCTCGCGGGTGCCGCGGCCGCGGGTCAGCGGGGCCATCCAGATCCGGCTGGGGCAGGTAAGACGGCCGATTTTGATTGGATCGAATAACGTGGTCATGAAATCCTCGAGGTATGCGTTGAATCCACATGCTAGCAGGGGTCGGCCCGAGGCTGCATACTTGGGGTTCGGGAACGAGGTCAAGGAAAGCCACGCTTGATGGCTGAACACACAATATTTTTGTTGGACCAATTCGGGGGACTTGCATGTATATGAGCCGAAAGATTGTTCTGATCGGGTTGATGAGCCTCGCGCTGCGTGTTTACGGCGCCGACCCCGGAGTCCCGGGCCGATTTACGGTTGACCGATACCTCGACCTTCAGTCGGCGAGCGCGCCGCATATCTCGCCCGACGGGTCGCAAATTCTCTACACCCGAACCATGGTCAACAAACTCGAGGATAAGTTTCAGAGCGCGATCTGGATCGTGAATGCCGACGGCTCGCATCACCGTTTCCTGGCCAAGGGCAGCGGGCCGGTGTGGTCGCGCGACGGCAAGAGCTTTGCATTTCTGGCCGAGGGTGAGCCCAAGGGCATGCAGATTTTCGTCATGGACCTGGGAGTTTCCGGCCCCCCCACGCAGCTCACGCGGCTCACCGAGGACCCCGCCGACCTTCGTTGGTCTCCCGACGGCAAGTCGATAGGGTTCACGATGCGGGTTCCGGCGCCGGAAAAATGGTCGGTCGACTTGCCTGCGGCGCCCGCGGGCGCCAAATGGGCAAATCCGCCGCGCTATACCGAGAGATTTCATACATTTCGAGACCGTGCCGGATTTACCGAACGTGGGTGGCGGCATCTTTTTTTGATTGCGCGGGACGGCGGCACGCCGCGTGAGGTGACCAGCGGTGCTTGGAGTGTGGGAGAGAATTCTTTTGAAGTCGCCACCGCCGTCGGCTGGGACTTCACGCCGGATGGCCGCTCCGCCATCGTCGAGGCATTCAAGGAAGGAGACGCCGACCGCACCGATCGCGAAAGCTATCTCTACGCCGTGGATCTGGGCACCGGCGCCGCCACCCGTCTCACGAAAACGCCCGGCACGTGGGTGCAGCCGTCGGTGGCGCCGGACGGCAAGACGATTGCCTATGTCGGATGGGAAAAAACCGATGCGACCCGCCCCATGGACCTGTGGACGATGTCGGCGGACGGAAGCGGCGCCTCGCTGCAGTCCGCGGGTTTCGATCGCGAGCCTCAGAACCTGAAGTGGGCGCCGGATGGCAGCGCACTTTATTTCACGGCCGAGGATCGGGGCAGCGTTCACCTCTACCAATGGTCGAAGGGCAAGGGCGTTCGCCGGCTGACCAGCGGCCCTGAGGCGCTGACCGACCCGACGATCGGCAAGGGCGGCGCCATCGCAGCGATTCGCTCATCTTTCCGTTCGCCGGGCGACGTCGTGGTCCTTGATCCGCGCCGGCCGCAAACGATGCAGCAGCTCACGCATCTCAATGACGAACTGCTGAGAGGCGTCAGCCTCGCCAATGCCGAAGAGATTTGGTACGACTCCAGCGGCGGTGCGCGCGTTCAAGGCTGGGTGGTCAAGCCGCCGGATTTCGATCCCAAGCGCCACTATCCGCTGCTGCTCGAGATCCACGGCGGTCCGTATGCCATGTACAACGTGCGATTCAGCCCGCAGTTCCAGAACTTCGCGGCCAACGGCTACGTGGTCATCTTCGTCAATCCCCGCGGGTCGACGGGCTATGGAAGCGAGTTCGAGAAGGCCATTGCCAAGCATTATCCGGGACCGGACTACGATGACTTGATGGCGGGCGTCGATGCGGTGGTGAAGCAGGGCATCGTGGATGAGTCACGCATGTACGTATCCGGCTGCAGCGGCGGCGGCGTATTGTCGAGCTGGGTGATCACGCACACGAATCGCTTTGCGGCCGCGGCGGTACGCTGCCCGGTGGCCGATTGGATCAGCATGGCAGGTGAAACAGACGTCCCGTTCTTCACCTACCGCTTCTTCAAGAAGCCATTCTGGGAAGATCCCACCGATTGGCTGGAGCAATCCTCGCTCATGCATGTCGGCAACGTCAAAACACCCACCCTGATCATGACCGGCGAACTGGACAGGCGCACGCCCATCCCCCAGAGCGAGGAGTTCTACCAGGCACTCAAGTACCGCGGTGTCCCCGCCGCATTGCTGCGCTTCGATCAGGAATACCACGGCACCGGATCGAAACCGTCGAACTGGATGCGGACGCAGCTGTACATGATGGGCTGGTTCCAGCGCTACAGCGGCAATCCACCGCTGTCGGCGCCGCGATAGGTCGTCCCATGCCGGGTCGTGAGGGCCTGATCCGATGAAACTGCTGCGTTACGGGCCGCCGAAGAACGAAAGACCGGGCTTGCTGGACAGCCGGGGTGTGATCCGCGATTTGTCGGCCCACGTCCGGGATATTTCCCCCGAAACGGTGACACCTGAGGGTTTGGCGCGCATTGCGGCCTTGGATAGCGATGCGCTGCCGCGGGTGGCGGGTACGCCGCGACTTGGCGTTCCGGTCAAAGGAATCGGCAAGTTCATCGCGATCGGCTTGAACTACGCCGATCATGCCCAGGAAGCCCAGCTGCCGATTCCCGCGGAACCGCCCATGTTCACCAAGGCAATCAGTTGCCTGAGCGGTCCCAATGACGATGTGATGCTGCCCAAGGATTCGCTGAAAAGTGATTGGGAAGTCGAGCTTGGCGTCATCATCGGCCGGACCGCGCGTTACGTCAGTGAGGGCCAGGCACTTCAGTATGTCGCGGGCTACGTACTGGCCAACGACGTCTCCGAACGCGCCTTTCAGATGGAGCGAGGCACGCAATGGGACAAGGGCAAGGGATGCGATACGTTCGGACCGGTGGGGCCGTGGTTGGTAACCGCCGACGAAATCGGCGAGGTGCAAGAGCTGGAGCTGTTCTTGAATCTCAACGGCCGCCGCGTGCAAACCGGCAACACGCAAAAAATGATTTTCCCGGTGCGGCATTTGATCGCCTATGTGAGTCAGTTCATGACCCTGTATCCGGGCGACTTGCTCATCACCGGCACACCGCCCGGCGTAGGACTGGGTCACAAACCTCCGCTTTTTCTCAAGGCCGGCGATGTCATGCATTTGGGCATCGAGAAACTTGGGGAACAAAGGCAAAACGTGGTCGCCTGGCATGATCTGGGCGAACAGGTGTTGCAATAAGGCAACCGCAGCCACGGCGGCCAAAATCCCGTGCGGATCACCAGGCATTTATGTAATAGTTGCGAACGAACGGAGTCACTCGCGCCTTCCAACATTAGAAAGCGAGGGCAACGAGCGAAGGGAGTAGGGATTAGATGATAATTCGCGAGTGGCGCTGTCGCGCCAGGCAATCCGAAGCAGGGAAGTATCCAGAGTATTTTCGCAGGGAACTGGTGCCGGAGCTTCGCGCGATCCGCGGGTTTCTGGGCGGATTCTTGAGTCAGCGGGCAAACGGCGAGTTCATGGAGTTCTTGGTCCTGACTCGCTGGGAATCATTGGAGGCGATTCGTGACTTCGCAGGCGACGCGTCCGAGAATGCCATCATCTATACGGGCGCCAGAGCCACGGTGGTCGCGTATGACGACAAGGTTCGGCACTATGAAGTGCTGGAAGACCTTTGCCCCAAACAACCCCAACCGCCTGGCGAGTGGGGTCCATCGTATTCGATCTGAAGGGCGCAAACCGACGGAGGCTGAAACGTGCAGTCAGTGCCAGCGTGCAGTCAGTGCCAGCGTGCAGTCAGGGCCAGCGTGCAGTCAGGGCCAGCGTGCAGTCAGGGCCAGCGTGCAGTCAGGGCCAGCGTCACTGTTGGCTCTGGCCTGACTTCTATCGCTTAAACCTGATCGCCATCGCAGCCTAACGGTTTTGCGCCACCGGCTTCGATACCTCGGACCACTGCTCAGATGCGCGCGCGACGTTGCCCGCGATATCTTTCTTCCAGTTCTTGCGTGACTCGGCATCGCTGAACATGTAGAGCTTTCCGTCGACCACGGCAAACACACGCGGGTGGCCGCCAACCTTGCGGCCCTGCGACACGCCGTAGGCATCAAAGCCGCCGTACTGCGGGGCGTAGCGTTCCGGATCGGTCGCAAAGGCTCGCAAATGCCCGCCGGTGATGAAGTAGAACTTCGAGCCCTTGTATTCGTAGCTCAGTTCTTTGACGCCCGGAATCGGATCCGGCGCGGATGTGAAGTAGGAAAGTGCGTCATAGCTATTCAGCGCAACGCCTTTTTCCTCGAAAAAATCGCCGGCCAGCGCATAAGTGGCGGTGAGGCTCAAGATCGCAACGGAGGCAAAACGAAAAATTGATCGGATAATCACGGTAGTCTCCCAGTGGCTTCGACAAATCCTTGCGATGAATCACCTACCCTACAGCGGCGGCACCGGCCATCGGGCTCGAGCGGCTGATTCATCTAAGTGGTAGCACTGTAATGGGTGCTTTGAAACCGCGGTGGGGTGTGCGCCAGACCGCGGGTTACACGGCGCGAGCGGCAAAAGGGAGTCGCGAACGGCATGCCGCTCAAGCCTCCGCCGTGAAAGCGCTGCCAGGGCCGGTTTCCACCCCGCAGCCCAGCGACTCGCAAAGCTTCAAGCCGGCGCCGCGTCTCTGAGTTTCACCCAGCATGTGGTGCGGCGCGCTATAATCCTATGCGGATTTGGACGATGACAGGAATAAGAACCTAGATCGGGGCAGACGCTGATGGCGCACGCTCAAAATGGGAGAGTAGTTTGAGCGAAAATACCCACGCGACCATCAATCTACCGCTGATCGCTGCGATCGTCGGTGTGGCGACCATCGGCGGCTTCATGTTCGGATACGACAGCGGCGTGATCAACGGCACGCAAGACGGGCTGAAAACCACATTTCACCTGAGCGAGGCCTGGCTCGGCATCACCGTCAGTGCTCTGTTGCCGGGATGCGCCGTGGGCGCGTTTGCGGCCGGACGTTCTGCCGATCGCTGGGGCCGGCGCCGGGTCATGCTGGCCGCGGCCATTCTCTTCATCCTCAGTGCACTGGCGGCGGGTGCTGCCGGTTCCGCGCTGATGATGATCATCGCGCGATTTGCCGCCGGCGTCGGCGTGGGTGCGGCCAGCGTCCTGTCGCCCGCCTACATCAGCGAAGTGACGCCGGCGAGCATGCGCGGCCGCTTATCGAGCCTGCAGCAGGTGATGATCATCGCGGGCTTGACCGGAGCATTTCTCGGCAATTACTTCTTGGCGCATACCGCAGGTCGATCCGTCGATATTCTGTGGCTTGGGTTTGCGGCCTGGCGTTGGATGTTCTGGGCACAAATCATTCCCGCCACGGTATTTCTGCTGACGCTGCTGTTCATCCCCGAAAGCCCTCGCTATCTGGTGGCGCGGGGCCGTCTGGATGAGGCCAAGGCGGTGTTGACGCGGCTGTTCGACGCTGCCACCGCGGAGTCCAAATCCATCGAAATCCGCGGTTCACTCGCCGTCGACCATGCGCCGCGCCTCTCTGACCTCATCGATCGCTCGACCGGCCGGTTGCGCGGCATTGTTTGGGTCGGTGTCGGCCTCGCCACCTTTCAGCAGCTGGTGGGCATCAATGTGGTTTTCTACTACGGCGCGTCGCTGTGGCAGGCGGTGGGTTTCAGCGAGGCGGACTCGCTCAAGATCAACATCCTGAGCGGAACACTGTCCATTGCGGCCTGTCTGGCGGCGATCACGGTCATCGACCGTATCGGCCGCAAACCGCTGCTATTGATCGGTTCGATCGGCATGGCACTGACCTTGGGTATCCTCACCATTGCGTTCGCCACCGGCGATTTGGCCAATGGCACACTGCATTTGGCGCCGAAGATCGGCCGGGTGGCGCTCATCAGCGCCAATCTCTATGTGGTGTTTTTCAACGGCAGCTGGGGCCCGGTCATGTGGGTGATGCTGGGTGAGATGTTTCCAAATCAGATCCGCGGCTCCGGACTGGCCGTGAGCGGTGCTGCGCAGTGGACCGCGAATTTCCTGATCAGTGTGAGCTTTCCCGCGGCGGCCAAATTCATTGGTCTGCCCATTACCTACGGCTTCTACACCGCCTGTGCGTTCATTTCGATCATCTTCGTGGTCAAAATGGTGCATGAAACGCGGGGTAAGGAGTTGGAGCAAATGGACGGCTAGGGACCAACGCCGCGATGCTCCGGCGCGCTCATCGCGTTCTCTTGCCTCCGCGCGCAAAGCAAACCCCGGCTCGAACGCCTGATCTCACGCGAATAGTCGTTATGTTGCGATACTATGTATCCCTAAACGCGATGGGTAGGACGACAATTCATGCTGGACGGCGTCTCGTTGGATCAGTTGAGGGCATTTATCGCCGCGGTGGACGAGGGCAGTTTTTCCGCGGGCGCCCGCAAACTTCGCCGCGCGCAATCTGCGATCAGCGAACTGGTGAGCAATTTGGAAGGGCAGATCGGCGTCGCGCTGTTCGATCGTTCGGCACGCTACCCCAAGCTCACGCAGGCCGGGTCGCTTCTTTTGAGCGACGCACGCAGCGTGGTCGGCAACGTCGACCAACTCAAGGCACGCGCCAAGGGCATCGCGGGCGGTCTTGAATCGGAGCTCTCGGCGGTCGTTGACGTTTTGTTTCCCATCGAGGCCATCACCGCGTCCGCCAGGGAGTTCAGGGATCGATTTCCGCGCACGCCCCTGCGGCTTTACGTCGAGGCATTGGGAGGCGCATACAAACCCGTGATCGATGGCCGTTGCAGCTTGGGCGTCGTCGGCTCGCTGCCGCTCATGCCGCCTTCGATGACGGCAGAAAGGCTGAACGGGGTTGAAATCGTCATGGTCGCCGCACGCGAACACCCGCTTGCCGCCGTCGAGGGTGTGATCACGAAGGTGGAACTTGCGAAACATGTGCAACTCGTTCTTACCGACCGGTCGGAGTTGTCGGCAGGGCGGGAGTTCGGTGTGCTGTCGCCGCTGACGTGGCGTCTCGGCGACTTGTTCGCGAAGCACTCATTTCTCTTGAGCGGCTTGGGTTGGGGCGGGATGCCGCTGCATGCGGTGAAACGCGACCTGGCGGAAGGGCGCCTCGTCAAGCTGCCGATCGAGGACATGACTCCTGAGGGCATGATGTTGCCGATGTCGGTGGTTTATCTCACCGCCCAACCGCCCGGGCCCGCAGGCCGCTGGCTCATCGAGCGATTGAAACAGTGCCCTGCAAAGCGCGCGGCGACCGAAGCGGCAGTCCATGCTTACGTGATCTAAGTCGTGCCGGCAAATGGCATGACCTGTCAACGCATCGGTCAGCGCCGCCTGTGACACAGCCCTGCAGCGCTTATCCGCATTTGCGGTAGGATCGGCTGCTGCTGTCCATCAAACGACCGGCGACATTGCGATATCGCAGCGCCAACCACGGGAAAAACGGATGAACGACCCGACACCAAGCGATCAAGCCAAACCCACTGCGATGCATGTCCGTCAGTTCACCGCAGTCAAACTGTTGGCGCTCAGCGCCTTCGGATTGCTGCTCTATGTCGCACATCAGGCATTTATTCCCATTGCCCTTGCGATTCTCGCAGCCCTGATTCTCTCCGGCCCCGTGGAAACACTGTTCAAGTTCCGAATCACGCGAAGCCTGAGTGCAAGCGTCATTTTGATCGTGTTTTTGGCGGCAACGGCGGGGCTCGTCGATTTGATGTGGACTCCGCTACAGCAGTGGTATTCGACGGCGCCTGCGACGATGAAAACCATCAAGCGCAAGTTGGTGCCCGCGGCCAAATTCATGACCACATGGAGGAGATTCGAGCCAGCGCCGGCAATATCACAGGCGCCGCCAATCCCGGTGCGCCCGCCACTGCACCGGCAATTGCAAAAAGCGGTGACTCACCCGTCCTCATCCTCGCCGCCACGCGCGGGGTGATAGTGAGTATATTGACCTTCGTCATCGTCACGCTTTTCCTGCTCGCCGGCGGTCCGCCGATGTGTGCGCGAATGACGGCCGCGTTTGTCGACGATCTGAACGCCGCGCATGTGCTCAAGGTCATCGAAAAGGTCCGCAGAGAAGTCGGCAGGTTCTATGTCACGACCGCGATCATCAATCTAGGTCTGGGGCTTGCGACCGCGGGTTTGATGATGCTGTTGGGCATGCCCACGCCATATTTGTGGGGCATCATTGCCGCGGCGCTGAATTTCATCCCGTATGCAGGACCCGCCACGACGCTCATCATCATAACGCTGGCGGCGGTGGTGAGCTTCGACAAACTCGGCCAAGTTGCTGCCGTATCGGCAAGTTATGTTGCTTTGGCGGCTGTGGAGGGACAGCTCATCCAGCCGCTCTTCGTCGGCCGGCGGCTCGAGGTCAACCCGCTGCTCATTTTCCTGGCGCTGTGGTTCGGCGGTCTTTTCTGGGGTATCGCGGGTGTGATACTGGCAACCCCGACTCTCGTGGCATTGAAAGTCGTGGCCGAAAATGCCATGAGCGGCACGGCGCTCATGGAATTCCTGGGGCCGAACGATCAGACCCCGGACAAGAAAACCGCCCTGCAACGCTTGGTGCCGGAGATCAGGCGCAAGTCAAAAGCGTAGCGATCACGGTCTCGCCGCAAGCAGGCGGCCGAGTCCTGTCAACGCGACCCAGCAGGGCGTTGCCTTTACATGTACCGGCGCGACTGCTTCATCCAAATGACAGCGCAGCTGTCCGTTCAGCGCAGCTGACTATCTTTGCTGCCGCGCCGGTTATAGCCGCTGGACCGCGCCGGATCGCGATCATGGGTATCCTGGCAGGAAAGGCATAATCGAACCCCGGCCACCGCGTCGCGGCGGGCCTGCGGAATCTCGGTGCCGCACCCGGCGCAGTGGCTCAAGGAAGGTCCCTGCGGCAAACGGCTTTGTGCAAGGCTGATGGCGTCCTTGACGGTCGCGTCAATCTGTTCCTGTACTGCGCCTTCTTTTGCCCAACCGGTCGCCATTTGCCGCTCCTATAAGCGATGACAAAGTACTTTCGACACCTTACCCCAGAGTCACAGGAACGAACAGGCGCACGTCGCCGCGCTGTATGAGCAGCGCGATCTGCTGATCGTGCTCCTTCACCATATTGCGCAGTTGCCCGACACTCTGCACGGGCACTCCGTCCACAGACAGCACCACGTCCCCGGGCTGGATGCCGGCGTCGGCGGCGCGGCCCTGAGCATCTTCGACCACCAGACCGCCGGGGACGCCGGCTTGGCGGCGTTCCTCGGGATTCAAGGGACGCAATGCCAACCCCAATTTGGCCGGCGCGGAATCGCCGCCGGATCCTCTCGTCAGAGGCCATCACCGCTGCATTGCCGATCGTCGCGGTCAGCGAAACGATCTTGCCGTCGCGCCAAATATCGAGGGACGCCTTGTCGCCGGGAGTCATGACCCCGACCCGCTGCGATAGCTGTCCTGCATCGAGAACCGGCGAACCGTTGAACTTGAGGATCACATCGCCAACCTTGATGCCGGCCTTGTCCGCCGCGCTGTCCGGTGTGACTTTGGCCACCAGCGCACCGTTGGGCGTCTTCAGTTTGAAGGACTCCGCGAGCGATTGGTTCAGCGGTTGCACTTCGACGCCCAATCGCGCATGCACGACTTTGCCGGTCTTTACGATCTGGTCTTTGATCTGCACCGCCAGATTGATCGGGATGGCGAAGGAAACGCCCTGAAAGCCGCCTGAATTGCTGTAGATCTGGGCGTTGATGCCGACCACAGCACCGCCGGCGTCGAATAGCGGGCCTCCGGAATTGCCGGGATTTACCGCCGCGTCGGTTTGAATGAACGGCACGTATCCGTCGCCGGGCAGCGAGCGGCCTTTTGCGCTGACGATGCCGGCGGTCGCAGTCTCTTCGAGGCCGAATGGTTCGCCGATCGCGAGCACGTAATCACCGACACCCAGCTGGTCCGAATCTCCCAGGGTGACGCTGGGCAGACCATGGCCGTCAATCTTGAGCACCGCGATGTCGCTGCTGCGATCGGCGCCCAAGACTTTGGCCTTGTATTCGCGATGATCGGAGAGTTTGACGGTGACTTCTTTTGCGCCGTCCACGACATGCGCGTTGGTGAGCACCAGTCCGTCCGCGGAAATCAGAAATCCGGAGCCTTGAGCATGCTGTATGCCATGCTGCCTGGGTATCGGGAGTCCGCGGAAGAACTGTTCGAAGGGATTGTCGCCGCCCTCTTCGCCGCGGCCGCCAAAACCGAACTCTTGCGGTCCCGATGTGTTTATCGGGCCGGCGGTCGTGATGCCGACGACGGCAGCCTGGTTGCGTGCCACGATCGCGCGATAGTTGGGCGCGGTGATCATGGGAACGGTCTGAGACGCTGCGCCGTGAATGGAATCGCTGATCGCGCCCGCCACGGCCGGCGAAGCGTGGGCCTGCAATAGGGATTGGGCAGATAAGCCCGTGGCGGTACCGACGGCGAGCAGGCCTGCTGCCGACCATACCAGCGTCCTGGTGCGAAGTTGCATGTGAGCTCCTAAAATATGAATGCCGATAGCCATTGCTCCTGTGGCCAGGTTCACACGGCTTCCTTAAGGCAGCCTTAAGACCCCCCGGGGAAGCTCACGGTGGCATGCAGGCCGCCGCCCGGAGCTTCGTCCAGCGCGATCTGTGCGCCATGGCGCTCGGCGATCGCCTTGACGATGGCCAGTCCGAGGCCGGTGCCGCTTTCCTGGGCTGCGGCGCGGCGATAGAAGCGATCGAACACGCGCTCCCGATCCGCCGGGGCAATGCCCGGGCCGGAATCGGTGACTTCCAACAGCGCTGCCTTGGGCGTTGCGTGGGCGCGCACTTGAACCGAGCCGCCGGGCGGCGTGTAGCGCACTGCGTTATCGACCAGGTTTCGCACCAGGACGCGCAGCGCGTCACGATCACCGCGGACAATGAGTTCCGGCGTCGCATCCAAACCCAGATCGACCTGCCTGGACAGCGCCAATTCGTGCGTGTCGGCGATGGCGTCGGCGGCGGCGGCCGATAAATCCACCGTGGCCAATTTCGAAGTCATTTCCTGCGGCTCGCTGCGAGCCAGAGCGAGCAACTGCTCTACCAAATGGATGGCGCGCTCGACCGCCGCGCCAAGGCGCCCGCGTGCCTCGATGCGCGCGGCCTCATCAGGGGCGCGGTCGAGCAATTGAAGCTGCAACCGCAGTGCCGTGAGCGGTGAGCGCAACTCGTGCGCCGCATCGGAGATAAAGGCTCGCTGCACGGCGAATGCGCGCTGCAGGCGTGCCAGCAGCCGGTTCAGCTCACTGACCAGAGGCTCGATTTCCAGCGGCAAATCGTGCGTCGAGAGCGGGGTCAAACTGCGCACGTCGCGGCGTTGTACCTCGGTGGTGACGTAGCGCAGGGGTTTGAGGCCGCGGCTCACGATCCATGCGACCGCGCCGATCATGATGGGCAGCAGCAGGATGAGCGGTATGACGACCCGCTCCGCCGCGGCGCGCGCCAATGCTTCGCGGACCCGCACGGGTTGCGCGATTTGAATCACGCCATCCGCAGTCTGCAGTCCATAGGCCCGCCAGGATTCCCCGCCCAAGGACAGATCGGCATAACCCAGCACCGTCTGGTTGATCAACGGCAACCCGGGCCGCGAAAGATAAGTGCGGGCGCCGAAAATGTCCCATATCTGCACGACGAAATCGGTATCGCCTTGATCGGGGGGCACCTCGATTCGCGGTGCCAGTGAGATTTGAGTGCGCAACGACAATGCCATCTGCCGCAGCTGATAATCGAACAGCGTCGATGTCTCATTCAACACGCGCCGGTAAGTGACCCCCGCCGCAAGCAGCGAAATGAGCGCCACGAGAATCATCAATGCGACCAGCAGTCGAGCGCGTATCGATTTCATTTATTTCGGAATGAAGTAGCCGACGCCGCGCAATGTCCGGATCGCCTCGCTGCCGAGCTTGCGGCGCAGGCCGTGGATGTAGACCTCGACCGCGTTGCTGCCGATCTGTTCGTCCCAGCCGTACAAACGGTCTTCCAGCTGTGATCGCGACAGCACCGCGCCCGGGCGCTGCAATAGCGCTTCCAACACCGCGAATTCGTGCGCCGAGACGCTGACCGGCTTTCCGTCGCGTTCGACGGTGTGCGCGACCGGATCGATGCGCAGCTCGCCGTGCAGAATGGTCGGATCACCGCGTCCGGCAGCGCGGCGCAGCACCGAACGCATGCGGGCCGTCACCTCGTCGAGATCGAATGGCTTGACGATGTAGTCGTCGGCCCCTGCGTCAAGGCCCGCGATGCGGTGTTGAATCTCATCGCGCGCGGTGAGAATGATGACCGGCGTGGCATCGCCCCGCTTGCGCAGTTCGCGCAGAACATCGATGCCGTCGCGGTGCGGCAACCCAAGGTCGAGCAGCACCACGTCAAAGGCGGTGGATTGCAATGCTGCCGCCGCGCTTCTGCCGTCGCGCATCCAGTCGACCGCGAAACCGCCCTGGCGAAGCGCGGTCTGCAGGCCTTGCGCAATCATGGCGTCGTCCTCAACGAGCAGTACACGCATGGCTCGGGAAAGGCGTCGCTCAACCCGGAATGGTCAGTGTGTAAAAGAATCGCGGCGCGGTTCTCAGGGTGACGCTTGCCGGGCGGGGGCAGGGCAATCCGGCCAGGCTGAAGTGCACGGTCTTCCGGAAGTCCTGCTCTTCCGGATCAATGAATTGATCGTCCAAGATCTCGGCGGTCACTCCCGGCAGGCCGCCCGCTTGATTGGCCTCGCACTCTCCCCATCTGAGGGAGAACTTATGGTTGGGGTTGGTGCCGCGGTAAATCATCGTCACTATCAACTGGTCGCGCTGCCTGTCATAGCGGACCCCGCCAAAATTGTCCGCGTGGGCCGCGACCGAAAAGAATGCCGCTGCCACCGCGGGTATGAGCCAAAAAATCGAATGCCGCCGGCGGTTCAAGCGCTATCCGTGTTTCGCGCGTGCGGCGATTTGACCCGATGTGCCGACCTGACCAAATCGCCGTTCGCGTTTCGCGAATTCATCGAGAGCCTGCGCAAAAGCGAGCTCATCGAAGTCAGGCCAGAAAGCATCGACGAAGCAGAGCTCGGCATAAGCGCATTCCCACAGCAGGAAGTCGCTCAATCGTTTCTCCCCGCCGGTGCGGATCAGCAGGTCCACGTCCGGCGTCACCGTCGCCGAATGGTCCACGTCGGCAAGGTGCTCCTTGAAGCGGGAGCAGTCCACGCTGGATTCGAGCGCCATGCGCCGGCAGGACTCGAGCATGGAATGTTGCGCGGAGTAATCGACGGCAATGCGCAGTCTCATCCCCGGGCAATGGGCGGTCGTTCTCTCGCTGTGCTCGATGGTGCGAATCACCTCCGGCGCCAGGCGGTCTCTGCGGCCCACCACATTGATTCGAATGGACCGCTCCAGGCATCGCGGTGTTTCCTTGAGCAGGTAGCGGCGCAGAAGCGTGAACAATGCGCCCACTTCGGGATCGGGCCTGCGCCAGTTGTCGGCCGAGAATGCATACAGGCTCAGCGTGCCGATACCGCGCCGCGCCGCGGCCTCGACGACTCTGTCGACCGTCTTGGCACCCTCGCGGTGACCGGCGGTGCGGGGCAGGCCACGCTGCGATGCCCAGCGCCCATTGCCGTCCATGATGATTGCTACATGCATAATCTATTACTCTGCGGCACAAAGTTCACAAGCCGAAAAATCACATGCGGCGGGTCGCCTTGATCACGGCTTCGATATGGTCGAGATACCGATTCAAGGCGTTTTTCCCCAGCGCCGTCAGGCGATAGACGGTTTTGGGGCGGCGCTGTTCGAAGGATTTCGTGCAAGTCAAATACCTCGCTTCCTCGAGCTTGCGGGCGTGAGCGCTCAGGTTGCCGTCACTGACATCGAACAGAGACTTGAGTTCGTTGAATGTCAGCTCTTCGCGCACCGCGAGGGCGCTCATGATCCCCAGCCGCACGCGCTCGTACACCAGCCGGTCGAATGTCGCATCGTTGTTGTCGATCGGCGCCGCAGCCACGGCGGCGAGCTTGGTGCGCTTTTGCGCCGCCTGAATCGCAGTGCGCGCGCTAAGCTTCGCGGCCATGGCTCATGCGTCGGATCAGAAAGCCAAAGACTATGTGCAGACCGCCGAACCCGGCGCCGAGCATCAATATCTGCAAATCATCTCCCAATAGCAGCGCCAACAGCCCAAACAGGATGAAGAAAATACCCAAAGTCGCAATGACGCGCGTCGTTGCGGCGCTTGCGGCCACCAGTGCACAGCCATAGAGGAGCAGCCAGGTACCGGGGATGGCGTGTTGGTTGCCGGCGAACCAATGTACCGCCGTCATGACCAGACCCGCACCCAATGACGGCGCGAGGCACAGCGCGAATTTGAGAAGCGGGGTACCGGCCAGCCGCAAGTCTCTAAGCGACGATTCCCGTACGATCAGGATACTGCCGAGGACTGCGCCCACCAGGGCGGCCCCCAGCCAAATAGCCAACCAATAACGGTGCAAACCCGGCACCAGACAGAGCGCCGCCGCAATCAGCGCGATGCTCCCCAGGACAATGCCCGCGGAGCCCGGAACAGCGAGCAACACCGCGCCCTCCATGGAGGAGCGAATGTAGCGCAGCGTCGCCGCAGCATGAGAATCGAGGCGTACGGTCGTGTCATCCACGAATCGACACTAACTGACGGTTCCGTGCGCCGTCAAGTACTCTGCAATATAGAGTTTAGAAAACGTGCGCTGTTCGCGGATTTCCTCATTGCCCAAAACGATCGCGTATCATGATCTCGGGCAATTATAGAGCGGGCGCGCCGATGCGCCGCTTGGGTCACGGGGGGATGGCAATGACAATGAAATTCAAAACCGGCTTGGGTGCGCTGCTGGCAGCCGCGGCAGTCGCATTCGCGCAGTTGGCGAGCGCGGCGGACGTGACCGGCACATGGATCATGGCGGTGCAGACCAGTGCGGGCAGCGGTTCCCCGACATTCATCCTGATTCAGAAGGGCGAGGCGCTCTCCGGGAGCTACAAGGGGCAGCTGGGCGAGGCGCAAGTGACCGGTTCGGTCACGGGCGATGACGTGACGATCGAATACAAGGTCGATGCGCAAGGCCAAAGTCTCGCCGTGAAGTATTCGGGCAAAACCGACGGCAAGACCATGAGCGGAAAGGTGTCGCTCGGGCAGTTTGGCGACGGTACTTTCACGGGTACCAAGCAGTAGCGGCTCGCCGGGGCGGCCCCCGGGGCGCCCTTTTTCTCCGATCCGGCGGCGCAGCGCCTTTTGAGCCGGACGGCGCCTGCAGCAGACCTTCGCGCTCTGCGAAGCAGTTCTCATCTTTCATGTTTGCCCCGACCGTGACGGTCATTCCACGTGCCTCGGCGTACCCAAATGTGACCCAAAGCATGTCGTAGACCCGGCATTTCCCGGAACCTTAATTGTGTTAAGCAAAACACAAAACATTCGCGGTTACGAATGTAATCGCAGCGCAACAACGCTGATCTGTGGCGATCGCGACATGGAACTATAACGATGCCGAAGAATTTGAGAAAACAGGAACTTACCGACGCTGAGCCGGCCGAGCGACCGTTGCCCCAGCCGGTGAAGAAGCAAAAGCTCGGCGTGCTGCTGGTGTCCACGGATGAATCGCTGTGGCCGCAGATCGGCGCGGACTTGAACGCCGGCCTTATTCTCAAACAGCTCGATACCATCGACGAGCTGATCAGTTCCGTGCCCTCGGGCCAAGCCGGGATCGTGTTGTGGGATGCACGCAACCACCCGGACCCAGCCGCAGTGCTGTCGCGTCTGCATTTGCATTCCTCGCGCTTTGCCATCGTCGCCTTGGACGATGCGACCAGCGCCGGCGCGTGGGCGCTTCCCATTCAACACCGGCAGCTCGTCGCTCATGTGGGGCTGCCCATCGTCGACAATGTTTTGTCCAGCGCGCTCGACAACGCCCACGAAGAAGTGAATTCGCGATTGGCGCTTTTGGGCGACGGGTCGGCACCACCACCTGCCGCGCCCGCGGCTCCAAAGAAGCCGTGGCTGGTACCCGCCGTGATCGGCGGCGTGGCGGTAGCCGCCTTGGCGGCGTTCATGCTCGCCCGGCAGAGTTCGACCGATGTGAAGCCACCGCCTACGGCGGCGTCAGCGCCCGGCAAGGCCGCATCGGCGCCGGCGGCTCCCGTCAAACAAGCCGAAGCCGACGAGAAAGTCGATGCGCTCATCGAAAAAGCGCAGCAGGCCATGCTTGACCGGCACTTCATCGATCCGGTGGCGGGCAGTGCGCTTTCCCTCTATCGAGAGGTGCTGATCCTCAACCCCGAAAATGGCGAGGCGCGGCAAGGCTTGCAGCGAATTTCCGAAATCCTGATCGCACGCGTGCAGTCGGCGCTCGACGACCGCAAGTTCGACGTCGCTTTGCAATTTTTGGAAACGGCACGCAGCATCGATGCCAACGATCGGCGACTTTCCGCCCTCGATGAAAAAATTGCGAACCTGCGCGCCGAATTGGGCCCGGCACAGATTCTCGCGGCGCTGAATGCGCAGAATTTCGACCGCGCCACCCAGCTCATCGATGATGCCGCGCGTAGCAAAGCTCTTCCGGCTGGGAAACTGGCCCAGCTGCGTGATGAGGTTCGCCGTCGACGCGAAGATTTCGAAATAGCGCGGCTGCTCAAGCTCGTCGATGCGCGCATTCAACAGGATCATGTGATCGATCCGCACAACGACAGCGCGCTGTACTACCTCGATCAGGCGAAGCAGGCCGGCGCCGGCGGTCCTGCCATGCAGGGCCAGACACAGGAATTGCTCAAGCGCCTGTCGCAAATGGGGCACAGCGCAATCCAGCAACGCAACTACACCGACGCCGATCGCATCCTCGCCGAGATGCACGGCATGGGCGCGCCGGCGGCGTCGATAACCAGCCTGCAGCGCGATCTCACCCTCGCGCGAAATCAGCAGACCGCACAAAAGCCTGATTTGCCGCAGTACCTCGAGCTGGCGCAATCGCGTTTGGCGCAGGGCAAGTTGACCGAGCCGGACAATGACAACGCATTGTTTTACGTGAATCAGCTGCGCGCGACCGATCCCAAGAACGCTGCACTTGCGCAGATCGTCGGCGCGGTGCAAGGGCAGATACTCGACCGCGCGCGGACCGCGCTCGATGCCGGGGATCCGGAAAAATCCGCGGCACTGCTGCAGCTGGCGACCGGTCTTGGGGCCTCGCCCGCTCTCGACGCACTGAACGAGCGGATTCGCCGAAGGAAGACCGGAGGCAGCGATGTGCTGCAGATGCCCGAGCAGTCCTTGACGCGCGCGAACAAGCTCGATGTCCAGTATCCGGCACGGGCATTGCAGGAAGGTGTCGAGGGATGGGTGGAAATCGCCTATACCGTCGCGCCCAACGGTTCGGTGACGAATGTGAAGGTGGTCAATGCGACGCCGCCCAAAGTGTTCGAAGCATCGGCGACCAGAGCGGTAAGCCGCCTGCGTTACCAGCCCGTGGTGCAGGGTGGCAAGGCGATCCCGGTCAGCACGCTGGTGCGCATCGTCTACCGGGTCCCGAAATAGCATGGCGGCGCGATGAACAGTCAATCAGCAACTTCAACGTCGACCACGATAGCGGCGACGACACCGGCTCCCCCGGCCCCCGGCGAGCGCAGCCGTGGCACGGTTCTTTGCCTCATCGTGCATGATGAATTGGAGCTTAGATTGCGGCTGGCGGGCCTGGTGCGTCGTGCCATGCCTAAAATCGATTCGGATACGGTGACTCGTGCGGGATTCGAGGCAATTTCAATCGAGCGGCTTCGCGCGTATGTGGCCGTGATGTTCATCGTCGAATTCAGTCCGCCGGATGCGGCAAGCGGATCGCTGGCTTCACTCAAACGCCTGCATGAGCAGGTGCCAAACCTGCCCATTTTCGTGTTCGCGCGCGGCGGCAATGAGCGTAGCGCGGTACGCACCATGAAATTGGGGGCCAGCGACTACTGGCCCATCCATTCGGTGATTGTCGGCGAGTTATGCGGCGCTCTGCAGCCGCTGCTCGAGCCGTCGGCGGCCGCCGCCGCAAATCCGGCGCCGGCCGCCGCAAATACCGCGGCAGATCGATGGCGCCAACCTGAAGTGGCCGGCTATACGATGATGAAAAAGATCGCGCAGTCTTCCATCGCCAGTGTTTACCTGGCGCGCAACGATGAGTTTCCGCAGCCGGTTGCGTTGAAAATCCAGGCCCTCAAGCGCAGGCATCTCGTATCGGATGCCGATCGCGAGCGCTTCACCAGGGAATGCGAGATTCTGTCGAAGTTGAATCACCGCTCGATAGCCAACGTCCTCGATTTCGGCACCACAGACGATTATTTGTATCTTGCGCTGGAATACTTTCCCTGCGGCAGTTTGCGCGAGCGGCTCAAACATCCGGTGAGCGAAGCGGACGCACTCAACTATGCGCATCAGATCGGCGAAGCGCTGCAGATCGTTCACGCCGCGCGCGTGGTGCATCGCGATCTGAAGCCATCCAATCTCATGCTGACGAACGAAAATCGCCTCGTTTTGATCGACTTCGGATCCGCCCGAAGCCAGTTCACGACGAACGATCTGACGAGTTCAGGCGACTGCACCGGCACGCCTTACTACGTGTGCCCGGAGCAAATCGACGACCGGGAACCCGATGCGCGAGGCGATCTCTACAGCGTCGGTGTGGTGCTGTACGAAATGCTCTGCGGCACGGTACCGTTCATGGGAAAAAAGCTTGCGGACATCCTGGCGGCGCACCGTACCGCGCCGGTCCCGCGGTTGCCGGTGCACCTGGCGCCCTACCAGGAAATCATCGATCGCTTGATGGCGAAAGATGCAAAAGAACGATTTGCCTCCGCCGCTGACTTTCTCGATGCCTTGGACGCCTTGCGCGCGGATTTGATCACTCGCAAACCCAGCAAACCACAGCGGAGCGCTTGATTCATGAACTCTCGTTTTGCCAGCTCTATTGGTCCCACGTCTGAGTTCCGGCGGCCTCATGGTGCTGGTGGTCATCCTTGCCTTTGCATTCGTTGCCGGTGTGCTGATACCCGGGCTGGAACTCGCCGGCGAGTTGGCCGACAGCACCGTAGCGCTCAAGTTCGTCGGGCAGCAGCAGCGAAATCCGGCGCTCATCCACGCATCGCTGGATTCGATGCACGACCGCTTGAGCAGCCGCGGCTACATTCAAGAGTCTCTGGACCAGCTGCGAGAGGCGGCCGGCAAGCTCGACGCGGGGCTGCATGAAATGAACGCGCCGCGGGCAGCCAATTGGTTTGCCATGTCGGGCGACACGTCCGCCAAGGGCGAGCCGATTGCGGGTAAACACGCGGCGGCATTGCGCGAGCTGTGGTCGAAAGAACAGGAATCGCTCGACCCCATCTTGAAGTTCAAAGGCGTGCCATACCAGGACAACGAATCGACCGGCAGCGCACTCAATGAGAGCGGCAAGCAGCTGGACCGGGACGTGGCCGCCTCCATCCGCGCCAGCAAGCGGCTCATACCGCTGATAGACAGCGAGCTCAACGCCATCGTCACCGACTTGCAGGCGGGCAACGCACGATCTGCCACCGAGTTGCGCCTGGTCATGCTCGCCGGCCTCCTCATCGCGATCGTGCTGGCGGCGCTCGTATCGATTTTGTTGCTCGCACGCCAGCGCCAGGACGCTTCGCTGCGCGAGGCGCGTCAGCAGACCGCCGATATCTTGCGTACCGTCAAAGACGGCCTGTTTTTGCTCGACGAGCAACTGGTCATCGGCGCATCCTATTCAAGCGCGCTCGAATCATTGTTTCAGCGCACCGACTTCGCCGGGCTGCCGTTCGAGAAATTGCTGAAGGACATCGTCTCCGAAAAGACACTGTCGACCGCATTGAAGTTCGTCGGCGTGCTCTGGTCGGAGCGAACCAAGGAGAACCTGGTCAAGACCATCAACCCGCTCGGCGAAATCGAGGTCAACTTCGATACCGGCCAGGGCAAGGTCGCCACGCGCTACCTGCAGTTCGATTTCCATCGCGTGCGGGTCGACGGGAAAATAACGCATGTGTTGGTGGCGGTGGCGGACGTCAGCGCCCGGGTGGATCTTGCCCGCGAGCTGCAGTCCTCTCAAACTCAGGCGCAGGCGCAGGTCGATACCTTGCTGGGCATTTTGCACGTCGATCCGGCGCAGCTGGCCTCGTTCTTGAACGATTCCAGTGCCGCCATGAAGATGATCAACGCCGTGCTGCGTGAGCCGGCGCGCGAGGAAAGTGCGTTCCGCAAGAAACTGGACACCTTGTTCCGGCAAGTCCACTCGGTGAAAGGCGAGGCGGCGGCCCTTGGGTTGTCGTCCATAGAAAGCCGTGCGCATTCGTTCGAGGATGATTTGAAGAACCTGCGTGAGAAATCGGATCTGTCCGGCAATGACTTTCTTCCGCTGGTCATCAAGCTGGACGATTTGTTGACCCATTTGCAGTCGGTCGGCGATCTGGTGTCGCGCCTCGCCCGCCTGCATGGCGCGGCCACCACGCGAGCGGAGCTGGACTCTCACACGGACACGGCGGTCATCGAGCACGGCGGCTCGGAAATCGTTGCGAGGGCCGACGGCAGCGTGACCTCCATGCTGCAGCAGTTGACGGCGCGCGTGGCCATTGAAAACAACAAAGAAGCGGCGCTGCAATGCATGGGCTTCGATACGATACCGAATGAGTACCGGCGCATCGTCAAAGATATCGCCGTTCAGGCGGTTCGCAATTCCATCGTGCATGGCCTGGAATCGGCGTCCGACAGGCTCGGCGCGGGAAAGCCGACGCAGGGTCAGCTCAAGCTGATCTTCCAGGAGCTCGGCGACGCCGGCTACAAGCTCATCGCGGAAGATGATGGCCAAGGCCTGTCGACCGAAAAGATCAAGCAAGCGGCACTGAAGAAGGGGTTCATAACCCCCGAAAAGGCGGCGGCCCTGGATGCCAAGCAGGTATTCTCCCTGCTTTTCCAGCCGGGCTTTTCCACCGTCGAGCATGCCACCAAGGATGCGGGGCGCGGCGTCGGAATGAATTTGATGGCCGGACTCATGCAACAGATCGGCGGCAAGGTTTCCGTGGCCACGGTGCCGGGGAAATTTACGCGACTCACGTTGAGCCTGCCGCCGGCTAAACGCGCGGGGAATACGGTAGCGGCCTGATGGATACTTCGGCCCGCCCCAAAGCTTCCCTGAAGCTCATGATCGTCGATGATTCCAACATCATCCGGCGCCGCATCGAACGCTCGCAGCAAATCGCCCGCCTCGAGGTGGTCGGTGCCGCCAGCAACGGCCGCGCCGCCGTGGAAATGTTTCGCCGCACCCAGCCTGACGTCGTAACGATGGACTTGACCATGCCGGAGATGGACGGCATCGAATGCGTCGAGGAACTCATCGCGATCAATGCCGACGTGTTGATCCTGGTCGTTTCGGCGCTTGCCGACAAGGCCACGGCGGTCGAAGCAATTGAAAAAGGAGCGAACGGATTTCTGTGCAAGCCGTTCACCGATCGCCAGCTCAACGATGCATTGGAAGAGCTGTTGTCGGAGGCTTGAGATGTTCAAAGAAGCAGAAATACGCACATTTATCGAGGGAACGACGAACTATTTCGAGACCTCGGCGCAACAGTCGGCAAGCGTCGGATCGCCTTATCTGGTCACCGACGGCAAGCCGGGTGCCTACGAATATACCGGGGTCATCGGCATCACCGGGGCGCGCAAAGGCATCGTTTATTTCACGGCTCCCCGCGGCATGCTCACGGTATTACTCATGCGCATGCAGGAAACGGACACCAGCGACGAAAATATCAAGGATCTGGTCGGTGAAGTCGCCAACACCATTTCCGGGAATGCGCGACGGGATTTCGGCAAGAATTTCGTCATATCGGTCCCTGTCGTCATCGCGCACGATTTGGAGAAGGTGACGACGCCGCATTCGCGATCCTTCGTGATTCCCATCAACTGGCGCACGCATTCCGCCAAACTCGTGGTCTGCCTCGAGTAGCTCGCCAGGCCGCCGGAGCCGCCAGGCCGCCAGCTCGCCAACTCGCCAGGTCGCCAGGCCGCCCGCGCGGCGGCCGCGCTGCTTATTTCCCGTCGACTGAGAACGCCAGGAGGACGTTCACGCCGTTGCTGCCGGTGCGCGCCGCTCCGTTGAATCCGGACATCGTGTACACCATGCCGCCGGCAATGGTCGGTCCCATGCCGTCTATCCCGCCCCCCGGCTGTGCCTGATTCCCGTTGACGGTGCCGTAGGTTTGGGCCGTCGTGCTGAATTCCCACACGATTCTTCCGCTCGCGGCATCGTAGGCTCGGAACCAACCGTCCAAGCGTTCCCGAAAATACGATGCCCGGCATGACGCCCGGCGCCGCGGACTGCGCACGCACGCACGCACCCTTCGTGAAGTCCTTCGAACGGTCCCCCGCGTAGTGGCACGGGGCGATCGGCGCCGGGGTGCTCCAGACGATTTTGCCGCTGAAGGGATCGAGTGCATTCAAGCCCGGCTTGCCCGGCGATTTATACTCGGGCGAGGGCCGTGCGCCTGCGGCCACGCCGATCTCGTCGAAGATTTCGCCGATGTCGGAGTTCGGAACGAAGACATACTTGCCGTCCGCGCCGATGCCCCACTCCACGCCGCCCAGCGGCGAACCTGCACCGACGGCGGTTTTCCAAAGCGTGCGCCCATTGTCCGGATCGACGCCGTAGACAATGCCGGACTTCTGACCGGCGACGAGAATTTGCCTCGCACCGTGCTTGAATAAGATGGGCGTGGCGCCAAAATCGAAATCCGGCCCCGTAGGCGTTGGGCAGTTCGCCACCTTGACCGGCCCGCTGCAGCCCACGATGAAATTATCATGAGTCGTGACCTGGTTTCTCCAGCGCACCTTGCCGGACTTCATTTCCAACGCAACGATGGCATCGTCGCCCTCGGTGGCTGCATCCGTGTAGCTGTCCCCCGTGACCACGTATACCAAGCCGCGTTTCGCGTCGACCGTCGGCGATGCCCAGACGGGTGCACCTGCCGGGCCTTGCATCTGCACGCCGTTGGCATTTTTACGGGTCGGCCCCAACGGCTCGGTGATCATGGAAGTCTGCCACTGCTTCCGACCGGTCTTGAGATCGAGCGCCGCCAGACTGCCGCGGAACGTGCAGCAGGAATAGTTCGGCTGCATGGCCACGACTTCTTCGCCCGAGGAGAGCGGCACGAATATCTGGTCTCCCGACACCACCGGTGTGCCGGTGATGAACGAAGCCGGGTGATCTTCCAGCGATTCGCTGTGCCAGATCTCGCGGCCGCTTTGCGCATCGAAGGCGCGCACCACGCGCTTGCCGACGCCGACGAAGGTGGCCCAGCCGCTCGGCGAGATCGACGATCGGATCACCATGGGTGTATTGCGCGACGGGGCATCCTCGATGGCCCAGTGCACACAGCCGGACTTCGCGTCGAGGGCATAGAACTTACCGCCGCGATTCGTGATGAACAGCCAATCGCCCACCACCGTCGGCTGACCGCCGCCCGGCATGGAAAATGCCCACTTCACCTTCAAGCGAGGTCACGTCGGCGGCGCGTATCCCAGGGTTTGGCTGAAAGCGGCGGGAATTTTCATCCGGTCCCAACGTGGGCCAATCCGAGGCGCCGGCGTGGATGGGCCCGTTGGCCGGGCACATTGGGTCGACGCCTGACGCGCCCAATTGCTGACCCGGTGCGAGGAACAGCGCGACCGCTTCGATTTCGGGCCGTGACAGGTCTTTCGCCATGGGGGCCATCACGCCGCTCGTCAATGCCGTGACGATGTCCCCGGGGGAACGAAAGGCCAGCTCCGCGCGCGTCGGTGCGCGTTCCGTGGCCGGTTCATGGCAACTCTTGCAGCGCGTCTTGAATACCGACTCGCCGTTCGCCGGCTGAGTTGCGCTCTCCTGCGCCAAGGTAGGCGCCGCGGCGCTCAACATCAACAAGCAGGCGCCTGCGCCAATCCAGATCCGGCTATTGCTCATGGAAACCAACTCCTCAGTCTTGAACTTGTTTATCGCAGAGGACTCAATCGCGGGAGGACGTCAAGAAAACCCGATCCAACGCCCGGCCATGGCGACAGTGAGCCACGCCGCCATCGTCAGTACCGCCACGCTGCGTAACCGCAAGCCCGACGCGCCGCGCCTGACCAGAGGATTGAAAGCGAAATAAGTGACGAGCAGCGCAACGCCCAGCGAAATCATCTTCACCAAAAATGCTTCGCGTCCGTAGAGCTTCACGGGCTCGGAGATCCCCAGCAAAATGCCCGTGATCAGCAGCGCAATGACTGCCGACGTTCATGTAGCGGTGCGCGCTCCTGTAGATCTCCGCGGGCGGGACCTTCAAGCCTATCCCCAGTACCGCCAGGGATATGATCAGCACGGAACCCCCCAGCAGCGCCAGCGCCAACAGATGAGCCGACTCGATCGCAGGAAACAACCAGGTGGATTCTCTGATGGTTTGGCCGAGCGCCGAGGCTTCGATGCTTTGCGCAGTGTGATACAGGCTCATGACTCAACCCGGATCCAGCGGGCAGCCGGTGAGCTCCGCCATGGCAGGCGAATTGATGCTGTCGCAGTCGAACCAGTTGTACGCAATGAGGCGGCCGAAAACGATGACGCAGCCCCAGGCGCCCAAGGAAATGACGGCACAAATCTTCGACTTTCGCGGCACCGGTCCCAAATCCCACGCCGCTTTGTCGCGTTCCACCTTGAAGGTGAAAATGGCGATGTTGACGGCTGCGATGAGAATCATGATGCACTTCAGCCTGAACCAAAGGCTGTGATAGGTGCGGATCGGGATCGCGAGAAACAGCATCCCGCCGGTGATGACCAGCAGCACGAAGCCCGCCACCGTCCAGGGCAGCATCTTCGAGAGCATCTGCGATACCGGAACCTTAGTATAGGAAATTCCTAACAATCGCAGGTCCACCATGGCGATGGTGCCGACGAACAACATGATGGACATAACGTGTGTGGATTCGGTAATCGCGTACATGTACAGCGATTCGTGCAGTCCGATGCTCCAGGGCGTATCCGCCAATTTGGTGACCAGTCCCTCGAGCATTGATTCTCCGCTGTTATATATCAGCCGCGGCTACCTGTTGATTACTCGAACAATCTCGAGGATGCAACGGAAATTAATTGCCAAACCAGCTGTCTGAAGCGATTATAAGCCCCGATTATACGGGCCCTTTTTGCGTCGTCCAGCGATGCCGGCGGCAGCAAAAATTGGATGTCTCGGGCGACGCAAGCGCGCACCTTTCAACGAGGTCGAAGATACGTTTGAGGGTCAATTACTTAAATATGAAGCTTGGCTGGAGGAAATCCCAAATGAATTTTCGCACCGACAAAGCGGCGGGTATCGCTGCTGTGTTGATCTCCGTGGCCGCCATCGGCGCGCCGGCCTTGGCGCACCACGCCTTTCAGGCCGAGTTCGACGGCAATCAGCCGCTCATGCTTCAAGGCAAGGTGACCAAGGTGGAGTGGATCAATCCGCACACCTGGGTGCACATGGATGTCGTCACCGACGGCGTCACTCAGGAATGGATGATCGAGGCGGGAACGCCCAACACGCTGCTGCGCGAGGGTCTCACGCGGGATTCACTGAAAGTGGGCGAACAAATCATCGTGCGTGGCTATAGGGCCAAAGATGCACGCTGCCGTCCGGCCTGCAAGGCGAATGGCCGCGATGTCACCTTCTTGGACGGACACAAAGTATTCTTGGGCTCGAGCGGAACCGGTGCGCCGAAAGACGGTGCGGATCCAAACGAGAAATAACCCAGAGATAGACGAGAGAGGCTGCCGCGAATATCCAAGGCGTCGTCGTTACCCAGGGGGAATTTTTGAGCAAGAAGATAAAGACATTGGCGCTCGCAACAGTGGCCGGATCGATCGCCGCATTGAGCATGGGCCACACGCAGCCTGCGGCCACGGCGCCCCACACGGTGCTCCATAAGGCAGCTGCCGCCGGTGCCATCGATCGTGTCGGCGGGCACCCGAATTTCAGCGGTGTCTGGTCGGTGATGAATACGGCCAATTGGAATATCGAACCGCACCTCGCCGGTGCCGCGCTCGAGTTGCGCCCGGGGCCGGTGGTTCCCGTGCCCGCGAAGGCAATCGTGGCTTTGGGCGCGGTGGGCTCGGTGCCGGCCGGCATGGGGGTGGTCGAGGGCGGGAAGATTCCTTACAAGCCCGAGGCGCTGGCCAAGAAGCAGGACAATCAAAAGCACTATCTGGAGCGCGATCCGGAGGTGAAATGCGATCTGGCCGGCGTGCCGCGCGCCAACTACATGTCCCTGCCGTTCCAGATCGTACAGTCCGCCAAGACGATGCTGTTCTCCTATGAGTACGACGGCGCGGTGCGCGACGTTCTGTTCAATGATCCGGGTCCGGCGCCCATCGATAGCTGGATGGGTCAATCGGTCGGCAAATGGGACGGCGACACCCTGGTGGTGGCGGTCACCGGACAAAACGACAGTACCTGGTTCGATCGTGCCGGCAATTTTCATTCGGGCGACATGAGGGTGGTCGAGCGCTGGACCATGGTGAACGAGAACACGATTCGCTACGAGGCCGAGATTACCGATCCGGCGACGTTCACCAGGCCGTGGAAGATGAGCATGCTCATGTATCGCCGCCTCGGCGAAGATGCTCGATTGCAGCAGTTCAAATGTGTCGAGTTCGTCGAAGAACTGATGTATGGCGACTTGCGTAAGGAGCCCCTGAATTGAACATGAAAAAACTCACTGCTTTGATGGCAGCCGCGGCCATGTCGGCGCTGGCCGCCTCTGCCGCGCCCGCGGCCGGGGCCACACCGGCGGCCGGCGCTTACAAGGCGCCGTTGAACGCCTACGGCCAGCCGGATCTCGAAGGCACCTGGACCAATGCGACGCTGACGGTGCTCGAGCGGCCGAAAGAGTACGGCGATCGAAAGGTGATGACCGATGAAGAGGTGAAGAAGGTCGAGGGCGAGGATGCGAAACTCGTGGCCGACGGCAACGCGCCCACCGACCCGAAGGTGAAGACCACGGATCTGCCGCACGAATGCGGCCGCGGCTTCAGCGGCGCGGGCTGCGGATACAATTCTGCGTGGATCGATCCGGGTTCAACGGTCATGCGCGTCAACGGCGAACCGCGCAGCTCTTTCATCACCGATCCTGCGAATGGGCGGCTGCCGCCTTATAAAGCGGGGGTCACAGCCCCCGGCTTGGAGCAATACGCGCACCGTGGCGAAAACCCCGAGAACATGACGCTGGGCGAACGCTGCCTGACATCGTTCGGCTACAGCGCCGGCCCCGTCATGCTGCCGCTGCTCTACAACAATAACTACGAGATCGCGCAAAGCAAGGATACGGTGGCCATCGTCGTTGAAATGGTCCACGACGTACGCATGATCCACATCGGCGCCAAACATCGTACCGACGGCGAACGGCCGTGGATGGGCGATTCCATCGGCTGGTACGAGGGCCCGACGCTGGTGGTCGAGACCACCAACTTCCCGCGCGCGACCGCACTGCGCGGTGCTTGGAAGGACTTGAAAGTCACTGAACGGTTTACGCGCGTCGGTGCGCATCGCGTCCTGTATCAGTTCAAAGCAGAGGACCCGAGCACCTGGGACAGGCCGTGGAGCGGCGAGTACGAGTTCACCTCATCGAAGGGCCGGATTTTCGAATATGCCTGCCACGAGGGCAACTACGCGCTCGAAGGCATTCTCTCCGGCGCTCGCGCCGAAGAAGCTGCGGCCGCGGAGAAAGCCAAGGCCGCAGTGGCCAACAAGACTGCGGCAGCGCCTGCGGCGCCGGGCGGAACGAAGAAGCAATAGAACGAAAAAGCCGTAGAACCGGCTACCAGTGAGGCCATCGGAGAATCGCCGCGACCCCAAAAGGCCGCGGCTTTTTTTCGCCCTCTAAGCTGCCGCGGCGCCAAAATTCCGCGGCTTTTTTTATACTCTGTGGTTCGCGACGACGATCGGATGCGAGGAGGACAGGCCGCCGTCCACGGCAATGGCTTGACCGTTGACATAAGAGGCTGCGTCGGAGGCCAGGAATAGCGCGGCCTGCGCGATTTCCTGCGGCACTCCATAGCGCTGCAAAGGATTGAGCTGTCCGATCTTACCCTCGCTGCCGCGCTCGCGTGCACGTTCGAAGATCGGGCGCGTCATGCCGGTCTCTATCAAGCCTGGGCAGATGGCGTTGATCCGCACGCCGCTGCCCGTCAGCTGATTGGCCACCGTTTGCACCATGCTGATGACGCCGGCTTTGCTTGCGCTATAGGGAACGCCGCCCGCGCCGGAGCGCAGGCCCGCGACCGAAGCGGTACAGATGATCGAACCTCGTTTCTGCCTGACCATCTCCATCGCCGCGTACTTGGCGAGAAGAAAGGTGCCGATCAAGTTGATCTTCAGGACTTCCGTCCAGCGCTCGGTGGTTTCCTCGAAGAAGGGCACCAGGCCGCCGCTGACGCCGGCATTCGCGTAGCACACATCGAGTCCGCCGAATTCTTTGAGCGCAGTGGCCACCGCGCCGGCGACATCCTGCTCCGCGGAGGAATCCTTGACCAAGGCAATGGCGCGGCCCCCGGCCGAGCGGATCGCAGCCGCAGTGGATTCGACTTCCGGAGCGCGATCCAGCACCACCACGGCGGCGCCTTCGGCGGCAAACAACATGGCGCTGGCTCGCCCGATGCCGCTTGCCGCACCGGTGACGATTGCCGACTTGCCCTTTAATATATTCATCGTATTCCCCGCGAGAAACGCCGCGCCGCAGTATCGCGGTATGTTCCGTCAGTGGCAATGCAGCCGGCGATGCGCGACATGGCGCACCTTCTCAAAGAGTACCTCGCGCTGGTACATTAGCCGGCCAAACGACGGAATCTAATTCTGCAGAGTGGAACAAATAATGAGCATGCATAAGGCTGGTTTGGAGGTAAAGGCGGGCATCGCCGTCCTCAAATTGGATAATCCTCCCGTGAACAGTCTGGGCCTCGAGTTGCGGCAGGCAATCGTCGATGGCATCGAACGAGCGAATGCCGATCCTGCGGTCGAGGCCATTATTTTAATGGGTGCCGGGGCCGGGTTTTCGGGAGGCGCGGATATTCGCGAATTCGGCACGCCCAAGGCATCGACTCAACCGCACCTCATGACCGTCATCAGCACCGTCGAAGGCAGCGCCAAACCGGTGATCGCGGCGATCGGCGGCGTGTGCATGGGCGGAGGTCTGGAACTCGCCCTGGGCTGTCATTACCGGGTGGCGGGTGCGGGAGCGAAGATCGCCCTGCCGGAAGTGAAGCTGGGTCTGCTGCCGGGCGCAGGCGGCACGCAGCGCTTGCCTCGAGCGATCGGTGCCGAGGCGGCACTCAACATGATCGTCTCGGGTGCGACGGTCCCCTCCGAGAAGCTTCGCGGCACACCGCTGTTCGACGCCTTCGCCGAGGGCGATTTGCTGGAGGCTGCCACGGCGTTTGCGCGCCGGGTGATCACCGGGAAACTTGGGCCGAAAGCGCCTGCGTGATGCGCAGGTCAGCATGCCGAATCATGAGGCCTTCTTTGGGTTCGCGCTCAACAGCGCCAAGGCGATGGCCGGCCGGTACCCCGCACCCGTGGCGTGCGTGGAAGCGGTCGCCGCCGCCTTCGACAGGCCCTTCGATGCCGGCGTCAAACGCGAGCGCGAGCTTTTCGCCGCACTCATGCTGTCGCCGGAGTCCGCTGCGCTGCGCCACCTGTTCCAGGCAGAGCGCGCGGCCTCGCACATTCTCGACGTGCCGGCCGATACGCCGGTGCGGCCGATCCGGAAAGTGGGCGTCATCGGCGCCGGCACGATGGGCGGCGGCATCGGCATGAGCCTGATCAATGCGGGGATCCCGGTCGTCCTGTTGGAGATGAAGCAGGAAGCGCTCGACAAGGGCCTTGCGACCATGCGCCGCAATTACGGCGGTGCGCTCAAGAAGGGAACGTTGACCGAAGCTGCGCTGGATCTGCGCATGGCTCTGGTTACGCCTACGCTGGACTATGCGTTGTTGAAGGATTGCGATCTGGTGATCGAAGCGGTGTTCGAGAGCATGGAGGTCAAGAAGCAGGTGTTCGAAAAGCTGGACCAGGTGGTTCAACCCGGCGCCATCCTGGCTTCCAACACCTCGGCCCTGAATCTCGATGAGATCGCCCGGTTCACGAAACGTCCCCAGGATGTGATCGGCCTGCATTTTTTCAGTCCGGCAAACGTCATGCGCCTGCTCGAGATCGTGCGCGGCGCCGAGACCGCGAAGGACGTGCTCGCGACCGCCATGCAATTGGCCAAAAAGATCGGCAAAGTCGCGGTGATTTCCGGCGTCTGCGACGGATTCATCGGCAACCGCATGGTGGCTCGATACGGCGCCGCCGCCCACGATTTGATCATGGCCGGCGCGCTGCCGGCCCAGGTGGACAAGGCGTTGGAGGATTTTGGAATGGCGATGGGCCCGTTCCGCATGAGCGACCTGGCCGGCCTGGATATCGGCCGGGCAGCGCGCAAGCGCCGCTCTGGCGAATCCACGGAGACAACCACCGCGAATGTCGCCGACGATTTGTGCGAGGCAGGCCGGCTCGGTCAGAAAACCGGCGCCGGTTGGTATCGCTATGAGGCCGGCTCGCGAAACGCAATTCCCGATCCCACGGTCAGCGCCATCATCGAGAAATACCGTCGACAACAGGGCATCACGCCGCGCAAGGTCTCCAACGAGGAAATCGTCGAGCGTTGCATCTACGCGCTGGTCAACGAAGGCGCGCGCATCGTCGAGGACGGCATCGCGCAGCGCAGTTCGGATATCGATATAGTGTATCTGAATGGCTATGGTTTCCCTGCCTGGCGCGGCGGCCCGATGTTCCATGCGGATCAAGTGGGCTTGAGCGAAGTGGCGCGCGCCTTGCGGCACATCTCCGCGCAACCGCACGCCGACAAAGCATTCTGGACGCCGGCGCCGCTGCTTGCGCGCCTCGCCCAGGACGGTAAAACATTCAGCGGATATAAAGGATCAGACAAATGACAGATGCCGTCATCGTATCCACCGCGCGCACCGGTCTCGGCAAGAGCTGGAAGGGCGCCTTCAACATGACTTACGGCGCCACGCTCGGCGCGCACTCGGTGCAGCACGCGGTGGCGCGCGCCGGCATCGACCCCGCCGAAGTGGAGGACGTCATCATGGGATCGGCCATGGGTGAAGGCACGACGGGCGGCAACATCGCGCGCCAGATTGCGCTGCGTGCCGGCCTGCCGATCACCACCGCGGGTTTGAGCATCAATCGCTTCTGCAGCTCCGGCTTGCAGTCGATAGCATTGGCCGCGCAGCGCGTCATGACCGAAGGTGCCGAGGTGATCGTCGCCGGCGGTCTGGAAAGCATTTCGTGCGTGCAGAATGAAACGAACATGCACATGCGCAAGGATCCCTGGATCGATGAGCACAAGCCCACGCTGTTTTGGAGCATGCTGCAGACGGCAGAAAACGTGGCGAAGCGCTACAACATCTCCAAAGAAGCTCAGGACGAATACGGCGTGCGCAGCCAGCTGCGCGCCGCTGCCGGCCAGGCGGCCGGCAGGTTCAGGGATGAGATTGCGCCGATGACGACCACCATGGGCGTCATCGACAAAAATACCGGCGCCATCTCGACCCGCGAGGTCACGATTTCCAGCGACGAGGGCATTCGTCCGGACACCACGCTGGAAGGGGTCTCGAAGATCCGTTCTGCCATGCCGGGCGGGGTGATCACCGCGGGCAACGCCAGTCAGTTCTCCGACGGCAGCAGCGCCTGTGTGGTGATGGACGCCAAGCTCGCCGAAAGGCGCGGCCTGAAGCCGCTGGGCATTTTCCGCGGCTTCGCGGTGGCGGGCTGCGAACCCGACGAAATGGGCATCGGCCCGATTTATGCGGTACCGCGCCTGCTCAAGCGCGCCGGCGTCAAGATCAGCGACATCGATTTGTGGGAGTTGAACGAAGCGTTTGCCGTCCAAGTGCTTTACTGCCGCGACAAGCTGGGCATTCCGGACGACCGTCTGAACGTCAACGGCGGCGCCATCGCGGTCGGCCACCCCTACGGCGTCAGCGGCGCGCGTCTTACCGGCCACGCGCTGATCGAGGGCAAGCGCCGCGGCGCCAAGCTCGTGGTGGTCACCATGTGCATCGGCGGCGGGCAGGGCGCGGCAGGCTTGTTCGAGGTCGTCTGATGGGACTGCGGGACTTGTTCGAGCTGGGAGGCAAGGTGGCGCTGATCACCGGCGGCTCGCGCGGCTTAGGGCTGCAAATTGCGAAGGGCCTGGGTGAGATGGGTGCGAAGATTGCCATCAGCGCGCGCAAGGCGCCGGAGCTGGAAGAAGCGAAAGCCGATCTGAAAAAACACGGCATCGACGCCTTCACCGTCACCAATGATCTGTCGAAACCGGAACAAGTGCCGCTGCTGGCCGACGCCGTGCTCGAGCACTACGGCGGAATCAACATTCTGGTCAATAACGCCGGCGCGACCTGGGGCGCAAAGGCCGAAGAGCATCCACTGGAGGCGTGGAACAAAGTCATGACGCTGAATGCGTCGAGCGTGTTCGCGCTGAGCCAGGCGGTTGCGAATCGCTGCTTCATCCCTCAGCGTTCGGGCAACATCATCGTCATTGCCTCCACCGCGGCGCTGCGGGCCGGCATGCAAATGAATGCGGTTGCTTACTATTCTTCGAAAGCCGCGGTGCTGCACCTGACGCGCGCGCTCGCTGGTGAATGGGGCCGGTACAACATCCGCGTCAATGCGATTTGCCCGGGCTTTTTCCCGTCGAAAATGGCCAGCGGGTTGTTGGATACGATGAAGGCCGACGTGATCGCGCGCACGCCGCTGGGCCGGATCGGCGGCGACACGGATCTGCAAGGCGCGGCGGTTTATCTGGCCTCGGATGCGTCGCGGCACGTCACGGGGCAGTACATCGCAGTGGATGGCGGCGCATCGAGTACATGACGACGAACACCCCAGCGGCGGGCCTGGCGCCGACGCCGGCGCGACACAGTTTCGATACGGGACGCCTCCTCGCATGGATGCAGGCACAGATTGCCGGGTTTTGCGGTCCCATCGAGGTGAAGCAGTTCGCCGGCGGCCAGTCCAACCCGACTTTCTTGGTGCAGTCTCCCTCGCGCCGCTATGTGTTGCGGCGCAAGCCGCCGGGCAAGCTCTTGCCGTCCGCGCACGCCGTCGACCGCGAGTTCCGCGTGCTCGCGGCGCTCAAAGGGACCGGGGTCCCGGTGGCGCATGTCCATGCCTTGTGCGAGGACAGCGAGGTCATCGGCAGCGCGTTTTATGTCATGGACTATGTCGAGGGCCGCATCTTTTGGGATGCACTGCTGCCGGAAGTGGCCGCGAAAGACCGCCGCGATGTCTACCGCGAAATGGTGCGTGTCCTGGCCGCGCTGCACTCGGTGGATTATGCCGCCGTGGGCTTGAGCGACTACGGCAAACCAGGCCGCTATGTCGAGCGCCAGGTCGCTCGCTGGACCCAGCAGTATCGAGCATCGGAAACCGAAAAGCTCGAGGGCATCGAACGCTTGATCGAATGGTTGCCGGGGCATATCCCCGCCGATGAACAAACCTGCATCGTGCACGGCGACTTCCGTCTCGACAACACCATTTTCCATCCCACCGAGCCGCGAATCCTGGCGGTTCTCGATTGGGAATTGTCGACGCTCGGTCACCCGTTGGTCGACCTCGCGTACTACTGCATGCGCTATCACCTGCCGGTCGCGGAGTTTCGCGGCCTCGGCGGCGTAGATGCGAAGACCTACATGATTCCGAGCGAAGCGGAATGCGTCGCCGAGTACTGCAGCCTGCGCGGCATCGCGCCGGTGCTGCCGGCTGATTGGGCCTACTACTCGGCGTTCTGCATGTTTCGAATGGCGGCGATTCTGCAAGGGGTGCTGGCGCGCGCCCTGCAGGGCAACGCCTCGAGCGAAACGGCGCTGCAAGCGGGCCGCAGGGCCAAGCCGCTGGCCGAGTTGGGATGGAAGCTCGTACAACGATCATTCGACGTTTGAATCAATCAGAGGAACGCCATGGATTTTTCCCACAGTGACAAGGTTCGCGACCTGCAGGAGCGGGTCACCCGGTTCATGGACAACCATGTTTATCCCGCCGAAGCGCTTTATCACAAGGAGTTGGAGGAAAACCGGCGCGCGGGCGATCCGTGGAAGGCGACCAAGGTCGTGGAGGACTTGAAGAAGAAGGCAAAGGCGGAAAATCTCTGGAACCTGTTTCTGCCGCACTCGGAACACGGCGCCGGGCTGACCAACCTCGAGTACGCGCCGCTGTGCGAAATCATGGGGCGCTCGCATATCGCCCCCGAGGCGTTCAACTGCTCGGCGCCGGATACCGGCAACATGGAGGTGTTGGCACGCTATGCCACCAAGGAGCAGCAGCAGCGCTGGCTGGCGCCGCTGCTCGAGGGCAAGATCCGTTCGGCATTCGCCATGACCGAACCGAATGTGGCGTCGAGCGATGCCACCAATATTCAATCTTCCATCGTGCGCGACGGCAACAACTACGTGATCAACGGGCGCAAATGGTGGACATCGGGCGCCGGCGACCCGCGCTGCGAAATTTTGATTTTCATGGGCAAGACCAATCCGGAAGCGGGCCGGCACAGCCAACAATCCATGATCCTGGTGCCGATGAAAACCCCCGGCGTCAAGGTGCTGCGCACCTTGACTGTGTTCGGCTACGATCACGCGCCGCACGGGCATGCGGAAGTCGACTTCGTGAATGTGCGCGTGCCGGCGGAGAATTTGCTGCTGGGAGAAGGCCGCGGTTTCGAAATCGCGCAGGGCCGTCTGGGCCCGGGTCGAATTCACCACTGCATGCGCACCATCGGGGTGGCCGAACGTGCCCTGGAATTGATGTGCAAGCGTTCGCAAACGCGCGTGGCGTTCGGCAAGCGGCTGTCGGAGCAGGGCGTGACGCTGGAGCGCATCGCGCAGTCGCGCATCATGATCGATCAGGTGCGCTGGCTGGTGCTGAACGCGGCCTACATGATGGATACCGTCGGCAATCGTGCCGCCAAGGCCGAGATCGCCATGATCAAAGTGGCCGCGCCGGCGGCTGCCCTGCAGGTCATCGATTGGGCCATTCAAATGCACGGTGCCGGCGGCGTGAGCGACGATTTTCCTCTGGCGGCGCTCTGGGCCGGGATGCGCACCTTGCGTCTGGCGGATGGTCCGGACGAAGTGCATCGCGAACAGGTCGCCAAGCTGGAATTGTCGCGCTACCGGCCCGAGGCCTGAGAGTCATGTCGGACGCGCATTTCAAATTTTGGCCCGCTCATGCGATGCATCATCTGATCGCGCCGGCCACGAATTTGTTCTACAACGCCGAGGTGTCGGCGCGGCGCTATCCCGATAAATCTTTCCTGGTCTATTACGACACGCCGGTGAGTTTCTCGGCCTTTCACGACGAGGCCGGGCGTGTGGCCGGGTTCCTCGAGCAGAAGTGCGGAGTACGGAAGGGCGATCGCGTGCTGTTGCTCATGCAGAACAGCCCGCAGTTCATCATCGGCTATTACGGCATCCTGCGCGCGAACGCGGTGGTCGTGCCGTTGAATCCGATGAATCTGACGCAGGAAATCCTGCGCTACGCCAAAGATGCCGGCGCCACCGTCCTGCTGGTGTCGCAGGAGCTGTATCCGCGCGTCGAGCCGTTGCTCGAGAGCGGGCATCTCAAACATGTCATTGTCGCGGCGTACTCCGACTATCTGCGCGAAGCGACGACTTTGGCGGTGCCGGATTTCATCAGTGCGCCGCGAATCGAACATAAAGCGCAGGGGTTGTCTCTTTGGAAGGACGTCATCGCCGCTGATCTCAAACCCGGCCCCCTGACCGCAGGCCCGGACGATCTGTGCGTGATGCCGTACACCTCCGGCACCACGGGGCAGCCCAAGGGCTGCATGCACACGCACCGCACCGTGATGCATACCACCGTGGCCAGCATGCAGTGGTTTGCCCTTCAACCTGAGATGACGCTGCTGGCGGTCGCGCCGATGTTCCATGTGACCGGGATGCAGGGCGGCATGAATGGACCGCTGTTCATCGGCAACACCATGGTGCTCCTGCCTCGCTGGGACCGTGAAGCCGCGGCGCAATGCGTGGAGCGTTACAAGGTCGCCAGCTGGACCGCGATTCCGACCATGATTCAAGATTTTTTCCTGAATCCGAACATCGACAAGTACGATTTGTCGTCGATCCGCCGTTTGAGCGGCGGGGGCGCTGCGATGCCGGCAGCCGTGGCGCAACGGCTGGCCAAGGTGGGCATCACCTATGTCGAAGGGTATGGCCTGACCGAGACCATTGCGGCCACGCACATCAACCCGGCCGATCACCCGAAGCAACAATGCCTCGGTATTCCTATTTTCGATGTGGATTCCCGGATCATCGATCCGGCCACCTTGCGTGAATTGCCGCCCGGGGAGACGGGCGAGATCATCATGCACGGTCCCCAGGTGTTCTTGGGTTACTGGGAAAAGCCCGACGACACGGCACAGGCGTTCATCGAGCTGGATGGCAAGAAATTCTTCCGCAGCGGCGATCTGGGCAGAATGGACGAAGACGGCTATTTCTTCATCGTCGATCGGTTGAAGCGCATGATCAACGCGTCGGGCTACAAGGTATGGCCGACCGAAATCGAGTCGCTCATGTATCGACACCCGGCGGTCCAGGAAGCCTGCGTCATCGGCGTCAAGGATGCCCATCGCGGCGAGACGGTCAAAGCCGTCATCGTGCTGCGCGCGGAGTGGCGCGGTAAAATCGAAGGACAGCCCATCATCGATTGGTGCCGGGAAAATATGGCCGCGTATAAAGTCCCGCGCATCGTTGAATTCGTCGAGGCACTGCCCAAGTCCGGTTCCGGCAAGATCATGTGGCGCGAGCTGCAGGAACGCGAAAACGCCGAAGCAACTTCTCAAATGGCGGCGCAATCGTGAAAGCATTACTCAGCCGCCAAGCAGGCGGGCCCGAATCACTGGTGCTGGAAGACATTCCGGAGCCGGTGCCCGGGCGCGGCGAGGTCCGCATCAGCGTGCGCGCCGTCGGGGTCAACTTTCCCGATCTGCTGATCATTCAGGATCTGTATCAGATCAAACCGCCCAGGCCGTTCGCGCCCGGGGGCGAGCTTTCCGGTGTCATCGAGACATTGGGTGAAGGCGTTACGAATGTGAAAGTCGGCGACCGCGTTCTGGTCAGTCCGGTGCGCAGCGCCATGGCCGAGAAGGCCATCGGCAATGCCAACAATTGCTGGAAGATTCCCGACAGCATGCCGTTCGACCAGGCGGCGGCCCTGCTCCTGACCTATGGTACTTCGCAGCACGCATTGAAAGACCGTGCCCAATTGCGTTCGGGGGAGACCCTGCTGGTGCTGGGCGCGGCCGGCGGTGTCGGCTTGGCCGCCGTGGAATTGGGCAAGGCGATGGGTGCTCGCGTCATTGCGGCGGCCTCGAGCGCGGACAAGCTGGCGCTGGCGCGCGAGCATGGCGCCGACGACGGCGTTCAGTACCCCTTGGGTCCCTTGGACAAGGCTGCGGCCCGGGCCTTGACCGATGGTTTCAAGGCGGCCTGCGGCGCCGACGGAGCCAACGTCATCTATGACGGAATCGGCGGCGATTACACCGAAGCGGCGCTGCGCGCGATCGCCTGGCAAGGGCGCCACCTGGTCGTGGGTTTCACGGCCGGCATCCCGAAGCTGCCGCTCAATCTGGCGCTGCTCAAGGGCTGCGCGATCGTCGGCGTGTTCTGGGGCGAGTTCACCAATCGCTTCCCCAAGGTGCACGCCGCCAATGTGGCCGAGCTCATGGCGTTGTACCTGAGCGGTAAAATCAAGCCTGCCGTGACCGAGCGATTTCCGCTGGCGCGCGGAGGCGAAGCAATCGGCAGACTCGGGTCGCGCGCGGCGCGCGGCAAGATCGTCGTCACGATGGATTGAGGGTGCGCCTCTAAAGGAAACAAACATGGATCTCAAATACAACCCGCAGGAAGAGAAGTTTCGCGCCGAAGTGCGTGCCTTCTTCGAGGCCGAATTGCCCGAGGGAATCCGCACCAAGCTGCAGCTGGGAAGGCGCATTTCCAAGGACGACATGGTGCGTTGGCAGAAGATTCTGTTCCGCAAAGGCTGGGGCGCCGTGAATTGGCCTAAAGCGTTCGGCGGAACCGGCTGGGACATCGTGCAGCAGCATATCTTCGAGGAGGAGCGCGCGGACGCAAGCGCGCCGCCGCAGAATCCTTTTTCACTGAAAATGCTGGCGCCGGTGATGCAGACCTTCGGCAACGCTGCGCAACAGGAGTACTTCCTGCCGCGCATACTCTCGGGCGAAGACTGGTGGTGCCAGGGGTATTCCGAACCCGGATCCGGTTCGGATCTCGCCTCGCTGCGCACCGGCGCGGTTCGCCAGGGCGATCACTACATCGTCAATGGCCAGAAAACCTGGAACACCATGGGCCAGTACGCGGACTGGATATTCTGCCTGGTCCGCACCAGCGCGGAAGGGCGTGCGCAACAGGGCATTTCGTTTCTGCTGATAGACATGAAAAGCGCCGGGATCACGGTCCGGCCGATCATCATGCTCGACGGCGAGCACGAGATAAACGACATCTTCTTCGACAATGTGAAGGTGCCGGTGCAGAACTTGATCGGCGAAGAGAACAAGGGTTGGACTTACGCAAAATTTCTGCTCACGCACGAGCGCAGCGGCAACGCCGGCATCGGAGCCTGCAAACGCGCGCTGAAGAAGCTCAAGGAAATCGCGTCCGAGCAGATGTCAAACGGCCGGCCGCTCATCGAGGACTCGCGATTTCGCGACCGCATCGCCCAGGTTGAAATGGAACTGATGGCTCTCGAGATCACCAATCTGCGGGTGCTGTCCGCGACGGCGAAGCAACAGGGCGCGCTGGGGCCGGAAGTGTCGGTCCTGAAGATCAAAGGATCGGAGATCATTCAACAACTCGCCGAGCTCAAGATGCATGCGCTCGGGCATGACGCGCTGCCCTATGTGCGCGAGGCACTGGACATGGGTTGGGTCGGCAATCCGCTGCTGAGCGCACACTACCCGTCCTACGCACCGCCGATTTCCGGCCAGTACTTCAACCAGCGCAAGACCACCATCTACGCCGGTTCCACCGAAATTCAGAAGAACATCATTTCGCAGATGATCCTGGGTCTGTAAAGGGCCCTGGGTCTGAAACGAGCTCTGGATCTCAAGAAGGTTACCAATGGAATTCAACTACAGCGAAGAGCAATTGGCCCTGCAGGACACCTTGCAGCGCTTCATTTCACGCGACTATGATTTCGACAAGCGCCGCAAATTCTCCGCTTCCAGCCTGGGGTTTTCCGCGGAGGCCTGGAGCCAGTTCGCGGAACTCGGTCTCCTGGCGCTGCCGTTTCCCGAGGAATACGGCGGCCTCGGCGGCAATGCCGTCGATGTCATGCTGGTCATGGAGCAGTTCGGTCAAGGGCTGCTGCTGGAACCCTATCTGAGTACGGTCGTGACGTGCGGGGGCTTGATTCGTGACGCCGCACCGGCGCCGATGAAGCAACAGTTGCTGCCGCAGATTGCCGCCGGAAAATTGAAACTCGCGCTGGCTGCCTACGAGGCGGCGGGACGATATGAGCTGTCCTACGTCGGCTGCAAGGCGCAGGAGAGCGGCGGAAGTTGGCGCCTGTCGGGCCGCAAGACCGTGGTGCTCGACGGCGCATCCGCCGATTATTTTCTGGTCTCGGCGCGCCACGGCGGCGGCATCGGCGATCGCGACGGCATAACGCTGTTCCTGGTGCCGCGCGATGCAAAAGGGCTTACCGTCGCCGCGTATCCGACGCAGTCGGGCGCGCGCGCTGCGGATCTGCTGTTGGAGAATGTGACGGTAGGCGGCGATGCCTCGATCGGGGCGCCGTCGCGTGCGTTGCCCATCATCGAACGTGCGGTGGACCGTGGAATTGCGGCATTGTGCGCCGAAGCCCTCGGCATCATCAATGCGTTGAATCAGCAGACCTTGAACTATTTGAAAACCCGCAAGCAGTTTGGGGTCGCCATCGGCACCTTCCAGGCGCTGAAGCACAAAATGGCGGACATGCTGATCGCCGCAGAGCAGTCACGCTCCATGGCCATCATTGCCGCGGTGCATGCCGATTCTGATGACGCGGCGGATCGCCATCGCGCCATTTCCGCGGCCAAAGCGTACATCGGCCAATCCGGGCGCTTGGTGGGCCAGAGTGCGGTGCAGATGCACGGCGGCATGGGTGTCGTGGACGAACTCATCGTGAGCCACTATTTCAAGCGGCTGACGATGATCGACCTGAGCTTGGGCGATGCCGATTACCACCTGGCGAGCTTCAGCGATACGCTGCGGCCGGCGAAGGCTTCCTAAGCCGGCCACCGATCGGCGTGGCCCCGGGGGCTCAACCGCGGCCCTGACGCGAAACTCACCGTCCGGCTTCAGTCGGCCGCGTGATGCGCGAGTTGCTGCTTGCGCACATCCTTGTCCATCGTGCGCGACGCGGCGAACAACACAGCGGCAGCCGCCAATGCGAGAATCGGGATGATGTACATCGCATTGTGCAGGCCGATGGCCTTGAACGCCTCGGTCATGCTGCCGGCACCGGCATCGGTCATCGCCTTGTGCGCAAAGTGATCGCTCAACATGCCGGTTCCGACCGGTCCCATGCTCGCGCCGAAGATATACATGCAGCAGAAATATATTGCGACCGCGGTGCCGCGCAGGCGCGGCTCGATCACATCCTGTATCGCCGTGTAAACGGTTGAGTAATACACATACATCGTGATCGTACCCATGGCCATCAATAGAATGTACGGGGTGATCGAACCCTTGGGCTGATTGACGGCGAAGAAAATGCACGGTGCAGCGATGCTCATGCACCAGGCGGGCAGTACCAGCCTGGCATTGCGGCGCTTGATGCTCATTTTATCCGCGAGCCAGCCGCCCAGGATCAAGCCGATGGCGCCGACCGCAGCCACCGCAAAAGATGACACGACGCTCGCGTCCCGCACGCTCATTCCATGAAAACGCTGCAGAAACGCGGAGTTGAAGGAACCCAAGGCATACATATTGAAGTTGTGGAAAATGCCGGAAAGGATGATCCACCACATGGTCGGAAGGCGCAGAACCGCGAGGTACGGCGCGACCACCGATCCGCCCGGCTTGGTCACCACGCGGCCGGGATCGAGCCCGCCGCGCAGCAGGTTCGCGCATGATCAGCGCCAGGAGTGCGAACAATAATCCGGGAACGCACGCGATATAAAAGGCGGCACGCCATCCTAGGTGCGCATATATGATTCCGGAGGCGGCATAGGCAAGAAACAGCCCCGCAGGCAGGCCGAGCATGAATACGCCCATCGCGAATGCTCGTTTGTTAGGCGGGAAAAAGTCGCCTATCAAGGACTGACCGGCGGGAGCGCAGGTGGCCTCGCCCAAACCCACCCCCAAACGCGCAATGAATAGCTGAGCGTAATTCTGCGCCATCCCGGTCGCGGCCGTGAGCAGGCTCCATACCGTGGTGCCGATCGCAATCAGCTTGGTACGACGCCACTTGTCGCTCAAGTGGCCCATGGGCAGCCCGACGAGCGCATACATCCAGATAAATACGCTGCCCAGGAATCCCAGCGCCGTATCGCTCAATAAAAATTCCTTTCGAATCGGTTCGCCCAGTGAACCGAGCAATTGACGATCGAAGAAATTCAGCAAGTTGATGGCGAACAGGACAAACAGCGCAAACTTCGCGCCGCGTGGCGGCCTTTGCCGATGACGCCGGCGGTCGGGCCGGCGCGAGCGCCACCTTCGAGCGATTGCGGACTCACAGACATTAGTTATACTCCCCAAATAATAAGAACCTGCCGAGTCGCCCCAGTGTGCCGTACCTCGCCGCCGCACGCTTATATATCAACCCAGCGGCCCGCCCGGCGGCGGCATATGCTCCCAGAAGGCGCGAGTCCATGCACCCCGCCAGCGGCCGCCGAAGGCCAACGTCGGCCTTTTTAGTTCTCAAGCGCAAAAAAACGGCGGGTTTTTGAGGCCCGCCGTTTTGCTCGAATCAATTACAGCAGCATTGAGTTATTTGAACTTCACCCGCAGCGTGAGACCGAAGGTTCGCGGAGCACCCAGGTACGACGTGATGGTGTTGTATTGAAACGGTGAGTCAAAGGCAACCGCGTAGTAGTAGCGGTCCGCCAGATTCGCTCCCCATGCCTCGACTGCCCAGGATTCGTCCAGTGCGCCAAGGCCGATGCGCGCATTGAGGAGTCCGAAGCCGGACTGAATCTTGCGCGGATCAAGATCCGAGCCCGTGTTGTACGATGAGTTGTACTTCTCTTCGACGCTGGTGCGCACGCCCAGACTCGCCGACACCGGTACCAGGTAGCTGGCGGAGACTGCTCCGGACCACAGGGGCGCAAACGACAGACGATCGTTGTCGCGGTGCGTGCAAGCAGTATTCCCGGGGCCACCGCAGAAGTCGGGCAATGCATTGCCGAAATTGTCGATGTTGGTCAGATCCTGGGTCACGCCGCCGTTGAGGGTCAATCCGGAGATCGGCGTTGCCCAGGCGAAATCGACATCGACGCCCTTGGACACGACCCTGTCGAGGGAGGTGACCACGAATTGCACGCCGGTGAACGTATTGAGCTGGAAATCCTTGTAGCGCTGATAAAAGAGCGCGGCATTGAGGCGCAAAGTATTGTTGAACAGTGTGGTCTTGATCCCGACCTCTCCCGAGTCGACGGTTTCGCGCGGGAACCGCGTATTGTCGTTCGGCGTCAAGCCAATCTGATCGGACAGCGTGCCCAAGCCCGGGGTGGCGGGAAACGTGGTGCGTGAGAGGTTGAAGCCGCCAGCCTTGTAGCCGTCCGCCAGCGATACGTACGCCAGCACGGCCTCATTGAAGCGATAGGACAGCTTGACCGTGCCGGACAAATTGTTCTCGGTGTTCGACTGGTCGAAACCGGTGCCTGTGAATTGCGGATTCAGGCCGGTGAAGCAGCCGTAGCCGATCAGGAACGCCTGCGCGGGGGTTCCGTTGAGGCCGGGTGCGAAAAGGCCCCGGGAGAACCGAGCAGTGCGTTGCAGCCCGGACCCCCGCCCGTGTCGTTGTAGCTGGCGGTTGCGGTTTTCTTTTCTTCCGTGCCGCGCAGTCCGGCCGTCAGATCCAGCCCCTGCGTGATGTTCCAGGTTTCATTGGTGAACAGCGCAAAACTTCGCGCCGTCTGCTGATAGCTATCGTCGTAGCCGGTGCCGAAAAACGTGGCGCCGGGCGCATTGCCAGTCAGCTGCGACACCAGCAGCGGGTTGAAGCCGGCGCCTATCGACTCGGACGCGACCGCACTGATGTAGGTCTCAAATTGATTTCCGATCGCGCCGAGTGTCCGTGTCGTCAAAATTTCGTTGTTGAAGAACCCGCCCACCAACCAGTTCAGCGGGCCTGCCTTTCCGGCCAAGCGCAGTTCTTCGCTGAATTGCTTGAAATCGGTGGAGTTGGCATTGCCGTTGTTCGGAAACGTCAGCAGATCGATGCCGGTGTAGTCGACATCATTGCCGCCTGCAACCGTGTTGTCGCGCCACGCAGTGATCGAGGTGACTTTCCCGAAGCCCACGTTCCAGTTGAGTTCTCCGGAAACGCCGAAGTCGCGCACATACTGTTTGGCAACCTGATTGGCATACGCGACATAGCTGTTGGGCAACCGGTTGACGCCGGGTTGGCCGATGAGCGGGGAGTCTCCGAGCGCGCCGGCCTTGCCGCCGAGCAGGGGGGTCGATGCGAAGGCATTGACCAGTCCTTGGAACGGGCCCGGATATTCCACGACGGCGCCGCAGCAGGATTCGACGCGCTTGGTATAGTCGGCGATGAGCAGCACATCCACATCGTCGCTCGGGGTGATCAGGAGCTGACCGCGGGTGTTGATCGAGTGGCGGTCGTTGGTATTGTTCTGCTCGCTGGGACCGACGCCGTCGACCACTTGAAGGAAACCGTTGTTCTGCTGGTAGCCGACGTACAGGCGGCCGGCCACGATGTCGCTCAAGGGCCCCGTGACGGAGGTGCGGATCTCCCGGTCGTTGTAGTTTCCGCCCGTCACCTCTGCCGTCACGCCAAATGTGTGCGAGGGTCTCTTGGTGGTGACGTTGATGACGCCTGCGTCGTTGTTCTTGCCGAACAATTCGCCCTGCGGGCCGTAGAGAACTTCGATTTGCTCGATCTCTCCGAGGTCGGTGAAAGCGACGCCGTTGCGAGGCCGGTAGACGCCATCGATGTTCACGCCGACGGAGGACTCCAGCCCAGGATTGTCGCCCACCGTACCGATGCCGCGAATGCGCGCCGTCGTGATGGCCTCATTGCCTTCGGAGGTCACGGTAAGGCCCGGTGTCAGTATCGCTAGACTTCTGATATCGGTGATGCCGGCGTCCTTGATTTGCTGCGCGGATAACGCAACCACAGAAATCGGCACATCCTGAAGGTTTTCAGAGCGCTTTTCCGCGGTCACGATGATTTCTTGCAGCGCCGGCGGGCTCGAAGCGTCCGCCGCCAGCACCTCCGCGCCGGCAAAAGCCGCCGTCATGGCGAGGACGAGTGAGATGGCTCGTCGGGAGGACACAGTTTGATTTGTCATGCGGTCATACCTGGTTTGATCGTTGGAATTTTGCGCAATCGGAGTTTGCTGCCGCGCCTTCGCCTCGAGGCGGCCCCTGGCGTCAGAGTCATTGAGTTCTATTTCATGCGTTTTTGCGCGGGTCTTTAGACACGACACTCTTGGTTTATTGTCCCGGACACGAGCCAGCCAAAGCCAATATCAAGGTCACCCACACCTGTGGACGCATTCCCTTCAGTTGCGTATCTTGAGCCTACGGAAACCGTGGCGCAAGCACCACGCTTTCAGCGACATTTGATTGACAAATTGCGCCACTTGCTTGATTTGTCCGCCAGGAAGACTCATATATTCTAGTGGCGTAAAAGATACACCATGAAAAATCCAGACAACTGGCAGCCCCCCGGACGGGAGCCTGACCCGGCGCCCCCGACGCGCCGCAGCGCGCTCATCGGCCTGGTGATGATCGTGCTTCTCATCCTCGGCGGCTTGATTTTGACGCACGTATTGGGCGGCATGTCGCGCCTGCAGGACTGCGCGTTGTCGGGGCGCTCGAACTGCGCCGACAATCCTTGAAGCGGCTAGACTGTCGTCCCGGTCGAGCCGAACGTTGAGCGTACTGAACTCATTCCATCCCGCCGTAGCCGCGTGGTTTTCGCGCAGCTTCGATGCGCCGACCGATGCGCAGGTTTCCGCGTGGCCGGCGCTTCAGCGAGGCCGGCATGTATTGGTTGCCGCGCCGACCGGCTCGGGCAAAACATTCGCCGCGTTTCTCGCGGCCATCGATCAACTGGTGAAGGAAGGATTGCAGGCACCGCTGCCGGACGAAACGCGGGTTCTGTACGTCTCACCGCTCAAGGCCCTGTCCAATGACATCCAGCGAAACCTCGATGCGCCGCTGAACGGAATTCGGGAAGAGCTCGCGGCGTCGGGTCTGCCGGACGTCGAAATTCGCGCCGTGGTCCGCACCGGCGACACGAGCGCGTCCGAGCGCGCCGGCATGCGGCGCAGAGCCCCGCACATCGTGGTGACCACGCCGGAATCGCTCTACATCTTGCTCGGTTCGCAATCCGGCCGGGACATGCTCTCGACCTGCCGCACCGTGATCGTCGATGAAATCCACGCCATCGCGGGCAACAAGCGCGGCGCACATCTGGCCTTGTCGCTCGAACGTCTGCAGGCTTTGACGGCCGGCACATTGACACGCATAGGATTGTCGGCGACGCAAAAGCCGATCGAAGATGTCGCGAAGTTCTTGACCGGGTCAGATGATGTGCCGTGCACCATCGTCGACAGCGGTCATGTTCGCCGCCGTGATCTGGCGTTGGAAGTTCCGGCGGCACCGCTCGAAGCCGTGATGTCGGGCGAGGTGTGGACCCAAGTCTACGATCGGGTGGCGGCCTTGGTTCTGGAACATCGCACCACGCTGGTGTTCGTGAATACGCGCCGGATGGTCGAGCGCATGGCGCGTCATTTGTCGGAACGCGTGGGCGAAGAGCATGTCGCCGCGCATCACGGCAGCCTGTCCAAGGAGCGCCGCCTGAACGCCGAGCAGCGATTGAAACGCGGCGAGCTGAAGGTGTTGGTGGCCACGGCTTCCCTGGAGCTGGGCATCGACATCGGCGATGTGGATCTGGTGTGCCAGATCGGATCCACGCGCTCCATCAATTCCTTCTTGCAGCGCGTGGGCCGGGCCGGACATTCGGTCGGCGGAACATCCAAGGGAAGATTGTTTCCGCTGTCGCGCGACGAACTGGTGGAGTGTGCGGCGCTGCTCGAGGCGGTCCGCGGCGGCGAATTGGACCGGCTCAAGATCCCCGGGAATGCTTTGGATGTGCTGGCCCAGCAAATCACCGCCGAGGTGGCGGCGCGTGAGTGGCCGGAGGATGAATTGTTCGCGCTGATGCGCAGAGCCCATCCGTACCGCAATCTGGCGCGGGAGGATTTCGACGCCTGCGTGCGGATGCTCGCGGAAGGATTCAGTACCCGGCGCGGACGCCGCGGTGCGCTGCTGCATCACGATGCGGTGAACAAGATGCTGCGACCGCGCAAGGGCGCGCGCCTGACCGCCATCACTTCGGGCGGCGCGATTCCCGACAACGCGGATTACCGCGTCATGCTGGAACCGGAGTCCATTCTGGTCGGCTCGGTCAACGAGGACTTCGCAGTCGAAAGCATACAGGGGGATATATTCCAACTGGGAAACACCTCGTACAAGATATTGCGCGTCGAACGCGGCACGGTGCGCGTGGAGGACGCGCACGGCCAGCCGCCCTCGATTCCATTCTGGCTCGGCGAAGCGCCGGGCCGCAGCATGGAGCTGTCAGCGGCGGTGTCGCGGCTGCGCAAGGAAATCCAGGAGCGGTTGGACGGCGAGCCGGGCGCGGCGCTGCAGTGGTTGCGTGAAACCGTAGGTTTGGACGAGGCGTCCGCGTTTCAGCTGGTGCAGTACCTGAGTGCCGGCAAGGCCGCGCTCGGCTGCCTGCCGACCTTGGATACCGTGGTGTTCGAGCGCTTCTTCGATGAATCAGGCGGTATGCAGCTGGTCATTCATTCGCCGTTCGGCAGCCGGGTAAACCGGGCGTGGGGCTTGTCGTTGCGCAAACGATTCTGCCGCACTTTCAATTTCGAACTGCAAGCCGCGGCTACCGAAGATCACATCGTGCTCTCGCTCACGCACGCCCACAGCTTCGAGCTGGCGGAAGCGGCGCGTTATTTGAACTCGCATTCGGTGCGGCAGGTTCTGATCCAGGCGCTTTGCGCAGCGCCGATGTTCGAGGTCCGATGGCGCTGGGACGCCGGCATTGCGCTCGCGCTGCCGCGGTTTCGCGGCGGCAAAAGGATACCGCCGCAGATTGCACGCATGAATGCCGAGGATTTGTTGGCCTCGGTGTTTCCCGACCAAGTCGCCTGCGCCGAGAATCTGCCTGGTGAAATCGAAGTGCCGGATCACCCCTTGGTCAGGCAAACCGTTCGCGATTGCCTGGAAGAGGCGATGGATATCGATGAGTTCGAACGCCTGCTGCGCAGGCTGGAGAGCGGCGACATCCGCGTCGTCGCACGCGACCTGACCGAACCTTCGCCGCTGGCGCTCGAGGCGTTGAGCGCGCGTCCGTATGCCTATCTGGACGATGCGCCGCTGGAAGAGCGGCGGACGCAGGCGGTGATGAGCCGCCGCTGGCTGGATCCGGCCGAGGCTGCGGACATCGGCAAGCTCGACGCGCAAGCGATTGCCCGCGTTCGTGCCGAGGCCTGGCCCGATGCCGCCACGCCCGATGAGCTGCACGATGCGCTGTTGTGGCTGACCTTCATGACCGACGAGGAAAGCCGGTGCAATGCCGCGTGGCCGCCGTTGATGGAGGACCTCGCCTTGCAGGGCAGGGTGTCGCATATCTCGGTGGAAAAGCGCGGCATGTGGGTGGCAACGGAAAGGCGCGCCCTGTTCCAGTCGCTGGACGGATCGCCGGACGAATCCCCGGATAAATCGCTGGACAAATCGCTGGTGGAAATCGTGCGCGGCCGGCTGGAGGGTTTGGGTCCCGTCACCGCCGTGCAGATCGCCGATTCGCTTGGACTTGCCGAAACGCAGATCAACGGCGCACTGATTGCGCTGGAAACCGAAGGCTTCGCCATGCGCGGCCGATTCAGCGGCGATGGCGTGCACGGCGAGCGCACGCACGGCGATGGCGCGCGCGAGGAATGGTGTGAACGCCGATTGCTGGCGCGAATCCACCGCTACACGGTCAAACGCCTGCGGGCTGAGATCGAGCCGGTGGCGGCGCGCGATTTTCTGCGCTTTCTGTGCGAATGGCAGAGGGTGCTGCCGGGTGCGCGGATGCAGGGTTCCGACGCACTGGCAGCGGTGCTGACGCAGCTCGAAGGCTTCGAATCTCCCGCCGGTGCTTGGGAGACGGAAGTCATTCCGTCGCGAATCACCGAGTACGAGCCGCAGTGGTTGGATGAGAATATCCGGGCGGGGCGATTCATCTGGACGCGATTGGCCGCACGCAGCGGTGCGCGCGGGGATGCCCGCCGCGATGAGGGGGCGGCGCGCGGTGCATCGCCGATTCGCTCCACGCCGATCGTCTTGCTGGGGCGGCGCCATGTGCTGCACTGGTCGATGTTCGCAGATCAATCCGACCCTGCGCATCTGACATCCAAAGCGCAGGCGGTGGCGGACTTCATTCGTGAACACGGAGCTTCATTCTTTGACGAGATCGCGGAAGATGTGGGCATGCTGCCTGCGGAAGTGGAGCAGGCCTTGGCCGAATTGGTGGCGGCGGGGCTGGTGAATTCGGACAGCTTCGCGGGCCTGCGTGTGCTGTTGATGCCCAGCGGACGGCGCTCCAGCCGGACCACCTCTCACGCCGGCCGCCACAAACGCCGGCTGGCGCTGTTCGGCATGGCGGATGCGGGCCGCTGGGCCTTGGTTCGCCGCACGAGCGCCGACTCCCAGGAGCGCAAGGACGGGGCGGTCGAACAGATCGTGCGCACGCTGCTGCGGCGGTGGGGGGTGGTGTTCTGGAAGCTGCTAACCCGGGAAGCTGATTGGCTGCCGCCTTGGCGCGATATCTTGAGCTGCTGCCGCAGACTGGAAGCCCGGGGTGAGATTCGCGGCGGCCGTTTCGTGGCCGGATTTTCCGGCGAGCAGTTTGCGACGCCTGACGCCATTGGATTGCTGCGCGACGTGCGGCGCAAGCCGCCCAGCGATACATATGTATCCGCTGTCTGCCGCAGACCCGTTGAATCTGGCCGGCATTTTGACGCCCGGATCGCGGCTGTCGTCCCTGGCCGGCAACCGATTGCTCTTCCGGGATGGCTTGCCGGTGGCCACGCTCGCCGCGGGCGAGGTTCAATTCATGGAAGAACTGCCGCCGAAAGAGCAGTGGGAGGCGAAGACCGCGCTGCTGCGCCGCCGTGTGCCCGTTGCACTGGATGACTTGGAGCTGCCGACGAACAGCACCTGAGGCTTAGGTGGCCTAGGAGCAGGGGTGGCCCAGGGCAGTCAAAGATGCAGTTGCATCGTTTTAACCTTGTCCAGTGCCTCTTTGTAGTTAACAAGATGCCATCACATCTTTTTCTTGCTTTGATCTGCCTCCGAGTACACAATAGATGCCATTGCATCGTTTGGAGCCGCTGTGCTACTCCCCATTCATTCCCCCGAACAGCTCGGGATGCTGATTCGAGCTACGCGCCGCACACAGAAACTGCGCATCGACGATACCGCGGGGACCGCCGGCGTCGGGCATGTGTTTGTGCGCGAGGTCGAGCGCGGCAAGTCCACCGTGCAACTGGGCCGGGTGATGCAGCTACTCGCGGAACTGGGCATTGAACTCAAAGCAGAAGTGCCGGATGCGGCGCTGCCGGAATTCCAACGCCTGCAATCGATCGGCCTCAAGCCGCTGAAAATCCGACTTCGATGAGAGAAAGAGAATTGCTGGTCAGCGTCAATGAGCAACTTGTGGGCTCATTGCGCGAAGGCAATGATTTGTGGACGTTCGAATATTCCGCGGACTGGGCGGCATCGCCGGCGAGTTTCGATCTATCGCCTGCGCTCCGTCGAGAACAGCGGATGCATGTCGATGGCGCATCGAGCCGTCCGGTGCAGTGGTATTTCGACAATCTGCTGCCCGAAGAAGCGATGCGCACCACGCTGGCGAGAGAAGCTGATCTCTCGGCGGAGGATGCCTTCGGGTTGCTCGGATACTTTGGCGCGGAGTCGGCAGGCTCATTGGTGCTGACAGAACTCGCCCATCCACGGTCCACCGAGCGCGGGCTCAAAAAACTACCCTTTGTAGAACTCAGTCAACGCATCACGAATCTGTCGCGCGCATCGCTCACCCAGGGCGCGCCGAAGAAAATGTCGCTGGCAGGCGCGCAACATAAATTGCTGGTGGTGCTCAAGGACGGGCAGTTGTTCGAGCCGCTGACAGGAACTCCTTCGACACACATACTCAAACCAAACCACTTGGATTCCGAGTATCCCGCCTCGGTAATCAACGAGTATTTTTGCATGCGCCTCGCCAAAATGGTGGGGCTGACCGTGCCTGAGGTCTGGAAAATGCGCGTGCCGCAGCCGGTATACATCGTCGAGCGTTTCGATCGCATTCGCACGCCCGGGGCATTGCCGGTACAACGCCGACACACGATCGATGCCTGCCAGCTCTTGAACAAAGCGCGCACCTTCAAATACACGGCCGCGCAAGCGACGACGTTGGCGCAGGCCGCCGAGCAGTGCCGCGAGAAAGCCGCGGCACGCCTACAGATGTTCAATTGGCTGCTGTTCAACGTTTTCGTCGGCAACGGCGACAATCACCTGAAGAATATGTCCTTCATCGTCGATGCCTACGGAGTTCACATCGCGCCGGCGTACGATCTGCTGTGCACCGCCGCCTACGATACCAAAGCCTTGGCCGGCGAGAAGGCGCATTGGCCGCAATCCCCGCTCGCCATACCTCTGGGCGAGGCGGCCACTTTTGCCGAAGTGCGCCCCTCGCACGTGATCGAGGCCGCGCGCTCGCTCGGGATTGCTGCGGCCACCGCGCAGCGAAACTTCGATCGCATGCGAAGAATCATACTTGGCGAAGCCGATCGCCTCATCGAGCAGATTGAGTACGAAAACGCGCAAGGCTCGGACCAAACAGTATCCGGTGGCAATGAAAATATGCTCAAGGCCGCCATGGCGGCGGAGATTCGCGTGCTCAATGTCGTGCGCCACATCGTCCTCAAGGACATGGTGAAGCAACTTTCTTGAACCGCGGCGGGCGAGCCTCGGCGGGTGGCCGCTGATGGCCGGCGGCTGACGAATAACGAGCCGCGACCTGCGGGCCTACGAGCTGCGGGCCTACGAGCTGCGGGGCTACGAGCTGCGGGGCTACGACTGAGGCCCGCCTACTTGGCCGTCGCCATGGAGGCGTCCCAGCCGCCGCCCAGCGCTTCGATCAATGCCACGCTGGCCTGCAGCCGGGAAGACAGCACCTGCAGTGCGGTTTCCTCGGCACTCAAGCGGGTGGTCTGCGCGGTGATGACGCTGCTGTAGGGAACCGTGCCGGCCTTGTATTGATTGAGCGTCAGGGCTTCGGCTTCGCGCGCCTTTTTGACGGTTTCATCCTCGATCACACCCTGCTGCTCCAGCACACGCAGGGTGACGATTTCATCCTCGACCTGTTGAAAGCTCGTGAGCACGGTTTGCCGGTAGCTGTCGACGGTGCCCTCGTAGGCCGCGCGCGCGCCGCGTACCTGCGCCCGCACCAGTCCGCCGTCGAACAGCGTTTCCGCCAGCGTCGGGCCCGCCGCCCAGATGCGATGGGGCAATTGAATCAGGTGGCTCAAGGCACTGTTCGAGTATTGATTTTGACCGTTCAAGGTCAGGTCCGGAAAGTAGCCCGCCTTGGTAACGCCGATTTGCGCATTGGCCGCCGCCATTTTGCGCTCCGCCTCCGCCACGTCGGGCCGCCGCTGCAGCAGGGCGGATGGCACCCCCGCCGGAACGGTGGGTACGTCGCTGCGTATCCCCTGGGGCTCGAGGGAAAATGCCGCCGGCTGCTTGCCGATCAAAACCGCCACGGCATGCTCGAGGATGGCGCGCTGGATCTTGGCGTTGACCTGCTGCGCGTGGCTGGAGAGCAGCTGCGTTTCGGCCGTGACCACATCGGCACGCGCAGCGACGCCGAATTTATAGCGGCTCTCCGTGATGTGCAGCGACAGCGTTTCCGCCTCGACCGTATCGTCGAGCAGCTTTTGCAATTGATCCTGGGCGCGCAGCTCGAAATAATCGGTCGCGAGTTCAGCCTGCGCGGACAGTCGCGCGGCCGCCAGTGCCGCGGAACTAGCCTGGGCCGAGGCGATATTGCTCTCCGTGCTGCGGCGGATCCGGCCCCAGATGTCGAGATCCCAGTTGGCGGAGATGCCGGTGGTAAAGGTATTCGAGGTGTGCGACCTGCTGCCGGTAGAGAGGCCGACGCCGTTGGTGACGACCTGGGATCCGCCTTGACGCTCTACGCCGAAACTCGCGGTAAGGGTGGGCCAAAATCCTGCCTGGGCCTGCGCCACCAGGGCTCTGGACTGCTCGAAGGCGGCCTCCGCCGCCCTCACGTTTTGGTTGGAAATCTCGATCTGAGCTTCCAGCGCATCGAGCGCATCGTCATGGAAAATCTTCCACCAGGGCCCGCGCGACAGCACGTCGTTGGGCTCGCTGGGTTTCCAATCCCCCGCTTCCTTGTACGTGTCCGTCGTGGCAACCGGGGGCCGATGATAATCAGGGCCGACCGCGCAGGCGGCCGCGAGCGCGCTCGCAGCGGCCACACAAAATCCTCGCAACAGGGAGTTCATCAGGCGCCCGCTCCGAGGGGATCGAGACCGCTTCCACTGTGTTCCGGGCCTAATCTGGGCCGCGGCGGTGCGGAGTACTTGCCGTCTTTCAGGTGCTTCCAATAGCGGTGCACATACAAGTAGACCACAGGGGTCGTATAGACGGTCAGCAGCTGACTCACGATCAGTCCGCCGACGATGGCGATCCCCAAGGGGCGGCGCATCTCGGTGCCGTCGCCGGTGGCGAGCGCCAGCGGCAGGGCGCCGGCAATGGCCGCGCAGGTCGTCATCATGATGGGCCTGAAACGCAGTGAGCAGGCATGCGCGATTGCAGCCTTAGGATCCATGCCGAGAGTGCGCTCGGCTTCGAGCGCAAAGTCGACCATCATGATGGCATTTTTCTTCACGATGCCGATCAATAGAAGGATGCCCAGAAATGCGATGAGGCTGAATTCGGTCCTGGTCGCCATCAATGCCAGGAGTGCGCCGATACCCGCCGACGGCAGCGTCGACAGAATGGTCAGCGGCTGGCTGTAGCTCTCGTACAGTACGCCCAAGACGACGTAGATGGCGGCCAATGCCGCCAGCAACATCAACGGCGTGTTGGAGTTGCTCTGCTGAAACAGCCGCGCCGTGCCGTAGGCGCCGCCGCGAATGCCGATCGGCACGTGGATCTCGGTCATCTTTTTCGCGATGGCGTTCTGAGCCGTGCCGATGGAGACGCCCTCCGCCAGATTGTAGGCGATGGACGTGGAAACCGACGTGCCGGTGTGATTCACCGACACCGGCGTAGTCCCGGTGGTGAAATGGCTGAATGCCGAATACGGCACCATGGTCTCCGGCGCCACGCTGACGGCCGACCCGGTGGACGTGTTGCCGCGGCCGGCGTTCGCCAACGAGTTCAACGATAGATTGCGCGCCACATCTTCTGCCACGGACGTGCTGGATGCGGCGCTCCTGGGCTTGAGCACCGTGGTTCCGGCCACCGCCTGGGTCAGCTGCGTGCCGGAAGCCGTACCACCCGAGGTGCTCACGTACAGTTCCCGGAGAATCTCGGGGTTCTGCCAAAACTGCGGAGCGACTTCCATGACCACGTGATATTGCTGCGGACTGAAGGGATTGTAGATGGTTGAAACCTGCGCCTGGGCAAAGGCATCTCCCAGCGCATTGTCGATTTGGATTTCAGTCAACCCCAAGCGCGACGCGCTGTCCCGATCCACGATCAGGTCGGTCTCCAGGCCGCCGGGCTGCAAGTCCGTATCCACGTCGGTGATCTCAGGAATGTCCTGGAGCGCAAGCCGCAGCTTCTGCGCCCAGGTGCGCACCTCCGACAGGTCATCGCCGAGCAACGTGTATTGATATTCGGCGTTGGCGGACCGGCCGCCGCCGCCGCCGATGTCCTGCACCGCCTGCAGGAAGGTGGATACTCCCGCGACCCCGGCCAGTTTGGGCCGCAATCGCGCAATGACCAGGTCCGCGGAAATATTCCTCTCCTTCAACGGTTTGAGAGCGATGGTGATGTTGGCATTGGCACTGCCGCCCCCGGGACCGAATCCCCCGGCACCCACGGAGCCGGTCACGGTGTCGACCGCGGGATCCGCCTGGATGATGGCAGCCACTTCCTGCAGCTTGCCTTTCATCAATTGAAAGGAACTCGATGCATCGCCACGGATGCCTCCCCGCAATTGCCCCGTGTCCTGCTGCGGAAAGAATCCCTTCGGAATGGAGATATAGAGGTACACGTTGAGCGCAATGGTCGTGAGCAACAGCGTCAACACGATGCGCCGATGGTTCAGCGCCCAGTCGAGCGTCGACTCATAGTCGCGTCGAAACCGCTCGAAAGCCCGCTCGAACGCCGTGCCGAGTTTCGAGGATTTATGATCCCGTTTGCCTTGCAGCAGCAGCGAACACATCATGGGTGTCGTGGTGAGCGAAATCACCAGCGAAATGAGGATGGACACCGACAGTGTGACGGTGAATTCACGAAAAATACGCCCGACGATGCCGCCCGCAAACATGAACGGAATGAACACCGCAACCAGCGAGAGGCTCATCGACACGACGGTGAAACCGACTTCCTGTGCGCCCAGCAACGCGGCCCGGGTGCGCGTCATGCCTTCTTCCATATGCCGGGTGGTGTTTTCCATGACGACGATGGCATCGTCGACCACGAACCCGGTCGCGACGGTGAGCGCCATCAGGGAAAAGTTATCCAGCGTGTAACCCAGCAGATACATGGCGCCGAACGTACCGATCAGCGAAACCGGCACCACCATTGCGGGAATCAGCGCGGCGCGATAGCTGTTCAGGAAAATGTAGACCACCAGGATCACCATGGCCACGGCCAGCATCAGCGTCTGCTCGACCTGGCGCAGAGACGCGCGGATGGTGACGGAGCGGTCGAAGTTCACCACCAGGTCGATCTTGGGGTCGATCGAAGTCTTCAGAGCCGGCAACTCGGCTTTTACCGCATCGATGGTTTCGATGATATTGGCGCCGGGCTGCAGATATACCGTCACGAACACGGCCGGTCTGCCGTTGTACAGCCCGTAGGTACGGATGTTCTCGGTGGCGCCGTCCTGGCTGTCGAGCACGGTCGCGACATCACCCAGGCGCACCGGCGCTCCATTGCGATTGGCAATGATCAGGCTGCGGTAGGGTTCGGCATCGCGCGCATTGTCGTTGGTGTAGATCTGGAAGTGCAGGTCATCCGACTCGATCGCGCCCTTCGGCGCGTTGGCGTTCGAATTCGATATGGCGGCGCGCACATCCTGCAGGCCGATGCCGTATTTCGACAACGACAAGGGATTGATTTCCACGCGCACGGCCGGCAGGGCGCTGCCGTTGACATTGACTCCGCCGACGCCGGCGATCTGCGAGAGCCGCTGCGAAATCACGGCATCGGCGGCATCGTAGATCTGTCCCTGCGTGAGCACATCGGAGGTCATCGCAATGGACATCACCGGAAAGGCCGATGTGTTGAGCTTGCGATAGGTGGGATTGCGGGTCAGCGAAGTGGGCAGGTCTGCGTGCGAAGCCGAAATGGCCGCCTGCACGTCGCGCGCCGCGCCGTCGATGTCGCGATCGACGCCGAAGGTGAGTTGAATGTTCGACGTGCCCACGCTGCTCGTGGACGTCATGTCGTCCACATCGGAAATGGCGCCAAGATGGCGTTCCAGGGGTGTGGCCACCGTGCTCGCCATGACTTCCGGGCTGGCGCCCGGCAGTTGCGCCGACACGAATATTGCCGGCACGTCGATGCGCGGCAGCGGTGCGACCGGCAGCAGGATGAAAGCCACCCCGCCGCACAATGCCACGCCCACCGTCAACAGCGTGGTCGCAACCGGGCGCTTGATGAAGGGCGCGGAGATGTTCACGGCGCAGCTTCCGGCAAGGGTGCACCGGGCGCGGCCGCCGAAGAAGCGCCGCGCATGCGCGCCGCGACGCGGTCGAACGCCAGATAGATCACCGGCGTCGTGAACAGCGTCAGGACCTGGCTCACCAAAAGACCCCCGACGATGCTCACGCCCAGGGGATGGCGCAGTTCTGAACCCGTCCCCGCGCCGAACATGAGCGGCAGCGCGCCGAAGATGGCGGCGACCGTCGTCATGAGAATCGGCCGGAACCGCAGCAGGCAGGCTTGGTATATCGCCTCGCGCGGCGTCAGGCCTTCATCGCGCTGCGCGACGACCGCGAAATCGATCATCAAAATGGCGTTCTTTTTCACGATGCCGATCAGCAGGATGATGCCGATCAAGGCGATGATGGTCAGGTCGTCGCCGAATGACATGAGCGCCAGCAATGCGCCGATACCCGCCGAGGGCAGGGTCGACAGAATGGTGATGGGGTGAATGAAACTCTCATACAGAACGCCGAGCACGATGTACATCACCAGAACGGCGGCCACCAAAAGCAGCAGCTCGTTGCTCAGATTGCTGCGAAAGGCCAGCGCGGCGCCCTGGAACGTGGTGTGGATGCTGGCCGGCATTCCCAGGGTGCGTTCGACGCCTTCGATGGCGGTGACGGCGCCGCCCAGCGATGCGCCCGGCGCCAGATTGAAGGAAACGGTGGTGGCGGGAAATTGCGCCAGATGATTGATGAGGATGGGGCGGGTCTGGATTTCCACTTTGGCAATCGCCGACAGCGGCACTTGACCGCCGCCCGCGGAAGGCACGTAGATGGACGCCAGAGAGTCCACTGATCGGTACGAATCAGGATCCGCCTCCATGATGACCCGGTATTGATTCGACTGGGTGAAGATGGTGGAAACGATGCGCTGGCCGAAGGCGTCGTAAAGTGCGTTATCGACGGTACCGACGCTGATCCCCAAGCGCGCGGCGCTGTCGCGATCGATGGTGACGAAGGCGGCGAGGCCGTTGTCCTCCTGATTGCTGACCACATCCGCCAGCTCCGGCAGCTTGCTCAGCGCCGTCACCAGCTTCGGCGCCCACATGGACAAGGCCGTTGCATCGGCGCTTTCCAAGGTAAATTGATACTGGGTGCGGCTGATGGTGTTGTCGAGCGTCAAGTCCTGCACCGGCTGCATGTACACGGTGATGCCCGTGACATCCGCGGTCTCATCGCGCAGCCGGCGGATGACGTCGGCGACCGTCGCGGAACGGTCTGCGCGCGGCTTCAAATTGATCAAGAATCGGCCGCTGTTCAAGGTCACGTTGTTGCCGTCGACGCCGATGAAGGAGGACAGGCTCACCACATCGGGGTCCTTGAGGATGGCGGCGGCCAGCGCCTGCTGGCGGCCGGCCATGGCGCCATAGGAGATGGATTCCGTCGCCTCCGAAACCCCTTGAATCAAACCGGTGTCCTGATCGGGAAAGAATCCCTTCGGGATCAGCACGTAGAGCAGGGCGGTGAGGACCAGCGTTCCGAGAGCCACCCACAATGTCAATCGTTGATGATCGAGCACCCAGGCCAGCCTGCGCCCATACCAGTCGACCAGCGCCGTAAACCATTTTCCCGACTCGGTCTGCGCGTGAGCACCCGGTGGCCGGTGCTTGAGCAGCTTCGCACACATCATGGGCACCAGCGTCAGGGAGACCACGGCGGAAATCAAAATCGTCACCGCCAGCGTGACGGCAAACTCGCGAAACAACCGGCCGACCACGTCCTGCATGAACAGCAGCGGAATGAGCACCGCGATCAACGAGACCGTCAGTGAAATGATGGTGAAACCGATTTGTCCGGCGCCTTTGAGCGCCGCCTCGAGCGGCGGCTCGCCGGCCTCGATGTAGCGCGAAATATTTTCGATCATCACGATGGCATCGTCGACCACGAATCCGGTGGCAATCGTCAAGGCCATCAAAGACAGGTTGTTGAGACTGAAATGGGCCAGGTACATCACGGCAAAGGTTCCGATGAGCGAGAGCGGAACGGACAGGCTGGGAATGATGGTGGCCGGGATATTGCGCAGAAACAGCCAGATCACCAGCACCACCAAGACCACCGCGAGCGCAAGTTCGAATTCGACGTCCTGGACGGATGCCCGGATGGTGGTGGTGCGATCGGTGAGGAGCACGACGTCCACCCCGGCGGGCATGTCCGCCTGCAGCGCCGGCAGCATGGCATGGATCCGGTCGACGACGTCGACGACGTTCGCGCCGGGCTGGCGCTGTACGTTGAGGATCAGCGCCGGGACGGAGTTCATCCAGCCGCCGAGTTTGGAATTTTCCGCCCCCGAAACCAGCGTGGCGACGTCCTTCAGGCGTACCGGCGCGCCGTTCTTGTAAGCCACGACGACATTGGCGTAATCCCCGGCGCTTCTGATCTGATCGTTGGTGTTGACCGTGTATGCATTGACAGGCCCGTCGAGCGTGCCCTTCGGACCGTTCTGATTGGCGTTGTTGATGGTGGTGCGCAGGTCATCCAGATTTATGCCATAGGCCGCCATGGCACGGGGATTTGCCACCACCCGCACCGCCGGTCTTTGGCCGCCGCTGATGCTGACCACACCCACGCCCTTGACCTGTGAAATCTTTTGCGCGATACGCGTGTCGACCAGATCCTCGACGTCGGTGAGCGCCATCGTTTTCGAGGTAATCCCCAGGATCAGCACCGGCGCGTCGGCGGGATTGACCTTGGCGTAAATCGGCGGTGCCGGCAGATCCTGCGGCAGCAGATTTTGACCGGCACTGATGGCCGCCTGCACTTCTTGTTCGGCCACGTCGATGGCGAGCGCCAGGGTGAACTGCAGGGTGATGACCGACGCGCCGGCCGAACTCGTCGAAGACATCTGGCTCAAGCCCGGCATCTGGCCAAACTGTTTTTCCAACGGCGCCGTAATGGCAGAGGTGATCACCTCGGGACTCGCGCCGGGATAAAAGGTCTGTACTTGGATGGTGGGATAGGCGACTTCCGGCAGTGCGGACAAGGGCAGTTGCAGATAGGCCATCGCGCCGACGATCAATATGGCCACCATCAAGAGAGTGGTGGCGACGGGCCGCAGGATGAAAATGCGCGAGGGATTCATGCGGCCGGAGTCAAGCCAGCGACGGCATCATTGCGATTGCGGAGGTTTGCCGTTCCCCCGACCGCGCCGCCCGCCCGGTTTGCCGGGAGCGGCCGGCTTGCCCGCCGGCTGGGCGTCCGCGACAGACGCGGGTGCGGAATTCGGCAATTGAACCGGCGCGCCGTCGCGCAGGCGATCGCCACCCTCCGTCACCACCACCTCACCGGCCTTGAGGCCCGCGGTCACCGCAACTTTTTCGCCGTCGACGACACCCAGGGTCACCGGACGGACGGTAACGGTGTTGTCAGGTTTGACGACATAGACGAAAGTCGTGGCGACCCCGTTGGGTGCACCGCGCCGCACCGCCGAGTTCGGCATGATGATCTGGTCGTTCAGGATATTTTGAAGCAGCTGAATATTCACGAACTGATTCGGAAACAGGGAATCGTCGGCGTTGGCGAATACCGCGCGCAGCTTGATCGTGCCGGTCGTGATGTCGATCGAATTGTCGACCGTGAGCAGCTTGCCATCGGCAACTTTCGTCGCGTTGGTGCGATCGTACGCCTCGACGGTGAGCGAGGCGCCCGCATGCAGGCGCTTCATCACGGCGGATACGTTGTCTTCCGGAATCGAAAAAATGACCGTAATGGGCTGCAGCTGGTTGATGAGCACGATGCCGTTGGCATCCCCCGGCGTCACATAGTTTCCCTGGTCGACCTGGCGCAAGCCGACGCGTCCCGTCACCGGCGATGTGATGTGCGTGTATGCCAGATTTACCTTGGCGGTGTTCACCTGGCCTTCGTCCGCCTGGATGGTGCCGGTGTATTGATCGACCAGCGCTCGTTGGGTGTCGAGCTGCTGTGCCGCGATCGAGTCTTCTTTGACCAGTCCCGCGTAACGCTTCAAGTCCAGTATGGCGTCCGCGAGCAGCGCCTGGTCGCGCTTCAGGTTGCCCTCCATTTGTTGCAAGGCGGCTTCGTATGGGCGCGGATCGATCTGCGCCAGGGGTTGCCCTTCTCGAACGACCTGGCCTTCGGTGAAGAGAATCTTCTGCAGCGTGCCGGTGATCTGGGTCCTGACCGTGACCGTGGCCAGTGGCGTCACCGTGCCGAGGGCGGGAATCTTGACTTGGATGTCGCCCGAAACGGCAGTCGCAACCGAGACGGCGACCGGACCGTTCTGGCCATTGCGGCCGCCCGCGACCGGCTGCTTCTGGCGCAGGTACATCACGAACACAACCATCAGCAGCACGATCACGAGCACGACGAGCAGTGCCTTCCAGTTTCTGACGACGAAAGGCCTCGAATCCCTGGCGGACCGAAGCTGCGGAAATTCCTGCTCTTTTATCACTGATTCACCGATAGCGAGCCCCATGCCGTGGCACGCACTGCCAATAGATTACTCGGGCGAGCCGCAGACTATAACCAGATTCGACTCCGAACTACACCGGCAGCCTGCAGGTAGAGCGCATCTGTGACTCGAAAGTTCGCCGGCCAATGCAAAGTATTGTGAACCGGACGTCCGGCCAGGAAGATAAGCGGCGGCCCCCACACCTTGAATGGCGGCTTCGCCCGGCCGCGGGTGTTAGAATTCGCGCCGCACAGACATCAAGGAGCCTCGATGAAATCGATCTATTCCGCTGCGTTATGGGCCGTGCTGGCATTGAACGTTTCGGCGGCCGCGCACGGCGCGCAAACCTGGACCGAGGGTGTGAATTATTTTCTGGTGCAACCGCCGCGTCCGACGTCCGTCGCCCCGGGCAAGGTGGAAGTGACGGAAGTTTTCTCGTACGCGTGTCCGGCTTGCAACATCTTTCAGCCCACCGCGCATAAGCTGAAACAATCGCTGCCGGCAAATGCGGTGCTCGACTATCTTCCCGCCGCATTCAACCCCGCGGAGGATTGGCCGATGTTTCAACTCGCGTACGTCACGGCGCAAGTCCTGGGTGTGGATCAACAGGCGCACGATGCCGTGTTCGATGCCGTGTGGAAGGGCGGTGATTTGAGCATCTCCGATCCGTCGACGCGGGCCCTCAAGACCCATCTGCCGACCATCGAGGATGCCGCGAAATTCTACAACCAACGCACCGGCGTGCCGGTCGAGAAATTCATCGCGACCTCGAAGTCCTTCTCGGTCGATCTGAAGGTGCGCACCGATGAGGATCTGGTCACCGCGTACAAGGTGGACCGCACACCCACCATCATCGTCAACGGGAAGTATCGATTGCACGTCGAATCGGCCGGGGGCACGGATCAACTCATCGAGTTGGTCAAGTTCCTGGTGGCCAAGGAAAGCAAGTAGGCCGTTGGAGCGGACCATGGCAGTGCAAGGCCTCATGAAACAGTTGTTTCTGGGGCATCCGCGCCTATGGATCTCGTTCCTTGCGGGTATCGCGATATTTTTCTTTCTGCCGCACGGCTGGTCGATCGTAACCCGGGTGCTGGTCTGCTGGAATGGCGGGGTCATGCTCTTTCTGGCGCTGATTCTGTTCTGGATGACGCGCCTCAGCGCCGAGCAAATCTGCACCAAGTACATCGAAGAGGACGAGTCCGGCCCTGTCATTCTCGCCGTGGTGGTCATCGCAGCGGTCGCCAGTCTTTTCGCCATTCTGGAACCGCTCGCGACCATCAAACAGGTTAGCGGTCCGGTCCGGGGCGCGCACTTCGCGCTGGCCGCCCTCACGTTGATCAACTCATGGCTGCTGGTTCCCACCATGTTCACCACGCATTACGCCGACATGTTTTACAGCGTTGCCGGCGAGGACCGGCCGCTGCATTTCCCGAATACGCCCATGCCCGTGTTCTGGGATTTCGCGTACTTTTCCTTCACGATCTCGGCAGCCTGCCAGACCTCGGACGTCTCCACGCGAAGCGCTCCCATGCGCAGGGCCGTGATCGCGCAGACGCTGATCTCCTTCCTTTTCAACGCTTCGATCCTGGGATTCGCGATCAATGTGACCGCCGGGTTGATCGGCGGGAGTTGAATTGGAGTGACTCTCACGATTCACTGGGATAGAATACTGGATATCCCACCAGTACTTTAGCAGCCTCTAATGGACGGTGGATCATCCAGCACTCCCAGCACTCCCAGCACTCCCAGCACCCCCGTCGCGCCCGTCTCACACCTTGCCCACGTTGCCGCGGAAAGTGCGCCAGGTTAAGCCTCGACCTAACCGTCCGAGGCGTGAAGATCAGTCCACCGACACTCGGTGAGCGTTGCGGCTCGCGGCCACCGCGACATTGACGCAGAATGACCGCATGACGAAGGCACGTGGTTTCATTCTTCAGGCGAGCTATCGCGTGACCTCAGGGCCCAATGGGCAGCGCCGGCCGGTCGTACACATTCATGGCCGGCTGGAGGGCGGCGATACCTTCGTGGTGCGCGACGACCGGCAGCGTCCTCACTTCTATCTTCGCGCCGCCGACGCCGGGCGCGCTCGCGCGCTGGGTGTGCCGGAACCGAAGCCGACCGACAAACGCAGTTTCGCGGGGGACGCGGTATGCCGGCTGGAGGTCGAAATTCCGCAGGATGTGCCGGGGCTGCGCGATCGACTGCATGCGGCCAATATAGAGACATTCGAGGCCGATGTGCGCTTCGCCGTGCGCTACTTGATCGATCGCGGCATCAAGGGCGGCTGCGAAATCGACGGGGCATGGGAGCCGGGCAACGGTGTAGCCCGGGTGTATTCCAATCCGACGCTCAGCCCGGCCGAAGTCCATGTCGAACCGCGCGTGCTGTCGTTCGACATTGAAACGGATGGCAAGGACGACAATCTGCTCGCGATATCCCTGTACGCCCCGGGCGTCGACGAGGTATTGATCGTCGACAGCGCAGATCGCGCCATGCCGGAGCGTGCCACGCGCTGTGCGGATGAGCGTGCTGCATTGGATGCGTTCTGCGCTCGCGTGAAAGAATTCGATCCCGACGTGCTGATAGGCTGGAATGTAATCGATTTCGATCTGACGGTGCTGCAGCGGGTTGCGACGCGTTTGAATCACCCCTTCCTCTTGGGGCGAGAGCCGGGTGCGATCCGTCTGCGCAGGGCAGAGGGATATTTTGGCAGCGGCCGGGCTTTCATTCCCGGCCGATTGGCGTTGGATGGCATCGACTTGCTGCGCGGAGCGTTCGTGCGCATGGATGAGTATTCGCTCGACGCCGTGGCGCGCGAGGTACTCGGCGAGGGCAAGGCCGTGGCCGGCGACGTACGCGATCGGATCGCGGAAATCCTGCACAACTACCGGCACGACCTTGCTGCTTTCGCGCTCTACGCGCGTACCGATGCACGGCTCGCCTTCGATATCGTGGCGCGGCTCAATCTCGTGCGGCTCGCCTGGGCGCGCAGTCTACTGACCGGTATGACCCCCGATCGCGTCGCGGCAAGCATTGCATCCTTCGATTTCCTGTACTTGACCGAACTGGAGCGGCAGGGCGTCGTTGCTCCGTCCGTGCGCGCCGACGATTCGCGCGTGCATGCGGCCCAGCAGGGCGGTCATGTCCTGGAGTCGGTGCCCGGCTTGCACCGCAACGTCTGGGTGTTCGATTTCAAGAGCCTATACCCGAGCATCATCCGTACCTTCAACATCGATCCGCTGTCGTACGTGGAACAGCCGTCGCCGGATGCGGATCTCATCCTGACCGCGGGCGGCGCTGCGTTCGCGCGCACGCCGGCGATTCTGCCGCGCATGCTCGACGAACTTTTTCCGCGGCGCGATGCTGCCAAGAAGGCTGGCGACGGCGTCGCATCCAATGCAATCAAGATCCTGATGAACTCCTTTTACGGCGTGCTCGGCACGCCGGCTTGCCGCTTTTTCAACCCGGCTCTCGCCAATGCCATCACCGGCACGGGTCGCGAGCTACTGCTGTGGTCGAAGGCGTGGTTCGAGGACGCAGGGTTCAAGGTGCTGTACGGCGATACCGACAGTTTGTTCGTCGATTCGCGCTCAGACGATCCGGTCCGCGCACGCGCAGGAGGCGCAGAACTCGCCACGGCGCTGAATGGCGAACTCGGCCGCCATATCGGCGAGCGCTGGCATGTCGCGAGCCGCCTGGAGCTCAAGTTCGAAAAGCTCTATCTGAAATTGTTCCTGCCGCTCGCCCGCAACGGTACGCGCGGCGCGAGCAAGCGCTACGCAGGCCTGCTCGGCGGCGCGGAGGCCGACAGCGTCGAGTTCATCGGCATGGAAGTCGTGCGCCGCGACTGGACGGCGCTTGCAAAGCAGGTGCAGCGCGAGCTCTATCAGCGCCTGTTCACCGACCAATCCGTCGACGCGTATCTGGCGGACGTGGTGAAGAAGGTCAGAAATGGCGACCTCGACGGCGCGCTCGTGTATCGCAAGAACCTGCGCAAAGACGCCGATGAGTACACGGCGACCACGCCGCCGCACGTGGTCGCGGCGCGCAAGTCCACCCAGTCGCTGGATCGGCTCATCAGCTACGTCATGACGACCGCCGGCCCGGAACCGCTCGATAACGTGCAGCACCCGCTCGATCGCGAGCACTACGTGCTGAAGCAGGTGAAACCCGTTGCGGAACCGGTGCTGGCGACTCTAGGATTGGATTTCGAGCGTGTCATCGGCGATAGCCGCCAGTTCGATTTCGGATTCAAGGATCTCCCTAAACAGAAACTGTCCGCGAAATGATTTCAGGCCTGCGGCTGCTCCGGCGCCGATCTCCCGCAACAATTTCAGAAGTACGAGGAGATCCAGCAGCGCACCCGGGCGAGACGCGACAAGTAGCGGACCTTCTCGCCCCTTTCCTTGTATCGACCCTGGGAAGAAGGGACCAGGGCTGATCCGACAGGGATAGACGTTAGATATTGCAATCCCGCATAAGTTCTGCCATTCGCACACCGAGCCCCTTGGCAACCCTATGGAGCGTGCCGAGAGTCAAGTTTCTTTCGCCGCGCTCGATGGCGCTGTAATACGCGCGGTGCATTCCGATTAGATCAGCAAATGCCTCTTGGCTGACTTTTAGAGCCGTTCGACGCTTGCGAATCACGGCACCGAGGCTCGTTAGAAGTTTTTCCTCCCTCATTCAAGCCAAGGTATTCATCTACTACTTCCATCGCTACCACTTTATAGATAGACTATATATAAGTAGTACCTTTTGTGAGAAATCCGGGCTCGTTTCATGCCGTCCAAACTGCAGATTTCCATCCCGCAGGCCGCCTCCTGGCTTTTGCGTCTGGCGGCGCACCCGCAGCTCTCCGATAACTTATGTCGCGACGCGGTCGCTTTCTCGGCGTGGTACGCGGCAGCGAGCGACCTGCTCGACTGGCCGGATGAAGTCGAAACGATCCAAAGCACCGAACGCGCGAAAAAGCTCTCGCTCGATCGGGTGATGAAGTTGCTCGCGCAGATGAACCACACCTTTTCAGGGCGCGCGAGTGCGGAGCAAGCGAAACTCCTCCTCGAAGGCTATGCGGTCCACGACTGGGTCTCTGACAATTCCCTTGTATTTCGTACCCTCGCATCGGATAAGCAGGAGACCCGCGGGGTGCTGGATGACATCTCCGACCAAGCCCGCGAAACCATCTTCCCGTTTGCCGCGCGGCTGCATCAGCTTGGGCGGATACTCGGCCTCTCGCCTCTCGAGCAGGACATCCTCGCGTTCGCCTTCTTGACTACCGCGTCGCGAGAACTCGCGGGCATTTTCGAGCATCTCGCCGAGAACCGCTGGACTGCCGGTATATTGTGGACGGCGCTTTTCAATACGACTACTGAAGATCTCGGCAAAGCCATGCGCCCCAATTCGCCGTTGCGCTTGAGCGGCATGCTGATGGCCGCCGGCCGGCGGGTCCAGATCGCCCGGGTATCGGAATTTTGGATCGACCTGATCGCCGGTGGCGAGTCCGTGTTTGATTCACTGCTCGAACCCTTCGACAACAAAATCGGCTCTGGTCGCCCGGCGCGCCTCATGGAGGAGGATCGCATTCTCGCCACCGAGATATTGAAGCATGACGCTGAACCCGGGGTGAATCTCTTGTTGTACGGTGCGCCATCCCTCGAAAAACGCCAGTTGCTGCAAGATGTCATCGGCAAATCAGGGCGCCAGGCGTTCCGCGTCCGCCGCTTCGATAGCCTGGAACGGGCGGTATTGCCCTCCCTGACATTCGCCGCCTTTTCGTTGCTCGCGGCCAGGAAAGATCCAACGGTTCTCATCATCGAGCGTCCGGCGGATGTGCTCCAGACCCATCCCTCGCAGATGATACGATCGCTCTTCGGGATCGAAATCAGCGCGGAGGATGCGCTTCCGTTCGATGAAAACTTGCTCGCGACGAATCCCGTTCCGGCCATTTGGCTCGCCTCGGACAGTGCGAGCTTGCCGGAAGACACGATCGCGCGCTTTGTGTTTCACGCCCCCTTGAAGAAAGCGGATCGCACAGAACATGCGCGTTTGGTGCACCTGCGGGTGAAGAAGCTGAAGTTATCGAAGGCGGCCACCGCCGAGATTCTGAAACTCGACGGTGTGTCGAGCGCGCAGCTCGAATCCGCCGTGAAGGCCGCGCGCCTCGCGGGAAACCTCTCGAAGGCGGATCACGACGCGGCGGTCGTGCAGGCGATCAGGCGCAGCCAAAGAGCATTGTCGCGCGAGCTGACCGAAAAGCACAAACCCTCGGTGACCGCATATTCCCTCGACTACTTGAACACCGCCGGGCGCTTTACACCAAAGGACATCTTGAAGTGCTTGAAAAAGCGGCCGCGCGGCTCGGTGCTTCTCTACGGTCCCCCGGGCACGGGCAAGTCCCAGTTCACCGAGCATTTGTGTCAGCAGCTCGCCATCCCCTTGATTGCCAAAACCGCTTCGGACTTGATGAGCAAATGGGTGGGGGATAATGAGAAGAATATCGCCGCCGCGTTCGAAGAAGCCGCAGCGGAAGACGGGGCTTTGTTCCTCGATGAGGCCGACAGCTTTTTGCAGAGCCGTGAACATGCGAGCGCCGGCTGGGAGGTGACTCGGGTCAATGAACTGTTGCAAAAAATGGAGCGCTTCGACGGTATCGTGATCATGGCGACCAATTTGTTTCGAGACCTCGATGCCGCGGCGCTGCGCCGCTTTACGTTCAAAATGGAGTTCCTCGAACTCGACGTCGCACAGCGTTGGTCTATGTTTTTGCGCGAAGCGGGGCTTACCGAGACAATCGCCACCATAGCGCCTGCCACGAAGGAGCGCTGGCAGCAGAAGCTCACGCTGATGAAATTCTTGACCCCGGGAGACTTTGCGACAGTCAAACGCCAATGCATGGCGCTCGATGCCCAGCTGTCTGCGGATGAGTGGCTCGATCAGCTGCAAATCGAATGTGACATCAAAAATGCGCCTCGGCGCTTCCGACCCCAACACTGAAGATTCGCTTACACCGCGCTTCAAATAGCTGAACAGGACCGCAGTTGCGCACGAGCATTGATATGGCTATCATGGCTATATGGAAAAGGCTACTGTTTCAAAACTAAAAAACAACCTTAGCGCCTATTTGCGCAAGGTCCGCGCCGGACATGCAGTGGTGATTTACGACCGCGATGTGCCGATTGCCCGGCTCGAACGTATCGAATCCACCGGCAGCGGTTCTGATCGACTTGCGTTGCTCTGTGCGCGGGGTCTTGTTCGGCCGCCGGCTCATCCGCTTTCTCCCACGGGAGTTAATAGCTCGCTCCGTCCAGCGGCACCGCGCAAAGCAGCCTTATCGGCTGCTTTGCAGGCTGATAGGGACGAGGGCCGATGAGACGCCCCCCGCGATGAAATTCTGGGACTCTTCTGCCGTCCTACCGCTGCTGGCAGACGAACCAACACGTAAGTCAATGCTACGGGTTCTGCAACAGGACCCGCAAGTGCTCATCTGGTGGGGTACACCAATTGAGATCGCATCGGCGCTCGCCCGACTCGAGCGAGAAAAATCGATGTCTGCGGATGAGGTCTCGATCGCGCTGTCGACAGCCCGCCGGCTGGCAGAAAGCTGGCACGAAATTGTACCGTCGGATGCGGTGCGTCGAACGGCCGAGCGTTTGCTGCGTGCGCATCCCCTGCGCGCCGCGGATAGCCTGCAACTCGCGGCGGCGCTGATCGCGGCAGACCACGATCCCTCCAGTCTCGAGATCGTGTGTCTCGATGCGCGGCTGACCACCGCGGCCCGGCGCGAGGGATTTAAAGTTCTCGATGGTTAGGCTTTGCATGTATTCTGGAATAAAAAGTGCCGCTCAATTGGCGGGCGTTTTGACGACGTCGCCGCCCTTCATGACGAAGCCCACGGTTTGCAGCCGGGCGATGTCCTCGAGCGGATCGCCGGCGACGGCGATGAGATCGCCGTAGCGTCCGACGGCGATGGCGCCGACATCGCCGGGCCGTCCGAGCGCCTCGGCGGCATTGGCGGTGGCAGCCTGGATGGCCTGCATGGGCGTCATGCCCCATTTGACCATGGTGACGAACTGGCGCGCATTGAAGCCATTGGGGTATACGCCCGCGTCGGTTCCGAAAATCATTTTCACGCCCGCTTTCACCGCTGCTTGAAAGGTCTGACGCTGTTTCAAGCCGATCATGCGTTCCTTCTCGAGCGACTCTTTGTACAGGCCGTTCTTCTCGCCTTCGGCCAGGATGTAATCATCGTTGTAGATGTCCATGGAGAACCAGGTGCCATGCTGCTTGGCCAGCGCGAATGCCTCAGCGTCGGCGAGACTGGCATGTTCGATGGTGTCGACACCGGCGCGTATGGCGTCCTTGATCCCGGAAGTGCCATGGGCGTGCACCGCCACGCGCAGCCCGAGCATGTGCGCCTCATCGACCAGTGCCTTCATTTCGCTCAGATCGTATTGCTGCGCGCCCACGCTGTCGGTCTTGGAGAGCACGCCTCCGGTGCCGCAAAATTTGATGACTTCGGCGCCGTACTTGCGCAACTTGCGCACCGTGGCGCGAATTTCCTCGGGACCGTTCGCGACCGCCGGCCTGGCGGCCGAGACCGATGGCGGCAATTCCGTGGCGTCGCAGTGGCCGCCGGTGGCGCCGATGGCGTAGGTCGCGGGAACGATGCGCGGACCTGTCGTGATGCCTTGCTCGATTGCCTGCTTGATGGCGACGTCATCATAGTTGGCGGACCCCACATTGCGGATCGTGGTGAAGCCGGCCTCCAGCGTCTTCTTCGCGTTGGCGACGCCGACCACGGTCCAGAAATTATCCGTGAATTGCAGGCGGCGATAGCCGCTGAAATGCGGATCCGATGTCAGGTGCGTATGCATGTCGATCAAGCCGGGCAGCAGCGTCATACCCGGAAGATCCACGCGGCGCGCTCCAGGCGCCAATGCCGATCCTTGTACGCCCACCGCGCTGATGCGCCCGTCCGTAATGGTGATTTGCGGCCGGTCGATGATCCGTCCGGTCAACACGTCGATCATTCGATCGGCGCTCACCACGACGGTGTCGGCAGATGCAGCGGTCACGGCGCCAAGGCCAAGTGCCAGTGCGGCGATGACTCCCGCGCAAAGAAAGAGCTTCGATTTCAGCATCCCATCATCCTCTTGCACCGTAAGACTCGGCCTCGAGGCTGAGGATAGCAGGTGCACTCTGAGGTGTGACCATCTTTGTTGATGCTCGATTCTAAATAGCCACCCATCTACCCAATGTGCTCGATCCGCGTCAACAGTCCCTCGACTCGCGGCAATTCGGCGCCGCGAACGGCCGCGAAGGCCACGATGTGTTCAAGGATGTGCTGCACGTAGGCCCGGGTTTCGTTGTAGGGGATATTTTCGATCCAAACGTCGGCATCCATGGACTGCGGGGGCAGCCAGCGTGCGACCGCCGCGGGCCCTGCGTTGTAGGCGGCAAGACTCACGGCGAGTTGTTCGCCATAGCGGTCCAGTAGTTCGCGCAGATAAGCGGCGCCCAGCGGCACTGCGATCGACGGATCAAACAGGCCGTCGCGAGCGGGTGAAGATAAATGCCAGCGGCGGGCAATGGCAGAGGCGGTGGAGGGCACCATTTGCATGACCCCGCGCGCGTCGGCGTGGGACACCGCATCTTTGCGAAACAGACTTTCCTGGCGTATGACCGCCAGTATCCAATCTTGCGGCAACCGGGCGAGTTTGCCGGCCTGGCTCACGGCATCCAAGTAAGGCCGAGGATAGCGCAGAGCGACGTCGTCGAATTCACCGGTCTGCGCCAATGTTGAAATGGATTGGGAAAACCAGCCCCAATGCGAGGCGAGGAGCGCAGCTTGAACCTTCAGGGCCGTATCGGCACCGTCCAAAGCGGCCGTCCACTCGGCAGCGGCCTCATCCGTCATGTCGCAGTCGAAGAGCTCGTGCGCGCGAATCAGAGCGGATTGAGCGGCAAGTGAGGCCTGCGCGGAAGCATCCGGCGGCGAGGGCCGCGCGTTCAAATGGTAGGGTTGTTTGAGGCGGTCGGCCGCTAGATAGCCGTAGTAGTCTCGAAGATCGGCGATCTCACGGAACATCGGCGCGGCGGCATCGTTTCCCATGGTCGCCGCCGTTGCGCGTGCGCGCCAATAGCGCCAGCGCGGTTGCGTGGATAGACTCGAAGGCATCTGCTCCAGCCATTCGAGCGCCCGGGCGTACTCGCCTTTCCATAAAGCGGCTCGTACCCGCCACTCCTGCACCTGGCTGTCGATCGCTGTCGGCGGCAGCGCGTCGAATGCCGCCATCGCCCGGGGATCGCGGCCGTAAGCCGCGCCGAGCGCGGCAGAACGTTTGAGCCGTTCCTGCAGCCCTGGCGCGTCGTCGCGGGCGAGCAGCCGCGGCAGCAGATCGAGGGCAAATGCAGGTTCAGTGCGCGAGAGCTTGTCGAACCCGGCCGCCAATGCTTCCGGTTCGACGGGCAATGAGGGCCGAGCCGCCAACACGCTCAGTGCTGATCGCGGCGAATCCAAAAGATCCGACCACTGAATCAGCGCGGCCCTGCGGCTCAAGGGAACATCGGCCGCAAATTCGCGCGCCAGGCGCGGCGTGTCGGCCGCGAGTGCCGCCCGCGTGCGCGTCTCCGCCAAGGCCGGCGTCAGAACCCCCTGCTGCCGCAGCCATGAAAAAACGTTTGAACATTCGGCCGGTGGCTTCTGCGGCACAATCCAGCGCAGCAACGCGGCGGCCGCGAGCCCCTGCGTGTCGTTGGTCGCCAACCGCCCCTCCAACCGATCGCAAATCAATACCGGGTCGATGACATCCGCGGAACGGGGCAGGAACCAGTCCCAGCGGCGGCGCTGCGCAAGGCTCGTGAGCCAATCCCGCCGCAGCCCACGAACCACAGGTTGCCCCGCATGGGTGTGCAGAAATGCATCTATCGTCGCGTCAATGTTTTCATCCGGCCGGCCAAGGTCGCGCCGAAGTCTTGCCGCAACCAGGTAGTCGTGGATGGCGTAGCGTTCCAGTGCCGGAGAATCCGGAATGTCCGGTTGCTGCAGGCGGACACGTTGCATGGCCGCCATGAATTCCCGGCGAACGCCTTCGGAGTCCGCGGGCGAGGGGGCGCAGAAAACGCGCGCAGAGGCGAAAAAAATTACCGCACTCAAGAGCGCGGTGCGCGCTCGTGGCCATCGAGGCCATCGGGAATGCTCGGACAGGCTCGTGGTCGACATCGCGACAGTATGCTGGTTGAATGTGCTTGGAATGAAATCAAAAGTCGTGGCGATACTTGAGACGCGCGCCGGGACCCGTCTGGCGGAGTTGGTTACGCGCCGCGGCGGCCTGCCCATGCTCGCGCCGGCGCTGGAAGAGGTACCGGATGTCGATCCACGGGCGATGCTCTCGCTGTTCGATCGATGGCGGGCCGAGCCCTTCAAGATCTGCATTTTTCAGACCGGCGTCGGTACCAAAGCGCTTTTTGCCGCAACCGACGCCGCGAACCTGACCGACGAACTGAAGCAATTGCTGTCGGCATCAATGGTCGTGGTGCGAGGGCCGAAGCCGGTCGGTGAATTGAACACACGCAACATTCGTATCGACATACGGGCGGAATCTCCTTTTACAACCGAAATGGTGTTGGCGGCCCTTGCCGGCATAGAGCTCAAGGGGTTCTCGATTCTGGTTCAGCGTTACGGTGCGGCCAACCAAGCGCTGGCCGGCGCACTGGAGGCCCGAGGCGCAACGGTGCTTGAAATCGCCACGTACCGATGGGCATTGCCCGCCGATACGCGGCCTCTCGTGGAACTGCTGCAGGCATTGGACCATGGCCGCGTCGATGCCGTGGTCTTTACGAGCGCGGTTCAAATGCACAATCTCTACGCCATTGCGCAGAAGGTCGGCTGTGCCGGGCAGTTGGCAGATCGCTTGAATCGCTCAGTCGTCGCGTCAATCGGCCCAGTCTGCTCGCGCGCGCTGCGCGATTACGGCGTTACGCCGACGCTGGAAGCCAGCCCGCCGAAACTAGGGCCGCTGCTCGCGGCGCTGGATGCGGCGTTGAGCGCCGCATAATAGCCCGCGCTGTCGGTGTCGGACTGACAGGCGCTTGGCCGCCGCCCCATGCTGCCCGGCTGGGTTGACGGCTGCTGACAGGCGGGGAATGTCTGCCAGTTTTTCTTAACTGCTGCCGCCCACCGAGGGCGAGTCGCTGGCGGGGAAGGATTCCTCCAGCGCCTCATCCAGCAACTCATCCACGTGGCGTTTATCGGACGAATGGGCGTGCTTGTGCATGTACGCAGCCGCATAAGAACACGCGGGATTGATCGACCAACCATGTTCCCCCGCGACCTTCAGCGCCTCGCGCATCAGCTCTGCGGCGATGCCGCGTCCGCCGATGGCCTGCGGAACGCGGGTATGGGTGATGGTCATGACGCCGTCCGCCAACGTGTAGTCCAATTCTGCACGATGCCCATCGACATCGGCGCTGAACTGATTTGCTTTCGGGTCGTGGTTAATGGTGCTCATGTTCCGCTGGATGCTCCTGGGGATGCTCAGCGGGCCGCGGCGCTTCACGAGGCTGCGGTCTCGGCTGTTGAGCTTGCGCCGGTTGACGACGCTGCTCAACCGGCGGGGGTTCCCGTTGTGGCGGCGGCTGGCGAGGCGGCGGCGCTTCCCGAGGGGGCGGCGCCTGGCGAGGGGCAGGCGCTTCGCGCTGGGGTGCCGCTTGGCGAGGGGCAGGCGCTTCGCGCTGCGGTGCCGCTTGGCGAGGAGCAGGCGCTTCGCGCTGGGGTACCGCTTCGCGCTGGGGTGCCGCTTGGCGAGGTTGGGGATTGGCCCGCTCGCGCGGGGCCGCGGCGTCGCGATTGATATCGCGATTCGGTGTAGCTTGTGCCGGACGCGAGGTGTTCTGGCGCGGCTCTGAGTAAGGGCGCACGCTCCCCGCATGCTGAGCAGGCACTGGATTCGAGAAATTTCCGGCCCGCGGTGTTGCAGCAATAGGCGGATTGCCATGATTGGAGGCGGCGCGCAGTTGTGGATTCGAACGCGCCGTCTGTTCATGCTGCCGTTGAACCGGGGTGGCCTGGATGTGGCGATCGCGCGCCGCGGCCAGTTCCCCCGAAGTGGGTTGGGCCCGAACGCCGTTGCTGCCGCCGTTGAAACTGACGCGATTTACGGTGACATTGTTGATGACCGTCTTGTTATAGACGTTGGTAATGTGGGTCGAACCGACATTGACCACGGCGCGATTGTAGTAAAGACGCCCGCCTTGCCAGTAGCCGCCCTCGTAGCCTCTGCCGCCATAGCCGTAGCCGTAATTGACCCCGCCATAAAATCCCACGGTGGGGCCCCAATAGCCTGCGTTCCAAAGATAAACGCCGTCCGCGAAAGCCCAGTAGCCGGGAGTCCATAGATAGTCGGGCTGCGGTGCCTCGACCCAGGTGCCCGGCACCCAATAATAGTCCTGAATATCGTCGCTCCAAGCCCAATACCCGGGTGTCCACAGATAACCATCCCCAGGAATCGGCGGTTGCTCGTACACCGGTAGTTCCGGCGGAGCAATACTGACCGAAACGCTGATTTGCCCGATGCCAAGCAGGGGTACCAGCAGCAATAACGCGGGTAAGATGGAGCGAATCCAGCTAGTTCTGACCATCAAAGGACGGGGTCGTCCTCGACCCCGTTGAAAGGTGGCGCGCAGCGCCTTAATAGTGGCGCGCAGCGCCTTAATAGTCGAAAGCATGGTTTTCTCCGACAGTGGCAACGCGTTGTCGCGGAAAATTCTTGTACTGAACTCACTATATCAGTACGGCGGGCCGTCTTAATCAGCGCGCTGCGGGCGCCCCTGTAGGATATTGCCTATAGGCGCCCCTCTTATGGTGCCTACCTAATATATCAAGGTTGCATTTATGACAGCCGCCGCCCCTGCGATTACCCAAAATGCAGACGTTCGATTCCTCGGCAAGCTGCTCGGCGATGTGATCCGCACATACGGCGGCGACAAGCTGCTCGATCGAATCGAAGCCATCCGCGCAGCCTCCGTCGATCGCTATCGCGGCATTGCCAATCCCAGAGGCCTCGCAGCCGGCTGGGAGAGCTTGTCGCTCGACGAGACGCTGGCTTTCGTGCGCAGCTTCATGCTTTTTTCCATGCTGGCGAATCTTGCCGAGGACCGGCAGGGAGCGGCGGTAGAGAAAGACAGTACGTTGGCGGCGGCCGTGGATTTCCTGCGGCGCCAGGGTGTGAAGCTTGCCGATGCCGCATCGTTGCTCGACCTCGCCCTCATTACGCCGGTGTTGACGGCGCACCCCACCGAGGTGATGCGCAAAAGCATGCTCGATCATCGCAACCGCATCGCGGCACTGATGGCGCAGCGGGACCTGGGCTCCAAAGAGACCGCCGCCGGTGAAGTGATTGAAGACGCCATTGCCGCTCAGATTGCCTTCCTGTGGCAGACGCGGGCGCTCAGGCACGAGCGGCTGTATGTTGCCGATGAAGTCGATACGGCACTGACCTATCTGAGAGACATCTTTCTGCCCGTCATGCCGGCGCTTTACGCGCGCTGGGAGCGCCTGCTCGGCAAGCGCCCGAAGAGTTTTTTGCGGCTGGGCAGTTGGATCGGCGGCGACCGCGATGGGAATCCGCATGTCACGGCCGACTCCTTGCGCCTGGCGTTGGGACGCGCCAGTCAGGCGCTTCTGGCCGACTATCTGCAACAGCTCAATGCGCTTGGGGCGGAGTTGTCCTTGTCGAGCGAACTCGCGGCCGTCTCAGAGCCTCTCGAGGGGCTGGCTCAACGGGGCGGGGATGTGAACCCGGCGCGCGCCGATGAGCCGTACCGGCGGGCAATCACGGGCATGTATGCCCGGCTCGCGGCGACCTATCAAAGCCTGACCGGCCGCATGCCGCCAAGACCCGCCAGCGTCGAGGCATCCGCCTATCCGGATGCCGCCAGCCTGCGCGCAGATCTGGAAGTGCTCGAGGACTCGTTGAAATCGAAGAGCCAAGTACGGCTCAACGGGGGCGGCTCACTGGCCCGCCTCAATCGCGCAGTCGAAACCTTCGGCTTTCATCTGGCCACGCTGGATCTTCGGCAAAACGCCGACGTGCACGGCCGCGTGGTTGCGGAACTGTTGAAAGTCGCGGGTGTTGCGCAGGACTACGCGGCGCTCGGCGAACCCGAGCGCATCGCGCTGCTGCGGCGCGAACTGAGCAGCGAGCGGCTGTTGGCAAGCCCTTATGCAGGCTACTCGCCGGAAACTCTGTCCGAGTTGGACATCGTGCGCGCGGCCGCCGAGGCCCACCGGCGCTACGGCCCCGAGTGCATCCGTTTCTACATTATTTCCAAGTGCGCGAGCGTTTCCGATCTGCTGGAAGTCAACATCTTGCTCAAGGAAGCCGGGCTTTACCGCGCGCACGGCACCGCATCGGCCGCGATCATGGCGGTGCCACTGTTCGAAACCATCGCCGATCTGGAAGGATCAGCCGATGTGATGCAGGCATGGTTGCAATTGCCCGAGACCGCGGCGATTACCGGAGCCTTTGGGTTTCAAGAGGTCATGGTGGGGTATTCGGATTCGAACAAGGACGGCGGGTATTTAACCTCCGTTTGGAGCCTGCACCAGGCCTCGCGCAAGCTCGCTTTGGTCTTCGAGCAACACGCCACGCCCATGCAGGTATTCCATGGCCGTGGCGGTGCCGTGGGCCGCGGCGGCGGCTCATCCTTCGCCGCGATCCGCGCGCAACCACACGGCACGGTGCGCGGCCGTATCCGGATTACGGAGCAGGGTGAAATCATCGCGGCAAAGTACGGTACCTGCGAAAGTGCCGCCACGAATCTGGAGTCGATCGCGGCGGCAACCCTGCTGGCGTCGCTCGAAAAGGCTGCGCTGTCCGCGGAAAACGGCCGACGCTTCGCAGCCGCGATGGACAGTCTCTCCAATGAGGCGTTTCGGGCCTATCGCGCGCTGGTGTACGAGACGGAAGGCTTTGCGGCGTTTTTCCGGCAGATGACGCCGTTGTTGGAGATCTCGGAACTGAAAATCGGTTCGCGGCCCGCCTCGCGAACCAACTCGCAAAGAATCGAGGATCTGCGGGCGATACCGTGGGTTTTCAGTTGGGCGCAGGCCCGAGTGATGTTGCCCGGCTGGTATGGCGTGGGCCAGGCGCTGCGCTGCGCCGACATCGGATTGCTGCGGGAGATGCTGGAGGCGTGGCCTTTCTTTCGCGCCACGGTCGACAATCTGGAAATGGTGCTGTCCAAATCCGATATGGGAATTGCGGCGCGTTATCTCACGCTGGTCGAAGATCGGGCACTGGGGGAGGCTTTGTTCGGCCGCATTCGCGATACGTGGCTTGCCACTCAGGATAGCCTGCTGACGGTGACCGGCCAAACACGATTGCTGGAGAAGCATCCACTGCTGGATGCCTCGATCCGGTTGCGGCTTCCCTACATCGAACCGTTGAATCTGCTGCAGGTGGAATTGCTCAAACGACACCGGGCCGGCGAAAGCGATCCGGGCGTTCGTGAGGGCATACAACTTTCCATCAACGCGATCGCTACCGCGCTGCGCAACAGCGGTTGAATGTGGGCCGCATGACAGTGGTGGAGTGTGCGCTGCGTGTGTTTCCGGACAGCGCCGAGCTCGATGCTGCCGGATAACGAATACGGCCCGTGGAATCCGGGCATCCAGTCGCAGATGCCCAAGGATCTGCTGCATCTGGCCACGATTTTTCGCACCGAAAATGTATCCACCGGCATGGCCTCGGCGCGTGAGTTGCGCGGCCTTACCGGCTTCGGACTGAACGAATTGATGGCCTTTCGGCCGCATAGACTGGCGCTGCACGAACTTCTGGTTCGCATCACCGCTGATTTTGCGGTGCCGGACGGGACCCGCATCGAAGATTTGGGCCTGAATTTTCGCGAGATCGCCCGCCTTCTGCTGGCCCAGTATCTGCGGCCGGAGATGGACGCCATCGTCGCTGCCTATGAGCGCGCCAGGCAAGCCGCAAGGAGCATCATCGATGCCGCATTGCTGCGCTTACGCAGCGGCTGGGGGCCGGAGCAGATCGCCGAATTCGAACGGCTTGCCGGCGCAACGGGTGATGCCGCCGCTGCGGCGGCATATAGGGCGCTTGCACGCGTCATGTCCGCGCTGTTTGCGACACAGGGTCAGGCGTGGGGTACGAAGGAACTCATCGGTTCCATGGCCGGCAACCTCGCCTGCAACGACTTTGGCAGCGATTGCATCGGCCTTGCGATCGCGCCCATGCTGCGCAAGGCGGCGCGCGAGCAGGGATACAAAATTCTGCCAAGGCAAGAACATCCTGTCGTCATCAATACCAAGGGGCCGTCGGCGTCCGGCAAGAGCACGTTGCGGCCGCTGCTGAAAAAACTCGCCGGCGATATCGGGGTGCAGTGGAGCGATTTTGCGCTGATCAGCCCGGACATCTGGCGCAAGCAACTCCTCGACTATGCCTCTCTGGGTGCCGCGTACAAATACGCGGGTGCCTTTACCTCGGACGAGCTGCAAATCGTCGATCAAAAGCTCGATCGCTACATGGCGAACAAGCATCGGCGCGGTGAGATGTCGCATTTATTGATCGATCGATTCAGGTTCGACAGCTTTGCCCCGGATTCGGACGAGGCGGGCAGTAACTTGCTCACCCGATTCGGACATTCGGTTTACCTGTTTTTCATGATCACGCCGCCGGCGATGCTGGTCGAGCGTGCGTGGACGCGCGGTCTGGAGGTCGGCCGCTACAAGGCAGTCGACGACACGCTGGCCCATGCGGTGGAGGCCTATTCAGGGATTCCGGACGTATTCTTTACCTGGGTGCGCCGCGCCGACAAACGCAGCCAATTCGAGTTCCTCGACAATACCGTGCGGCTGGGGCAGCGGCCACGTACGGTCGCTTTCGGCGACAACGAAACCTTCAATGTGCTGGATGTGCGGGCCCTGCTCGACATGGAGCGTTACGCGCGAATCGACGTCGATGCCGCCGGTGAGGAATATCTGTATCCGGACCGCGCGCTATTGGCTGCCGAAAAGAACCTGGATTTCTTGAAGCGATGCATCGCAGGCTTTCGCCGGGTCAATTTTGCCGACCGGGAAAGCGGCCGGGTTTACTTGAGGATTGAATCCGGTATGCCGATTTTAAAGGATCGCGCGGCTTTCGATCTGGCGGCACAGGTGCCGGACGCACTGGCGGCGATCCGGGCCGTCGCCCCCGAAGCGCTCACCGACAAAGTGCCCTCGGTGCCGCAGGCGCAATACCTTCAGGCGCAAGACGGCGTCGGGTCGTTGCAGGCGGCGCTGGGACAGCGGGGCTCTTAGCCTAAAAATTCGCAGTGACGATCGACGTGTGCGGCCAGGTCGAGAGTGTGCTGGCGGGTGAGGCGCTCCGCCTGTTCGGTATCCCGGCGCTCCAATGCCTCGATGATCTTCAAATGATCGATGATGGAGCGCGCCGCCCGATCGCTTTGGGTAATCGTCGCCCGGCGGATCGCTCGGACATGAAGCATCAGATTCTTGGTCGCATCGATGAGCATTTGCGAGTTGCCGAGGGCAATCACGGCGGTGTGAAAGGCGATGTTCGCATCCGAGTATTCGCACAAGTGTTCGGAGGGCGGAGAATTCTGGAACTCGTCGAACAGGTGGCGCAGCTTGGCAATCTCATCGTCCCCGGCGTGCAAGGTTGCAAGCCGGGCGGCCATGGACTCGAGGGCCGCCCACATTTGAATCATTTCGATCATCTCGCGCTTTGACTTGCGAATGATGTAGATGCCGCGGCGCGGCACGGTACGAATGAATCCTTCCTGCTCCAGGAGCGACAGCGCTTCGCGGATGGGCGTTCGACTGACGCCCAGGGCGGTGGTCAGCTGGCGTTCATCGAGCCGCAATTCCTGCTGCGGATCGTAGATATCCGTGTCCGCAATGGCGGTCTTGAGCAGGGCATAGGCTTGATCGCGCAAGCTCGTGGCGTTCAACGGGGCAAGAGCCAGCGGTGTTGCCGAAGTAGTCCGTTGAACCAGCGTCACAATGGAATTCATTAGACCTCTATTGAGATGTTCGCGGCCGTGTTGGTGGCAGATCGATCGATGCAGATCAGTCAGTCGCAGATATATTACATTGCAGCTGACATTTTCCCAGCGAATAAATGAGGTGACGGCACCAGGCGGACACCTGCTGCACAGCGGAATTGACTCGCACCGACATTGTCAAATGCGGCGATTTCTCAACGCAGCATCGAGCCATGCCGCCATGGCGCGGTCGCCTTGATCGCAAACATTCCAAGCGCCGTCCCTTTGCTTGACACTCCGAAAGACGTTCATATATGGTATACCACGATAACGAGGCATGGCTGGTTTGTGTTCGAATTTAATTATTCGGGCCTCGTTGTCAGGCAAATGGAAACTGACTAAATATAAGCACAGCTCGTTTCCGCCAAAGTATCACGCGAAATACTGCGTAACTTCGGCGCCAACAGGAGAACTAAAAATGATTAAAGATGAATCTGCCAAATCACCGATTGCGAATCCCTGGGTACAACTGGTCATCGGCGTCATATGCATGGCGGCGGTGGCGAATCTGCAATACGGCTGGACGCTGTTCGTCAACCCGATCGATGCGAAGTATCACTGGGGACGCGCCTCGATCCAGGTGGCCTTTACCTTGTTCGTGCTGATCGAGACGTGGCTGATCCCGGTGGAAGGGTATTTGGTGGATCGGTTCGGCCCGCGCTGGGTGGTGTTGGCAGGAGCGGTGTTGGTCGGCTCGGCCTGGGTGCTGAACTCCATGGCCAGCTCCTTGCCGATGCTGTATTTCGGCGCGGCCCTTGGGGGCATCGGCACGGGGTGCGTGTACGGGACGTGCGTGGGCAATGCGCTGAAGTGGTTTCCCGGCCGGCGCGGCTTGGCGGCGGGGATCACGGCGGCGGGCTTTGGGGCGGGAGCTGCGCTGACGATCGGGCCGATCGGGACGATGATCAATGCATCCGGGTACGAGCAGGCATTTTTGGTCTTTGGCCTGATCCAAGGCGGGATCGTGTTCGTGATGGCGTGGCTGCTGTTGGTGCCCCCGGCGCAACTGGCCAATGTGGTGGTCAAGCCTACGCAGACCGCGCACGGCTACACCCCCGCGCAGGTGTTGAGGAGCCCGGTGTTCTACGTGCTGTACATCATGTTCGTGCTGATTGCCTCGGGCGGCTTGACGATGGCGGCCTCGATGGCGCCGATCGCCAAGGATTTGAAGATCGACAAGATACCGGTGGAATTATTCGGCATGGCGATGCCGGCGTTGGGTTTTGCCTTGTTTTTGAATCGCATCTTCGACGGGGTAGGCAGGCCCTTCTTCGGCTGGCTGTCCGATCAGATCGGACGCGAGTACACCATGGCGTTGGCCTTCTTTGTCGGGGCGTGCGCACTGTTTACCTTGAGCCAAATCGGATCGAATCCGGTGACCTTTGTGCTGGTGACGGCGCTGTATTTTGGGGTGTATGGGGAGATATTCAGTCTCTTTCCGGCCACCCAGGGCGACACCTTCGGCTCGAAGTACGCCGCGGCCAACGCCGGCATGCTCTACACCGCCAAGGGGGCAGGCTCGCTGCTGGTGCCGGTCGCGGCGATCATTGCCAAGAATCACGGCTGGGGTGCAGTATTTACCGTCGGTATGAGCTGCAACATCATTGCCGGGCTGCTGGCGCTGTTCGTACTGAGACCGATGCGCGTCAAGCACTTCGCCAAAAGCCGCCTCGATTTTCCCTCAGCGGCCCCGAGCGGCGCCGCGGCCCGAACCACCTGAAGGTTCAACACTATTCATGAATCTGGAGAGACAATGGCAACGGTAAATCCCACATCGAGTCCGACCAAGGCCACGACGGCCGAGGATACCCTGCAACGCAAGAGCCGGGACGCCAGCGTAATCTCCGGCGGCCATTTGGTCGCGAAGGCGCTCAAGAACGAAGGTGTGGATACCATCTTCACGCTCTGCGGCGGGCACATCATCGACATCTACGATGGCTGCGTCGATGAAGGCATTCGCATCATCGATGTGCGCCACGAGCAAGTCGCGGCGCACGCGGCCGATGGTTACGCGCGACAGACGGGCAAACTGGGCTGCGTCGTCACCACCGCAGGTCCCGGCTGCACCAACGCCGTCACCGGCGTTGCCACCGCGTTTCGATCGGAGAGTCCTATTCTTCATATCGGCGGCCAGGGCGCATTGACGCAGCACAAGATGGGATCGCTGCAGGATCTGCCGCATGTCGAGCTGATGACGCCGATCACCAAGTTCGCCGCTTCCGTCTCGAGCACCGAACGCGTCGCGGATATGATTTCCATGGCGGCGCGCGAGGCGTTCAATGGCGCGACCGGACCGGTGTACCTGGAGATTCCGCGCGACGTTCTCGATCGCGAAGTGGACATCACCAAGGCCGTGGTTCCTCAGCCCGGCAAATATCGCGCATCGACCAAGTCGGCCGGCGATCCGCGCGATATCGAGAAATTGGCGGATCTGCTCGTCAATGCCGAGCGGCCCGCCATTCTGTACGGGCAGCAGGTGTGGACCGCGCGCGGCCACAAAGAGGCGATTGCGCTGCTGCGGGGTCTGGATATTCCGGGCTATTTCAACGGCGCGAGCCGCGGACTGTTGCCCCCCGGCGATCCGCATCATTTCGACCGCACGCGCACTCAAGCCTTCGCCAGCGCCGATGTGCTGGTGATCGTCGGAACTCCTTTCGACTTCCGCATGGGTTACGGCAAGCGCATCAGCAAGGAGCTGAAGCTGGTGCAGATCGACATGGACTACCGCACCGTCGGCAAGAATCGCGACATCGATCTGGGATTGGTCGGCGATCCGGGCGCCATTCTCGGTGCCGTGCTGGCAGCCGCCGGCGGCCGCATCAAAGGCGACAAGCGGCAGGCGCGCCAGCAGTGGCTGAAACAGCTCGGCGATGCCGAGGTGGTGGCGGGCGAGAAGCTCATGCCGTTGTTCAAGTCGAATTCCATACCGATCCATCCTTATCGCGTTGCCTGGGAACTGAATGAGTTTCTGGCCGACAACACCATTTATATCGGCGACGGCGGCGACGTGGTCACCATCTCCGCCCAAGCGGTGCGGCCGCGCGGTCCGGGCCAATGGATGGATCCGGGCGCGTTGGGCTCCCTCGGCGTGGGCACGGGATTTGCGATCGCGGCCGGACTTGCGAATCCATCGAAGGAAGTTCTGTGCTACTACGGCGACGGATCCTTCGGCATGACCGCTTTCGACATGGAGACGGCCAACCGGTTCGGCGTCCCCTACATCGCCGTCATCGGCAACAATTCGGCGATGAATCAAATCCGCTACGGACAGCTGGCGAAGTACGGTGAGCAGCGCGGCAACGTCGGCAATCTGTTGGGCGATGTGCCGTTCGGCAAATTTGCCGAAATGTTGGGCGGCTACGGCGAGGAAGTCCGCGATCCGGCACAGATTGCGCCGGCGCTGAAGCGCGCCCGCGAGTCGGTGCACAAGTTGCGCAAATCGGCGGTGATCAACATTTGGGTCGATCCGCGCGAGTACGCTCCGGGTACCAAGAATCAAACCATGTACAAATGATGAGCCTGGGGAATTTCCATGGGTAAGGCGTTAGACGGTGTCAAAATTCTCGATTTCACGCATGTGCAGTCGGGTCCCACCTGTACACAGCTGCTGGCGTGGTTGGGTGCCGATGTCATCAAGGTAGAGAAAGCCGGCGCGGGGGACATCACGCGTGAACAGCTGCGTGACATACCGGACGTGGACAGCCTGTATTTCACGATGCTCAACCACAACAAGCGCTCGGTGACGCTCGATACCAAGAGCGAGCAGGGCAAGCAAGTTCTGGAAAAGCTGGTCAAGCATTGCGATGTGCTGGTGGAGAATTTCGCCCCCGGCGCGCTCGACCGCATGGGTTTCACCTGGGCCCGGATTCAAGAGCTCAACCCGAGCATGATCGTGGCCTCGGTGAAAGGCTTCGGTCCCGGTCCTTATGAAGAGTGCAAGGTGTACGAGAACGTGGCGCAATGCGCCGGCGGTGCAGCCTCCACCACGGGCTTCGATGATGGCCCACCGTTGGTGACGGGCGCGCAAATAGGCGACAGCGGGACCGGATTGCATCTTGCTCTCGGAATCGTGGCTGCGCTTTATCAGCGCAAGACCACCGGGCGCGGACAAAAAGTGCTGGCGGCCATGCAGGACGGTGTGCTCAACCTCTGCCGGGTCAAGCTCCGTGACCAGCAGCGTCTCGAGCGCACGCATGTCATGAAGGAGTATCCGCAGTTCCCGAGCGGAAAGTTCGGCAGTGCCGTGCCGCGCGCGGCGAACGCCTCCGGTGGAGGACAGCCGGGAACCATCGTCAAATGCAAGGGCTGGGAGACCGATCCGAACGCCTATCTGTATTTCATCGCGCAGGCTCCCGTGTGGAAGGCGATCTGCCAGGTGATCGGCAAGGAATCTTGGATCACCGATCCTGACTTCGCCACGCCCAATGTCCGATTGCCGCGGCTCAAAGAGGTGTTCCTGGCCGTGGAGGCATGGACGTCGACCAAGACCAAATTCGAGGCGATGGCCTTGCTCAACGAGCACGACATTCCCTGCGGTCCGATCCTGTCGATGGAGGAGCTGGCGCACGAGCCTTCGCTGCGCAAAACAGGAACCGTCGTCGAAGTGGACCATCCGAAGCGCGGCAAGTATCTGACCGTGGGCAACCCCATCAAGATGAGCGACAGCCCCACTGATGTTACGCGCTCCCCGCTGCTCGGCGAACATACCGATGAGGTATTGGCGGAGCTGGGGTTCGCAGCTGCGGATGTCGCCGCGCTGAGATTGAAGAAAGTCATCTGAGATTGAAAAAAGTCATTTGATCAAGGCGGGGTTTGGACGGCGTAAAGCCGTCGCCCCGCGTATTGCTTTCCAAGGAATCAACATATGTCACACGATAAGAACGCCGTTCGTAAAATTCTCGATCAAGCCAAGGCTGCCGGCCGCGAGGCATTGACGGCGCCTGAGGCCCGCGGCGTTTGCGAGGCATACGGAATCACCATCCCGAAGGAGGGGGTCGCGACCTCGGCCGATGAAGCCGCCAAGCTGGCAGCGAGCATCGGCTTTCCGGTGGTCATGAAAATCGTCTCGCCGCAGATTCTGCACAAGACCGAAGCGGGCGGAGTCGTGGTCGGGGTCAAATCCGCGGAACACGCCAAGGAAGCCTATGCGACCATCCTCGGCAATGCCCGCAAGTACGATGCCAAGGCTGAAATCCTCGGCGTCCAAATCCAGCAAATGTTGCTGGGCGGCCAGGAAGTCATCATCGGCGCCGTGACCGATCCTGCGTTCGGCAAACTGGTGGCATTTGGACTGGGCGGCATCCTGGTCGAGGTTCTCAAGGACATCACCTTCCGGCTGGCACCGGCTTCCAACGAAGACGCGTTGTCGATGCTGGACGGCATCCAGGCGGCGGAGATCCTGCGCGGCGTCCGTGGCGCGAAGCCCGTGGATCGCAAGGCGCTGTCCAGCATGATCGAGCGCGTTTCCTCGCTGGTGGCCGACTTCCCTGAGATTTCCGAGATGGATTTGAACCCGGTGTTTGCCACCGATCATGGCGCCACCGCGGCGGATGTACGCATTGTGCTCGATTTCAATCCTGCCCCGCAGCGTGATCGGCCGAGCCAGGCGGCCATCGTCGAGAAGATGAACCGCATCATGAAGCCCAAGGCGGTGGCGGTGATCGGTGCATCGAACGAAAACGGCAAGATCGGCAACTCCGTGATGAAGAATCTGATCAACGGCGGCTACAAGGGTGAGATCTACCCGATCCATCCCAGCGCAGCCGAAATCATGGGCAAGAAGGCCTACAAGAGCGTCAAGGACGTGCCCGGCACCATCGACGTGGCGGTGTTCGCCATACCCGCGAAGTTCGTGGCGCAGGCCTTGATCGAAGTGGGCGAGAAGAAGATCGCCGGCGCGATTTTGATTCCGTCCGGATTTGCGGAGACCGGCAACGTGGCCGGGCAGAACGAATTGGTGGAAATCGGCCGCAAGTATGGGGTGCGCCTCATGGGGCCGAATATTTATGGCTTCTACTACACGCCCAGCAATTTGTGCGCGACATTCTGCACCGCATACGACGTCAAGGGCCACGCCGCACTGTCTTCACAGTCGGGCGGCATCGGCATGGCCATCATCGGCTTCTCGCGCTCGGCCAAGATGGGCGTGTCGGCCATCGTGGGCCTCGGCAACAAGTCGGACATCGACGAGGATGACTTGCTGACTTTCTTCGAGCAGGATGAGAACACCACCATCATCGCCCAGCACTGCGAGGACCTGAAGGACGGCCGCTCCTTTGCCGAAGTGGCGAAGCGGGTGTCGAAGAAGAAGCCCATCGTGGTATTGAAGGCGGGCCGCACCAGCATGGGCGCGCGCGCCGCAAGTTCGCACACCGGCGCGCTGGCCGGCAACGACAAAATCTATGAGGACGTGTTCAAGCAGTCGGGCGTCATCCGTGCGCGCAGCTTGCGCGATCTGCTCGAATTCGCGCGCGGCATTCCGGTTCTGCCGACCCCGAAGGGCAACAATGTGGTCATCATCACCGGCGCCGGCGGCTCCGGCGTGCTGCTGTCGGATGCCTGCGTCGACAACGGCCTGTCATTGATGGCGATGCCGGCGGACCTCGATGCGGCATTCCGCAAGTTCATCCCGCCGTTCGGCGCGGCCGGAAATCCCGTGGACATCACCGGCGGCGAGCCGCCGGCCACTTATCAAAATACCGTGCGCCTCGGGCTGCAAGACCCGCGCATCCATGCGCTCATCCTGGGCTACTGGCACACCATCATTACGCCGCCCATGGTATTCGCGAAGTTGATGGTCGAGGTGGTTGCCGAGATGCGTGCCAAGGGTATCGAGAAGCCGGTGGTTGCTTCCCTCGCGGGCGATGTCGAGGTGGAAGAAGCGGCGGAATACCTGTATCAGCACGGCATCCCGGCCTACGCCTACTCGACCGAGATTCCGGTGGCGGTGCTCGGCGCGAAGTACAAATGGGCGCGCGGCGCCGGGCTGATCCCGAAGAGAGTAGGACAGGTCATTGCCATGTAGGACGCCGCCCCGTCGAAGTCGGCCGTGAGGAGCGGCGGCACATGAAGATAGCGATCATTGGAGTCGGTGCGATTGGCGGCTACGTCGGGATCCGGCTTGCGCGCGCGGGTGAGGACGTTACTTTCATAGCGCGCGGCGCGAATCTCGAGGCGCTGCGTACCCGGGGTATCCGGATGCTCAACGCAAACGGCACCGAAGAGGTCGTGCCGCAAGTCAAGGCGACCGATGACTATGCCGAGGCGGGGCCGCAGGACATCGTCGTGCTGGCGATGAAAGCGCACCAGGTCGCAGCCGTCGCCGGCGAGGTGCCCAAACTGTTCGGTCCCAAGACCGTCGTGATCCCGATGCAGAACGGCATACCGTACTGGTACTTTCACGGTCATGCCGGCGCCTTGGCCGGTACGCGCGTCGACAGCGTCGACCCCACCGGGGCGATCTACGAAAATATCCCTTGCGAGCGCGTCATCGGCTGCGTGGTGTATCCTGCGGCCGAACTGGTTGCGCCCGGCGTGATCAAGCATGTCGAAGGCAATCGGTTCCCGGTGGGCGAGCCTGACGGCACGACGAGCGAGCGCGTATCGCAGGTTGCGCGCTGCTTCGTCAACAGCGGCATGCAGGCGCCGATTTTGAGCGACATACGCTCGGAAATCTGGTTGAAATTGTGGGGCAACCTGACGTTCAATCCCATCAGCGCCTTGTCCCGGGCCACGCTGGCGGACATCTGCCAGTACCCGCCCAGCCGCGCCGTCGCGGCGGCAATGATGAGCGAGGCGCAAAGCGTGGCCAGTCAATTGGGCGTGAAATTTCGCGTCTCAATGGAGAAACGCATCGCCGGGGCGAGAAGGTCGGTCATCATAAGACCTCGATGCTGCAAGATGTCGAGGCCGCACGCACGCTGGAAGTGGACGCGCTGCTCGGTTCGGTGGTGGAATTGGCGCGGCGAACCAACACGCCCACGCCGCACATCGATACCGTGTACGCGTTGACCAAGCTGCTGGCGAGGACGCTGGACGAAAAACGACTGTAAATTGCGGAGTTTAAATCAGATATGAACGTTCACGAGTATCAGGGCAAGGAAATTCTGCGCAGGTTCGGTGTCGCAACCCCGCGCGGCGTGCCTTGCTTTTCGGTGGCCGACGCGGATTCCGCGGCACGGCAGCTTGGCGGCAAGGTGTGGGTGGTCAAGGCACAAATTCATGCCGGCGGCCGCGGCAAGGGCGGCGGCGTCAAAGTGGCGAAGTCCTTGCAGGAAGTGCATGACTTCGCGTCGAAAATCCTCGGCATGACGCTCGTCACGCACCAAACGGGCCCCGAGGGACGGGTGGTCAAGCGACTGCTGGTCGAAGAGGGCGCCGATATACGCAAGGAGCTGTATGTCGGCATGGTCGTCGACCGGTCCACGCAACGCGTGACGCTCATGGCCAGTTCCGAAGGCGGCATGGAGATCGAAGAGGTCGCCGCGCATCATCCGGAAAAAATACACAAGGTCGCCATCGATCCGCAGGTGGGTTTGACGGACGCACAGGCCGACGACGTTGCCCACAAGATCGGCGTCCCCGAACCCTCGATCGCACAGGCGCGCAAGTTCATGCACGGTCTCTATGGCGCCTTTGTGGAATGCGATGCGTCGCTGGCCGAGATCAATCCATTGATCATCACCGGCACCGGCGATGTGCTGGCGCTGGATGCGAAATTGAATTTCGACTCGAACGCGTTGTTCCGGCATCCGGAGATCGTTGCGATGCGCGATCTGGATGAGGAGGACCCGGCGGAAGTCGAAGCCTCGAAGTTCGATCTGTCGTATATCTCCTTGAACGGCAACATCGGATGTCTGGTCAACGGCGCGGGCCTCGCGATGGCGACCATGGATGTCATCAAGCTGTTCGGCGCCGAGCCGGCGAACTTTCTGGATGTCGGCGGCGGCGCGACCACCGAGAAGGTAACCGAGGCGTTCAAGTTGATGCTGAAGAATCCCGCGGTGAAGGGAATCCTGGTGAATATTTTCGGCGGCATCATGCGCTGCGACACCATCGCCGAAGGCGTGATCGCGGCGGCCAAGAGGTGAAGCTCAGTGTTCCGCTGGTGGTGCGCATGAGGGGCACGAACGAGGAGCTGGGCAGAAAGGCACTCAAGGAATCCGGTCTGCCGATCATATCCGCGGACAACATGGCGGATGCCGCCAAGAAAATTGTCGCCGCGGTAAGCGGCCAGGGCCGGCCGTCATGAGCATTTTGATCGACAAGAATACGCGGGTGATCACCCAGGGCATCACCGGCAAGACGGGCGCGTTTCACACGCGTTTGTGCCGCGACTACGCCAATGGCAAGGCTTGCTTCGTCGCCGGCGTGAATCCCAGCAAGGCGGGCGAGAATTTCGAAGGCATTCCGATTTACGGCACCGTGCGCGAAGCGAAACAGCATACCGGCGCGACCGTGTCGGTGATCTATGTGCCGCCGCCCTTTGCAGCCGAGCGCCATCGATGAAGCCGTCGATGCGGATCTCGATCTGGTCATCTGCATCACGGAAGGCGTGCCGGTGCGCGACATGGTTGCCACGCGCAGCCGCATGCGCGGCAAGAAGACGCTGCTGGTGGGACCCAATTGTCCCGGCGTCATCACGCCGGACGAGATCAAAATCGGCATCATGCCGGGCCACATTCACAAGAAGGGCCGCATCGGCGTGGTCTCGAGGTCCGGGTACGCTGACCTACGAGGCGGTGGGCCAATTGATGGACTTAGGATTGGGCCAGTCGACGTGCGTCGGCATCGGCGGCGATCCGGTCAATGGCTTGAAGCACGTGGACGTCATGCGCCTGTTCAACGATGACCCGGAAACCGACGCGGTGATCATGGTGGGAGAAATCGGCGGCGATGATGAAGAGACTTGCGCACGCTGGGTCAAGGCATACATGAAGAAACCCGTGGTGGGTTTCATCGCGGGCGTCACCGCGCCGCCGGGCAAGCGCATGGGGCACGCCGGCGCCATCATTTCCGGCGGCAAGGGCACGGCCAACGAGAAGCTTGCCGTGATGGAAGAGTGCGGGATCAAGGTCACGCGCAATCCGGCGGAAATGGGCGACGTGCGGTTGCTGCAAGTCGGTGTTGTGAGCGTGAGCCGGTGAGCGCGGTGTTCGCACGGGGGTGGCGGATGCGGTTCGGCGGTGCTCCATGAGCGGTGGGTTCGATTTCTCGAGTGCCGGCGGCGACGTGGGTTCGGGACGCACCGCGGCGATCGCGTCGTCGAACACAGCGGCGATATGTTCGGGGTTTCCGGGCCCACGGGCCGATCGCTGCCGAGCGGGACTTCACGCTGCTGAGTCCGTGTGAGCCGAGCAAGATCGTGGCGCTGTGGAACAACTTCCACGCGCTGGGGGCGAAGATGGGCAAGGCGGCGCCGACGCACCCGCTGTTCTGATCAAACCGGCGTCTCGGTCGTCGGGCCGGGAGAACCCATCCGGCGGCCCGGCGGGCTACGCCGGCAAGATCGCGTTCGAGGGTGAGCTAGGGATCGTGATCGGTCGAACGGTGCCAAGGATCTCGTGCGCGGCCGGAAGCAGCCGGCGACTACATCTTCGGCTACACGTGCGTGAACGACGTGACGGCGGCGGAGGTGCTCTCAACGAGAACGGCGATTTCGCGCAGTGGACGCCGCTCGAAGGGTTTCGACACCTTCGGATGCATGGGTCCGGTCGATTGCAACGGACTTCAAGATCGCGGGGACCGCACGTGATCACGCGGCTGGACGGCGCGGAGCGGCAGAACTACGCGCTGTCGGACATGATATTTCCCGCCAGCACGAACTGGTGAGCTTGATTTCGCAGGACATGACGTTGCTGCCCGGCGAGTGATTGCCTGTGGAACGTCGCTGGGCGTCGGGTCGATCAAGGATGGAGTGACCGTCGAGGTGAGCATCGATGGAATCGGCTCTCTCGGCAACACCCTTGCGCCGCCCGGCCGCTAAAGAACTGCTGCGGCAAATGTTCGATGCGGCGATCGCATCGGCCCAGCCGGCCGTGTGCATCCCGCCGCATCTTCCCGAAGCGCCGCGCGGCCGGCTGATTGTCGTGGGGGCCGGAAAGGCTTCCGCCGCGATGGCCCGCGCCGTGGAAGAACATTGGCGGGGACCGCTGTCGGGCCTGGTGGTGACGCGCTACGGTTACGCGGCGCCATGCAAGCACATTGAGATCGTCGAAGCCGCGCATCCCGTCCCCGACGCGGCAGGAATGCATGCCGCACAGCGAATGCTTGCGCTGGTGGGTGATCTGCACGCAGAGGATTTGGTGCTGTGTCTGATCTCAGGCGGCGGATCGGCGTTGCTGCCCCTGCCCGCGAGCGGACTGACACTCGACATGAAGCAGGCTGTGAGTCGAGCGCTGCTGGCGTCGGGTGCAACCATCAGTGAAATGAATTGCGTGCGGCGGCATCTCTCCGCCATCAAGGGCGGACGGCTCGGCGCCGCCTGTTTTCCGGCGCAGGTGCTCACCCTGCTGATCTCCGACGTGCCGGGCGATCGGCCGGTGGACATCGCCTCCGGGCCCACCGTGGCCGATCCCACGACCTGCGCCGATGCGCTGGGCATCGTGCGCCGCTATGGCATCGAACCGCCGCGTGAAGTGCTCGAGGTGCTGGAGAGCGGGCGGGGTGAATCGGTCAAGCCGGGCGATCCGCGGCTAGCGCGCACCACGGTGCGCACCATCGCAACACCGCAGATGGCGCTGGAGGCCGCCGCGGGCGTGGCTCGCCACGCAGGAATGGCCGCGCACATCCTGGGCGATGCCATCGAAGGCGAAGCGAGCGATGTCGGCAAGGTCTTCGCGGGCATTGCGCTGCAGGTTGCCGCTCGCGATCAACCCGTCAGCGCACCTTGCATCTTGCTGTCCGGAGGCGAAACCACGGTGACGGTCCGCGGCAGCGGCCGCGGAGGGCGCAACGTAGAGTTCTTGCTATCCCTCGCCATTGCGCTCGAAGGGCATGAGCGCATCCATGCGCTGGCCGGCGACACCGACGGCGTTGACGGCCAGGAAGAAATCGCCGGCGCCTACATGAGTCCCGACTCCCTCGCACGCGCCCGGGCGCTGGGGCTGAACCCGCGGGACATGCTGGGCGAAAACGATGCGCATCGCTTTTTCAGCGCGCTCGGCGATTCGGTGATCACCGGGCCCACTTTGACCAACGTCAACGATTTTCGAGCGATTCTCATCGAAATGTAGCAAGGGTTGCCGAACGCTGTCGTATCAGCTCATCAAGCCGAGGGGACTCCGCAGTATTCTGTTTACTCCGTCCATGGATGTTCCGCGCGGCTATGCGGCCAGTGCGGTCTGCGAATTCACCAGCGGGAAATCGATCTCGGTGCCCGCGATGTGGTTGAAATAATTCGTAAAGATGTTGAGTGCGATATTCGCGACGATCTCGACCACGGCTTCGTGACTGAACCCAGCAGCAGTAAGGGTCGCCAGTTGCGCGTCGCTGGTCCGACCACGCAGTCGGACGAACTCGCGGGCGAAGGTCAGCAAGGCCGCCGTCTTGGGATCGGACGACTTGCCGATCAAGTTCTTCGCCATTTCGTCGGGCGAAAGGCCGGCACCCTTGCCGAGCGCCGTATGCACCGATGCACAATAGTCACAGGCATTGGCGCCGGCAACTGCCAATGAAATCTGCTCGCGTTGCGCGTTGGTCAGGCTACCGGCGGCAAGCGCCCCGGCGAAGCCGAGATACCCGCCCAGCGCAGCCGACGACTGCGCCATGGTGGCGAGGATGTTGGGAACGCCGCCCATCTGCCTCTTGACAGCGGACAGCAGGTCCTGAGTTTTGGCCGGAGCCGATGTCGCGTCGAGCTGGGGAATATTTTGCATGTCAAGTCTCCTGAGCGGCCCCGGGGTGAGGGAGGAGTGGCGCCGTCCCCAGCAATATGAGCAGGCCTGGATCATTAGGCAATCATCGGGCATTTGTTTGGTACGAACCGCAAATCATATGGGATGATCTGCATGTTTTGACGAATTCGTGTTGGTTATTTCCCTGTGCAGGGCCTATGGTATCCGGCATGACCGATATCCTCAGCGATGTGCTCGACACCGTGGCGCTCAAGGCCGCGATCTATTTCCGCGCCGATTTTCATCCTGATTTCGGGATCGCCGTGCCGACCTATGGCCGCGCAGCCCGGTTCCACCTGGTAGTGCAGGGCAATTGTTACGTGACGCTTGAAGCAGGCAAGCGGGTAAGACTGCAGCCCGGCGATCTGGCGCTGGTGCCGCGTGGCGCCGCGCATTTGCTGTCGAGCAGTGCGACGACGACCGGAACCCCGCTCGCCGATGTGATGGTTCAGGCGGGCTTCACCGGCGCGGGGCCTTTTGTGGTCGGAAGCGGGGTTGCGACAGAATCGTGTCAGATGGTCTGCGGTCATTTCTCCTTTGCCGACGGGGCGGACCACCCGCTGCTCCGCTCGATACCCGACCTGCTGCATATCACTGCCGCTGACCGCACCTCGCGGCCGATGCTCGACGACGTGCTGCGTCTGATCGTACGACGGATGTTCGAAAACGAACCCGGGGCTGCTGCGAGCGTCAGCCGGTTGTCCGAAGTCTTGTTCATCGAGGCGATGCGAGCGGGGATTGCCCAGGCGCCCGACATCAGTCGGTTGATGTCGGCCGTTTACGATCCGCAAATCGGCAAGTCGCTTCGCCTCATCCACGGCGACGTAGCCTACGGATGGACCGTCGAAAGTCTGGCGGCCGCCGTCGGCATGTCACGCAGCCGCTTTGCAGAGCGGTTCCGCGAACTCGTCGGCAGCGGGCCAATGGCCTATATCGCCGACTGGCGACTGCAGCGGGCGCTCAACCTGCTGGCCGAGAGCAATGTGCCGATCAAGACTGTCGCCCACCGGATCGGCTATCGCTCGGCCGCTGCTTTTACCCGTGCTTTCTCCGATCGCTTCGGTTGCTCACCCAAGGAGCGGCGTATGGGCGCCACGGGAGCCTAACCCGTCCCGATCGTCGATCTGGAGCGATTCGCCCGGCCTTCGGTGTCCGCCGTTACTCCGCTGCGTTGAAGTTCTTCACCGTCATGCCGCGGCTCATCACGAAACCCACATCCATCACGGCGTTGATGTCGTCCAGCGGGCTCTTGGACATGGCAATGATATCCGCTGACATTCCCGGCTCCAGCCGCCACATTCTTGATGCCGCCGGCCTGTGCGGCGTTCACCGTGCCGGTCATGAGGGCTTCCATCGGCGTCATTCCCGCTTTGACATACTCGAGCATTTCGGCGGCATTCTGTCCGTGTGGAACCAGCGGCGCGTCCGTCCCGAGCGCGATGCCGACACCGACTTGGTACGCCAAGCGCACAAGCTTACGAGGCTGCGTGCCAAGCTTGAGCACTTTTTCCATCGCCGCGGGCGGCAGATCCTTCAGGGGGCCGGCTCGAATCTTTTCAGGTGTGTCGCCGACGTAGGCAATCGCCGCGACGGTCGGCACGAGCCAGATTCCCTTTGCTTTCATGGCCTTCAGGGTCTGTTCGTCGGACCACGTGCCGTGCTCGATCGAATCGAAATTGGCGCGGATGCAGGCATCGATGCCGGCCTTGGCGTGGGCGTGTGCCGTCACCCTGCGGCCGAGCGAATGGGCCGTGTCGGCGATCGATCTGAGTTCAGCGTCGCTGAACTGCTGACCCGTGCCAGCGTCCGATTCGTCCAGCGTACCGCCGGTGGCCATGACTTTGATGACGTCGGCGCCGCGTCGCACCGTCTCACGCACCACCCGTTGGCAGTCGTCCGGGCCATTGCAAACCCCGCGCCGCAGCACCGCGGTCATGATTTCTTCCCGCAGGTTGTGATTGTCCGCGTGTCCGTCGGTGGGACTCAGCGGATCGCCGGAGGCAAGGATTCGGGGACCCGTCACGATGCCGTCGCGGATCGCATCACGCAGCCCGAAAACCGTGTATCCCGTTGAGCCTAGGTCGCGAACCGTCGTGAATCCGCCCATCAGCGTTGCCTGGGCACTTCGGTAGGCAACCACCGTAAAATAATTGTCAGATTCACGCAGACCCACATCGCCGCCCCGCTCGGCTCCGCCGCTCAAATGCACATGCAGATCGATGAAGCCGGGCATTACAAAGCGGTTCTTCAGTTCGACGACGGGTGTACCGGGCGGCAGGCCCAATGTCGCCGCATCGAGGTAACCATCGCGTATTTCCTTGATGGAGGCATTTGCCACGACGATGGTCGCCTTCGCGATCGGCGGTTTGCCGGGTACGGCAAGGAGTTCGCCTGCATGGATGATGCTGAATGCCGGAGGCGTCAACGGCGCCGCAGAGGCGGCGGTGGGCATACCGGCGGCCGCCACAACGACGAACGCTGCTGCCACGACGCTGCGCCATTTTTGAAATAACATCGACATCCTCCTGGTTCTCGAGATTAGCGTGTGTGCTCCAATGACCTCACACGGGAGCGGCGCTCAGTGCGTCGCGTGGGCCGTCAACTCTTCGTACACGATGCCCAGCAGGTACGGCTGCTTGATGAGATTGCCTCCACATCGAGATCGTCGAGCGGGTGCGACGCGACGAGCTGCTCTTCGGTCATGCCGGCGGCGAACCGTCGCGACGCGCTTGCGCACTTCGCGCAGCATTCCCTGATACTCGCGGACGTCGTCTCGGTTCGCGACCGGTCCGTGGCCCGGAATGACCTTGGTATTCGGCCCGCTCATTTTGTAGAGCGTGTCGTAGAGCGCGATCATTCCATCGATCGTGCCGCCGTGCGGCTGGTCGATGTCCGGATAGAAAGCCGTGGAAGAACGTATCGCCGGTCTGTATGACATCGGCCTCGACGAAGCGAACGATCAGGTCTCCGTTGGTATGCGCCGGCGGCACGTGGATGATCTCGACCGTCTGTCCCGCGAGATGAAATTTCACGCCGTGGTGACCGTCACCACCGGGATGGCAGCGGGGTCCGGAGCGTACGGTGTGCCCGGCGGGTGAGGCTTTCGAGGCCTGCGCCTCTCGATGTATTCGCGCGTCTGCTCGCTCGAGAAGATCACCACGCCGGCCTTGCCGAACAGGCCGTCGCCCGCCGACGTGATCCCAATGCCAGTGAGTGTTCGACCAGGTAGCGGACCGGCTGCGGCGAGATCTGCGCCACCGCCGCCGACCACTTTGTCGTGCAACTGCGGCCATTCGGCGTCGACCAGCAGCACGCCCTCGTCGCCGGCCAGTACGCCGATGTTGCCGCCGAAACTCTCCAGCATGTGTACGCCCCCGCCGAGATCGCGATCTTCGACGGGCGTCTTGCTCCAGTCCGGCAGCTCCATTTTCTCGGAAGGGCGAGCGCGGCGGCGCAAACAACCCAGCCAGAAACCGGCCAAGCATCGTACGAATCGCTTCATGTTCAGTTCTCCGCGGAGCGTCAAAAATGGTATCGCAGCTCGAGGCCGAATGTCAGCGGCCGAAGGGGAACCACGGCGCGCGGTGTCAGGTTGCTGGCTTCCTCGAGGATATTCACCGCGTAGGCATTCAGCAGGTTCTTGCCATAGAGCGCAGCTTCCCACGCTTTCGCACGCACCCCGAGTCGCAGCGCCAGCAGGTTGTAGGCGGGTACCACGTTGTAGATCGGATTGCTCGGGCTGAACTGCGTGCCCTGGCGGCCGGTGTACGAATAGTCCACGCGGCCGAAGGCCTGAGGCGCGCGGTCAGCGGATGGCTGTACTGCGCAAACAGGCTGCCGGAGACCTGCGGCACATTCGGGAACAGGTCGTCGGCGTGGCCCGCGAACTGTTGATTCGTGGACGGTTGATCCTGCGTGAGTTGCGCTTCGACCAGCGCCAGTGTGCCGCCGACTGTCACATCGCGCGCGCCCGCGCTTCGACTTCGAACTCAGCGCCGTAGACGCGTGCCTTGCCTGCGTTGGCAATGAACGTGAGCGCGTTGGTGTCGTCAGTGAAGTCCGAAACCTGAATGTTGCTCCAGTTGATGTAGTAGAGGCTCGGAATTCACGATCAGGTGCCGGTCGAACCAGGAGGTCTTGGCGCCGACCTCGTAGCTCCAGAGCGAGTCAGGCTGGTAAGTACGGTCCTCGGGCGGTAGCGGTGTCACGTTGGCGAGATTGCCGCCACCGATGCGGAAGCCTTGAGAAACGCTGCCGTAGATCATCGCGTCCGGCGTGGCCTGGTAGGACAGGTAGAACTTCGGAGTGACCTTGTGGGCGTGGCTGTACAGCGTCGGGGTCGCTACCGGCGGCGAGAATCCGCCGAACGGGTGTGTGCTGTTGAGATCGTCCGACTCATCGGCATAGAAGGCGCGGCACCCACCAGTCCGGTCAGCTTGTCGGTGAATTTATAGCTCAGCTCGCCGAACAGGGCGTACTGCTCGGTCATATGCGCCTGTGCCTGGCCAAACACCGGTTCGACCGGAATGTTGATAAACCCTGCGTCGTTGCTGGTGGCCACCAGGGTCACGAAGGTCGTCTTGATGTGCTGTTGGAACACGCCAGCCACGAATTCCGTGCGGCCGCCGAGCTTGGAGGCGAGACGCAGCTCGTTGGTAATGTATCTGCTGGTGTCTTCCTGGTCGGTCAGCGCATTGGCGGTACTGAGTCCCACCACGTCCGTGAAGAACGTCGGCCCGAACGACAGGTCGAACAACGTGGAGTCGAACTTGTTGTCGTCGCCGCGGCTGAAGTACGAGCTCGAAGAAGTCAGATCCGA
>CAVXGV010000008.1:0-138814 GCA_963761345.1 uncultured Gammaproteobacteria bacterium
AAGCAATATCAACTCGCAACCTTCTTTTGGTGGACATCATGGGCTTGCAGCACGGATCGTCCAGGTTCTGAGACGACTTACACAAACAACTGGCCGCATGAACCCCTTGTTGGAAATGTTCCAACATCCGGAGCCGTCCTCTGGAGCGTGCTGAGTTTCGTCGGTCTGCTGGCGGGAATTGGTGGCCTTGTCTGGTGGTATGCCTCCCAGGAGAAGGAACTCGTTCACGGTCCCTATCCAGAAAAAGATCCCTTCCTTGCATTCAAGCCAACTCCGTCGCAACGTGCGACATTGAAGTACTTCTACGTGGTGGTAATCCTCTGGGGCGTTCAGATTCTGATGGGCGTCCTGACGGCGCATTACGGAGTTGAGGGGAACGGATTCTTCGGTATTCCATTGGCTAAGTACCTGCCGTACGCCGTCACCCGCACCTGGCACTTGCAGCTAGCTATTTTCTGGATCGCGACGTCATGGTTGGCAACAGGCCTTTACGTTGGACCAGCTGTCAGCGGTCACGAACCGAAGTATCAGCGACTGGGTGTTAATGCACTCTTCGGTGCTCTGATTCTCGTAGTCGGAGGTTCACTTGCCGGTGAGTGGATGGGTATCCAGCAGCGTCTCGGCAACATGTGGTTCTGGTTCGGCAGTCAGGGTTATGAGTACGTCGATCTCGGCCGCTTCTGGCAGATTCTCCTATTTGTAGGCCTGGTTCTTTGGCTTGTGTTAATGGTCGCGGCTCTCAAACCGGCGCTTGTTCGCAAGAGCGAAGACCGCGCACTCCTGACGCTCTTCCTCATCTCCAGCATTGCCATCCCGCTCTTTTATTCTGCAGGCCTGATGTACGGTCAACGCAGCCATCTCGTTACCGCCGAATATTGGCGCTGGTGGGTAGTTCACCTCTGGGTTGAGGGTTTCTTTGAAGTGTTCGCAACCGTTGTAATCGGGTTCCTTTTCACGCGGCTCAAGCTTATCGAAATCCGCACCGCAACCAAGGCTGCTCTCTTTTCGACGACCATCTTTCTGTCCGGCGGGATCATCGGCACCTTTCATCACCTTTACTTTGCAGGGGCGACTCCGGCGGTGATTGGCCTGGGTGCAATCTTCAGTGCATTTGAAGTTGTGCCACTGACTTTGATTGGTTATGAAGCGTGGGAGAACATCCGCCTCGCGCAACCGACCAAGAAGTCTCAGTGGATCGCCAACTACAAGTGGCCCATCTATTTCTTCGTCGCAGTCGCATTCTGGAATCTGGTGGGAGCAGGTCTTTTCGGCTTCCTCATCAATCCGCCGATCTCGTTGTATTACGTCCAGGGACTCAACCTGACCCCAGTCCACGGTCACACGGCTCTCTTCGGCGTGTACGGGATGCTCGGGCTCGGTCTCACGCTGTTTTGCCTCCGTGCGCTGAAACCTGGTCGCAAGTGGAAGGACACTCCATTGAAGCTATCCTTCTGGTCTCTGAACTTTGGCCTGATCTTCATGGTTATCCTCAGCATGCTGCCAGTCGGACTGCTGCAAGCGTGGGCATCGATTGAACACGGCACTTGGTACGCGCGCTCCTCGGAGTTCATGCAGTCAGGCACGATGCAGACCTTGCGCTGGATGCGGGTACCCGGAGACATTCTGTTCTCCATCGGAGCAGTGCTGTTCGCATGGTTTGTGCTTGGACTGTTGACTGGACACTCCTATGACAAGCAAGGATCCGATGGCCAGGACGCTTCATTGCGCGAATCTAGCCGAGAACAGGACCTGGCTCTGGCAGGCCGCTAAATGGAGTTACTTCGACTGCAAGTGACCAACGTCGCTGAGATGGAGATCATCGAAACTCTAACATAGGATTCAAGGAGATCGTCATGACAACAACAACCCAAACCGTTCGAGAGATAGCTCTGGAACAGCCGTCTTCGATTCGGGTTTTCGAGAAGTACGGTATTGATTACTGCTGCGGTGGCCGCAAACCCCTATCTGAAGCGTGCACCGCCGGGAACGTTGAAATCGATGCGGTCCTTGCGGCGCTCGATCTCGCTGCGCAATCGCTCGCACCTGTTTCCACGGACTGGGCGCGGGAATCGCTCGAAGTCCTGAGTGCCTACATCATTGATACGCATCACGCATATGTGAAAAGAGAGTTGCCACGCCTGGCAGTTCTTGCGCAGAAGGTTGTGAATCGTCATGGGGCGACGGAAGCGGAACTCCCGGCAATTCAATCGAAGCTGGTGCAGTTAGACGAAGAGTTGACGCAGCATCTCGCAAAAGAAGAGTCAATTCTGTTTCCGTACGTGGTACTTCTGGAACGGGCTGCAGCAAATGGCAGCCCAACACCTCGGGGATGCTTCGACTCTGTTGCCAACCCAATCGCCATGATGACCCAGGAGCACGATGCAGCGGGAGCGCTGCTCGCCGATATCCGGCGACTCAGTAACAGCTTCAATACGCCTCCGGAAGCCTGCCCAACCTATCACGCCTTTTATGACGGCCTAAGTGATTTTGAAAAGGATCTGCATCAGCACATCCATCTCGAAAACAATATCCTCTTTCCTCGCGCGATCGAGCTAGAGGCATGCGCCACCTAGTCGGCGGATCTCTACAATTGTTGTTGCCCTTAGCGCACTAAATAAACAAATGCGGCAGCCAGCGACGGAACAATCAGACGTTAGCTGCCGTAATTCGTGCAGTCCGTTCGAATTCCGCGTTGCGTGATTAAAAGCTGCCAGCTAACACCACCACTGTCGTGAAGTCTCCCGCTTGCACTCTTGTCAGGTGGTATTGGTCGTGAAAAAAGGCCGATAGAAAACTTGCCAGACCAACAAACCCACCAAAGGTAAGGCTGTAGAGAAAGCAGAGTTTCCAGGTATCCGCCTGAGTAAACAGCTGCGCGTACTTGCCCCACGGCTTCGGAGCCGACTTGGAAGGACTGTTCTTTGCCAGGAAGAAGAATGCTGCAAGTACGAGTGCGATGGGAACCAGCGCGAGACCGAACACAAAATGCCAGCCGTAGTGTTGTGCGATCCGAGGGCCAAAGAAAGTTGCGATCAGAGTTCCTGAGTTGCCGGCGCCGGCAATTCCCATCGCCAATCCCTGGTGCTCGGCAGGATAGCCGAAGAATATGTCCAATTGATGAAAGAGAATCATCGCTATCACAGGGATGTGTATTAGAACAGCCTTAGCGTAAATCGGGCGTTTTCGAGAGCAGACATCCACGGCGGTCATTCACCGGTTCCTCAAGGTTTGCTTATATCCCAGGTAATACTCGGTCGTCGGAACTGGGATGTCGCCGAGAAGGATTGAATCAGTCCACTTTTCAGTGGATCAAATCGAGTCGGTAATGCCGTAGAGACTCCTAGAATTCGCCGAACTCCAGCTTCGGCCAAAACATCCACGACACGTCCGCTACTCTCTTCTACGCCGTTACTGTCCGGTTACGCTACTCGAATGTCAATTCCCTCCGGGGCAAGCGCCGCGCGCTGCAAACACGCTAAGGCACGATTCCCTCGGACTTGTGCATGCTCCAAACAGGATACGGTATACCAGCAAGCCGGTTAATTGCGAAGGCTTGCATCGTAAGCAGGATCACGGCGAGCTCGATAATGACAAGCTCTTTGGGTTGAGAAATGATGCCGAGCGAAACTATGAGAGTTGTGGCCCCCGCAGGCGGATGACTAACCCGCAAGAGTGCCATGAGCGCTCCAGTAGCCGACAGCGAGAGCGCCGCAGCCAGCAGCCTTGGACCATGGACACCGGGGTTCATGCCAAAAGGCGGGCTCGAGGCCACTGCAAGCGTGAAGGCGGCGTAGCCACAGATGAGTCCAATCGCGTGCCCAAGGATGGTATTACGTGGGCTGGAGACTTCAGCCAGGGGGGAAAAGAAGAAGAGATACGCAGTGGGGCCGAGGGATGGAAAGACAAACGGGCTTCCAGTAAGAAGGGCGAGCAAGCCGAGCAGTCCAATAGTGATGAAGCCGTTTACGCAGACATAGATTGCCCAGATCAGACGTGGAGGGAAGTGCTGCAGGAGCCATTCCATGCGCATGTGCGTGAGCAGGACTCCGACATGCTCGAATCCGTTGTGCTCAGTGCGCGCATCGTAATGTTCATTTACTAAAGTCATCAGATATTCGGGAGCAGATCGAAATATTCATCGTCTTCGTTCTTGCCGCCCTCGCCGAGACCGATAGTCTTTTCGGATTCGATGAATTCAATTCGTTCAATCCACTTGACCATCTTGTAACCAAGCTGGTTCTCGACGCGCAGGCGCAGCGGCGCTCCATAGACCTCGGTGAGCGGCTTCCCATTCATCTCGGTTGCAACCAGGCATTGGGCCTTGAGTACATTTTCAAGGCTCTGCGTATCGTAGTAAGCGCCGCCATAGAGCGAGCCACCAAAGGAGAAGAACGCCACTACCTTGGCATTTGGTCTGGGCCGAACGAGTTCAACCAGAGACTTCATCGGAAGCCCGCCCCATTTTGCAATGCCCGTCCAGCCCTGGATGCAGTGATGCATGGTGATTTCCTCGGCTTTGGCCAGACGTTCGATATCTGCGAGAGAAAGCTCGACCGGGTTGTCCACGAGGCCGCTCACCTTCAGCCTGTAGCCTAGGAATCCATTCCTGGCCATGAGTTTCCAATCGTCGCGTTCGGGCATTTTGCCGTTAGGCCAAAAACGCGTTGAGATATCCGCCTCGGTGTAGTGCTCGCTCGGAGAGAGGCGGTTGAGTGTGGTCAGCATCAATGGATACGTCCGGGGACGTTTACGATGTAGCGGGTGCCTTCATGTCCATCACCAAGCGCCTTCCGAAGGGCGGCGAGATGAACGCGAAGGTTAGCGTCCTCTACTCTCACGTCCGACCAGATGCGTGATATCAGCTCCCTTTGACTAACGACTTTGCCGGCTTGCTCAACCAGGGCAACGAGAAGATCCAGCGCGCGACTACCGAGTTGAACCGGTTCGCCACCCTTCTCGAGGAGTCGCTCCGCAGCCGAGAGGCGAAACGGACCAATCGAGATGGTGCCACGCATTGCCGAACTATCGCGATTGTCCATGGGATCTACTCACCTGAAGGCGTGTGTCCTGGAGCAGCTATCGGCTGTGCCAGAGTGCATGTAAACATCTTAGATCGCTTCCGGATGTGATCAAAGCGGCCCTGGCGCCGGCGACGATCGAGTGGGAGTGACCCAACTTGTATGCAAAAATCGATGTGATGCAACCGCATGGCTCTCTTGTAAGCTTCCTTGAGCACTTCGCCGGGATGGCAAGGGTTGTGCATCTGGCTCATGTCGCCTCTCCTAGTGGTAGTCTTCATAGTCGAGCAGCACCACGTCCGTGCCCTCAAATCTAAATGTCAGCCGCCAGTTTCCGTTGACGGTGATCGACCAGCGGCTCGCCTGATCGCCCTTCAGCTCATGAAGGCGCCAGCCCGGGATCACCGCAAGGTCCGTCTTGGTCTTTTTGCAGCACCCGGCCCAGCAGGTCCAACTGCTCGCCGATGCCATGGACCCGCATCCGGCTCCAGTCTTCGGTGGAACCGAACCAGCGCTTGCGGTACTCCGGTTCGGCGAAATAACGGTAGACCTTGGCTGGCGCGGACGGATAGCGGCGCTCCAGCATGAAGGTGTCGTGGATCAGGGAATGCTTGGCTTTCATCGGAGCCTCCTCTTCTCTGCCGCCTCATCAGCGGGTGGTTTAGATATCCGGCGAGTCCGCACACTCGACAGACCCTGCACACCGCGCATATTCTTGACAGAGGAACTATCTCACGCTGTTATTCAAAAAGGAGATTTTTCAATGAGCGCCACCGGCAGTTTCATCTGGTACGAACTGATGACGAGCGACGCCACCGCGGCCATAGCCAAGGGTGGCGAAGCCGCCAAGCGGGCTTTCGCGGCGATGATGACCATGAAGAAGATCGATGTTGCCGCGATCGAAGCAGCGGTGCACGCCGATGCGTAACATTATCGGCAACGTCTTCCTCACGCTCGATGGTGTGATCCAGGGCCCGGGCGGACCTACTGAGGACTTTACCGGCGGCTTCGACGAAGGCGGCTGGGTATTCAAGATCTGGGACAAAGCCGCGGGCGATGCGATTGGCCGGCTTTTCGCGGGTAAGTACGACTTGTTGATCGGTCGCCGGACCTACGACATCTTCGCTGCCTATTGGCCGTATGTGGAAGGCGAAGGTGCGGCGATGGGCGAGGCGTTCACCCGCGCGAACAAGTACGTGCTGACACGCGGCGACCGGCCGCTCGAATGGGCGAACAGCCATCGATTGAAGAGCATCGACGATGTCGCTGCGCTCAAGCAGCACGACGGCCCCGATCTCATCATCCAAGGATCGAGCACGATCTATCCGGGGCTGCTCGCTGCCGGGCTGATCGACCGGCTGATGCTGATGACCTTCCCGGTGACGCTGGGCAAGGGCAAGCGGCTGTTCGGCGACGGCACACCTACCACGATGCTAAAGATGGTCGACCACAAGGTCACGGCAAAGGGCACTGTGATCGCGACTTATGAGCCCGGCGGCACGCTTCCCGCCTTCCCGCAATTCGGGCCGAAACCCAGCACAAGCTCGCGCGAGGCGGAACGCCAGCGCCGGATGGCAGAGGGAAGCTGGTGATCGATCGCCACCCACTGCCATCTATCCAAAAAAACAAGATCTTGCCGGCGAATGGCCACCCTCAACTCGGGCACTGAAATTCAGGGCACTCCCTATTTGGGCCGGCCCGGAATGGAATAATTTCACGCTTTCTCTTGCAAGGAGTGAGTAGACCGGCATAGAGCCTGATCTATTACGGCTTTTTTTATTTGATTCAACTTGCCGCAGCGATCGGAACCTTTCCGCATATTCGAACGTCTATTGACGAGCTTTTTTGCAGTACATGCTCTCGGCAACCTCGATACAAGCAACACCTCAACACATCAATACGCACACAACCACACGGAGAGTCCAGTCATGAACTCGTTTCGAAGACTTTCTTTAGGAAGGGTACTCGCGCTCGCGAGCCTCGCATCAATCGCCTTCGCGTCGGGAACGGCGGTGAAAGCACAAGCGCTTTTCGGTGCGGGTGAAAACCCCGCCGATTTGCGAGCCATCCTCGCCGCCGCGGCCTCCGGCCGCAAGGTCTCGGCGAGAGCCGGGTTGGGCCTGAATGTAGGGTTCGCTCGCGGTGGAACGGCGCTCTATATCACGCCGGAGGTCGGCGTCAATGCGCCCCCGGGGTCCGATCTCTATAACACCGCCTTGTCGGTGGCGAAGGGGTTCAACGCCAATTTCATTCCCGTAAATTTCGCCTCTCTGCCGAATACTCTGCCGAACTTCACCGCGCTGCCGCCCAATACACCGGTACGCGACATCTACGTCTTCACGACACAGGGGAATGTGCTTTCCGCCACGCCGACGCCCGCCGGTCCCGGAGCCACCAATGCCAACTACTCGCCGCTGTGGCAGGTGAGCTTGGTCGCCTGGAACGCGGGAGTTACACCCACGACCCTGACCTCGACCCAGGCGGTGCAAGACGCGGAGGCGGCGGGTCAAGTGACCGTCACGAAAACACCGATCATGGTCGAGTGTTCGGTGATCTTCTCTGCCTCTCGCCCGGCGGGGTATTGCCTGACTCGACAGATCGTGCTCGATGCGGCGAGTTTCGCCGCCGGCGGTACGTCGACGCCCAAAGTCGACTTGCCTCTGCAGGTCGGGTTCTTCGCCAACGAACCGGCACTTTACATCACTCCTGAAGTGGGCGTGAACCCCGCTTCGAGCTACGTGTCGCTGGCGCACACGGTGGCCAACGGATTCAATTCGAACTTCGTGCCCCAGGCATTCACGTCGCTGCCCGGCACCAAAGCCGTGGACGACATCTATGTCTTCACCAATTTCACGCAGGGCAATGTGCTCGCATCGGCTCCGGCGCCGGCCGGCCCCGGCAACAGCAACCCCGGCTTACTCTCCGCTGTGGGAAGTCAACCTGGTCTCCTGGAATTCCGGGAGCAGCCCGCGAGCGCTCACCTCGGAAGCGGATATTCTCAAGGCACGCTCCGACGGTGAAGTCTCGATCGTGCCCGGCGCGACGACCGGCATCGTTGTCGAGTGCTCGGTCATTTTCACGCCGCAGGGAGGACTCTTGCCCGGCGCAAGAATCGCGTTGGATCGCGATGACCGCGATGGCCGCGATGATGGTGAGCGACGCTAAGTAGCATGCCGGCCGTCCATGGTGCGCCCCCTGCGGGGCGTACCATGGATGCGGTTCAGATTAGCACGCACCGCCGGAAGACCCTCCGGCATCCATCTGAATCAATCCTCTCCATGCGACATATTGACGATGTAGCTACGAGTAGCTACAATTGTGCATGAAAACCGTCGGCGTCCGTGACCTCAAGAACAAGCTCAGTGAATATCTTCGCCGCGTGCGGCTGGGGGAAGGTGTCTTGGTCACCGATCGGGGAGAAGTCGTGGCCGAGCTCCTGCCACCCGGGCAAGGGCAGGGCGATCCGTCGGTGCCGGCGGGACTTCAGGCGCTGGCTAGACGGGGCCTCCTGACTCTGGGGGCGCCGGCTGGAGCGGACCTGTACCCTTCGCTGCTGCGTAAGCAAGGCGAACGTCGACGGAGTGTCGCCCAATTGCTCGACGAGGAGCGCGGCACCCGGTGAATCTCTACGCGGAGTCGAGTGCGGTGCTGGCATGGCTGCTTGACGAGCCGACCGCACTCGCGGTGCGCCGCCTACTCGGCGAGGCCGAAGTCATCGTCGCTTCTGACCTGACCTTGATCGAGTGTGATCGCGTATTGCTGCGGGCGGTGGCGCTCAAGGAACTGACGGAGGCCGAAGCCGCCGACCGTCGAGCGCACCTCATATCGGCTGCTGCTCATTGGCAAGTCCTGAGAATCGCGGGGGAGATAGTCGATCGCGCCCGTCAGCCGTTTCCCGGTGACCCGATTCGGACGCTCGATGCCATCCACCTCGCATCGCTTCTCGTTGCGCGTTCCGCCGTCGTCGGCCTCCGGCTGCTGAGCCTCGACGAGCGCGTGCGCCAAGCCGCGAAAGGGCTGGGTGTCGCCGTCGAGCCTGCCTAGACATGGCTGTTGTGAACCGACGAGAGTTCCGGCCAGCCTTCGATGGGCGCGCACGTCTATTGGTGAGGAAGTTGATTTCGTGATCGAGGCAGGCTATTTGACCCCGTAGTGCTCGGTGAGGTAATCGACGATTGCACCCACGTCGCTTTCTGGAATGGGGGCGCCCATGACCTTCATCATCTTGCGAACCTCGGCATCCCAGCCGGCGCGGGCGAGGAACGGGGAATTCATCACGATGTAGTCGAGGCTGTGGCAGGTGGAGCAGCGCAACTGCACCAGCGCCACCTGCGCGCCGCCCGCAAGTTTGACCGATGATTCGCCGCCGTGCGCCGACGCCGCCGGCAAGCCGGCTGTGAGCAAGCCTGCCGTCAGGACTCCCGGGGCGAGCAGGCCGGGCAGTGCCGCTGCGAATCGGCGTTTCATGTCTCGCTTGTCCTGTTCATGGCCCACCTCAGCCGATGTCGACGGCGATCTTCTGCACCACATTGTTGTGGTAGCCCGCGCCGTTGAAAATGAGCTCCGACGGCTGCGAGGTGCCCTGAGCGTTGCTGGCGCGCGCCATCACGGACAGGCGGCCCGCGGCCCGCGGTGTGAAGCGAAATTGCCAGGTGCGGAACGAATACTTGCCGAGGTTCTCGCCAAGCTCGGCGCTTTGCCAGCTGCGGCCTTCATCGAGGGAAAGCTCCACGGCCTGGATGCCGTAGCCGGCGTCCCATGCAATGCCCTTGACCAGCAAGGGCCGGCCCGCCGACTGCCGCCCATCGCCGGCATGGGTGATGAGCGAGTTGACCAGGATCTCCGTGATTGGCGTCGTGGTGTCCGATTCCTGCGAAGTGAAGCGGTCGATGATGGGGAATTTGCCTTTGGGAATTCGGTACGCCTTGTTCATCCAAAAGCTGGTGAGCGGCTGCGGCACCGCGCGAATGCGCACCACCTGCTTCATCCAGTAAGTTGCCGCCCATCCTGGTACCACGATGCGCGCCGGGAATCCATTCCAGTGGGGCAGCGGGGCGCCGTTCATCTCGTAGGCGATCAGTGTGTTCTCATCCAGCGCCTTCCACGCCGGAATGCTCTTGACGAAAGCCGGAGTCGCCTCCAGCGGTGCGCGGTCGCCGCCGTTGAAGGCGATCTCCACGGCCTCCTTCTTCAAGCCGGCACGCGCCAGCACATCCTTCAGCCGTACGCCTCTCCAGCGCGCATTGCCCATGGCGCCCGATCCCCACTCCACCCCCGGAACGTGCGGTTCGGAGAAACCGCGGCGGTTGCCCGCGCACTGGCACACGGCCACGAGTTCGACCGGCTCGAAGTCATGCTTTAACTCATCGAGCGTAAGTTCGAACCGGCGATCGGCGGCCTCTCCGCCCACGTCGAGACGCCAGGCGGCGGCGTCGATCCGTGGGATGTCGGACAGATGCCAGCGGACGAAGAACCGATCATTGGGTGTGATGGCGTCGTCGAAGACGTCCAGGGGGGACTCATAATTCGGGGGACGGAAGGAGCGCTTGATGAGCGGCTGCTTGCCGGCCGGCGCGTCGCGGACCGCGGATTCCACGGTGCCCGCCGGCAGCTCCGCCCGCGCGCGGCGCGCCATCATTGCCGCATTGGCGAGCACGATGCCGCCGGCTACCGTGCGTAGAAAAGAGCGTCTGGTCGGCATGAGGGATCCACGTCTCAAGAGCGCAGACTCTTAACATATACCGTCGGGCGGCCGCTGCCAATACATCCTGGCCGGGCACGGCGCGCCAACACAGCCGAATGAACTTCAGGAACGCTCTTCGCCCAGGCTGGCTCACTGACGGGGATCTGAAGCTCGCGCGCGAGTCCGGTCTCGGCCGCGCACCGCTGACATCGGAATGCAACACGGATCGGCTAGCATCCGGCGCGCGACCTGGCCGGCCAAGTGTGCCGGCGCGCAATATCCGCACATCAAAAAAACGAGGCCTTCATGAGAATCCTTTCGCCGATCCCCATTGCCGCGCAGCTGGCCGCAGCCTGCAGCACGCTCGCTCTCTGTCCCGCAAGCCCCGCACGCGCGGACCAGCCGTTCCTGTTGCCTAACTCGCTGGTCATCAGCAGCAGCACCTACGACCGCACCCAGGGCGCGGTGGCCTCGCTCACCCCCGGGGTCACGCAACTCGCCAACACGAACACGGCGACCGTTACGGCGATCGCAGACAACACCTACCCGAATGTGTGGACCAACGACACCGTCGACGGCAGTTTCGGAGTGACTTCGGCGATTCGTCTGACGGACGTCGAGCCGAACAGCGGTCACGTTTTCAACAGCATTCTCGTACCGACCGACCAGGTGGTCACGAGTTTCTCGTCCAAGTCGGAGCTCGGTCTGCACATCACCGGGAGTGGGCATGATGCACGCCTGGTGCTCGTCGGCTACGCGAGCCCCGGAGTGGGCGCACTCGATGTGTCCAACGCCGATTCAGTCGCCGGCCAGGATCCGACCAATCCCGTGAGTTTCGCCTTCGGCGCCGACCATGCGTTCAAGCGCACCATCGTCTCGGTGGGCCGAGAGGGGAACTTCGTCTACACCCCGACCATCAACTACGGCGGCAACAATGGTCGCGCGGCCTTGCTGGGTTCCAACGGGCTCTATTACACGGTGGGTAACGCCAACAACGGCAACGCCGCAACGTTCGGTCCCTCCAACGGCACCGATCCGGACGTCACTGAGACCACCGGGCTCGAAGTGGTGACTCCGATCGATTCCACCTCGGCGAGCGCAACGATTCCCGCGGGTGGTTCCGCCGAAGTCAATCCGCTGCTGCGGTTCGCGCTCGGCAAGAACGGCGCACTGGACAAGCCCGGCAAGGACGACAATTACCGTGGCCTGGCGGAATTCGGCGGCGCGCTGTATTTCACCAAGGGCAGCGGCAGCAACGGCATGGATACCCTCTACACCGTCAGTTCGTTGCCGACGGTTGCCAACGCCGCCGCCCAGTCCATCAGTGTGGTGCCGGGCTTTCCGACGGACTCGGCCCGGTCGACGGGCGGAAATTTCACGCCCTTCGCGGTGTTCTTCGCGAACGCGACCACCATGTACGTGGCCGATGAGGGCTCGGGCAATGCGACGGATACGGCGCAGCACGCGGGGCTCGAGAAATGGAGCCTGGTCAGCGGCACCTGGCAGCTCGACTACGTGCTCACCAAAGGACTGGTCGGGGTCGTGGATACCAACCTGTTCGGCTTTGACGGCCAGTATCCGGACGTGACCACGGTCGGTCTTCGCAACCTCGCGGGTCGCGTCAACGCGGACGGCACGGTTACCCTGTGGGCGACGACGTCGACGTCGAGCGCCTCGGGCGACAACGGCGCCGATCCCAACAAAGTGGTGCAGATCACCGATCAGGTCGCAGCCACGAGCCTTACGGGCAGCGTCGCGGGCGAGACATTCGCAACGGTCGCGGGGCCGACCTATGGGACGGTCTACCGTGGTGTCGCGTTTGTCTCTCAATGACCGCGTCGGCTAATCGGCCGCATTGATCGCAAGGCCCGCGGCCTCGAAGGAGCCCGCGGGCCTTGTCGCTTTTCAGCTGAGCCTTTTGAACTCTGCGTTCGCCGGTACATCAAGGGTGATATCCGTGCCACGGGGAACCAGCAGAGGTTTCGCCATGGATGAGAAGATCGGGGCAATACGCGAATCTTTATCACATGACATTCAGCGGTACTTGCTTGATCATAGGATTGGGGCGTTTCATGACGCGGGATGACCAGGAGATCGCAGTCAATGAACGAAACACCGATCAAGCATTACTTGCTGGCCTCGGACTTTGACCAAACGCTGAGTTTCAAGGATTCAGGGCTCGTGCTGAGCGAGTTGCTCGGCATATCCGGCTTCGAGGATCGCGTTGCAGGCCTTGCCCGGAGCAACCTTGTGCAGCAGGGCGGCGAACTCGCCTATTTGATTCGTCACGATCCAGAATTTCGCGGCGTCCGCCGCGAGCATTTGGTGGAGGCCGGGCGGCGCGTTCGCCTCAAGAGTGCGATACCGGCGCTCATGGACTTCGTGACGCGAGGTGCGGCAGGCCATCGCTTTTCCTTTTTCGTGATCTCCGCGGCCCCGCGGGAAATCGTCATCTCGGCGCTGGCCGGCGTGGTGCCTCCTGAACACATCTACGGCACCGAGCTGGAATTCGATTCCCGTTCGGGTGAAGTTCGTGCCATCAAGCGCGTGCCTGCCGGCTACGGCAAGGTCGCGGTGATCGAGGAACTCGAGCAGCGATTGGGCGTGACGCCGGATCGCATGATCTATGTTGGGGATGGCAGTTCCGATGTTCATGTGATGCTGCACGTCAACAACCATGACGGGTTTACCATTTCAGTCTCCGACAATAAACAGCTCGCGCGAATTGCCAAAAGCACGGTACTCAGCGAGAGCGCGTTCAGCATCATGGTGCCGGTCCTCGATCAACTGCTGCACTGGCGGACGGGCGACATACGAGAGTTGTTTGAATCCTATGGTTTGACCTTGAATGGCTGGGAAAAGGATCGAACCGATCGGGTGACGATCAGTGAAATGTTGCCGCGTGGCGCGCAGGCGCAAGCCGCGGCGGTATGACCCCGGTCATCAGCGAGTCGTTGGGGTGGGGTGCGACCGCCGTTTTCGTAGCATCGTATTTTTTTGGAGATCCTTCGCGCATGCGCGTCGCGCAGATGCTCGGGGCGCTGCTCTGGTTTTCCTATGGCCTGGCGATCAATTCCTGGCCGGTCATCGTCTCCAACTTGCTGGTGTTTTCGGCAGCCGCATGGACCGCGCTCCGCAAGCCGCGCGCCTCGAGACCATCATAATTCTCGCCATTGGCGAGCGCTCGCCCTCGCGACGGCAATCATTACTCGGACAGGCTCCTAGGACTTTCGGGCCGCCGGAACCTTTCGGGCCGCGGGAACCCTCTGCGCCGCCGCTTCCGGGTCCATTCCAAAGCGCGCCATGCGGCTGACGAGTTCCGGAGGAATCTCCGTCGCACGGCCGAGTTCCGCGGAAATGAACACCAACACCTGCTTCGCCGTCATTCGCAGTTCGCCGTGGTGCGACGCCTCAATGCGAAGTTCACAGGAGGTCCGGCCCACTTTGGTCGTCCATAGATTGAAAGTGAGCCGATCGCCGAAACGAGTCGGCTTAGGAAAATCGACCGTGAAATGGACGGAGGGGGTGAGAAGCTGCTTGTGATGAAACAGGCCTGGTGCACTGGCGGCGAGGCCGTCTTCGAACCAGTCTTCCACGAAATCGCTGATCATCTCGAAGTATCGCGGATAGAAAACCCACCCGGCGGCGTCGCAATGCCCGAATCGGACGAGAATTTCACGCTGAAATGCCGACATTGATGGTCCTCACCCGGCCACGAGTCTTTCAGTATAGATTATCGCCGCTGGCCATTCTGCCACGGATTTCGCGGCCAAGTGATATAACCAAAGCTGCTCAACAGGTGAATCGTGCAAAAATTTCGCTTTGACGGATCCGCGGCCGCGATAACCGGGGCCGCGAGCGGCATCGGCCGCTCACTCGCATTGGAACTGGCGGCCAGAGGTTGCGATGTGGCGCTCGCCGACTTGGATGAAGCGGGATTGGAGTCGGCTGCAAAAGAGATCACCGCAACTCATGGGCGGCGAGTCACGACCCGACGAGTCGATGTTGCCGACCCGGGGCAGATTGAAGACTTCGCTGCGTCATCCATCGCTGAATTTCCATCTCTCAACATCCTCATCAACAATGCCGGCGTCGCATTGCTGGGCGAGTTCGACGAGTTCGATCACTCGCAGATGGCGTGGCTGATGGACATCAATTTTTGGGGGGTGGTGCGCGGTACACGCGCGTTCATGGCGCATCTGAAGAGCCGGCCGCAAGCGCATATCGTCAATATTTCGAGCATCTTTGGAATCGTCGCGCCTCCGGGTCAATCCGCCTATTCGGCGTCGAAGTTTGCGGTTCGCGGCTTCTCGGAGTCCCTGCGCCACGAACTGGCGATGAGCAACAGTACCTTGAGGCTGTCGGTGGTTCATCCCGGGGGTGTGAAAACCAATATCGCGCGCAAGGCGCGCGCCGGGGCTCATTTGCGTGAGAGCGTGAGTTCGCACGAGCTTGGGAATCGGTTCGAGCAACTGGCGCGCACCAGCCCTGCGGCAGCGGCTCAGCGCATCGTCCGGGGTATCGAGCGAAATGAACCTCGCATTCTCATTGGCGCCGATGCACGGTACCTCGATGTCATCCAACGTCTCAGGCCGGCCGGTTACTGGGCCTTGCTGGCGCGTGCCTTCAAAAGAATGGCGGTTTAGCGAGGCGCATCTGCCTCCAGCTCCGTCAACAGTACAATCCTCGCCAATCTCGTCAAAGGTATTGCAAGAAATTGGAACCTCGAATCGACTCCCCGCTTGCGCCTGCCCCGCAGCGCCGCACATTCACTTCGTTTGCCAATCGAGATTTTCGGATTTTTTTCTTTGCGACCAGCGCTGCGATGATGGCCGACAATATCGAGCACGTGATCTCATACTGGGTCGTCTTTCAAAAGTTTCATTCCCCTTCGTTGCTCGCCTTCGCAGTCGTGTCCCATTGGGCACCCTATCTTGCGTTTGCGGCCTACACCGGCGGTCTGGCGGATCGCTTCGACGTCCGACGTCTCATTCAGGTCGGAATGGTCATGTTCATGGGCGTGTCGATTGGATGGGGAGTGATGTTCCTGACCGATTCGACGGCAAAATGGAAGGCGATGGCTTTGCTGCTCACGCATGGAATGGCCGGCGTCATCTGGATACCCGCATCGCAGGTGCTGATACACAAAATCGTCGGTGCCGAACAATTGCCCAGTGCCGTCAGGCTGAATGCGACGGGCCGCTATCTGGCCTTTTTGGTAGGTCCGGCTGTGGGCGGCGTGCTGCTGCTGACGCTCGGCCCCATACGCGGCATTTTTGTCAATGCGCTGATCTATGCGCCGTTGTTCCTTTGGTTGATCGCGGCTCCGTATGGCACCGGCGCCTCGGGTGAGCCGCGCCCGGCGGGAATCAGAGGCTTCGCCGATATCTGGCGGACGATGGGTGTGGTGAGGCGGAATCCGGTGCTGCTGTCGATGACGGTGCTCGTCGGCGCTTCCGCGTTTTTCATCGGCAATGCCTATCAGGCTCAGATGCCTGGATTCGCACTGGATCTGGGTCTCGGGCGCCCGGATTTTACCTATAGCGTCTTGCTGGCCGCCGATGCCGCGGGCGGTTTGGCTGCCGGCTTGATATTGGAAAGCCGCGGACTGTTGCCGCCGAAGGTGCGAAGCGCGTATGTGTTGGCCATGATCTGGTGTTGCGCCCTGGCCGGATTCGCGCGATCGAACTCCTACGCCGTCGCCATAACCCTGTTATTCATCGCCGGTTTCGTCGAACTTGCGTTCAATTCAATGGCGCAGTCCTTGGTGCAATTGAATGCGCCGGCCGAGATTCGGGGCCGGGTGATCGGCGTATTCGCGATGTCCGCGAACGGAATGCGCACGTTCAGCGGGCTCAGCGTCGGCCTGCTCGGCGCCGGTATCGGCATCCACAATTCGTTGAGCTACAGTGCCGCGGCCTTGTTGTTGTTGTACATCGCGATCTTCGCAACGCGCCATGTTGCCCGGCGGAAGTCAACGCGCGGGCCGCCATGAACGCGCCGAGCGATACCGATTTCATGCGCCGCGCGATCACGCTTGCGCGCCGTGCCGCAGAAGAGGGTGAGGTGCCGGTCGGCGCGCTGGTGGTTCTCGACAATGAAGTGATCGGCGAAGGTTGGAATCGGCCCATCGCGAGCCACGACCCGACCGCCCATGCCGAGATCGTGGCACTGCGCGCCGGCGCGCAGGTGCTGCGAAATTATCGGCTGAGCAACGCGACCCTCTATGCGACTTTGGAACCCTGTCCGATGTGCATGGGAGCGGTGCTCAATGCCCGGCTGGCACGGGTGGTATTCGGCGCCTGGGACTCGAAAGCCGGCGCCTGCGGCAGTGTGATCGATCTGCCGCGCGAGCCGCGGCTGACGCATCGCATAGACGTATTTGGAGGAGTGTGCGCCGAAGAATCCGCGAGCATGCTGCGGCAATTCTTCGAAAGGCGCCGATAGTTCGAAAGCCGTCGTTAGTTCAAAACCGCGGCATTAGGCCCGTCGCCCCAGGCCCATTCCAGCAGGTCGCGATAGCCGCGAACGTTATCCACGTAACGCACTGGTTCCCGTCCTCGCGCATAGCCATTCTCGGTTTGCGTGTACCAGCGCTCTTGTTCCAGCAGCGGCAGAAAGTCACGAACGTCCTGCCAGGAGTCCGGATCGCGTCCGGCCTTTTGGGCAAGCACCCGCGCATCCTCTACATGGCCATACCCGATGTTGTAGGCGGCGAGCGCAAACCAGGTTCGATCCGGCTCAGGTACATGTGCCGGAATTTTTTCGTAAACCTGGCGGAAATACCGAGCGCCGCCGAAAATGCTTTGTCGAGCGTCGGAAAGATCGGTAACTTTGGCTTCGGTTGCCGTTTCGAGCGTCAATTGCATCAGCCCGCGCGCGCCAGCCGAGGAGAACGCCCGCGGATTCCACTTCGATTCCTGATATCCGATTGCCGCCAGCAAGCGCCAATCCTGACTGCTTTGCTCGGCAGCCTCCACGAACCATTGCTTATAAAGCGGCAGCCGGCTCTGCAGATGGCGCATGAAGCCCGGGCCTCCAGCAAACTCCGCGTCCTCCGGTCGGCCGTAGTAGCGATTGACGATGGCAGCCAGGTCGCCGCGGATTTTCAAGCGCGCGAAATACTCTGACATGTCGCGCGCAAAGCCTGGATCCCGGTCGCTTGCAGCCCATGCCAGCGGGCGGCTGCTGGCGAAATCAAAGGCGATGCGCAAATCCGGATGCACGTCATGGGCCAAGGCAAATTCCGTCGAGTCAGCTATCGTATAGTCGATCGCGCCGCCGGCAACCTCGTCCAAGAGCGCCTGCGAATTGGTGCTGGCGTTCTCGACCCAAACGAGATCCGGATTGGAATTGCGCGCATCTTCCAGAGTTTTCGCCTGCGTGCTGCCCGCCGCGATCTCCAGATCGGAATTGCCGATCTCAGCCAGAGAGCCCGGCCGAATGGCACCGCGACGATAAATCAGATGCTCGCGCACGTGTTGATACGCCGGACCGAATTGGACGCCGGGGACCGATTGCATGGGGACCTTGAGGCCGGCCGCCGCAATGTGTGCCTGTCCGGAGGTGAGCGCCGCGTAGATGTCCGCGTAGCTGCGCATGGGTGTGATCTTGAGCTTGACCCCCAGCTCATCGGCGAAGCGCTGCGCCAGCTCATATTCCGGGCCCTCGGGAACGCCGTTCGGACCCAGATAGAATGCCAGCGGGCCCGTGCGCGTGGCCACCCGCAACTCTCCCAGCGTCTTGATCTGCACAATCAAGCCGGGCAAAGGCGCATAGCTGCTCAGCAGAACGAGGGCGGAAACCGCCATCGTCAGCTTGGTCCAGCGCGGCCAATTTTTTTGTATGTTCAAATTACGCACGGTTTGAGAATCCATTAGAGTCCGTGGTGCAGGGCAAGCTCTGTTCTTGAGGCGAGCCCTTTTCCGATGCGCTAGAATAAACGAATATTTCTTCCTGCGAACCCTTGACAAATGCGTTTTCAGCCCGGTTGCGGACTGCGTCAAAACTAAATTTTGTTTAAGTTAACGGCGGAAATACTTAAGTAAACGAGACGAATTTTAAGTTAACCGGAGAGGTACCGAAGTGGTCATAACGGCGCCGACTCGAAATCGGATGGTCGGGTAATTCCGGCACGTGGGTTCGAATCCCACCCTCTCCGCCAAAATAAAAAAGGGCCTGTCTTCAGGCCCTTTTTTATTTTGGGGGTGCGGGGTGTGTGGACGAACCCACCGGTTCGACAAAATCGCGGAGCGATTTTGGACGACGCGAACGCGTCGGTCCGGAGCGAAGCGGAGGACGAGCGGCCGTCCCCGGCCGCGAGCAATCCCACCCTCTCCGCCACTTCTTTTGCCGAGAATTCCAGCGTTTTAAGCTCTGGGGCCATGTTTCCAGTGGCCAATCCAGTGGCTAATTTGGCCACTGGCTCGATTCGCGAATGAGACTCCCGCTTGAGGTTCGGTCTCCTCTCTGATTTCCTCGCCTTCATGGCCGAGCGGATCAACTGAATATCGGATTCCGGGGCATTCTGCATCCACGCCGCATACGTTCGGAACATGGTGGTGACACTGTGCCCATGTTGGCGGGCTACGAAGAGTGGATTCTTTCCAATCATCAAATTCCAGCTGACGGACGTGTGACGCGCGACATACGGGCGGCGGTGCCGGAGGCCCAAGCGCTCGGAGGATTGCCGCCAGCATTTCCAGAGATAGCCGAGTCTTCGAATCGGTGCGCCGTCGGCACCAAAGAACAGGTGGTCGTGGGTGATCGATCCCCGCGCCTTGAGGTGTCGATACAGATTGAGCTGTCGTTTAAGAGTTGCCAGGGCCCGAGGACACAGGCGAATGACCCGATCCTCATGCGTTTTGGTCATGTTTCGATCCACCCCGTAGACCCGCGCCTTGGTGATGGAGAGCGTCCCCGAGTGTTCATCGAAGTCCCGCACGCATAGTGCGATCTCTTCGGATGGCCTGAGGCCGGTAAAGAAACGACACTCATGGAAATTGCCCTGTCGCTCACCCCAGTCCCTATGGATCGCGGCGATGAGGGCTTCTGCGTCCTGAATGCGGAAGGGGTCGATGCGCGGTACGTCGCGGCGCTTCATGCGGGCGCCCTTCAAGGACCAGGCGGGATTGGCGTGCGTGGGATAGTCGCGGTAGCCAAACTCAAACGCCCGACGCAGCACGCTCAGCTTGTTGTTGTAGGTTTTCTTGCCCCAGCTTGTATGTGCTGAGGCGATCTTCGACAGCATCGAATATCGAACCTTCAAAAAAGGCAACGTGCCGAGCTCGGGACGCCAAACCGAGTCCAACGCTTTGCGATAGCCGGTCAGGGTCGCGAAAGAGAGGTCGTTCTTGGCGCGACGTGATTCGCAATGCGCTAAATATTCATCGAACACTTGGTTGCACGTGCGGTACGGCGATGAGTGGAACACCTTGTTCAGGTCGCGAAAGTCCGGAAATTCCTCGACGAACGAAAACGAACCCAGGCGAATTCGCTGCTGAATGAACTTCAAGTGTTCGCGCGCGCGGCGCAAGTTAGCTTCGGTCGGGATCGCCTTGATGCTGGGTCGATAGCGAGTGCCGTTTAAGCGAAACTCGTATTGAATTCTCTGACCACCCTTGCCGACAACGCCGCCTGTCATTGAACGTCGACCCATGGCTTGACTCTCCTGTAGCGCGGTTCAATCCCAAGGTCTCTGGAGCCGGTTATGCGCTCTAGTTTAAGTCCCGATAGCGGAACGAGAAGGGCCGTCCGACAGGCTCCTGGCCATGAGCCGTCACTGACAGTCTTGGATTGGCTGCCGCATAGCCGGCTTGACAGGTTTGCCCACCATCGCCATACTGAGTTGGTCAACTGACTTATATGCAACATGACTAAGACACATATCGATAAACGATCTCGGCTGACTAGTGCGGCAGTGGACTTGGCCTACCAGAACGGGTTCGGCGCCACCTCGCTTGCCGACATCGCGCGCGAAGCCGAGGTTCCTCTGGGCAACGTCTTTTACTATTTCAAGACCAAGGACGAGATTGGCGACGCGATCGTCGAGTGGAGGCTGGCACAGTTATCCGCGCAGCGGCAGCGATGGAGCGAAGCCGGATCGCCCAAGGATCGGCTTTGCGCCTGCGTCCAAGGCGTCTTCGAGAACAAGGATTCCTTGGCACAGCACGGTTGTGCGGTCGGGACGCTTTGCTCCGAGCTCCACAAGGCGGGCGGCCCGGTCGCCACCAGAGCGACCGAGATCCTCGCTCAACACCTGGCGTGGATCGAGAGCCAGTTTCGGGCACTCGGGAAGGGGAAAGACTCCAACGGCCTTGCGGTGCACCTGCTTTCCGCCATGCAAGGCGTTTCGATCCTGGCCCATACCCTTCATGACCCCGGTCTTGTGGCGGCGGAGACCAAGCGCCTCAAGAGTTGGATACAAAATTTGTGAGACACCAGGCGGCCTGAAACAGCACGCACAGGGCGAAACCTGAGGCGGACCGAGTGAAATGCCCATCGCGTCAACATTTAGTCAGTTGCCTGACTGGTCCAAACCCAGTCATTCGCTGCCGAACAATTTATGACACAACAGGCCCTAAGCGGGCAGAACGGAGTTTTTATGAAAACCATTTTGATTGGCGCAAACGGAATAATCGGCGAACTGGTTCAAAAGGCATTGGCGGGCGCCGGCCATGAGATAGTCAAGGTCGGGCACAAATCTGGCGATTTTCAAGTCGAGATCGAGAACCGCGAAAGTCTCAGGAAGCTTTATCAAGCCGTCGGCTCGTTTGACGCCGTGGCCATTGCGGCAGGCCAAGTAGCATTTGCTCCGCTTTCGGAACTCACCGCTGAAAAGTGGCAGTTTTCGTTGGGAAGCAAACTCATGGGTCAGATCAATATGGTTCAGGAGGCGATCCCGTTCATCAAAGAAAAAGGATCCTTCACTTTGGTTTCGGGCATTCTTAATGACGACCCGATCCTCGCCGGCGTCGCGGCTTCAACCGTCTCGGGCGCGTTGGAAGCTTTTGTTCGGGCTGCCGCAATTGAGCTTCCTAAGGGACTGCGCATCAATGTGGTGAGTCCCACGATGCTAAAAGAATCCGAATCTCAATTTGCCCAGTTCTTCACCGGCATGATTCCGGTCGAAGGATGGAAAGTGGGACAAGCCTACAAACGCTCTATCTTGGGCGCGCAAACCGGCCGCGTTTACAGAGTGGATTGAGCTTGCTCAGGGACTAATTATGCAACTCACGAGCAATACGATTTTGATCACCGGGGGTGCCAGTGGCATCGGTTACGAACTCACCAAACAACTCGCGGCGCTTGGTAACACAATACTTATCACGGGTCGCGATCAAGCTAAAATGGACCGTGCGAAAGCGGCCTTGCCAAAAATTCACACATTTCGAAGCGACGTTTCCGATCCGAAAGCGATCACCACTCTTCACGAAGAAGTCACCAAACAATTTCCTGATCTTAACATTTTGATCAACAACGCCGGCATCATGCGTAGGATCAATATTCACGACAAAGCTGGAAGCCTCGAAGACATCACTCGGGAGATTGAAATCAATTTGAGCGGGCCGATTCGCATGGTGAAGCAATTCTTGCCGCATTTGAAAACAAAATCAGAGGCGGCAATCGTGAACGTTTCATCGGGATTGGCATTTGTTCCATTGCCCATTTCACCGGTCTATTGCGCCACCAAGGCCGGTCTGCATTCGTTCACCGAGTCTCTTCGTGTGCAACTGAGAAACACCAAAGTGAAGGTATTTGACCTGGCACCGCCTGCGATACAAACCGAACTCTTGGATGACTTTGATGTTGAAGACATGAAAGGCGCTTCTATCATGAAGGTGGAAGACATGGTTAAAGTCGCCGTCAAGGGAATGCAAACCAATCGATTTGAGATTCGTCCAGGTCAGGCGAATCAGCTCAAAATGATGAGTCGCTTAGCGCCGGGATTTATTTTGGAGCAAATGAGCCGATCGGTCGATCGTATGCTCAGAACGCAGAATTAGTTCACCGATACGCCCCCATTAGACGTTGTCATTGAGAGAAATTCATGATCAAGCAGATTGCCAAAAAATGGAGAGACTTTTGGCGAATGACGAGCAACGTGGCGCTATCGATGGATGCCGATCCCCTGGAAGACATCCACCGAAGGATTGGACGGCTCGAAGCGGCCGTATTTCAATCTGAGGTAGGACGTCAGCCGGTCACGCCGAGTACCTCGGCCAACCAAGGGGCGTTGCGGCAGACAGAACACAGTCAGAGCAAATGAAAGAGAAAGTTCCTGGAAACACGTCCGAATCGCGCGGACATTAACTGAAATCGGCCACAATGCCTTCACCTGGAAACGCTCTCGATATTGTGTGCTGAGCCGACGGCGAAAAACGCGCCGCTTGATCTGCCCGAAAGCCGCCGCTGACCAGCGGCAGGTCGCGGGTCGATACCGGTCTGATAACCTAAGGCGAGGCGCAGGCGTGTAATTACCGTAACATGCAGATTTTTAATGGAATATTTCCCCGGCTGAGCCCCCCATTTCTACCCGAGACTAGGTGGCTTTGATGACTGGCGACCACGGCGGTATCCTGTGGCGATGAGCGCATTGACTATCGAGAATATGACCTGGGACGAAAAGCTTCGTGCCATGGAAGAGCTGTGGAAATCTCTAAGCCGAGAGGAAGGCCGGCTCGAATCCCCGCCGTGGCACGAGGAGGCGCTTCGGGAGACTGCCGCACGTCACGATGCGGGCAAGGAGCAGCCGGTCGACTGGGAAGCCGCGAAACACGAACTGCGCAAGCGCGCTGAGTGAAGGTAAAGATCCTGCCGACGGCGCTCGAGGACCTCGACCGCGGGCGGCGATTCTATGCTCGGCAAAGAAAAACCCTCGGCAATTATTTTCTCGACGCACTTTTTTGCGATATCGACTCGCTGGAACTCTACGCCGGGATTCACATTAAGGTGTTCGACTTCCACCGCCTGCTCGCGAAACGCTTTCCGTACGCGGTGTATTATCGGGTTGATGGCGAGACATGCATCGTGTTTCGAGTGCTCGACTGCAGACAAGAGCCTGAGAAAACGACCGAAGGCCTGAGATAGATTGTGCGTGACTGTGCAAATGCACAAGCGAGCGCGGCGCTTTCCTCGTGATAGAACTTGAACTGATCGACAACGGGCTACTGGCAGAATCTACTGGCAGAAGTGGGGAGGGCGGGGGACTCTCGGGGATTCGCGAGCGCTATTGCGCACGCAACTTCCTGATTCTATTGTTCGGGCTCGTCGATTCGAATCCCACCCTCTCCGCCAAAATAAAAAAGGGCCTGTCTTCAGGCCCTTTTTTATTTTGGGGGTGCGGGGTGTGTGGACGAACGCGCCAGGGTTCGACAAAATCGCAGGAAGCGATTTTGGACGCACGCAGTGCGCCCGTAGGGCGAGGGCCAGGATGGCACTACCCCTTACAAGACCTGGTTCGATAGCCTTGACCCGCAGGCAGCCGCGAAGGTCGTGAGTGCCACATTACGTCTCGAGCTTGGTAATACCTCTAACGTCAAATGGTTCTCAGGTATCGGTGAATACGTCATCGACTGGGGACCTGGTTATCGGATCTACCTTGCTAAGGACGGCAACGCGCTTATTGTTTTGTTTGGTGGTGGTACGAAACGCCGGCAACAGGCGGACATAGATCGCGCCGTCGCATTGCACATGGAATACAAAACCCGCAAGGCCCCTAAGGCCGCGGCCAATAAGGCAGAGAAACGCAAAAGGTAATTGACATGGCGACATGGCGACATGGCGCTCACTCGTAGTTTCAAGAAAACCGTAGTGGCTCGGATCGAGCGAGATCCTGTTTTTGCCAAAGCACTCCTGGATGAGGCCGCAACTCTGTTTCTCAGTGACGAACCTGAAACGGCGCGCGTTATTCTTCGAGACCTTGTGAATGCAACGCTTGGTTTCGAGCAGCTTGCGAAAATGACCGAAACTCCCAGTAGGAGCTTGCATCGCATGCTCTCGCCCAAAGGCAATCCAAGCATGGATAATTTGGCCGCCATTTTCGGCGCGATTGGTAGCCGTCAAAAAGTAGGACTTAGAGTTCATACAATTCGTGCGGCTTAGCGTAAGAGCATCGATGGCAAGAGCAGCAAAGATGAGACCTGAGTACGATTTTTCTTTCGGCATTCGCGGCAAATACCTACCCCGGCTCGCCAAGGGAGCGAACGTTGTAGTGTTGGACCGCGATATAGCCAAAGTCTTTCCGAGCTCCAAGGCGGTAAACGATGCGTTGCGGGTCCTGGCGGAAGCGGGAGGCGTCACGGTAAGGGGAGAGGCAGCAAACGCGGCGTTTGAGCAGTCCCATGTGATCAAGGCCCAATCGCGAACTGCGCCTACACGTTATTCTTGCGCCTAACCTTGATTATTGCGCGTACGGCGTCATACTTGCGCCTATACTCTACGCGCAGGAAAGGCTCATTTGGCAAATCAGATCCCCGAGGAAGCCCTGGCAATGATCGAAGACGTCGTGCGCCGCCACCCAAGCGTGTCGGCGCCGGAGATTCTGCGCGCCCTGCCAGCGTCCATTCCACCTCGTACCCTCCAGTATCGCCTCAAGCACCTCGTTACCCGAAATCGCCTCATCATGGATGGTGGTGGGCGCTGGGCAAGATACCGGGTGCCCGATGCGGCGGTCGGCGGAAAGGCTCAGGCAGATGCCAACGAACCTGTCATTCCGCTCTCCGAAGCAGGGACATCCATTCGCGATTACGTCCGCCTGGCACCGGAAGCCCGGAAGCCTGTGGGTTACGACCGCAAATTCCTCGACCTCTACCGGCCGAACGTCTCGTTCTACCTGACCGAACAGGACCGCGCACATCTCGCGACCGTCGGCCGCCAAAAAATCGCAGAACAGCCCGCCGGCACCTATGCCAAGCAGATCCTCAATAGGCTGTTGATCGATCTATCGTGGAATTCAAGCCGCCTTGAAGGCAACACCTACTCGCTGCTCGACACCAAGCGTCTCATCGAGTTGGGCCAAGAGGCCGAAGGGCGCGCGCATCTCGAAGCGCAGATGATTTTGAACCACAAGGACGCGATCGAGTTCCTGGTCGGGGATGCCGACGAGATCGGCTTCAACCGTTACACCATCCTCAATCTCCACGCGCTCCTGGCCAGCAACCTCCTCGCCGACCCCACGGCAGCCGGCCGACTGCGCTACATCGCCGTCGGCATCGAGCGCTCTACATTCCACCCTCTGGAGATACCTCAGCTCATCGAGGAAAGCTTCGATCAAATCCTGGCGACCGCAGCCGCGATCACCGATCCCTTCGAGCAAGCGTTCTTCGTGATGGTGCAGCTTCCCTACCTGCAGCCTTTCGACGATGTGAATAAGCGCGTGTCCCGCCTCGCAGCCAATATCCCATTCATCAAGGGCAACTTGTCGCCGCTGTCGTTCGCTGACGTGCCCCGGCAGACCTATACGGAAGCCGTGCTCGGCGTCTACGAGCTGACCAAGATCGACCTTCTCAAGGACCTCTTCATCTGGGCCTACGAGCGGTCAGCCGCCCGCTACGCTGCCGTTCGTCAATCCCTCGGGGAACCCGATCCCTTCCGGCTTCGCTACCGCGAAGAGCTTCGCAACCTCATCGCCGACCTCGTCCGGGCGCGGGTGAGTCGCAAAGATGCAGCAGCGCGAATAGCCGCTTGGTCACAGAAAGAAATCGATCCCGGCGGCCGCCGACGCTTCGCCGAGCTGGCTGAAACCGAACTCATAAGCCTGCATGAAGGCAATTTCGCCCGCTATCGAATCCGTCCTTCGGAATTCGCTGCCTGGCGGCAAGTGTGGGAGGCGAAATGACCCACACCGGAGGAGGGTGTCGGTGTTCTTTAATGCCGCATCGGGCGCGACATGCTCCGGCGCGGACTCAGCAACTCGCGTAATCGACTCTCTCGTCACGTACTACTCCGCTGGAAGGGCCATCCCTGGAGCCGGACCAGACTTGGCAGGAAGCCTAACCAACCTGGGTCTTATCGACGAGTATCGGCTTTGAGCCGTGTTACGGGGCCGCTGGTATCAAGCGGATGCGCGTGATCTCGGAAGGAACGCCGAAACGATTCGGTGGTCCCCAGTAGCCGGTGCCGCGGCTTACGTAGATCCACAAGTTTCTCAACCGGTGCAGGCCGCCGGTGAAGGGCTGGAACAAATGTACGAACAGGTTCCAAGGCCAGAATTGTCCGCCATGCGTGTGACCCGAGATTTGTACATCGAAACCCGCCTGAGCGGCGGCGCTTGCCGAGCTTGGCTGATGCGCAAGCAGTATTTTTGCTCCGGCATCGGCGGGCGCCCCGCGCAGCGCCGCCGCAGGATCGCTGCGCTGCGCGGGATCGAAGTGATGAGCGCTGTAATCCGTGACGCCGGCGAGCACCAGCGATGTGCCGTCGTGCTCCAGGACGACGTGTTCGTTCTTCAGTACGCGCATGCCGAGACGCCGAATTTCCTCCGTCCACGCGCGCTCACCGGAGTAGTACTCGTGATTGCCGGTGACGAAATAGGCGCCATGCCGCGCGGTCAGGCCGGCCAGTGGCGCGGTGTGAGCCGACAGTTGCTGCACGGAGCCATCGACCAGGTCCCCGGTTACCGCAATCATATCGGCGTTCAACGCATTGACTCGACGCACGATCCTCTCTACGAACCCACGTTTGATCGTCGGACCGACGTGTACGTCGCTGATCTGTGCGATCGAAAAGCCGTGCAGAGCTTGCGGAAGGTCAACCACCGGAATTCGGACCTCGACGAGGCCGGGTCCGCGCCGCGCGCTGATGAACCCCGTCAGCGTCATCAAAAAAGCAAGCACCAAGGTGAGTTGCGCGCTCGGCGCCGTCCAAAGCCGCGCACTTTCGCCGGACATGAACAGGTGTGCGCCGGTCAGTACCAGGTCGCGAAGAAGCGTCAGCACGAGAAGGGAGGAGAAAAACCCCATTGCCGTTGAGCCCACCCAGGATACACGGTCGGCGAGCTTCCGATTGAGCATGGTTCGCGCCCGCATCGAGAACGGAATCAACAGGCAGAAAGCCAGCAATACTGCGATTCCCGCAGCAACTCCCGCAGGCCCGATCGACAGGGCCGATAGCAGCCGCCAGGCGACATAACCCGGCAGCGCGAAGAACAGCCAGAAAGGATGCAAGAGCAGGCGGCGAACGGCCCGGACGAAGTTCATTTGACTGAACAGTGGTGGCGGTACAATGGAACTTCAAGGCCGGGGGTTTCGCCGGGAGTTCCAGTGGATCTAAGCTGCGTCGAGGGCACCTGTACGGTGCCGCTGCGATACGAAACAATCGGTAGTGCGTTCGACCAAACCGCGCATCGATTTGCCCAGCGCGATGCGCTCATCGTTCCCGGGCAGCAAGTCCGGTGGAGTTACGCGCAGCTCAAACATCGCGTTGATCTCCTTGCAGCCGGCCTGCTTTCGCTCGGGTTGAATCCGGGCGATCGTATCGGCATTTGGGCGCCAAACCGCGCCGAGTGGACTGTAGCGCAATTCGCCACCGCCAAGGCGGGTTTGATACTGGTGAATATCAACCCCGCGTATCGACTGTCCGAATTGGAATTTTGTCTCAAGAAAGTAGGCTGTCGCGCGCTGATCACGGCAGAGCGGCTCAAGAACAGCGACTACCTCGAGATGCTCCGTGTCCTGGCGCCCGAGCTCGATAGTTGTGCCCCCAACGAGTTGGTGAGCGCCAGGTTGCCGCAACTGGAATTGGTCATACGTTTAGGGAGCGCGTCCACCGCCGGCTGCCTGAATTTTGACGAAGTGTTGCAGCTCGGAATGAACTCAGATCTCGCTCGTCTCGACCGGATCGGCTTGGATCTGCAGCCGGACGATGCCATCAATATCCAGTTCACCAGCGGTACCACGGGGCTGCCGAAGGGAGCGACTTTAAGCCACTACAATGTTTTGAATAATGGTTACTTCGTCGGCCGTGGGTTGGGGCTGACCGAACGGGATCGAATTTGCATTCCCGTGCCGCTTTATCATTGTTTCGGCATGGTGTTGGGTAACCTGGCCGCGATCTCGCATGGAGCAGCCATGATTTATCCGGCCGAAAGTTTCGATCCGGCGAAAACTTTGGAAGCCGTCGATAGGGAGCGGGCCACGGCCCTCTATGGCGTGCCGACGATGTTCATTGCTGAATTGGAGACCCCTGAATTTTCGCGCTATGACCTGTCGAGTCTGCGAACCGGGATCATGGCAGGATCACCATGCCCGGTCGAAGTCATGAAACGTGTGATCGGCAATATGCATCTCACGCAAATCACGAATTGCTACGGTATGACGGAAACGAGTCCTGTGAGTTTCCAGACCGCCATGGACGACTCGTTCGAGCGGCGCGTGTCGACCGTCGGCCGCGTGCATCCGCACGTTCAAGTCAAGGTGGTCGATTCGCAGGGACGGTGCGTGCCGCGGGGCGTGCAAGGCGAGATTCATACCCGGGGCTATTCCGTGATGAAGGGCTACTGGGCAGATCCGGAAAAGACTCGCGAAGTTCTCGATGATGCCGGCTGGTTGCACACTGGAGACCTCGGTGTGATCGATGAGCAGGGCTACGGCAATGTGACCGGGCGCTTGAAGGATTTGGTGATCAGAGGTGGAGAGAACATCTACCCGCGAGAGGTGGAGGAGTTCTTGTACCGGCACGACAAGGTACAGGCAGTGCAGGTGTGCGGTATACCCGACGTGAAGTTCGGCGAAGAGATATGCGCGTGGATTCAGTTAAAGCCTGGAACCAGCAGCACCGAGGAGGAAGTCCGCGAATTCTGCAAGGAACAGATCGCCCACTATAAAATCCCGCGCTATATCCGTTTCGTTTCCGAATTTCCGATGACCATCACCGGAAAAGTGCAAAAGTTCGCCATGCGCGCACAGATGGTGAAAGAGCTGGGTCTTTGCGAACAAAAGACCGCTTGATCACCCCGCAATCGGCGGCCTCAGCGCGGTTTTTGGAACTTCAGCACGAAATTATCGGCCTCGCCGATCGCGACGTACTTGGCGCGGTCTTTGTCACCCTCTGCCAGGCTGGGGGGCAACGTCCACACGCCCTTGGGCCAGTCCTTTGTATCCCGGGGATTGGCGTTGATTTCCGAAGACCCGACCAGCACGAATCCGGCCTTCTTCGCCAAGGCAATCGCGTAATCCTGGCGCACGTAACCGTTTTCGCCCTTCGGGTCCTGCGGCACATCGTTGCGGCCGCGGTGTTCCTCGATGCCGAGGATGCCGCCCGGCTTCAATGCAGTGAAGCACCCCGCCAGCGCCTGATCGGCATACCCGTCATGCATCCAATTGTGAAGATTGCGGAACGTGAGTATCAGATCGGCGGAGCCGGGCGCGGCGATATCGAAATGCCCCGTGCCCAGAATGGTTTCTTGAATCGTACCGAGCCGGTCCTTCTCCGCGGCGATATGCGCACGGAAGCGCGCGACACCTGGATTGTCCTCGCCATGCGGCGGCGGCATTGCAATGCCGTAGTGGCCTGCAGGCGCGAGATAAGGGCCGAGAATGTCGGTCCAGTAACCGCCGCCCGGCCAGAGCTCTACCACGGTCATCTTGGGAGTGATTCCGAAAAACGTCAGCTCTTCGACGGGGTGTCGTGCCGTGTCGCGCGCCATTGCAGCGGCAGGACGCGCAGGGCTCGCGACCGCTGCGACCAGCGCTGGGTCGGCGGCAGCGGCGGACGCTGTGGCACAGCCCATGGCGGTGATCAACGCAGCCATGGACAGCGATCGAACGAACGGATTAAACATGGTTTGTCCTTCTTGAATCAATTCGGTGGATTTTCGCCGCTAAACGGCACCGGGGTCGCGCCGGTTACAGTACCGATAGTAGCCTTGTCACTGACGTATAGCTTAACTTTGCGTTCGAACCGCAGGTCACCCTGAACGACCGAACCAGGTCCGATGACAATCACCGGGTCCTCGTTCATGAAGATGATACCAGACGGCTTGTCGACCACAATCCCGCCTTCCACGTGCGACGCTCCCATGATGCTCACGCTGCCGTTGACCGTTTTGATGCCGCCTCCGACGTGCGCACCGGTCATTCCGATCTTGCCGTTGACGTTGCTCAAGTGACCGGCAACCTCCGCACCTTCTGCCAAAGTAAGATCGCCGTTGATCGTTCCAGCGCTTTCGGAGACGTGCGAGCCGGCACCCAGTGTTATGCCTCCGTTAACAGTCTTCGCCGAAGCTGCCGTCGCACGTTCTCCCAGGCGGATGCTGCCGTTGACGGTGACTGCCGATGTGACGGTGGCATTATCATCGACGTGGATCGAACCGTTCACCGTCCTTGCCTCTTGCGCTGCCTTGCCGGCGGGTATATGCACCGAACCGTTGACCTTGGTCGAGCCGTCGCCGTCGACCTGCAAGTCACATCCGGATAGGGCCAAAATCACCGCAATGGCGGCAATGATTCGAAAGCCGTTCGCCGTTCTCATCGAGGCTCTCCCACGGGCTAATTGTGCCCCTACTGTACCAGTACCGCCAGACCGCCCGAAACGGGGCCGCGGCGCAGTTGGATGGAAACGCCTGCGATTTTACGTCCGCGCTGATAACGCCTAACGAGGCGCAATCCGGTTTCATGAACGGCGTCTTTCGAGCGGGAGTCGGCGTTCACGTACTCGATCGTAAATCGTCACCGCCAATCGCGCCACGAAACCCAGGCCGTCGAAAATTTCTTCCAGACGATTGGTCACGCTCATCGGAACGCGATCGCCGAAGACATGCCCAAGGCTGTCGTCGAAATTCTTCAAGTTGCGGATATCGAGGAAGTAACGCCGAAGCTCACGACCACAGAAATTGAACATATTGTCCTGTGCTTTGGCCATCCGCATGATGGCCGAAGTCCATGCGATAACCAATCGCAGGGCTGGTACACTCGGCCCGCGATAATTGGGAATTAAGCAAATAACGATAATTGAGACTTAAGCAATAAAACAATTAGTACAAGGGGCATTCATGACTTTCAATCATCTTCTGCGCGCCGTGCGCGCGCTGACTCTGTCGATTTTCGCACTATTCCTGGCGCAAACGGCGCTGGCCGCAACGCCTAGCCATACCATGCAACACTTCCTGCAGCGTGGACCGCTGGCCATTCCGAGCGGGGAACAAAGCAACACGGCGGGCCCGCAGTTCGGGCTGTTCTCTTGTCAGGTGGTGGGACGCGGAGCGTCGGACTGCATTGACCCGTTCGAGATGCGCCACGCCTACCAGGTCGATACCTTGATCGCAGGAGGATACGACGGCAGCGGGCAGACCATAGTCATCGTCGATGCCTTCCAGAACCCTGCCCTGGTGAGCCAAGTGGCGTTTTTCAATAACTTTTACGGGTTGCCGGCCACGCAGTTGACGCAGGTCGCGCCGGACGGGCTGACGGCGTTCATTCCTGGCGATCAAAATATGGCCGGTTGGGCGCAGGAGATCAGTCTCGACGTCGAATGGGCGCATGCCATCGCCCCGGGCGCAAAGATCGTGCTCGTGCTTGCAAAGAGCAATAACGACGCGGATATCGCATCGGCGCTCAACTACGCGGTCAACAACAACCTCGGCAACATCATCTCCATGAGCTTCGGGGAAAACGAAAGCTGCCTTGCCCCGGCCGACCAGGCCTCGTACCACAATGCGTTCGCGGCCGCCACGGCCAAGCACATCACACTGTTCGCCTCCTCCGCCGATCAGGGTGCGGCGCTGAATACCTGCGACGGCAACTCGTGGGTGAAGGCGGTCTCCTCCCCGGCCAGCGACCCGCTGGTCACCGGCGTGGGCGGCACGGAACTGACGGTGGCAAAATACTGCCTGGTTTCGACTGGCTGCGTTCCCGCCGCCAATCCGGCACCGGGAACCTACCAGGGCGAGACGGCTTGGAACGAAGGTCTGCCGTTTGGCGACTTCGGAAGCCTCTTCGGTCTCGGCACGCTCTCGACCGGCGGCGGATTCAGCGTCGTGTTCGACGAACCGCCCTATCAGGAGGGCGTTATCCACGGCGGGAAACAGCGGGCGGTGCCCGATGTGGCCTATAGCGCAGCGGTCGAGCACGGTGTGCTCACCTATCTGGCGATTCCGGGCATCCCCGCGGGGTTTTACCTGTTCGGCGGCACCAGCGCCGGCTCCCCGCAGTGGGCGGCCGTCACGGCGATTGCGAACCAGCGTGCCGGAACGAGCCTGGGATTCCTCAACGCGGGCATCTACCGTATCCTCGAAGCCAGCCAGGTGTATGCGAGTTCGTTCCATGACATTACCGTCGGCACCAACTCGTCGCTGCAGTTCGACAACAACAACAATGCAATCACCATTATCGGCTTCAATGCCGGAACGGGCTGGGACCCGACGACGGGTGCCGGGTCACCGCAAGTGGCAAGCATTGTCAGCGAGCTCCTCCTCAACGTATATCCCGCCACTGACGGAACGGCCGTGCTTGCGAACACCAAGCAGAAGTCGAATGCCAAGACCGTCGGCAAGGGTAGCGTAAACGCGCATTAGGATTGCTGTGCAGCTACGGACGGGGCCCCATCGGGCCCCGTCTTCTTTGCAGCTGGATATGGCTGGATTTATGGCCGTATTGTCGGTTCACCGGCATCGTCCGAATCGCGGTCCTTCATAAAGACCCTGTCACGAATTCATCCCGCATCACGAGGCCTGCGCCACCGGAGCCGGCGGCAGCTCGATCGCGATCTTCGTATGCAATCGAACGTTGAGCACATCTAGGATCTTCGCCGCCCGCTCCAGGGTAATTCCGAAGTACTCATTCCGCTCATCGCGCGACACTTGCGATTCATGCACGCCGAGTCGGCGGGCAAGCTCACGCTGGGAGATGCCTTGGGCAATCCGTGATGTAATGAGTAAATGTCCCACAGCGCGCAGGTCATCCAACTCGGCGAACTCCCCTCGCTTCAGCCGCTCATAGGCCTCGACTTCCTCTTGTAGCTGTAGATGGAAGGATTCAATCGGATCGATGACGCGTTTGATTTCTTCGTGTCCGAGGCCAGCCTCTTTGAGGCGGGCTCGATGCTCGGCAAGCCGCAGCGATTCCTGAGCAAGCCGCTGCGAGGCCTCTTGATATTCTGCTTCGTTTCGAATCATGGCGATGCCCCTGGTTTTAACTTGATGATGCCGCGCGGCTCGACAAAGGAGCCGTCGGCAAAGACCTCGGTCACACCCACGGTCCAGAGCTGCTCGGTCATGATTTGGAGATTGTTGACGAGGAACTCCCGCCAAGGGGCATCCCACGTCGGAGATTTGCTGCCGGCACCTGTGACCAAGAACGATTCGCGCAGCCCCTGAAAGTCGAGCTCGTAATCCCCCGCCGGCAAGAGACCGTCGTGATTAAAAGGCGGCAAAGGACGCATAGGGGAGATCATATGGCATTAACGTCATGCTTGCTATATACGTCATACTGCTCCTCGGATTCTCGCCAAACAGCGCCCCAGCTGCGGAATACCGTCGATGAGTCAACCAGTCCATAGCCCACGACGGCACTGTACAAATAACCAGTACAAGAATAAAGTGCTGCTTCCGTGGACGGACTTGGAGTACCCCTTCCACGATCGCTCCGTGATCGTCACCACCTGCGGCCGGATCTTAGGACCCAGAGGGTTATGGTGCCGGCTGAGGGATTACTCGGCGCTGCGCGCCTCGCCCCTCCGGGGTCGCCCTAAAGGGCGATCGCCGCCGCTGCGCGGCGGCGTCGAACCCGATTGTTTATGTCGGGGGTTCGAATAGACGACGACAAGCGGTGGAAAGCTGGAGAAGGTCTTTGGAAATTCTTAAGGGGGTATGCCGGCTGAGGGATTCGAACCCCCGACCTACGGTTTACAAAACCGTTGCACTACCACTGTGCTAAGCCGGCGCGGGGCGGGTTCCCATTATAGCGAACCCGGCCTGCCGGCACCGCACGGCCTTAGTTTGCGGCCGGGCGCCGAGCGGTCCGCAGCAGAAGACGATCGAGGGAAACGATGCCGGGACCTGCGATTGCCAGCCAGAGGAACAGCGCGAGATATTCGAATTCGTCGAATCCCAGCAGGGTCTCCAGAGAATCGACGTCGCTCCATTTGGCCGCTTTGATGGCGACAATCATCGTGACGCCGAGGGCGCCCGCCGATATGCGGGTGAACAATCCCAACAGCAGGAACAGTCCCCCAAAGAATTCGATGCCCGATGTCAGGGGGGTGAAGAAGTGTGGGAAGGGGATCCCCCAGCCGATGAAATTTTCGGTGACCTGTGGAAGATTGTTGAGCTTGCCCCAGCCGCTCAAGAGAAATACCCAGCCTACGGTGATGCGTGCAAACAGCGGCGCCAGCCACATCAAATGATGGGCAACGCGCTCGGGCCAGGCAATCAACCAATCGATCAGTAGCCGCATTGCTCAACTCCTAAGTGGCCGGTCCGGTGCCTTGCGAGAGTAATACATTTTTTCGGCATGAACCTGACAAAAGAACCGTAATCACTTCGTCGCGGGCGGTGTCACCGCTCTCGCGCCCAGCAGATCCACCGCCGCCTGGTAGAGTTTGGCCCGAATCAAAAACCGCTCGTTTGCACGCGTGATATAGCGAACTGCGATTTCCACGCCGCTGACGACGGGCTTTACGTTGACGCCGGGCGTGCCGGAGAACACCTTGCCGCGTTGCGCCGGGACGGCTCGTTGCCACTCTTGCTCGGCTTGGTGTGCGCTGTCGGCGGTCGCCTCGACCACGTGCTTGGTGATGGCCTCGACAATCGGATAAGGATCGCGCCCGACGGGAACGACCACTTGCAACTCGTCCCAGAGCCATTGACCCGATGTCGAAAAATTGAAGTAGTGCCCTTCGATGGCAAAGCTATTGGTAAAGGTGACCCGTCTGCCGGTCGGGTGCCCGGAGTCGCTCCAATTGCCGGTCTCCAAAAGTACCGTATGGAACATGCCGAGTTCCGCGACTTCGCCGCTGACGCCGTTGATTTCCACCCAGTCGCCGAGACGAATGCCGTTGCGCCCCATCAGCACCAGCCATCCGAAGAAGGCGACGATGAAGTCCTTGAGAGCAACGGTCAGGCCCGCGCCGACGATGCCGATCGTGGTCGCAAATTGACTCGGCACGCCCATGACGATCAGCAGAATGATCAGGACGGCGACGATGCGCAAGCTCACGCGCGCGATGCTGCGCAGCGTTTCAACCTGTCGCCGATCCAATTTTGGGCGGTCGAGCAGGTGCTGCACCCAACCGTCGAGCATAGCAAAACGATCGACATGCCGATGACGATCAACACGTCCAGCAATATTCCATGCGCAACAACCCGCGACTGCAGCGCTATCGCGGAGGCCCATTGGCTGTAGATGCCGGCAAGCTGATTTTGATCCGCAATGCGCCGGTTGAGCAGAGTCAAGATGGTTTGGTCGGCCGCAATCGCCTTGGTGCGGCCCACGAGCGCCGCGGCGTCTTCGTGGCTACGCTGGGGCTGCGCAGTTTGCGAGGGCGCAGACGCATCTTTGTCGGTCCTCGCGTGGCCGGCGAGTTCCGGAATGCCGCGCTTGGTGGCCTCGAGATCGCTTGCCAGGGCCGCACGGCGCGCGCTCAGGGCTTGCGCTTTCAACTGCGCGCTGACTCCCCCCGCCTCCAGCGCTGCCTCTTTCTGCCTCAAGAACCGCCAGTCGCTAAATTTGCCGATCGCTCCGTGTTGATCGTCGAGCACGACGGCTTTGGCGGCCGCCGCAGCCGGATGCGCCTTGGTTTGTGCGCCATGCTCCTGGACCATCGCTTCGATTTGCCGTCGAGGGTTGCCGCCGGCATCGACCAGATTTTGGCTGGCCTCATCGAGTTCATCTTTGTCCAGTTCCAATTGCGACTGCGCAAGGTCGAGTTGATCTTGAATCTTGTCCTTCTGATCCGCTTTGGCTTGTGCGAGCGCGGCGGTGAGATCATTTACGCGTTGCTGATCCGCGGCCAACAGTCCCTGGGACTTCGTGATGCGCGCCTGAATGGCCGCGGCAGCGGAATTGAGCGCCGGCGGATGCGCTTCGGCATCGCGCAGTGCTTGCGTGAACGCAAGGTCGAGTTCGTGGTCCGCCACGCGCAATGCCGATTGGGCGTAGGTCTGCTCCTCCGGAGTGACCGCGATTTGTGCCAGCCGTTGCGCCGTTGAGTAGGTGCTCTGGTCAACCAGATTCGTGTCGGTGATGGCCGCCACTTGGGCATTTCGGGCATGGAGCGCCGGCGGGGCGGTTTCCCACCAAGCGACGCCGGCCAAAACCAGCAGCAAGGCCAGCGCGGCGCCGAGGATTCGTTCCTTCGCGGTAAGTCGTTTCACGGAAGCCTCTAGATGTTCAATGCCAGCTGCCGACGGCTTCCCGTGCCGCTTGATTCAGGGGCCGCGCGACCAACCCGCTCTGAGAAACCTTGATTTCATACAAAGCACCGTCCGCCATGGGCAGGAAGGTGGCACTTCCATATAACGCATCCATCCACGGTATCCACGAGCGGTAGCGATGGATCAGTTCCCACGGATCGATGCGGCCCGGCGGATGCAACTCATAGACGGTGCGAGGTTGGGCGCGTTCGTCCTCGACCTGGGAGTATCTCCCGCTGATCCTTTCCAAACGGTAGGCCGCATCGAATCCGACCAGATTGGCAAAAGCATGCCATTTCAGGACTCTGGCATCGATCTGCCACTCATCGCCGCGCAAAGGAAAATTCGCGCGTTCGCCGTCCGGGTAGCTCAAAACCGCGTCAAACTGGCGCTCCCCGACGCGCGATAACTGCAGTTCACCGGCGGGTTGCTCGTAGCTCAAGCGTTGGTAGCTGCGCAGATTGTTGCCGATGAGCACGGCGCAAGCTGCAGCCAATAACAATATGAGCGCAGCCGCCCCATGCGCCATACCGCCCATGACTCGGCGCCGTCGCAAGCGGCGGACCGCGGCAACGAAGAACAGCAGGCCAAGCAGCGCGCAGACAACGATTAGTGCGGTGAATGTCATGGCGGTGGATCTTAACGGGAACCGGAACCGAACCTCATGGGACTAACAAAACACTTAGCCCGGTCCCGGTGTCTCGTTGCAGACGGGTGTAGTTTGCTTTGTTTCCAATGATTTGCAAGTGGTCTCGCTCATTGGGACGCTGACTCGTGTTGATTTCGAGATCGGTATCGGCAACCATGCTCAAAAGGGGTCATTCAGTTAATGTGGATCGTTCAAGTTGCGCTACGGCGCCCATACACGTTTTTGGTGATGGCGCTCCTCATTCTCCTCGCAACACCCTTGGTTCTCCGCAAGATGTCGACCGACATCTTTCCGGAGATCGACATCCCCGTCGTCAGCATCGTGTGGACCTATGCCGGCCTATCGGCGCAGGAAATGGGCCAGCGCATTACCGCGGTGACCGAACGTACCCTGACCACCACCGTCACGGATATCGAACACGTCGAATCCCAATCCTTTTACGGTTTGTCGGTCACCAAGGTCTTCTTTCAACCCAACGCAAATATCCCGACGGCCATGGCCCAAGTCGTGGCCACGGAGCAGCAGCAATTGAAGCAGCTTCCCCCCGGAGCCTTGCCGCCGCTGATCATTAAATACTCCGCCTCCGCCATTCCGGTGATACAGCTCGGGATCTCCAGCCCGACGATGACCGAACCGGCGCTGTTCGACGCCGCTTTCAATTTCCTGCGTCCGCGCCTGGTGACCATCCCCGGCGTCGCCGTGCCGTACCCATTCGGCGGCAAATCGCGGCTGATCTCGGTGGATCTCGACACCTCAGCGCTGCTCGCCAAAGGCCTGACGCCGAGTGACATCGTGAACGCGGTCAACGCGCAGAATCTCATCTTGCCCTCGGGTACCGTCAAAATCGCCTCGACCGAATTTGCCATCGCGCTGAACGGCTCGCCCGATACGATTGCGGGGCTCAACCATATCCCCGTGGTGACCAAGAACGGCGCGACCACGTATTTGTCGGAGGTCGCGCACGTCAGGGATGGTTTTTCGCCGCAGACGAATATCGTGCGCCAGAACGGGGAGCGGGGAGTGCTGATGTCCGTCATCAAGAATGGCGGCTCCTCGACCCTGGACATCATCAGCAATCTGCGCGCGGTATTGCCGGTTGCCGCCCAGATTCTGCCGAAGGATATCGTCATTACGCCGCTGTTCGATCAATCCGGCTTCGTCAAGGCGGCCATCAGCGGAGTGGTGCGCGAGGCGGTGATTGCGGCCTGCTTGACCGCAATGCTGATCCTGGTGTTTCTGGGTAATTGGCGCAGTACCTGCATTATCGCGGTGTCCATACCGCTGTCCATTCTGTGCTCCATCATCACCTTGTACATCGTCGGGCAGACTTTGAACATCATGACCTTGGGCGGCCTTGCCCTGGCTGTCGGCATCTTGGTCGACGATGCGACCGTCACGATCGAAAACATCGAGCGGCACATTCATCTGGGATCGGATCTTCACAAGGCAATCCTGGACGGTGCCGGCGAAATCGCCGTTCCGGCACTGGTATCCACGCTGTGCATTTGCATCGTGTTCGTACCGATGTTTTTCTTGACGGGCGTCGCCCGGTATTTGTTCACGCCCCTGGCGGAAGCGGTGGTGTTCGCCATGCTCGCCTCTTATGTGCTGTCGCGCACGCTGGTGCCGACCCTCGTCATGATGTTGATGGATCACACCCCGCCGCATGCCGATGCACCGGTAAGCTTGCTGCGGCGGGTTTACCGGTCATTTGACGCGCGCTTCGAAAGGCTTCGCGCCGGCTACAACGCCATTCTCGCGGCGGTGCTGGAGCGGCGGCGCGCCTTTGCCGGCGCCTTCCTGGCCTTTTGCGTCCTCTCTTGTGGGTTGGTGTTTCTGCTGGGGCGGGACTTTTTTCCGAGCGTGGATGCGGGCCAGATCCGCCTTCACGTGCGCATGCCCTCCGGCACGCGCATCGAGGAGACCGCACGGGTGGCCGACCAGATCGAGGGCGTCATACGGACGCTGATCCCGGCGAACCAGCTCGGGACGGTGCTCGACAATCTCGGCGTGCCGATCAGCAGCATCAACAATACCTACAGCAACGCCGGCGCCTTCGGCACCTCGGACGGCGAGATTCAGATATCGCTGAATGAGGGCCACGCGCCGAGCCAGCGGTATATCGAGGACATGCGGCGGCAGCTGCCGGCGCGATTTCCGGGCGTGGAGTTCTTCTTCCAACCCGCCGACATCGTGACGCAGATTTTGAATTTCGGACTTCCTGCCGCCATCGATGTGTTGTTCACCGGCGCTGATGTGCGGTCCAATTACACGTTCGCAGCGAAAATCATGAAGCAGATCCGGCAGATTCCGGGAGCTGTGGACACCCACATTCACCAGAGACTGGATTTGCCGACCTTGGCCCTGCAAATGGACCGTACGCAGCTGCAAACGTTGGGATTGACGGCCAACGATGTGGCGCAGAATCTGCTCGCGACGACTGCGGGTACGACTCAGACTTCGCCCGGCTTCTGGTTGGATCCCGCCAATGGGGTGGTCTACAATTTGGCGGCGCAGTCGCCCCAGTACCAGATCGACAGTGTGGATGCGCTGTTGCGCACACCGGTTCGAACGGCGGTCGGCGGCGCCCCGCAAGTGCTCAGCAATCTGGTCAGCGTCGCGCCCGCCGCCCAGCTCGCTGTCGTCTCGAGGTACAACCTGACCCCCGCCGTCGATGTCTACGTCAGCGTGCAGGGCAAGGATTTGGGCAGCGTCGCGGAAAAGATCGACGCGCTGGTCGATGACATGCGCTCGCAATTGCCGCGAGGCTCGACGGTGGCCATAAGGGGACAGGCGCAGACCATGCGCGCCTCCTTTGTCGAGCTGGGCGTGGGTCTCGTGATGGCGGTTGTCATGGTGTATTTATTGATCGTGGTGAACTTCCAGTCTTGGATCGACGCCTTCATCATCATCACCGCCTTGCCGGCGGCGCTGGCGGGCATCTGTTGGATGCTGTTCCTGACCGCGACCACCTTGAGTGTGCCGGCCTTCACCGGCGCCATCATGACCATGGGCGTGGCCACAGCGAACAGTATTTTAATCGTATCGTTTGCCCGGCAACGCATGAACGAGGGTTTGGATCCCATCAGCGCTGCCCGCGATGCGGGTGCGACGCGCATCAGACCGGTGTTGATGACGGCATTGGCCATGATCATCGGCATGATTCCGATGGCACTGGGCCTGGGCGAGGGCGCCGAGCAAAATGCTCCCCTGGGACGCGCGGTCATCGGCGGGCTGTTGTTTGCCACGGTCTCCACGTTATTTTTCGTGCCGGTCATTTACGCCGGATTGCATCGGCGTCTCGAACAGCGCAAGCACGCGCGTGGGATAATTTAGTATGTCAATGCCACAGCCGGTGCCGGCCGTGAAGCGCGCAAAGTTCATCGTCGCCTCTATCCTGGCCGCCCTGATGGCGGGCGGCATCATCATTTTTGTGGTGCGAGGCTTCCAGGCATCGGCGCTCGCGGCATCCACGGAAGTTCATGCAAAGCAATACGTCACCACCGTCACTCCCAAGGCAGGCGGCGGCGGCCTGCCATTGACCCTGCCGGGCACCCTGCAGGGCATCAACGAAGCCACGGTATATGCGCGCAGCAACGGCTACATCGTGCGCTGGATCAAGGACATCGGCAGCTCGGTCAAGAAGGGCGATCTGTTGGCGGAAATCGCCGCGCCGGAAATCGATCAGGAACTGTCGCAGGCCGTTGCCGCGCAGCAGCAGGCCGCATCCAGCGAGAGTCTCGCAAAAAGCACGGCGGAGCGCTGGCATAGTCTTCGCGAAAAGGACGCCGTGACGCAACAGGATCTGGATGAGCGGCAGAGCACCTACCTTCAGGCGCAGGCCAATCTAGCCTCCGCTCAGGCGAACACCGCCCGGCTGCGCAATCTGCAGGGCTTCGGCAAGGTCGTGGCGCCATTCGATGGCGTCGTGACCAGCCGCAATATCGATGTGGGCGATCTGGTCGATGCCGGCAACGGCGGAGTGGGCAAGGCCTTGTTCACGATCGCGCAGATCGATCCTCTGCGTCTGTACGTCTATGTGCCGCAGGTATACGCCCAGCAGGTCAAGGTGGGCGACCTGGTGACCGTGAGGTTGCCGGAGCACGAGGGCGAAGAATACAAGGGCAGCATCGCGCGCACCGCGCGGGCAATCGATACCGGCACGCGCACCATGCAAGTTGAGATCAGAGTGCCAAATCCCAAAGATGCGCTGATCGCGGGAGCGTACGTGCAGGTGAATTTGCCGATCAAACAAGACGGCACGGCGCTGCTGGTTCCGACCAATGTGCTCTTGTTCCGGCCGGACGGTCCGCGAGTCGCGACGGTCGATGCGGCCGGGCGCGTGCGCTTGAGTGCCGTGAAGCTCGGCACGGATTTTGGCAGCACCGTGGCCGTGTTGAGCGGTCTCAAGTCAGATGATCGCATCGTTCTGAACCCGGCCGATTCGCTCACCGACGGCGACCTCGTGACTTTGCGATAGGGATGCGCGCCCGACACACCATTCGGTCATTGGGCATGACGCTGCTGCTGGGCGGCTGCGCGGTCGGACCCGACTACCACCGGCCTTCCGCCGATATACCGCCGGCGTGGCAGCCCGCGGCGCCGTGGCAAGAAGCCGTGCCCGCGGATACGGCTCTGAAGGGCAATTGGTGGGAATTGTTCGACGATCCCGTCTTGAATCCGCTGGTGGAACAAGCCCTCGCCGGCAATCAGAATCTGCGCGTGGCTGCAGCGCGCCTGGAGCAGGCACGTGGCCAGTTGACCGTCGCGCGGTCGGCCTTGTTTCCCACGGTCAGACTTGATTCCTCTGCGGTGCGCAGCAAACTCTCCGCAAACCGTCCGCTGGCGGGTTTTTCGGCGCTCGACAGGTCCGTCGTACAGAACGATTTTTCAATCGGACCGGCGGTGGGCTACGAACTGGACCTGTTTGGCAGAGTGCGGCGGGAGGTGGAAGGCGCAAGGGCCGGTGCGCAACAGGCCGAAGCGGATTTTCAAAACACGCGGCTGGTGTTGATGGCGGCATTGGCCACGAATTATTTTTCGCTGCGAGAGACCGATGCGGAGATCGGCGTCGTGCGCCATAGCCTGGATCTGCAGCGCGATGCTCTTGCCTTCGTCTCGTCGAGGCATGATCTGGGATTCGCCACGGGGTTGGATCTCGCGCAGCAGCAGGCGCTGCTCGATGCCAGCGCGACGCAGCTCGAGCTGCTGCAGAATCAGCGTGCGCAGTTCGAACATGCCATCGCAACCCTGATCGGCACGCCGGCGCCGAGCTTCTCGCTGGCGCCGGATGCGACGGCGCCGCCGTTGCCCGCGTTGCCGTTGGGATTGCCCTCCGACCTGTTGCAACGGCGGCCTGACGTGGCTTCCGCCGAACGCGCCATGGCGGCTGCGAACGCCCGCATCGGCGTGGCGCGGGCAGCGTACTTTCCCAGCATCAATCTTGCGCCGGGCTTGGGTGTGCCGAGCATCGGATGGGAGAGCAAGGCGCTGGCGAGTTTGCTCACGGCACCCAGCCAGATCTGGTCGATCGGCCTTTCTGCCTCGCAGACGCTGTTCGATGCCGGGAAAACGCGCGCCAACGTGGCCTTTGCCGATGCCGATTATACGGCGGCGGTGGCCGCGTACCGGCAAACGGTACTGACTGCGATGGAAGAGGTCGAGAACGGCATCACCGGCTTAGGCTGGCTGGAACGCGCGGAACTTCAAGCGAATGCCAGCGTGCGCAGCGCCCAACGGGCATTTGATATTGCGACCGACCGCTACAAAGGCGGCGTCGATACTTACCTGGATGTCATCACCGCCCAGCAAACGCTCCTCACGAATCAGCGCCAGGCGGTGCAGATCCAAGGGCAGCAATTTTCCACCGCAGTGTTTCTGGTCAAGGCCCTCGGCGGCGGTTGGAGCCGGTCCGCGCCGCCCGGCCCGCCGTCCAATTAGTTCTTGACGTCGGTCGCCTTGTGCACGGTGTCGATGGCGGCGGCCGGCGACAGGGCGTTCGACTGTACGAAGTCCACGCCCAGTGCCGTCAGCCATTCCTGCTCTGCAGCCGTGTCGGTGTGTTTGGCCACCGTGTGCATGCCGAGGACGCGTGCGATCTGCACCACGCCTGTGATGGCCGCCTGAGACACCTTGTCGGTGCGCATTTTCGATGTGATCTCGGGCGCCAGCTTCACATAGCGGACGCCGGGTAGACGCAGCAGCTCGAAGCATTCGGTGCGCAGTGCAAAGTCATCGAGTACCAGCGGACAGCTCAGGCGATGCAATGCGGCGGCCACATCGTTGACTTTGTCGCCAAGCGTGAGCGCCGTGGCCGTATCCACTTCAAACGCGATCGTCCCCTTCGGCAGCGAAGACTTGACCAAGCACAACTCCACGAACTTGATGAAATGTTCATCGTGCAGCGCCGTGCTCGTGAGATTCACCGAGAACATGATCGGGTTGGTCTGCCACGTATCGGGATGGCGAAGCAGCCAGCTGATCAGTTCCGTAATCACGCGCCGGTCGATCATGGAGCCCAAGCCGTTCTCGACGGCGGCCTTCAGCATCGCATGCGGTGCGGCGTTCGATGTGTCACCGGTTCCGGAGCGCAGCAGTACTTCATAGCGCCTCATTTGGCTGCCCTTGCTCAATGGCATCAACCGTTGTACATGCAGCGCGATGGGATTGTTGCGCATCGCGGCGTTCAGCCGATCGATTTGCGGGGAGATGCCCTTTTGCGGCTGAGCCTTTTCCGCCGATTTTAGGTGTGCCGCCGAAGCAGCCGCGGCCGCCGAAGCAGCCGCGGCGGCCGGAGTAGCTGCAGCGGCCGGAGCAGCTGCAGCGGCCGGAGCAGCCGCTGCAGCCGGAGCAGCCGCTGCAGCCGGAGCGGCGGGAGCAGCCGCCGCCGCGGGCCGGACGGGTACGGCGGGTCGTGACGGTGTGTTGGGCCGGGTCGCACCCACATGGCTCATGTAGGTCGCGGGGCGCGAGACAGCCGCGGGATTTGGTGAGCTCGCGGGCCGCGCCGTACCGCGCGAGACGATCTGCTCCAGTTGCGCCGCGATGGTCCTTGGGCCCACCACGAGCGGCGCAGCGCCTGCCGGTGCCGCCGCCGGCCGCGCCGCCGGGGGTGGACTTGCGTGTAACGCAGCGGGAGTCCTCGGCGCAGGGCGCGGGCTCGGTTCCGGGGCTGGGCTCACCATTGCCGGTTCGGGACCTGTCCTCATTGCAGCGAATTGGAACAGCGCCCGTTGAAGCTTTGACGTCATGAGCTTCGGCGCTCCTTGCGATACGATTCGCGTGTCCATGACGATCATGACCAATCCGACCGTCGCGCGCCGCGCGTTCACGGCTCGAACCATGACGGCAGAGCGCGAATCACCCAGATCGAATGACAATATCGGCGCAGCCGTGGGATTGGTAAAGGCTTCGGCAGCCTCGCGGACCGCATTGTGCTCATCCGGACCCATGGAGCTTTCGCTCAACCACAGCACATCGCCGGCCTCGTCATGCAAGGATACGGCGTGGGTACGATTGGGTTCGACAGCCGCGCGCACTTTCTCGCAAACGGCGTCAAAATCAACAAGCGGACTTTCCGATTGCATCAAGGGTTTGCCCCGCTCCATAAATCCGCTACTCGATGTGAATGAACGTATATCTACCGTACTGGGGCCCTCTCTGATGTGATGTCTTCGCCAAAACGCGACAGTGGGGGGCCGCAGTGCAAGCGGTATTACATATCGTCGGCAAATTCGGGTGCCTGACAGCTACACTGCGGTCACCATGAACACACCGTCGCACAACCGCCAATTCAAATACTACGATTTCGTGATGGCGGCGTACGTGTGCGTTTTGCTGTGTTCCAATCTGATCGGGCCGGCCAAAGAGACCACCGTTGCGCTGCCTTTCGGCGGCAGCGTGACCTTTCTCGCCGGAGTTTTGTTCTTCCCGATTTCGTACATTTTCGGCGATATTCTGACTGAAGTGTATGGTTACGGGCGCGACCGGCGTGTGGTTTGGGCGGGCTTCGCCGCCCTGGCTTTTGCCTCCCTGATGGCGGCGGTGGTGGTGCATTTGCCGCCTTCCGATGCATCGCGGGCAACCCAGCCGGCCGTGGAAGCCATCTTCGGCAACACGCCGCGCATCGTGGTGGCCTCGATCACGGCATTTCTTTGCGGCACCTTCATCAACAGCTATGTGCTGGCGAAGATGAAAATCTGGACTCAGGGTCGTTGGCTTTGGACGCGCATCGTGGGATCGACCCTGTGCGGCGAACTGGTCGATTCGATCCTCTTTTACCTGGTCGCGTTCTATGGGCGCATGCCGTTGCCGCATCTGGTCGCCATCATGTTCACGCAGTACGGGCTCAAGAGCGGCTGGGAAATCATTGCCGCCCCCGTGACGTATCGCGTGGTCGCATTCCTCAAGAAGGCGGAAAACGAGGATTACTACGACATCAACACCAATTTCACGCCGTTCTCCCTCAAGGCTTAGCGCCATCGACCTTCCAGCATTGGTCGCGGCTTCGCCATGATTTGCCACGACTCCAACCGCAGTCCACCTGAATGTGAGCCCGTAATGGCCTCCATGAGGCGGCGGTCGCCGCTTCGAAATGGCGAGGAGCGAGGAGTTTGTCATGAGCACACGATATTCCAAGTTGGTTTGGACGATGGGATTGATGGGCGTCAGCGCTGCGGCCTTGGCCGGCGAACCGAAGCCCCGGCCGCCGCAGGAGCCGGTCGGATTCGTCAGCGGTGCGGTGATCGGGGCGTTTGCGGCAGGTCCGATCGGCGCTGTGGTGGGCGCCGGACTTGGGTACCTGGCTCGGCAATCGAGTCCACCGCGCCAGCGACGCCAAAAAGGCGGAAGCGCAGGTAGCTGCGCTGGAGGGTGATAAATCCGAATGGCAGACGGAAAAATCGGCGCTCCTGACCGAAAAAAGCCGGCTGGCCGAATCCAACCAATCCTTGAATGCCAAGCTCGATGATCTGTCTCAGAAGGTAAGCACGGCTCAGACCGCCAAGGACGATGCCTCTGAGGTACTGGATGGATTGCAGGGCGATGTGTTGTTCCGTACCGGCAGCGCGGAAGTCACGCCGGATATTGCGCACCAGATTCAGGTGCTTGCGCAAGCCGTGGCGAAGTCCCCGGAACTCAAGATTCGAGTGGACGGCTATGCAGATCCTCGCGGCACGGTCGATACCAACATGAAACTCTCCCAGGACCGCGCCAACGCGGTGCGCGATCTGCTGCTGGCTTCCGGAGTCAACGAAGAAGTGCTCGAGGTCAATGCTTATGGAAAGAGCCAGAGCACCGCCTCGGACAACGATGGTTACGCGCTGGAGCGCCGCGTTCGATTGACGCTGCAAATGGAATCGGGGGCCGCCGTCGCCCAGGTCGGCAAGAATGAGTGATTTGGGCGAACTCTAAAGTCAGGCGAAAGCGGCCCGGAGTTGGAAACTCCGGGCCGCACTTGTTTCCGCGCGCGCCCTCAGCCTACGATAGCGCATGAGCGTGCCCCCAAAAATTGTCGTCTTGGATCGATATCAGACCGGCGAGTCCGCGAATCCCTCCCACGAAAATATTCTCGCGGGTATTCCTCGCACGCGCGTGTCGAATCAATACACCGATGCAAGGGGCGAGTTTTTCTGCGGCATCTGGACCAGCACGGCAGGCAAATGGCGCGTTCGTTACACGGAACACGAATTCTGCGTGATCATCGAGGGACGCCTGCGCATCGAATCGGTTTCGGGAGAAAAGCACGAGCTAAAGGCAGGGGACGCCTTTGTCGTGCCCGCAGGCTTTGAGGGCATCTGGGAGGTCAGCGAGCCCTGCAAGAAATGGTATTCGATCTTCGAGCCTAAATCCTGAAGTGCAGCCTGTCCGCGCGGAATACTCCGACAGGCTCCCAGGCGATTCCCAGGCGATTCCTAGGCGATTCCTAGGCGGTTTCGCGAACGACCTGCCCTACGGTTTCTACCAGCTGTTCGATTTGCGCAGGCTCGATGACCAGGGGCGGGGCCATGGCGATGGTATCGCCGGTTTGACGCACCATGACGCCTCGCTCGAAGCACTTCAAGAATACGTCGAAGCCGCGCGCGCCGGGTTTGCCTTGCCGCGGCTCCATTTCCACGGCGCCGATCAGGCCGTAGTTGCGTAAATCAATGACGTGCGGCAAACCCCGCAATGAATGGACCGCGTTCTCCCATTGCGCGCTCAAACCGGCGGCGCGCGTCAGCAGCCCTTCTTTCACGTAGATATCCAGGGTCGCCAAGGCGGCGGCGCACGCAACCGGATGCGCGGAATACGTGTAGCCGTGAAACAGCTCGATCGAATTCTCCGGGCCCTGCATGAACGCGTCATAGATCTTGCGCTGCGAAAATACCGCACCCATGGGTATCGCGCCGTTCGTCAAGCCCTTTGCCGTCGTCATCAAGTCGGGTGTCACGTCGAATGCCTGTGCGGCAAACGGTTTTCCAACGCGGCCAAAGCCGGTGATCACTTCGTCGAATATCAACAGTATGTCGTGCTTGTCGCAGATTTCGCGCAGGCGCTTCAAGTAGCCCACGGGCGGCAGTACCACACCGGCGGAGCCTGAAACCGGTTCAACGATGACCGCGGCGATGGTCGAGGCATCGTGCAATGCGATCAAGCGTTCCAATTCGTTGGCAAGCTGCGCGCCCCATTGCGGCAGTCCGCGCGAAAACGCGTTGCGCTCGATGTCCAGCGTGTGCGGAAGATGGTCCACACCGGGCAACATCGATGAGCCAAAAAACTTGCGGTTGTTGACCATGCCGCCGACGGACATACCGCCGAAGCCCACGCCGTGGTATCCCTTCTCGCGCCCAATGAGACGGGTGCGCTGCGCCGCGCCGCGCGCCCGATGGTAGGCGATGGCGATCTTCAGCGCGGTATCGACCGACTCCGAGCCGGAATTGGCAAAAAAGATTCGATCGAGTCCGGGAGGCGCTATCTCGGCCAGGCGATTGGCAAGTTCGAACGCCACGGGGTGGCCCATTTGGAACGTGGGCGCAAACTCCATGGTCGTGAGCTGCTTGGTGACCGCCTCGGTGATCTCGCTGCGGCCGTGGCCTGCATTGACGCACCAAAGGCCCGCGACGCCATCCAGGACTTGGCGACCGTCAGCGGTCCAGTAGTACATCCCTTGTGCGCGCGCCAGCAGGCGTGGATGGGCTTTGAATTGCCGATTCGCCGTAAAGGGCATCCAAAATGCATCGAGTTCGGGATTGGTCGCGGCGGGAGTCAGTTGAGCATTCATGGCGTTTGAGTCCTTGGGCGTTCAAGTCCTTGCGATAGACGGCGCGGAGACTGCCGATGATAAGGAAAATCGACACTCAGCTCAATTTTTACCGAGCTTTGCGCGAATCTGTCTATTATAATAGACAGCATGAGCCTGGACGTAGGTGCCCATTTAAAGGCGGTGCGGCAGATGTACGGTCTGTCGCAGCGTGAGCTGGCGAAGCGCGCCGGCGTTACCAATGGATTGATTTCGCTCATCGAGCAGAATCGGGTGAGCCCGTCCGTAGGCTCGCTCAAGAAAGTGCTGGACGGCATTCCCATGGCGCTCGCCGACTTCTTTACCCTGGACTTGGGCGGCAAGCCGCAGGTGTTTTTTCCGCGCGAAGAACTCGCGAACATCGGCACGATGAGCGTGGAGCTGCGCCTCGTGGGCGGCCGGCTGGCGAAACGCGGCATGTCGATTCTGCACGAGCGTTATGCGCCGAATGCGGACACGGGTGAAGAAATGCTGACGCACGCCGGCGAGGAAGGCGGGGTGATCGTCAGGGGAAAAATCGAACTCACCGTCGGCGGCGAATCGCGCGTCTTGAACGCGGGCGATGCCTACTACTTCAAGAGTTCCATCCCACATCGCTTTCGCAATGTCGGCCGGGAAGATTGCGAGATCGTCAGCGCCAGCTCGCCGCCTAGTTTCTAGGGTTTTTAGGCGCTGGCGCGCCAAATTTCCCGGGTCGAAGCGCTTGCGCTTCGGATTCCCGGGGTCGAAGCGCATTGCGCTTCGCAGTCCCTGCTTCGCGCAAGCCCTGGGTGACCATCCATGGTCACCCGTGCGACGCATGCGTCGCACCCGTCCGATAGTAGAAGCGAAGAGATCAGGTAGCATACGACCCTATGAGCATGGTAACGGTAGCGGCCACCCAAATGGCCTGCAGTTGGGATCGGGACGCCAATATGGCGCGCGCCGAGAAACTCGTTCGCGAGGCGGCGAAGCGCGGCGCCCAAGTGATTCTGCTGCAAGAATTGTTCGAGACGCCGTACTTCTGCAAGGACCACGCGCCCAAGCATCTGGAACTGGCGTTGCCGCTCGACGGGCATCCCGCGGTCGAGCATTTCCGCAGCGTTGCCCGCGAGCTTCGGGTCGTGCTTCCCATCAGTGTGTTCGAACGCGCCAATAACGCCTTTTACAACTCCGTGGCCGTCGTCGATGCGGACGGGTCCGTGATCGGCAGCTATCGCAAGTCGCACATTCCCGAAGGACCGGGCTATCACGAGAAATTTTATTTCTCGCCCGGCGATACCGGTTTCAAGGTGTTTGACACCCGCTATGCAAGATTGGGCGTCGCGATTTGCTGGGATCAGTGGTTCCCGGAGGCGGCGCGATCGATGGCGTTGATGGGCGCGGAAATCTTGCTCTACCCCACGGCGATCGGTTCGGAACCCCAGGATGCCGGCATCGATTCCAGCGGCCATTGGCAGCGCACCATGCAGGGGCACGCCGCGGCCAATGTCATGCCGGTCGTCGCGTCGAATCGCGTGGGCACGGAAAAGGGCGAAAAATACACCATGACGTTTTACGGCTCATCGTTCATCGCCTCGCCGACGGGCGAGAAACTCGCCGAGGCGGATCGCGTGAGCGAATCCGTTCTCACCGCCTCCTTCGATCTGGAGGAGGTGCGCCGCTACCGGCAGGCTTGGGGCGTGTTTCGCGACCGGCGGCCCGATCTTTACTACCCCTTGCTCTCGCTCGATGGACGCGGCTGACAACCTGGTATTCGTTGATCTGGAGACGACGGGCGCCAACCCCGCCTACCACAGGATCACCGAAGTCGGCATTGTCCGGGTCCAAAGCGGCGTGCCGGTCGAGGAGTGGAGTTCGCTCGTGAACCCCGAGTGCCTCATTTCCCCCTACATCGAGGCTTTCACCGGCATCAGCAGCGAGATGGTCGCCGCTGCGCCTCGCTTCGCGGATATCGCCGCCACGGTCTTCGAGAAGCTGCGCGGCGCGGTGTTCATTGCGCACAACGCGCGCTTCGATTACGCCTTTTTGCGCAGCGAATTTCGCAAAGCCGGGGTCGATTACGCGGCCGAGGTTCTGTGCACGGTCAAACTGTCGCGGCGCTTGTTCCCCGAGCATGCCCGCCACAATTTGGACGCCGTGATGCAGCGCCACGGCTTGGAATGCAGTGCCAGGCACCGTGCACTCGGCGATGCGCGGGTGCTCAAGGATCTATGGCTGAAGCTCGAGCGTGAAGTGCCCGCACCGGTGCTCGCGGCCGCAGCGGCCCATGCGCGGCTCGCGGTACCGAAGCTGCCCGCGCATCTGCCCCCGGGACTGGCAGATGAACTGCCGGAAACGCCCGGAGCCTATCGCTTCTTCGGCGACAACGATGTCCTGCTGTATATCGGCAGGAGCAACTCGCTGCGTACCAGGATTTTGACGCAGCTCGCCGATGAGCACACGGGCTCGCGCGAACAGAAATTGGCGGCCCTGGTGCGCCGCGTCGACTGGGTGCAGACCGCGGGAGAGCTGGGCGCCATGCTGCTCGAGTCAGACTGGATCAGGTCGCAAAATCCGATTTACAACCGGCGCCTCCGGGGCACCGCAGAAGCGGTGACATTGCGGCCGGCCGCCGATTCTTCCGGCCGGGTGCACATTCAGCGCATCGATACTTTGGAGGCTGCGGATCTTGCGCAGAGTTTCGGCGTATTTCATTCGGAAAAAGATGCGCTCAGGGCGCTGACCGACATTGCCCGCGGCCGAGAGCTGTGCCTCAAAGTGCTCGGGCTCGAGCAGAGCGCGGGTTCCTGTTTTGCCCTGCAGGTCGGAAAGTGCCGGGGCGCTTGTACGGGGAGAGAGCCGCTCATCCTGCACAACATGCGGGTGCAATTGGCCTTGTCCGCGTTGAAAATCAAGAGCTGGCCCTTTCCCGGCCGCATCGCGCTGCGCGAACGGGCCGTAGGCGGCTTCTCGCCCGATGGTAGCCGGGGCGGCGATTTTCACGTGCTCGACCACTGGATGTACCTGGGGTCTGCCGGCACCGAAGAAGAACTTGCCGATTTGAGCACGCGGCGTGCACGCGCGGCCTTCGATGCCGACGTCTACAAGATCTTGCTGCGTTATTTCTCGAACCACCCAAAACTCGATTGGCATGCTCTGAACACCGCCAAGACAGCCGGCGTATCGTGAGCGCGAACGACAACGTCCGTTATTGGATTGCCACCGCACCGGTGGGCGCCGCCTCGGTGCTGGCCGAAGAGCTGGCGCAGTTCGGCGCCGGGGATATTCGCGAGCGCAGCCATGATGTGAAATTTCAAGGCACGCTCGAGGTCGGCTACCGGACCTGCCTCTGGTCGCGCACCGCTACGCGTGTGCTCTTGAGCTTGGGATCCATCGATGCCAGCAGCTCGAAGAACCTATACGAGGCGGTGAAGCGCATCGATTGGCGCGAGCATGTGGCGCCCGGCGCAACCTTGGCATGCGATTGCAGCGGCGGCAACGAGTCCATCAGACACACGATCTACGGCTCTCAGCTGCTCAAAGATGCGGTTTGCGACAACCTGCGCGATGCCACCGGCGAGCGGCCGAACATAAAACCCGAGCGTCCCGATGTATTGCTGCACTTGCACGTCGAGGGTCCTACGGCTTTGGTGTCGGTGGACTTCTCCGGCGAAAGTCTGCACCGGCGCGGCTACCGCAGCGAAGCCGGCCGTGCCCCCTTGAAGGAAAACGTAGCGGCCGCGGTGCTGCTGCGCGCCGGATGGCCGGGCATTGCAGAGCTGGGCGGGCTGCTGCTGGATCCGATGTGCGGTTCCGGAACGTTTCTCACCGAGGGAGCCTTGATCGCCGCGGACGCGGCACCGGCTCTCGACAGGGACTACTTCGGATTTTCAGGGTGGCGCGGCCACGACGCAGAACTTTGGGAGCGTTTACGCACCGAAGCGCGCGCCCGCCGGGCGGCACGCACGCCGCGGCGCTGCATTCTCGGATCGGATATTGATTCTGAAGCGGTGCGCATGGCCATTGCCAACGGTGAGCAGGCGGGTGTGGCGGAATGGTTGCATGTCGAGAAGCGCTCGCTCAGCGAGGTGGCTCGTCCGAAAGGCGGGGCAGGGCTCGTCGTCGCCAATCCGCCGTATGGTGAGCGCATTGGTGCGGAATCGGGCCTGCCGGCGTTGTATTCAGAACTTGGCGCCATGCTGCGCGAGCGCTTCCAGGGCTGGCAGGCGGCGATCCTGACCGGCAATCCCCCGTTGGCGCGCAATCTAGGGATTTACGCCAAACGCACGCACCGTGTGTTCAACGGCACCATCGAGTGCCGGCTGCTGCGCTTCGATCTGAACGAAGCCAGTGTTCAACGTCCGCCCGAAGAGGTGCGCGCAGACTGGTCGAACCGCCCCGGCGCGCAGATGTTCGCCAATCGCTTGCGCAAGAACTTGCAGCGTCTCGACCCTTGGGCGGAGCGGGAACGCATCGATTGTTTCCGGGTGTACGACGCGGACATGCCGGAATATGCCTTTGCCATCGATCTTTACGGCCGCGCAGCGCGGCACGTGTATGTGCAGGAATACGCTCCGCCGAAAACCGTCAACCAGGAAAGCGCGCGGGAGCGCCGCCGCGAAGTGCTGTCGGTATTGCCGGAAGTGGTGGGCGTGCCGCTCGCACATGTGCACTCGCGCGTGCGCAAACCGCAGAAGGGCGCCGAACAGTACGAGAAGCGCGAGAGCGTCGCCGAACGCCACGCCGTCCAGGAAGGTGGGCTGAAATTCTGGGTCAACTTCCGCGACTACCTGGACACCGGATTGTTTCTCGACCACCGCATCGTGCGCGGCATGCTGCGTTCCTGGGCGAAAGATGCGGATTTCTTGAATTTGTTTTGCTACACCGGCTCTGCGACGGTATATGCCGCTGCGGGCGGCGCGCGCAGCACCACCGGCGTCGATCTATCGAACACCTATCTCGATTGGGCTCATGAGAACTTGCTGCTCAACGGCTTCGGCGGCAACAATCACGAGCTCTACCGCGCCGATTGCCTGGCCTGGCTCGAGGACCAGGAATCGCGCGGCCCGCAATTCGATCTGGTCTTCCTGGATCCCCCCACCTTCTCCAACTCCAAACGCATGGAAGGCGTGCTCGACGTGCAGCGTGACCATGTTGGGATGATTCGCCGCTCATTGAAGCTGCTGCGTCCAACCGGCCGCTTGGTGTTTTCGACCAATTACACGCGCTTCAAGCTGGACGCAGACGCGCTCGAGGATCTCGCCATCGAAGACTTGAGCGCCGCGACCATCCCGAAGGATTTTGAACGCCATGCACGAATTCATCGCTGTTTCAGCGTGCGATTCAAATAATCTGGCCGCTCGAGGCCGGCTTCGGGTAATCTTTGACCGCATGAAAACCCATTCTTTTCGGGCTCTGTTATTGCTGGGCATGGCGGCGCCCGCAGCGTTCGCCGCTGCCGGGAGTGAACCGATCAATCCACCGCCGACGTTGAGCGATTGGCAGGCCATGGCGAAGCTGCCGGACCTGGGCAGCGTATGGACGCCGCTCATCAGTGATCAAGTCGCGCAGGAGCGCACCAATCCGCCGCCCTGGAAGCCCGAAATCGCCAGGCAGGTCGAGCACATGTACGCGGAGGAAAAAGCCGGCCGGCCGTTCCCCGTGATCGACCACTGTTTTCCGACCGGGATGCCGAGCTACATGCTCATCACGCACAACGCCTTCGAAATCCTGTTGACGCCGGGCAGGGTGACGCTGCTGGGTGAGGGCGACGGCAATCGGTTGCGGCGCATCTACACCGACGGCCGGCCGCATCCTCAGGATCCTGATCCCAGCTTCCATGGCCACTCGATCGGACACTGGGAGGGACAGACGCTGGTGGTGGACACTGTCGCGCTGTTGCCGCAGGCCTATCTTGCGGTCAATGAAGCGGTGGGCGTGCCGAACAACGGCGACATGCATATCGTCGAACGAATCCATTTATTGGATGGCCACACGCTGGCCGACGATTTGGAAATCACTGCGGACAAGCTGCTGTCCAAAACATGGAAGACCACGCGCAAGTATATCCGGCAGCGTGCACAGAAATACGACATCGTCGAAGGCGTTTGCGAGCAGGGAAGCTACAAAGACGCCGTCGATAAGGACGGCAATTCGATTTTTGCGCCCATCAAGTTCCACCAGGGTGTTCCCGTGGGTTCCGACTCGAAATGACACCGGCACGAGCCCAGGCACAAATGAAAGCGTCAATGAATCAGGCGATGAACCAGGCGATGAACCAGGCGATGAACCAGGCAATGAACCAGGCAATGAACCAGGCAATGAGTCAGGCAATGAGTCAGGCAGGAATGAAAAAAACGTCACGATTGAAGCGCGGCATCGGAGCCGCCCTCATGGCCTTGGGCATGGTGGCATCATGGCCGGTCGCCGCGCATCACTCCTTTGCGGTCTATGACCGCACCAAGACACTGACGCTCAAGGGCACCGTCAAGAACTTTCAATGGACCAATCCCCATTCCGTCGTTTGGGTGCTGGTGCAGCCGCAGGGCGGGGGCGAGCCGCAGGAGTGGAGCTTCGAAACCACCAGCCCCGGTGTCTTGACGCGCGGCGGTTGGACCCGTAATTCGATCAAGCCCGGCGATCGCGTCAGCGTGGAATTCTACCCGCTGCGCGACGGCTCGCACGGCGGGGGTTTGAATTCCGTCACGCTGCTGGACACCGGTCAGAAATTGTCCGCCAGCTTTGCCGCCTCCGAAAAGCCGAGCTGAACCGGCGCGGCGTGGCCGCCTTGAGGCTTTTACGCTTCCGGGCGAAATACCATCAACCGGTCATCATCATCTTGCCGAGGCTTAGAGCAAATCCCGCAGCCGGTAGTACAGCATCGCCAGCATCAGCGATGGCCGCCTGAAGAGGCGGCCGCCGGGGAAGTCCCGGTGCGGGATGCGCGCGAACACATCGAAGCGCTCGGCGGTGCCTGCAATCGCCTCTGCCGCCACCTTGCCTGCCAAGCCCGCCAGCGCGATGCCGTGGCCGGAAAAGCCCTGCAGGTAGTACACATTGGCCGACAAGCGTCCGAAGTCCGGCGCGCGGCTCATGGTGATATCCAGGTAACCGCCCCAGGCATGGTCGACCTTGACGCCTTCCAGCGCCGGGAACACGCGCACCATGCGTCTGCGCATGGACTCGGCGAGGCGCGGCGGCTGCACCGAGCTGTAGCTGACGCGTCCGCCGAACAGCAGGCGATGATCTTCCGAGCGCCTGAAGTAATCCAAAACCCAATTGATGTCGGCAACCGCCGCATTCGTCGGCAGCAGCGTTCGAGCGCGCTCTTCGCCGAGCGGCTCGGTGGCGATGATGTAGGTGCCCACCCCCAAGATTCGGCGCGCCAACGCCGGCGCCACCGCACCGATGTAGGCATTGCCGCATAACACCAGATTCGCGCAGCGAATCGCACCTTGCGCGGTATGCACCAGCACCTGGGGTCCATCCTGGTAGCGCAAGACTTCTGAATTCTCATAGATGGCGGCTCCGGCCGCCGCTGCCGCGCGCGCCAACCCACGAGTGTACTTGAGGGGGTGCAAGTGTCCGCTGCGGGGGTCGATCAGTCCTGCAAGATACCGGTCGCTTCGCACATGGGCCGTGCAATTCGTCGCGATTCAACATGCGCACCGAGTCGTAGGCGTACTCCTGTTGCAGCTCGCGGGTCCATTGGCGAAGTTCCTGCACCTGGCGGGCTTTCAGGGCTACGTGCAGATGATTGGGGTGGTAGTCGCAATCGATGGCATGGTCGCGGATCAGCGATTGAGTGAGTTCCAGCGCTTCGATCGAGAGGTCGAACACCCGGTGCGCGTCATCTCGTCCCACTTGGGCGGCGAGCTTTTGCTGACTCACGGCCAACCCAAAAATGGTTTGGCCGCCGGCGCGACCCGAGGCCCCGTAACCCACGGCGCGGGCCTCCAGCAGAGCGACTTTGTAGCCCCGCTGGGCCAGATGCAATGCGGCGGAGCACCCGGCGATACCGCCCCCGAGCACGCACACGTCTGCCGTGACTTCACCGCGCAGCGGCGCATGTGCCGGTGGGGCGTCGCTCAGGGCGTAGTAGGAACGGGCAGGGGGAAACGACAGGTGCATCGCTAAAGTGTTTAAAATCTTATGCCTATTGACAGGATTGGATGCCTGTGAGCCTACAGAGGTTTTGCACTCAAATGCAATATTGATGCGACGCACCAATCGCGCCTAAGTGTTGGAAATGCCTAAATCTTAGCTCTTTCTGCAGCAGGAATCGGGACGGGGCATGGGCGGTGTGGTGTAATACGGTCGTTATCAAAGGTTAGTCGTCCACTCGGACGTTTAATATTTTAAACATGTCGCGCCTGCCGCTCATTGGAATTCCGGCTGATCGCCGGCTGTATGGAAAGCACTATTTCCACATGGTCGGCGAGAAGTACATCGAAGCCGTCGCCAGAGGCGCGAATGCGGTGCCGGTGCTCGTACCCGCTCTGGGGTCCGAGATTGATCTGCCTTCCTTGATGGATGCCTGCGACGGATTGCTGCTCACGGGCAGTGCGTCGAATGTTGAACCTCAACGCTACGGAGGACCGGCAAGTGAGCCGGGAACGCTACATGACCCAGATCGGGATGCTACGACGCTTCCGCTGATTCCGCAGGCCATAGCCTTAGGCTTACCGGTGCTGGCGATCTGCCGCGGATTTCAGGAAATGAATGTCGCCTACGGCGGCACATTGAACCCACGCTTGCATGAGGTGCCGGGAAACCTCGACCACCGCGACGATGAGTCCATGCCGCTGGAGGTGCAATACGCTCCGGCCCACGAGGTGTTGCTCGAGCCTGGAGGGCAGCTTCGGAAAATCGCGGGGCGGGATCGTTTGCGGGTCAATTCGCTGCATTGGCAGGGGGTGGCAAAGCTCGGCAACGATCTTGCGGTCGAGGCGCGGGCACCGGACGGCGTGATCGAAGCGTTTCGCGTTGCGGATTCACCGGCCTTTGCGTTGGCGCTGCAATGGCATCCGGAGTGGCAGTTTGCACAGGACCCATTTTCCACCGCGCTGTTTGCGGCATTTGGCGAAGCCAGCCGCCGGCGCGCGACAGTTTCAAGGTGATGCATGGCGAGCACGATTCAACAATTCTTGAGAGAGCACGGTATTTCCGAGGTCGAAGCGATCATTCCTGACATGGCCGGGGTCGCACGCGGGAAGCTGATGCCCGCCGAAAAGTTTGCCGAGGAAGAGGGCATGCGCCTGCCGGAGGCGATTTTTCTGCAAACGGTCACCGGGGACTATCCGGAGGACCAAAGCGCGATGAACCCCTCGGACATCGACATCGTGTTGAAGGCGGATCCGAAGACGGTGCGCGTCGTGCCCTGGGCGGCGGAGCCCACCGCCCAGGTGATCCACGACTGCTTCTACGGCGACGGCAGCCCGGTCACCATGGCGCCGCGCTATGTGCTGCGGCGGGTGCTGCAGCTGTACGAGGCTCAAGGGTGGGAACCGGTCGTCGCCCCGGAACTGGAATTTTTCCTGGTGGAACCGAATATCGATTCCGACTACCCCTTGAAGCCGCCGGTGGGCCGCTCAGGAAGGCCCGAGATCGGCCGCCAAGCCTATAGCATTGCGGCGGTCAACGAGTTCGATCCGCTGTTCGACGACATGTACTCCTTCTGCGAGGCACAGGACATCGAGATCGACACGCTGATTCATGAATCCGGCGCGGCGCAAATGGAAATCAATCTGCTGCACGGCTATCCGATGGGCCTTGCCGATCAGGCCTTCTTGTTCAAACGCACGGCGCGCGAGGCGGCCATGCGCCATAAAATGTATGCCACGTTCATGGCCAAGCCGATGGCCAAGGAGCCGGGCAGCGCGATGCACCTGCACCAAAGCATCATCGACTCGGAGACCCGCAAGAATATCTTCAGCCAGGCCGACGGTACGCCTTCTGAATTATTCTTCGGACATATCGCCGGCCTGCAAAAATACCTGCCGGGCGCGATGTCGCTGTTTTGTCCCAACGTCAACAGCTACCGGCGCATCAGCCGCTATTCTTCGGCACCCATCAATGTCCATTGGGGCTACGACAACCGAACCGCCGGATTGCGGGTGCCGATGTCCGGTCCCGACGCGCGGCGCGTGGAGAACCGGGTGGGCGGCGCGGACGCGAATCCCTACCTCGCCATCGCCGCATCCCTGGCCTGCGGTTATCTCGGCATGATGGAGGGCCTGAAGCCCTCGGAACCCATCGGCGGCAGCGCTTACGATCTGGCGATTGCCCTGCCGCGCACGTTGGCGGAGGCGCTGCGTCTGCTGCGCGAATCCAAGCCGCTGGTGGACCTGTTCGGCGATCGCTTTGTGCTGGCCTATACGGCGGTCAAGGAAGCCGAGTACGAGACCTTCGCGCAGGTCATCAGTTCGTGGGAGCGCGAACACCTGCTGTTGAACGTTTAGCCTGTCTCTTGCCGCGTGAGCCGCGCTCGCAGGAGCTTGTCTCAAGTATTCGGAGTGTCGTGCTCGCAGGAGGGCCGTCTTAGTATTCCGTGAGCCGCTCTGCGCGTTTCTTCTGAATTTCCGGACAGGCTTGTGGCGGTCGCGTGGCTGCTGCGCTATAAATGGCGGGGTCAAAAAAATTGAGGAAGCGTCGGATGTTCAGCGTTCGTCGGACGGCGATTCTGGCGCTCATGTGTTTGTCCGCCTTGGGCGGTTGCGGTGGCGGCAAGCCTGCGGCGGATTCGGCCTCGAGCGGCGCGGGCGGCGCCAAGGTTTTGAACCTTTATATCTGGTCGGACTATCTCGCGCCGAATACCGTGCCCGATTTTGAGAAGCAGACCGCCATCAAGGTGCATGCCGCCTACTTCGATACCAACGAGACGCTCGAAACCAAGCTGCTGGCCGGCAGCAGCGGTTTTGACATCGTGGTGCCCACCGCCTCTTACTTCGAGCGGCAGATCAAAGCCGGCGCCTATCTGGTGCTCGACAAGGCCAAGCTGCCCAACCTTGCGAACATGGATGCGCAGCTCATGGCGAAGGTGGCCCTGCACGATCCGGACAACGCCCATGGCGTCATCTACCTGTGGGGCACCAACGGTATCGGCTACAACGAGAAGATGGTCAAGGCGCTCATGCCGGATGCGCCGCTCGACAGCTGGCGGCTGGTGTTCGACCCCGCGGTGGCCTCGAAAGTGGCGAAGTGCGGCATCAGCCTGTTGGACTCGCCCGCGGAAATGATGCGCGCCGTCTACAGCTACCTCGGCAAGAATCCGAATTCACAAAGTGCCGATGACCTCGCACAGGCCGAAGCGGTGCTGCTGAAGATCCGGCCCTACATCCGCAACTTCAGCTCCTCTGAATACATCGAGGCGCTGGCGAACGGCGATCTGTGCATCTCCGTGGGTTACAACGGCGATGTGATGCAGGCGCGCGATCGCGCCCGCGAGGCCAGCAAGGGCATCGAGGTCAAGTATGCCGTGCCCAAGGAAGGTTCGATTCTTTGGTTCGACATGCTGGCCATCCCGAAGGATGCACCGGATCCAGAAAGTGCCTACGCGTTCATGAACCATATGATGACGCCGCAGGTCATCGCGGATGTCTCCAACTTCAAGCGCTACGCAAATGCCAATGCAGCGTCGCAGGCGCTGGTATTGCCTGCAGTCAAGGATGATCCGGGGATTTATCCGCCGCTCGAACAGCGCCAATCACTCGCGGTGCAGTTGGCCGATTCGCCCGAGCAGACTCGCGCCATCACCCGGGTCTGGCAAAAATTCAAGACGGGTCAATAACCGATGCCGGCATCCGCGGGCGGCGTCGTCAAAGCCCAGACCTGGAACGATCCCTCGGCCCGGCCCTATGTAGAGGTCGAGCGGGTCAGCAAAGCATTCGGTGATTTCACGGCGGTCAAGGACGTCTCCTTAAAGGTCTACAAGGGCGAGATATTCTGTCTGTTGGGTGCCTCCGGCTGCGGCAAAACCACTTTGCTGCGCATGTTGGGCGGATTCGAGACACCCTCGTCGGGGAGAATTCTCATCGACGGCGAAGACATGACCGGCGTGCCGCCTTACGAGCGGCCGGTGAACATGATGTTCCAGTCGTACGCGTTGTTTCCGCACATGAACGTCGAACAGAATGTGGCCTTCGGGCTGAAACAGGACAGGCTGCCCAAGGCGCAGATCCAAGAACGCGTGGCGACCATGCTGGATCTGGTGAAAATGGGCGATTACGCCCGGCGGAAACCGCACCAGCTGTCCGGGGGGCAGCGCCAGCGGGTTGCCCTGGCCCGCTCGCTGGTCAAGCGTCCCAAACTCCTGCTGCTGGATGAGCCCTTGGGCGCTCTGGACAAAAAACTTCGCGAGCACACCCAGTTCGAATTGATCGGTTTGCAGGACAAGCTGGGCGTGACCTTCATCGTCGTGACCCACGACCAGGAAGAAGCCATGACCTTGGCGAGCCGCATCGGCGTCATGGATCAGGGCGAGATTGTGCAAGCGGGGACGCCGTCCGAGATCTACGAGTTTCCCAGTTCAAGATTCGTGGCGGATTTCGTCGGCTCGGTGAACATGTTCGAGGGCACGCTCATCGAGGATGAGCCGGACTATGTGCGCATCGGCTCGGCGGAACTTGGGGGAACCATTTACGTCAGCCATGGCATCAGCGCGCCGCCGGGGGCCGTCGTTTGGGCGGCCGTGCGGCCGGAAAAAATATTCATGTCCACGACGGCGCCGGACGGCGGGGCGGACAACGTCGTGCGCGGCGCCGTGCAGGACATCGCCTATCTCGGCGACTTGTCGATCTATCTGGTCAAGCTGTCCACCGGCAAGGTGGTGCGGGTCACCCAGCCCAACACATCGCGCCACGCCGAAGCCATCGGCTGGGACCAGCAGGTCTACCTGTCATGGGATGCGGGCAGTCCGGTGGTGGTGACCCGTTAACTCCCCGCTGACCGGACAGCTTCGCCGGGTCGGCATCACCGGCCGCGGCCTCGTCGTCGCGCTGCCGTACCTGTGGCTGCTGCTGTTTTTCGTCGTGCCGTTCGTCATCGTCCTGAAGATATCTTTCTCGGACGTTGCTCTGGCGATTCCGCCCTACAAACCGCTGCTGGAGTGGGTCGGCAAGAACTCGCTCGCCATCAAACTGAACTTCGGCAATTACGCGTTCCTGTTCACCGATTCTTTGTACCTGCATGCCTTTGCGAACTCCATCAAGGTCGCATTTCTATCGACGCTGATGTGCTTGTTCATCGGCTATCCGATGGCCTACGGGATCGCGCGCGCCAAGCCTGCGGTGCGCAACGTCCTGCTGCTGTTGGTGATACTGCCGTTTTGGACTTCCTTGCTGCTGCGGGTGTATGCCTGGATCGGTTTGTTGAAGGCGAACGGTGTGATCAACAACGTGTTGATGTCGCTCGGGCTCATTCATGAGCCCTTGACCATGCTGTTCACGCCCTTCGCGATGTATGTGGGCATCGTGTATTCCTACCTGCCGTTTCTCATCCTGCCGCTCTATGCGAATTTGGAAAAGATGGATTGGCAGCTGCTCGAGGCGGCAGAGGATCTGGGCTGCCGTCCCTGGCAGGCGTTCTACAAGATCACGTTGCCGCTGTCGCGCAACGGTATTTTGGCCGGATCCATGTTGGTGTTCATTCCGGCGGTCGGAGAATTCGTGATTCCGGCGCTGCTCGGCGGGCCCAATGCGCTGATGATCGGGCGGGTGCTGTGGGATGAGTTCTTCTCGAACCGCGCATGGCCGGTGGCCAGCGCGGTGGCGATTTTGCTGCTGTTGCTCCTGGTGCCTTTCATGATGTGGTACCAGAGCGTGCAGGCGCGCGAGTCGGCGGGCGCCCGATGAATCATCGCAGCTCGTTTTTCATTCTCACCTGCATCGGACTCGGGTTTGCATTTCTGTACATCCCGATCCTGTCCATGGTGGTGTTTTCCTTCAATGCCTCAAAGCTGGTCACGGTCTGGGACGGCGCGAATTCACCGACGCTCAAGTGGTATTACGCGCTGCTGCATAACGAGGAGATTCTGGACGCCGCATGGGTTTCGCTGAAAGTGGCCGTCATCAACGCCTCCGGATCCGTCATCCTGGGTACGCTCGCCGGTTTTGGCCTGGCGCGATTCAGCCGGTTCCGCGGACGATTTACGCTGAACGCGATGACCACGGCGCCGTTGGTGATGCCCGAAGTGATCACAGGCCTGTCCCTGCTGCTGCTGTTCGTCGCCTTGGAACAGCTCATCGGTTGGCCCGCGGGACGTGGAATCACCACCATGACCATCGCCCACATGACCTTTTCCATGGCCTACGTGACGGTGATCGTCAACTCGCGCATGGCGAGCTTCGACACGGCGCTCGAGGAGGCGGCCATGGACCTGGGCGCCCGTCCTCTCAAGGTCTTTTTCGTCATCACGCTGCCGATCATCTTTCCCGCCATTTTGTCCGGCTGGCTCCTGGCCTTCACCCTGTCCTGGGATGACCTGGTGATATCGAGCTTCACGTCCGGTCCCGGCAGCAGCACCCTGCCCATGGTGGTGTTCTCCAAAGTCCGCCTCGGCGTCAGCCCCGAAATCAACGTGCTCGCCACCATCACGCTGGGCGTGGTGAGCACGATGATCGTCGGCGTGAGCTTGTGGATGGCGCGGCGGGCCAAGCCTGACAAGTCGGCCCGATGAACCGGCGGACAGGCGACTTGCCCCGGCGCTTCAGATCTTGTCCAGCGGCGTGTTGCCGCCGGTGAACTGCGCGCGGGCCTGCGCCAGCCGATACCTATGCGCGGGTAGCCAGCGCCGCCAGTCGCGCAGGCCGGCGATGAGGTAGACGGCTTTGAACAGTCGCAGAAGCCGCAGTACCTTCGGGGTGTCGAACAGATCCCCTGCCAACATGGAGATCACACCCTGTTCCAGTTGCCAGCTGTTGCGCGGCTGGCGAAACATTTGCCGCATCACCGGGCCGTTGAATCGATAGATGAAGAATGCAAATCGCGACATGCCGGCGCGCTGACGCTTTTCGAGCTTGCGCAACAGCGCCGCTTCGCGCCGCGGTTCACGCAGCGCTGCGTCCACCGCCGCAGCTGCGTGCTCGGCGCCGCTCATGGCCAGGTAGACGCCTGAGGAGAAGACCGGGTCCAGAAAGGCGAACGCGTCGCCCACCAGTATCCAGCCCGGTCCGCCCATCCGCGTCGAATCGTAAGAGTAGTTTCCGGTGACACGCACCTCGCCGATCAGTTCGGCGTGCTCGATTCGCTGCCGCAATCCGGCATTCTGGTGCAGCGTTTCGATCAGAAATTCCGCGGTGCGTCCTTTGCGCTGCTTCAAGTACTCGGGCCAGCAGACGGCCCCGATGCTCATCACCCCGTCGGGCAGCGGGATCATCCACATCCAGCCGTGATCGAAGCGGTAAATGCTGATGTTGCCGGCGTCCTCGCCCGGGCGCTGCAGCGCGCCGCGGAAGTGACCGAAAATGGCGGCGCTCTGGTGTTGGTCGTTCTTGCGGCGCAGCTTCTTCTTGGCGGACAGGAACGCATCGCGCCCGCTGGCGTCGACCAGGTAGCGCGCCTGAATTCCGTAGGTGCGGCCTGCATCGGTGCGGACTTCGAGCCGCGTCTCGCGCGGACCCAGCTGATCGACCTGCAGCACTTCATGCCCTTCGCGCGCGTCGGCACCGCATTCACGCGCATGGTCGTACAGCATTTTGTCGAAGTCTTGGCGCCAAACCTGGTAGGCATGCGGGGGGCTGTTGCCGATGGCCCGTGAGAAGGCGAAGGTGTTATAGCCGATCGCGTTGTCCGCCTCGAAATCGGCGCCGGCCTTGAAAACGCCGAGCGCGCGCACCCGGTCGAGCACGCCCAGGCGCTCGAATATCGGCAGATTCATGGGCAGTAGTGATTCGCCGATGTGGAAACGCGGGTGATGCGCTTTTTCCAGTGCGATGACCTTGTGGCCGCGCCTGGCGAGCAAGGCCGCCGCCGTGCTGCCGCCGGGACCGCCGCCGATCACCGCCACGTCGCAAACTTCCGCCTTTGCTTCCATATCAGCTACCTCGGCCCGGTGAATTTGACCGGTTCTTTTAGCGCTGGACCGCTCAACATCATCGGCATGTGATGCTCATAGGCCCGAGTAACACCAACCGGTCATCATCACAGTGCGAGGTACTAGACCAGTACTCGTTCGATGCCGCCGGTATTCGCACGCCTCACATAATCCGGCAGCCAGTCGGGTCCCAGCAGATTTTTGGCGATTTCCACCACGATGTAATCCGCGTCCATTTCCGCATCGTCATTGAAGCGTTTCAGGCCCTGCAGACACGACGGGCAGGAGGTGAGTATTTTGACCGCACCCTGATGGCCGCCGGCGCGGATATCATCGACGCCGATGCGCACCTCTTGCTCCTTGCGGAAACGCACCTGGGTGGAGATGTCCGGGCGGGTGACGGCGAGGGTGCCGGACTCGCCGCAGCAGCGTTCGTTCTTAGCGATCTTGCCGTTCTGCTCGCTGTTCATCAGCGTATTGACGACCTCGAGCGGATCGTACTTTTTCATCGGTGAATGGCAGGGGTCGTGGTACATGTAGCGCGTGCCGGTGACGTTTTCCAGGCGCACGCCCTTCTCCAAGAGATACTCATGGATGTCCATGATCTTGGACCCCGGGAAGATGTTCTCGAACTCATAGCCCTGCAGTTGATCGAAACAGGTGCCGCAGCTCACCACCACCGTCTTGATGTCGAGGTAGTTGAGAGTATTGGCCACGCGATGAAACAACACCCGGTTGTCGGTGATGATCTTTTCCGCTTTGGCGAATTCCCCGGCACCGCGCTGCGGGTATCCGCAGCACAGATATCCGGGCGGCAGTACCGTCTGCACGCCCACGTGCCACAACATCGCCTGCGTGGCGAGTCCGACCTGCGAAAACAGCCGCTCCGAGCCGCAGCCGGGGAAGTAGAACACCGCCTCGGATTCGCCGTTGACCTTGGCGGGATCCCGGATGATGGGCACATAGTTCTTGTCCTCGATGTCGAGCAGCGCACGGGCAGTCCTCTTCGGCAGGCCGCCCGGCATGCGCTTGTTCACGAAGTGAACCACCTGTTCTCTGATCGGCGCCCTGCCGGTCGTGGCCGGCGGCTGCTGGGTCTGCGCCTTGGCGAATCTGAGAAGCGCCCGGTTGCCGAGGCGCTGCAGCTTGTAGCCCCAATCGATCATGATCTTGCGGGTCAGCTTGATCGTCTGCGGATGGGTCGCATTGAGGAAGAACATCGAGGCGGCGGTGCCGGGATTGAAGCGCTTCTTGTCCATGCGGCGCAGCAAGTCGCGCATGCCCATGGACACATTCCCGAAGTCGATGCCGACAGGGCAGGGTGATTCGCACTTGTGGCAGACCGTACAGTGATCTGCAACGTCCGACAGCTCGTCCCAGTGCCGGATCGAGACCCCGCGCCGCGTCTGCTCTTCGTAAAGAAACGCTTCGATGAGCAGGGAGGTCGCCAGGATTTTGTCCCGCGGCGAATACAGCAGGTTCGCGCGCGGCACATGCGTGGCGCAAACCGGTTTGCACTTGCCGCAGCGCAGGCAGTCCTTGATGGCATCGGAAATCGTGCTGATATCCGATTGCTGCATGATCAGCGATTCGTGCCCCAACAGGCCGAAACTGGGGGTATAGGCGCGGCGCAGGTCGCTTTGCGGCATCAGCTTCAATTTGTTGAAGCGGCCCTCGGGATCGACGCGCTGCTTGTAGCTGCGAAACGCGGCGAGCTCGGCGTCGGAAAGATATTCGAGCTTGGTGATGCCGATGCCGTGTTCGCCGGAAATCACGCCGTTCAAGGCGCGGGCGATGCCCATGATCCGCGCCACTGCGCGGTTCGCGGTGTGCAGCATCGCATAATTGTCGGAATTGACGGGAATGTTGGTGTGCACATTGCCGTCGCCGGCGTGCATGTGCAAGGCAACGAACACGCGGCCTTGCAGGACGCGCCGATGCACCGCGTCGCAGTGTTCCAGCACGGGCGCAAAGGCGCTGCCGAGGAATATTCGCGCCAGCGTTTCGCGTACTTCGGTTTTCCAGCTGACCCGGATGCTGCGCTCCTGCAGCCGGTCGAACACGCTGCCCTCGTCGCTCTCGGCGACGTCCATGTTCTCCAGCAGGTACTGCCAACGCGCACGGACGCGCGCGATCAGATCGCGGGCCTCGGCCGCGCGGACGACGTCGCCGGAAAAATATTCCTCCAAGGCGGTCAGCAGCTCGAGCTTGTTGCGGATGGACAATTCAATGTTGATGCGTTCGATGGCATCCGTGTACTCACCCAGGCGCTCCAATGGAATGACCACGTCCTCGTTGATCTTGAAAGCGTTGGTGTGTTTGGCGATGGCGGCTGTTTTGGCGCGGTCCAGCCAGAATTTTCGCCGCGCTTCGGCATTCACGGCGATGAACCCTTCGCCTGCACGCGCATTGGCCAGGCGCACCACATGCGAGGTGGCGGCGGCAACCGCGCTTTCATCCTCGCCGACGATGTCGCCGAGCAGCACCATTTTAGGCAATGCGCCGCGCTTCGATTTGGTGCTGTAGCCCACCGCGCGCAGGTAGCGTTCGTCCAGATGTTCGAGACCCGCGAGCAACGTGCCTTTTGCCTTGGCGTTCGCTTCGAGGTACTGCGTGATCTCGACGATGCTGGGTATGGCGTCGCGCGCTTGACCGAAAAATTCCAGGCACACGGTTCGGGTGTATCTGGGCATGCGATGCAAGATCCATCGCGCCGCCGTGATCAGTCCGTCGCAACCCTCTTTTTGAACGCCCGGCAGTCCCCCCAGAAATTTATCGGTAACGTCCTTGCCCAGGCCGATCTTGCGGAACTTCGCACCTTCGATGTCGAGCCGCTCGCTGCGCAATACCCTGGCCTGTTCCGCGGCCTGCGCGCCGTCCTTCCAGACCAGCTCGAAACTCGCGACCGCCGCTTCGTGGATCTTGCCCAAATTGTGGTTCAGGCGTGTGACCTCGAGCCAATTGCCTTGCGCATCCACCATGCGCCACCACGCCAGATTGTCCACGGCCGTGCCCCACAGCACCGCCTTCTTGCCGCCGGCATTCATCGCGATGTTGCCCCCGATGCAGGAGGCGTCCGCGGAAGTCGGGTCGACGGCGAACACGACGCCTGCGCTTTCCGCCGCTTCGCTCACGCGCTTGGTAACGACACCGGCTGCGGAAAATATGCTGGCGGTGCTCGCCGTGTGCCCGGGCAGGGCAAAGCTTTCCACCGGACCCAGTGTGTCGAGCTTTTCCGTGTTGAACACCGCACACCACGGCGTGAGCGGCACGACGCCGCCGGTGTATCCCGTGCCGCCGCCGCGCGGGATGATGGTCAGCCCAAGTTCGATGCAATCACGCACCAAATGGGGGATTTCCGCTTCCGTATCCGGCATGAGCACCAGGAACGGCAACTCGACGCGCCAGTCGGTGGCATCCGTGACATGAGCGACGCGCGAGAACGCATCGAAGCGGATATTGCCGCTGCGGGTGTTCTTTCGGAGCATGCGTCGCGCGCGCCTGCGCTTGGCGGCGATATCGGTGAATTGCCGTTCGAATCGCTCCACGGCGTGCAGAGCAGCACGCAGCAATTCCCCCACTTTGGCATGGCGCGCCTCATCGGCCCCATCGCGGCGCTTCTCCACCTCGGAGAGACGATGATGCATGGCCGCAATGAGCTGTCGCCGCCGCTGCGGATTGTCCAGCAAATCATCCTGCAGGTAGGGGTTGCGATCGACCACCCATATGTCGCCCAAGACCTCGTACAGCATTCGCGCCGACCGGCCGGTGCGCCGCTCGCTGCGCAAGCCGTCGAGCAGGTCCCAAGCCGATTCGCCCAGCAGGCGAATCACGATCTCACGATCGGCAAGCGAGGTGTAGTTGTACGGAATTTCGCGCAATCGCGATTCCGGCTGTTTTTCCACGGGATGTCGCGCTGCGTCGGTAAAATCTGCGACGGCGTTCATATCGATCGAGTTTACACTCAGACAGGCTCCTAACGCAGTCCGGTTTCCTGACGCGCGATCACGATGCGCTGAATCTCGCTGGTGCCTTCGTAAATCTCGGTGATCTTCGCGTCGCGAAAGTAACGCTCCAGGGGCAGCTCCTTGCTGTAGCCCATGCCGCCATGGATCTGCAGCGCGGCGTGTGCATTGAACATGGCGGTCTCCGAGGCATAGAGCTTCGCCATGCTGCCTTCAGTCGTGGTTCGCGCGCCGCTGCTCTTCGCCTCTTGTTTGGCCCAAGCCGCCTGCAGCATGAGCAGGCGCGATGCCGACAGCCGGGTTTTCATGTCGGCGATCTTTGCCTGGGTCATTTGAAATGATCCGATCGGCGCGCCGAACGCGCGGCGTTCCTTCGCATAGCTCAAAGCGGCGTCGTATGCGGCGCGCGCGATGCCGTTGGCCTGCGCCGCGATCCCGACGCGCCCTTGATCGAGGATGGTCATGGCGATGGCGAATCCGTTTCCTTCCTCCCCCAGGCGGTTGGCGATGGGGATTTTATAGTCGGCGAATTCGATCTCGCAGGTTGCGGAGGCGCGGATGCCGAGTTTGGGCTCGATCTTGCCGCGAATGAAACCCGGTTGGTTGCAGTCCAGAATGAACGCGGTGATGCCCTTGCGACTTCGCGTCGGGGCTGGTGACCGCGAACATGACCATGTAGTCGGCCACCGGACCCGAGGTGATCCAGGACTTCTTGCCGTTGAGCACGTAGTGGGAGCGGTCTGCCGACAGCACGGCGCGGGTGCGCATATTGGCCGCATCCGATCCGGATTGCGGCTCGGTCAGGCCGTAGCAGCCGAGGGCACGGCCTGAGGCGACCGGCGTGACGAACAGGCGTTTTTGCTGCTCCGTACCGAATTGCAAAATTCCGTTGTTGTACAGGCTGTTATTGACGGAGACGATGGTCGAATGCGCCGCATCGGCATAGGCGATCTCTTCCATCATCAGCACGAAGCAAATCGAATCGAGACCGGCCCCGCCGTATTCCTCCGGGACCTCCACGCCCATGAAACCCAGTTCGCCGGCCTTGGCGATGGTGTCCGTGGGGAAATCCCCGGAGGCGTCGAATTGCGCGGCAACCGGCGCGATCTCGTTCTGCGCAAATTCGCGCGCCGCCGCTTGAATCATCAATTGATTTTCTGTGAGCGTGAAGTTCATCAGATATTCGGCGCCGATACTCCGGTCTTTAGGCCGGGGAGGAAGCGCCGCTCCTTGAAGTGCTTGTTGGGAAAAGCGACAATACAGGCTCGCATTCATGAAAAATACCACTCTGGTCAATCATCCGCCCGCCGTCGCCATCCCTGCGGACAATCGGCCGCTGGTGGCGCCCATCTTTCAGTCGGTGAAGTTCTCCTTCGACGATACGAATGAAACGCTGCGCTACCAGCGCGGCGAGCGCGCCGGGTTTTACTATTCACGCATCTCCAATCCGACCCTGACACAATTGCAGCGCTTGCTCGGCGAACTGCAGGGCAGGGACGATTGTCTGCTGACCGGCTCGGGGGTCGCGACCATAGCCGCGAGCCTTCTGGCCCTTTGCAAAGCGGGCGATCACGTGCTGCTGTTCGTCGAATCCTACGGACCCACGCGCTACATCGTGCAGCACCTGCTGGCCAAGTTCGGCGTCTACGCACACCATGCTGTCGATCGAAGACCTGGAGGGCATCGAGATATTGCTCAAGGAGAAACCGACTCGATTGGCGATTTTCGAAAGTCCCACCAATCCGGTCACCAAGATCGCGGACATCGAGCATCTGACCTCGCATGCCAGGGCGGCGGGATGCCTCACCGTGATGGACAACACCTTTGCCGGCTTTCATAACCATGGCGACTACGACATCGACGTGTACCTTCACAGCCTGACGAAGTATGCATCCGGTCACGGCGATGTGATGGGCGGAGCCATCATCGGGCGCCACGAACTCATCGCCGTCATGCGCAAAGATATCGGGCCCATGGGTCCGGCACTGGATCCACACGCGGCCTTCTTGATCCAGCGCGGCATGCGCACGTACTTCGTGCGCTACGAGCGGCAGTGCGCCAACGCGCTCGCCGTCAGCGAATTTCTGCGTCAACATCCGCGGGTCAAGCGGGTGCACTATCCGGGTCTTCCCAGTCATCCGCAGCACGCGCTCGCGCGCCGGCAAATGAAGGATTTCGGCACGGTGGTGAGCATCGAACTGGACGGCGGCTACGAGGAGGGCGGCCGCTTCGCGGAATCCTTGGAGCTGTTTTCGATTACCGCCAGTGTCGGATCCACCGAGTCGCTGGTCATGCCGCCGCAGCTTTTGCACAGCCGCGAGTACAGCGCGGAGCAGCGTGTGCAGTCCCTGGTGGGCAAGGGGACCGTGCGCCTGTCGATCGGCCTGGAAGACGAAACCGACCTGAAAAATGATCTGGCGCAGGCGCTCGATCGGGCATTCATTTAAATCCATTCATTTAAACCATTGATTTAACATATGTTTTTGGCTATTTTTTTGGCACAGGGTCAGGCTCACTCAAGCATCCCGTCGCGTTGCCGATCTTTAGAAGGGTCGACAAGAACGTCGTGTAAGTTCGCGGTGTAAATTCTCCGTGTAAGTTCGCCGCATCGCCGTGAAAGGTGCCAGTTGTGAGTCTTCAATCCGCAGTCCTCGCTCCCGCCATGGGTTTCCAGGCGGCCCACGCATTTTTGGGCGAATCCTTGGTAAGGCCGCAAAACATCGCTCCCATGCCGCGTGTTTGCGTGCAACTCGCCGAACTTACCGCACAGCATGCGGCCGATGCGGCGCCGCTCGCACGTTTGATTCAATCGGATCCTGCATTGGCGGGCGAAATCATGCGAGTGGCGAATTCTCCGGCGTTGCGCCCGCGCGCGCCCATCGTGTCCCTGCAGCAAGCAGTGTCATGGCTCGGGGTCGCCGAGGTGCGCAACATAGCGATGGCGGTGATGCTGCGCGGCGAGGTTTTCACCGCGCCGGGACACGAGCCGGAATCCGAAGAATTGTGGCGCGAGGCGTGGTTGGCGGGCTTTGGGCCAAGGAAATTGCGCGCGAGCGGCGCAAGCACGTGGAAAGCGCCTTCCTGGCGGCGCTCATGCATCGCACCGGCGCGGCATTGGCGCTGAAGATTCTCTCGGGATTCGAAATACAGCAGCGTTCGGTGATGGATGCAAAGGCCTTTGCCGATCTGGTGAGCGAATTCGAGCCGCGATTCGGCCGATTGCTGATGAGCAATTGGCGGCTGCCCGATGATGTGCAGGACGCGGCGAGCGATTGGCGCGACTACCGAAGTTCAGCGCACAGCGATCTTGCCGGAACGGTGCATGCGGCGCACGTCTTGGCCACTCACACCATGCACCCGCTGCTGCTGGACGAAGCCGTGGTGCTCGAGAGCCCGGTGTTCGAGCAGCTCGGAGTTTTTCCCGACGATCGGCGTCTGATGCTGGCGAAACGTGATCACGTGCGCAGCCTGGCGGGCCTGTAATGCAGCACTCGGAATTCGACCTGATCTGCTTGGGGTCGGGTCCGGCCGGTCAGAAGGCGGCGATACAGGCGGCCAAAGCCGGCTTTCGCGCCTGCGTGGTCGAGCGCGAGCCGCAGGTGGGCGGCGCTTGCCTGCTTTCCGGCACCATCCCCAGCAAGGCCTTGCGTGAACAGGCGCTTCGCTATCGGCGCATGCGGGGCAGCGCGACCTCGTTGGCGGTAGAGCTGCGCGGCGATGCGCCTTTGTCCGCTCTCTTGCATGGCGTCGACGCGGTGATCGCCGCACAGGACCGTTTTCTTCTGGCGCAGCTGCTTCGCAACGGCGTCGAACTGATCCGGGGCAAAGGCGTTTTTTTGGATGCGCAGCGAATCGAGGTTCAGCATCTGGACGGCTCGCGCCGAATCCTGCACTCCTCCCGCACCTTGCTCGCCACCGGATCCCGGCCGCGGCATGTGCCCGCCATTGAAGTGGATCACGAACACATTGTCGACAGCGATTCGATTTTGAGTCTGCCGTACATTCCCCGCTCCATGCTGGTGTTGGGCAGCGGCGTCATTGCCTGCGAATATGCATCCATATTTGCGGCGCTGGGCTGCACGGTGACCATGCTGGACAAGGCGGCGGAGCCGCTGGGATTCCTCGATCCGGCGCTGCGCTGCGGATTCCTCGCCGCTTTTCGCGCCATGGGCGGCGAATACCGCGGCGGCTCCGAGGTCGGCGGCGCGCGCTTCGACGGCTTCTCCCAGGTCGAAGTTCAGCTGCGCGGCGCCGAACCACTGGCCTCGGACATCGTGTTCGCCGCATTCGGCCGCGTCGCCAATCTCGAGGGCATTGGGCTCGATCGGCTGGGCTTGAATATCAGTGCGCGCGGCACCGTGCAGGTGAACGAGTTTTTTGAAACCAATATCCCAGGGATATATGCCGCCGGCGATGCCATCGGGCCGCCGGCACTGGCCTGTGCCGCAGCCGATCAGGGGCGCCGCGCCGCGCTGGTCGCGCTGGGACTGCCGCCGCCCGCCATCACCAGCTTGGTCCCCACCGGGGTCTATACCATTCCCGAGATCGCTTGCGTGGGCCTGTCGCAGACCGAGGCGGCATCCAAAAAAATGGACGTCATCGTCGGCCGGGCCGATTTCAGCGAAGTGGCGCGCGCGCACATCGCGGGCGAGCCCACGGGATTCTTGACGCTGCTGTGCGATCGGGCGAGCGCGCAGCTGCTCGGCGTGCAGGTATTGGGGGAGGGCGCGACCGAACTGGTTCACCTGGGCCAGGCGGCGATCGCGACGGGCGCAACCGCAGATTTCTTCATCGAGCAAATTTTCAATTTTCCCACCATGAGCGAAGCGTATCGAATCGCGGCATTCGACATTTTGAAGCAGCGCTCGCTGCCGCAGCCTGCACGGCTCAAGCTTGCAGGCGCGGCACGCTGAGGCGCTTCCTTGCGAGCACTGGAGTTCGGCTCGAGTCCCGCAGCGTTGTTCTGGCCCTGGAGTCCGGTTCGAGCGTTATAGATTTCGAATCAATATGTCGCCGAACTCGCTGCACTTGACCTCGGTCGCGCCGGGCATGAGCCGCGCGAAATCGTAGGTCACGGTCTTTTGCGCGATGGTTTTGTCCATGGCGCCGATGATGGCATCCGCGGCCTCCAGCCAGCCCATGTACCTGAACATCATCTCGCCGGACAGGATGAGGGAGCCCGGATTGACCTTGTCGAGATCGGCATACTTCGGCGCCGTGCCATGCGTGGCTTCGAACACCGCGTGTCCGGTCATGTAGTTGATGTTGCCGCCGGGTGCGATGCCGATGCCGCCGACCTGGGCGGCCAGTGCATCGGACAAATAGTCGCCGTTCAGATTCATCGTGGCGACCACGTCGAACTCGTCCGGACGGGTCAGTACCTGCTGCAAGGTGATGTCCGCGATCGCATCCTTGATGATGACTTTGCCGGCCTTCTTCGCCGCGTCCATCTGCTCATTCGCGGCTTTTTCGCCCTGTTCGGCCTTGATGCGCTCCCATTGTTCCCAGGTAAAGATTTGTGCGGGAAATTCTCGCTCCGCCAATTGATAGGACCAACCGCGAAATGCACCCTCGGTGAATTTCATGATGTTGCCCTTGTGCACGATGGTCACGCTCTTGCGCTTGTTGTCGATCGCGTACTTCACCGCCGCGCGGAACAGCCGTTCGGTGCCTTCCTTGGACGCCGGTTTCAGTCCGATGCCCGAGGTATCCGGAAAACGGATCTTGGCGAACTGCTTCGGAAAATTCTGCTTGAATAAGTCCAGAAATTTCTTGCACTCCGCGGACCCTGTCCTCGAATTCGATGCCCGCGTAAATGTCCTCCGTGTTCTCGCGGAAAATGACCATGTCGACCTTTTCCGGCGTCTTGACGGGGGAGGGCACGCCCTTGAACCAGCGCACCGGCCGCAGGCACACGTACAGATCCAGAAGCTGTCGCAAAGCCACGTTCAATGAGCGGATCCCGCCGCCGACGGGCGTCGTGAGCGGTCCTTTGATGGAGATCAGGTAATCTCTGCAGGCCGTGACGGTTTCATCCGGCAGCCAGGTGTTGTACGCCTTGTTGGCTTTTTCGCCGGCAAATACTTCCATCCAGTGAATTTTTCGCTTGCCGCCGTAGGCTTTTTCAACCGCGGCATCGAACACCCGCACGCTCGCCCGCCAGATGTCGCGGCCGGTGCCGTCGCCTTCGATGTACGGGATGATGGGGTGGTTGGGCACGTGCAATTTGCCGTTCGAGATGGTGATCTTCTCGCCCCCGACGGGGATTTTCACGGCGACCGGCTTGGCTTCTGACATTCCTTGAGCTCCTGTAAATGCAGCCGCAATGCTAGCATGCACGACCGGAGACCCGCATTGCGAAACCTTTCATCAACACCTGCCAGGGACGGCTTCCGCATGCCCGCGGAGTTCGAAAGACATTCGGGCTGCTGGATGCTATGGCCGGAGCGCCCGGACAATTGGCGCCTCGGCGCCAAACCGGCGCAGGCGGCATTCGCTGCGGTGGCAACGGCGATCGCCGCCGGCGAACCGGTCAGCGTCGGAGTTTCGGCGGCCCAGTTCGAAAATGCGCGTGCGCGCCTGCCGCGAAACATACGCGTCGTTGAACTTACCAGCAACGATGCCTGGATGAGGGATTGCGGGCCGACCTTTGTCATCGACGGCAAAGGGCGCCGCCGCGGGGTCGATTGGACCTTCAATGCGTGGGGAGGTTTGCAGGGCGGATTATATTTCCCCTGGGACAGGGATGATGAAGTTGCACAAAAGGTATTGGAACTCGAAGGCGCGGATCGATATCGCACGTCCCTGGTGATGGAAGGCGGCGCGATTCACGTTGACGGTCAAGGGACCTGCCTGACCACCGAAGAGTGCCTGCTCAATCCGAATCGAAATCCGCATTTGTCGCGCGACGATATCGAGGAGCAGCTGCGCCGGTATCTGGCGGTGAGCACCGTGATTTGGCTGGGCAAAGGCGTCTACCGTGACGAGACCGGCGGCCACATCGATGAACTCGCATGCTTTACCAGTCCCGGGCATGTCGCACTGACCTGGACCGACGATCGCAGCGATCCGCAGTTCGAGGTTTCCCAGGACGCTTACCAGCGCCTGCGTCACGCCAAGGACGCGCGCGGCCGCCGCTTGGAAGTCCACAAAATCCATCAGCCGGGGCCCCTGTTCATGACCGCCGAGGAAGCAGCAGGCATCGATGCACGCCCCGGCAGCCATCCTCGCCGAGCCGGAGACCGGCTCGCCGCCTCGTACATCAACTTCTATATCGCGAACAAGTGCCTGGTGATGCCGCTTTACGACAAACGCAGCGATGCGCCCGCGCTGCGCATGCTCAAACTCCTGTTTCCGAACCGAACCGTGCTGGGCGTCCCCACCCGCGAAATACTGCTGGGTGGAGGCAATATTCACTGTATCACCCAGCAGGTGCCGCGTCCGCTGGGAACCCGCGCGGGCCGCTAGCAGGCTCGTGGGCGCGGTAAAATGGAACTTTGCTGCGCGCAAAGTCTCGAAAGCCTTTATTCTACGCAGCCTTAAGTTCGAGCCCCAGCCACATATTGGAACCCGTAGTGCACCCATCGATCAAGAATAAGGCCCGCAATCGCCTGGCCGCGCTGCTCTGCGCGTGCACATTCGGTTTCCTGGCAGCCGGCTGCCACAACAATAATCTCAACAGCGGTTTCGGCGTTGCGTGGACCAGCTTGAGCCTGACCGACGATGCCGGCCAATTCTCGAGCTACATCGTCACGGTCGACTCGGTCATCCTGAACGGCACGCTCAACGGCTCGGTCACCGCGGTGGCGGTTCCGGAGACCGTCGACTTCACCAAGCTGCAGAATCTCTCCGAGCTCTGGGCCACGGCGAGCCTGCCGGTCGACACCTATACCTCGGCGACCATCACGCTCGATTACACCAACGCGCAGATTTCCGTGATGGTCAACGGCGCGCCGGTCGCGGCGACGCTGGTGGGTCCCGCGGGCGCCACGCCGACCACGGTCGCGGTCACCGTGAATTTTGACCCCGGCAATCAATTGACCCTGCAGCCCACTTTCGCGACGAGCAATGCACTGCGCCTGTCCCTTGACTTCGACCTTGCCGCATCGAACGCCGTTGATCTGACCGCCAGCCCGCCGAGGGTCACCGTCAATCCGTTCATGTCGATGACCACCAATTCACCCGACAGCAAGTTGATCCGGGTGCGCGGCGCTTTGATCAATTCGAGCGTGAACCTCGGCACCTACACGGTGGTCGTGCGGCCGTTCTTCGACGAAGTGAACAGTCTGGGCACCTTGACGCTGTTCAGCAGTCCGCAGACCATCTACCAGTTCGGCGGCGTCACGTATGTCGGCAACGCCGGGCTGACGCCGATATCCCAGGCCTCGGCAGGGTCGACGGTGGCCGCGGCGTTCACCACTTTCGAACCCACGACCACGCCCGCACCCGGTGTCAATGCCGGAATATTCCATTCCGTTTATGTGATTGCCGGCGGCACGCTGGAAGATTTCTTCACCGATGGCCTGGAAGGCGACGTGATTGCGCGCAGCGGCAATGTACTGACGCTGCGCGGCGCGACGCTGTTCGCCAATATCCAACAATTGGTTCAATTCGAAAGCAGGGACTCGCAGGTGCTGGTGGGACCCGGCACGTTGGTGACCGCCGACGGCAGCTCCACCTTGGGGCCCTTGAACGCCAATTCGATTTCGGTCGGACAACACATCACCGTCCGCGGCCTCTACTCGGTCAATGCGACCGGCGTCACCGTTCTCGACGCCACCGGCAATTCATCGCAGGATACCGGTTCGGTGCGCATTCAGTCGACGGAGCTCTTTGGAACGCTGGTCTCTGCGGCGTCCGGCAGCGCGGCTTTGAACCTGCAGACCATCGAAAACTGGCCGGTCGGCGTTTACAACTTTGCCGGCAACGGTACCGGTGCGGGGCAGGATCCGACGGCGGCCAATTACCTGGTGAATACCGCTGCGCTGCCGGTCGCCGCCGCAGCAGGTGATCCGCTGTGGATCGAAGGCTTTACCAGTCCGTTCGGCACGGCGCCGCCGGACTTCATTGCCGAGGCCGTGAATACCGAGGCGAACGAACCTGCCAGCATGGATGTCGTTTGGACCGGCGCCGGCACCGCCGCGCCGTTTGCCACGCTGACCTCCACGGGCCTTTCGATCGACCTTGCCAATGCCGCTTTCGGCTCGGGTCAGCTGCACATCGGTGCTGAAAATGTGGACATCAAGACCTTGAGCGCCACGCCGACGATCGTTCCGGCAGCGGCTCAGCCGGCGGCGAATGGTCTGCCGCTGTTCACACCGGTATTTTCCGTGGGGCCGGGCGCCATCACCTCGGCTACGACTGTCCCCATCCAGTCGTTCAATGGCTTTGCAGCCTTCGTAACCCGGCTCAACACGACCTTCGCCACGCCCACGCCGGCGACCCGATTCGTGGCACGAGGCTTCTACAACCGCACCGGCAATACTTTTACCGCTTCCAGTATCGACGTGGTGCTCTAAACCTGGGAGCCTAGCTCCCCATGGGGAAGCTCGCCAGACACGTCGGATGGGCCTGCGCGCTGGCGGCGAGTTGCCAGTTTGCTTGCGCCGCCGAGCCTGGGGGCACGGCGGACATCCCGCCGCCGGTGCGGCCGCGAATTTGTCTGGTGCTATCGGGCGGCGGTGCGCGCGGCATGGCGCATATCGGTGTCCTGAAGGTTCTCGAAGAGCTGAAAATCCCGATTGACTGCATTGCCGGCACCAGCATGGGCGCGGTGGTGGGCGGGTTGTACGCGAGCGGGATGACGGCCGCGCAGATCGACGCCACCATGCGCTCGGTGGACTGGCAGGAAGCTTTTCACGATGCACCGCCGCGGCGCGACCTGGCCTTCCGGCGCAAACAAGACGATCGGAATTTCCTGGTGCGCCTGCCCTTGGGGCTCAAGCACGGCCGAATCCTGCTGCCAAAGGGCCTCATTCAAGGACAAAAGTTACAGGAGACCCTGCGCCAGCTCACCCTGCCTTTCAGCAACAGCACGGATTTCAATCTGCTGCCGACGCCATTTCGCGCGGTCGCCACCGACCTGCTCACCGGCAATGCAGTGCTGATGGACAAAGGAGATCTCGCGATCGCCCTGCGCGCCAGCATTTCGGCTCCCGGCGTATTTGCGCCGGTCGAGACGCAGGGGAGGGTTTTGGTGGATGGCGGACTTGCGGAGAATCTGCCCATCGATGTGGCGCGCGCCATGCACGCCGATATTCTCATCGTGTCCGACGTGAGTTTTCCGTTGCAGTCGCGAGATGCACTGGATACGGCCTTGTCGATCTCCAACCAGATGCTGGCGATATTGGTGCGCAAGGATGCGAACCGGCAACGCGCCACCTTGAGTTCCTCGGACATCTTGGTCGAGCCGGTGCTGGGTACGGCCACTTCCACTGACTTCACCGCGGTGAATTCGACCATCGCCGCCGGCGAGAATGCGGCGCATGCGATGGCCGCGCGGCTCGGCCCATTGAGCGTGAGCGACGGTGCTTACCATGACTACCTGGCGCGGCGGGCGTCGCGCGAACCCGGGCTGCCGCCCATCAAGTTCGTACGCGTCGATGAACAATCCAAGCGTTACGAGAAGACCATCATGGCGGAAATGCAGCCGTTGGTGGGCAAGCCTCTGGATATCGATGCGGTCGGCCAACGCGTCACGCAGCTATACGGTCTGGGCAATTTCGAGACGCTGGACTATGGCCTGGTCGATCAAGGTCAGGGTGCCGATCAGGAATCCGGCCTCGAGGTGCGGGCTCGCCGCAAATCCTGGGGTCCGAATTACATTCGCTTCGGTTTGAATCTGGAAGACAATTTCCAAGGCAACAGCCGCTACAACGCAGCGGCGCGCTTCATCTTGACCGAACTCGACGATTTGGGAGCCGAGCTGGTGACCGATTTGCAGATCGGCAGCGATCCGAGAGTGGCGAGCGAGTTCTACCAGCCGCTCGACGCGCAGCGTACCTGGTTCGTGGCGCCGAGCGCGCGCATCGAGGCGCGGGATCTGCAGCTCTACAACAAAGATGTCGAAGTCGCCGACTATCGCGACCGCGAGGTTGAAGCTGATTTCGATATCGGGCGCACCCTCGGGAATTGGGGTGAGATTCGCGCCGGATTCCACCGCACCAACGGCGCGGCGCGGGTGCGCCTGGGTGATCCCACCCTCGTGGACCAGCAGTACAATGAGGGCGGGCTATTCTTCAAATTCAGCTACGATAAGCTCGACAATTTGCATTTCCCGCGCGATGGGCAGCAATTTACCTTTCAATGGGATGCCAATCGAAGCAACTTGGGCGGCGACACCGCTTGGGACAAAGTACAGGCCGATTGGCTGATCGCGCGTTCCATGGGCCGCAACACGCTGCTTTTCTGGACAACGGCCGGCAGTGTCGTCAGCGGCACCATCAAGCCCACCGCCGTGCCCGAGTTGTTTTCCTTGGGGGGATTTTTCAATTTATCCGGCCTCGCGTCCACTTCGTTATTCGGCCAGGACTATGCCATTGCGCGCGCCATTTACTTTCGCAAGATCGGCCGCGGGGGCGAGGGCTTTTTCGAATTTCCCGCCTACATCGGCACGTCACTCGAGCTCGGCAACGCCTGGCAGCAGCGCGGCGAGGCGAGCTTCGGATCAGCGCGCAAGGACGCCTCGCTGTTTCTGGCTTTCGATACCTTTCTTGGCCCGGTTTACCTGGGGTCGGGTTACGACACGGCGGGGCACAGTGCGTATTATTTGTTCTTGGGTCGAACTTTTTGAGCGCTGACGCGCCCTATTCACGGGGTCGAAGCGACCCCGTACGTAAAATCAAAAACTGCGGCTTTCGCCGAGTTTCTCGACTTTCTCGAAAACCAGCGCGGGGGCGTCGCCGATGCGGGAGTATTCGTGCTTGCGCGACATGTCATCGAGCATGCGGTCGCGTTCGCCAGCGGTAAAATACCAATGGGTTTTCTGCCAGTCGGCGCCGACCAGCTTGGCAAACGGATCGCCGTGACGCAGCCGCACACGGATGCCGTACGGTTGCGGCAGAACCGGAATGGTGCGATTCATGTTCTGTATGTTTGCGATTCCCATTTGCCAACGATAGCCGAATCGCGCACCCGGCACCAGCCGTTGCATCGCGGTTCAGCATGCTAAACTTCGCCGCCTTCGGCAACGCGGCTCACGCGAAACAGGCAGGCTTCTTGAGGTAACTGATGGCATCGTCTTATACGGCCTCCGATATCGAGGTACTGAGCGGTTTGGATCCTGTGCGCCGGCGGCCGGGCATGTACACCGACACCACGCGCCCGAATCATCTCGCGCACGAAGTGATCGACAACAGCGTCGACGAGGCCCTGGCCGGATATTGTGAAAACATCGCCGTTACCGTTTTCAAGGATGGGTCTTTGCAGGTCGAGGACGACGGCCGCGGCATGCCCGTGGACATTCATCCGAAAGAAAAGGTGAGCGGAGTCGAGCTGATCCTGACGCGCCTGCACGCGGGCGGCAAATTCAACGACAAGACCTATCAGCACGCCGGCGGACTGCACGGCGTCGGCGTCTCGGTGGTGAATGCGCTGTCGAAGCATTTGGAATGCTGGGTGCGGCGCGGCGGCAAGGAGTACAACATCAGTTTCGCGGGCGGTGTGCTCAAGTCCAAGCTCGAGGTGGTGGGCGACGTTGCGAAATCCAAGTCCGGCACCACCATCCGGTTCTGGCCGGATCCGAAGTATTTCGACACCGATAAATTCGCGATTCCGAAACTCAAGCAGGTGCTGCGCGCCAAGGCGGTGCTGTGTCCGAATTTGCGCGTGACGCTGACCAACGAAAATACGGGCGAGCGCGACGAATGGTTCTACACCGGCGGTTTGCATCAGTATCTCGCCGAGGAGTTGGGCAAGGGTGAATGGCTGCCGGCCGAGACCTTCTACGGCAAGCGCGACATCGAGGGTGGTTCGCTCGATTGGGCTCTCGCCTGGGTGCTCGAGTCCGAACACGCCATTGCGGAAAGCTACGTGAATTTGATCCCCACGACGGAGGGCGGCACGCACGTCAACGGCCTGCGCGTCGGAGCGGCGGACGCGGTACGGGAGTTTTGCGAATTCAGAAACCTGGTGCCGCGCGGATTGAAGCTGACCCCGGAAGATGTCTGGGACGGCGTAAGTTTCGTGCTTTCCATGAAAATGCGCGAGCCGCAGTTTGCCGGTCAAACCAAGGAAAAGCTTTCCTCGCGTGAATCGGCGGGCATCGTGCAAGGCGTGATCAAGGACGCCTTTGCGCTGTGGCTCAACCAGCATTCCGACCAGGGCGAGAAGATCGCCATGCTGGCCATTGCCAATGCGCAACAGCGATTCAAAGACAGCCAGAAAGTCGCGCGCAAGCGCATCGTCGCGGGCCCGGCATTGCCGGGCAAACTCGCCGACTGCGTCAGCCAGGACCCGGCCCGCGGCGAGTTGTTTCTGGTGGAGGGCGATTCGGCCGGCGGTTCGGCGAAGCAGGCGCGCGATCGTGTCACGCAGGCCATCATGCCGCTGCGCGGAAAGATATTGAACACCTGGGAAGCCGACATCGGCGAGGTGCTGCAATCGCAGGAGGTGCACAACATCAGCATTGCGATCGGCGTCGATCCGGCTGCCAGCGACCTGTCGGCTTTGCGCTATCACAAGATCTGCATCCTGGCGGACGCAGACAGCGACGGACAGCACATTGCCACGCTGCTGTGCGCCCTGTTTCTACGGCATTACCGTCCGCTGGTGGTTGCCGGCCATATCTATGTGTGCATGCCGCCGCTGTTTCGCATCGACGCCGGCAAGGAAGTGAGCTACGCGCTCGATGAGGCGGAGCGCGAAAAGACCCTGAAGCGCATTGCCGCGGAGAGCCCACGCACCAAACCGGTGGTCACGCGCTTCAAGGGTCTGGGTGAAATGAGCCCATTGCAGTTGCGCGAAACCACCATGGCGCCGCAAACCCGCCGCCTGGTGCAAATGACCATCGATGCCAAGGACAGCCCGGATCAGCTCATGGACATGCTGCTGGCCAAGAAGCGCGCCGGCGATCGGCGCGAATGGCTCGAGAGCAAGGGCAATCTTGCGCACATCTGACGCGCCGCCACCATGAAAGATCAAGAACTGAATTTCGAAGGCGTCGAGAAGGAACCGCTGAAGGCGTTCGCCGAGCGCGCCTATCTGGACTATTCGATGTACGTCATCCTGGATCGCGCGCTGCCGCATCTGGGCGACGGGTTGAAACCGGTGCAGCGGCGCATCGTGTACGCGATGAGCGAGCTGGGTCTGGCGGCCGGCGCCAAGCACAAGAAGTCGGCGCGCACGGTCGGCGATGTGATCGGCAAATTCCATCCGCACGGCGATGCCGCCTGTTACGAGGCCATGGTGCACATGGCGCAGGATTTTGCCTACCGATACCCGATCGTCGACGGGCAGGGCAACTGGGGATCGACGGACGACCCCAAATCATTCGCGGCGATGCGCTATACCGAGTCGCGGCTCACGCGCTACGCAGACTTGCTGCTTCAGGAACTCGGTGCGAGCACGGTGGATTGGGCGCCCAACTTCGACGGTTCGCTCGATGAGCCCACCATGCTGCCGGCGCGGGTGCCGAACCTGTTGCTCAACGGTGGATCGGGTATCGCCGTGGGCATGGCCACCGATATCCCGCCGCACAATCTGCGAGAGGTGGTCAAGGCCTGCGTCGCGCTGCTGGACGATCCGGATTTGAGCACGCGCAAGATCATGGCGCACATCAAAGGCCCGGATTTGCCGACCGGTGCGGAAATCGTCTCACCCCGCGACGAGCTGGTGCAGATGTACGACACCGGTTCCGGCAGCTTCAAGGCGCGCGCCACTTATGAAATCGAAGATGGCGAAATCGTGATCGACGCGCTGCCCTTCCAGGTGTCGGGCGCCAAGGTGCTCGAACAGATCGGCGCGCAAATGCAGCAGAAGAAGCTGCCGATGGTCGAGGATTTCCGCGACGAGTCGGATCATGAGAACCCGACGCGACTGGTGCTGGTACCGAAATCCAATCGTGTGGATGTCCCGGCGCTCATGGCTCATTTGTTCGCGACCACCGATCTCGAGCGCAATTACCGGGTGAATATCAACGTGATCGCCCTCGACGGACGGCCGCGCGTGATGGGCCTGAAGGAACTGCTGCTGGAATGGCTGGAATTTCGCAAATCCACGGTGAGCCGCCGCCTGAACCATCGGCTGGCGAAGCTCAGCGCCCGGCTGCACATCCTCGACGGCATGCTGATTGCGTACCTGAATCTGGACGAGGTGATTCGCATCGTGCGCACCGAGGATCAGCCAAAACCGGTATTGATCAAGCGCTTCAAGCTCTCCGAGACCCAGGCTGAGGCGATACTCGAGACCAAGCTGCGCCACCTCGCGCGCCTCGAGGAAATGAAAATTCAGGGAGGAGCAGAAAGAGCTCGCCGAAGAGCGCGACGAGATCGAAAAGATATTGAAGAGCAAGGCGCGCTTGACCAAGCTGGTTCGGGAAGAGCTGATGAGCGATGCGGAAGAGTACGGCGATGAGCGGCGCACCCGCTTGGTGGAGCGTGAGGCGGCACAGGCCATTTCCGAAACGGAGCTCTTGACCAGCGAGCCTGCCACCGTGGTGCTCTCTCGATTGGGCTGGGTGCGCGCCGCCAAGGGCCATGATATCGACGTGCGCGCCTTGAGCTACAAGAGCGGCGATGAGTACCAGGCTTCCGCGAAAGGCCGCAATCTGCAGCAGGCCGTATTCGTCGATTCCACCGGCCGCGCCTACAGTTTGGATGCCCATCAGCTGCCGGCCGCCCGCGGTTATGGCGAGCCGCTGTCAGGCACTGTCGATCCGCCGGATGGTGCGACATTTGCCGCCGTCTTGATCGGCGAACCGGACGATCTTTGGCTGCTGGCGAGCGACGCGGGCTATGGATTTGCCGTTCGCTTGCGCGAAATGTATGCGCGCAACAAGAAGGGCAAATCGGTGCTGAAAGTGCCGGAGAACGCGCTGGTGCTGCCCGCCCAGCCGTTGGGCAACGCGGCGGCGCTGGCAGTTTTCGTCAACAATGACGGCGAGGTGCTCGCGTTGCCGGTGAGCCGGATCGAAGAGATGACCGCCGGCAAGGGGCAAAACTTCTTTGGAATCAGCCGGCAAGAAATCCGCCGAGCGCGACGAGTACTTGGTCGCCATGGCCGTGGTCGCGCCGGGTGAGGTCTTGACGGTTTACAGCGGCAACAGTGCGCCGATGAAGCTCAAGTTCGAGGAACTCAAAGCGTTCCAAGACAAGAAGGGCCAGCGCCGCCAGCGATTTTCGCGCGCCTACAAGCAGATCGATCGGCTCGAGGTTTCGCCGGCTTGAGGGCTGCTAGCGCTCGCCCGACATGGTCACATCTTCGGGCGCATTCACGAAGTATCCTTGAATGAACTCGATTCCCAGCTGCCATAGCACCGCCATGGTGTTGGCATCTTCGACGCGCTCGGCCACGGTCTCGATGCCTTTGCGCTTCGCGGCCTCGACCAGGCCCTTCACGCGTTGCTGCTGGATCTGATTGGTGGACAGGCCCTGCATCAAGGAGCCATCCACCTTGATGAAATTCATTTCGATGTCGCTCAGCAGTTTGAGCGGATCGCGGCCGGTGCCGAAATGCTCCAAGGCAAAGCGGAAGCCCAGCTTGCGCAAGCTTTCGGCCAGTTCCTTGGTCTGCAGCACGTACTGATTCGCAAGTTCCTCGGTGACTTGCATGCACAGGCGCTTAGGCTCGATCTTGAGGGATTTCAACTGTGTTTCGAGCCAGGCCAGCACGCTCTTGTCGAGCACCGTGTCCTTCGACAGACGCACGAAAATACACGAAGCCTTGCGATTGGCCGCGAATGACATCGATGCGCCGACCACCCATCGGTCGATGTTCTTCATCAAGTCATTGCGCTCGGCGGCGGCGATGAACTCGGCCGGCAATACCTCGTTGCCCTGTTCGTCCAGCATGCGCACCAGCACGTCGAACATGCCCTTGTCCTCGCCAAGCAAACTGGCGATCGGCTGCTGCACCAAGCGGAATCGATTCTCCATCAAGGCGCTCTTGATGTGCTTCACCCAAATCTTGTCGTACGCCTGCACGCGTGTATCGGTGTCCGATTTGTCCACGACGTACATTTGATTGCCGCCCAATTCCCGGCCGCGGCGGGTGGCGCTGACGGCATCGGTGACGGCGCCGCCCAGATCGGGATTGGCCGAGGGCAAGAGCCCCAAGCCCACCGTGACCGTGGCCGACAGCGTCTTGTCCTCGATCACGAAGACATGTGCATGCACGCGCTTGGCGATGTTCTCAGCCCAGGTCTCGACGTCTTTGGCAGTGCCGCGCTCCAACATCACCAGGATGCCGTTGCCGCCGAATCTGCCGCACAGGTCGGTGCTCGTCAATTGGGAGCGCAGCAGATCCGCCAGCTGGGCCATGAAGTCTTCGCTGGCGAGCACACCGATCGATTGCTGAATATCGATGAAGCGATCGGGCTTCAAGTGCGCAACCTGGCGCACGCCGCCGCGCATGGGCCGCTTGGCGCGCTCGCGCATCGCGGCCAGCAAGTAGCGCTGCTGCAGAAATTGCGTGGTGGCGTCATTCTTGACGGCATCCACCAGCTGCACTTCGAGATTGCGATCCTTTTTGTGCAGCGCTGAGATGGTGATGCGCACCGCAGGCTCATTCTCGTAGTCGGCGCGGGTGAGCCCCAGTTCGAGCGCGAGGTTCGAGCCGTCGGATAGCAGCGCCCGCACTTTGAGGCCGTGTCCGCTCCATTTGCCCTGCAGGCAGGCCACCAGCGCGCCCTTGAGCGCGGGGTGGGTCTCCTGCTCGAACAGATCCATCAGCGGCGAGCCGGTGAGCGCGTCGTTTTCGGAATAGCCGAACAGTTCGAGCCAGGCGCGGTTCGCATCTACGATGATGCCTTCTTGGATGTGGGTGATGGCATCCGCCGAGCCTTCCAGAAAATTCTGCAGCTGTTCGCGATATTCGCGCGCCGAGGACAGGGTCGTCGACAGTGCGCGCTCCAAGCGATGAGCGCGCAGCTCCCGGCTCGCGACCGCCTGCAAGCGGCTGCGATTCGCGAGGGTGACGACGTCCTGGCTGCCCAGGCGCATCGCTTCGTCGATCGCCGCTTCGTCGACCTGCTCGCGCACGACGAGCACGGGCATGCCCGGCGCGCTCTGCTGCTTCACCTTCATGATCGAGGCCAGATCGACCTTGAGTTCCTCGGTGAACACGAACAGCATTTCCGGATTGAGCTGGGTGAGGGCGTCGCCGAGATCGCTGGCGTCGGATAGCCAGGTGCAATGCACCGGATGGCCGGCTTTGCGCAAAGTGCTGTTAATCGCCTCGACGTGGTCCTGGGACCGCGTCATGACGATCATTGGAACTGCGCCCTGTTCGTTCAACTGGGAAATCCTCGTAAACTGTGCCCAAAGTGTACCACCTTGGATTTTCGTTAATCTGGGACAGGCGTCAAACTGGCCACAACCCTCGGGTTGCGGCTATGATACGCGCCCTTCAACTCGAGGCCTTCGATGGCTAACTACAGCACGAACGAATTCAAATCCGGCCTGAAGATTCTGATCGACGGCGACCCGTATTCCATCGTCGAGAACGAGATGGTCAAGCCCGGCAAGGGGCAGGCGTTCAACCGGGTGCGGGTTCGCAACCTGAAGACCGGCCGTACCATCGAGCGCACCTGGAAATCCGGTGACACGGTGGAGGCGGCCGACGTCGTCGATACGGATATGCAGTATCTGTACAGCGACGGGGACTTTTTCCACTTCATGGTGCCCGATACCTTCGAGCAGCTCACCGCGTCCAAACAGGCGGTGGGTGACGGTGCTCAGTGGCTCAAAGACGGCACCGTCTGCGTCGTCACCTTGTGGAACGGCGTGCCTCTTCAAGTCACGCCGCCTGCGCACATGGAGCTCAAGGTGGTAGAGACCGATCCGGGCGTGCGCGGCGACACCGCGACGGGTGGTTCGAAACCTGCGAAGCTGGAAACCGGGGCGATGGTGCGGGTGCCGTTGTTCATCAACGAGGGCGAGATACTGCGCATCGATACCCGCACCGGCGAGTACCTGTCGCGCGGCAAGGGCTAGCGAGCGCCGCTACGCGTTGTCGATGTCGAAGGACATCGCGTCGGCCAGGCGACCGGCCCCCAACGCGATGGCAACGAGACGGTCGAATCCGAGCGCAACCCCGGCGCAATCGGGCATTCCATTCTCGAGGGCGGCCAGCAAATTCTCGTCCAACGGCGGTTGGCGCCGGCCGTCGCACACGGCGCACCGCCAGGTCGCGGGTGAAGCGGTCGCGTTGTTCCCTGGGTTGCACCAGCTCGTGAAATCCATTCGCCAATTCGAGCCCGTCCAAGTACAGCTCGAAGCGCGCCGCCACGCGCGGGTCCCCCGGTCTCAAGCGGGCAAGCGCCGCCTGCGATGCGGGGTAGTCGCAAATGAAACACGGCCGGTCAAGGCCCAGTCGAGGTCCGACGACCAGCCCCATCAATAGATCGAGCTTGGCGTCACGGTCAAGCTCGGCCTCGCAGCTGATCCCATGGCGTATCGCTGCCGCGCGCAGTTCAGCCTCGCTCGAGCGCAGCGCATCGACGCCCGCGTGACGCTGCAATGCGGCCGAATAGCTCAGTCGTTCCGCCGTCTCGAGCCGGCGTATGGGCGCCAGCAGTTCCCCGATCAGCGCTTCAACCTCGTCCATCAGGGCCGCATCGTCGAAGCCCAAGCGGTACCACTCGATCATCGTGAATTCGGGGTTGTGCCAGCGGCCGCGTTCGGCGTCGCGAAACACCTTGCAGATCTGGTAAATATCGCCGCTGCCGCTCGCCAATAGGCGCTTCATCGCATATTCAGGCGATGGACAGAGGTACATGCGGCCCGGCAGGCCGGCGATTTGCGTCGCCAATGATTCGATTTGCGGATCGCTCACGGCGGCTGCACTCAAGATGGGCGTTTCCACTTCCAGAACGCCGCGGCGCTTGAAGAATTCGCGCGTCACTCCCAGCATCTCGGCGCGCCTTCTCAAGGCCGCATGCGTCGCCGTGGGGCGCCATGTCACTCGAGCGACCCCATCGATTGGCCGAGCCTGACGCTTGCGCCGGCGCGCAAGTCCGCGTGCCATTGCGCTCGATTGCGCTGAAACAGCAAAATCACGGTGGAGCCCATGTTGAAGCGGCCCAGCTCCTCCCCCTTTTCGAGCAACACCTCCTGGCGCGGCAGCCTGGTAATGGCTCGGCGCGCGGCGGGTGTGATATCCCCGGCCCAAACGGTGGCGATGCTTCCCACATTCAGGGCGCCGACCAGGATCAGCGCGACTTGGCCGAATGCCGTGTCGAACAGGGTCAGCACCCGCTCATTGCGCGCAAAGAGCTGCGGCACATGCGCTGCGGTCGCCGCGTTGACGCTGAACAGACGGCCCGGCACATAGACCGTGTCCTTGAGCTGCCCGCGCAGCGGCATGTGCACACGATGGTAATTGAATGGTGCGAGATAAATGGTCGCGAAAGAACCGCCCTCGAAATCCCTCGCCCAAGGCTGTTTGGCCAACAGTTCCATGAGCGTATAGCAGCGGCCCTTGGCCTGCACCAGCCGCTGGCCGTCGATGCTGCCCGCCTCGCTGATGGTTCCGTCCGCCGGGCAGGCGATGGCCGCAGGGTCAGCGGCGATGCTGCGGGCGCCCGGCTTCAGGGCACGCGTAAAGAACTCGTTGAAGCTGGCAAAACTCAACGGATCGCCTCGAGCGGCTTCCGTCATATCAATGGCATAAAGTTTCAGAAAGCCGCGCACCAACGCATTTTTGAACCATGGCGTACGCACGCGCGTCGCTCGCAGAATGAGGCGCGACAGCGCGTGCTGGGGCAGCAGGTGTTGAAACCAGGCGAACGCTCGGCCGGCGCTCATCCGCGGCCGGCTACGATGCGCCCGATATCGCTCTGCAAGGCATCCACCGTGAAAGGTCCGCCCAGGATGGCGGTAAGTTTGCCCTGAGGATCGATCACGAAAATATCACCCGAGTGATCCACGGCGTAGTTGCCGTCGGCTTCGGGCCGGATCACCGCCACGACGCCCCATTTTTTTGCCAGGGCTTCGATGGTCGGTTGATCGGGGGCGGTGAGGCCGATGAAATCCGGGTCGAAGTAGGGGACGTACTTCGCCAGCTGTGCCGGCGTATCGCGTTTGGCATCGACGGACACGAAGATCACCTGGGGCGGCGCCACGGCGCCGGCGGCACGCAAGCGTTTCTCCACGGCGGCGAGCGTCGTGAGCGTCGTCGGACAAAAATCAGGACAATTCGTGTAGCCGAAGAACATCAACGACCAATGACCGTGTAAATTCGCCGGCCCAAAGCTACGACCTTGGTGGTCGATCAGGCTAAAATCCGCAAGCGCGCGGCTCGGCGCAAGCCACGTACCGGTGGATAGCTCGATGGCGGGCTTGGGGGCCCAAACGAGCGCCGCGGCGGCTCCGCAGGCAGCGGCAATACACAGGAACCCAAGAGTTAGTAGTTTCGATCGAGACGTCATGCCCCGATTATCCCACACAGCCAACAAACCTGTCTGCGCGGCCAAGAGCGTCGGCGCCGCCATTGAACGCTGTGCACGGGCGCTGCGTGCGGCGCGGGTGTATTTCGGTCACGGCACCACGGATGCGCGCGACGAAGCAGCCGAAATGGTGTTCTTTGTCGCGGGACTGGCGCATGAGCTGGGATCGGATGCCTATGCCCGGCCGCTCACCCGGCGTCAAGCGGCGCGGATCGATGCGCTGCTCGAGCGGCGCATCGTCGAGCGCGTGCCGCTGCCATACCTCACTCATCGAGCTTTTTTCGCCGGCCTCGAGTTGTACGTTGATGAGCGGGTGTTGGTGCCGCGCTCACCCATTGCGGAACTGGTGCTGCAGCGCTTTGCGCCGTGGATGGGCGGCCGCGTACGCCGCGTCTTGGATATCGGCACCGGATCAGGTGCCATCGCATTGGCCTGCGCCAAGGCTTTTCCACGCGCGCGGGTGGATGCGGCCGATGTCTCCGTCGCCGCATTGCAGGTCTGCCGGCGCAATGTGCGCCGCCTCGGGTTGGGAAAGCGGGTCTCGGTGCTGCGATCCGACTATTTCAGCGCCGTTGCGGATCGCCGTTACGATATCATCGTGAGCAACCCGCCCTATGTTGGGCGCGCGGAGATGCGCGCATTGCCGCCCGAGTATCGGCATGAACCCAAGCTGGGTTTGGCATCAGGCGCCGATGGCCTCGATGCGGTGCGGGCGATTTTCGCCTCCGCTCGGACTCATCTCGAGGATGATGGCATCCTGGTCGTGGAAGTCGGCAATACGGAAGCGGCCCTGCTGCGTGCATTTCCGCGACTACCCTTCATCTGGCCGCGAATTGCGATGGGCGGCGGGGGCGTATTCGTGCTGAAAGCGCGGGATCTGGACGCTGAAAAGGAGATTTGAGACGTGGCGGGCAATACCTTCGGTCGGATATTCACTGTAACCAGTTTCGGGGAGAGTCATGGCCCTGCGCTCGGTTGTGTGGTGGACGGATGCCCGCCGGGACTCGACATCACCGAAGCGGACTTGCAGGCCGATGTTGACCGCAGGCGGCCGGGAACCTCTCAATACACCAGTCAGCGCCGCGAACCGGATACTGTCCGCATCCTTTCCGGCGTGTTCGAAGGCAGGACCACCGGCACGCCAATCGCTCTGTTGGTGCACAACGAGGATCAGCGCTCGCGTGACTACGAAAAGATCAAGGACCGCTTTCGTCCCGGGCATGCCGATTACACCTATCAGCAAAAGTATGGCTTTCGCGATTATCGGGGCGGCGGACGCTCATCGGCCCGGGAAACCGTGGTACGGGTGGCGGCCGGCGCCATCGCGCGCAAGTTTTTGGGCGAACGGCTGAAGATCAGCATTCACGGTTATCTTGCGCAGATGGGTTCCATCGTGCTCGAGCCCAAGGATCCGCCGGCCGCGTACGACAATCCGTTCTTCTGTCCCGATCCCTCGCGCGTCCAAGAACTCGAGGATTTTATCTGGCACATCCGGGAGGCCGGCGATTCCATCGGTGCGCGCGTGACGGTCATCGCCAAGGGTGTGCCGCCGGGTTGGGGCGAGCCGGTGTTCGAGCGGCTCGATGCCGACCTGGCGAGCGCCATGATGGGCATCAATGCAGTGAAGGGCGTGGAGATCGGCGCCGGATTCAGATCGGTCGGACAGCGAGGATCCGAGCATCGTGACGAAATGACCCCGACCGGATTCAAGAGCAATCATGCCGGCGGTGTCCTGGGCGGCATTTCTTCCGGCCAGGATATCGTGGTGAGCCTGGCGTTGAAGCCTACTTCCAGCATTACGCTGCCCGGCCAGACCATCGACATTCATGGTCAACCGGTCGAAGTGGTCACGACCGGACGTCACGATCCGTGTGTGGGCATCCGTGCCACGCCGATTGCCGAAGCGATGCTGGCGCTGGTTTTGATGGATCACTACCTGCGGTTTCGTGCGCAATGCGCCGATGTGGTTTCACCCACGCCCGTGATTACACGTCGATGAGCGCCGCCGGATTGCCGCGCATCGCAGTGGTGGGCGTGTCGAGCTTGATCGGTGCGGCGGTGATCGATGAGCTGCGGGCACGAAAATTGGCGATGGCCGAACTGCACGCGCTCGATGATGAACGCAGCGCCGGCTCGCCCGTCAGCGACGATCAGGCAAAACTGACGGTCGGCGATGTCGCCGCGTTCGACTTCTCGCGCGTCGATCTGGTGTTTTTTTGCGGACGTTCGGCATTGTCGGAGCGCTATGCGCAAGCTGCCGCGGAGCATGCTTGGGTCATCGATGGATCCGCGGCGTTTCGCGCGCGCGCCGATGTACCGCTGGTGGCGGCGGACGTCAATTCAAGTGTGTTGGATTCGATGGGGCCGCGCGGTTTGATCGCGCTGCCGGGAAGCGCGAGCGTCGCCCTCGCCACTGCGCTCGCGCCGTTGCACCGGCTTGCCGGGCTGGCTCGCGTCGAAGTTGCAACTTATCAAGCGGTATCGGGCAGCGGGCGAGGCGCCATGGACGAGCTTGCCGGGGAGACCGTGGCGATGCTCAGCGGCAAAAAGGCGAGGGGCCGGGCGTTCGGACGCCAGATCGCCTTCAACGTGATTCCGCAGGTGGACACCTTGGATGCTGAGGGAGTATCGCGCGAGGAGCGGCGATTGTGGGAAGAAACGCGCCGTGTGCTGAACCTGCCCTCACTGGCCATCAACGCCACGGCCGTGCGAGTGCCGGTGTTCTTCGGCCATAGTCTCGCGGTGCACGCCGCTTTCGAGCGCCCGATTGGGGTGGAGGAAGCCGTGCATGTGCTGCAGCGCGGGAGCGGCTTGAGCGTCATTGACCCGGAATCGGCTGCTGAATTGCCGACACCCGCCACACTCGCCATGGAGCCCGATCAGGTATATGTAGGTCGTATTCGGGTTGATTTGACCCGTGATCGAGGTCTGAATTTTTGGGTAGTGGCTGATAATGTTCGGAAATGTGCGGCGCATAACGCAGTTTCGGTAGCCCAGATTTTGGTAAATAGAGGCCAGTGAGCTATAGTTATTGGCTTATGTAAAAGGCAAGTGAGCATTCGCTTCCAAGCCCCTATAGCACAATGAAGTTTGTTTGCTTGCCTACCAGAATTCTGGGAGTAGAAATGTTTGTGACCCTGCCTCGCCTGACGCTGATGGCATGCCTATTGTCCCCGTCCTTGTCTTGGGCATTGGGCCTGGGTGAGATTCATCTGAACTCATCCCTGAACGAGCCGATGAGCGCCGAGATCGACCTGATTGGGGCCGGTCCGGAGGAGTTGGGCGCGCTGCGGGCCACGCTGGCCGGCAAAGACGCATTTACGCGCTACGGCATCGAGCGGCCTCCGTTCCTGTCGACGATGACGTTCAAGGTGGGCAAGAGCAAGGACGGCCGCGACGTGCTGCTGGTCCGCTCCAGCGAATCCATCCCTGAGCCGTTTGTGACCTTTTTGGTCGAAGTGAACTGGGCGCGCGGCCGCCTCATGCGCGAGTACACGGTATTGCTCGACCCGCCGGTCTATACACCCGGCGAGCGCGCGAGCACGGCCGCCCCGGTGGCGGCTGCCACCACCGCACCGGCGGCACCACCCGCACGCACAAAGACCACTCCGGTGGCGGCAAGCCCGGCAACGAGCCCGGCGGCGAGCCCCGATACCGAAACCGCGGCAGCACCGCGCCATACGCGCCGTTCACCCGGCCGCTCGGCGGGCACTGCGTCGAGCGCGAGCACGGCGTCGAGCGCCGGCGCCGCGTCGAGCGCGGCCGGCACCGAAGCCTCAGGCGCGGTCGGCGACAGCTATCATGTTGCGCAAGGCGACACCTTGACCAAGATCGCCCGCAGTTTGCGTTCTGGCTCGAAAGCCGAAATCGATCAGACCATGATCGCGATGTATCGCGCGAATCCCGATGCCTTCGGCGGCAACATCAATATTTTGCGGCGTGGCGCGGTGTTGCGCGTGCCGGGCGGGGATGAAGTCGCGGCGTTGAACCAAACCGAGGCGATCGGTGAAGTACGCCGTCAAATGGATGCATGGCGCAGTGCCGGTGCTGCGGCACCCAACGGGCATCTGCGTCTCGTGACGCCCGGTGCCGGCGGCGGCGCCGGCAACAGCCCCGGTGACTCCGCGGCAAGCGGCGAAGCGCAAGCCCTGAAAGGACGCGTCAAGGATTTGGAGACGCAGCTGGCGGACGCGCATCGGCTGCTGGACCTCAAGAACAGCGAGCTGAGCGAGCTGCAGCGCAAGCTCAGCGCGCCGGCGCCGGCGGTACCGGCGCCGCGTCCCCAGACGCCCACTGCGCAGCAGCCTGTTCCCGCACCGACGCCTGCGCCGGTGGAAGCGACGCAGCCGAACACAACCGCGTCGACGCCCACGCCGTCGCCGCCACCGGCGGAAAATACGACCCCGACGCCGGCTCCGACCACGACCCCCGCCCCGGCGCCGAAACCGGCACCGAAACCGGCACCGAGCGTGAAGAAGCCGGTGACGGCCGAGTCAGGTTCCTGGATCGATTGGGCCACCGCGAATTGGTGGCTGCCGGGGGGAATTCTCGCCGCGTTGATTGGCGTGCTTGCGTTCGTCTCTTGGCGGCGCCGTCAAGCCGGCAGCGGCGGCGGCAACGAATTCCCCGGACTGGATTCCACCGACATCTCAGAGTTCCGTGATCCGACCGCCAGGGTGGGCGCCGGCCGCGGCGGCGATGATTCATTCGTCGTGGAAGAATCGGGCGAGCATCGCATGCCGGACTTCAACGAGCCTGCGCAGCACTACGGCGAGACCACCGCCGATTTGAAGGCTGACGACACGATGTCCAGCGAGAGTGCCGTGAATCTCGATCAGGGCGATCCCCTGGCCGAGGCGGACTTTCACATGGCCTACGGTCTTTACGATCAGGCCGCAGATTTGGTGCGCATTGCGCTCGAGCGCGAGCCGGATCGGCGCGATCTGCGCTTGAAGCTGTTGGAAATCTATTTCGTTTGGGGCAACAAGGACGCCTTCCTGCAGACCGCCAAGGGCTTGGAAGCAACCCGCGACCGTGCACCTGCGGGCGAGTGGGACAAGATCGTCATCATGGGCAAACAGATATGCCCCGAGGAGCCGCTATTCTCCTCCGCAGCCGGCAGCGGGCGGGGCGTAGGTGCCCTGGTCGACCTGAATCTCGAAGGCGGCGAGAACCGCGTCGATATCGATTTGTTCGGCGATCCGGAAGGCGAACACAGCATCGATCACCCCATCGCCAAGGACAGCGACACCGAGGCCACCGGCGAATCGCCCGGACTGCACCCTGCCGCGGATCTGGATTTCACCCTGGATAGGCCGGAACGCGGAGCGGATGAATCGCCGACGCGCGAAATGCCGGTGCGCGAAATGCCGGCGCGCGATGAGCCGACCGTGGAATCCGAGCTGATGAATTTTTTCGACGCGCCCACGGCGGAGTCGCCGACTTTGAAGCCCACTCGCGATCGGATTGCATCGAAGTTGGACAAGGTGAACAATTCGGATCAAACCGCAGAGCTGTCGATCGACGATCTGGGTCTGGACCTGGATCATCTTGAAGGCAGCGCCAACGGCGCGTCGCTCAGCATTCCCGGGCTCGAAGAAACCGATCATGCGTCGTCGGATGCGCCGACCATGGTCGCGGGTCTGGACGAAAAATCGCGGCGCATGATGGCGGAAGCAGAAAGCCGCTCGCGCGACAAGGATCTGACCGAGCTGGAACGCGAATTGGAAGCCTCGTTCGTGGCCGATCTGGGTACGGACCACGAGGAGATCAAGACCGCGGTACTGGGTCCTGAGTCTGCGCCCACGGTGCAGATGCCGCGTGCCACTCAAGATGCTGCGGCAGCAGCGCGATTCAAGTCGCCGGAATACTCCGACGTTCGGGAGCACGATCGTGCGGATGTCGATTCGACTTCGAAGTTGCGCGGACTCAGTAGCGACAGCGTCGATTTGGATCTGGACCGGCTCGCCAGCGCTTTGGGCTCCGGCGATACGGTCGACCAGCCGCGCGCAGAAGATGAAGTGTTCTCGACGGAAGTATTCGAGGGCACCCAGCGCAACCGCGGGGTCGATCTGGATGTCGGCGAAGCACTGAACGGTTCGGAAGCCGCCGCCACCAACAAGCTCAAGGCGATTTCCAGCGCCGCGCGCACCAGCAAGATCAAGACCGAGGAGCTCGCGCTCCCGGAACTCGAGCCGGTCACGATGAGCGAGGTGGGGACCAAGCTGGATCTGGCGCGCGCCTACATGGACATGGGCGACCCGGAAGGAGCGCGCAGCATTCTCGAGGAAGTCGTCAGCGAAGGTTCTGCGAGCCAGAAACAGGAAGCGCAGCGCTTGATCGAGAATCTGCCCGGCTAGCGCGAACCATTCATGAACGGCCGGTTTTTTCTTGCACGAGCTTTTGCGTTGTTCATGAATAGTTCAGGCTCCTAGGCTCCGTGTGACCGACCCCGGCCGCCGTGTCGCCGCCATCATCGAATATGACGGCACCGGCTACGCCGGCTGGCAGTCGCAGGTACACTCCAGCTCGATTCAAGACGCGGTACAGGCCGCGCTTTCCTTCGTCGCGGGCCACCCCGTCGTTGCCATCTGCGCCGGGCGCACCGACAAAGGCGTGCATGCCGTGGGCCAGGTGATTCACTTCGACACGCATGCGGTGCGTACGCCCCGGGCCTGGGTGTTGGGCGCCAATACCAGGCTTGCGCCCGATATTGCCTTGCAATGGGCCGGCGAAGTGAGCATGGGCTTTCACGCGCGGCACAGGGCGGTACGCCGCATTTATCGATACGCCATATTGAACCGCAGCGCGCGCTCAGCCTTGCAACGCACGCGGGCTGCTTGGATTCATCGCCCGCTCGATGCGCCGGCCATGCATGCGGCCGCGCAGGCACTGATCGGCGAACATGATTTTTCCGCGTTTCGCTCCGTTCAGTGCCAATCGAAGACCACGATCAGGCGCGTCGATGCCATCCAGGTGGCCCGTGAGGGCGACCACCTCTGGTTGCAAATCACCGCGAATGCCTACCTGCATCACATGGTCCGCAACATCGTGGGCACGCTGCTCGACGTTCAGCGCGAATCGAATCCGGGCGCGGCCATGACCAAGGTGCTGATGAGTGCCGATCGGCGCTACGCCGGCGCCACGGCGCCGGCGGCGGGTCTGTACCTATGGCGCGTCGAATATCCGCCGAGTTTTGGTATCCCCGCGCCCGAACCCCAAATTGGTTTAAACTAGGGTCATGTCGTGGTTTGAGCGAATTGTACCGTCGCGGATCAAAACCGAGCGCCGCACGCGATCGGTGCCCGAAGGCTTGTGGACCAAGTGCCCCGCTTGCGATGCCGTGCTCTACAAGGCCGAGATCGAGCGCAATCTGCATGTCTGCCCGAAGTGCAGCCATCATATGCGCATCAACGGACGCGAACGGGTCATGAAATTTCTGGATGCCGGATCGACCACTGAAATTGCGGCCAAGGTAGAGCCGGAGGATCCGCTCAAGTTCAAGGACTCAAAGCGCTACAAGGACCGGCTGGTTCAGGCTCAAAAGCAAACCGGAGAACGGGACGCATTGATCGTCATGGCCGGCAAGCTGGCGGGCCTCGATGTGGTCGCCTGCGCCTTCGAGTTTCGCTTTTTGGGCGGCTCCATGGGCTCGGTGGTGGGCGAGAAGTTCGTGCGTGCGGTGGAGCACTGCCTGGAACATCGCATGCCGTTGGTGTGTTTCGCCGCCAGCGGCGGCGCGCGCATGCAAGAGGCCCTGTATTCGCTGCTGCAAATGGCGAAAACCAGCGCGGCTCTCAAGCGCTTGTCGGAAGCGCGATTGCCTTTTATTTCCGTCATGACGGATCCGACCACCGGCGGCGTGTCGGCGAGCCTGGCCATGCTGGGCGACATCAACATCGGCGAACCCAAGGCGTTGATCGGTTTCGCCGGCCCGCGGGTCATTCAGCAGACGGTGCGCGAAACCCTGCCCGAGGGATTTCAGCGCAGCGAGTTTCTGCTCGAGCACGGCGCGCTCGACATGATCGTTGACCGTCGCGAGCTGCGCGACCGCATCGGCGCGATGCTGCGCTTATTGGGCGGCAAAGAACCCGCCGCAGCTTAGGCTCCCAGGCTCGGCGGCCATGCGGAGTCTCGAACAATGGTTGGCCTACCAGACTCAGGTGCACCCACAAAGCATCGATCTGAGCCTGGATCGGTTGCGCGTGGTGCTCGAGCGCTTGCGGTGGCGCCAGCCGCAAGTCCCCGTCATCACCGTCGCCGGCACCAATGGTAAGGGCTCGGTAAGCGCCTATTGCGCGGCCATACTGGGCGCCGCCGGTTTTCGGGTCGGCGCTTTCACTTCCCCGCACCTGCGCGATTACCGCGAGCGCATCCGCGTTCACGATCGCCTGGCGCGCCCCGACGAACTGGTGGCGGCTTTCGAAAAGATCGAAGCCGCGCGCGGCTCCGTGGCGCTGACGTTCTTCGAATTCAATGCACTGGCGGCGCTGCTGGTGTTCGAGGCGGCGGCGCTCGATGCATGGGTGCTGGAAATAGGCATGGGCGGCCGGCTCGATGCCGTCAATGTGGTCGATCCGAGCGTCGCGGTGGTCACCAGCATTGGATTGGATCACCAGGAATACCTGGGCAATACGCTCGAGGCCATTGCGCGGGAGAAAGCCGGCATCTTTCGCCGCGGCCGAACCGCCGTGATCGGCGGGCGCGAGCCCTCGCCGGTATTGGAAAGCGTGGCCGGCGCGCTGGGTGCGCCGCTGAAGCGGCTCGCGATTGAATACAATTATATTTTAGAAGGCTCAGGCTGGCGCTACCGCGGAACGCACTGGGATTTACCCCACCTGCCGGCGCCGGCGCTGGCGGGCGGTATTCAATTCACCAATGCCGCGACTGCCATCGCGGCTCTGGAGGAAATCGCACCGCGCCTGACCATCCCGGCCGGTGCCGTCGTGCAAGGGCTGACGCAGGTACGCCTGGTAGGCCGCTTTCAAGTGATCAAACCCGCGATGGGTTCGCCGGCCTGGGTGTTGGATGTCGCACACAATCCGGACGCGGCACGCGTGCTCGCGCACAATCTGAACGCCGCTCCGGTTGCCGGGCGGACTCTGGGCGTGTGCGGAATTCTAGGCGACAAGGACGCCGCGGGAATCGCGGAGATATTGAGCGGCTCGATTGCCGAATGGTGGTGCGCATCCCTCGACGGTGCCCGGGGGCGGAGCGGCGATGAGCTGGCGAGGGAAGTCCGGGGCAAAGTGCCGGTCAGCGTCAACGCCGCGGAAAGCATCGCCGCCGCGTGCGCCGCGGCTCTCAGGGCCGCGACTCCGCAGGACAGAATCGTCGTGTTCGGATCGTTTCATACCGTCGGGCCGGCACTCGACTGGCTCGAGGCGGCAGGATTGCTGCCGTCCGCGGCGCTTCCCGAATATACTCGGCGGTAATGGATCGTCGCGTCAAAGAACGGCTCATCGGCGCCTCGATCTTGGTCGCGCTCATCGTGCTGGTCGCGCCTGAATTGTTGTCCGGCCCGAAGCCCGCGGCGCCGTCGGCACCGCGTCCGGCGATCGCGCCGGAACCTACTCGAAACGTCACGGTGGACCTGGCCACCAGCAAGGCATCCGTGAATTCCGAGGCCGAGCCCGCCGGTACGCACGGCTCGCCTGACTCGCCTGCCTCATCTGGGGCGTCTGCTGCGGCGAGTGCAGCGGAAGGCACCGACGTGGCGCCTGATCCCCGCGTCGCGCGCCCCCGGTCATAGCGTCGCCGGGCGCGCGTCGCCGGGCACAGCGCCGCCGATCGCTCCGCCGCCGGTCGTCGCGGCGCCGGCCGCGACATCGTCCTCGACCGACGCAGCCGCGAAGCCCGCGGCGGTTGAAACTGCGGCGTTTTCCCCCATATCTTCGGGTGCGGCCTGGGCGGTGCAGCTGGGCAGCTTTGCCAGGCGCGCGAACGCTGAGAATTTGTCGCACCAGTTAAAAGGGCAGGGGTTCACCGTGTATGTCTTGCCCGGGGGGTCGGGTGCCTCTGTACGTTACCGGGTGCGTGTAGGGCCCCTGGCAAATCGCGACTCGGCCGAGCGGACGGCCGCAAAGCTCAAGTCAATTGGACATGTTTCCAGCCTGGTGGCCCCTGCCGGCTGATTTCGCAATTTGGAGATGGATTCACGACGGCCGGGCCCTTAGGTCCGGTAGAATATGCGATCGGCGTGAGGAGAGGCGATTGACCGGAGCAGACGTTCTTATCCTGTTGGTTCTGTTGGGGTCAACATTGATCGGCGTGCTGCGCGGTTTCATTCGAGAAGCGGTTTCGGTTGCTTTCTGGATCCTCGCGGTGTGGTCTGCGTGGCAGTTCGGCCCCCTCATCGAGCCGCATCTTGGCGGCCTGCTTACAGATCCGGCGGTCGCGCCGTGGGTCGGGCGCCTGGTGATTCTGGTACTGGTGCTCTTGTTGGGCTGGATCGTAGGCATGCTGCTGAGCTACTTCACGCGCACCTTGGGGTTGGGCCCGCTGGATCGGGTCATCGGACTTTTTTTCGGCATCGTGCGCGGCATGGTGCTGGTCGGATTGTTGATCATCGGCGGCGAGCTGCTGCACATGAACAGCGAGGAATGGTGGGGTCAATCGACGCTGGTTCCATACGGCGAGACGGTCGGCGATTGGCTGCGGGCGATGGTCGGGGAGAAAGGCGAACCTTGGGCAAAGCTCAAACGATTGACCGGAATCAAAGTCAGACCGAAGTAGCGGAGATCCCTCATGTGCGGAATCGTCGGAATGGTCGGTACCAGTGCGGTCAATCAACGCATCTATGATGCGCTGACGGTATTGCAGCATCGGGGCCAGGATGCCGCCGGCATCATGACGGCGCAGGACGGCGAACTGTTCATGCGCAAGGACTCAGGACTGGTGCGCGATGTTTTCCAGCAGAAGCACATGCTGAAGCTCAAGGGCAACATCGGCATCGGCCATGTGCGCTATCCCACGGCAGGCGCCGACAGTGTCCATGATGCGCAGCCCTTTTACGTCAACTCCCCTTACGGTATTTGTCTTGGCCATAACGGCAATCTGACCAATGCGCGCGAACTCACCGAAGTGCTGGTGCGCGAAGACCGCCGGCATCTGAACACCGGTTCGGATTCGGAAGTGCTGCTGAATGTGCTGGCATCCGAGCTCGAGCGCGTGGGGACTCCGCGGGTTACTCCGGCCGACGTATTCGCCGCGGCCAGCGCCGTGTATCGACGATGCCGGGGCGGATATGCCGTCACTGCCATGGTGATCGGCCACGGTATTCTGGGATTTCGCGACCCCAACGGCATCCGTCCGCTGGTGATCGGCAAGCGTGAATCCAAGAAGGGCACCGAGTGGATGCTGGCCTCCGAGAGCGTCGCCTTGGATATGCTGGGTTTCGACATGCTGCGTGACGTGGCGCCGGGCGAGGCCGTGTTCATCGATGAGCAGGGCCGCTTTTACGCGCAGCAGTGCGTGGCGATGGCGCGTCACACACCATGCATTTTCGAGTACGTGTATTTTGCGCGGCCGGATTCGATCATCGACAATATTTCGGTGTACAAGGCGCGATTGCGCATGGGCGAGCGCCTCGCCGAGAAAATCAAGCGCGAACGGCCCCAGCATGCCATCGACGTGGTCATCCCGATTCCCGATACCAGCCGCACCAGCGCCGTGCAGGTCGCGCAATTGCTCGGGGTCAAGTATCGCGAGGGGTTCATCAAGAACCGCTACATCGGCCGCACCTTCATCATGCCGGGACAGGAGCAACGCGCCAAATCGGTGCGCAGCAAATTGAATGCGATCGACCTGGAGTTCCGCGGCAAGAACGTGCTGCTGGTGGATGATTCGATCGTCCGCGGCACGACCTCGGCGCAAATCATCGACATGGCCCGGGAAGCCGGTGCGCGCAAGGTATTCTTCGCTTCGGCGGCGCCTCCTGTGCGCTACCCGAATGTGTACGGGATCGATATGCCGGACGCCTCTGAGCTGGTGGCGGCGGGGCACACCGATGAGGAAGTGCGCGACATCATCGGCGCCGACTGGCTGGTCTATCAGGATTTGGAAGACCTAGAGCATGCGGTGCGCCACGACAATGCCAGCATCAAGGACTTCGATACGTCCTGTTTCTCGGGGGAGTACGTCACCGGGGATGTGACGCCGGAATACCTCGCGCGCCTGCAGGGCGAGCGCTCCGACGAGGCCAAGCAGCAGCGGCGACAGGGTGTCGGCCGTGGACTCAAGTCCGTTCGCATTCTGTAGAAGCCCGCGCCGGAATGATTGGCGGCCCGGGCCCCGGCATAAGTTATGCGCCTATTGGTGATTGCAACCCGCGAAGACCATCGGCTGCTTGTCCGCAAGCATGTTGAGATCCAATGGCCTGACGCCGCCATCGTCGAGCACATACCCGGGGTCGAGCCGGAACTGGACCAGCATTTCGCTGCCGCCGGTTTCGATGCCGTGATCATCGTCTCCGCTCCGCCGACCGCGGCCGCGGCGGAATTTGCGCAGGCCCAGGCAGCCAAAGCGGAATTCGCGCCGGTCTTGTTGCTGCTGCTCGAGGATGCACCGGATCCAGAGCCGCCCGCCGTGGCCGGCCTGCGGCGCCTGTACGGCCGCAAAATCGACCGCGAGCGGCTCATCAAGCTCATCGTTACGGCGTCCGACGAGCATCGAAAATCCCTCGCCCTGCTGCGCTCCCATCCGGATTACGAAAGCCGTTATCGTTTCGGCACGGTCATGATCCGCGGGCATCGCTGCATCCGGCAGGTGGGCAGCGGCGGCATGTGCAAGATCTATCTCGCCGAGAGCGAGCGCGCCGGAACACTGGTGGTGCTGAAGGTCTTCAGCCAGGTGCCGGACGTGTCCGAGCGCTTCGCCGGCTTTGACCGCTTCCTGCAGGAATATGAGATCGTGGCCGGCCTGAATCACAAGAACATCGTGCGCATCTACGATCTAGGTGTTGCCGATGATCATGCATATATCGCCATGGAGCATTTCCCTGCGGGCGATTTGCGCGAGAGAATGAAGCAGCCGCTCACGCCGGGCACCGCTCTGAAGATTCTGGAGCAGATCGCCGGCGCGCTCGAGGCCATTCATTCGGTGGGTGTGCTGCACCGGGATCTGAAGCCCGCCAACGTGATGCTGCGTCCCGACGGTACGGTCAGCTTGATCGACTTCGGATTGGCCAAGGCGAAAGAAGATGAGATTTCCATCACCGGCATCCGCGAGATCTTCGGCACCCCCTACTACATGAGCCCGGAACAGGGTCATGCGGAGATCATCGACGCGCGCAGCGATCTTTACAGCCTCGGCGTGGTGTTCTACGAAATGCTGATCGGCCGCAAGCCCTTCCACGGTGCGACCGCCATGGAAGTCATCTACAAGCACAAGCGTGCCGACCTGCCGCCGATCGCGCCGGAATTTGCACGCTACGAGGGGTTGCTGCGCGGTCTGCTGGCGAAATCGCCCGACGATCGATACCAGTCCGCCCGCGCGTTGCTGACCGCCATCGGCGCCCTGAAAATCCCGGCATGAATTCACGCCCGGCCGATTTTGCGCATCCGCTGCTGTGCGTGCCGACTCCTGCGGGCTGGATCGCTCGAGCATGTGCCGCTCCGGATCTGTTGCTGATCGATCATGCGAATTGCGAAAAGAAGGCCGCCTCCACCGCGCTTAGCTTGATGTTTGCCTATGCGGAAGATTTGGAGCTGGCCGGCAAGATGTCGCGGTTGGCGCGCGAGGAGCTTCGTCACTATGAACAAGTCGCCAAGATGATCGGCGCCCTGAACGTGGTACCGCAGCGCCTGGCGCCCGGCCGTTACGCGGCCGGCATGCGCCGATTGGTGGCGAGCAGCGAGCCGCAACGCGAGGTCGACCTGATGATTTGCGGCGCGTTCATCGAAGCGCGGTCGTGCGAGCGCTTTGCGGCCTTGGGAGAAACCATCGGCGCGCCTCTGCGCGGCTTGTTTCGCGGCCTGCACGAGGCCGAGGCCCGGCACTACAAGGTTTATCTGACTCTGGCGCAGCGGGCCGCGGCCCGCGCGGGCCTGGATTTAAAGCAGCGAATCGCGTCGTTCGCTGCGCTCGAGGCGCAGTTGATCACGAGCCCGGACCCTGTGTTTCGTTTTCATTCGGGACCGCCGGGCGCGGATGATTGCGGCCAGGAACTGCCGGCCTGAACTATTCAGGGGCAACGGAAAAGCTCGTGCACGAAAAAACCGACCGATCATGAATAGTTCGCGCTAGGCGCGCGCCAGTGATTGCAGCTCGGGACCGTCGTAATCCCAGCGCAGCACACTGCCCTGGTCGTACCAATCACCCAGCACGATGCGCGTGCGCGGCTTGCCCTCGACTTGTAGGGCATGAATGCCCGGGCGGTGGGTATGGCCGTGCAGCAGAGTGGAGGCGGCGGCGGCGCGCAGTGCCGTGGCCACACTTTCCGCGTTCACGTCCGTGATGGCGTATTCCATCGCGGCAGTATGCGCCTGGCTGCCGGCGCGCGCGGCGCCGGCAAGCGCACGGCGCGCATCGATCGACAGGGCGAGAAATTGCCGCTGCCAATCCGCATCTCTTACGGTGGCGCGCAGCCGCTGGTAGGCGCGATCGTCGGTGCACAGCGCATCGCCGTGCATCACCAACACCGGTTCGCCGTACAGCGTCACGATCAAGGGATCCGGCAGGAGCCGGGCGCCGCTCATTTCGCAGAATTGCCGGGACAGCAAGAAGTCCCGATTGCCGTGCATGACGAAGCAGGGCACGCCGCTCGAGGTGAGGGTGCGCAATCCGGCGATCGCTGCCGACTGTGCGGGGTCCGCCGCGTCATCGCCGATCCAGGACTCGAACAGATCACCGAGTATGTACAGCGCCGCCGCGCTCCTGGCCTCGCCCTGCAGAAAGTCCAGGAATTGCGCAATGATCGCGGGGCGGCTTGCATCGATGTGCAAATCCGAGATGAATAGCGTGGCCACGCGAGTGCTCGGACAGGCTCCTACGGACTGGGCAGGCGCTCAATCCGCTGGATGATGACGGGCTTGAGCGGCGTCTCTTCCTTGATGATGCCATGCGCGCCGGTGGCCACGTTGCCGATCCGATCGACCACGTCCATGCCGGAGGTCACGCGCCCAAATACGGCATAACCCCAGCGGGTCTGTTGGGGGTCCAAGGCGGGATTGTCGTTGAGGTTCACATAGAACTGGGCATTGCCGCCGTGCGGCTCTTGGGTGCGCGCGAGTCCCACCGTGCCGCGTACATTGCTCAGCCCATTGCCTGATTCATTGACGACGGTCATGGGGGCGGGTTTGGGGGTGTAATCGGCATTGAAGCCGCCGCCTTGGATGACGAAATTGGCGACCGCGCGATGAATGAGGGTGTTGGTATAGTGCCCTTTGTCGACGTAAGCCAAAAAGTTCGCAACGGTGAGCGGTGCGCGCTCGGCGTTCAATTCAATGGTGAAGTTACCCAGCGATGTGACCACTTGTACCTGCGGCGACACTACCGAGGGCTTGGGGGGAGTTTTCACTTCAGGCGAAGCGGCTGCCAGTGCGGGCCCTTGGGAAGCGGTAACCAGCAATCCGAGCATGAGTAATAGCTGTTTCATACCTTGGATTCTACTCGAATAGGTACAATCTTGAGATATGTCCTCAAACAACCAGACGCCGGTCGTCACCCGGTTTGCCCCGAGTCCCACCGGCTCGCTGCACCTCGGCAACGCGCGCACCGCACTTTTCAGCCATCTTTGGGCCCGCAAAACCGGCGGGAAGTTCATTTTGCGGATCGAGGATACGGATTCTGAGCGCAGCCAAGCGCGTTTCCGGGATCAGCTGATGGCCGACATGCGCTGGCTGGGCCTGGACTGGGACGAAGGCCCTGATATCGGCGGCCCCGCGGGCCCTTATTCCCAGGCCGAACGCGGCGAATTCTATCGGGACTCATATGCGCAGCTGTCGGCGCGCGATCTGGCCTACCCATGCTACTGCACGCCGGAAGATCTGGAGCTGTCGCGAAAATTACAAAGGATGTCCGGCAGGCCGCCGCGCTACGCGGGCACGTGCCGGGGATTGACGGCCGGGCAACGCGCCGAGCGCGAGGGCCGCGGCCTGAAGCCGACCTTGCGCTTTGCCGTGCCCGGCGATCGGACCATCGAGTTTACCGATGCCGTGCACGGACCGCAGCACTTTGCGTCCAACGATATCGGCGATTTCATCATTCGCCGTGAAGATGGCACCCCGGCGTTCTTCTTTTGCAACGCGGTTGATGATTCCGCCATGGGCGTGACGCAGGTATTGCGCGGCGATGATCATCTCACCAACACGCCGCGCCAGATCATGCTCTTGGATGCGCTGGGCATGAGGATTCCAGCCTACGGTCATATCGGGCTGCTGGTAGGAGAGGACGGTGCGCCACTGTCGAAGCGGCATGGCAGCGCCAGCGCTCACGAGTTTCGCGAACGGGGGTTTTTGAGCATCGCCGTGCTCAATCACCTGCTGCGCCTAGGGCATGCCAGCGACGTCGATGGCTGGCTGCCTGCGGCGCAGATGCCTGCACATTTCCGGCCGGAGCATCTCGGGCGCGCGCCGGCGCGCTTCGAGGAGTCGCAATTGATGCACTGGCAGAAGGAATCCCTGGCGCGGATGTCCGCGGCGGATATCCGCGCCTGGTTGGGCGCGGAGGACTCGATGGAATTCATCGAACTGGTGCGCCACAATGTCGTACTGCCTCAGGATGCGATTCCCTGGCGCGCGGTGGTGCGGGGCGAGCTTGCGCCGTTGGGCGCGGAAGAGCAGCGGGTCGTCGCGGCGGCCGGCGCTGAATTTTTCGCCGCGGCGGCCCTGGCTTATGATCAGTCGGGTGGCGACCTAAAACTGCTCACCAAGAGTCTCAAGGAACGCACCGGTCGCAAGGGTGCAGAGTTGTTCATGCCCTTGAGAGTGGCGCTGACGGGCCGGACGCATGGTCCGGAACTCGCACCGCTCCTGAATTTGATGTCGCCGCAAACCGTACGGCAACGGCTCCAATCGCATGCTTAAAATCCATAACTCACTGACCGGCGCGAAGCAGGAGTTCAGGCCGCTGATCGCCAATGAGGTCCGGATGTATGTCTGCGGCATGACCAATTACGACTACATTCACGTCGGACACGCGCGCATGCTGGTGGCATTCGATCTGGTGCAGCGTTATCTGCGCTCGCTCGGCTACCAGGTGACCTACGTGCGCAATGTCACGGACATCGATGACAAGATCATCGAACGCGCGGCCGCGAACGGTGAAAATTGGGCGGATCTGGCCCAACGCTTCACCGTGGCCATGCACGAGGATTGCAAGACGCTCGGGCTTCAAGAGCCCGATCTGGAGCCGCGCGCCACGCAATACATCGGTCCGATCATCGACATGATTCAGATCCTGATCGGCAAGGGTTACGCCTACGCGGCATCCAACGGCGATGTGATGTATTCGGTGCGCAAGTTCGCGAATTACGGGCAGCTGTCGGGCAAGAAGATCGATGATTTACGCGCCGGCTCGCGCATCCGGGTCGATGAAGCCAAACACGATCCACTCGATTTCGTCCTGTGGAAACATGCAAAACCCGGAGAACCCTCATGGCCCTCGCCCTGGGGCGCCGGCAGGCCGGGCTGGCACATCGAATGTTCGGCTATGTCGACCAGCTTGCTGGGCAGCTATTTCGACCTGCATGGGGGCGGCGAAGACTTGAAATTTCCGCACCATGAAAACGAGATCGCGCAGTCATGCGCGGCGTGCGATTCCCGTTTCGTGCACATGTGGATGCACAATGGTTTCGTGCGCGTCAACGATGAGAAGATGTCGAAATCGCTGGGAAATTTCTTCACCGTGCGCGATGTGCTCAAGACCTTGCGCGATCCCGAAGTGTTGCGCTTCTTCTTGCTGAGCAGTCATTATCGCGGTCCGATCAATTATTCCGCCGCCCAGCTCCTCCAGGCCGACGAGACCTTGCTGGGCTTGTACCGCGCGCTCAAAGACGCCGGGCCATCGGGGTCGGTCGATCCCGCTGAAGTGGCGCGATTTCGCGATGCAATGGACGATGACTTCAATACGCCGGAGGCGTTTGCCGTCATTCAAGGCGTGGCGCGCAGCTTGAATCTCGCCAAAGCGGCGGGCGATGCCTCCAAGGCTGCCGTTGCCGCGGCGACCCTGCGCACCCTGACGGCCACGCTCGGCGTATTGCAACAAGACCCTGACACCTACTTGAAGCGCAGCGCGCTGAACCAACGATTATCGGACGAAGAAGTGGAGGCGCTGCTGTCGTCGCGCCGTACAGCGCGTGGTGCGAAGGATTTTGCGGAATCGGACCGCATCCGAAATCTGCTGACGGCAGCCGGTATCCTGCTCGAGGACAAGCCGGGGGGCCGCACGGAATGGCGGCGCGCGTAGGAGCCTTTCGGACCTGGTCCCATCGTCGCGGCAGATGGACCTAAGTCCGGCGGGCTCCGCGGCGCCGCCATTCCAGCGCCCCGACGGCGCCTCAGTCAGCGGCGGGAGGCAAAGATGCCCACCGCCAAACCAACCAACGCCGCGACACCGATCACCGGCCAAGGGTTGTCGCGGACAAAAACATCGGTGCGCCTGCCTGCCTGCTGTGCCTGATCCCGCAGTTGCGATGCAGTATCGGCCATTGCGCTCTGCGCCGCCGCCAAGGCGATTTTCACCTTCGCCCGAAGCTTTGCGACGTCGGGGGTATCGACATCCCGCAATGCCTTGGTCAAGTCCTCGACGTTGTCGAGAAAATTCTTCACTTGACCATTGACGACTTCGCCGGCGTTTCGAGCCGTGTCTGATACTGATTGCATTTTGATGCCTCGATCCTAGACCCGACGGCCCAGACTCATCAAGAAGGTGACGACGGCCCCGATCAAAAACACGATGAACAGAATCTTCGCGATGCCGGCGGCGCCGGCTGCGATCCCACCGAAGCCAAAAAACGCTGCGATCAGCGCTATTACGAAGAAGACCACGGCATAGTGAAGCATTGTCGCACCTCGAATGATGGCAGAGGCCTGCGGGTGCCGGAAGTATCGGGTAGTGTCATGGGGAAAGCAGTCGGTGAGCGACTTTCTTGCGCGTAGGACATAGCCCACGGGATCATGTTCCATGAAGAAGACTATTGATCGTGTATCACTCCATGACCGGCGGCACACTGCAAATGGCGCATGCGGCGGCGACGGGTGCCGGCGGTGAGGCGGATGTGCGGGTATCCCTGCTGCGCGCCGCGGATGCCCAAGGGGAGGATGTGCTTTCCGCCGACGGCTACATTTTTGCAACCCCCGAGAATCTCGCGGCCGTTTCGGGAATGATGAAGGATTTTTTCGATCGCACCTACTACGTCGCGCTCGACCGGATCAACGGCAGGCCGTTTCTCAGTCTGATCTGCGCCGGCAGCGATGGACGCAATGCTGCGCAACAGATTGACCGCATCGCTGCCGGATGGCGTTTGAAAGCCATCGCCGATCCCTGCATCGTGTGCACGCACGCGCAGACGCCGGAGCAGATTTTGAGCCCTAAGACGATCGATGCGCAGTCCCTGGAGCGATGCGAGGAACTTGGCAGAACCCTGGCAAGCGGCATGGCCCTGGGAATCTATTGAGGCGCTGCGCGCCACCTTTCAACGGGGTCGAGGACGACCCCGGCTTTTAAGGCGCTGCGCGCCACCTTTCAACGGGGTCGAGGACGACCCCGGCTTTTAAGGCGCTGCGCGCCACCTTTCAACGGGGTCGAGGACGACCCCGCCCTTTGAAGGTCAGAACTTCTGACGCTCTACCGCGGGACGTGTTCCCGCCGTATGCTATGGCCCATGAACGCGCAAAATCATCTCTCATTCCTGCAGCTGCGCTCGCTGGCCAAGAAAAGCGGCGAGATGGAGCTGTCGCTGGTCACCACTTCGATTCCCAAGCCCGAGGCCGACGAGGTCATCGTCAGAATCGATGCGGCGCCGATCAACCCGTCCGACCTAGGGCTGCTGCTGGCAAACGCGGATTGGAGCCAGGCCAAGCTTTCCGGCACGGCACGGCATCCCGTCGTAACCACGCCCATCAGCCCGAACGCCGTGCAAGCCATGGCAGCGCGCATCGATATACCGATGCCGGTGGGCAACGAGGGTGCCGGTGTGGTCATAGAGGGCGGATCGTCGCAGGCGGCCCAGGCGCTGGTGGGCAAGACGGTCGCGGTGTTGGGGGGCGCCATGTATTCGCAATACCGCTCCGTCAAGGTGAATCAATGCCTGGTGCTGCCTGAGGGAGCGACTGCCGCCGAGGGTGCATCCTGCTTCGTCAATCCGCTCACCGCCCTGGGAATGATCGGCACCATGCGGCGCGAAGGTCACAAAGCCCTGGTGCATACGGCCGCGGCATCGAACCTTGGGCAGATGCTCAATCGTCTTTGCCTTGCCGACGGCATCGGCCTGGTGAATATCGTGCGTTCACAAGCACAAGAAGATATTTTGAAGGCCGCGGGTGCGGTGCACGTGTGCCGCACGGACTCGACGAGTTTTTTGAAGGACCTCACCGAAGCGCTGGCGACGACGGGCGCCACGATCGGCTTCGATGCGATCGGCGGCGGTCCGCTGGCCGGCCAGATCCTGGCCTGCATGGAAGCGGCGGTGAATCGAAGCGCAACGGTCTACAGCCGTTACGGATCGACAACCCACAAGCAGGTATACCTGTACGGCTCCCTGGACATGGGTCCAGCCGTGCTCAATCGCAACTACGGGATGGCCTGGGGCGTTGGCGGGTGGCTGTTGACGCCATATATCGAGAAGATCGGGCCCCTGGCCTTCCAGGAACTGAAGGAACGTGTCGCCCGCGAACTCAAAACGACTTTTGCCAGCCATTACTCGAAGGAAATCTCCCTCGCAGAAGCGCTGCAGCCCGACATCATCGCCGCCTATTCCAAGCGCTCCACCGGCCAGAAATACCTGATCAACCCCAACAAGGCTCTGTAAGTTCAGTCGCTTTGGACACTGGACGAAAAGCGCGGCGAGAAGCGCTAATGCTTAACTGATTTCCATGTCAGCACGAGGAGTAATTACATGAGACATACTGCTCTTATCCTTGGCTTTGCGATGGCACTGTTTTCCGCAACCGCGGGCGCGGCTGACGCCGGCAAGTATTCAGACACGATTTCGCTGTTCAAAAATGCCGGCGAGAGCGCCGCATTTTTTAAGAACAGCTATGGGTACGCCGTGTTTCCCAACATCGGCGAGGGTGGACTCATCGTCGCCGGCGCCTTCGGCAAGGGCCAAGTCTATGTCGGCGGGCAGGTTGTGGGCGATACCACGATGAAGCAGCTGAGCGTCGGATTTCAGGCCGGCGGCCAAGACTACAGCCAAATCATTTTTTTCCAGGACAAAGCTGCGCTCGATCAATTCGTGTCCGGCAAGTTCGAGTTCTCTGCCGGGGCGAAGGCCATCGCAATCACCGCCGCCGCCAATGCCAGTGTCGGCACCAACGGCGTCACCTCGGGAGTCAGCGGCGGTAAGCGGGACGCGGCCACCGAGGGCGCTTACAACAACGGCACCGCGGTGTTCACGATCGCCAAGGGTGGCTTGATGTATGCCGCGGCTCTTGCAGGCCAGAAATTTACTTATAAAGCTCGCGGAACCGGCTGACGGCTTCCGGCAACGCCGATTTGGGGGAGAATACGATGACCCGCTGCGGAAACGCACCAGAGAGTGCGCTCATCACCATGTCTTTGGCCATGCTGCTGCTCGGTCTGCCGGGCGGTTCTGCGCAGGCCGCCGAACCCAATGGAAGACCCGTAGACGGCGCACGAATCGTGCATGCCGACGCAGAGCCCGGCAATTGGCTGTCCTATGGCCGCACATACAGCGAACAGCGCTACAGCCCCCTCGCACGAATCAACGACAAAAATGCGCGAAGCCTGGGTCTTGCTTGGTTCACCGACCTCGACACCAACCGCGCGCAGGAGGCTACGCCCTTGATCGTGGACGGCGTGATGTATGTGTCGACTGCATGGAGCCTGGTCAAAGCCTACGACGCGCGATCAGGGCGCCTGCTCTGGGCCTATGACCCGCAGGTGCATCGCGAACTCGGCCTGAACGCCTGCTGCGATGTCGGGAATCGCGGTGTGGCGGCTTGGAATCACAAGATTTTCGTCGGTGCCTATGATGGGCGTCTGATCGCACTTGATGCCGCGACGGGGACCCCGGTCTGGAGCACGCTCACGGTGGATACCTCCAAACCCTACACGATCACGCAGGCGCCGCGGGTCATCAAGGGTCGGGTGATCATCGGCAACAGCGGCGGCGAATACGGCACCCGAGGGTACATTTCTGCCTACGACGCCGAAACCGGCAAACTGGCGTGGCGTTTCTTCACCGTTCCGGGCGATCCGTCCAAGCCCTTTGAGAACGAGGCGATGGCACGGGCGGCCAAGACTTGGTCGGGGGAGTGGTGGAAGCTCGGCGGCGGCGGACCGGTTTGGGATGCGATTTCCTACGATCCGGAGCTGAACTTGCTCTACTTCGGCGTAGGAAACGGTGTGCAATGGGCGCGCTCGGCGCGCAGCGCCGGCACGGGCGACAATTTATATCTGGCCTCGATCGTCGCGCTCAACGCCGATACCGGCGAATACGCCTGGCACTACCAGGCGACGCCGGGCGAGGAGTGGGACTTTGACGCCGTTCAGCAGTTGATCCTCGCCGACCTCAACATCGGCGGCAAGACCCGGCATGTGTTGATGCAGGCCAATAAGAACGGGTTTTTCTACGTCCTGGATCGCAAAACCGGCGGGCTGATCTCGGCGAAGGCCATTGTGCCGGTCAGCTGGGCGAGCGGCGTGGATCTCAAGAGCGGACGCCCGATTGAAAGCAAAGATGCTCGCTACAGCGAGACCGGCAAGCCCGTCGATGTCAAGCCCGGCCCCTTGGGGGCTCACAATTGGCAACCCATGGCGTTCAGTCCAAAAACGGGCCTGGTCTACATCCCCGCGCAACAAGTGCCGATCACCTATCTGCCGCTGCCCAAGCTTCCGATCGCTCCGCTTGGCTGGAATCTCGGTGTCGCCCTGGCGTCGATTCCGGCACAGGATGAAGGATTCTTGCTGGCCTGGGATCCGGCCCGGCAGCGGGAGGCTTGGCGCGTGGCATACAAGGGCCCATGGAACGGCGGCGTCGTGACCACCGCGGGCAACATCGTGGCCCAGGGAGACGCGGCCGGAAATTTCAACGTATATCGCGCGGACACCGGCGAGAAGCTATGGTCCATGTTTGCCCAGTCGGGGATCATCGCCGCGCCGAGTACATTCGAGGTTGGCGGCGAGCAATACATCGCGGTCTTGAGCGGCTGGGGCGGCAGTTACGCGTTGAGCGGCGGCAAGGCCGCTGCGATGTCCGGAAATTTACGCAACATCAGTCGCCTGCTGGTTTTCAAGCTCGGCGGCACAGCGGCGCTGCCGCCTTTGGAGCCACGCGTGCTCGTCATCAACCCTCCGCCAGAGCCTGCGGATGCGGCTTCCCTCGCCCGCGGCGAGCCTTTGTACGATCAGTACTGCAGTGCGTGTCACGGTGAGCATGGCGTCGGGGGTGGAGTCGTCCCCGATCTGCGGGCCTCGAATTTTCTGGCCATGGATTATTTTTACAATATCGTCCTCGACGGTGCGCTCAAGGATGCCGGGATGGCTTCCTTTAAAAGCGCGCTCAGCCGCGATGATGTTACGGCGATTCGCAACTTCGTCATCCATCGTGCGAATCAAGACAGTAAGAACGCCGCCCCGGCACCTCACTGAATGCCGCGCCGAAGGGGGCCGATCCCAAGGCCGATCGATTAAGATTCCTCAACATGACAAATTCCTTGCCACCTTTGGACGGCATCACCGTGCTGGACTTCTCCCACGCCCTTGCCGGCCCCTATTGCACCATGCTGATGGCCGCATACGGCGCCAAGGTGATCAAAGTGGAGGGCCCGGAAGGCGACATCGGCCGCACGTGGGGTCCGCCGTTCCATGGTGCCGACGCCGCTTATTTTGTCGGCCTCAACAGCGGCAAACAAAGCTTGGCGATCGACCTGAAGACGGCGCAGGGTCTCGATGCCTGCCGCAAGCTGGCGGCAACGGCCGATATCCTGATTGAGAATTTCAGGCCGGGCACGATGAACCGTCTTGGATTGGATTACGCTTCATTGTCCGCGGCAAATCCGCGTCTCATCTACGTGTCGATATCCGGCTACGGACAGACCGGTCCGAGGCGGCTGGAACCTGCGATGGATCTGATCATCCAGTCGGCATCGGGGCTCATGAGCATCACCGGAACGGCCGCGGGCGAGACCGTCAAGACCGGGCATTCCATCGCCGACATCACCGCGGGCCTGTTCTCTCTCATCGGTGCGATGCTGGCCATCGAAGCGCGCCACCGCACCGGCCGCGGTCAATTCGTGGATGTCTCGATGATGGACACCGTCATGTCGACCATGCTGCCGAGCTTTGCACGTTATCTGGCGTCGGCCGTTGTTCCGAAACCCATGGGAACATTGTTCGAGGGCATCGTTCCTTACCGAAATTTCGTGTGCGCGGACCGGGAAATCACCCTGGCCGTGGCGAGCGACAAGCTGTGGAAGAGTTTCTGCGAAGCGATCGGCAGGACCGACCTCGCGGATCACGCCGATTACCGAACCAATCCGCTGCGCGTGAAGAATCGCGGCGTGCTCGAGCCGGTCCTGGAAGCGATGTTTCGTTCGCGTCCAGCCCAACACTGGGTCGATCTGCTCGCGCAGTACGGCGTCCCGGCCACCGTCGTGCGAAATCTCAAAGAGGTCATCGACGATGAGCAAACCACTGCGCGCAATATGACGCCCACCGTGCAGCATCCCGTCGCAGGGCCGATTCAGGTGCTGGGCGTTCCGGTCCAGTTGTCCGAAACGCCGGGCCGGATCGCCGGCGCCTCGCCGTTGTTGGGCGCGGATTCGGCCGCGATCCTCGACGGCATCCAGTTCAAGGCTGCGCCCGACTCCACGTCAGCCGCTTCGTTACCGCATAGTTCCATACCGCGCCCACCGTGATTCCCCCAAGGGCCGCGAGATATCGTGTGCCGGTCACTTCGTTCAAGTAGGTTGCGAGGCCGACATTCATGCATGCGCCCAGGCTGCAGGCGATATTGAACGACAGCCATCCGCGCAGCCAACGCATTCCGCGCAAGCGCTGATCGCGGTATGTAAGCACATTGTTGATCGTGAAATTGAAGGTCATGGTGCACACGGTGGCGATGGCCTGGCCCACCAGAAAACGCGTCTGACCGAATTGAAACAGCAGCGTGAGTATGGCGAAGTGCACGGTCACGCCGAGCGCACCCACGATGCAAAAAGCGACAAATCGGACCGGAACGATGTGCCCGAACAACTTATCGAGCAACAGCATGGCGTATTCCCAGGCGGTCGCCGAATCGAGTTTGCTGTCGCCGGCCTGACGCAGGCGGAAGTTGTACGGTATTTCCTTGAAACGCAATGGTTTCGGGGCAGAGGCAAACAAATCCATGAGAATCTTGGTCCCAATGGTCGAAAGCTTTCTCACCGCGGCTTCAAATGTGGAGCGCCGCAACATGAAAAAGCCGCTCATCGGGTCCGTCAATGTGTCGGGGACCAGCATGCGGCTGAGCCGCATGCCGTATTTGCTCAAGGCGAACGCGTCCGGTGGCCCAATCGCCGGTGCCGCCTCCCGCCGTGTAGCGGCTGCCCACGACCATGTCCACCTCGCCCAGTTTGAGCTCTGCCAGCATTTGCGGCAGCAGACGTTCATCGTGCTGAAGATCGCCATCGATCACGGCCAGATAGGGTGCCGAACTTGCCAGCATTCCCTCGACGCTCGCCGACGACAAGCCGCGACGGCCGATTCTTTGAACGCAACGAATTCGCGCATCTTTGGCGCCCAGCTGTCGCACCAACTCAGCCGTGCCGTCCGGGGAGTCGTCGTCCACGAAAATGATCTCCCACGCAAAATCGCGCAGGCAGTCCTCAACCCGTCGAATCATCTCAACGACGTTATCGCGCTCGTTGAACGTAGGAACGATGACTGAGACTTCGGGGCCTCGAGGCGGGAGCGGCGTTTCCAACTCAATGACTCATGCGGGCATGCCGGAATTTCTATCGCAATGGTGAATTGGGGAGGCGCCGACCGCCTATGATATAAAGTAGCTGCGTCGATCACAAGGACGATGAGGCAACTTGGGCACCGACCTGCTACGATTGCCGCCCGGTCGATACCCAGCGATTCCCGGGGTGTAGCTCAGACTGGTAGAGCGCTACGTTTGGGACGTAGATGTCGCAGGTTCGAATCCTGTCACCCCGACCAAGATACAAGGGTCCGTTCCGGGCAGATGGGTTTATACCGAAGACATAGCAACACCTTAGCGCCGAAATGACTACGCAGGAGCCACGACGGACAGGATAACGCCCGGAGGGCGCGGCCCCGCAGGGGTGAGGCCGCAGGCCGACGGCGCCTTAGATGTCGAACGTTTGGGACGTAGATGTCGCAGGATCGAATCCGGTCACCCCCGCCAAGATGTAGGCGACGATTGCGTCCGCCGCTTGCTCCGCGGATGTTTTCACCGTGTTGACGCGAATTTCCGGGTGCTCAGGAGCCTCGTAGGGTGAATCGATGCCGGTGAAATGCTTCAGCTCGCCGGCCCTGGCCTTTTTGTACAGTCCCTTCACGTCGCGCTGCTCGGCGACTTCGAGCGGTGTTTCCACATAGATTTCGATGAATTCACCCGGCACCGACATCTCGCGGACCATGCGCCGCTCGGCGCGAAACGGCGATATGAAGGCCGTCAACACGATCAAGCCGGCATCGGTCATGAGCTTGGCGACTTCGCCGATGCGGCGGATGTTCTCGACCCGATCCTCATCGGTGAACCCAAGATCCCTGTTGAGGCCGTGGCGAATGTTGTCGCCGTCGAGCAAGAAGCTGTGCTTGCCGAGTGCGTAGAGTTTCTTCTGCACCAGATTGGCGATGCTGGATTTTCCCGACCCGCTCAAACCCGTGAACCACAGCAGCTGCGGATGCTGGTGCTTGAGGCGGGCGTGCGCTTCGCGATCGATGTCGAGCGGCTGCCAATGGACGTTGCTCGAGCGGCGCAGGGCGAAGTGCAGCATCCCGGCAGCGACCGTGGCGTTGCTGATCTTGTCGATCAGGATGAAGCCGCCCAATCCGCGGCTCTTGGCATAGGATTCGAATACCAGCGGCTTATCGGTGGACAGCGTCGCAATGCCGATGGCGTTGAGGCTCAAGGTTTTGGCGGCCAGATGTTCCATCGTGTTGACGTTGACTTGGTACTTGGGGCTGTGGATGGTGCCGGTCACCAGTTGTGTGGCGAGTTTCAGCCAGTACGGACGGCCCGGCAGCAGCGGCTCATCCGCCATCCATACCACCGTTGCCTCGAATTGATCGGCGATCTCGGGCGGATCTTCGGCGGCGGCAAGCACATCCCCGCGACTGCAATCCAACTCATCCGCAAGGACGATCGTTACTGACTGCCCTGCGACTGCGATCTGAAGATCGGCACCCGACGTAACGATGCGCGCAACCGTCGAGGTTCTGCCCGAAGGCAGCACGCGCACCGTATCGCCCTGACGGATGAGACCTTCGGAAATCAGTCCGGCAAACCCGCGGAAATCGAGGTTCGGGCGATTGACCCATTGTACCGGCATCCGAAACGGCCGCAGCTGCGAACCGGCGGCATCGATCTCTACATTCTCGAGATGCGCCATGAGCGGCGGTCCCTGATACCAGCGCATGTTGTCCGATGTCGAGGTGATGTTGTCGCCGGCAAGGCTTGAAACCGGTATCGCTAGAAACTCCCGGATTCCAATGCTATCGGCAAAGGCGCGGTACTCGGCGACGATCGAGTCGAATCGATCTTTGGAGTGGCCGACCAAGTCCATTTTGTTGACGGCCAATACCAGGTTTTTGATACCCAAGAGATGCGCCAGATAGCTGTGGCGCCGCGTCTGCGTCAGGACCCCTTTGCGCGCATCGATGAGAATGATCGCCAGATCGGCGGTCGACGCGCCGGTCACCATGTTGCGCGTGTATTGCTCGTGGCCCGGCGTGTCCGCGACGATGAATTTTCGCTTCTCGGTCGCGAAGAACCGATAGGCGACGTCGATGGTAATGCCCTGTTCCCGCTCCGCGGCGAGGCCATCGACCAGAAGCGCGAAATCGATGTTTTGTCCCTGCGTGCCGATGCGCTTGCTGTCGGCGGCGAGCGCGGCAAGCTGATCCTCGAAGATCATCTTGCTGTCGTACAGCAGGCGCCCGATCAGCGTGGATTTGCCGTCATCGACCGATCCGCAGGTGATGAAGCGCAGCAGTGATTTGTGCTGGTGGCGCAGCAGGTAGGCATCGATGTCCTTGGCTGCGAGGTCATGGGGCCGGTAGGAGGCATGGGGCGGCGCGCCGGTCATCAGAAATACCCCGCCTGTTTTTTCTGCTCCATCGATGCGGCTTGATCATGATCGATGGCGCGGCCTTGCCGTTCCGATGTCGTGGTCAGGAGCATTTCCTGAATGATCTGCGGTACGGTCGTTGCGCCGCTCTCGAGCGCACCGGTGAGCGGGTAGCAGCCAAGCGTGCGAAAGCGTATCGAACGCTGCACCGGCACTTCACCTGGAAGCAGCCGGAAGCGATCGTCGTCCACCATCAGCAGCAGACCGTCGCGCTGCACAGTCGGCCGCGGCGCCGCAAAATACAGCGGCACGATCGGAATGCTTTCGAGGTGTATGTACTGCCAGATGTCGAGTTCCGTCCAATTCGAGAGCGGGAAGACGCGGATGCTCTCGCCCTTGAGTTTGCGGGAGTTATAGATATTCCAAAGTTCGGGACGCTGATTTTTCGGATCCCAGCGGTGATTGGCCGATCGGAATGAAAAGATGCGCTCTTTGGCGCGCGACTTCTCTTCATCGCGCCGCGCACCGCCGAAGGCGGCGTCAAATCCGTATTGCGTCAGGGCCTGTTTCAGCCCCTCCGTTTTCCACAGGTCCGTATGCAGGGCCCCATGATCGAAGGGATTGATGCCGCGCGCCAGCGCCTCGGGATTTTGATGCACCAGCAGCTGCATCCCGCTGCTCTCGGCCATCTGGCCGCGCATTGCGTACATGGCGCGAAATTTCCAGGTGGTGTCGACATGCAGCAGCGGAAAGGGCGGGGTCCCGGGAAAGAAAGCCTTCCGAGCCAAGTGCAGCATGACGGCGCTGTCCTTGCCCACTGAATACAGCATCACCGGCCTTTCGCACTCCGAGACCACCTCGCGCATGATGTGGATGCTTTCGGACTCGAGCCGTTGTAAATGCGTCAAGGTGACGGCGCCGGGCGTCGGGTGCTTGTTCATGCGGCACAAACGTACGCGGCTGCAAGCGCCGCCGTCAAGGCAAAGGGCGGTATGGCGACATAACAGGCATGTATGCAACCTTTCAGTTGCATTTATTATCCGTCGCGTTTAATATGCATCCAGGAGGTTGCATGAATACATCGAGTCGGGATTGGATAAGATCCCGCTGGAGCGTCGGGCGACGGTACTTCGCATGAATAGTTCGGGTTGGGACGCACAGATGGAGAACGTCAAGAAGCATGTCGCCAAGGCCTAAAGCGGGGTCCAAGGCCAAGCCGCTGCAAGGGTACGCACCGATCTTTGCCGCGTTGGGCGACGAGATGCGACTTAGGCTGATCGCCGCACTGTGCGTGGGCGGCGCCATGTCCATCACGCAGCTGACTTCCGGGACGGACATTTCGCGGCAAGCCATTACCAAGCATCTTGGCGTGCTCGCGGCCGCGGGGTTGGTGCGCGGCGTAAAAATAGGGCGAGAGCGGCTGTGGGAGTTTGAGCCCGCGCAATTGGACGAGGCGCGCCGTTCGTTGGAACTGATCGGCCGGCAATGGGATCACGCCCTGGCGAAACTCAAGCTTGCCGTGGAAAGCAATCCAATTTAGCGCCATGCCACGAGGCGCTTTAAATACCGGCAAACTGCTATATAATCCGCGCGCACTTCCGATTCGGTTTGCTTTGGACCCGAGCGTCGGCCTGAAAAAACACCATTGGCGCTGTAACTTGTTGATTAGTAAAGCGCCCGTAGCTCAACCGGATAGAGCACCGGCCTTCTAAGCCGGCGGTTGCAGGTTCGATTCCTGCCGGGCGCGCCATCTCAAGTCGGATGTTCGACGATGGTGGACGTAGCTCAGCTGGTAGAGCCCCGGATTGTGATTCCGGCCGTCGCGGGTTCGAGTCCCGTCGTCCACCCCACCTTTCGAAGGTTGGGACAAAAGTCGGGCGGTGCATGGTTTTAAAGGTTTTTGGGCCGTTAGCTCAGCTGGTAGAGCAGTTGACTCTTAATCAATTGGTCGTAGGTTCGATCCCTACACGGCCCACCATCTCACTGAAAAATAACAAGTTTTTGACCTGATTCCAAAGAAACTGAAATCCTTCCCCCATAGATTAGAAGTCTCCCCCAATCAATTAGCAGAAGCTGCTCTTTCTCGGTTCTTCCGAGCGCAAAGTACGGGCAGATCATTCGGCGTCCTCCCCCATTCGAAAAAAACTTCTATGACTCGTGCGGACGCGCGCGACATGAGAGCGTCGTGGATTCGAATTACATGTGAGTATTCAGGTCAGCGGGCGGGTTTAATGACTTCTGGTTTGCGTCGATAGTGCCGTTTCGTAATCTCTTTGCTTGCGTGACCGAGCAAGTCGGCGGCCCTCTCAATGCATGCCACGTCGCTGCCGACTTTGCCGCGAAGATCATGCTCGGTGAACCGCTCTTTGACGTCCGTATCTTTAAGCAGCCGCGTCATGAAACGCTGCCACATCGAATCCCACCCCGTTGCTTGCCCGCTATCTTCGTTGAAGTAGCCTTCGCCCTCGCGTGTGCAAAAGAGCCAGGGGGAGATATCAATGGGCCGGGCAACTTTGGCCTTTTCTACGGCCTCTTTGAGCTCCGACGTCCACTCAAAGATGCGAGCAGTCCTTTTGATATTTATGGTCTTGTGAGGGCGCACCATGATTCCCGCATCGGTGAGGTCACTCATTCGTAGGCGGAGCATGTCTCCACGACGAATGCCAACGAGAAGCTTGAGCCGGATATAAGCCTGGATCATCAGCACGGACCCAGAATTTCGCTTGGGCTTTAACGCGAGAGCTTGGGAAATCTCCCAGTCCTCGACGTACCTGTCGCGAGCCCTAATGCCCCGCAGGCGTACCTCTCCTTTGAATGGATGCCGATCGAGAATCCCCCATTCAACCGCCTTGGTAAAGACGTGCTTGAAAACGCGAATCTCATACAACCCTGTGGCTCTGCTCTTCTCGCCGCTCTTGCCGACCCGGGTGTCGACATATTTGTAGATGTGCCGCGGAAGCACGTCTCGAGGTCGCATGGCGCCAAAGACTTTTCGCAAATTGATCAATGCTTGAATGTCACCGCGTCGAGTAGCGGCGGCCTTCTTCGGAATGACATCCGATTTGTAGCGAGTGAGTAGCGCGTCTACCGTTGCATCGTGCTCAATGCGGTGGACACGCTTTGCCCATTCGGCAGCAGCCTCTGAAAGCGAATGCCCGAGAAGAAATTCCCTCTTGCCATTCCACAGATGCTCTTGGCCTTTTGGCACGCGATAATAGTAGCCGTCGTAACGAAAGCGCCAACTCTTCGGATAACCTCGATTTTCAACATTCCTTACACGCGGCATAAAGGTCTCTCCATTTTTCGCTTCTTTGCAGAGACTCTAAAGAGTCTCCAAGCCGTCAATAGTCTCAAAGCGAATATTGTGTCGTTGCGCGATATCGGAAAAATGCATGGGAACGATTCCTTTGAACACAAGGTGGGCCTCAATCGCGATAGCTTCGGAGCTACACACGAATCGCTTCAGGCCAGGTAACCTTTGTCTCAGTAGATCCATACGCACCAAGTGCTTTTTGAGGCGATCGGGTTTTGCATCACTGGTTCGAATCTCACCTCGGAACTCCTGCAATTGACGTGCAATCTCTCCACTTGTCATCGCGAGTTCCAAGTCTTTACATTCTATCGCAAGCACACGTCCGTCTTTCCAAGCGAGGACATCGATATCTCCATAGTCTCGGTCGAGTTTGTCATTCAGGATCTCCGTCAATCTTATTCCCAATCGAGTCTGCCACCCGAGACTCCTAAGACGATCAGAAACCTCAGCATTAAATCTGTGCCCCCTTCGATTTTCCTCGGTCCCGATCCATGTTCGCATTAGTCCGTGAGGGAAGTCTTTCGCGTCATATCCTCCTCTCAGGCAGTAGTCGATTACTTTCATTGCGCCTTCGCGTACCAGGCCCGGCGCGATTAAATAGTGCGGGTCATCCGTCTCCGTCAGCTGAAGAATTGGTCGACTTATGACCGACAGTCGGCGTCGGAATCGCCAAGGGTGCCAGTCCTTTGGGGCGTATCCCGGTGGTGTTGACGCCCATGTCGCGCGGGGTTTGAGCGTGAGGGTATCCAGAATCCTTCGGACCTTCTGCCGCTCGAGCCTTCCTGCTTGCTCTAAGTCACACATGTCAGCATAGGTGGCGCTAAACATGAATTCGTTCCGACGCAAACCATCGTTGTCTAGGTTATCTAGGAACACCCTCATATCATCAATCGTGAACCCAAACGCCTCCGTCCAGGCGTCCCAGAACTCCGATTTGAAAGAGCCTCGGGAGCTTTCAACGATTGCAGGCTCACGAAAGTGCCTTTCGTAGAAATCTGCGCCAGCGCGAAATCTACTTGTTCCGAGGACTTGGCCGTAGGGAGTGACAATTCTGTCCTCGAAATCGACGTTGGTGTGAATGTCGCCGAAAGGGGTAACTCTGATCTCTGCCTCCTTGCTTCCGTATTTGATTGACTCTGACCACCCTCCCAAATGATGCATTTGCATCACATTCGCCAACAACCGTCCAATATCGAGTGCACCTGCTTCGGTGCCCTCGCTCTCGGGGCATTCGCACAACACCATTTCAATCAGAATGCGGGTACTCAACGATCCGGCATTGAACTTTGCTATGCGCTGCGTGGAAACGCGTGCCGTCTCCTCTTTGTCGTCGTGCAGGGAAAGGAGCGCTCTGGATGTCCTAAACCACTGTTCCGACTCTGCCTCAATGGCTTCGTGATTTGCTACGAGTCGTCGGACAAGAGACTCGCGTCGATAGCCCTTTAGTGTGTTTCGTGTCTCTTCCCAAACGATTTCAACAGTTTGCGCAAGATAGCGGCAACAAGAATCTACTCCCACGATTCGAGCGCCTTCCACGCGTGTTCTGGCGCGCCATCCGAGCCCAATCTTTGAGTAAGCATCGTCCGCCTTTGTGATCAATATGGGTTGGCGCGGAAGGCTGCTTCTCACGAAGTCGCGAAATCTTTGTGCGGAGAACAGGTGCATATCCCGGGCCCATTCATCTGGAACTATCCGATCTATCAACGCTCTCACCTCTGCCGAGGTGCTTGTGGCTAACAGAAGTCCAGCGACGAACGCCTCTGCCAGTAATCTTTCGCCAATGTTGGTTGCCCTTCGGAATGAGGCAAGAAAGCCCTGTTTCGCAACGAGCTGAACGACATTTTGCCGCGTTTCTATTCTGATCAGATCACGCGCCTCGCTATTGGTTGGTATAGCAGACTCCGTGTCAGAGGCGTTGGTGTCCTCAAACCGGCAAATCCAAGCGATCGACCCAACCGGTAAAGAGGGAACCATATCTTCAATGATGCGTGCACTTCTTGCGAGCCAGACGGTTACTGCGTGCCAAAGCCGATAGTGAAGATTGCGATCCGGGTTATTGGGCATCTCAATCGTCGCCCACCAGCCTCTCGCATCCGTCTCAAAGACCGCCACCAGCAACCCCTCATCGAAGTCATCCAAGCTCACGTAGAGAGGCTCATCGCGATCTTCCGCAAAGAACGCGCTGCTTTTTTCTCGACGAACTTTGACAATCCGCCCATCTCGCCACCGCCGATACTAAGGGGAAGCCGATCCGCGTATCCAGCCGCTGTAACTCCGGATAACGCGGCCGCGGCATCGAGCATGCGCTTCTGCATTTGCACGCGCTGGTCGCCGTCATAGCCTGCCATCTGCAGGTCGGTCTTCACCAGGATGACTCCCTTGGGCTGAACACCGTAGTTGCTCTTGAGCGAACGCGCCAGGCCGCGCACGGCCACCAGCGAAGCTGTGATGAGAACCGCGCAAATGGCGATTTGCAGACCAAGCAACCCGTCGCGCAGCGTAAAGCGGCGCATACCGCCGGCACCCGTCATGCCGGAGCGAATCACCTGCCAGGGATCCGATCGAAGCACCTGGCGAACCGGAACCAGGCCAAAGAATACGCCGCTGAATACGGCCAGCAGAATAGCCAGAGCATAAGTCTTCGCATCCGGATTCACGGGTATGTTGATGGGTATGTTTGGAATCGGCCTCCACGCGCTCAGGATGCGCAGGATCATCACGGCCCCCGCGAGGCCCAAAACGCCTCCCACCAGAGAAACAAGAACGGACTCGGAGAGGAGTTGGCGAAGAATGAAAACACGGCGCGACCCGAGAGCCATGCGAACTGCAATCTCGCGCGACCGGTCTGCGGCTCGGGCGGCGAATAAGCTGCCGAGATTGGCGCATGCGGCGAGCAGGATGAGAGCGGACAACAGCATGAGTCCAGACATAAAGGCCCGCGTGGGCCGCCCGAGGGTATTCCCAGCGAGCCCAGGCCGGGATAAGGATAATTTCAGGCCGTCGTCTGTTTTGGGATACGTCTTGGACAGCGAACCCGCGATGCCGTTTAAATCCGCGGTCGCTGCGGCCGGCGTCACTCCAGCCTTGAGATGGCCGCTGATCCAGATGGAGTGGCTGCCGCGCTCCTCCGTTGCATCAAAATCCATGAGTTGGGGCGAATTGACGATAGGCGCCCACAAATCGGGAGCAAAGAACAGTTCTGTGCCGCGAAAATCCTGCGGCGCGACACCCACGATCGTGAAGGGATGCTTGTTGATGAGCACGGTGCGGCCCACTGCGGCGCGGTCGCCATTAAAGTAACTGTGCCAGAGCGCGTAGCTCAGAACGATCTCCGGCGCACTGTTCTTGCCATGTTCCTCGGAGGCATGGATGAGCCGGCCAAGATAGGGTTGAATCCCGAGGGCATCGAAGTAATTGCCGCTGACCAGGTAGGGCCATACCACGGAAGGATTTCCGCTGCCCGTATCAAGCCCAACCCCACCCACGATGTTATAGGTCATGAGCGAATCGAAGCTGCGGTTCCTGTCGCGCAGATCGCGGTAGTCCGGATACGAATGAGACACAGTGGTGTCGGATTCATAGTTACGCTCGACCATGAACAGGCTGTCCGGGTTCGGCAGCTTGAGTGGGCGCAATACGAGTGCATTCATAACACTGAAGACAACGGCATTGGCGCCAATGGCCAGTGCCAGTGTCAAGACAGCGGTCAGGGTAAATCCGGGTGCATTGCGCAATTGCCGCCACGCAAGTCGCAAATCGGCTTTCATGCTTCCCCCTTGTTATGCAGAGCAGGCCTGATCTCCCCGCGCGCACATTGGGCTTGTATGAGCAGTACGCTGACTCAAGGGCCGGAGTTCCGCCTATTATTGCGCCGAGGCAATGCGGAGACAGGATAGGACAGGTTATTCATATCGCTTAGTGACTCGACGGCTGCAATGCATATCCTGTCCCCCATTGGCCTCCATTGGCCTGCGGGACGCGGCTTTTAAAAAACTCGTTACCCATTCAAGGCCTCGCGCGCGAACGGCTGCTAACGAAAGGCACGGCTATGTTCGCTGCGGCGAGGCAGCCGTGCCAATAGGGCAGCAGAACCCCGATGGCCTGCCTCGCCGCAGCAAACATTAGGCCCTTAGGTATGTTCTTTGCCCTCGGGTAAACGTGACGAGTCGATGAGAAACGTTACCTCAGCGGCTTCATCGGGATTCTAGTTGAATCTCAGGTGACCCGTCCCGGCTTGCCGTGGAAGCCGAACGGGAATCTGCAGTTCGCCCTAGGGCAATGCGGGTAGGGCAATGCGGGGACAGGGCAATGCGGGGACAGGGCAATGCGGGGACATGATACCCATTATCGCTTCGAGACCGGAATTCTGTAATCGGTATGCTGTCCCCGATTGCTCCCGAATTGGTAGTGCCGGCGACCATGCGGCGGAACCGGAGGCGTGCCTTGTTCCTCGACTCCGTCTACTTCCGAAGGAACGAACAGGCCATGCCAGTGCACATATTCTGGAACGTCCGTTTCGTTCACAACCTCCACCGAGACAGATTGCCCCTCTCGCACCCGAATCATGGGACCGGGAACTTTATCGCTATAGCCGATCGTGCTAATGACCACCCGAGGAGACAGCTCGACCATCGTGGGTGCGATTTTAAGGGTGTAATCCGCCGCATGCCCGGTGACCCTGGGTTTCAACGCCGCCGCCGCGGAATGCTGTAACGAACCCTGCGGGTGCGGGAGCGCCGGTGACTGCGCGAACGCGGGCCCCAACTTCCCTGCCCCTGTCGCTCCTGCGGCAATCACGGTGGCCCATCCACGTCGCACAAAATCCCTTCGGTTCATGCGATTCTCATCCCGGCTGCAAATGCCGGCGTCGAGACAAGCGTCTGAATGAAGGACGTCGACGAAACCAGGCTAAAGTACAACGGCTCGTCGTCTGCATCTTCGAGCCGCGGGCAGGCGCTCGGTTGGGAATGGGGCCAAGTTAATTCCGAAGAAGGGTTGGTATCGAGAAGAAAGCACTTCATAAAGTAATGTCACGCCCGAGGTGGCGGTCACGCTCAAAACCCAGGTTCCGACCCTTAAACTGCGAACCGGCAAACCCCTGTACCAGGCTCTTTCCGCCCGCGAGGCGAGTGCAGAGTTCTACCTGAATCGTCATGGCGATCACTTCCTCTGTACATTTTCCAACGATTGTCGATTATCCGATAACGCCGTGCCAAAGTCGATATCGCCCTTGATCGGGATAGGAAAACCTCCCGACGTTCCCCGGATGAATGGATGACAAGCCCAGGCCGGAAGGCCGGTGTCAAAACTAAGGGATGCGTCCAAGATCGCATCCCGGAAAATCAAAGACAGGCATACTGCCCATCTCCACTTCAGCGAATCGAGGCGAGCACGAGCTGGCGGTCAATCCGCCTTTTCCTTTCCGTATACTGCCCTGGACCAATTAATCTGGATGCCGCAACTTCTTTGACCTGCTAAGACCGATATGACCCTTTATGAATTGTTAAATGGATCGTACGGAAGATCGACTTTGAGGGAGATTCCACGATGTGTATTTCGAATGTTCGCCGCCTCGCTACCTGTGTTGCTCTTGTGATGGGCTTTGCGCAAGCCGCATTCGCCGCTGACATCCTGATCGGCGATGCGAAATCGCAGCCGGAAAGTTTGACCTTGGCGCCGGGCGGCGTTGTGATCGTTGGTAGCGCCAGCTCGCCCTTTGTTTATAAGGTGCGTTCCGGTTCATCCACCGCCGAGAAGTTTATCGACGCCAGTGCAGAAGGCCCGGGGACGTTTTTCTTCGGCATGCTGGCGGAGGCCTCGAGTAATACGTTGTGGACATGTCAGCTGACCCCGGTGCCGGATACCACTCCTGTGCGGCGACACACCGCCCTGAGAAGTTTCGACCTCACGACCGGCGCGCCGAAGATCCGATGGAATCTGCCAGGGGACAATAGTACGTGCAACGATTTCGCGATCGGACCGGATAAGGCTCTCTATATAACGGACACCGCAAATGGAAAAATCTATAAGCTTGCTGCCGGAGCATCCACCGCGGAACTATTTCTGGAGCATCGGACGCTCATGGGCGTCGATGGCATTACTTTTCTGAATGGCACGCTCTACGTGAACAACGTTATCTTCAACAAGCTCTACCGCATCTCAGTGGACGCCGCCGGCAAGCCGGGACAGCCTGTCGATATCTGGATGGACCAGCCGGTAAGTGGGCCAGACGGCATGCGTGCGGCGAATGGTAAGCTCTACGTCGCCGAAAATGGCAGCGGCCGAATTTCCGCCCTGACCGTCGATGGAGATAAGGCAACCGTCACGGTGATCAAGGAAGGCCTCACAACCCCAACCGGAGTTGAACCGGCGGGCGATACACTCTGGATCGCCGAGCGCGGCGCGGGCAAGGCCCTATCGATCCCCATGCACAAGTAGTTCGCTGATGCGGTTCCGAGCGAACGGAACCGCACAACCCATCATAGGATGAGGCACCCCATGCTCCAATGAGCGGGTACACACAGGACGTTTCCTGATGTTTTCGTGTGATGACCCGTTACGTTTGTCGTGATGGCCTTGTGCATTGGCGCAGCCACTTCCGGCCGCGGGATATTGGGTTGATTTCATATTCACGGTGAAGGAGCATCGAATCAATCTGGATGGACAGGGAGGGAAGCGGGTGCGCCCAGAAACGTGACCTGCTTCTGATCTGGAAGGGGATTCGGTCGCGTCCCCGCCGGCTGGGTCCAAAATAGGCTTGCCGCGGGTAGTGTCCTAATTTGGTTTTTGGGGCCTATTTATATTCGCCGCTGGGGTAATGATCTGCCTCGATCAATTCAGGCAGATAGAGACTCGAGTCGCACGCCGACCATTGCAATTCTTTCGTTACCGTGTACAGCAAGTTCCCATAGCAGAAGGGTCGAGTGACGTCGGTATCATCCTTAAAACCATCCCCATAAGTAATAGTTCCTACGACAACGATCTGTTGGTATCCGGTTTTCACTTTGGCAGGAGCCGCGCCGGGAGTAGGGATGTTGATAGTTACGCTCCCTACTCCAATGGTTGGTATGGACTCCATCTCATATTGCTTCCAGTGGGTTTCTACCGGAATAATCTTGATTGCAGGTTGGTCCAAATTGGCGATATTGATGGTCGCCTCGTGAGCAATAACGGTAACTTTTCCAGAAGGAATATGGCCGCTATTAAGTATTGGAATTGCGACGTTCCCAGCATCCGCGTTCATCGTTGGATAACCGGCAGCGAGGTATGCGCGTTCCGACACGTGCAAAGCAAAGTTTGCTGTTTCGGCAGCACTTTTCGCAGCGAGAGCCTGGACCCTTGCCTGGTCTGCCAAAACTTTCGTCTCTTCGGCTTCCTCCCTAGTTCGATCTGCCTGATCTTTCATCCGATTGGCCAATTCTTTCATGTAGCTAGACTCGGTATCGGTATCATTAGCGAGTCGCTGTGTCCAGATGGCCTGATTTGCCGCAGCAGAAGCGAGATCGTGCGTATCCTTTCCTCCGGTATGCATTTCCCACCATTGCAGGCTGACAAAAATAGCGGCCAAAAGGGACATAATAACAGCCGCTCTAGCCCAGCGAAGAGTGGCGCGCTGAAACTACTCATCGGCTCCTCAACATACCGAGTTGTTTTGCGGTAGATGGTGTGTCTGGAAGGGTATTGGCTGGGGCGGGTGTAGTGGCAGGCGCGGATGGTGCGGCTTGGGGCTGCTTTGCAGTGGTATGCTGCGCTTCTTCCATTCGCGCGTTCTCCTAATGTTCAAAGCATTCTAGCGATAAATGTACGTTCTACCGGTGGAAAAACAAAACGCGGTTGTAGCGGCGCTGGCAGAAGGCTCTGGGAACCCGGGTGGAACCCGGGGACGGAACCCGGGAACCCGGGAACCCGGGGACGGACGGGCCGTTGACCAGCCGTTAGGCAACGCGGCGATCACTCGGGCCAAGCGTGCCACGACTCGCACTCTAACAGGAAAATGGTAGATGAAGGAATCTTTATGCGGGGCGCTGTCTTGTGCCCAACTTTCCATGATCTACTTACTCGGTCTACGAGGTCGTCGTCCCACAAACATATGCACTTGCTGCGGTGTCGTAATCGCAGGGTAACGGCCCGTCCCGTCCCCAGGTTCCCCGAGCACCCAGAAACCGAGACCCGTACCAGTTCCCGTCCGCAGTAAACATTAGCCGCAATAAGTAGGGCATGTGGTGAGTAACGGGACGACTGGGGACAGACGAAACGCACCCTCGTCAAGCACGAGTCTGATTGTTCGCGGGCTAACCAATTCATTTCCACGACAAGAGCGCCTCGCATAGGGCTGGTTTCGTCTGTCCCCACCGCCCGAGCAAACCGTGAGCCATATTTCGCTGAATTGAAAGCAGAATTCGTCTAGGATATTGGGCATGGCTGATATTGATTCAAGGGAGGACCCCCCTGAAAGCAAAACGGACATTCCAAGTGATACACCCCTAAAGAAGTTGAAGAAGAACCGATTGATTGCAGGAGTATGCTTCATTGTCGTCGCGGTAGGAGTTGCCCTAAAAAACGTTAATACTGTAATCGAAGAGGGCGGCAAGCTTTGGGCATACATGCACTCGCGCCCCCCGGCTGCATTTGATGCCAAGATAGGTACAGTTGTTGACCTAGGGCCACTTTTCTGGGTGGTCAAGGAAAACCAAACTGTGTGTCCGGCCCCCGTAGGACTGTTTCTCGATATTACGAACCTACAAAATTTTAGGGTGATGATTGACGATTTTCGTGTTGACGCCTTGGACGCAGATGAGAAGTGGGTGACTTTGCCACATGTAATCATTTATCCGGGCTCCCATCTGTACCAAAATCCTAATCCGAGTCGAGCGACGCTTGTAGAGACAGATTTGATCGATCAGATGGTAGAGAACTTCAATCTTGAGCCGCACACTCCCCTGCGGGGTTGGGCATTCTTCGAGAGGCCATTTGACTATCCTTTCACCAGGTTTCGCGTCACATTGAGCGATGCTCTAGGTACGGTTTACACCACAGCGCCATTGACCGTGGGGGGTGGCAAGAGTCTCCAGATGGCAAAGTTGACCACAGTACAGGGGACAATCAGTGATCTCACTACGCACACCATCAACTACCACTGCGGGCTATGACAGACTGAGGACGACTGGGGACAGACGAAACGCGCACCCTCGTCAGGGGACCTGGGAGGGGACCTGGGGGACAGGGACCTGGGGGGGGACAGGGACCTGGGGGACAGACGGGCCGTTAACCTGTAGGGACCTGGGGGACAGACGGGCCGTTAACCTGTGATTACGACACCGTAGCAAGTGCATATGTTTGTGGAACGACGACCTCGTAGATCGAGTAAGTAGATTATGGAAGGTTGGGCACAAGACGGCGCCCGCCTAAAGATTCCTTTTCCCAACGGCTGGTCAACGGCCCGTCCGTCCCCGGGTTCCCCCCGGGTTCCCCCCCCGGGTTCCCTGCCTTCCCGATGCGCCTTAACCCAGTTGAACAACGTCTGCTCAACCAAACCCAACGTCCTAGATGCCGCTGCTATGCTCTGACCCGACTCCACTAGCCGAACCGCCTCCTGCTTGAACTCGAGCGTATACCGCGCCCGCGTCGCCTTCATCATCGCTTGCCCCTTCGCTCATTGTCAGCTATGGGATACGTTTGGCGGGGGCAAGATCAGTACAAATAGCGGCGTTCATACTGAGCCGATTATGCGAAGGCAGACCGCGACTCCGACCAGACCTATCATGGCTAGGGCGAAGGCACCGATTGCATAAATCAGCACCTTGCCATCCGGGTAGGACCGATGATACTCAGAGCAGATTCGCAAGACCTTAGGGCCGCTGAAGCCGACATAGGAGACAAGACTTCCGTCCTGTCTCTTGCGGTTGATTTCCCCGATCATAATCGTCAAGAACATGTTCGCTAAGAACAAGCCGCTCATGGCGGCGCAAAAGCAAATAATTCCAACTATGATTCTTGAGTTCATTGTTTGCAAACCTGCTGAGCTGCGGATAGAAGAGAATCGATAGGATTAAGATTCCCTATCAACGCGCTTAGCCCCGCCCCAATTGAAACGGATTGGAGTAGTTGGTTGCGGTAACGCCACCAGTTGCGCCGCTCAGCAAACCACCGCCGAAGCTCACGCCCGCTGCTGTCACCCCGCTGGTCGGAAGGAGACCACCCGCTCCACCGGTAAGGCCGCCACTTGAACGGGCTGCAAACCCTCCAAATCCAGCACCACCATTCACGCCAGTGAACCCACCAGAGTAATTAGAATTAGAGCCATTCAGACCATAAACAAAGCCTGTATAAGCCGAACCTGATGCGCCACCATTCCAACCGACTTGAACACCTCCGAAACCGAACGCACTTACCTGGCCGGATTGATAATTAATGACGATCTCGCCGCCACCACCAACACTGCCGATTCCTCCCAGTCCGCCCGAAACTCCGACTGTTCGACCAGTAGGAAGGGCGCTGCAGATTTTTTGCTTGAGACTTTTATTTGGGGCAGGTGGCTTACTTGGGGCGCTGGCTGACGAACCTCTCCTCCCGCCTCCCCCGCCGCCGCGTCGGTAATCGCCCTCGTCCGCCTTGCAAAATACGAAGAAGTCGCAAGAAGTGAAAGAATCCGATCCGCAGTAATTTGCACAGTCGTCCGTCCCTACAACGCCAACGCAGTTGTATCCGCAGTCGAATCCGTAGTCCAACCCACTCGGATCCAGGAAGCTCGTCGGGTTATTCAACACGTACGCATAGCGGTTCATGCTCTGCGGGTTGGTGGAGTCGTAGCTGCCCATGTACGGGTCGGGCGAGAGCCAGCGGCCTTGCGCCGAAGCGTAGTTACGGAACTGTGCGTGTTCCGTGCCGCTCTCCGCGTCTCGCTCGAGGCTCGGCAAAGTGTTCGTTGTCCTGGTCCGCTCCGCTGGTGTTCAGGGTTGCCGAGTAGCCGTCTCCCCAGGGAAGCGAGGTAAACGACCCGCCTACCGCGCCGGCATAGGTAGTCCGCATCCGCTCTGTACCCAGTGTGTCCTGGTGGTCGAAGTAGGTCGTGCCGTCCGTCGATCGATACGCAAACTGCTGGCCATCCCAGTAGATCCGGCCTTCACTGCCGAAGTTGTTCGGCGACAACCAGGTCGAAACGCGCCGGCCCGCATAGTCATACGTGAATTCGTTCGTCGCACTCGCCGTCTGCACATGAATGCGATGGTTGAATACATCGTACACATAGGTCGCCGTGTGCCCGCCATCCACCTGGGTGATGTTGCCCTCCGCATCGTACTTATAGCTGTGCACGCGAATCGCTGGTCATGTTGCCCGCCGCATCGTACGTATAGCCGCTGGTCGTGATGTGGTTGGTCGTCGCTCGAGTAGCGTCGGACTGAAGTTGTACCCGCCATTGAGCGCTGTCTGCGTTCGATTGCCATACCGGTCGTAGGCATACGTGTAATTCTGCACCGTGCCCTGGGTCACCGTACGCGAAGTCAGGCCGATTGAATCCGTCTCCGTAGCCGAAGGTCACTTGCTGGTTCAGCACCGTATCCGATTGATATTGCATCTGCGAGCCCATTCCACTGACCCGTAGTGCCGTAAATCTGCGTTCCCCCGCTGCAATTGACCGCGGCCGGCCCATTGCACACCCAGGAACCAGTCCAGACGGCCCAGCGTGTCGTAGGAGTGATAGACATTCAGACCGTTGCCCAGGGTATAGCTCACCGGGCCATCCGGCCCGTTGACCACATTCGATACCAGGTTGGGAGGGTTATACGGCAGATTCGTGTAGGTGCTGTTGGTGATCGAAGTGACCTCGCCCGCGATCGAGCGACCGTAGTTGATCGCCCCGCTTGCTCCATCGGACTCCTGCGATCAGATTGCCGGCTTGGTCGTAGGCAAAGGAGAGGGGACGGCTGGCTTGGTATCCCGTTCCGCATGTGGCCGGCCCGCATGACCAAATATTCACTACGCGCCCCACGGCATCGTAACCGATCGAGAGAACCGGTCCAGGTCGGGCTATTCGTCACGCTGGTTCCGGTTGAACCGATCCTCCCTTTGAGATTGGTTCCCACCTGCGCCCAATGAGTGTTCTTATCGTACTCAAAGTTTCGTGCGGGTGTGCCGTCACTGTAGGCGACAGTCACGATGCGGTTTAAGGAATCGTACTGGGTTGTAGTGGTGGTGGTGGCGCTGCCGGTCTGGTTGGCTTGTGGGCGCACACGGGTCACGATCAGTCCAAGGCCGGCGGTGGTGCTATAGGCGTAGCTGTAGGTGGTGGTTCCGGACTCCGGTTCGATGACCTGCGTCGTTCTGCCCAGCCAGTCGGTTTCAAAGGTTCTGGTTTGCGCTCCCTGGGTCACCACGGTTCTCTGCGCGTTGCCGGAAGCAGTGTCGGTGGAATAGACGTAGGTGGTGAGGAAGCCACGCCCCGCGATGTCGAGGCCACAAGCTGCGGGCGCCACTCCTACCCCAGGTCATTTGTTTGTGCATGGAAAGGTGGTAGCCATTACAGCCGTAACGAACGATACAGCAGGCATTGTGCGATCCTGGGGAAAGACAGCAAGATCTTGCCCCATTTTCACCTTGACAGTAAGTTCAATGGCTTCTGGGGAAAGAGCTTCCGGTATGCAATAGCGCTTTTCGCTAAGCTCTTGAAGCTTGCCCGATTTGTCTTGTATCGACTCGCCCGTTAGTTGAGCGCCCTCGAAAACACCCAGGATGTAGTATCTGCATGTAGCTTTTTCGCCGTCACTGGATGAAGTACAACTGTTGTACAAATTTGCCAAAGTTACGCGTTGTGCAGCGCTGGCGGAAACAAGCGTAAGCGCGAAGAAGCCAAGGCCGATCAGGTATCTCATGGGTTCACCTTTCTTACATTGATTTCGGCAGTATATCGTTCTAGCCTCGCACGCCGCGCGAGAAGTGCTCGGCTGAGCAGTGACGAATGGATCTGGCTCCAACCGGCCATGCTTTTCCGGTACCTCAGTGATTGTTTCGTCGCGAGTCTCCGAAAGTTTCACTCCGGACTGTTAGCTATCCTATGGTCCTGGTTTACCATTCAGCATGGAACTGGCCGCCAGTGGAGCTGGCGTGCGTTCATGGAGGAGGCGGATTTGATACGTCAAGCGCATTCTCGGTCGAAAATGGCGCCATTGATAATAGCTTTTGGGTGCTACCTGATGAACGCATCAGCACAGCAGTCTGCTCGATCCTATTACGAAGAGGCTAAATCCGCAGGTGGGCTCCCTAACCTTCCGTACGTGTGCTTTCGCAACACCATGGAGGTCTCAGGAGTACAGATACCCTTGCCTCATGGTGACTCGACATTTGCGATGGTAGGGACGTCTCAACAGATCGCCGAAAAGATCAAAGAGAAAGACCCGGCACAGGAGGGTACCGTCAAGTGGAAGCAATTAATGCATGCAGACTGGCTGTACATTGACGGGTTCGATCATGGCATCGATGGAGGCTCTCATTTGTTCACTCTGAGAGACGCTACAAATCCGTCGCGAGCTGATTGGGTATTTGAGGGTGTAGCAGGCGCTGATAAAGGCCCCTTTGTCTGGGACTTCAACATAAATTGGGGTACTTTGAGATTCCGTGAGAGTATCAGCATTGGCTCAGACGCGCTCACCTATTATGGTCGGTGCGAATCCGTAGCCGGACCTAATTAGTGAGGGCCCGATATGTCCCCCCGTTGCACTTGAGACATAACAAACCGAGTGGGTCCCCAGGTTCCCACTGCTGGCGTCTTAGGTTCACACCTAATTTCTCCAGCTTTAGGGACCAATCGAGCTCATGCTCAAAAAGCCGTGTGACGGTCTGCCGGGGCAGAGCCGTCGTCGCGGCCGCTTTCTTGACGGTGTACGTGCGTACCAGTGGCAACATTACTAGCAGTTTCTTGCTTGCGTATTTGCGACGGAGCCGGAGGCGGTGGCGGTGACTTCGGAGGTACGTAGCCTTCGCTGGTAAGAAACACGCCTCCGCCCTCGTGCTCCAAAATTTGGTCCGGCGACTGGCCCGCGAGAGCCAGTCCTGAATCTGAGGGAGGCTTCGACATTACTTGACTCATTTCTTCGTACGCGGCGGTGGTGGAGGCGGTGACTTGGGTGGCACATATCCGTCTGTGGTTCGGCTCCGGTTCGGACCTGGACTTGGCTTAGATGGTTCTTTCGGCATGGCTGACCTCACTTTTTCCGTGGCGGCGGTGGTGGTGGCGCTTTGGGTGGCACGTATCCCTCTCGTAGTGGATTCCTTGACGGTGCCGGTAGTGGTGGCGGAGTTGGTGGCTTGGTCATGTTCCCCTCATTTCTTTGGCGGTGGTGGAGCCTGTGGCTGTATTGACGGGACAGACTGAGAAGGCGGAGGCGGTGGGTTACGCGGTGGTGTGTACCCTCTTTTTTCGGTGTCTTGCTGATGTGGACTTTGCGGTTTCTCTGGCATTACTTTCCTCCCGGCTTTGCTAAGTTCTCAAGCGCGAAAACGACCCATGCGACTACCCCAAAGAAAAGGAAGCCAACGCACAGGTAATTGCACCAACTTGTGAGTGTTCCCCATCGGTCCGCAGTGGTCTTTGCGTTTGGGTTGCTCAACTGCGCAGCACCGTCATCAATTCTGGCAAGGCACGCCTTGTGACTAAATAGGAATGATAGAATCACGGCCAATGGACCTGGGGGGGGACAGGACCTGGGACCTTGGGACCTGGGGGGGACAGACGGGACCTGGGGGGGACAGAGGACCTGGGGGGGACAGGAAGGTGTGAAGAATTGCCCCACGATCTGTGCAGATCGGTCCCGGTCCAGTCGAAACCTCGTGACAAAAACCTGGTGACATAAGCCTGTTGAGATTGTGAGCGGTTCTATAATCTTGTTGTTAAGCATGCCTACGGCCTATCTTGGTAGACCGTATTGCTGGTAGTGGCCTTTTTAAGCAGCAGCGACAGTTGCGTTAGCTATCTTGCAGCGTATGCTAAATAGCCGGATGATGTTGTAACTGAGGCAAGCCCACGTAGCTTCCATACCCGCTTTTTGTTTTCCTCGACAGCGAAATTGCCGGAGCCCGCATCGCTCTTTAATCCAGGCGTGAGGGAATTCCGCGATCTGCGAGCGCTGCTTGTAGATTTGCTGTGCCGGTTCACTCTGCATCTTCGCTTTGAATGCGCTTGTTTCCGCAGACTCCTCGATACGAGTAATTGAGCGCCGCCACTTTGGGGTTGGCTTCTTCGAGGCGCACTGACTGCGATAAAGGCAGCAAGCACAAGCTGTCCTCGGCGCCTTATACACATGCGTGTGCACCCCGTGTCCACGATCGAGGACGGCTTTGTGCGCTAGTTGTTGTCCGGCAGGGCAGAGGTAAATATCACTCTTCGCATCATAGGGGAAAGCACTGCTGATAAAAGCTCCGCTGCGCCCTTGGGCATCCGATTCTGTTGGTTTCCAGCTGTCTTGCCACGAGCCGTAAAAGTCGACGCCAGACTTTGCAGCAGCCTGCACAGACGCATGGTTGGTATAGTCGCCATCGGCAATCAATTGCTTCGGCAGACAGCTGAGACTCTCTTTACAGCGCTCAAGAGCTGGCTCTAGTTGACGATAGTCGATGGCGTCGGTGGTCGCCTCTACGTTCACTACGAACCCGTGGGTGGTGTCGGTCACCAATTGCACGTTATAGCTGGGCACGGTGCCCCCTTCGCCGTTGCGCATTACATGAGCCTCGGCATCGGTGGTGGAGGCCCGCGCTACAAATTTCGCCTTATCCTCTTTCTTTTTCTTTTGCAGACGCTCCACTTCACGAAGCGCACTTTCCAGCCGTGTTACGCGTTCCCGCGCCGCCCGTTGTTTTGCAGCCGTTTGGCGTTTGGCGACTTTCTCTTCTTCTGCGGCCTGTTCGTTCATCTTATCCAGTTGCGTTTGCGCTGCCGACAGATGGGCTTCGATCTTCTCTCTGCGCCGAAACGTGTTTCCGCTGGCGCTGGCTTTGATCTTGGTACCATCCAGCGTCACTCGTTCCATGGTGATCAGCCCTTCGGCGCTCAGCACACCCACCACTTGCACGAACACACTGCCGAGCGCTTCATGATTATCAGAACGGAAACCGGATAGGGTTCGATGACTGATTGGCTGCAAACCGCACAGCCACTGAAATGCCGGTTCAAACTCGCACCGCCGCGCAATCTCACGCCCCGAACTGATCCCTCGGCTATATGCATACAACCACAAACTTATGAGCAATTGCGGAGATGTGTGGTCTCGGCCAGCTCGCCCTTCCACAGCCGCAATCTTGCCAAGATACAAACTTAGATCCAGCCGGCCGATCATCTCCCAGATCGAACGTGCGCTGTGGTCATCGTCGATCATTCTCTCTACATCCACAGTGCGAAAGACAAGCTGGGAACGGTCTATCGAAGAAAGGCGGGGGCGAGGGGAACCTGAAGCTACGCTCACCCTTGTAGTCTAGCGGCGTTACGGTTTCCAAAAAAGCCCCTTACTGTTGTCAATTTCTTCACACCTTCCAGACGGGCCGTTAACCTGTGGGACCTGG
>CAVXGV010000009.1:0-400868 GCA_963761345.1 uncultured Gammaproteobacteria bacterium
TCGTCAACGGCAACGGAGAGCACGGCGAGCGCGTCTTGGCCGGCGGCAGCTACCAGTTTGCCGAGGGAATTCGCAGCTGATCAGCGGCACATCGCCGTACAGCACCAGCACCGTATGATCGTCGGGAATGACGCACATGGCCTGCATCACCGCATGGCCGGTGCCGAGCTGATCGGCTTGCAATACCCATTCGACCGCTTCGTGGGCCAGCGCCGTCTGCACCTGCACGCCGCCATGCCCGTAAACGACGTAAATATGGCCGGGGTTCAACGCCCGCGCGGCGCTGATGACATGTTGCAGCAAGGGCTGCCCCGCCAAGGGCTGCAGTACTTTCGGTAAGTCGGAGTTCATCCGCTTGCCCTGGCCGGCCGCCAAAATCACCACCGAAAGCTGCATGACGACTCCGTTTGCGGAGATCCTTGAAGATCCTAGCCTGAACTATTCATGAACAACGGAAAAGCCTTCGTGCACGAAAAATCGATCGTTCATGAATAGTTCAGGTTAGCGTTTCTTGCGCAGACGTTCTATGGCGCGCAATTGCGCCAGGGCGCGAACCAGCTCGGCCTGGGCCTCGGCGATATCCACCTTGTCGCCGCGGTTGCGAACGGCATCTTCCGCGCGTGTTTTAGCCGCCAGCGCAGCCGCTTCATCCAAGTCACGCGCCCGCGCGGCGGTATCGGCGAGCACGGTCACCAAGTGCGGCTGAATCTCCATGGCGCCGCCGCCGACATAGAACGACTGTTCCTCATGACCCTCGGTCTGAACACGAACTTCACCCGCCGCCAACGTCGTCAGCAACGGCGCATGCCGCGGATAGATGCCGAGCTCGCCTTGCGAGCCCGGCGCGAACACCATGGTCGCCTCGCCGGAAAATATCTGGCCTTCGGCGCTGACGATGTCGACGTGTATGGTGTTGGCCATGTTCGCTCTTAAGTCAGTGTCTTGGCTTTTTCGACGGCCTCTTCGATGGCGCCGATCATGTAGAACGCCTGTTCCGGCAGATGATCGTATTCGCCGGCGATGATGGCCTTGAAGCCGCGGATGGTGTCCTTCAGCGACACGATCTTACCGTCTTGTCCGGTGAACACCTTGGCGACGTTGAAGGGCTGCGAGAAAAACCTCTGAACTTTCCGGGCTCGGTACACGGCGAGTTTGTCTTCTTCAGACAGCTCGTCCATGCCGAGAATTGCAATGATGTCCTGCAGCTCCTTGGCACGCTGCAATACGGCCTGCACCGCCCGCGCGGTGTCGTAATGTTCCTGGCCGACGACCAGAGGGTCCAGCTGGCGGCTGGTGGAATCGAGGGGATCCACGGCCGGATAGATGCCGAGCGAGGCGATTTGCCTCGACAGCACCACGGTGGCGTCCAAGTGCGCGAAAGTGGTCGCCGGTGAAGGATCGGTCAAGTCGTCCGCGGGGACGTACACGGCCTGAATCGAGGTGATGGAACCGGTCTTGGTCGAGGTGATGCGTTCCTGGAGTACGCCCATTTCCTCGGCCAGCGTCGGCTGATAACCCACGGCGGAAGGCATGCGGCCGAGCAGCGCGGACACTTCCGTGCCGGCCAGCGTGTAGCGATAAATGTTGTCCACGAAGAACAGCACGTCGCGGCCCTTGCCTGAGGCCTGCTTCTCGTCGCGGAAATATTCCGCCATGGTGAGGCCGGTGAGAGCCACGCGCAGGCGGTTGCCGGGCGGCTCATTCATCTGCCCATAGACCATCGCCACTTTGGAATTGCCGAGATTGTCCTTATCGATGACGCCCGACTCGATCATCTCGTGATAGAAGTCATTGCCCTCGCGGGTGCGTTCACCGACGCCCGCAAACACCGACAGTCCGCTGTACTGCTTGGCGATATTGTTGATGAGCTCCAGCATGTTCACCGTCTTGCCCACGCCGGCGCCGCCGAACAGTCCCACTTTGCCGCCCTTTCGCGAACGGCACCAGCAGATCGATGACCTTGATGCCGGTGACCAGAAGATCCTGGCCGCCCGCCTGTTCGTCATACGCCGGAGCGGGACGGTGGATCGGCAGGTACTCGGTGGCCTTGACCGGACCTTTCTCATCCTGCGGTTTGCCGAGCACGTCCATGATGCGGCCGAGCGTGCCCGCGCCAACGGGAACGGAAATCCCCTTGCCTGTGCCTTTCACCGTGAGTCCGCGGCGCAAGCCTTCCGAGGGTCCCATCGCGATGGCGCGCACGACGCCGTCGCCGAGCTGCTGCTGCACTTCGAGGGTCAGATCCACATCATCGAGTACCAGCGCGTCATAGATCTTGGGGATCTGATCGCGCGGAAATTCTACGTCGATGACCGCGCCGATGATTTGCACGATTTTACCGCTGCTGGACATTTTTATTGACCTCTCAACGGGGTTGCCGCGCAACCCCGAACATTATGCGGCGCTTCGCGCCGATGAAACCCAAGCTTCTCATGGCCTTCGGCCAACTTTTCCCGGGGTTGCTTCGCAACCCCGTACATTTGGCGGCGCTGCGCGCCGGTTAAACATACACCTACCCTCATCTCGTCTAAACCGCGGCGGCGCCGCCGACGATCTCCGAAAGCTCTTTGGTGATCGCGGCCTGGCGGGCCTTGTTGTAAATGAGTTGCAGCTCATCGATGAGATCGCCGGCGTTGTCCGTCGCGCTCTTCATGGCCACCATGCGCGCCGCCATTTCACAGGCGACGTTTTCCACCGCGCCTTGAAATATCTGGGCTTCGATGTAGCGCATCAGAATACCGTCGAGAATGGCCGTAGAATCTGGCTCATAAATATAGTCCCAGCGCTCCTGCAGCTCGTCCTTGTCGACGGTTTGAATCGGCAGCAGCTGCGAGACGATGCCCTTCTGCGTCATGGTGTTGACGAAAACATTGTGCGCCAGCAGCAGCTGATCCACCTTGGTGTCGCGATAGAAATCCAGCATCACCTTGGTGGTGCCGATCAAATCATTGACGTGCGGCCGGTCGCCCAGGTGCGTCACCGAGGCGGCGATTTCAATGCCCGACAGCCGCCGAAAGAACTGCAGCGCCTTCGAGCCGATGACGCACAGGTACACCTTGTTGCCGCGCGCCTGGGCCTCGCGAATCGCGACCAGCGTGGCCTTGAACAAGTTCAGGTTGAGCGACCCGCAAAGGCCACGATCGGTGCTGATCACCACGATGCCCACGGAAGTCACCGGACGCTCCAGGGTGAACGGATGCTTGTAATCCAGATTCACCTGGCGCAGGTGGCCGATGATCTTGCGGACCTTTTCCGCATAAGGGCGCGCCGCCCGCATCCGATCCTGCGCCTTGCGCATCTTGCTCGCCGCCACCATTTCCAAGGCCTTGGTGATCTTGCGGGTATTTTTGATACTCGCGATCTTACCCCGGACTTCTTTTGCGCCTGCCATTGCGTTCTCTTTCTCGCCTTACACCGTCGCGAAGAATTCGTCGCAGCACTTCTTCAGTGCCGCGTCGACTTCCTTCGACAGGTCTGGTTTGGAATTGATGCCGCTCAACAAATCCGCATAGCTCGAGCGCGCAAAGGATTGCAGCGCCGCTTCCGTGTCCGTGACTTTGATGCGCGGAACTTTGTCGAAATAGCCGTTATTCGCGGCATACAGCGAAAGCGCCATCTCCGCCACCGACATGGGCGCGTACTGTTTCTGCTTCATGAGCTCGGTCACCCGCTGGCCGCGCTCCAGCTGCTTGCGGGTCGCTTCGTCCAGGTCCGAGGCGAATTGCGAGAAGGCGGCCAGTTCACGGTATTGCGCCAGCGCCAGGCGCACGCCGCCGCCGAGTTTCTTGATGATGTTGGTTTGCGCGGCGCCGCCGACGCGCGACACCGAAATGCCGGCGTTGATGGCGGGGCGCATACCCGCGTTGAACAGGTCGGTTTCCAGAAAGATCTGGCCGTCGGTGATGGAAATGACGTTGGTCGGCACGAAGGCGGTGACGTCGCCCGCCTGGGTCTCAATGATGGGCAGCCCTGTCAGTGAACCGGTCTTGCCTTTGACCTTGCCCTTGGTGAATTTCTCGACGTATTCCTCGTTTACCCGCGCGGATCGCTCCAGAAGCCTGGAGTGCAGGTAAAACACGTCGCCGGGATATGCCTCGCGCCCCGGGGGACGGCGCAGCAGCAGCGAAATCTGCCGATAGGCGACAGCCTGCTTCGACAAATCGTCGTACACGATCAGCGCATCTTCGCCGTTGTCCATGAAGTATTCGCCCATGGCGCAACCGCCGTACGGCGCGAGGTATTGCATGGCCGCCGGCAATGATGCCGACGCGGCGACCACGATGGTGTGTCCCATGGCGCCGTGCTCTTCGAGCTTGCGCACCACGTTGGCGATCGAACTCTGTTTCTGTCCGATGGCGACGTAGATGCACTTAACGCCGGTGCCCTTCTGGTTGATGATGGTATCGATCGCCACCGCGGTCTTGCCGGTCTGGCGGTCCCCGATGATCAGTTCGCGCTGGCCGCGGCCGATCGGCACCATGGCATCGATCGCCTTGAGGCCGGTTTGCACCGGCTGCGACACGCTCTTGCGGAAGATCACGCCCGGCGCCACGCGCTCCAAGGGCGATTTCAGCTTGGCATTGATCGGGCCTTTGCCGTCAATCGGTGTTCCCAACGCGTCGACCACGCGGCCGAGAAGCTCAGGACCCACGGGCACTTCGAGAATTCGACCGGTGGTTTTCACCTCCGAGCCTTCAGAGATATGCTTGTAGTCGCCCAGGACCACCGCGCCCACCGAATCTTGCTCGAGATTCAGCGCCAGCCCGAAGGTATTCCCGGCGAATTCCAACATTTCGCCGTAGCGTGCGTCCGCCAACCCATGCACGCGCACGATGCCGTCGGTGACGCTGACCACCGTGCCGACGTTGCGCGCCTCGGAGGCGGATTTGAATTTATCGATGCGCGCCTTGATCAGGTCGCTGATTTCAGATGCCTTGATGGACATAAATAGTTCCTAGCTTCCCAATTCTGTGGCAAGTCGTTGCAAACGACCCTTCAATGAGCCGTCGATGACCAAATCACCGGCGCGCACGATCGCGCCGCCCAACAGCGTGGCGTCGACGAAGTTCTGCATGCGCACCTTGCGCTCCAGCCGCTTGCTCAATGCGGCGGCGAGTTTGTCCCGTTGCACTTCGCTGAGCGCGATGGCGGAAATGACTTCGACGTCGACGGTGTTCTCGACATCCGCCCGAAACTCTTCATAGTGCGCGGAAATTTCCGGCAGCAACAGCAGGCGGTGATTGTCCGCGAGCACACGTACGAAATTTTGCATGGCGGGATTGAGCACCGAGCCGGCGACATCGGTAATGATGCTCATCAAATCAGCCTGGCTCCACTGCGGGCTCTTGGTGAGTGCGGCAAGGCGCGAATCGGCGACGATCTCGGCTGCCGTCTTCAACCCTTGCGACCAGTCCGCGAAGCCGCCCGCCTCGCGCGCGTACTCGAACGCGGCTTTCGCATAGGGCCGGGCGATGGTGGCTCGCTCAGCCACCGGCAACCTCGGCGGCCAATTTGTCCAACAGATCGGCGTGGGTCTTCGGATCGATCTCGCGGCCCAATAGCCGCGATGCGCCTTCGACCGCGAGCCTGCCGACTTCCTTGCTGAGCTGCTCGCGCGCCCGCGTGGTTTCGCGCGCCACTTCATCATGAGCCTGCGCCACGATGCGCTGTGCTTCGCCGGCGGCAGCACCCTTGGCCTCCTCGACCATTTCGTTGGAGCGCTTGCCGGCCATGTCGACGATCTGCGCCGCGCGGTCGCGCGCTTCGCGCAGGATTTCCTTGGAATGGGCCGCGGCTTCGCCAAGCGCCTGCTCGCCCTTGTTGGCCGCGGCCAAACCCTCGGCGATCTTTTTCTGCCGGGTTTCTATGGCCGACATCAGGGCCGGCCAAGCAAATTTCATGACGCCCCAGGCGACCAGGAAAAAGACCACACCTTGGATGACCAGCGTAATTGCTAAGTTCATTGCCTACTCCTTACGTGGCGCCGCCTGGCGCCGTCGGTCTGCTTACTTGAGACCGAGCGAACCCAGGAACGGGTTGGCGTAAAGCAGCAGGAAACCCACGGCCACGCCGATGATGGGCACGGCGTCCAGCAAGCCGGCGACGATGAACATCTTGGTCTGCAGCATGTTGGTGAGTTCCGGCTGACGAGCGGAGCTCTCCAGGAATTTACCGCCCAGAAGGCCGAAGCCGATGGCGGCGCCCGCGCCACCCAGGCCGATCACCAAGCCTGCTGCAATCACGGTGGAGCTCATGAGTTGAGCGATTTGGGTCACATTGTCCATTATTGTCTCCGGTCTTTAATGTCTTGAAAACGAGTCTGAATCTAGTGCTTCTCGGACGAGATGCCGACGTACACGATGGTCAGCACCATGAAAATAAATGCCTGCAACGTAATGATGAGGTAGTGAAACAGGGTCCACACCGCGCCGGCGATGAACTGCGCGCCGCCGAGAACATAGGTGGATATGTGATTGAGAGCCGCGCCGAGGGTGAAGCAGGCGATGAGCAAAAAGATGAGCTCGCCGGCATACATGTTGCCGAACAACCGCATCGACAGGGACAGCGGCCGGACCACTTCTTCGATTACACGAAACGCAAAATTGACGGGCGCCAGCAGGATCTTGAGGAATGTCCCGTGCGCGTGGAACGGCGCGGTGAACCACTCGCCCGCGAAAGTACCGAAGCCCTTGTGCGTGATGCCGACCCATTGGATCAAGATGAATACGCCGAGCGCCATGCCCACGGTGGTGTTGAGATCGGCGGTCGCCACGGTGCGCAGATGCTCTACGCGGAACAATTTGGCGGCTGCAGGCAGCGCGTCCACCGGCAGGATGTCCATGAAATTTTCCAGGAACACGATGCAGAAAATAGTGATGGCGAGCGGCGCGATGAACTTGTTCGAGCCGTGATAAGTATCCTTCACCATGTTATCGACGAATTCCACCAGCAGCTCGATTGCGGCCTGCAGCTTGCCGGGCACGCCGCTGGTGGCGCGGCTCGCGGCCATCGCGAGCACGGCGATGAAAAGAGCGGAGATAACGAGGGTGAAAAATATACTGTCGAGGTGAAAGGCCCAAAAGCTGCCGTGTCCCGTATCGACGGTCAGATGCGTAAGGTGGTGCTTGATGTAGCCCGTCACCCCTCCCGACACTTCTTCCTCAACCATCATTCCAGAGCGCATAAGTCCCCAATCGTCATTTGAGCCGGATCAAACCGACCCAATAACCCAATTGCGCCGCCACTACTCCGATCAATAGTGGTGCCGCGTAGAGTTTCAACAGCGCGATCGCCAAATACAGCGCGATCGCGAACCATAACCACTTCAGCAGTACACCGGCGTACATCGCCGTCGTGAGGGTCGCGCCTCCGGCAATCCCGGGCTTGAACATGCGCCAACCGAACACTGCGCTTCCCGCAGCCACGATCAAGCCACCCACCAGCGCCGCGAGCCCAGCGGACAAGCCTTTGAATACAAGAAACACAGACGCGACTAATGCCGCGCAGCCTGCTTGCAGGAGCACGACTCTAACGACCATCCGCTTGCCGCGACTCTGAACTTCAGTCATCGCGAAGGGAACCGTACCGGCGGCGCTACCCTCGATTTGCACATTCTGTGAGCCGCCGCCAGTCAAAATTGCCGGCGCATTATAGAGACGCCGACCTGGCTCATCAAGGAGTTTCAGGGTGCATTTTGTCGCATCACTGAATGTGAGCCAGGATGCCTTCGAGCTCGTCCAAACTGTGGTAGCTGACGATCAACTTGCCCTTGCCGGATGCCGTATGTTGAAAGGCGACCTTGGCGCCGAGCTTCTCGGCGATCTCGGTCTCCAGGCGCTGGATATCCGGGTCTGTGCGCGCGGGGTTGCTGCGGCGCGGCGGTGTCGGCGGGCCGCGGGGCGATGATGCGGCGCACCAAGGCTTCCGTGTCGCGCACCGACAGGGCTTTTTTGGCGACCAATGCCGCCACTTCGATCTGCTGTCGGCGCGTCGCCAACCCAAGCAAGGCGCGCGCATGGCCCATTTCGATCTGGCGGGTCTCCAGCATCTCCTTGACCTCGTCCGTCAATTCCATGAGCCGCACCAGATTGCTCACCGCGGCCCGCGAGCGCCCAACCGCCTCGGCCGCGGCCTGATGCGTCAGGCCAAATTCTTCGATCAAGCGCAATAAAGCGCGGGCTTCTTCCAGCGGATTGAGGTCCTCGCGCTGAATGTTCTCGATCAGCGCCATCGCCACCGCGTCTTCGTCGGGCACATCACGAATGACGGCGGGGATTTCCGACAGTCCGGCCATTTGCGCGGCACGCCAGCGCCGCTCGCCGGCGATGATTTCGTAGCGCTGCGATTCGGTGGGATTCGGCCGCGGCAGCGGCCGTACCAAGATGGGCTGCACCAAACCGCGTGATTTGATGGAGTCGGCCAGTTCACCCAGGGTCTCGGGACGCATGTCGGCGCGCGGCTGATACTTGCCCCGCTGCAATAAATCCACCGGCAGAGAAGCCAGACGGTCGCCCACAAGCACCGGCGGCGCCTTTTCGGCCTCAGGACCGGCGGCGCGCCGCGCCAGCAGCGGGCTGAGTTCAGCCAAGCCTCGACCTAAAGACAGCTTTTTGCCGGACATAGCCATTTCCCGTAAACGCTTGGAACCTTGCGGGCGATTATACGGGCGCGTCCGGCGGAACGGGCGTATCCGGCGCACCAGGCTCGTCCGGAACAACCGCCTCACCCGGCGGAACAGACTCGCTCGGCGGGACAGGCTCGTCCGGCGGGACAGGCGCGTCCGGCGGGACAGGCGCATCCGGCGGGACAGGCGCATCCGGCTCACCGGGCTCGTCCGGCGGGATAGGTTCACCCGGCGGGACAAGCTCGTCCGGCGGAGGCTCGCCAGGCAGCTCGTCGCGGCGAATCATTTCGCCGGCGAGGGCCAGATAGGCAAGCGCGCCCCGCGACTCCTTGTCGTGAAACAAGACCGGCTTGCCGAAGCTGGGCGCTTCCGCCAGCCTGATATTGCGCGGAATCACGGTGCGGAACACCTTGTCGCCGAAGTGCTCGGAGAGCTGTGCCGAGACCTCATTGGCCAGATTGTTGCGCGGGTCGAACATGGTGCGCAGCAAGCCTTCGATTTCCAGAACGGGATTGATGCTGTCCTTGATCTGCTCGACGGTCTGCATCAACGAGGTCAAGCCTTCGAGCGCGTAGTACTCGCACTGCATGGGAACCATTACCGAGTCGGCTGCCACCAGTGCGTTCAAGGTCAGCATGTTCAGCGACGGCGGGCAGTCGACGAGAATCACGTCGAAATCCTCGCGCACCGCTGCGATGGCGTTACGCAATTTGAACTCGCGCCCCACCGTCATGGTGAGCAAGCGAACTTCAGCGGTCGTGAGATCCTGATTTGCCGGCATCAGCATGAAACCGCCGTATTCGACCGGCAGCAGTGCCTCCACGGCGCTGCAATCACCCAATAGGACATCGCAGCTGGTGCGGGATTGCGCATGCTTGTCGACTCCGCATCCCATGGTGGCATTGCCCTGCGGATCCAGGTCGATGAGCAGCACGCGGCGCTTGGTCGCCGTCAAGGAGGCAGCCAGATTCACGGCGGTCGTAGTCTTACCCACACCGCCTTTTTGATTGGCCAACGCGATGACCCGCTTCATGTATTGGCGCGCTTCATGTCTTGCTCGATTTGGGGCTCCGTACCAGCTCCACCAGATGCCGCTCATCGGTAAGGCCCGGCACTCTCAAGCGATGCACCGCCAATGTGCGGAACGATCTCGGCAGTCCCGAGACCTCATCGTCCGGCCGCCTTCCCTTCATCGCCAGCAAGCGCCCGTCCGGAGCACACAAATGACCGGCATAGGCGACGAAACCCGCCAGCGACGACAGGGCTCGAGCCACCACTGTATCGAAAAGTTCGAACGGTCTATAGGTCTCCGCACGAGAATTGACGACGACGGCGTTGCCCAGCCCCAAGCGCTCTGCGGTCTGCTCGACGAATCGCGCCTTCTTGCCGGTCGCCTCGATCAGGGTAAATCGGCGCTCCGGGTTGACGATGGCCAGCACCAGCCCCGGAAAACCCGCACCGGTGCCGACATCGGCCACACGTTCGCCGCGCAGGTAGGGCTGCAGACTCAAACTATCGAGCACATGTTTGCGAAGCATGCCGGGGCGGTCGCGGATTGCGGTCAAATTGAATTGCCGGTTGGCCTGCTCCAATTCATCCACCAGCCGCAGCAGCGTTTCGGCGTGCGCGCCGAGGTCGATGCCGAGTTCCATTGCGCCCGAAACCAGCAGGTCGCGTTCCGCATCTCGCATGCTCAGGGCTTACCGGTCAGGGACGTCGAGTTGGATGGTGAGCTGCGGGTCCGTTCCGTCCGCCGCTCTTTCGATGCGGGCGGCGAAAGCGGTGCCGCCGTCGGCACCTCCGCAGCCTTCCGTATTCGGCGGCCGCGTATCTTTCGTCCACAGGGCGCAGGCATCGGTGAAAATCTGCTCGGCGTCCTTCTCCGGCAGGCGCACCGAGGCTTCGATGCGCGCCAGACGGCCGTGCTTGAAGCACAGCAGGTACGGGGACGGCGAACGATCAATGAAGCGTGGAGCCGTCCCGTTGAGGGCGTAGCATTCCGAGTCATCGGCAGCTCCCTCGCCGGGTGCCTGATCGCGAAACAACAGCACCTCATGCACGGTCAAAGGGATGTCTTTGAGAACGCTGCCGAAGGGCGCGACCACGAGCACATGCCAATCGTAAGAGGCATCGAGCGGGGGCCGTGTGGGCAACGGCGGTGCCGCGATCCGGGGCTGGGGCGTTGCGCAGGCGGCAGCCATCAGCGCGGCCGCGGCTGCGAGCACCCACCGTGCATGCAGGCGGGTACGGTTCATTCAGCCCCCCCGCCAAGCGGTTGGCGAGCGCGGACAAGCCTTCGGCGAAACAACGATGCATAACGCAGGCGGGTTCGCGCTCGCGATATCATCCGCTAGATCGCCGACATCGTAGGATTCAACCAAATGCTCAAAGCCCGCCATCGATCGCATTATCCTCGCTGTATGAGAACATAGGAACACCGCCATGCATTCGCTGGTCCTCGCCGGCCTGAAGGCCGGCGTTTCTCGTGGGAAAACAAGATGAACCGAATTTATCTACTGCTGCTCGCCGCAGCGCTCCTGACCGATGTGCCCGCGCTTGCCGTCCCGCGCGTCGAGCGCGGCAACTTGACCTTTGAGAACATACCGGAAGCGCCGGCCGATCTCGCCGAAAAATTGGACGGTTATTTGAATGCGCGCCAGGCGACGCCGCTGGGCTGGTCGCCCAAGGGTCAGTTGCTGATCGCGACGCGCTTCGGCGACGTCGATCAACTTCATCTGATCGACCAAGCCGGCGGCGCCCGCCGTCAACTGACCTTCCTGCATGAGCCGATCGCCGCAGCAGCGTTTTCACCTGACCCTGCCCGCAATGCCTATGTTTATCTCAAAGACACGGGCGGCAACGAGAATACCCAACTCTACTACCAGAGGGTGGGCGAACCTGCCGCGAAATTGCTCACCGACGGCAAATCCATGAACGGCGCGCCGCTGTGGTCGAACAGCGGGCGCGAAGTCGCCTTCTTCAGCACCGCGCGCGACGGACGCAGCTATGACATCGATATCGTGGACCCCGAAACAGGCACCCTGCCGCATCTGGCATTGGCCGGCGATTCGAGCGGCGCCGCTTGGGTTGCACTCGATTGGTCGCCCGATGATTCGAAACTGCTGGTGCTCAAGGCGGTCTCGATCGACGAAAGCTATCTATACGTCGTCGATTTGAACTCCGGACAAAAGCGCGAGGTGGATCCGGCCCCGGCCAAGGTCGGAATAGCCGGCGCGAAATTTACCCGCGACGGCCAGGGGGTGTATTTCATCTCGGATCGTGACGGCGAGTTCTCAAGGCTGCGCTACATGAATCTGTTCACCAATGAGAAGACCGTCATTTCAGGGCACCTTCCCTGGGACATCGAGGAATTGGCGATTTCGCGCGACGGGCATTACCTCGCCTATGTCAGCAATGAAGCGGGCGCCGGCAAGCTCAATTTACTGGATTTGCGCACCCACCAGGACCTCACGCCGCCGAAGCCGCCTGTGCCGGGAGTCATCGGTTCCTTGAGCTTCGATGCGGACGGGACACGCCTGGCCTTCGGCTTCGCCGCGCCCAATCAGCCTAAGGATGCCTACGTGCTGGATATTGCGCAGAATCGGCTTCAGGCCTGGACGTCCAGCGAAGCGGGACCGGTAGACCTCGGCAAATTTGTCACACCGAGGCTCGTTGAATTTCCGACATTCGACCGCGAGGATGGCAAAGCCCGCCAGGTTCCGCTGTACGTCTATGAGCCCGCGACCCCGGGTCCGCACCCGGTGCTCATTTCACTGCATGGCGGACCCGAGTCGCAATTCCGTCCGGCGTTCGATCCTTGGATTCAATATGTGGTCAATGAGCTGGGCTTTGCGGTCATCGCGCCCAACGTGCGCGGCTCTTCGGGTTACGGCAAGACCTACATGGCGCTCGACAATGGCCTGCTGCGCGAGGACGCGGTGAAGGATGTGGGTGCCCTGCTGGTATGGATCGGACTGCAGAGCGCCTTCGATGGCAAGCATGTGGTGGTTGCAGGCGGCTCCTATGGCGGATATTTGACCTTGGCGACGCTCGTCAATTACAGCGACCGCTTGAGCGGCGGCGTCGATGTTGCCGGCATCGGGGACTTCGTCAGTTTTCTCACCAATACCGCGCCCTACCGGCAGGCCCAGCGCCGCGCCGAATACGGCGATGAGCGCGACCCGGCCATGCGCATCTTTTTGCGGCGTATCTCCCCGCTGACCAATGCAGACCGGATCACCCGTCCGCTGCTGGTGGTGCACGGCAAGAACGATCCGCGCGTGCCGCTTTCCGAAGCGGAACAAATCGTCAACAAATTACGCGCGAAGGACCGCGAGGTGTGGTATCTGCTGGCGGCCGACGAGGGGCATGGATATCGGAAAAAACAGAACCGCGATGCCTACTACGCGACGTTCGCGCAATTCCTGATGATGCTGCGCCGATAGCTTAAGCTAGCACCTCGACACTGTGACGATGACCGGTTGGTGTTATTCGCCCGGAAGTGCGACAGCCTCAAGGTAACGCCGAGATAAGTTACCTTGATTCTGTCGCACTTCCTGACGAATACTCGAGCCGATCGACATCACATGCCGATGATGTTGAGCGGTCCAGCCGACTACTTGCTGTCGGTGCTCGCGGTGGCCAACGGCGAGGGATGTTGCGCGAAATAAGCGGCGGCGATTTTGACATCTTCTTCGCTGGTCAGTAGTTGCGCCATGCCGTCCATGACGACATTCTTGCGCCGGCCGTTGCGATACGCGGTCAGTGCCTGCTCAAGATAATCCTCGTGCTGGCCCGCCAGCACCGGCGGCTTGGGATTCAAAGGCGCCTCGACGCCCAGGCCGTTCTCGCCATGGCAGGCAACGCACGCCGCCACTTGTTTCGGCGCCTTGCCGGCGCCGGCCGCGCTTGGCTTCACTGCTTCCGCACCCTGCAAGTAGGCGGCGATATCTTCGATGTCCTGATCCGACAGTGAGGCCGCCTGCGCGTGCATGGTGGCATGGGGGCGGGTACCGTCACGGTATTCATGCAGCGCCGCGATCAAATAAGCGTCGTTCTGGTGACGCAGTTTCGGCACGCTGTAATCCGGATAGGCGTTCTTGTAGTTGGCGACCCCGTGACACCCATAGCAGGTATAGAACTTTTTCTCGCCCTGTGCCGGATCGCCCGCTGCGTGCGCGCCAAGCGATAAACCTACGGTCAGTGCCGCGCCGGCGAGCCACGTCAAGGGATTCAATCGAAAAAGCATCTAGTTCTCCGAGCCTTCGGGGGTTCAACGAGGGGCGTGATGTTAAAGAGTGGGCGGGCAAATTGCCACTCGCGCGGTTTTCAGGCGTGAATTGGCGGCCGCTCGCCATGAAACGTTCGCCGGATCCTGCATAAAGTGCATCCGCTTCGCCAGAAGACATGGCGAAGCGTGGCGCTCCCATCCACGTGAGACGCAACCGACCGACGCGAGTCCAGGCGATCATGTACTGCTCGATGGGGCCGCGGCCGGCCGGCTTGGTGCGGCCGGACCGGCAATTCACCCGGCCGTCGCAATCGATGAGAAATGTCCAGAATTTCCGCGCGCTGTCGCGTGATCGCGCCTCTTAAGGTGCACCAGCAAGAGCGACACCGCGGCCGGCGTGAGACCCGGGATTCGCGCGGCCTGACCCAAGGTTTCCGGACGCACATCGCAAAGACGCTGGCGCGCCTCGTTCGACAGTCCGCCGACCAGGGCGTAGTCGATATCGGCGGGAAGGCGCAGTTCTTCATGGCGGTGCTGGCGGTCGATCTCATCGCTCTGACGCTTAAGATAGCCCGAATATTTGGCCTGCACTTCGACCTGCAGTTTCACCTGTTCGCTCAGACGTTCATCGCCGGTCCAGGCGGCGGCGGCCGGCGCCACGCAACACAGATCTTCATACGAGAGTTCCGGCCGGCGCAACAAATCGAAGGCGTGAGTCTCACGCGACAGCGGCGCGCCCAGTTTGCCCAGCAGTGCCGCATCGACCTGGGCCGGGTGCACGACGGTGCGCTCGAGCCGGTCGATTTCAGCGTCGACGATGGCGCGCTTGCCCTGGAAGAATTCCCAGCGCTGATCATCGACCAACCCCAGTTCTCTGCCGCGCGGCGTCAGGCGCAGATCCGCATTGTCTTCGCGCAATGACAGGCGGTATTCGGCGCGGCTGGTAAACATCCGATAGGGCTCGGTGGCGCCGCGCGTGATCAAGTCATCGACCAGTACGCCTATGTAGGCTTCGCTGCGTTTCGGGCACCAAGGATCGCGCCCCTGCACCTGGAGGGCGGCGTTGGCGCCGGCGAGCAGTCCTTGGGCGGCCGCTTCTTCGTAGCCGGTGGTGCCGTTGATCTGGCCGGCGAAGTACAGGCCGGAGAGGTGCTTGCTTTCCAGACTGGACTTCAAATCGCGCGGGTCGAAAAAATCATACTCGATGGCGTAGCCCGGCCGGGTGATGTGCGCGCGCTCGAATCCCGCGATACTGCGCACGAATTCGTACTGCACGTCGAAGGGCAGGCTGGTCGATATGCCGTTGGGATAGATCTCATGCGTATCCAGGCCTTCGGGCTCCACGAAGATCTGATGCGATTGCTTCCCGGCGAAGCGCACGACCTTGTCCTCGACCGACGGGCAGTAGCGCGGTCCGACGCCCTCGATCAGGCCGGTGAACAGCGGCGAGCGCGCGGTGGCGGCGCGAATGATGTCGTGGGTTCGTTCGTTGGTCGCCGTGATATGGCAGGGCATCTGGCGCGGATGTTGCGCGCGCGTGCCGAGGTAGGAGAAAACCGGCCGCGGCTCATCGCTGTGCTGCTCGCGCAGCGCGGAGAAATCGATGCTGCGCCCATCGATGCGCGGCGGTGTGCCGGTCTTCAATCGACCGACGCGCAAATTCAATTCCCGCAGTCGCGAGGCCAGCCTCATCGAGGCAGGATCGCCGGCGCGACCGCCGGATTGGCTCTCGAGGCCTACATGAATTTTGCCGCCCAAGAACGTGCCGACGGTCAGTACCACGCTGCGCGCATGGAATTCGATGCCGCTCGCAGTGACGACGCCTACGACGCGTTCGCCCTGCAGCAGTAGATCGGCCGCCTCCTGTTGAAACAGCGTCAAATTCGTTTGTGTCTCGAGCATGCGGCGAATCGCGCGCCGGTAGAGCTGGCGATCGGCCTGCGCGCGCGTGGCTCGCACGGCCGGTCCCTTGCTGGCATTCAAGGTGCGGAACTGAATACCGGCCTGATCGGTGGCGCGCGCCATTGCCCCGCCGAGCGCATCGATTTCCTTGACCAAGTGGCCCTTGCCGATGCCGCCGATCGCCGGGTTGCAGCTCATTTGGCCCAAGGTCTCGATGTTGTGGGTGAGCAGCAGCGTGCTTTGGCCCATACGGGCAGCCGCGAGCGCCGCTTCGGTGCCGGCGTGTCCGCCGCCGATGACGATGACCTCGTATTGCTGCGCAAAACGCATGACGCTGAATCTACTCGATTTTTAAGCCGGGCGCGTACTCTAATCCCATGCTCGAAAAAGCACCAGGCAGGCCATGCGCCGCAAGCGAACCGGGCAGCGGCGAAAATCACTCCACCGTGACGGGAATGCCCGCAAATTTTCCGGCCCATTTTTTCGGGCCGGTTTCATGCACCGATTCGCCGTCCGCGCTCACAGCCACCGTGACCGGCATGTCCTTGACGTCGAATTCGTACACCGCTTCCATGCCGAGCTCGGGGAAGGCGACGACGCGGCTCGAGCGGATGGCGTTCGACACCAGAAATGCCGCGCCGCCGACCGCAATCAAATAGGCGGAACGGTGCTTCGCGATGGAGGCCACTGTTTCAGGTCCGCGTTCGGCCTTGCCCACCATCGCCAACAGTCCTGACTTGCCGAGCATGGTGTCGGTGAACCGATCCATGCGATTGGCGGTGGTCGGACCCGCAGGCCCCACCACTTCGGTGCCGACCGGATCGACGGGGCCTACGTAGTAGATCACGCGGCCGGTAAAATCCAGGCCGTCGGGCAGGGGCTTGCCGGCCTCGAGCAATGCGCAGATGCGCTTGTGCGCGGCATCGCGGCCCGTCAGCAGCTTGCCGGACAACAGCAACTGTTCGCCCGGCTTCCAAGCCGCGATTTCGTTTTGAGTCAAACCATCGAGCGCCACGCGGCGCGCGCCGGCGGCCGCCGACCACGCAACCTTGGGCCAGAGATCGAGATCCGGCGGCGTCAGCACCGCAGGGCCGGTGCCATCCAGCGTGAAGTGGATATGGCGGGTGGCGGCGCAGTTGGGAATCACCGCCACCGGCAAGGATGCCGCGTGAGTCGGATAGTCCAAGACCTTGACGTCGAGTACCGTGGTCAGGCCGCCCAAGCCTTGGGCACCGATGCCGAGCGCGTTGACCCGGCGGTAGATTTCCAGCCGCAGCTCTTCCAAGGGCGTCTTAGGGGAGCGCGCGATCAGCTCACCGATGTCGATGGGATCCATGAGCGATTTCTTCGCGAGCAGCATGGCCTTCTCGGCACTGCCGCCGATGCCCACGCCCAGCATGCCCGGCGGACACCAGCCCGCGCCCATCTCGGGCACCATTTCCAGCACCCAGTCGGCAACGGAATCCGAGGGGTTGAGCATCGCAAACATGGATTTGTTTTCGGAGCCGCCACCCTTTGCGGCAACCGTGATCTCGACTTGGCTCCCCGGAACCAATTCGGTGTGGATGACGGCCGGCGTGTTGTCCTTGGTGTTGCCGCGTTTGAACGCGGGATCGGACACAATGGAGGCGCGCAGCTTGTTTTCCGGGTTGAGATAGGCTCGGCGCACGCCTTCGTTGATCATCGATTCGAGATCGAGCTGCGCGTCCCATGAGACGCCCATGCCCACTTTCACGAACACCACCACGATGCCGGTGTCCTGGCAGATCGGCCGGTGACCCTCGGCGCACATGCGCGAGTTGGTGAGAATCTGCGCGATGGCATCGCGCGCCGACGGGCTCTGTTCGATGGCGTAGGCACGTCCCATGGCGCGGATGAAGTCCGGCGTATGGTAGTAAGAAATGTACTGCAGAGCATCGGCAACGCTCGCAATCACATCGGCTTCGCGAATGACGGTCATGGCACAACTCGAGCGAAAGTCCAACTGTGCCGCAAATCTACCAAGATATGGCCAGGCGTGGGGACCGAATCCCATACAATCGCGCTAAATCGGAGGTGGCATGGGGCAAGTGGGCAGGGCGCTGGTGTGGGTTGGCTTGTGTGTGTGCGCCTGGTGGCCGCGTCTGAGCCTTGCCGCAGATGCGGCGACGCTGCCGCTGACGGAATGCCGGCTCGAGCATCCGCTCAAGCTGGTCTCGATTCCCGCACGCTGCGGTACATTGCGCGTACCGGAAGATCGCGAGCATCCGAAGGAGGGATCGATAGAGCTGAAAGTGGCCGTCGTGCCGGCGCTGAACCGGCGCAGCACGGCAGCGCCCCTGTTCCTGCTGGCGGGCGGACCTGGGCAGAGCGCGATACAAGTGTACGTGGCCGTGAGCAGCGCATTCGCGCGGATCAACCGCAATCACGCCATTGTGCTCCTGGACCAGCGCGGCACCGGTGGTTCCAGTCCCCAGTCCTGCGATTATCCCGAGGACTGGCAGCAGCCCGCGGATCCGATCCCCGCGATGCGCAAAGCAACCACCGACTGTCTTGCCAAGCTGGGGCAGCGGGTTCGCTTTTATACCACCGGCGTCGCGGTTCGAGATCTCGAAGAGACGCGCGCGGCCTTGGGGTTCCAGCAGATCGATTTGTACGGGGCATCCTATGGCACGCGGGTTGCGGAGCTGTACATGCGCCGCTATCCGGAACGGGTGCACGCCGTCATCCTCGACGGGGTGACCTACCCGGAACAGTTGATCGGCCTGGAGACGCCGCAGGATGGCGAGGACTCGCTGAATCTGATCGTGGCGCGCTGCCGGCAAGCGCCCGACTGCGCCGCGGTGTATCCCGATTTGCAGCAGGACCTGGACTCCTTGCTGCGGCAATTCGGGCCGCAAAAAGTCATGGTGACGATCGATGATCCGGATAGCGGGCTGCCGTTGGAGATCGAATTCAACCACAAGATTCTCGGGGCGGCCCTGCGGTTCCTGTCGTACAGCGCCACGCAGGCCTCGTTGCTGCCGGCGCTGATCCATCAAGCTGCGCATGGCAAGCTCAGGCCGATGGCATCCCAATCCATCATGAACGCGCGCCAGATTGGCGATCAGCTGGCGAACGGCATGCAATACAGCGTCATTTGCAGCGAGGATGAGCCCTTCTTTGCCGCCGCCAATATCGACCGCGCCGCCATGGCCAAGACCTACCAGGGCACGGAGCTGGTGGACGCCTTGCATGAGATTTGCAAGCTGTGGCCGCGCGGTCCGGTGGATGCGGATCTGCACGCCCCCTTGCACAGCGATATCCCGACGCTGTTGTTGTCAGGCGAAGCGGATCCTGTGACGCCGCCCGCCGATGCCGAACGCGCAGCCTCGAGCCTGACCCACCATCGCCACTTGGTGTTGAAAGGCGAAGGCCACGGTCAGTTGGCCACCGGCTGCATGCCTAGGCTCATGGCGGATTTCTTGGACAGTGCCGCGCCGGAGGAGCTCGATGCCACCTGCCTCGAGCGGCACAGCCCGGAGCCCTTTTTCTTGAGCATGACGGGCCCCGCACCATGATTGAGGCGGCAGGCTTGAGCAAGCGCTTCGGCAGCATCGAGGCCGCAAAGGACGTGTCGTTCTTGGCGCGCGACGGCGAGATCACCGGCCTGTTGGGCGCCAACGGCGCGGGGAAATCCACGTGTCTGCGCATGCTGTATGGTGTTTTGACGCCGGACGGCGGCAAGGCCTGCATCGACGGCATCGACATCCGCGGTGAGACCTCCAAGGCGCGCGCTCACCTGGGGGTGCTGCCGCATGCCGCCGGTCTGTACAACAATCTGAGCGCGCGCGAGAACATTCACTACTTCGGTTCGCTGCACGGGATGAGTGCGGCACGCCTGAAGTCGCGCACCGGCGAGCTGTCGCTGGCCTTGGGAATGGAGGCCTTCATCGAGCGGCGCGCCAAGGGCTTTTCTCAGGGTCAACGCATCAAGGTGGCCCTGGCCCGCGCCTTGGTTCACGATCCGGGAAACGTGGTGCTGGACGAGCCGACGAACGGGCTCGACGTGATGGCCATACGCAATTTGCGTGAAATGCTCCTGGCCTTGAAAGCGCAAGGGCGGTGCGTGCTGTTTTCCTCGCACGTCATGCAGGAAGTCGCGGCGCTGTGCGACCGGGTGGTCATCATCGGCCACGGCAGGGTTTTGGCGGACGCCACGGTGCAGGAAATTCGCGAGCGCAGCGGCGCGGCGACCTTGGAAGAGGCATTTCTGCAGGTGCTCGGCGACACGGAAGGCGTGAGTTGATGCGCACACTGGTCATCGTCTTCGCCAAGGAATTTCTGGAGAACCTGCGCGATCGGCGCACGCTGTTGTCGGCGCTGCTGTTCGGCCCCTTGTTCGGACCGATACTTTTCGGCCTCATGGTCTCGCGCATGCTGGAGCAGAGCGTGCTCGAGTCGGAGGTGCCCTTGAGGCTCACGATCTCGGGAAGCCAGTACGCGCCGGGGCTCACGCAGTACCTCAAAACGCGCGGCGTCAAACTCAAGTTCAGCGAACTGTCGGAGACCGGGGCACGCGCCGCCGTACACAGCGGCGTTTCGCAAGTCGTGCTGCTCGTGCCGGAGGAATATCCGCGGCAGTTCACGGCGGCGAAGCCGGCCCCCTTATTGCTGTTCGCCGACAGCGCGGATTCGCAAACACGAAAAATGGCGGATCGGGCGCGGGGAATTCTGGGAGCGTACGGCAGCACCATCGCGCAGCTGCGGCTCGAGCTGCGGGGCGTGAATCCGCTTTTATCCGTACCGGTGGCCGTGAACGAGGTCGATGTTGCGACCCCCACCAGCCGCGCGGTGGCGATATTGGGTTTCATCACTTACTTCGTGCTGTTTGCACTGCTGATGGGCGGCTTGTACCTGGCCATCGATTCCACGGCAGGTGAACGCGAGCGCGGCTCGCTGGAGGCGCTGCTGAGCCTGCCGGTGGCGCGTTCGGCATTGGTGGGGGGGAAAATTCTGGCGACCTGCGCCTACATGTGCATTTCGCTGGCCTTGAGCCTGACCGCGTTCGTCTGCGTGTTTCGCTTCGTGCCGCTCGAGCGGCTCGGCATGAGCACCAATTTGGGCCTCAAAACGGCGCTGATTTTCTTTGCGATCTGTCTGCCTTTCGTGCCGCTCGGCGCCACGCTCATGACCTTCGTTGCCTCCTTCACCCGCAGCTACCGCGAGGCACAGACGTACCTGACCACCGTGCTGCTGGTGCCCACGCTGCCGATTGCCTTCGCCAGCATCTACTCGCTGAAACCCACGAGATCGTTGATGTTCATTCCATCGTTGAGCCAACATTTGTTGATGACCAGCGTGCTCAAGGATGATCCGATTCTTTTGCCGGATGTGCTGGTGTCCGCCGCAGCTTCGCTCGGGCTCGCATTGCTGTTGTTCGTGCTCACCGCGCGTCACTGGCGGCGCGAAACCATGCTCGGATAAAAATTAGCATGTGCGCGTTTTTAATAACGCGACATTAGACGATCGCAATTAAGGGAATTCCTGTATAGGCGTTCAACAACGCCGTATGTATACTATTACGATCACGTCATCTTGTGTTCCGGGGGTATTGGCATGACCGTCTCATCATCCGCTCGGATGAGCGTTGTTGCGTTCATAGCGATTTTGACGCTTTCTGCTGGCACAATGCTGTGGTTATTTTGGCGCTTCCCTCTTCCGACGGCGATCATTACGGTGGGTGTGTTCCTCGTGCTGGGTGTACTGGTGCGGCTCGCTCGCTCGCTCGATGTTGACATGACGGACCTGGATCCGGCCAAACAGCGCGTTTGATGTCGCCAAACGGCGACATACGTAGTCAATTGAGTTCACGCGTCGCTTTTCACGACGGCTCCAGTTGTTGGTTGTAGAACTCTGGCAAGAAAGCGCCCGGGGCGAACGTACCACGAAACCTACGTTACTTCCCGATACAAAAACTGCTGAAGATCTCCCCCAGCAGATCATCGCTGGTGAATTCGCCGGTGATTTCACTCAAGGCAAGCTGAGCGCGTCTCAACTCTTCAGCGAAAAGCTCGAAGGCATGCGTGGCCCGCAAAGTCTCAGCGGCCTGCACCACGCAAGTTTTGGCTCGAGCCAGCGCATCGAGATGCCGGCGCCGGGCTGAGAAAGCGCCCGTCTCGCCGCTCGAGTATCCGGCACCGGCCTTCAGATGCGCGCGCAACAGTTCCAATCCCGCGCCGGTCTTGGCGCTCAAGAAAACTCGCGGGGGACTCGAGGATTCATCAACGGCGGGAGCCGCGCCGGTCAAGTCGATTTTGTTGAAGATCAACGTGACCGGAATGCCGGGCGGCAATTCTTCGAGCGCTGCGTTCAAATCGACCGGCTCGCCGGTGGCGGTGGTGGCGGTGGTGGCGGTGGTGGCGGTGGTGGCGGTGGTGGCGGTGGTGGCGGTGGTGGCGGTGGCCGGCGTGGCCGCGTCCAGAATGTAGAGCACCCGGTCGGCTCGGCGCAGTTCGTTGATGGCACGCCGCACACCTTCCGCCTCGATGACATCGACGGTGTTGCGCAAACCCGCGGTGTCGATCAAGTTCAAAGGCAAGCCATCCAGATTCAGGTGCTGGCGCAGCACGTCGCGTGTGGTTCCCGGTTGATCCGTGACAATGGCAATCTCGTCGCCTACCAGTTTATTGAGCAAACTGGATTTTCCGGCATTGGGGCGGCCGGCGATGACCACGTTCAAACCCTCGCGCAGCAGCGCGCCTTGGCGTGCGGCTGCGGTGATGGATTCGAAGCCGCTCAAGATTTCCCGCATGCGGCTGCCCAGCATGCTGCCCGGAAGAAATTCCAATTCTTCGTCGGGAAAATCGATGGCCGCCTCCACTGCTAAGCGCAGTTCGGTAATCCGCGCCTGCAGCGTGTGGATGTGCGCCGAGAACTCTCCCTGCATGGAGCGCACAGCCGCGCGCGCCGCTGCCGTGGTGCCTGCATCGATCAAGTCGGCGATGGCCTCGGCCTGTGCGATGTCGATTTTGCCATTCAAGAAGGCACGTTCACTGAACTCGCCCGGCCTTGCCATTCGACAGCCCAGTTCGAGCAGCCGCTCGAGCAACAAATCGCCAACCAGCGCGCCGCCGTGGCCTTGAAGCTCCAACACGTGTTCACCGGTAAGGGAGAACGGAGCGGGGAAATACAAGGCCAGTCCCCGGTCGATGGGTTCGCCGCCGGCGTCGAGAAAATTCGTCAACTGGGCGAGCCGGGGCGCGGGAAGAAACCCGAGAATCAGGGCGGCAATGCGCGGAACGTCGGCGCCGGAGACGCGTATCACCCCAACCGCACCGCGCCCGGGAGCGCTGGCGAGGGCGGCGATGGTATCGGGAGACTCCACGGAGTGTCTGTCTGGTATTCCGCTAGCTGCGCTGCTTGGCAGCCTCTGCTTCGACCACTTGATTCACGCGCCACTGCTGTGCGATGGACAGCACGGTGTTGGTGAGCCAGTACAGCACCAGGCCTGACGGGAACCACGCCATCATGCCGGTCATGATCAGCGGCATGAACTGCATGATCTTGGCCTGCATGGGATCGGGGGGTGCCGGATTCAATTTGAATTGCGCAAACATCGCGCTGCCCATGAGCAGCGGCAATACGAAGTATGGATCTCGCGAGGACAAATCGTTGATCCACAGCAGGAACGGCGTTTGGCGCATTTCCACGCTCTCCAGGAGCACGCGATAGAAGGAGATGAACACGGGGATCTGTACCACCATCGGCAAACAACCCGCGAGCGGATTTATTTTTTCCTTTTTGTACAGGTCCATCATCGCGCGGCCCAATTTCTCGCGGTCGTCCTTGAAGGTTTCCTGAATCTGCTTCATCCGCGGACCCACGGCGCGCATTTTGGCCATGGAACGGCCGCTGGCCTGGCTCAAGGGATAGAACAGCAATTTGATCAGCGCCGTCACGATGATGATCGACCAGCCCCAGTTGCCGATCAGCTTGTGCACATAGTTGAGCCCGGCAAAAAGCGGTTGGGCCAACACGGTCAAAACACCGAAATCGACGGTGCGCTCGAGATTCCTGCCGAGTGCCGCGAGCTGCGTCTGCAATTTGGGGCCCACGAATAAATCTTCGTGAAACTCGGCCGTCGCGCCCGCCGGGATTGCCGTCATCGGTCCCGTGGCGCTCTCGAGGTACTCGTTATTGGCTACCTTCACCTGGTACTGATATGGCTGCCCGGCCGGAGGCACGACGGCCGCAACGAATTGGTGCTGCAAGGAGGCCAACCAGCCATTGCTGATGGTGGCCGCATACTTGGCGTCGCTTTCATTCTCAACGTTCAGATCTTTGGACTTGGTGCCGTCATAAATGGCGGGGCCCTTGAACGAATAAGTCTCGACGTCGAAATAGGAGCGCGAGGCGTGCTCCCAATGACGCAGGATCTGAGCGTAAGAGGCCAGGTTGCGCGCCGCCGGGCCGTCGTTCTTCACATCGTACTGAAGATGGATGGCGTACTGGCCGCGCTTGAAAACGAACGTCTTGGTGACCGTGAGGCCCTGACCGTCCGTCCAGGTCAAGGGTATGCGCAGCTCATCAGCGCCCGGCGCAAGAACGAACGTGGTCTCAGCCGACTTCCACAGCACCTGGTGCGTGGGCGCGGCTTCACCCGCGCCGCCGGTCAGCCCGCTTTGCAGCAGGTAGCGAGTCGGCGGCGGTTCGTAGCTCAACAGCCGCACCAGAATATTCGGCGTGTCCTTGCGCAGGGGGTATTTCAGCAAGTCCGCGCGATCGAGTTCGCCGCCCTTGAGGTTGATGCCGATGTCCAGCACGTCAGTGGTGATATGCAGCTGAGCGGCCGGTTTCTCCGTTTCGGCTGCGGCCGCCGAGGAGGGCGCCGAGGCCGCAGGTGCCGCGGCGGGCGCGTTGGCGGTCTGCGGTGCCGCCGCCGGCGCGGTCACCTGAGGCACCGAGTCGCCGAGCGTACTCGCCGGTGCGCCGGCAGAGGCCGCACCGGGCTGCGCAACGGCGCTGACCGGCGGCTCGTAGTCATGCAGCCAGGTTTGATAATTCAAAAACAGGATCGCGGCGAGGACGCCCCAAAGCATCAGACGGATATTAGGCATGGGTCGGTCTCTTGTCCGGCACGGGGTCGTAGCCGCCTTGCGCGAATGGATGACAACGTAGCAGGCGGCGCAAGCCGAGCCAGAAACCGCGCACCACACCATGGCGCTCGATCGCGGTGTGCGCATAGCAAGAGCAACTGGGATAGAAGCGGCAGCTCGGCTTCAGCATCGGGCTGATCGCGAGTTGATACCCGCGGATGCTCCACATGAAAAGTTGGCGAGGCTTTACCATTTCTGCGTGATCGACTTCCAATGCTGCTCGAGACTCGCGCGCAAATCCGCGAGCTTTGCCATTCGCGCCGCGTCGCGGGCGGAGACGGTAACATCGACCGGCGGCAATGAATGTTGGTTCAAACGAAAGGACTCGCGCGCGAGGCGTTTGATGCGATTGCGCGATACGGCGGTGCCGAAGGTGCGTGTCGCGATGCTCAAACCCAGTCGAGGATAGGTTTCATGATTGGCCAGAACGGACAGACTAAAAAATGCATCGGCGAATTTTTTGCCGCGCCGTTTCACTTCTCGAAATTCGGCCGGCTGGTGCAAACGTTTGCGCGGCTCGAACGTCAGTTTACGGATAGACAGCCCTAAAGTTAGGGACAGAGGCGCTTGCGGCCCTTGGCGCGGCGCCGGGCCAGCAATCGACGGCCGCTCTTGGTCGCCATGCGCGCGCGAAAACCGTGGGTACGTGCACGATGTAAATTACTGGGGTTAAAGGTACGTTTCATAGCGCCACTCGAGCAAAAACCACGGGTTAAATCAACGGTCTGGCTGATTTACGAAAGGCGGCAAGGGTACTGAGCGAGCATGGTTGTGTCAATAGACGCCCCTTCAAGTTGGAGCTAGACTCCCTGCCCTTTCGTTCTTTGCCCCATTGCTCGTAACCCCTTAGGAGAGCGCTCTTGCCGGAGTCGCTATGGAACCGCTGTCTGCGAGTGCTCGAGGGCGAGCTCCCGGAACAGCAGTTCAACACCTGGGTGCGGCCTCTGCAGGCGATCGAGCGCGACGGCGAGCTTAAGCTGCTCGCGCCGAACCGTTATGTGATCGAGTGGCTGGGCCAAAATCTGCTGCCGAGGATCAAGGAACTCATTCTCGCGTTTGCGGAGGGCCTCGCCCCCGAAGTGGCGCTCGATGTGGGGACCCGGGCCGGCGTCATCGCCCAGGCCCCGCCGGCGGCTCTGAGGGATGACGGGGCCGCGGCGGCCAGAGCGCGCAAGCTCGCCCCGATGGTGCTGGGCAGCCGCATCAATGCGGAGTTTACCTTTGCCGGCTTCGTCGAGGGCAAGAGCAACCAGCTCGCCAAGGCGGCGGCGATTCAGGTGGCCGGCAATCCCGGCAAGGCATACAACCCGCTGTTCATCTATGGCGGCGTGGGCTTGGGCAAGACGCATTTGATGCACGCGGTGGCCAACAAGCTCAAGGAGCGCAATTCGGATGCGCGCCTGGCGTATGTGCACAGCGAGCGGTTCGTCGGCGACATGGTGAAAGCCTTGCAGCACAACACCATCAACGATTTCAAAAGCGCGTATCGATCGTTGGATTGTCTGATGATCGACGATATTCAGTTTTTTGCGGGAAAAGACCGCTCTCAGGAGGAGTTTTTCCATACCTTCAACGCGCTGCTCGAGAGCCAGCAGCAAGTGATCTTGACCTGCGACCGCTATCCGAAGGAAGTCGACGGGCTAGAGGAGCGGTTGAAGTCGCGTTTCGGCTGGGGGCTCACCGTTGCAATCGAGCCGCCGGAATTGGAAACCTGCGTGGCGATCCTGATGAGCAAGGCTGCGATGACGCAGGTCGATCTACCGGAGGAAGTCGCATTTTTCATCGCCAAGCGAATTCGTTCCAACGTACGCGAATTGGAAGGCGCGCTGCGCAGAGTGGTGGCGACCTCCAATTTTACCGGCAGACCGATTACGCTGGAGTTTGCCAAGGAGGCCTTGCGGGATCTGTTGGCGCTGCAGGAAAAATTGGTCACGGTGGAAAATATTCAGAAGACCGTGGCCGAGTACTACAAAATCAGGATTGCGGATTTGCTGTCCAAACGCCGCAGCCGTTCGATTGCGCGGCCACGCCAGGTGGCGATGGCATTGGCCAAGGAATTGACCAATCACAGCCTGCCGGAGATTGGGGACGCATTCGGCGGCCGGGATCACACCACCGTGCTGCATGCCTGCAGGCGGGTCAAGGAGTTACGTGAGACGGAGCGGCGGGTCGGCGAGGACTATTTAAACCTGTTGAGAACCCTGGCCGGATAGGGTAGGAAAAGCTGTGGATGAAGCTGTGGATAAAGATATCCACAGTTGGCTGACAGTTTGCAGGCGGCCTGCAGACAAGTATCGAGGTGGTTTCGTTTGAATGCATGATATTGATTAATATATGGTTTTTTGCCTTATACACTGAAATTCCTTTCCTTCATAATCATAGTAATAATCTCTTTTAAGAATCTAAATCTTAAGATTGAAGACGGGTGAGCCCATGAAATTGACGGCAGAGCGCGAGAAATTATTGACCCCGTTACAGGCGGTCATCGGGGTGGTGGAACGGCGCCAGACCATGCCGGTGTTGGCAAATGTTTTGCTTGGCGTTCGCCAAGGGCAGCTGTCCATTACCGCGACAGACTTGGAGGTCGAATTGGTCGCGGCCACGGGAGTTGCGGTTCAAGACGCCGGGGACGTCACGGTGCCGGGGCGAAAGTTCTTGGATATTTTGCGTGCCTTGCCGGAGAAGCTTGCGGTGTCGTTGAGCGTCGAGGGTGAGAAAATCGTGATCAAGGGCGGCCGCAGCCGCTTCAGCTTGTCGACTTTGCCCGCCGGTGATTTTCCAGTCGTCGATGACATCAACGCCCAGCAAACGGTACAGCTGCCCCGCAAGGAATTATTGCGGCTGCTGGAGAAAACGCATTTTTCGATGGCGCAGCAGGATGTGCGTTACTACCTCAACGGCATGCTGCTGGAGATCGACGGCCAGGTGCTGCGCGCGGTGGCGACCGATGGTCATCGCCTGGCGTTGTGCGAGACGGCCTTGGCAGCCAAGGCGAAGAACTCGCAGCAGGTCATCGTGCCTCGCAAAGGAGTACTGGAATTGCAGCGGGTGCTGAATGACGATGGGGTTGCCGAGGTGGCGATCGGTACAAATCATGTTCGAGCACAGATCGGCGACATTCGATTCACTTCGAAGCTAATAGACGGGCGATTCCCGGAATATTCCCGGGTCATTCCGGCCGCTCCCGCCTCCGCGATCCGTGCCGATCGCGACGTTTTGCGCCAGGCGTTGCAACGCACCGCCATTCTTTCCAACGAGAAATACCGCGGCATCCGTCTCACCGTCAAAAAGAATGTGCTCACGGTGCAGGCACACAATCCCGAGCAGGAAGAGGCCGAGGAAGAGATCGAAGTCGCCTACGAGGGCAACGATCTTGAGGTGGGCTTCAATGTGAATTACCTCTTGGATGCCCTAGCCGCGATTGATGGTCAGGACGTTGAGTTGGGCCTTACCGACAGCAACAGCAGCTGCCTGATTCGTTCTCCGGGCAATGCCAGCGCGCGCTATGTCGTGATGCCGATGAGGCTATAAGCCGTGAGCTTGGGTCGGCTGCAAGTAACGGATTTCCGCTGCTTGCAGTCGGCGGAACTCGATCTCGATCCGCATTTCACGCTCATCCACGGCCCCAACGCCTCCGGCAAGACGAGTTTGCTGGAGGCCATTTATGTGCTGGGTCGTGGACGCTCGTTTCGCACGCGGCGGCTGGAACACCTGATACGGCATGGGGTCGAGCGATTCGTCGTCTTTGGCCAGGTTGACGCGGCCCATCGGCGTGTTTCCATGGGGGTTGAGGGAACCAGGACGGGTGTTCGGGCCCAAATTGACGGTGATAGACCATCCTCGCTGGCCGAGCTGGCACTGCAACTGCCGGTGCAGATCATTGACCCCGAAGTTCATCATCTCATTGAGGAAGGCCCCAGCCGTCGCCGGCGTTTTTTGGATTGGGGAGTGTTCCACGTGGAGCAATCCTTCGTCGGGCATTGGCAGAGATATCAGCAAGTATTGAAACAGCGTAACGCGGCGCTGAAGGCCCACCAACCGCGCGCCATTGTTTCGGTCTGGGATAGTGATCTGGTGCGCTCGGGTGAACTGCTGAGCGCCGCCAGGGCGCGCTACGTCGCCACCTTGAGCCCGCACGCCGACGCCATCGCGCACAATTTGCTGGGCATGGAACTGGGCTTGAGCTATCGCAGCGGGTGGCCAAGGGAGCAGAGCATGGCGGAGGCGCTCCAGCAAAGCTGGAACCACGACCAGGAAGCGGGTGCGACACAGATCGGTCCGCACCGCGCGGAACTCAGTATCCGTCTGAACGGAGCCGCGGTGAAGGACAGGATTTCCCGCGGACAACAGAAGTTGCTGGCAGCGACGCTGCTGGTGGCGCAGATAAAACTATTCCCTGAGAGCTCGCCGGCGCAGCCGACGCTGCTGCTGGACGATCCAGCGGCGGAACTGGATGACGAGCGCTTGGGTGGCCTGCTGGCCGAAGTGTCCTCGCAATCCCTACAGTTGATTGTCACCACACTGCATGGCGAGTTTCCGGCATTTGGGGCGCCGGGGCGGCGCTTCAGCGTGAGCGGTGGGGGGATTTTGACCGGCTAGTATCCTTGCCGTTCCACGTGGAACATAGGAACCTGTCTGAGCGTTGCTTCCAGTGTTTCGGTACTGTGAATTGAGCGGCTGTACGTCTTGGCCTTTCACGCCGGACCGCTCAGCGGTGCAGAGAACGAGTTTCGAATGGCCGTCCCCCGACCCGTGGTTGACGGTCGTGACGGACCGCTTCCGAGAAAGGAAAAACCCAACGGTTACTCAAGGTGATGGCGTTGACGCTATCTGATCCAGCGCCGCGGTCTGCATCTCGGATAGTTGCATCTTGTTTCTTTGCGGGGTGCTGTACAGCGCGTGCAACAGCGCCTTGTCCCATAGGGTCATTTCTGTCGGGCGCGACTCGCTTGATTCCTTAAATACATTCAAAATTGTGGGCGCCTCGCCCATATCCTTATCCAGGTTGATTTGCGCCAGGCCAATGACGCCGATGTAATCGCTTATCTGGCCAAAATTGAGTTTGCGAACCTGTGTCGTGTCGACGACCACGATGACCGACAGGATGTCTCGAGTAACAAGCGATGCATTCAGCCGCGAACCGTACTGCGATGGAAGCGTGTTGAAGACCGGATCAAGCCCTTGGGGCCCGCCGAATTGCCTGGCGTGAACGGAACTGGAATCCAGAATCGCCGAAACCAAGTTGGCTCCATCGACGCTCGTCGTTCCCGCGTTGTACCAAACCCGTACCGGTCGAGGCATTTTCACGAACTTCTTGAGCTGAGCTCCGGTTTCATAATTGAACGCTGCAGCATCGTGACGGTTAGCTAACTGCTTTAAGCTCGGCTCCGGATTTTTTGAGAAGATTACAAAAAAGTTGGCTTTGCATTTCTCTGATCCTAGCGGCGCTCCCGCTGTCCTAATAATTTGCGACAGACGGGCCAGGACGAATTCGCCCTGCTCCTTGTTGAGACCGGCTACCAGAGGGCAAACCTTCTCATTGTTCCAACGCTCAAGAGTCTCATCGTAATGCGTTTGAACAATCGCATTTGACACAAACGTATTCACTTCATGCTTGAGACGATCCCGTTGCGCCTGGACAGTAATCTGATCGATCGAGTCAGCGCCGGCGGGCGTCGCGATATTCGCCAGCACAACGACTGCAGCAGCCACACCACATCGGCGTGCCAGTGGTCTTTTCATCGTTCCTCCCTAACTCAGTAATTCCAAGCCTAGCGAGTGCTTTAAGCAGGGATCATCCGCCCATTTAGGCGTAAATGCGTTTCCGGATTATGCCAACCGATTTTCTCGGCTCCGGATCACGGGTCTCGCCGCCTTACATTTGGCCGACCTGCGATGCCAGCACCCTTGAGGATCGCCTGTGCATTTCCTGTGAGTGTGTTGAAAAAAAGGGGTTATTGAAAGAGATCGATTTACGCGGCCTGCCCCATCGTTGCGCGATAATCGGCCTCAAATGTGCGCCCATTCGCCGCGGCACGCGTGTCAGGCGCCTCTACCCCAATAACTAATTGATTACCCTGAGCTTTTTGCCTTATCAGGATTGGTTTTTGGCGTCGTAAACTGTTATTATGGTCGGTCGCAATTTAGGATCGAGCATGGCCCAAGACAACGTTTACGATTCGAGCAAAATCAAAGTCTTAAAAGGTCTGGACGCCGTGCGCAAACGCCCCGGCATGTACATCGGCGACACGGACGATGGCAGCGGACTTCACCACATGGTTTTCGAGGTTGTGGATAACGCCATTGACGAAGCGCTGGCCGGTCATTGCGACCGGGTCGTCGTCACCATTCACGCCGACGAATCCGTGACGGTATTCGACAACGGCCGCGGCATTCCTGTGGATATCCACGCCGAGGAAGGACGCTCTGCCGCCGAGGTCATCATGACGGTGCTGCATGCCGGCGGTAAATTCGATGACACCTCCTACAAGGTTTCCGGCGGTTTGCATGGCGTCGGCGTTTCGGTCGTGAATGCGCTGTCGGATTTTCTCGAGTTGCTGATTCGCCGTGACGGCAAATTGCATCGCCAGGAATACCGGCTGGGCGAACCGCAGGCGCCGCTTGCGGCCATCGGCGACACCAGCGAACACGGCACCACGATCCGGTTCAAGCCAAGCTCGCAGATCTTCACCCACATCTCGTTCAACTACGACACCCTCGCCAAGCGATTGCGCGAGTTGTCGTTCCTCAATTCTGGCGTGCGCATCGAGCTCGTCGATGAGCGCGATGAAAAGTCCGAGGTGTTTCAGCACGAAGGCGGCCTGAAAGCATTCGTCACGCACCTCAACCGCAGCAAGACACCGGTGCATGACTCGGTGTTGTGGTTTCAGACCCGTGACGGCCAAACGCAGGTCGAAGTCGCGATGCAGTGGAATGATTCGTACCAAGAGAGCATGTACTGCTACACGAACAACATTCCGCAAAAGGACGGCGGTACGCACCTCGCGGGGTATCGTGCGGCGTTGACGCGCACGCTGAATAACTACATCGAAAAAGAACTGGCGTCGAAGAAGGAAAAGATTCAGACCACCGGTGACGATTCGCGCGAAGGATTGACCGCGATTCTCTCAGTGAAATTACCCGACCCCAAGTTTTCTTCGCAGACTAAAGACAAGCTGGTCTCGTCCGAAGTCAAGGGTGTGGTGGAATCCGCCGTTGCCGGCCGCCTCGAGGAATTCTTGTTGGAGCATCCGCAAGAAGCGAAGGCCATCGTGAACAAAATTCTCGAGGCTGCCTATGCGCGCGAAGCCGCGCGCAAGGCGCGCGAGATGACGCGGCGCAAGGGCGCGCTGGATATCGCGGGGCTTCCCGGAAAATTAGCCGACTGCCAGGAAAAGGATCCGGCACTGTCGGAAATGTTCCTGGTCGAGGGTGACTCCGCCGGCGGCTCCGCGAAGCAAGGCCGTGACCGGCGCACGCAAGCCATCCTGCCGCTCAAGGGCAAAATCCTCAACGTAGAGAAAGCACGCTTCGACAAAATGCTCGCGTCCGCGGAAGTCGGCACGCTGATCACCGCATTCGGATGCGGCATCGGGCGCGACGATTTCAACGTCGATAAATTGCGCTATCACCGCATCATTTTGATGAGTGATGCCGATGTTGACGGGAGCCACATACGGACTTTGCTGCTGACGTTCTTCTATCGGCAGATGCCCATACTCATCGAGCGCGGCCACGTCTACATCGCGCAGCCACCGCTTTACAAGGTGAAGAAAGGCAAACAAGAAACTTATGTCAAGGACGATTTGGAACTCAGTGCGTTGCTGCTGAATACCGCCATCGAAGACGCGGCGCTGCATGTCAATGCCGAGGCACCGCCGTTGACAGGCTTGGGACTCGAATCACTGATGCGCAAGTATGTCGAGGTTGAAGCCATCATCGCGCGCTGGGCGCGGCGTTATGATGGGCGCTTCCTCGAGCATCTGTTGTACGTGCCGACGCTCACCACCGAAGCGTTCGATCGCATCGACACACTTCGCGATTGGTGCCGTGGTTTGGAAGCCCGCCTCAATGGTCTGGATGACGTGTCGCGTCAGTACAGCGTCACGGTGCAGACGATGCCGGGCGGCGGGCATCGTATCGACTTGAAGCGCTTCGAACACGGGTTGAGTTCCGCCAAACACATTCCGCGGGAGTTTTTCGATTCCGCAGAATACCTGCGCATCGCCGAGCTCGGGCAAACCTTGAGCGACCTGATGGGACCTGGCGCCTACATTCAGCGCGGGGAAGACCGCCAGGAAGTAGCCAGCTTCAAGGTCGCCAAGACCTGGCTGTTCGAACAAGCCAAGAAGGGTCAGAGCATCCAGCGCTACAAAGGATTGGGCGAGATGAATGCCGATCAGCTATGGGACACGACCATCAACCCCGAAACGCGGCGCCTCCTGCAAGTGCGCATCGAGGACGCGGTGGCGGCGGACGATATTTTCACCACGCTCATGGGCGATGCCGTGGAACCGCGGCGCGAATTCATCGAAAAGAACGCGCTGAACGTGTCGAATCTGGACGTTTAGCTTTAGTTAGCGCGGTCCTTGGCCCGCGGCCGCTACGCGCCCGGATGTACCGCGATGCCGGGTGCGCCGTGCTTCGAGAACACAGGCTTCGTGAAGTCAGGGCTGCGCCTCGCCCGTCAGCGCGACAAACGCTGCCGCGCCGTCGCGTACCAGCCGGATCAGTAACGGCGACTGCGGACTGGGCGTTGCGACTCCGGCAATATCCTTCACATCCACCAATTGCTTACCGCCCGCATGGGTGATCAGATCACCCACTCTGAGGCCTGCCACAGCGCCCGGACCCGCAGGCCGCAACTGCGTCACGATCAATCCGCTGGGTTCATCGCCGGCCTTGATCGCCTTTCGGATCTGTTCGTTGGTGTTGGCGACGCCCAACCGCAACGCCGGCACCCAGGTGTCAGCTTCTCCATTCAGGGCCGGGTCAGTGGGTGGATCGGGAAGGCGTCCGATTTTCAGCGCAACGGATTCCGATTTGCCCGCTCGCAGCATGGTCATGGTCACGAGCTCGCCCGGCGGTAACCGCGCCGTAATCTTGCCCAAATTCTTGAACGTGACGTGATTCGAACCGATGGCGAGCAGGACGTCCCCGGGCACGAAGGTGCCATATGCAGGTCCCGCCGAATCCACCGTGGTTATCAAAGCGCCTCGCGGTGTTTTCATGCCCAAAGCCTTGGCCACTATCGGTGTCGGCTCCTGCGCCGCAATGCCCAGATAGCCGCGCTCGACGCGGCCTTTGGCCTCGAGCTGGCCGATCACCGAGGTGACCGTTTCGGCAGGAATGGCAAAGCCCAAACCCACGGAACCACCGCTGGGAGAAAAAATGGCTGAGGTAACGCCAACCACGGTCCCGTCGGACGACATCAAGGGGCCACCGGAATTGCCGTGATTGATGGCGGCATCCGTTTGCAGGAAGTCGATGTAGGGATCGTCCTCCAGCGTTCGTCCCCGCGCGGAGATGATGCCGGCGCTCACCGATTGGCCCAGGCCGAACGGATTGCCGATGGCGACGACCGCATCTCCCACCGAGACGGATTGCGAGTTGCCCAAGCGCAATGCCGGCAGATTGCCGGCGTTCACCTTGAGCAACGCGATGTCGGTGACGGCATCTGCCCCTAACAGTTTCGCAGGGACGTCACGCCCATCGGGCAAATGGATGCGAATTTTCAGGGCGCCATTGACGACGTGCCGGTTGGTGACGATGAGTCCATCGCTGCGGATGACAAAACCAGAGCCCAGCGATCCACTCGGCCGCTGATCCTCGGGACCGCCGGCACCCCCCATGAGCAGCCGCCTGATGAGGGCGCCCAGGTCCAGACTGCTCTCCGCCGACGCCAGTTCGGCGGCGCGTTGCCCCGCGCTGACTTGCTTCTCCTCGACGACGACTGTGACCACGCTGGGCGCGGTGCGCCGAACCAGACCGGCGTAGCCGCCTGCGGCGCCGTCGGCCGTCGATGCCAGCGACAGCTGCAACGCCAAGAGGGACGCGGCGGCACAGCACCCAGGAGCCTGTCTGAGCATTCCGCGTAAGTTCATGGGTCCCTTGCAGCTCCGACGGCTGAAATCGCGATGGTCGTCTGCCCGTATATTAATCCCATTGCACCGTAAAACCTTGGCCTTCAGGCTCCTAGGATGTCAGGCGCTCATGGATGTCCGCACCGCGACGATCGATGCAGCTGCGCGCGCCCCCCGGTTATGACTTGGCGGCCAAGAAAGTCTCGAGCACCTCGAGATATTTTCCGGGCTCTTCATAGGCGGGAAGATGGCCGCTCTTTTCGAAGAACACGATTTGCGCGCCCGGAATGGCGTGCGCCATACGCCACGCGGTGAGCGGCGCGACGTTCATGTCGAAGCGGCCCGTGATGACCAGGGTCGGGAAGCGAAACTCCGCCAGCTTCGGCGTTAGGTCCAGATTCTCCGTGGCTTTCTGCACTGCTTGCCCCACCGCCGGGACGAAGCCCAGATCGCCCATGTGCCCGACATAGGCATCGCGCAACTCGGGGGAGTAGAACATCATCCGCATGTGGTTGACCAAGCCCGCGTGCGCGGCGGCTTCCGCGTCACCCGCGAGCTTCTTGCCTTCGGCTTCGTCTTGTTCCTCGCGATCCGGAAACACCTGCGGCAACAGATGAACCATGTTCTTCCAGGCAGGCGCCGGGGAATCGGAGAGGATGAGGCGGGACACATGTTCCGGATGAGCTGCGGCGTAAGCCATGGCGATCATTCCGCCGTAGGAATCGCCTAAGACCGCGATGCGATCGAGCCTGAGCGCATTACGGATCGCCTCGAGGTCGGCGACCTGCGCCTCCATGCTCTGCGGCGCATTCGGCCGCATATGCTTGGAGGCGCCGGTGCCGCGCTGATCGTAAAGGACCACGAGGCGGTGCGCCGCAACCCGCTGCCAGAGATCATTCTGCATCATGTAAGCGTGAGAAAGTCCCGGACCACCGTTGACCGCAAACAGCGGGATTTCAGCGCCCGGCGTACCAAGAACTTCGTAGCCAAGGTCCACCTCGGGTGTATGAAGCGAACCGCTGCGGTGTGCAGCTTGCGCAAAAATCATGGTCGGCATCAGAATCGCCAGGGCGGACAAAAATTTTGGCATAAGAACCTTTGGATGAATAAATCAATCGCAGCGTGGATGGGACACACGCTAGCTTAGAGTAATCTGAGTAATCCGCGGAAGGATTAGCCTCTGAATCGCGCTGACCTTTCGCGGGCCCGTGCCGGCAGGCATGAACTTTCCGGCTGTGACCACCCTCTAACTGACCGGCGGGAGGCGGGCAAGGCCGTCAGACAGGATCCGCGGTTAACATGATCCAAGAGTGGATTCGAAAGGGTCGCGAACTCGGTGCCAGCGACCTGCACATAGAAGCGGATACCGCCCTGGTCGCGCGCATCCGGGGACTGCTGTCGTCGATCGGTCCGCCCGTCGCGGGGTCGCTCGTCGTCGCAGCGGCTCGGGAGCTGCTGGGCGGGGACAGCTGGTCCGAATTTCTGAGCAGAGGCTCCGCCGATCTTTCGCGCACCATCGCCGGCGTGCGCTGCCGCATCAATATATTCCAGACGCTGCGCGGCGTGGCGATGGCCGTGCGCCTCTTAAGTTCATTTCAAAACAACCTGCGCGCCTGCAATCTGCATCCGGAATTGAAGAAACTGACCGATGCCACCACCGGCTTGATCGTCGTGTCCGGTCCCACCGGCAGCGGCAAATCCACGACACTCGCAGCGCTGGTCGAAGAGATCAATTCGGCGAGCGCGCGCAATGTCATCGCGATAGAAAGTCCGATTGAATACCTTTTTACCAACCGCCGCTCATTCATACGGCAGCGGGAAATTCCCACCCACTCTCCCAGCTACGAGCAAGCCTTGGTCGATGCCCTGCGCGAGAATCCCGACGTGCTGGTCATCGGTGAGATGCGCACGCCCGAGGTGATGCGCCTGACCTTGAGTGCGGCCGAAACCGGCCACCTGGTCATCGCCACCATGCATTCGGCGACCTGTGCGGAGGCCATCACACGCATCTGCATGTCATTTCCCGCGGAGATACAGGGCAGCATCCGCGCGCAGCTCGCCGATTGCTTCGTCGGCTTCGTCAGTCAGCGGCTCGAATTCCTGAGCGAATTCCGCCTGCGCGTTCCGGTATGCGAAATCCTGCTGCCCAGTGCCGCCTCCAAGGGAACCATTCGCGGCGGACAGTTCAGCCAGATCGCCAATGTCCTGCAAACCGGCGGAGACGTTGGCATGTGGAATTTCGATCGCTACCAGCGCTGGGTTGCGCAGAAAAAGGATTGGGTGCCGCCGACTCTGGCAACGCCGCTTCCCGAAGAGCGCATCGCGCCCGCGGCGCCTAAAATTAAACGCCGCGAGATACCCGCCGTTCCCAAAGATGATTCCCTGGAAATCTCCATCGAAGAAAACGCGGATCTTGATGAGTTGGCCAAGCGCATCGAGAAGGGTACCCGCTAACACCTTGGCGCTGTGTATGACCGGTTGGTGTTATTCGCCCGGAAGTGCGAAAGCATCAAGGTAACGCCGAGATAAGTTACCTTGATGCTTTCGCGCTTCCTGACGAATACTCGAGCCGACGGACAGCACATGCCAATGATGTTGAGCGGTTCAGCTCGAAAAGAACCGGTCGAATTCACAGGGCCGACGTACCAGCCTAGCGAGCTTGGTTACGCATCCTGGCCTCGCAGCCGCTATTCTTCCAGCTGCAATTCGCGCATCGCGGGACTGGCGAAGGCGACGCCGCCATCCACCGTCAACGTCGAACCAATCACATAGTCGCCGGCACGCGAGGCCAAAAAAATGGCGGCACCAGCCATGTCTTCCTCGGTTCCGACACGCCGCGCGGGAATATGCTTGGCCACTTCGTCGGCGTGATCGCGCGCGTCCTTGTTCATGTCGGACTTGAACGCGCCCGGCGCAATGGCGCTGACATAAATGTTGTCCTTGACCAGGCGCGCCGCCATCAGCCGGGTGAGCTGGATCAGGCCCGCTTTGCTGGTGACGTAGGAATAGGTTTCGCGGTGAGTGAGGTAGATCCCGTCGATCGACGCGATGTTGATCACCTTTGCCGGGCGCGCCGCCGTGGCCGCTCTGCGCAACGCAGGCGCCAACGCCTGCGTCAGGAAGAACGGCGTCTTGGCGTTGAGGTTGAGTACCTTGTCCCAACCCTCCTCGGGAAATTTGTCGAAGGGTGCTCCCCAAGCGGCGCCGGCGTTGTTGACCAGAATGTCCACCTTGGGTTCTTGGGTCATCACGGCCGACGCGAGCGCTCTGGCTCCCTCGACCGTTGCCACATTCATCGGAATCGAGATGCAGGTGCCGCCGTCTTTGGAGAGCTCCTTCGCGGTCTGGTTGCAGGCATCGGCTTTGCGCGCCGAAATGTAGACCTTCGCACCTTGCGCAATGAACCCTTCGGCAATCATCTTGCCGATGCCGCGCGATCCGCCCGTGATGAGCGCGACACGTCCCTCGAGCGAGAACAAGTGCTTCGTGATCATGCCGATGCCTCGAATTTTTGTTGGTTGCTCAGATCTTCAGCTCGCTATTCTAGCGCAGCCGCGGCAGCGCCGGCCGGCGCTAGGGTGTGCTGGGTTTCGGCCATCTTTCATGGCACAAAGCCAGGAAACGGGTGCCCGCCTGTGACAGCGGCTGATGTCTCAAGCAATACGCCCCGACCTGACGATCGATGCTGGAATAGGGCAGCCCTTCGACCGGAACCAACTGCGGCGGTACCGCCGTCCCTTCCGCCAACTACATAGGTCCGGCACCGCTGCCCGATTGATTTAATTGCCGGCACTCGATCCGGTAACATCGAGTGCATGGTTTTTTCGCAAACTCTCGCTTCAATCCGGCCGCAGGACAAGGGCTGGAACGCCATCGTCGGCGAGGACTGGTCGCAGGGTCGCGCAACCTTCGGCGGCATGGTTTCGGCCTTGGGCAACGAAGCCATGCGTCGCTTGGTGCCCGCCGACCGGAAGCTGCGCGGACTGGAAACGGTTTTCGTGGGCCCCGCGCTGGCCGGAGCTGTGCGTATCGAGTCCGAGGTGCTCCGGGTGGGCAAGGCCGTGACCATCGCGAGCGCGCGCCTGTGGAGCGCGGATAAAATCGCGGCCACTCTGACCGGCACCTATGGCATAGCCCGATCCACGGCGATTTCCCTTCTGCCGGCCGCACCGCTGGGCGTGCCTGCCGTGCAGAATTTGCCGGAAATAACCTCAGGCGTCAGCGGGGCCCCCGCGTTTGTGCAGCACTTCGATTTACGCTGGGCCGAAGGCGCGTGGCCCTTTAGCGGTTCGAGCTCGAACAAATCGAAAATCTACGTGCGCCATCGGGACCCGGCCGCGCTCACCGAATCCCATGTGATCGCGCTCGTCGATTGTATTCCGTCGGTGATTCTGCAAATGCTGAGCACGCCGGCGCCGTCGAGCTCGCTGACCTGGACACTGCAATTTCTGAAGCACGACTACGGATTTGGCCCCGACGCGTGGTGGCGCATCGATGCGGAGGTCGATTCGGCCGCAGAAGGGTATTCCTGCGAGTCCTGCGTCGTGCTCGATCCCAGCGGCGCCCCCGCGGTGCTCAGCCGCCAGATGGTGGCGGTGTTCGGTTGACCTCGCGTCGTGGAGCAACGGCGCGCACTCTTCAACGCGTTGCTCAACCTCTTGACGACTTACTTGCCGACGAAAATGCTTTTCGGCAGCTTGACGTGCACGCCGAGGTTTGGCTTGTCCACCAGCTGCGTGATGGTCACATTCCCCGCGATGCTCACGAGCTGATAGGCCTGGTGGCGGGTCAGTTTCTTCTCCGACACCAGGAAATCCACCATCTCTTGAATGGCTCCCTTGGTGGCGGTGGCCAGATCCGGATCGGTCGCCATGCTGATGTAATCGGTGGCAGTTTCGGCGCGCGGCCACTTCAGTTTCATGTCCTTGCGCACCGTCAGCTGCAAGCGGCCGCGCAATGAGGTCTCGATGGCGGTTTGATCTACCTCGCCGTCGCCCTGCGCGGCATGTCCATCGCCGATTTCGAACAGCGCGCCGCGGGCGAATACGGGGATGTACAGAGTACTGCCCGCAACCAATTCCCGATTGTCCAAGTTGCCGGCGTGCCGGCCCGGCGGATTGCTGCTGAGGCGGCCCACTTCAGGCGCGGGCGACACGCCGATGCTGCCGTAAAAGGGTTTCAACGGAATCACGATGCCGGGCAGGAATTCTGCCGTCATTTTTTTGCGGTCGAGGGCGATGATCTTCGACGGTGCGCCGCTCTCGCAATTTTCCGGCAGGTAGCCGCTGCATCCGTTGTAGCCATAATCAAGCGCCAGATCGATCGATAGAATTTTCACTTCCAACACATCGCCGGGCTCCGCGCCTTCGACGTAAACCGGCCCGGTCAGAATATGACCGCCCGGACCCTTGCGGTCGCCGGTCACCTCGTTCACGACGGCTTTGAGCGATGCCTGAATCTTGTCGTCGGGTACCCCGGCTTTCGCAAGACCCGCCGGGGTGTTGGTCAGCAGAGTATCGACATCGACGATGTCGCCCGAATCGACGCGCAGCACCGGCTGCGCGTCCGACCAGTAATAGCCATACGCCACGGTCGCCGGTGTCGCTTCGAGGCGATGCGTTGTCGGCGGATGCGCGAAGGCACTCATCGTCGGGCCAAGCGCTGCCGTCAGGCCAAGCGCAACCATACTCAAACAAGCAAGGGTGGTTTTTTTCACGGGCCGTACGCTATCACAACAGCGTGCGCAGTTCGCGATGGCGCTCAAACCGGCTAATTGCCCGGGCGCCAGGGCATCACCACGTCCGGCCACGTCAACAGACGCGAGAGAACGGCCACGCGCGCCCAGGCGATGCCGTAGCCGATGGCGGCTGCGGCGCAAACCACCATGATCCAACGAGCATGAATCAGCCCGACGACCAGCGCGACGCATCCGCCACCCACCCACACCAGCGACAGGCAGATCGCCAGCGCACGTTCGAGCCTCGATAAGTTACGAGGGGCCCTGGCTCGTGCGGCAGCCATGCTACGCCCGCCTCAATTGCACACGGCGAGCCTGTCTGGTGTTTCGCATGACAGGCCTAGGCTTCTAACCCGGCAATCGCGACAGATCTGCGACGCCGCCCAACAGGATTTGTACATCGCGCAGCAGGGCAAGCCGGTTATTGCGCTTCGCCAGGTCCTCGTCCATCACCATGACGCGCTCGAAAAAATCATTCACCGGCACCCGCAGCCCTACCAACGCCTGCAGGCTGTCTGCGTAGCGGCGTTGGCGGGTCGCTTCGAGCACGGGGTTGCGCAGATTCACCAGCGCATGATGCAGTCCCCGTTCCGCCTCTTCGGTCAGCCCTTGAGGATCGACGAGCGCATCGCTGCGCACCTGTGTCTTCTTCAGAATATTCGCGATACGCTTATTGATGGCGGCGAGCACCCCGGCATCGGGCAGGAGCAAAAATTCCTTGAGCGCCGCCAAGCGCGTGACCGCATCCAGCGGCGAGCGCGGGCGGTTCGCCAGCACCGCGTCGAGCATTTCCGGCGTGGTGCCCGGCTGCTCCAACAGCATGCCGCGCAGGCGCTCCGCGATGAAATCATAGACCTCGTCGGCCACAGCGGCGCGTTGCACCGGCTGCGCGGCGGCGGCCGCCGCCAACAGATCCGTCAGGTCCAAGTTCAGTCCGGCCTCGAGCATGATGCGCAGCACACCCAATGCCGCGCGCCGCAGACCGAATGGATCTTTGGTGCCGGTAGGCCGTTGCTCGATGGCAAAGATTCCAACCAGCGTATCGATCTTGTCGGCCAAGGCGACGGCTCGACCGGTGTTCGTCGCGGGCAGCGCATCGCCGGCATACCGTGGGCGATAGTGCTCCTCGATCGCCAGCGACACGCCGGGCGGCAGCCCCTGCGCTTGCGCATAGTAGCGGCCCATGGTGCCCTGCAATTCCGGAAATTCGCCCACCATGGCGGTCATCAAGTCTGCCTTGGAAAGCGCGGCGGCCTGTTCGACATCGGGTCCGGCATCGATGCGGCCGCCGATCAACCCGGCCAGCGACGTCACGCGCGCGGTCTTTTCCGCATAGCTGCCGAGCTTCGCTTGAAAAATCATCCCGGCGAGTTTCGCGGCGTGCTGCTCGAGCGGAATTTTTCTATCCTGTTCCCAGAAAAACGCGGCGTCGCTCAAGCGCGGCCGCACGACCCGTTCATTGCCTTCGCGCACCTTGGAAGGATCACGGCTCTCGATATTGCTGACCGTGACGAACCAGCCGGACAACTTCCCGTCAGGACCCTGCACGGGAAAATAGCGTTGATGGTCCTGCACGGTCGCAATGACCACCTCGCGCGGCAAGCTCAGGAACCGCTGCTCGAATTGGCCGGCCAGCGGCACCGGCCACTCCACCAACGCGGTCACTTCATCCAGCAGTTGATCATCGATCAGCGCACTGGAGCCCGCTCCGCATGCGGCCGCCGTCGCGTTGACGCCTGCGCGAATCAACCCGCGGCGTTTGGCGAAGTCGACCACCACCTTGGCACGGTGCAGCCGGCTCTCATAACCTCTCGCCGCCTTGAGCGTGATGGGCTTGGGCGAGTGGAACCGGTGGCCCGAGGTCACGCGTCCCGCGGCAAGGCCCAGCACTTCCACCGGTACCACCTCATCGCCGTACAGCAGCACCACGGAATGCACGGGTCTCACGAACTCAGCGCTGCGGGCGCCCCACCGCATGCGCTTGGCAATGGGCAGCGCGGCAATCGCTCGCGTCAGAATGTCGCTCAACAGTGTCGTGGTCGCAGCGCCCCGCTCGGTGCCGCGAAATTGCAGCCAGGCGCCTTTCTCGGTGGTGAGCTTGGACAATTCTGCCACCGCGACGCCGCAGCTTTTGGCAAAGGCCGTCGCCGCCTGGGTTGGCGCACCCTGCGCATCGAAGGAATTCGCCAAAGGCGGGCCGCGCCGTTCGACTTGCCGATCGGGTTGGTTTTCGCTCAAGTGTTCAATCCATACGGCAAGCCGCCTGGGCGTTGCATAGCCGTGGACCCTGCCATGCGCAACACCGGCACCGTCGATGCCCTTGGCAATGCCTTCGGTGAGCGCCTGGGACAGCGCCGGCAGCGTGCGCGGCGGAAGCTCCTCGGTGCGCAGTTCGAACAGCAGGTCCCGCGAACCCATCAGGCCACCCGCTGCGCGTCGGCGTTCTTGAGCAGCGGATACCCCAGCGTTTCGCGGCTCTCGCGGTAGCCCTCGGCCACGCCGCGCGCCAGCGTTCTCACGCGCAGAATGTAGCGCTGGCGTTCGGTGACGGACACGGCATGCCTTGCGTCCAATAAGTTGAACGCATGCGATGCCTTGACCATTTGTTCATAGGCGGGGAGCACCAGCTTGTCCTCGAGCAGCTGCTGACAGGCAAGCTCATTGGCGGCAAATTGCGCCGACAGCACCGCTATGTCCGCCTTCTCGAAGTTATACGTCGATTGTTCGACTTCGTTTTGGTGGAACACGTCTCCGTAGGTCACCTTGCCGAAAGGTCCGTCGGTCCAGACGATGTCGAAGATGCTTTCCTTGCCCTGGATGTACATGCCCAAACGTTCGAGTCCATACGTGATCTCGCCCATGACCGGCCGGCAATCCAGACCGCCGACCTGTTGGAAGTAAGTGAACTGGGAAACTTCCATGCCGTTGAGCCAGACCTCCCAGCCTAAACCCCAAGCTCCCAAGGTCGGGGATTCCCAATTGTCCTCGACGAAGCGGATGTCATGCGTCAGAGGATCGAAGCCCAGGTAGCGCAATGAATCCAGATACAACTCTTGAAAGTCATCGGGGGAAGGTTTGATGCAGACTTGAAACTGATAGTAGTGCTGCAACCGGAACGGATTACTCCCATAGCGACCGTCGGTGGGCCGCCTCGAGGGCTGCACATACGCCGCACTCCAGGGCTCCGGGCCCACCGCCCGCAGAAATGTCGCCGGATGGAATGTTCCCGCGCCCATCTCGAGGTCAAAGGGTTGCAAAATGATGCATCCCTGGTCTGACCAGTATTTCTGGAGCGCAAAAATCAGGTCCTGAAATGTGCGCGGCGGTGTGGGAGCGTGAGGCATGAGAGCTCGCGGCCAAGGCAAAGTCAGCGAGTATAGCGACGGGTCTTCGGTCAGGGGGAAAACTCTGAACCCGTTGGTGTTATTCGGTTATTCGCCCGGAAGTGCAAGAGCCTCAAGGTAACGCCGAGATAAGTTACCTTGATGCTCTCGCACTTCCTGACGAATACTCGAGCCGCTCGACATCACATGCCGATGATGTTGAGCGGTCCAGCGCGAAAAGAACCGGTCAAATTCACGGAGCCGAGGTCTAAGGGAAGCTGACTCCAGATCTCGTGTTCGCCATGCACTCAATTGGCCCATGGCCCACCGCTGCGACGGCTCTTTCAATTTTGGGACGGCCGGCAGGAGCTTCATGCACCTAAACTGTGCGCTGATTTCCGCAGATTGTTCCATTATGATGCGCCAGGTACCTGCTCCGCACGCAAGTGCCTGATCCGCATATGCACGCCAATGGCACATTAGCTGCATGAAGGTTACAGCCCCGGCTGGCCGGGCCTTTCTAACCACGCTCGCGAGGACGCAAATGACTCCCGCCGATGTTCTGACATTGATCCAAGAAAAAGATGCAAAGTTCGTCGATCTTCGTTTTACTGACACGATTGGCAAGGAACAGCACGTAACCATCCCCACGCGCTTGGTTGATGAGGGGTTTTTCAAGGACGGCAAGATGTTCGACGGCTCCTCCATCGCCGGTTGGAAGGGCATCAACGAGTCAGACATGATTCTGATGCCGGACCCGGCCACCGCGGTGATCGATCCTTTCTACGAAGAAACAACGCTCAATCTGCGCTGCGATGTCATCGAACCCATGACCATGCAAGGTTACGGCCGCGATCCGCGCTCGCTGGCGAAGCGCGCCGAAGCGCACCTGAAGGCTTCCGGAATCGCCGATTCGGCCCTCTTCGGACCGGAAAACGAATTTTTCATTTTTGACAACGTCACCGTCAGTGCCGGCGTGAACGGCTGCTCGTACGAGGTCGACGCGTACGAAGGTGCATGGAATTCCGGCAAGACTTATGAAGATGGCAACAGGGCCCATCGGCCGGGTATCAAGGGCGGCTACTTCCCGGTACCGCCGGTCGACTCGCAACAGGACATTCGTACCGCGATGTCGATGGCCTGCGAGGAAATGGGTTTGAAGTTCGAAGTCCACCACCACGAAGTGGCGACCGCCGGACAGGGCGAGATCAATGTCGCTGCGAACACGCTCACCAAGAAAGCCGACGAGGTGCAGATCCTGAAATACGCGCTGCAGAACGTTGCACACGGCTACGGAAAAACCCTGACTTTCATGCCGAAACCCATCGTCGGCGACAACGGCAGCGGCATGCACGTGCATCAATCGCTGCAAAAGGACGGCAAGGCGCTGTTTGCGGGAGACAAGTACGGCGGCCTGTCGGATATAGCGCTCTACTACATCGGCGGCATCATCAAGCATGCCCGCGCGCTCAACGCTTTCACCAATGCCAGCACCAACAGCTACAAGCGCTTGGTGCCCGGTTTCGAAGCCCCGGTGAAGCTCGCGTACTCGGCGCGAAACCGCTCCGCCTCCATACGCATTCCTTGGATTTCAAATCCCAAAGGCCGGCGCATCGAAGTCCGGTTTCCCGATTCCACGGGCAATCCCTATTTCATGTTTGCCAGCATGCTGCTGGCGGGTCTGGACGGGATTCAGAACAAGATTCATCCGGGCGACCCGGCCGACAAGGATTTGTATGACTTGGAGCCCGAGGAAGACAAGAAAATTCCGACGGTATGCCACTCACTCGACATGGCGCTCGATTATCTGGACAAGGACCGAGGCTTCTTGAAGGCCGGCGGTGTATTTACCGATGATCTCATCGACGCCTACATTGAATTGAAAATGAAGGAAGTGACCCGCTTGAGGATGACGACGCATCCGATCGAAATCGAGATGTATTACAGCTTGTAGGGTTCAGGTGCTTAGGCCTTAAGGTGACGGCGGTCACGCCGTCGTCACCTCGTTTTGTGGTCCGGAGGCGATAGGTCTATGCTTTGGAAATATGCACCCGCAGACGTCATGGTTGGTGGCAGGCCTACTGGCAGCGTTTGCGGTGCAAGCGGCCGTGGTCTACAAATGGGTCGACGCCGATGGCGTAGTCCACTACTCCGATCAGGCCACGCCCGGCGCCGAAAAGATCTTTACCTCCTCTTCCACTTCCGCCGCGGGAGCTTCCGGGTCGCGTGCGCCGGCCGGATCGCAACGAGCCGCGGCGGCTGCCCCCGCGACCGGCGGACTCGCTTACAGCGAATTTTCCATAACGTCACCGGTGAACGACCAGACATTCTTCGGCGACGATGTGATTGCCGTGCACTTGAGCCTCACGCCGGCGCTCAAGCCCAATCAGAGCATCACCTGGCACTTGAACGGCGCGCAGCTCGACAATCCGCCGGACGCCGTTTCCTTTCCTCTGCCGCATTTGGATCGTGGTACGTACGCACTTGCCGCGACCATAACCGATCAAGCAACGGGCGAGTCACAAAGCAGCAACAATGTGACTTTCTTCGTACGGCAGCCGTCCGCGCTCACGCCCCAGCACAAGTAACTCACTCTCCATCCGCGGCGGGTGCTTAGGTGTCCGCCGAGCTGCAAATGAACACTTTGCGCATCGACGGCACCGAACTGCTCGATGCCATGGTGACCAGCGTGTTTCTGCTGGACCATGACCTGCGCGTCAACTATTTGAATGCAGCCGCGCAAACCTTGCTCGGACTCGGGTCGAACCAAGCATCGGGCCGCTCGATTGCGGAATTGACGCGCGGCGCCGAGAGTCTGCTGCCGATGTTCGATCGCGCGCGCACCGGCGGCGAGGGCGTCGTGCAGCGCGAGCTTTCCTGGCCGGCGGCTGGAGGGGCCGACCGCATTCTCGACTGCGCCGTGACGCAGATCGTCACTCATCAGCACGGCCCGCGCTGGCTCCTGGAAATCGAAGACATCACGCAGCATCGGCGTCTCACCCGGGAGAACGCATTGCTCGCGCAGTTGGGCGGCAGCCGTTTGATGGTCCGCCAGCTCGCGCACGAAATCAAAAATCCGCTCGGCGGCCTGCGCGGCGCGGCGCAACTGCTCGAGCGGGAACTTTTGGACCCGGCGCTGCGCGAATACACGCGCGTGATCATCAGCGAGGCGGATCGGCTCACCAATCTGCTGGACTCCATGCTGGGCCCCGGGCGCCCGCCGTTGAAACAGTTGGTGAATGTACATGAGCTGCTGGAACGCGTGTATCACTTGCTGCGCAGTGAAGCACCCCAAGGTGTCACCATCGATCGAGACTATGACCCCAGCCTTCCGCCGCTCACGGTGGATCCGAATCACATCATTCAAGCCATGCTCAATTTGGGCCGCAATGCCATACAAGCGCTTTCCGGCGCCGCGGTTGAAACGCCCCGGCTCATCCTGAGGACTCGGGCGGCCGGCAATGTCAGTGTCGGCGCGCACCGCCACCGGTTGGTTGCCTCGATTCAGTTCGAAGACAACGGTCCGGGCGTGCTCAACGAGATTCGCGAGACCATCTTTTATCCGCTGGTGTCGGGGCGCGCGGACGGCACCGGCCTAGGACTGGGGATCGCGCAGGATCTCGTCAGCCGGCATGGCGGCTTGATCGAATTCGACAGCGCTCCAGGCAGAACCATATTCGTCATTTCCTTGCCGATGGATTCCGCTTGACCGCGGGGAAATGAGGATGAACCCAAAGACTCTCCAAGTCTGGCTGGTCGATGACGACGCCTCGATTCGCTGGGTGCTCGAAAAAGCCCTCAAAGGCAGCGGCATGCATGCCAAGTGCTTCGACCAAGTGGACAATGTCTTGACGGCGCTGCGCGGCGAGACACCGGATGTGCTGATGACGGACATCCGCATGCCCGGCCGCAGCGGCCTGGAATTGCTCAAGGAAATTCAGCTTTCACGGCCTGGATTGCCGGTGATCGTCATGACGGCCCACTCGGACTTGGATGCCGCGGTGGCGGCGTACCAGGGCGGTGCTTTCGAGTACCTGGCGAAACCATTCGATATCGACAAAGCCGTGGATCTGGTGCGCCGCGCCGCACAGCAAGCCACCCTGTCGACCGACGCCGAGGCCACGAGGCGCAGCATCCCGGAACTCCTCGGTCAAGCGGCAGCGATGCAGCAGGTGTTTCGCGCCATCGGCCGGTTGTCCAGATCCAGCATGACAGTGCTGATCACCGGCGAATCGGGCACAGGCAAGGAACTCGTGGCCCGTGCTCTGCATCGGCACAGCCCCCGCGCCGCCAAGGCCTTCGTCGCGCTCAACACCGCCGCCTTCACCGCGGATTTGCTGGAATCGGAGCTTTTCGGCCACGAAAAAGGCGCATTTACCGGCGCCGATGCCTTGCGCAGAGGCCGGTTCGAACAAGCGGACGGCGGCACGCTGTTTCTCGATGAAATCGGCGACATGTCGCCGGCGCTGCAGACGCGCTTGCTGCGCGTGTTGGCAGAGGGTGAATTCTATCGCGTCGGCGGCCAGACTCCGGTGAAAGTGAACGTACGGGTGATCGCCGCGACTCACCAAGACCTGGAGAGGCGCGTGAAGTCCGGACACTTCCGCGAAGATCTCCTGCACCGGCTGAACGTGATTCGAATCGAAATTCCGCCGCTGCGCGAGCGGCGCGAGGACATCCCGGAACTGTTGCGGCATTATCTGGCCGTTGCCGGACAAGAACTCGGTGTCGAGCCGAAGCTCTTGACGACGTCTGCGCAGAGCGCACTCGTGGCATTCGATTGGCCCGGCAATGTGCGCCAGCTCGTGAATGCCTGCCGCCGGCTTAACGTAACGGCGCCCGGTCGCGAGGTCCGCGCGGAGGACATTCCTGCGGATCTCGGCGGCACCGAGCCCGGCCACTCCGCGAATCACGATTGGATGGCAAAGCTCTCGCATTGGGCCGAGCAAGAGCTGGACGCCGGCACGCAGCGCCTGCTGGACACGGCGGTGCCTGAAGTGGAGCGCATCTTGATCCGCGTCGCGCTGCGCAAGTCCGAGGGTCTCAAACAAGACGCGGCCAAATTGCTGGGTTGGGGGCGCAATACGCTGACGCGCAAGATGAAGGAACTCGGCATGGAGGATTCGGGCTCGAGCCGATCGACATCACGTGCCGATGATGTTGAGCGATCCAGCGCCAAAAAAACCGGTCAAAATTCACCGGGCCAAGGTACTAGCTAACTCCCGGACGAGTTTCGAGCCGCGCAGATTATAATGTGCGAATGGGCGAATTTCTTTCCAGAAAACTCGGCGCGCTGCAGGCATTGATGCTCGGCATTCCTCCCACCGAGTGGTTGATCGCGGGCGTTTCCGGGGCTGTCGTCTGGGCCGGCCTGTGGATCCTGCGGGACGTCATCGCTGCGCGCTACAGGAAATATTCCAGCGCCGACAATCGCCTCATCCGGCTGGTCGCCTATCTGATCGGCAACACCACCCAGATCCTGTTCCTCGCCGTCGCCCTCGACGTGGCGCGGGAAAGCCTCACGCTGCCGGACAAAATCCGGCATGCCGCATCCAACGCGGTGATGATCCTCATCCTGATCCAAGTCGGCCTTTGGGCCGGCCGCGCGGTGCGTTTCTATTTGGAGCTGAAGGAATTGGAGCGCGGTGCCGACCGGGCTTTCGCCGGCTCCCTCAACATCATCAATTTCGTCGCGCGCATGCTGATCTGGTCATTGCTCATCCTCGTGGCGCTCGACAATCTTGGCGTCAATATCACCGCTCTGCTGGCCGGCCTGGGTGTCGGCGGTGTGGCGGTGGCGCTCGCCCTGCAGAATGTCCTGGGCGACTTGTTTGCGTCGCTGTCCATTGCCCTGGATAAACCCTTTGTGATCGGCGACAACCTGACCATCGATGCCTTCATCGGCAAGGTCGAGCATATCGGCATCAAGACCACGCGCCTGCGCAGCGAGGGCGGCGAGCAGATCATTCTATCGAATGCCGACATCTTGAAGAGCCGTGTGCGCAATTTCGGCCGATTGTCGCAGCAGCGGATATTGGCCACCATTCGCCTGACTTACGACACGCCCTCGGACACGCTCAAGGCCATGCCAAAACTCCTCGAGAACATCGTTCGCGAGCACGCCCAAGCGCGCTTCGAGCGCTGTCACTTGAAGAGCCTGGGGGAATGCTCATTTCAATTCGAGCTGTCGTACTTCGTGCTGCAGCCGAGCGTCAATCCCATGCTGGATTTGCAGCAGTCGGTGAATTTCCGGATCATCGATGAGCTGCGGCAGCTGGGCGTGCATTTCGCTTATCCAACGCAACTCGTGGTGCTCGACAAAGACCGGCCGGCACTCGAGAGATAAGCTCGATGTTTCATGTCGTGCTGTTCGAACCTGAAATCCCACCGAATACCGGCAACACCATTCGCCTGTGCGCGAACACCGGCGCGACGCTGCACTTGGTGAAGCCCCTGGGCTTTCGGCTCGACGATAAGAGTCTCAAGCGTTCCGGGCTCGACTATCACGACCTGGCGAACGTGACGATCCACGAGAACCTCGAGGCCTGTTTGAGCCAACTGCAACGCTCGCGCCTGTTCGCGGTGGAGACCGGCGGCGCCCGTTGCTACAGCGACGTGGCGTACCAAGCCGAAGATGCGTTCTTGTTTGGACCGGAAACCCGCGGTCTGCCGGCCGCCGCCCTCGCACGAGCGGGGTCCGGGCATTCTTTGTTCATTCCAATGCGCCCGCACTGCCGCAGCATCAATTTGTCCAACGCCGTCGCCCTCGTGGTCTTCGAGGCGTGGCGTCAGACAGGTTTTGCCGGAGCGTAAGTTTTCAAGACAGGGTAAGAAGAAGCCGCGTGCTTGTTATGTCACGTCGGACATCATTGACATCTCCGATGTTGTGCCCTAAAACCTTAGGTAACAAAGCGGCGGGGATTTATATGACTCTTGCAAAAGTATTCTCGATTTCGTTGTGCATGGGTGCAGGATCGCTGGCCTTTGCGACCGACCCGGCGGCGCCCGCCGCAACACCACCCCGCCGCGACTGCCGCGACTGCACCAGCCACTGCGGATGCGGCTTCAACCACGGCAGCGGACCAGGCAAAGAGTACGACCACAACGGCTACACAGCCGGCCGGGGTCACGCCCGAACAAGCGAAAACGCTTAAATCAGGGGGTTACAAGGCGGAAGTAAGAAAAGGCGTAACGTATTACTGCCGCTCCGAAACCCACGTGGGAAGCCGGTTCGAGACCAAGGTATGCGGCACGCCCGACGGCATTCTGCGGTCGATCGCCAACAATCAGGAACTCGTGAATCAGCTGCAGCACTCGCCGCTCAGTCGCTAGCGCCCGGACGCAGCCCCTTCGGACCGCGTGCCCGAATCATGGGGGCGGCACGGCCGAGCTGGGCCCGGCCGTGCCACGGCCTCAATTCGAAGCGGTTCTAACGGCCGCCTTCTGCGCGTGAATCCAGCTGTTGGTGCGCGAATCCAATAGATCGAGCGGTAGCACCCCGCCGTTCAGCATTTCGTCGTGGAAGCTGCGGATGTCGAACTTGGAGCCCAATTCCTTTTTTGCGCGCTCGCGCAGTTCGCGAAACTTCAGCTGGCCCAGCTTGTACGAGAGCGCCTGGGCCGGCCAGGCGATGTAGCGATCCGTCTCCGATTGGATGGTGGGCTCATCGACCGGCTGGTATTTGCGGAAAAAGTCGACCACCTGTTCGCGGCTCCAGCCCTCGGAATGAATTCCCGTGTCCACCACCAGCCGCACGGCGCGAAACAACTCGCTGCTGAGCCTGCCGTAGTCGCTCACGGGGTCTTTGTAGAAACCCACTTCCTTGCCGAGCTGCTCGGCATATAGCGCCCATCCCTCGATATAACCGGAATTGCCCGAATGCTGGCGAAACTTCGGCAGTCCCGTCATTTGCTGAGCCACCGACAGCTGCATGTGATGCCCCGGGATGCCTTCGTGATAGGCCGTGGCCTCGTCATCGACCAGCCAGCGGTGCTCGAAATTGGAAGTCGCGACGCTCACCCGCCCCGGACGCTTGCCGTCGGCTGTGCCGGTTTGGTAATGCGTGGCCGACGCTGCCTGAAAGGCTGGAATCGCTTCGACAGTGACCGGCGAACCCGGGATGTAGCCGAACAAATCGGTCAGCTTCGGCTGCATTTGCGCGATGTATTTGCGGAAATCATCGAGAATCTGCTCGGACGAGGTCGGAATGTACTTGGTATTGGTCTTCAGTGAGTCGCGGAACGAGGCCACGTCCGCGAAGCCCTGCGCGCGGGCGATGGTCAGCATCTCGCCCTGAATGCGCGCGATCTCACGCAAGCCGATCGCGTGTATCTGGGCGGGACTCAGGGTACTGATCGTGGTGCGCGTGCGAATGTCGTTCAGATAGCGCGCCTTGCCGCCCGGCAGCGAAGCGACGCTCAGGGTGGTGCGGCCCATCGGCGCGTATTCGGTTGAGATGAACGCGGCATAGCTCTTGTATGCCGGAATGACCTCGTTGTTGACTGCGTCGGTGATCAATTGAGTCAGGCGCTGCTGATCCGCCGATGAGATGTCCGCGGGGAACTTCTTGGTCGGCAACAGATAGGGGTTTGCGGCGATGACCCCCTCGCATTGCGCGGGGATCTTCTCGATGAGAAACCGCACCGGCATGAGCCCGTCCTTCATTCCCGCACGCAGCACCTCCTCGGTTTGCGCAAATACGCGCGGGATCTGATGGAGGCGCGCAATGTAATCTTCATAGTGCTTGACGGAATCCAACGGCACCGACAGCGGCATGTCCGCCAGGCGCGATTGCGGGCCTTCCAGCTGATTCACCGGCATCTCGAACTCTTTGAACTTGAAGTTCGCGATGCGCTGCGCCAACGCGCGCTGCATGACCGCGTGGGACAGCTTGTCCTGCTCGGGAAAACCCGCCGTCGAAATGGCGTTCAGGCGGCTCAGAAAATCCTCATCGAGGGCATGCTGGAGCTGAATCGCGGCCGGCGAGTAATCATCGAGCTGATCGTTATATCGATAATCGCCGATGGCGGTCGCGCGCTCCGGATGTCTTTTCAGATCCGATTGGTACTGCTGTTCGAAAAGCGCGTTTTGCGCACTGATTCTCGAGGCGATGGGCCCGGGTGCCTTGGCGGCGGCACCCAAGGAACAGAAGACCAATAGAGCGGCGAGTGTGGTGTTGCGCATGTGTTGAAATCTCATGATTTACTTCGCGGAAGCGGGGAAAGCCGGCAGCTTGGCGATATCACGGGCATCGTGCTGGATGATCACGGTGGCGTGCAAATTCGCAGCCAGCTGTTTGAACCGGTCCAGGGATGCCAGCGTCTCGGCGCGATTGGTGTTGAACGTCGGCACGCCGTTGCTGTCGTAGTTTTCCTGGAAGTGCGACAGGTCACCGGTGATCAGCACGTTGCCCTTGTCCTTGAGCTTGACCAACAGGCTGTGATGGCCCGGCGTATGTCCCGGCGTGTTCAGCATGATGACGCTGCCGTCTCCGAACACATCCTTGTCTCCAGACACCGGTTCGACTTTTCCGCCGCCGCTGATCCAGTGGGAGAAATTGGCCGGGTTGACCGCCGCATTCGGCTTGGGGTCGTTGAGCGCATCCCAATCACCCTTGCCGATCAGCAACGTTGACTGAGGAAACGATGCCACCTGCCCGATGTGGTCCCCGTGGTAATGGCTGATGGCGACAAAGGTGATCTGTTCCGGTTTCAAATGCAGCTGCGCCAGCTGTTCCACCAGGCTGCTCTTCGGCGCAGTGGGCGCCGGAGTGCCGCCGGCGGCCGCCGGATTGCCGGTGTCCCAGACCAGATAGTCCTTGCCGTGCCTCACGAGATAGCAGCTGAAGGTCAATTGAACGTTCAACCCTTTGAACGCCGCAACGTCCGAGAAGCGGCTGACGTCCTCGAGCGTGGTGGTCTTGCCGCAATCGAAACGCGTCAGCGCCAGTTCCGGTGCTGTTTGTGCAACTGTCTGCGCCGGTGCCGTGGTTGCGGCGGCCATAACCATGCCCGCCAGCAATCCTGCGCCAATCCCTAATTCCATTCGATGCATGTGTGCTGAGCTCCCCATTGACGGTAAATGACGAAGTTAAAATTGCGGATACTTTTGCCGAACCACGGATGGCCTGACCGGCATCATTCGCTCTCGGAACGCACTTCGCGTCCCATGAGCGCTTGCACCGCGCTGCCCACCGGTTTGTTCTCGTACATGATGCCGTATATTTCGCGGCAAATCGGCATGTCGACTTCCAGCCGCAGCGCCACATCGTACACGGCGCGCGCCGCGAGCACGCCCTCGACCACCTGATGAATGACGCCTTGCGCCTGCGCCCGCGATTCGCCGCGGCCCAGCGCCATGCCGAAGCGACGGTTGCGGGATTGATCATCCGTGCAGGTCAGGACCAAGTCTCCCAGACCCGCGAGTCCCATGAAGGTTTCGCGCAACCCGCCGAGCTTGACTCCCAACCGCATCATTTCGGCCAGACCCCGCGTAATCAATGCCACGCGGGTATTGGCGCCGTAGCCCATACCGTCGGCAATGCCCGAACCGATGGCAATGACATTCTTCACCGCTCCGCCCACTTCCACGCCCACGATGTCACTCTGAGTGTATGCGCGGAAACTGGGACCCGACAGCTTACGCGCAAGTTCCTTGGCAAAGTGCTCATCGGGAGAGGCGACGGTCATCGCGGTCGGCAAGTGGGCGCCCACCTCCTTGGCGAATGTCGGGCCTGACAAAACCGCCCCGGGGGTTGCGCCCAGGACTTCCCGCACGACCTGATGGGGCAGCAGCCCGGTGGCAATTTCGAATCCCTTGGTTGCCCAGGCAATTCGGGTGTGCGGCGACAGGTGCGGCCGAATCCTTTCGAGAGTCGCGCGAAATGCGTGGGATGGCACGGCGATCAGTGCGTCTCGAGCGCCGCGCAGTGCCTGTCCCAGGTCCGCCGCGACATGCAGCGTATCCGGAAATAAAGCATCCGGCAGGTAGCGCAGGTTGCGGCGCGCGGCGCGCATCGCATCGAGCTGCGCTTCGTCCCGGCCCCACAGCTGGGTAGGGTGCCCTTCCCGCGCCAACAGGATGGCGAGGGCCGTGCCCCAGGAGCCGGCGCCGATGACCGTCATCGGTTCCGCACGCCGGGATTGCATAGGCTCCTAGTTCACCAGATTCGGCTGCGGAGCCTGCTGTGCCTGGGCGAACAGCGCCTCGAAATTGACCAGGGGCAGGAGGAAATTGGGGAAACCGCCCTTGACGATCAAATCCGAAATCACTTCCCGCGCATAGGGAAACAGCACGCTGGGGCAGAAGCTGCCGACCAGGCGCTTCAAATCCTCGACGGTGGTGCCGGTGATGGTAAACACCCCCGCTTGCTTGACTTCTACCAGGTAAAGCGTCGCATCACCCTGTTTCGCTTCCACGGTGACGGTCAACAATACTTCGCGAGCGTCCGGTGAGAGCTCTTCCGCGGAAGTATTCATGTTCAGCTGGAACTTCGGCTCCCAGGGCTGGTTGGTCGGCAAGCGCGGACCATTCGGCGACTCATAGGAGCAATCCTTCAAGTAAACCGTCTGTAAGCTCACTTGCGGGCCCGCATTGGCCTCCGCTTCCGCCGTACTGATCTCGTTCATCCTGCCCCCTGAATTAACCGATCCAGCTCCCCGCTGCGATCCAGTGCGAAAAGGTCGTCACACCCACCGACATGTTTATCACCGATAAAGATCTGCGGAACCGTGCGCCGGCCGCTGCGTGCGATCATTTCCTCACGAAATTTAGCATCATCATCGACATTGATCTCGGTGAAAGCCAGCTGCTTTCCGGCTCAGCAGGCCCTTGGCCCGCTGGCAGTACGGACACCAATCGGACACGTAGAGCGTGACGACCGGCTGCGTCATTTCGAACTGCTCTTACCCCCGGCCGTTTTCGCCAAAGGCAAGTTATCCTTCACCCACGCATTGAGTCCGCCCTGAAGATTGAACACCTTCGTAAAGCCCAGTTTTATGAGCGTGCGCGCGGCGCTCGCGCCGTTGGCCCCGCTGTCGCAATAAGTAATGACGTTCTTGTCGCGCCACTTCTTCAGCGAGTCGGCCTGCGATTCGAGTTCGGCCGCCGGCACATTACGCGCATCGACGATATGCCCGGCATCGAACGAGTCCTTGCTGCGAAGATCGAGCACCAGGGCGCCTTGGTTCATGAGCCTCACAGCCTGCGTGGCACTCAAGGCGGCAAACGCCTGGACGCGCTCACGCAGCTCGTAAACCAGCACGACAATGGCGGCCACCACGGCCGCGGCTCCAAGATACGGATGATGGCCAATGAACTCTAACAGTCGCTGCATGCGGCTCGCATAATTTGGGGTTTTTGGGCGCGCAAGTATAGCAGCGGCCACAAGGCTTGTATGCTTGGCGAAGGATGAACGCCCTGACATGAGTCCACGCTACAAAAGCCTGTACAGCAGCGCGGTACTGGCCATCATGCTGTGTGCAAGCGGCAGGGGCGCCGTCACCGAGCCCGCAGATTCTGCGCACGCGGACGCTGCGAAAGCCAAACTTGCAGCCGTGCGGGCGAAAATCGCCGAACTCACAACCCGAATGGGCTCGCAGCTGGCACAACGCGATTCCTTGAGCGCGCGCGTGCGCGAGACCGAACTGGCCATTGCCGCCAAACGCCGGCGCGTCGATGAGCTGCACGCAGCCGAGGTCCTTGCGGAGCGGCGCCGCTCGGAATTGCGCGCCGAACAAACGCGCAACCAAGGTGCGCTGCAATCGGAGCGCGAGTCGCTCGCGAGCCAGGCGCGGGCGGCCTACATGATCGGCCGCCAGGAGGAACTCAAGCTGCTCTTGAACCAAAGCAATCCTGCGAACCTGGGGCGCACGCTCACGTACTACGGCTATTTTGCCGGGCAGCGCAGCCGGAAAATCAAGTCCATGCAGGATGACGAGTGGCGACTGCAGCAATTGGTCGCGCAGATCGAGCAGCAAACCAGCGAATTGCAGACGCTGGAGGACGCCGCCGCCCAGGAAATTGCCGGACTGCAGCAGGCACGCAGCGAACGCACGGTGGCGGTTGCCGCGCTGACCAGGAAACTGGCGAGCGCCAACCAGCAACTCGGGAATTTGAAGCGCGAAGAACAGGCGGTCGAGACCCTGGTCGCGGATCTCGCCCGCGTGCTGCAGGATTTTCCGGTCGATCCCTCGCAGAGCTTCGATCACATGCGCGGCAAATTGCCGTGGCCGGTCGTGGGCCGCTTGAGCACGCGGTACCAAGCACCGCGCGACAACTCAGCGGGCGGCGTGCGCTGGAACGGCGTGCTGATCGACACGGCGCGCGGGGCGAAAGTGCGGGCCGCGTTCTACGGCCGCGTGCTCTACGCAGATTGGCTCCAGGGCCTGGGATTGTTGATGATCGTCGGCCACAGCGGCGGTTACATGACCCTGTACGGCCACGCCGAGGTGCTTTACAAGTCCGTGGGGGACTGGGTCGCGCCCGGAGACGTGATCGCTGCCTTGGGCGATTCGGAGGGCGTCAATCCTCAGCTTTACTTCGAAATACGGGAGGGGCGAAAGACGGTCGATCCCAAGGCCTGGCTGAAGACAAACCCCTAACGCGAACTGTTCACGAACGATCTATTTTTTCGTGCATGAAGGCCGGATTGGACGGGTATTTTCCGGACCGCCGTGAATCCCTCCCTTTTAACTCAATACCACCCCGTCGCGGCTGGCGGCCAATCGCCTCCGCACGTATGCTTCCGTTTATGATCAAGAAATCTTCAAACGCTTTGCTGCTGGCCGTCGGCATCGCCATCGGCCTGTCGCTTGGCTTGGCGCACGGTGTCCTGGCGGATAAAACGGCTGCTCTCGGCGCCGATCTACCCTGGCAGGACGCGCGCATGCTGGCCGCCGTGCTGGAGCGGGTGAAGCATGACTATGTGAATCCGGTGGACGACCATCAATTGCTGCAGGCAGCGATACGGGGGATGGTGGCATCGCTCGATCCCTATTCGGCTTATCTGGATGGCGACGAATACGACGAGGTGAAGATCAGCAGCTCAGGCCGCTATTCCGGCGTCGGCCTCGAGCTCTCGATCGAGGATGAACAGGTCGTGGTCATCGCCCCTTTCGACGGCTCGTCCGCGGCGCTGGCGGGAATTCGCCCCGGCGACATCATTGTGACGATCGATGGCATCCCCGTGAATACCAACACTTTGGCCGATACCATCGGCCGCATGCGCGGCGAGGAAGGGACTTCGGTCAAGATAGGCATCATGCGCGAGGGCATTGCGGAGCCGATGCTGTTCACGCTGAAACGTTCGCGCGTCGAATTGCACAGCGTGCGCGCGCAAATACTCGAGTCCGGTTACGGCTACGTACGGATTTCCCAGTTCAGTGAAACCACCGGCGATGACCTGGTGGCGGCGCTCAAGGATTTGCGCAAACACAACGGCGCGCAGCTTTTGGGCCTGGTGCTGGACATGCGCGACAATCCGGGCGGAGTCCTGGAAGCGGCGGTGGCGGTCGCCGACACTTTCCTGGATAGCGGCGTCATCGTGAGTGCCAGGGGGCGGACGCCCGACTCGAAATTCCAGATGGAGGCGACGCCGGGCGATGCAATGAACGGCGCCCCCATCGTGGTGCTGGTGAATGGGGGTTCGGCCTCGGCGGCGGAAATCGTCGCCGGCGCGCTGAAGGATCAGCATCGCGCTAAGCTCATGGGACGTACGACTTTTGGCAAGGGCTCGGTGCAGACCATCATCCCGTTATCCGATGATCGTGCCGTCAAGCTGACCACGTCGCTCTATTACACCCCGTCAGGCGTGTCCATCAATCATCGAGGCATTGCGCCCGACATCGAGTTGGAACGCGATCCGAAAGCGCCGGCAATTGCACTGCCGGCGGATACGCCGCTGCTGCAGCGTGATCCTGAGGTGCGACGGGCGCTCGAGGAACTGAAGGTATCGCCGGGCGCGCGCCCGGGTGCGGCGACGACTGCGGCCAGCGTAAGGTAATGCGCAGCACACGTTCCATCGAGATACTGTGTTTGGCGCTTGCGGCTTTGGTGCTCATTTGGTCCGGCGCGTTGGCGGCGCAGATGTGGCCGGTCATCGGATTGCTCGGGGCGTTCGCGCTCGCCATCGTGGGATTTCGCGTCCGCCGCTTCCTGCCGGGCCGCAGCCGCACCAGGCTGCTGATCGAATCCTGGTCGATGGTGATATTCATCGCCTGCGTGATGTGGTTTACCGGCAAGGGCGGCAGTCCGCTGTTCAACCTGTTTTTGTTGCCCATCATCTTGAGCGCGCTCACCTTGGGTCGCGTGGTAACGCTGCTGCAAGTGGCGGCCATCGCGATTTGCCACGTTCTGCTCGCGATGACGACGCCTGGTCTGGAAGTGTTCTCGCTGTTCTACGCCAGTCAAGCCGTCGGGCAGCTGGCGCCGTTCTTACTGGTGGCGTATCTCACCACCACGTTATCGGCGGACATCACGGAGGCGCGCGAGCGCATCGAGAATCTGGCGCAAAACGATTCTTTGACGGGCCTTTACAACGTGCGCATGTTCAACGAAGTGTGGCAACGCGAACACAGCGCCTGCGAGCGCAACGGCGGCGTCTACGCGCTGTTGATGATCGATATCGACAAGCTCAAGGAGATCAACGATGTTTTCGGTCACGAGGCCGGAAACAGCGCCCTCACGTTGGTGGCGCAGTGCCTGCAAAGAAGCATTCGCACGAGCGACCATGCCGCCCGATTCGGCGGGGATGAGTTCGCGGTGCTGCTGCCCGGTGCTTCGCCGGAAGTTGCCGAGGCCGTGATCAAGCGCGTGCGGCACAACGTCTACAAGACGACGCTGGATCTGCGCTCGCGCATGATTCGCTGCAGCGTCAGCATCGGCGTGGTTTGTTACCCCAAGGACGCCAAGGACATGCGCGATTTGCGCAGCCTGGCGGATGACAACATGTACCGCGACAAAGAGCTGCGGCGCAATCCCGGCGCGAAAGCAAATGCTTGAATGTTCGAGAGCAAAGGCTTGAATGTGCTGGACTTTCGCGAAAATAATGTCAAAGTTAGGGCTGGATCACGCCCGGTGTGATTAACATATGGTCAGCTGGTCTTGGTTTCCTCATGTTGGAGAGCGGGTTAATGCGGTCAATCAGTCCAGCGACGCCACCGGTCTTCGGTAGGCTCCCCCTCCGCGCATTAGCCGGTCTATTCCTTGGTTTTCTGGCGTTTCAGGCAACGGCCAAGAACATCGGCGACCCGAAACTGAAGTCCGGTTCCGTGCTCGTCGTCGACCAGAGCGACTCCTCGGTGCTGTATTCCCGCAATTCGGACGTGGCCGCGCCCATCGCCTCCATCACCAAGCTGATGACGGCCCTGGTCGTTTTGGACGCCCAGCAGCCGCTGGATGAACCCATCCAGATTAGCGAGGCCGACCGCGACCTCCCGAAAGCGGCGTTTTCCCGGCTGACCGTGGGTACCACGCTGACCCGCGGCGACCTGATGCATCTTGCCCTCATGTCCTCCGAGAATCGTGCCGCGCACGCCCTGGGGAATAACTATCCCGGCGGCATGCCCGCCATGGTGGCGGCGATGAATGCCAAGGCCAGGGCCTTGGGAATGAACAGTGCGCACTTCGTCGATCCGACCGGGCTGTCGAGCCAAAACGTGGCCAGTCCAGAGGACTTGTCCAAACTGGTAATCGCGGCCTCGAAGAATCGCACGATTCGCGAGTATTCGACGGATCGGAATTACGCCGTGCGCGTCCACAAGCACTTGGTCGAATTCCGCAACACCGACAATTTGGTCGCGAATCCGGCGTGGAACATCATCGTGCAGAAGACCGGCTACATTGCCGAGGCGGGCAAGTGCCTGGTGATGGCCGCCGTCATCGAAGGCCGCTCGGTGGTGATCGTGCTGCTGGACTCGTTCGGCAAGTACACCCGCGTCGCGGATGCCCAGCGGGTCAAGACCTGGATGGAAAGCGCATCCTACCGGCGCTTTCAGGCCCAGATTCGCTAGCAGCCTCCGGCGCCTCTTGCGCATCACGATGCGCCGATGGCGATTCGCTCGGACACCGGTCGGCAGAGCAATGTACGGCAATCGCCTCGAAATCTGCTGCTGAGCGCCCGGTCCGATGAATACCTCGTCGCTTCTGTGGGGGTTGCTGTTTGGCTCGATCGGGCTCGGTTTTCTCATCTACGGCCGAAAACAGCGGGCGGTCGTACCGTTGCTGTGCGGCTTGGCGTTGATGATCTTTCCCTATTTTGTGTCGAACACCATTCTGCTCGTCGCAATCGGAATTGCGCTCATTGCCATTCCGTACTTCGTCAGGCTTTGAGCGATGAGACTCGCCGTCGCTCCCCACGAGATTCTGCGCACTCCTTGGCGTTCGGGGCCGCGCCGGTGGCTTACACTTGCGGCATGCCGGGAACCCGTAAGATGACTGAACGGCGATGGTGAGAAGGCGCCAATCGCGGATCAAGAACTATTTCGCCGAAAATCGGCTGTTTACCGTGCGCAGCATCGTCGCCGGCGTCATCGCTGCGGTGCTGCTGCTTACCGTCGCAGGGCGGCTGTTCTATCTGCAGGTGCTCAAGTACGACTATTACGCGAGTCTATCGCAGGGCAACAGCATTCGCACCGAGCCCATCCCGCCCAGCCGAGGCTTGATTCTGGACCGGCATGGCGTGGTGCTCGCGGACAATCTGCCGGCCTTCAATGTCGAACTGGTTCGCGAACAGGTCGGCGACAACAAGGCGCTGGACGCGACCCTGGCGCAGCTGGTCAGTATCGGCCTGTTGCGCAACGAAGAGGTCGGCAACATCCGGCGTACCGTGCTGCTGCACAAAGTGTATGAGAGCGTGCCGATCAAGCTGCTGCTGAACGAGGAGGAGATGGCGCGGTTCGCGGTGCATCGCTATCAATTTTCCGGCGTGGACATCCGTGCGCGGCTGGCGCGCCACTACCCGCTGCAGGAAATCGGGCGTTCATGCCATCGGCTATGTGAGCGCGATCAACGAGGCGGATCTGAAGCAGATCGACAGCGCAGAATATGCCGGCACCAGTCTCATCGGAAAACTCGGGGTCGAGGGCGCTTATGAGCAGCTGTTGCACGGCAAACCGGGTTTTAGAGAGATCGAAGTAAACGCCGCGGGCCGCCCGGTCGAGAAGCAGGGAGGCTATGCCTCCAAACTCAATACCCGTCCGCCGGTGGCCGGCGAGGACTTGATCCTTGGTATGGATGTTCGGGTGCAAAAGGTTGCCGAAGAGGCTTTGGTCGGTAAGCGCGGATCGGTGGTCGCGCTCGATCCGAAAACCGGCGACATCATCGCGCTCGCCAGCACGCCCGGCTTCGATCCCAACGATTTTGTCCGCGGACTGTCGGTCGCGCAGTATGCCGCGCTATCGAACAACATCGACGTGCCGCTGCTCAATCGCGCATTGCGCGGCGCCTATCCGCCCGGATCGACGGTGAAGCCCTTGTATGCCTTGGCCGCTCAGCACTATGGAATTTTGACGCCGGAACATGTCGAATACTGTCCTGGGTACTTTACCTTGCCGGGTAGCAGCAATAAGTATCGCGACGATAAAGTTCATGGAGCCTTGGATATGCGGCACGCCATATCCGAGTCCTGCGACGTGTATTTCTATCGGCTCGCCGACAAGATGGGCATCGATCGTATGCACGCGTTCATGAGTGCGTTTGGCTATGGCGAATTGACCGGAATCGATATTCCCGGGGAAAAGGCGGGCTTGTACGCTTCGCCGGAATGGAAACGACGGGTGTTCAAGCGAAAAGCCGACCAAGTGTGGTTTCCCGGCGAAAGCATCAGCATGGGCATCGGCCAGGGGCCGATTACGGTCACACCTTTGCAGCAGGCGCATTTTGCCGCAGAGATTGCCGAGCGCGGGAAGATCATCGCGTTGCCGCGCCTGGTCGCGGGTACTCGCGCCCCCGGATCGGTGACCGTGGTACCACGCAGTAGTACCTTCGCCAAACCGGTCGACATGGCTACCGATGAGCAGTGGAACGTGATTTACGACGGGATGATCGGCGCCGTCACGCAACCGGGCGCGACCGCTTACTTAGCCTTTCGCGGCGCGCTCTATAAGCTGGCAGGCAAGACTGGAACCGCTCAGGTGGTAACGGTCAAGCAAACCGAAAGTACCAAGCACCAGGACGCCGACGTACGCAAGCGCGAACACGCCTGGTTCATCGCGTTCGCACCGGTCGATGATCCGAAGATCGCGATTTCCGTGTTGATCGAGAATGGCGGCTTTGGTGGTTCGACAGCCGGTCCCATCGCGCGCAAGGTGCTCGACACGTATCTATTGGCGGACGAGGCCGCCGAGCCGAAAAAGAATCCTGAGAGTGGGATTAAAGTGGGCCAGTCGAGGTAGCACGCGTCGCCCTTAAAAGCGCACCGTGAAATGCACGCCCCAGTTTCTCGGTTCTCCCAGTTGCACGTATAGCTTGTTCGCAAAGTCCGGCGGCTCATCGCCGAAAAAGAAGCCGCGCACGGTGTAGTTCTTGTTCAGCAGATTGCGGCCCCAGAGGTACACCTCCCATCGCGATGTGTCCCACCCTAGTTTTCCATTGACCAATCCATAAGCGCTGGATCGGGTATCGTTTGGCGGCAGGTCATACAGAAACGAACCCATGCCGGTGATATCGAGGCGCGCATAGGGTCCGCGCGGGTCGCGCCAGGTGGCATTGACGGCAGCTTGCCAGGGAGGTGCATGCGGCAAAGCGCGGTCCGGGAGTGTCACACCGTTTTGCACGAACCCGTGGTATTGGCTCTGCAGCAGGCCGAGAGAGCCGCCGAACTCCAGGCTCTTCGAGGCGGCCCAAGTGGCCGTGCTCTCCAGGCCGTAGTTGAAACCGGATTTCGCGTTGCCGGTGAAGAAAACAAAGGTGTTGGGATTGTTGGGGTCCAACTGTTCGCTGGTCAGCAACTGCTCGTTGTGCCGCATCGTGTAGAACAACGAGGTGTCGATTCGCAGCCTGCCGTCGCTCATCTGTGCTTTGTGGCCGACCTCGAAGTTCAAATCGGATTCAGGTCCGAATTGCAGCTGGTTGGCCGGCAATCCAGGACTCAAGTTGAAGCCGCTCGCCTTGTAACCGCGGGCGATGAGGGCGTACACATGCTGACCCTCCGCAACCGTGTAGTCGAGCGATGCCTGGCCTCCCCACAGATTGTCGGCGGGACCGAAGTGGTTCGCCGTCGTCGGCGCATCGAGATTCGTGGTGGTGTCGTCGTAACGACTGGTATGGCGCTCGCCGCGCAAGCCCACGGACCAGCGCGCTCGCTCGCCGATATTGCCGTCGAACTGCGCGTATAGGGCGCCGTTGCGCGAGCGATATTCGCTGGAAACGACGCTCAGACTGTCGGTATTTTGCGTTGCGTCGAAAGGATCGAGGTAGAGTCCCGGCGGTGGTATCGGTCAGGGACTCGCGCAGCTCAAAGGCATACACGCCGAAGAGCCAGGATATTCCGTGCGGCGATCTTCGCGGCGCATCGCCCAAGCGAAATTCCAAGCTGCGCGTCGAGCGATGGCGAACCTGATCCTCGGTGAAGTCGTCGGTGTACGGCGCCCAGAGCACGGGATTGCCCCAGTCACTGTCGAAGCCGTAGTTGACCTTGGTGTCCGCATAGGTGGCGATGGTGGTGAGTGTTGAGACGCCAACCGGTATAGGTCGACCGCGCCGACAGCCCGGTCGAGTATTGGCGATCGACGCCGGGATGATCCGATTCCGTGGTGCGGCTGTTATCGATGGCAAAGGCGTCGTAGCCATTGTCGATTTGCGCGCGCAGCACGGTCAGGTCGACGCGCCAGACGTCACTCGGTTCGAACTTCCATTTACCGCGCAGGGTGAGTTCATCGCGGTTGTCGGTGTTGCTGCGGCCAAGGTAGGCATTGTGATAAAACCCGTCGCTGGTGTATTTCTGGACGGCGAGCCTGAACGCCGAGTCGAGCGAGGTGACCGGACCGGTGATCACGGCGCCGTAGGAGCGTTCGTTGTAGTCGCCGACGTCGAGTTCCGCGCGGCCGCCGAAGGTGTCGGAGGGGTCGGCGCTTTTGACGTAGATCAGTCCGGCCAGTGCATTGGCGCCGTACAGCGTGCCTTGCGGTCCGCGCAGCACTTCGATGCGATCGACGTCGAACAGCGTCGCAGCGGAGCCCAATCCGCTGAAGTCGATGTCGTCGATCAGAAATCCGACGGACGGATTCGGCGCGCCTTGGTATTGCTGCAGTTCGCCGATGCCGCGAATCTGAAAGTAGCGCGGGCGCGACGTATCGCCGGCCCAATTCAAGTTCGGCACCAACGGCAGGACGTCTTCGAAGTGCTGTTGGCCCGCGTCGCGCAGAGTCGACTCGGTTGAGCACCGAGACGCTGCCTGGGAGTTCCTCGAGAGGAATGGATCGCAGGTGGCGGTGACGATGATTTCGTCGAGGGGTTGGTTCTGTCGCCCAGGCATCGGCCCTGGTGGCAAGGGTCAGTGCAACAAGAATACTCAGCGCGGAATGTGTCTACCCATGCTCCCTCCGCCGGTATTAACCGGATCAGGTTCAATGGGTTTGCTGGTGTGCTTTAAGCGGCCAGCATCTCAGGCCCTAAAGGCCACCCCAGCGTTATTGAAAAGAATCTATGTTCTGACCATCAAAGGACGGGGTCGTCCTCGACCCCGTTGAAAGGTGGCGCGCAGCGCCTTGAAAAAATAGAGCGCGAACCGCGCCGATCAATCCGCCCACGACCAAAATGAGCATGGGCACAAAAGTCATGCCGTATCCTACATCTCGCTTGGACGGGTCCTTGACGTAAGTGTAGGCGTAGACCTCCCGGCCGAGCAAATAGACCACGCCGATCGCGGCGGCAAGCACGGGGGGGAAATACCTGGAAAACAGATAAATTCCAGGCAAAAAGGCAATCAACTGTTCGAGGGTATTTTGCTGGATGCGGAACAGGCGTTCGAAAATCTCGTTACCGGTAATCGCCGGTGCCTTCACGCCGTACCGTCCCCGGGCCGCGCCGACTTTGAAACCGAACACAATGAACTGCAGAACTGCGAGCGCAGTCACGATATCGACATAAGCCATGGAAGTTCCTCCTCTGTTATTGGATTCTAGCACTCCGCTGCCGCCAGTTTTCCGTCAGGATTGAGACGCATGAGCCAACCCCGAAAATCCACCCGAAACGGCACACGTGGCTATGCTCACTTGGTGGAGATCGACGTTCCCATCGGTCGAGTGTGGCGGGCGTTGACGGAGCCGGGATTGATCAAGATCTGGTCGGGCCAAGAGGCGGAAATCGACCCTCGCCAAGGCGGCTTGTATCGGATCGGCAAGCGCAGCGGCACCGTCCGAGAAGCGCACATCGATATCTTCGAGGTGAACCGACGCCTTCGCCTCATTTACCTGAACGGTAAGAACTCGCCGCCCAGCGATAGTGCGGCGGTGGATGATTTCATCCTGGATACGCGCCGCGGAGAAGGTAAGAGCTCGCTGCGGCTTTTGGGATCAGGAATACCCGAGACCCAGGAGTGGGATCGAAGTTATGCGAGCATCCGCATGGGCTGGGAGCGTTTCATGGCACGCATCAAGGTGACCTTGGAAAGCCCGCCGGTGCCGAAGAAGCCGGTGAAAATCGTCCCCAAGGATCCGCCGTTGCCCGGGCTTGATTATTGATTTAAGGTGGGGCGATGCTTGGATTCCTAATTCGCGCAGCGCTGGTGGCTCTTGGCCTATGGTTGGCAACTGACTGGGTTGCGGGCGTCTCGATCGACACGCCGCAGACGTTGATTCTTGCCGGCATCCTGTTGGGCGTGGTGAATTCCATTGTTCGGCCCATTGCCATTTTATTGACCCTGCCGATGACCATCGTCACTCTCGGCCTATTTCTCTTGGTGATCAATGCCGGCATGGTCGCGTTGGTGGCGTGGATGCTGCCGGGCATGCATGTCATGGGTTTTTGGGCCGCCTTGAAGGCGTCCCTTCTCGTCAGCTTGGTGAGCTTCATCGGGTCCTGGTTCGTCGGCGGCAGAGGCCGCGTCGAAGTGATCAGAAGGCGCGGCTAGGTAGGAGCTTGTCAGGCTATTGCGAAAGCTATTGCGTCTTCGGTTCCGCGAGGGTCTTCGGATCCGTCAGGCTGCCGCCGGGCACGGTCAATATGCAAACACCGACGATGATGATCGCCATGCCGATGAGCTGCAATCCTGTCAGGCGCTCGTGAAGCACCAGCCAGCCTAAGAGTGCGGCAATGCCGGGGTTCACGTAGCTATAGGTGCCGATGATGGTCGGCGAAGTGTTCATCGTCAGCCAGCCGTAGGCCGTGTACGCAAGACCCGAGCTCAAAAAGGTCAGATAACACAACGAAATCAGGCCGGGCGCGCTGGGCGGCCAGTGCATCGAATCGCCGCGCACGAGCGCAAGCGCCAGCAACATCAATCCGCCCATGAGCATCTGTAGCGCCATGAACATCACCGAATTCAGCTGCGTCGTGATGCTGCGGTAATACAGCGTACCCAAGGCCCAAGACGCACTGGCGGTCAAGATTCCCAGCTGGGCGATAGAGCCCTTCGCGAACAGCGGCCCTTTGGGAACCAGCATCAAGACCGCGCCGATGAATCCGATCACCAAACCCAGCACCGCAGATCGAGTCAGTGGATGGCCGCGCTTGCCGAACACGCCGAGGCCGGCAATCCAGAACGCCGAGGTGCTGTTGAGCAGGGCGGCTTCATTGCTGCCGAGAAATTGTATGGACCAGGTGTTCAGACCATTGCTGATGAACACCATAAAGAAACCGGCGATGGTGACGTGGCGCCATTCGCTGAGCCGGGTCGGCAGGCGGCTATGGCCGTGAATTTCCGCGATCAGCGCCAGCAGAACTCCGGCCGTGGTGAAGCGAACCCCTGCGAACAGCGTCGGCGGCAGATTTGTGACCGCAATTTTAGTGAATAGGAATGAAGAGCCCCACACCAGGTAGACGATGAGGAGGCAGAAAAAAACTTTGCTGGAATGTCGCGGGTCGCGCAATCTAAGCCGCGCGGCGTGGAGTTCCGGCGCGGAAAATCCAATAGCACACGCCGAACAGCAGCAGCGCTGCGATCCATTTCGCCAAGGGCACATCGACGTGGACCACCAGGATGTCCGGGTTCTTGCTGACCCAGATGCACATGGCGATGAAGATTCCGACCAGCGCTTCGCCGGTGATCAATCCTGCGGCGAACAACATGCCGTTCTGCGATGACTTCTCAGGATCGTCGGCTTGGCGCTGGCGATGCCAGCGCGAGACCATTTCAGCGACGATGCCGCCCGCCAGAATGGGGGTCGAGACATCAAGCGGCAGATAAATCCCGACCGCCACCGCGAGCACCGGCGCGCTCCAGCGCGAATTGCTGCGCTTCAAATACAAATCCAGAATGATGATCAAAATGCCGACGACGGCGCCAATGGCTATCATGCCGAACGGCAGCGTGCCGCCGAACATGCCTTCGGACACAGATTTGACCAGGTTGGCCTGGGGTGCAGGCAGGGCTTTCGCGCCAGGATGCGAGGGTTCGCCGATTCCATAAGCGTATTGCAGCACGTTCATGACCGGAGCCATGACGCTTGCGCTCGCGATGACGCCGACGCCCAGCATCACCTGTTGCCGCCAGGGCGTTGCGCCGATCAATTGACCGGCTTTCAGATCCTGCAGGTTGTCCCCCGCGACGGCAGCCGCGTTGCATACCACGGCGCCGATGAATACCACGGCGACCGCGCCGATCGCCGACTGACCGCCGACCATCCACATCAGCACCAGCGAGGCAAAGAGAATGGTGCAAATGGTAATGCCGGAAACCGGGTTGTTGGACGAGCCGACCAGACCCGCCATGTAGCCACTGACCGAAGAGAAGAGGAATCCGGCAATGATCATGATCACGGCCATCGCCAGCGCAATGCCTATGCTGCTCACGACGAAGTAATAAAGCACGAACAGCGGTACCACGAATAGCGCGATGCCGATGAGCACGGCTCCCATCGGCAAATCTCGTTCGGTGGCTGGAAGGCCGGCGCCTCCCTTGCCGCTGACCTTGAGCCCGCTGCGAATGGCCGACCACAACGACTTGCGCAGCGACCAGAGTGCCCAGATGGCGCCGGTCAACATGCTGCCGACGCCGATATAGCGCACCTGCGCACGCCAAATGGCGAACCCCGCGTCTTCCGCATTGAGACCGGCCAACTTTTGCAACAGCACCGGGTCATGAGCGAAGAAGAAAATGTTGTACACCGGAATCGCTACCCACCAAGCGAACAATCCGCCCGCGGCGATCAGCAGCGCGACGTTCAGACCGACGATGTAGCCCACGCCCAAGAGCGCCGGCGAAAACCCGTAGCTGAAAAAGGCGATGCCGCGTTCGCCGACGAACGATTTGGCCACGAAGGTTTCCGGTAGTACGGCGAGGCCGGACGTGATGAGCTTGAAGATCCCGCCGATGACGGCTGCTTTGGCCAGAAATTTTGCACCGATGCCGGGATTCGCGCCCACTTTCAGGACTTCCGCCGCGGCCACGCCTTCGGGAAATTTGAGCTTCTGCTCGATGATCAAGGTGCGGCGCAGAGGCACGGAGAACAGCACACCGAGCAAGCCGCCCAGGCCGACGATGGCGAAGGTCCACCAATAGTCGAATTTCAGCCAATGGTGCAGCAGTATCAGCGCCGGCAGCGTGAAAATCGCGCCCGAGGCGATGGAGGACCCGGCAGATGCTCCGGTCGCGACGATATTATTTTCCAGAATGTTGGTTTTCCCGAACAGCGGCAGGACCGCCATGGAAATTACCGCCGCCGGAATCGCGGTTGCCACCGTCAGTCCTGCGAACAAGCCGACGTAAGTGTTGGCGGATGCGAGGATGACGGTGAGAATGATCGAAAGGATGATGGCCTTCAGCGTGAGCTGCGGCGCTTCCGTGCGATCTTGGGTCATTCGACGTTCCCCATGAGTTTTTTCACCGGCCGGCTCAAGACCAGAAGAATTGCGCCCACTCCCACCGAGAAGTAGACGATGTGCATGTACTGCCCCGGCATGGCGGCAACGTTGTTCGCGTCGAATTCTCCGGCGATCAATCCGGCGACCAGGTTGCCGAGCGAGGTTGCGAGAAACCACATACCCATCATCTGGCCTACGAAGCGCCTAGGCGCCAGTTTGGTGTAATAGCTCAAGCCGACCGGGCTCAAACACAGCTCGCCGAAGGTATGCAGCAAGTAGGTCATCAGCAGCCAATACGGCAGCACCTTTGAGCCGTGAGCGACAATTGTCGCCGCGGCCGCCATCACCAAGAATCCCGAGCCCATCAGGATGACGCCGACCGCGAACTTCGCCGGCGCGGAAGGATTCAGCTTGCGCCGAGCCAACGCCACCCAAAGCCAGGCAAAAAAGGGCGCGAACAAAATGATGAAAATGGAATTGAGCGACTGAAACCATCCGGTGGGGATCTCAAAGTTCAACCAGCCCATCATGCGATCGGTATAACGCTCAGCGAACAGATTCAGCGAGGATCCGGCCTGCTCGAATCCTGAGAAAAACAGCGCGCAGCCGACGAACAGCACGACGAGCACGACCCCGCGTCTGCGCTCCTCCGCCGTCAGATCCGCGAACAGGAAGTAGTAGAGGAAATAAAGAATTCCCATGCCGGCGATGACGTAAGCGGCGGCTTGACCCAAGCGCAGCGCGTCCATCGGGATCCACCCGACGCTGACGCTCAAGACCAACAGCGCCAATGCAGCCACGCCGATCCACAATCGGACCCACTCCTTGGAGCGCGGCACCAACGCGTGGTCGCCCCCGGCGGCATGGACGGGGGCGGGGCGTAAGCCGGCTTCTCCGAGATATTTTCGCGTGAAATAAAACTGCACCACGCCGAGGACCATGAATAGGGCACCGGCGCCGAATCCCGCGCGCAGGCCGAACAATTTCTGTGCCACAGGGATGACCAAGGGACCCAATGCACCACCGATATTGATGCCGATATAAAAAATCGTGAATGCGGAGTCGAGACGCGCGCCGCCCTCAGGATATAAGGCGGCGACGATGGCGCTGACATTGGGCTTCAAAAGCCCCACGCCCAAAATGATCACCAACAGACCTATATAAAACCCGTTTGGGCTGGTTGAAATCGCCAGCAGCAAGTTGCCGGTGGTAATCAATGCGCCGCCGAGCATGACGGCGCGCTGTGCGCCGATCAGGCGGTCGGCGACCCAGCCCCCGGGGAGCGCGGCCAGGTACACCGCCGCGTTGTACAGGCCGTAGATCGCCGCGGCGGTCTTGTCGTCGAGGCCGAGTCCGCCCGTCGCCACCGAGGCGACCAGGAAGAGAATGAGCACCGCGCGCATGCCATAGAACGTGAATCGTTCCCACATCTCGGTGAGGAACAGGGTGGCCAACCCGCGGGGGTGCCCGAAAAACGTGGCGGCCAACTTAAGCCCCGGCTTCGCGCTGAGCCTGTTCGGCTGCCTCTTTCTCGCGCGCCGCTATTTTTTCTTTGAGCAACAGTCCGGCCATGATGATCCCTATTTCGTAGAGTAAGTACATCGGCACCGCCATGGCACTTTGCGACACCGCATCGGGTGGTGTGACAAAAGCAGCGAAGATGAATATCCCCAACAGCACTAAACCGCGATTCTTCCTGAGCGTCTTCAGGCTCACAAAGCCTGTCCAGACCAATAGTACCGTAGCCACGGGCACTTCGAAGGCCATACCGAAGGCCAACAACAGCACCATGACGAAGTCCAGATACGCTGCTCATGTCCGTCATCATCTGCACGCCGTGCGGCGTGGTGGCGATGAAGAAGCTCAGCATCACGGGAAAAACCGCGTAGTAGGCGAACGCGGCGCCCATATAGAACAGGACGATGCTGGAGACGAGCAGCGGCACGGCCAGCTTTTTCTCGTGCTTATACAGGCCCGGAGCGACGAACGCCCATGCCTGATAGAGCACGAAGGGCATGGCCACTCCGACCGCTGAGCAGCAGCGCCATTTTGAAGGGCACGGTGAACGGGGCGACGACGCTGGTGGCGATGAGCGTCGCGCCGGTGGGCAGCTTGTCGATCAGCGGCTTCGCCACGAAGGTGAAAAGCTGATTCATGTAAAAGGCGCAGGGCACAAAGCAGATGCCGACCGCGAGCATCGCCTTGAGCAGGCGATCGCGCAGCTCCAGCAGATGTGAAATCAGGGTCCCTTCGGCGAGATCGCTCGGGTTCCCGGGCTCATTCATTGGCGACTTTATTTTCTGGCGGACTTGGGTGCCAGTCGGCACCGTGAACGGTTGCCGCTGTTTCCGGCGAATAAGCGGCGGCGGGCGCTCGTCGCGGGTGGCTCTAGGCGGCTGGGGCTTCGGTGTGTACGAGGTCGTCGAAAGCGGGTGCGGTCATCGAGCGGACGCCGGTTCGATAAGGTATCACGGCGCTGGTGTCATCACTGAGGTCGAGGCGCCGCCGAGGCGGGTTGCTCGCCTTGGTTTGCTTCATCAGCTCTTCGGCACTGACTTCGCGCTCCAGTTGTTCGCTCAATTGACGCGCCATCGCGCGCGCGCTTCCCACCCAGTTGCCGACTTGACGGGCAACCTTGGGAAGTTTCTCAGGCCCCAAGACGATGAGTGCTATGGCTGAGGTAAGCAGTATCTCCGAGAAACCAACATCAAGCATGCGGCATCAGGCGTTGGTCTTCGGAGGTACCTTGACTTCGCTTTCGCGCGCAGCAGCGCTCGGGTCGAAGTCCGCATCCTTGTCCTGTTTGAGCTGTTTGGCCTTTTCGTCGGTTTCGCCGTCATTCATGGCTGATTTGAAACCTTTCACGGCGGCGCCCAAGTCCGAACCGATGGTGCGTAAGCGCTTGGTTCCGAAGATGACCAAGGCAATGGCCAGAATGACCAGTAGCATTTTTGAATCGAACATCTCGCTTCTCCGAATCCAGACCTAACCGATTGGGCGCCAATGATACGCCAAACATATTATGACGTTCGACCGCGATACGCCGCTGCGCGTTCGGTCGCATTTGGCGTTTTAGTCAGTTTTCCAGCCAAATTGTCACAGGACCGTCATTGGTCGATGAGACCTGCATATGGGCGCCGAATACGCCGGTTTGAACCTGGCCCAGCCGCTCGCGTGCGGCCTGCACGAAGAAGTCGAACAGGCGGCGGCCCTGCTCCGGCGGCGCCGCGGTGGAAAAGCCTGGCCGCAAACCTCTTGTCGTGTCGGCTGCGAGGGTAAATTGCGGTACCAGCAGCAGTTCACCCTGAACTTGGGTCAGGCTGAGATTCATTTTCCCCGCATCATCCGAAAATATCCTGTACTGCAGCAATCGCTCCAGAAGCCGTTGCGCCGCCGTCTCGTCATCCGCTGGCCGGACACCGAGAAGCACCAATAGCCCGGCGCCGATGGAACCCACGACGTTTCCATCGACTGAGACCTGGGCATGAGAAACGCGCTGCAATAAGGCAATCACGCGAGCTTATTTACCACTTTCTCATGAAATGAACCCTGATATTGTGCAGATAGAGCCATAAAACCTCGAAACAGGGTTAAGTATCGACGGAAGAACCAACTCTGAGGGTTCCTTTGGTCGCTCGCTTCTTTGTGGGATGCACTGCCGCGGGAATGGTCTTTTTGAGGCGAATCGTGGATACGCGCAGGTCACAAATGGCCCTAAACCCCGCCGCAATGCAAGGAGGTAATCGCTCACGGACGCTGTCAGTACCTCTACAGTCGCTGAATACTCCGCTAAAGCGACTGTTGATCGCAAGAACTCCTTCGTCTACCAGGCGTAGTAGGCGATCATCGCACCCACCAAACTGCGGGGGAATCAGCTTGTCATCACCCTATACCGAGTCATTTTGGACCAGTCATGACGGACTACGCCTTTACACGCGAGTCTATGAAAGCCAAGCCAGCGGACCCGCAACGGTGCTGTGCCTGCACGGCCTGACGCGCAACAGCCGCGACTTCGAAGACCTCGCACCGCATTTGCAGCGTCGCCATCGCGTCATCGTTCCGGATCTGCGCGGCCGCGGCTTTTCGGCACGGGATCCCAATCCTCAGAACTATCAGCCGGCGATCTACATCCAGGACATCATCGCCTTGCTCGATACGCTCGGCGCAGAGCGGGTGTCGGTGATCGGCACTTCTCTGGGAGGTTTGCTGGCCATGATGCTGGGAGTCGGCCATCGAACCCGCATTGCGGGCCTGGTGCTCAACGATATCGGACCCGAGGCCGATCCGGCCGGCATCGAACGCATCAAGGGCTATGCGGGCCGATTGCCGCCGCCGAAGGATTGGACCGATGCGCTCGCGCAAACGAAAACCATGTTCGGCGATGCCTGGCCCAATCTTACCGCCGAGCGCTGGGCGACCATCGTGCGCCGCGGCTATCGCGAGGACGCATCGGGCGCACCGCATGTCGATGCCGATCCCATGATCGGCGAGATGCTGCGTGCCGCGCCCGCCGCCACGGCGACTCTGTGGCCCTTCTGGCAGGGGTTGCGCGGCATACCCATGCTTGCGATTCGCGGCGCGCGATCCGACATCCTGAGCGCCCCCACCTTCGCAAGAATGAAAGCCGAGAATCCCGACCTTATGCAGCTCGAGGTCGCACAGCGCGGACATGTACCGCTGTTGGATGAGCCTGAATGCCTGGCGGCCATCGGTGACTTCCTGGCGGGGGCTTGGCGACTACTTACGCCACAAGGTCCGCGTGAACAGGACCAGGATGGTGAATACTTCGAGCCGGCCCGAGCAGCATGGCGGCGGAGCACACCCAGGTCTGGAAACTGGTTCAGCACGCCATAGTTACTGCCGGGTCCCACCAGCCCCAACCCTGGCCCTGCATTGTTGATGCACGCGATGATCGCTGAAAACGAGGTCATGAAATCCAAGCCGCTCGCTAGCTGCAGGAAAATCAGCGTCACGATGCTCATGAAGTACAAAAATACGAAGGCGAGCACCGCGAACACCACACGATTGCTGAATCACCGTGCCACCCACTTTTAAGCGGGCGAACCATATTCGGATGTACCAGTTGATTGAGCTCGCGATGCGCTTGCTTGGCGAGCACCAAGGTGCGGATCATCTTGATGCCGCCGCCGGTCGAGCCGGAACTGGCGACGAGGCAGCTCAAGAACATCATCCACATGGGCGCAAAGATCGGCCAGCGCGAGTAGTCCTGCGTGTGCAGACCGCTATCGGTGGCGATGGACACCAAGTTGAAGATCGTGTTGCGCAGCGCCGTGGGAAAGTCGGGATAGGTGCCCTTGAAGAACAGGAACAACGACACGCCGACGCAGCTGCCGGCCAGCACGCCGAGGATCGCTTTGGCTTCAGCATCGCGGAAGTAGGCTTTCACGCCGCGTTGGCTCCACGCCAGGAAATGCGTGGCGAAATTGAGCGCCGCCAAGATCGAAAAGCCGGTCATCACCATTTCGATGGGGAGCGAATTGAAATGTCCGATGCTGTCATCGTAGGTTGAGAAACCGCCGAGCGACAAGGCGGAGAAGCCATGGCACACCGCATCAAACCAATTCATTCCCGCGAAACGCAGAAACACGACGCAAACCACCGTGAGTCCGGTGTACACGGCCCAGAGTAATTTCGCCGTTTGGCCGATGCGCGGGGTGAGCTTGCTGTCCTTCATCGGTCCGGGCATTTCGGCACGGTAAATCTGCATGCCGCCCACGCCCAGCATCGGCAGGATCGCCACCGCCAACACGATGATGCCCATGCCGCCCAACCAGCTCAAGAGATGGCGCCAAAGATTGATCGAACGCGGCAGGTGTTCGAGCCCCGAGAGTACGGTGCCGCCGGTGGTCGTCAGGCCCGACGCCGCTTCGAAGTACGCATCCGTGAAATTGATCGGCAAGTAATCCCACAGCGGAAAACCGGCAACCGCGGCAGCGCCACCCAGGTCAGCGCCACCAGCATCAGGCCGTCGCGCGTCTTCAGCTCCGCGCTTGAAGCGCCGCGTGGCGAGCCAGAGCAGCGCGCCGATGACGAAGGTCGCCAACGCGGAAATAATGAAAGACTACAGCGCCTCATCGAGGCCCCAAATCGCCAGGATCAGCGGCGCCAACATGGTCGCCGCAAACACCATCATGACGAGGGCGAATACATGCGCGACCGGCAGTAGGATGTCTTTCACAGAAAGGAGGCGGAGCCTTGGAAGAGTTTCTCGACCGCTTCGATATGACGGCGATCGGTCAGGAAAAGGATCAAGTGATCGTCGGGCTGAACGGTGGTGTCGTGATGCGCGATGATGACTTCGTCGCCGCGCACCACCGCGCCCAAGGTCGTACCTTCCGGCAGCACGATATCCTCGATGCGCCGGCCGATGACCTTGGAGCTGTCGGCATCGCCGTGCACGACGACTTCGAGCGCTTCGGCCGCGCCGCGGCGCAAGGAATGCACGCGCACCACATCGCCGCGGCGCACGTGAGCCAGTAGCGATCCGATGGTGACGGTCTGCGGCGATATCGCCACGTCGATCGAGCCGCTTTCGATGAGCTCAGCGTAGGAAGGCTTGTTGATCAGTGCCATGACCTTACGGGCGCCCAGGCGCTTGGCAAGCATGGCGGAGAGTATGTTTGCCTCTTCGGAGTTCGTCAGCGCAGCGAATATATCGGCGCTGTCGATGTTCTCCTCCAGCAGCAATTCCTCATCGGCGGCATCGCCGTGCAGAACCGTGGTGCTTTTCAACTGCTCGGAGACGCGCGCGCGCGCGTTTACTGTCGCGCTCGATGAGCTTGACCTGATTCTTGCCTTCCAGTTCGTTGGCGAGCCGCAAGCCGATGTTGCCGCCGCCGGCAATCACCACGCGCTGGGCCGGCGCTTCTTCGCGGCGCAGCTCCTTCATCACCACGCGAATGTTCTCGCGGGCCGCGAGAAGAAATACTTCATCGCCGTCTTCGATGACAGTGGTGCCTTCCGGCTTGATGCTTTTGCCGGCGCGATAAATGGCCGCGACGCGCGCGTCGGCCGAAGGAATGTGCTCGCGCAGCGTACTCAAAGTCTGGCCCACCAGGGGTCCGCTCTGTAGCGCGCGGATGCCGACCAGGCGCACCCGGCCGTCGGCGAAATCCAGTACTTGTAGTGCGCCCGGATAGCGGATCAGGCGAGCCACATATTCGGTCACCAGCTGCTCAGGACTGATCCAGACGTCGACCGCCACGCCGTTCTCGCCGAACAGCTTGTCCTGTTCGGTGTAATCGGCGGAGCGCACGCGCGCGATCTTTTTCGGCGTGCGGTACAGAGTCCAAGCGACCTGGCAAGCCAGCATGTTGACTTCGTCGCTATTGGTCAGCGCCACGAGGATGTCCGTGCCCGCGATTCCGGCCGCTTCCAGGATTCGCGGGCTGGAGGCATTGCCGTTGACCGTGCGAATATCGAGCCGATCCTGAAGATCCCGCAAGACCTCGTCGTTCTGATCGATGACGGTCACATCATTCGCTTCCTCGCGAGAGAGGTGATAAGCCGCCGTGCGGCCCACTTGTCCGGCACCCAAAATGATGATTTTCACAGCGACGTTACTCTACACGACCACGAGATTGGCGTATGACAGCATCAGCCACTTCGTGCCCTGCCTCTCAAAATTAACCTGGATGCGGGCATGTGGGCCATTGCCCTCGAAATTGAGCACCACGCCATCCCCGAACTTGGCATGCCGCACACGGCTGCCCATGCGCATCCCCGCCGCCGGCGATTCATCGAGGGTGCTGCTGCGTTTGGTGAACACCGGGCGGGACACCTGCATCCGCGGCCGTATCTCTTCGACCAGATCCGGCGGCAATTCGCCGATGAAGCGCGAGGGCTGGCCATAGTGATCAACGCCATACAGACGGCGCTGCTCGGCGTAGGTGATGTAAAGCTGACGCATGGCACGGGTCGCGCCGACGTAGCAGAGGCGGCGTTCTTCCTCGAACCCTGCCAGATCCGCGACCGAACGTTGATGCGGAAACAGGCCGTCTTCCATGCCGGCGAGGAACACCACCGGAAATTCCAACCCCTTGGCCGAATGCAGCGTCATCATCTGCACGCAGTCGTCGTAGGCGTCTGCCTGCCCTTCGCCGGACTCCAGTACGGCATGCGCGAGAAAGGACTCGAACGGCGACAGTTCGGCCTCAGCCTCGGTCTCCGGCGAAAATCCTCGCGCCGCGCTGACGAGTTCCAGAAGGTTCTCGATCCTGCCCTTCGCCGCGCTCGCCTTTTTCCTTCTTGTAGTGCTCGATCAGGCCGCTCATTTGAATGACATGATCGACCTGTTCGTGCAGCTCAAGACCGTTGAACCTCGCGCGCCAGCTTGTCGATCATATCCATGAAGGCCTGCAGCGCCAGCGCCGCGCGCTGCGGAAGCGCACCTTGCACGCAGGCGACCGCGCTGTTCCACAACGAGGTTGCGTTCGCGCGCGAGCCGTCGCGCACCAGATCCACGGTCCTTGCGCCGATGCCGCGCACCGGCAAATTCACGACGCGCTCGAAGGACGTGTCATCCGCCCGGCTCGCGATCAGGCGCAAATACGCCAGGGCATCCTTGATTTCGGCGCGCTCGAAGAAGCGCAAACCGCCATACACCTTATAGGGCATGCGCGCGTTCAAGAATGCTTCTTCAAAAACGCGCGACTGGGCATTCGAGCGGTACAACACCGCGACCTCGCGCCGGGCGCCGCCGCGGGCGACCCACTCGCGGATGCGATTGACGACGAAGTCCGCTTCGTCGCGTTCATTGAACGCGGCATACAGCTTGACGCGCTCGCCGTCTTCGCCGCTGGTCCACAGGGTTTTGCCCAGGCGGCCGGCGTTGTGCGCAATCAAGGCGTTGGCGGCCTTTAGGATGGTGCCGGTGGAACGGTAGTTCTGTTCCAGCTTGTAGAGCACGCATTCCGGAAAATCGCGCCGGAATTGGTTCAAGTTCTCGACACGCGCGCCGCGCCAGCGATAAATCGAGTTGTGCGTAACGACGCCGCCGGCGATGAAATTATGTGTGCGCTCGACGTTGATGTCGTAGACCTCGGCATCATAGGACTCGCACTCGATGCGCTCGACGACCTCGAACTGGCCGGAGTCGACCACCATGACCATGCCGCGCCGGATGCCGGCGGCAGTGACGAAGGGCAGTGATTTCTCCAACATATGCCCCTGCAGGACGAACTGACCCTCGAGACGCTCGCGTATGGCGCGTGCAATCGACATCAGTTCGCCAAAATCCGCGCGCACTGTTTCATAGCGCCAGCTGCCGCCGTGCGCCTGCGCGGCGCGGACACTAAGACCCATGGCTTGCAAGGACTCGACGGTCCTTAAGGGACACGCCCACTACGGAGATGCGGTGCATCGGCGTGGCGCCGCGCTTGTCGCCGCACAGAGTGATGACGATGTTGCGCCGATTGGAATTGCGGCCTTGAGGGCGGTGGTGCGGCCGGTCAATGTCGAGACCACCTTCTTCCAGCAGCCGTTCGGCGGCGACCAGCGTGTCTAAGGAGCTGGATACGCGCTTTAAGTAGATCGCATCGTGCGAGAAACCATTGACGCCCTTGCCCTTGCGCGGTACGAACGGGCAGGTCGGCAGACCAAAGCGCAACGAGGTCAGCAGCTCATCGATGCGCGCTTCGTTCTCGCTGCTGTGCGTGCGAATGATCCAGAGTGCGTCGGCATGCTCCTGCAAGGCGCGCTGCTTGAATCCCAGCGTGGGCTTCGCTTGACCTTGGGTGTACACCTGCGACGTGCCCAGCCTAAAGCCCACGCCTTCTTTGTGCATGAGATAAAGAAAATAAGTCTGCGGCGTCTCGCCTAAGACATAGCCGGCAAAGTGCACGTGCTCGGGCGTACTCTTGATGACGGCGCCGGAGCGCAGATGCAGGCAGACAAGTTGTCCCTGGCGTTGTTTCGCAAAGCGCTCGGTAACGCGCGCCGGCCGCAGGTCGCCGCCGCCGTAATTCGACAGCACGAAATCGCCAGGCTCGATCGACTCGATGGAACGCTTCGCGCCGTCGCCCATCGTGACCTGGGTGCCGGCTGCAAGACACTGGTCGTCGTCGCCGACGACGAAAGGCATGCCGTCGGGGTTCGCGAGCAGCATGAGCCACTTGTATTGAATGGCATTGGTGTCTTGGAATTCATCCACCAAGACATGCCGGAAGCGGTTGCGATAGTGCTGCAGCAGCGCCGGATTGTCGCGCCACAGTTCGTAGGCACGCAGCAGCAGCTCGGCAAAGTCCACCACGCCGGCGCGCTGGCACGCCTCTTCGTACGCTTGGTAGATTTTGATCAATTGACGCCGCGTCGGATCGCCGTCGTCCTTGATGTGCTTGGGTCGATGGCCTTCGTCTTTCTGGGCGTTGATGAACCAGAGAATCTCGCGCGGGATCCAGCGGGTTTCGTCCAGCTCGAGCGCCTTCAGGACCTTGCGCAGCACCCGCGCCTGGTCTTCGGAATCCAGGATCTGAAAACTTTGCGGCAGCCCCGCTTCACGCCAGTGAATGCGCAGCAGCCGGTGCGCCAGGCCGTGAAAAGTTCCGAGCCACATGGCGCCGCTCGGCAGGCCCAGCAGCGACTCGATGCGGCTGCGCATTTCGGCGGCGGCCTTGTTGGTGAAGGTGACCGCCAAGATGCTGTTCGGCGAGGCGCCCTCGACCTGGATCAGCCACGCGACCCGGTGCACCAGCACGCGCGTCTTGCCGCTGCCGGCGCCGGCCAATACCAAGGCCGCTCCCAAGGGCGAGCCTACCGCCTGGCGCTGATCCTCATTGAGGCCGTCAAGAAGATGAGATACATCCATAAGGGCGCGGATTGTACTGCACGTTCCGCCTCCGCATGTTCTTGCGTTTCAAGAGATTTTCGGGCGGCTTTCTTCGGCAAATTCAATCAGCGCGAGCACCAGGGAAAGCACCACGGGGCCCGCAATCACGCCGATGGCGCCGAAGGCCGGAATACCGCCCAAAACGCCGACGAATACGGCCAGCGCGGAAATTCGCGCGCGGCCCGAGATGAGAAGCGGCCGCACCACATTGTCGAGCGCCCCCAGCAGCCCCCCAGATCAGCATGAAGATACCGGCGCCCCAGTGCTTGTCGACGAACAGCCAAATGACGGCGGGAATCCACACGAAGGCCGCGCCGCCCACCGGCAGCAATGACAAGAGCGCCGCCAGCACGCCGAACACCACGGGCGACGGCAGGCCGACGAATGCGAAGCCGATGCCGAGGAAGACTCCCTGCAGCATCGCGGTCACGGTGGTGCCGAAAACGATGGCGCGGGTGACGGCGCCCAGTTGGCTGAACAGCCGTTCCTTGCGGTCTTCGGCCATCGGAATCAGGCGCCGCGCGCGCGCGATCATGACGTCGCCGTCGCGCAGAAAAAAGAACAGCAGAAACAACATGATTGCAAAGGCCAGCAGCGAGCCCAAAGCGCCCAGGAACAACGAGCCGCCCCAGCTGGCCGCGCGTTGCATGACTTCGCGCGTGCCGGACACCAGCCAGGATTGCAGCTGCTCGGCGGAAATGTCCGCGTGTGTCTGCAGCCAGGTATTGATTCGGGCGATCCATGGAAATTGCTGCAGATCCGAAAACGACTTGATGTCCATATTGGCCGCGTATTGCTGAAGCTGCCTGAGCAATGCGGATATCTGCGACACGAACTCGGCCGACAGCGCGCTCAACGGCAGCAGGATGACGATGGGCGCCAGCACGGTCAGCACGCCGGCGCTCAAGGAGTTGAGCTTGAAGCGGCGCCGCAGGCGAACATTCAAGGGAAACAACAGGAACGCGAGGAACGCCGCCCACGCCATCGGCAACGCAAACGGCCTGAAAATCAATAGCAGCGCATAACCCAAAATCGCGGCCACGGCAAGCGCAAATACCCGGGAATAAAAAGCAGGTGTGGCCGGCATCGGAACATCCTAACATCGGGTGTGCACGGAATACTCATACCGTCTCCTGGGAGATACACATTAGCAGCAGCGCTCGATCGACATTCACCGCCGCGACCGCCGCGGGCGGCCTTTTATTCGGCATGTGCGCCGCGATGACCGCGAAGCCGGCTGCAGCGCCCATCACCGCGCCGTATGGGTCGTGGGCCTCGCCCTTGAGCGCCGAAGCCCTTGCGGCCGGCGGAATTTACTTCGGCGATCTGCGCAGCGTCGGCGGGGAACTGTATTGGACCGAAAACGTCCCGGCGGCCGCGGGAGCGATCGCGCTGTTCAGCCTGAAAAAGGGCGTGGCCGCGCCGCTCACGCCGGCGGGCGCCAATGTGCGAACGCGCGTGCACGAGTACGGCGGAGCACCGTTCATCGTGGCCGGCGACACCGTTTACTACAGTCAATTCTCCGACCAGCGCCTGTACGCGCTGAAGGCCGGCGGCAGTGCGGCGCCTGTGACGCCGCCCGACTATCGTTATGCGGATTGCATCGCGCAGCCCCGCGCCGGCGGGATCGGATCCGGCGGGGGGCGCCGGGTCTGATGGCGGTGCGGTCGCGGCGCTCATCTGTGTGCGCGAAGACCACACGGACCCCGCCAATGTGCGCAATACGCTGGTGCGCCTGAATCTGCCCGTGGCCGGTGCCGGCGAGGTGCTGTTCGAGGGCACCGACTTCGTGTCGTATCCTCGACTGAGTCCCGACGGCCGCCGGCTCGCCTTCATTTCCTGGAATCATCCGAACATGCCGTGGGATGGAACCGAACTTCATGTGGCCGAGCTCACGCCACAGGGTTTGAAAGCGCCGAAGCTGGTCGCCGGCGGCGCGGCGGAATCCGTGCTCGAGCCGCAGTGGGACCGTGACGGTACGCTGTACTTTATTTCCGATCGCAGCGGCTTTTGGAACCTGTACGCGCAGCGCGACGACGGCGTTCATGCGGTATGGCCGCGCGCGGCCGAATTTGCAGATCCGCTGTGGAGCTTCGGCCAGTCGAACTACGTGCTGCTCGGCGATGGACGCGCGGTGCTGCGCTTCGGTGAGCGAGGCGTTGACCGGCTGGCCATCGTCGATCTCAAGGCCGGTACGGCACGGGTGCTCGATCTGCCCTATGTCGAATTTTCGCACCTGACAGCGATCGATGCGGGGCACATCGCGGCCATCGCCGCCGCTTCGAAGTCTCCTGTGTCCATCGTCAGGATCGACCTTGCAACTGCCAAGGCCACGGTCTTGCGCAGCGCCGGCCAGTCGCCCTTGGCACCTGAGGCTGTGTCGGTCGCCACTGCCATCGATTTTCCGAGCGCCCAGGGACGGACTGCGCATGCCTTTTATTATCCGCCCGCCAATCCGCGCTATCGAGGCAGCCCAGGTACGCTGCCGCCCTTGCTGGCGCTGGTGCATGGCGGTCCCACCGGACAGTCCTCGCCGGCGCTGCACCCGAGCGTGCAGTTCTGGACCAGCCGCGGGTTCGCGGTGGTGGACGTCAATTACGGCGGCAGTTCAGGGTACGGCCGCGCCTACCGGCAGGAATTGAACGGCAATTGGGGCGTGGTCGATGCCGAGGATGTGATCGCCGCGGTTCGATTTCTGGTCGCGAGCAAGCGCGCCGATCCCAAGCGTCACCGCCATCAGCGGCGGCAGCGCCGGCGGCTACACGGTGCTGGTGGCGTTGAGCACCAGCGATGTGTTCCGTGCCGGCGCGGATTTCTTCGGTGTATCCGACATGACCGCGCTGGCGCGCGACACGCACAAATTTGAAAGCCGCTATTTGGATTCGCTGATCGGACCGCTGCCGCAGTCGCAGGCGATGTACGACAGCCGTTCGCCGTTGAATCACTTGGACGGATTCAAGGTGCCGGTGATCGTTCTGCAGGGTGCCGATGATCCCATCGTGCCGCCGAATCAATCGGAGCGCATCGTCGAGGCGCTGCGCGCGCGGCACGTCCCCGTGGCCTACGTGCTGTACCCCGGCGAGAGCCATGGCTTTCGCAAGCCGCAGACCATCATTCACTCACTGAAGGCCGAATTGTCGTTCTTCGGCCAGGTGTTCGGCTTCAAGCCGGCCGATCAGCTGCCGCCGTTGACGATTGAGGGTTTGAGGCCGGCGTCGTGATGTGACGGCGCGGCGCCCGGCGCCTGCGGAACCTGCTGGTCGAGAAGCCATGCCTCGATCATGCCGTTGACGACTTCGGGTGCTTCCTGCTGCACCCAATGCGATACATTGGGCAGGTAGCGCAGCGTCAAATCGCTGACGTACTGATCGGTGCCATAGGTGAGTTCTTTGCCGAGAGCCGCATCGGCCTCGCCCCAGATCATGAGCGTGGGCGTGTCGATGCGCGGCGTGCCGCGGCGGCGGGTGCCGCTACGCCCACGCACCAACGCGCGGTAGTAGTTCAGCATGGCGGTGAGTGCCCCGGGCTGCGCAGCGTTTTTTTGGTAGACGCGCAACACCTCGTCGGGGAAGCGGGACTTGTCCACCGCCATGCCGCGAAAGGCGCGGCCGATGGCTGCGCAGCCATTGCGCGCCAGCGCAATTTCCGGAATCTTAGGGAGCTGGAAGAAAAATATGTACCACGACTTCACCAATTGGCGAAGGGTGCGCAGGCCCCGCTCCGCGAGGGCGGGATGCGGCACATTCATGATGATGAGCCTCGAAATCGGCGGCAGGCCGAACATGGCGTAGTACCAGGCGATGAGCGCGCCCCAATCGTGGCCGATGAGAACCACTTGTTTTGCGCCCGAGGCCTCGATCAGCGAGGCTACGTCCTCCTGGAGTTCCTCGAGCGCATACGCCTCGACCCCTTGCGGCCGCGAGCTGCCCCCATAGCCGCGCAAGTCCGGCGCCCATACACGGTAGCCGAGGCGCGCCAGCAGCGGCATCTGGTGGCGCCAAGAGAACGAGGACTCGGGAAAACCATGCAGGCAAAGCGCCAGACGCTCACCGGATCCGGCCGTCGCCACATTGAAGTCGATGCCATTGGCGCGGACGATTTGGTACTGAATTGCTTCCACGTACGCCGGATACTACTCGCTCTCGATTCCCGCTAGCCGTGGAAAAATAAATAGTGATCGACGATCAGCGCGGCGAACAACAGCATCAGATACGTGATGGAAAACCTGAATGTCCGGATGGCCAGGTCCGCCCTGCGCCCTTGATTGAGCGCCACCACGAAATACAGAAATCGCGCATTGAGGGCGAGCGCGGTGGCCAGATAAATCAGGCCGCTCATGCCGGTCAGGTAAGGCAGCAGCGTGGTCAAAATCAGCAGGATGGTGTACAGCACGATCTGCAGCCGGGTGTAGGGGATGCCGTGCGTGACGGGCAGCATCGGAATGCCTACTTTGGCGTAGTCGTCGCGTCTGGCGATTGCCAGGGCCCAAAAATGCGGCGGCGTCCAGGTGAACACGATCAGGAACAGCACCAAGGCATTCGGATCGATGGTGTTGGTCACTGCGGCCCAGCCCAGTATGGGCGGCGCGGCACCGGCGGCGCCGCCGATCACGATGTTTTGCGGCGTCGCGCGCTTCAGCCACAGGGTGTAGACGATGGCATAACCGATCAGAGAGCAAAATGTCAGTGCCGCGGTCAGCATGTTGACGCCGACCGCAAGAATCAGCATGGATGCCGTGCCGAGCGCCACGGCAAATGCGATGGCCTGGCGCTCGCGCATATGTCCCGTGGGCAGGGGTCTGCGGCGCGTGCGATTCATTTGCCCGTCGATGCGCCGGTCCAGAATGTGGTTGAAGGCGGCGGCCGATCCCGATGCCATGGCGATGCCAAGCGATCCAAGGATCAATGCCGGCAACGGAATCCAACCCGGTGATGCCAAGACCATGCCGACGATGGCGGTAAAGACAATGAGCAGGCTCACCTTGGGCTTGGTGAGCTCCAGATAATCCCTCCAGCCGCCGCGACCGACGTCGGCAATGGGCGGATTATCGGGTACGGTGGTCATGGCGCAAGGGTATCACGCCGACCCGACGGATCCGGCCGCAGCCGGTGCCGGCGGAGCCGGCACTTTCGGATGAACAGATTCCGGCTTAGCGAGGTTCGGCCAGAGCAGGCGCAATAAAGTCACTGTACAAATAACGAGCAGCGCGGCGCCTGCATTGTGCACGGTCGCCAGCGGCAGCGGCAACGCAAAATGCACCATCGCCACACCGATGCCGATCTGCAGCAGTACGGCGCCTAAGAGCAGGGCGCCGACTACCTTAAGACGGCGGCTGGTGGCGCGCAGATGGGTCAAGACTCCCACGACCATCAACACCGAGCCTACGAGCAGCGCACCCAATCGATGCGTTACGTGAATGGCGATGCGCGCGGGATTCGACAGCACGCCGCCGGTGTAATCGATGTCCAGTCCGCGCCACAGCACGAAGGCGTCCCGGAAATCCATGCGCGGCCACCAGGACTGCTGGCAGGTTGGCAGATCCGGACAGGCCACCGCGGCGTAGTTGGTGCTGGTCCAGCCGCCGAGGAAAATTTGGATGCAGAGCGCCGCCAGGGCAACCAGCGCGAATCTTCGCAACCCCATTTCGCGTGCCGACAGTTCGCGCTGTTCAGGTGTGAACGACAGCCACCACAAGGTGCCGAGCGTGGTGAGGCCGCCCAGCAGGTGCGCGGTGACGATCAGCGGCTTGAGCAGCAGGGTGACCGTCAAGGCGCCCAAGGCGCCTTGCACGCAAACCAAAACGAACAGGAAAACCACGATGGCCAGCGGCTGGCCGGGATCTCTGCGATTGCGCACCGCCGAGATCAACAGGCAGACGACGATGAGTCCCAAGGTCGAGGCAAAGTAGCGATGAATCATTTCATGCAGGGCTTTGCTGAAATTGTGCTCGGGCGGATAGATGTGACCGTAGCATCCCGGCCAGTCCGGGCAGCCTAATCCTGCATCCGTGAGGCGAACCCATGCCCCCAGCACGACCACAGCGGCGGCCAGCAGGGCTCCGCCTAAGGCCAGGCGGCGAAACCACACGAGACGGCGTTGCGTGTCCATGGGATCAGCCGATGGAAGAAAGGCGCAGCAGGCGCTTCATGTCGTCGAGCATGCCTTTTGATTTGGCCTCGGGAGCATAGAACATCATGAGGTTGCCCAAAGGGTCTATCAAATAGACACGGTGGGAGTTCATCGCGGCCGACACTTTCGGGTCCTGGCTCTGGAGCAAGTCCTGATTCGGGAGCAAGTCCAGTAACGGTTCATCCGCTGGGCTTGCACGAATGGCGATCAGATCCGGGTGCGTCGCCTTGAGTTCCTCAAGGTCGCAGCAATCCCCGTCGCCGATAAAAACCCGTTGCACGCGGTGCATATCGCGATCCAGCGCCAGGCGGACCTGGCGCGTGTCATACAGATGCCGGCGGCATTCAACGTCGCAGCGGCCGTGCTGCACGTACAAAAAGGTCCACTTACCTTTGAGGAATTGCGGATCGGTTTTGCCCGCGCCCGCGCCCGCGCCCGCGCCCGCGCCCGCGCTTGCGCTTGCGCTTGCGGCACCTGCACCGCCATCGGCAAGCGGCAGAGCCAAGGACGGTAACGGCCGGGCGGGTGCGATGAGCTCCCCCGCATTGACGCGGCCACCCGGGTGCCAGCTCTTCCCATAATACAAATAGAACGCAAGTCCCAAGGGCGCAAAGAACATCAGTGCCAACCCGATCAATGTGCGCCGCTGACGGCGATCAGGGGCGGCAGTCAGGCTCATGCGACGTTGTCTTGTACGGAACGGTGAAAATTGGTGACGATGTAAATGACCAGCAACGCCAGCGCCAAGCCGAACCATTGAACCGCATAGCCTACGTGGCGGATCGGCGGAAATCCCGGCGCGGCCCAGTTGCGCGCATAGCCGTCCGGTTCCTTGGCGTCGAGCAGGATCAAGTCGGCGGCAGGAGACCAGCCGGACTCCTTGAGCAACTGCGTCGCCTGAGCGTGCGTGGGAAAATCGGCGACCACCGGGAAGGGGGGCGCCAGCGCGGCCGGAGTCCCCATGCGAATACCGGGACTGGGCAGGTTATCGGCGCGGCCGCGGATGCGGCGCGCATCGGCGGCAACGGGAATCGCCGGCCGCTCGGCGCGGCTGCGGCCCAAGGGCACCCAACCGCGATTGACCAGGACCCAACCACCGCCTTGCAGCGCGAACGGCGTGATCACGAAATACCCGGCGCGTTCGGCGTTGACCATGTTGTCGATCAAGATCTGGCGCGTGTCGTCGTAGCGCCCTACTGCTTCAACGTGGCTGTAACGCGGTACTTTCGAGGTCTCGAGTCCGATCGTGCGCGTGGCATCGCCGCCGGCTGCGAACGCATCGAACAGCACCTGCTTCTCCGCCGCGCGGTGGAGCTGCCAGCGGCCCAGGGAAACGAGCAAGACAAGCAGGGCAAGCGTGAGCAGCGTCGTGAATGGCCGCGGCGCGAACGTGCGATCCTTAATCTTGATGGGCACGATATACTGAGGGTCCCCAAGCTTCAAACGCGCCAGATGGCAATCAAATATCTCATCCTCGCGATGCTCGTGCTGATCTTGATCAGCTTGGGCAAAGCGCTGTTCCATATGTCCAGCGCACGCGAGGACGATGGCAAGAAGATGGTCACGGCCCTGGCCTGGCGTATCGGGCTGTCGGTGGCCCTGTTCGTCCTGTTAATCGTTGCCTATCACAGCGGTTGGATCGAACCTCAACACGCGGCGCCGGGTCACAGCCAATAGACGAAGAAAAACAGACCGAGCCAGACCACGTCGACGAAGTGCCAGTACCAGGACACCGCTTCGAAACCAAAATGTCTCTTGGGCGTGAAGTGGCCGTTCATCACCCTGAACCAGATCACCGTCAGCATGATGGCCCCGACCGTCACATGCAGGCCGTGAAACCCGGTCAACATGAAAAACGTGGAGCCGTAGATGCCGGTGCCGAGCGTGAGTCCGAGCTTGGTATAGGCCTCGTGGTACTCGGTCGCTTGCAGGCCGACGAACGTGAAGCCCAATAAAAACGTCAGGGCCAGGAAGATCTTCAGGCGCGTGCGGTGTCCGGTGATCAGCGCATGGTGGGCAATGGTGACCGTGACGCTGCTCGTCAGCAGGATCGCCGTATTTACCAAAGGCAGTTCCAGAGCCGGCACCGTCTCGAACGTGCCATTGGCGCGGGGACCCAAGGCGGCAGGGCCATTGGTCGGCCACACGCCGTCATAGTTGTTCCACAGCAGCAATTTGCTGAAAACCTTCACGCCGTCGCCGGACAGCCAGGGCACCGACAGGTTGCGCGCGTAGAACAGGGCGCCGAAGAAAGCCGCGAAGAACATCACCTCGGAAAAAATGAACCACATCATCCCCAGGCGGAACGAGCGGTCCACGGCCATGTTGTACATGCCTTTTTGATTCTCACCGATGACGGTGTGGAACCAGAAAATAAACAGCAACGCCAGCATGGTGAAGCCCGGCAGCAAGAACCACGCGGGCAGCCAGCCATTGAGCGTGACGATGGCGCCGGACATCAGTGTGAACAGCGTTACGGACCCGTAGATCGGCCACGGACTGCCGTGAGGAATGTAGTACTGATCTGCAGAATGCTCTTGCGCCATATTCATTCTCTGACGGGTTGAAACAACGATAGTTTAGCGAGTGAACTCAAGGCCGTGTTGCGGATTGCGTCAAATCGTAGAAGGTGTAAGCCAGCGTGAGCCGATCGATGTTCGCCGGCAGCTGGGGGTCCACGATGAACCGCACCGGCATATCGCGGCCCTCACCGACGGCGAATTTTTGCGTCGTGAAACAGAAGCACTCGGTCTTGTGAAAATATTGCGCCGTGCCGCTGGGTGAAATGCTGGGGACGGCTTGCGCCACCGAGGCCACGGACGTCAAGTTCTTCGCGTAGAACTCGGTGTCGTACAGCTTTCCCGGATGAACGCGCATCGAGGCGACCTTGGGCCTGAATTCATAGCTGCCCACGGACGCCGGCGAGGCGACGAACTCGATGGTGACCTCGCGGTTCGGATCGATCGCCTCATGCGCCACGGCGGGACCGGCTTTGGCCTCCGCATTGCCGATGCCGGCGGCCCGGCAAAAAACATCGTACAGCGGCACCAAGGCCCAGCCGAAGGCGAAACTGCCGGCGGTCATGATCAACAATCCGCGGATCAGCTTGCGATTGGCGCGCTTGCGATCCATCAGTGGTGGCTGCGAAAGACCAAGAGCGCCATGAATCCGAAATAAAACGCCAGCGCCAAGGTCGCCAGCCCCAGCGCCGCGTTTCTTACCTTAAGCTTGCGCGAATTTTCTGCCTTCGAGTTCACTTGACGTCAGGCGCCGTGGTGAAGCTGTGATAGGGCGCGGGCGAGGGCAAGGTCCATTCCAGGCCGTGGGGCCGGGCATCGTCCCAAACCAGGGCGCTCGCCTTCTTGCCGCCGCGTATGCACTGGATGACCACGATGGCGAACAGAATCTGCGAGGCGCCGAAACAAAAGCCGCCGATGGAGGAAACCATGTTCCAATCGGTGAATTGCACGGCGTAGTCGGGTATGCGCCGCGGCATGCCGGCCAACCCCAGGAAGTGCTGCGGAAAGAACAGCACGTTCACGAAGATCGTCGACAGCCAGAAGTGCCACTTCGCCAAGGTCATGTTGTACATGTGGCCGGTCCACTTCGGGATCCAGTAGTACACGGCCCCCATGATGGCGAATATCGCGCCGGGCACCAGGACATAGTGAAAGTGCGCGACCACGAAGTAGGTTTGATTGTATTGAAAATCCACCGGAACGATGGCGAGCATCACGCCCGAGAAGCCGCCGATGGTGAACAAGAACAGGAACGACAGCGCAAACAGCATGGGCGGTTCGAACGACAGCGAACCGCGCCACAGCGTCGCAGTCCAGTTGAACACCTTCACGCCCGTGGGGACCGCGATCAGCATGGTGGACATCATGTAGAACAATTGCGCGGCGACCGGCATGCCGTCGGCGAACATGTGATGGCCCCAGACGATGAACGACAGGAACGCGATCGAGGCGATGGCGTAAATCATCGAGGTCGCGCCGAACAGCGGTTTGCGCGCGAAGGTCGGCAGGATTTCCGAGATGATGCCGAAGGCCGGCAAAATCATGATGTACACCTCTGGATGGCCGAAGAACCAGAAGATGTGTTCGAACATCACCGGGTCGCCGCCGCCGGCCGCATTGAAGAAACTGGTTTTGAAGAAATGATCGGTGAGCAGCATGGTGACTGCACCGGCCAGCACCGGCATCACGGCGATCAGCAAATAAGCGGTGATCAGCCAGGACCAGGCGAACAGCGGCATTTTGAGCAAACTCATGCCCGGCGCGCGCATGTTCATGATGGTCACGATGACATTGATCGCACCCATGATCGAGGACGCGCCCATCATGTGAATGGCGAAGATCAGCATGGGGAAGGCATCGCCGGTCTGCAAAGACAGCGGCGGATACAAAGTCCAGCCCGCCGCGGCCATGCCGCCCGGCACGAAGTATGTCGAAAGCAACAACGTGAAGGCGAAGGGCAGGAGCCAGAAGCTGAAGTTATTCATGCGCGGCAGCGCCATGTCCGGCGCGCCGACCTGCATGGGGATCATCCAATTCGCCAAGCCGACGAATGCCGGCATCACGGCACCGAAGATCATGATGAGCGCATGATTGGTGGTCATCTGATTGAAGAACACCGGGTCCATCAGCTGCAGGCCGGGTTTGAACAGCTCGGCGCGAATCAGCATGGCCATGGCGCCGCCGATGAAGAACATGATCAGGCTGAACACCAGGTACATGGTGCCGATGTCTTTGTGATTGGTGGCGAAAATCCAGCGCTTGATGCCCGTCGCGGGCTGATCATGGTGATGATCATCATGGGCGTGATCGGAGTGCTGCGCGGTGTTGCTCGCTTGAGACTGGGCCATGGTCGGATAGCTCTCTTGAAAAATAACTGCGTTAATTCGGCAAAGCTTGCGCGGTGGGCGGCGGTGCCGCCGCGGCAGGCGCAGGCGCCGCCGGACCCGGCAACGCCGCCTGTTTGACGGCGGCTTTCTGCGCATCCACCCACTTCTTGAAGTCATCGGGCGTGCGCACATCCACGACAATGGGCATGAAGCCGTGGTCCCGGCCGCAAAGCGCGGCGCATTGGCCGCGGTAAATGCCTTCCTTGCCGGGATCAACCTTGAACCACAATTCGTTCACGAAGCCGGGAATCGCGGCCCGCTTTGCGCCGAAGTCCGGCACCCACCAGGCGTGAATCACATCCTGCGAGGTCAGCAGCAGCCGCACTTTGGTGCCGCTGGGGATGACCAGAGGGTGGTCGACTTCCAGCAGATAATTGGGAATCGTTTTGGGATCGATGCCGGAATTCTGTTGGCGCGCAAAATTCGAGTCCCGCGCCAGCGTGGAAAAGAAATCCACGCCCTCCGCGCCATCCATGTACGCGTATTCCCACTTCCACTGATAGCCGGTCACCCGGATGGACAATTGGGAATTGCGGGTGTCCTCCTGTTTCAAAATCAGGTCCGCGGCGGGAATGGCCATGACCACGAGGATGATCACCGGAATGATGGTCCAGATGATTTCCACCTTGGTGCTGTGGAGCATGTTGACGTCGGCAACCGCGCCTTGTGAATGCCGGAATTTCACCAACGTAAAAATCATGGCGCCGAACACCACGACGGCAATCCCGACACAGATCCAAAAAACCTCCATGTGCAGGCCGTACATGTCGCGCGCCAGGTCGGTCACGCCCGTCGGCAAGTTGTAGCCGTTCGAGGTATTGGCGCCGGCGTTGCCGGCCGCACCCAAAGCGGCTAGCCAAAGCGCTCCCGGCCAGATCGGCTTTCGCGGCCCGGAAGTGCTGTGATCGACATTGCCTCTGGTAACTCTCATCTAAAAAAATCCCCTATTTCGCGAACGAGCGGCGGCGATTCATTCATGCCGCCGACTAATCTACCCAAACGCTTCGCCAGCAAGCAGCGATCTTCCTCGGTGAGGAAACTGCCGACCTCGTATGCCTGACCGTGACTTTCGATGGTCAGCCGGCTTGGGCTCGAGAGCCTTGGCGAACTGCGCAGTTTAACCTTCGCCCAATGCCTCGCAAACTCCTGTTTTGCCTCGCCGCGTTGCGAGCGGGTCACGAGAATGATGCGTGACTCGGTAATCACCACCGTCTGCGTGTAATTCCGCCGCTGCAGACTGGCGTGCAAGGCTAACCCAAGGACCAGCATCTCCAAAGCCCAAAACAACAAAATCGGCCAAAATCCCTGGAGCACGAAGAATAATGCAAAACTCAACGAAAACAGACACGTAGCGCCAAAAAAAAGCTTCGCACCCGCAATCGTCAGAGAACAATTCGGCGCGAGCGTAATGCGCTGTTCCATGCCGGCAAGAATAGCGTAAGGTTGGCCGATCCGTGCATCGGTGAGCGCACTCATTTGTCGCGCCGAGCCCGCAATTCGCGCTTGATTTCTTCCAGCGATACGCTGGCCGGGTCGTTTTGGCCGCGCCGCGCCGACCGCTCCGGTACCCAGGCGTGGGCGAATACGACTTCGTAGGTCGCGGGCAGCCGGCCATCCTGTCGAAAGCCCTCATAGGCTGCCTGCATCGCGGCGAACTTTCGGGCACCCGTCAGTCCTCTGGCCCGGCCGGCGGTCGCGTTGTGCGCGCCCGTGGCCTTCAGGTCCGCGGCCACCCCACGCACATCCAGATACTGCAGGGTGTAGCGCTCGACGTCGAGCACCGGGGCGGCAAAGCCGGTCCGCACCAAAGCGTCGCCCAGATCGTGCATGTCGATGAACTGATGCACGTGGCTGTGCGCGTCCACCTGGCCCCAGGCGGTGCGCAACTCACGCAAGGTATCGGGGCCGAAGGCGCTGAAACTCAAGAGTCCGTGTGGCGCAAGCACGCGGCGAAACTCCGCGAATACCGTGTCGGGATTGCACCACTGCAACATCAGATTGCTCACGATCAAATCAACGCTGCCATCCGCCAGCGGCAACAGACCGGCATCGGCGCACACACGCCCAAATGGGCGCAGCCAGGACTGCCGCCGCGCTGCCTCCCGCAACATCTGGTGCGATGAGTCCAGCGCGACCACACGCGCTTTTGGGTAGCGGCGTCTGAGCGCGCGGCTGGCATGGCCGGTACCGGCACCGGCATCCAGGGCGACGCTTGGGTTCAGCGTCGTCAATTGCAGCCGCGCCAACAGATTTTCCCTTACTTCCGCGTGCAGTACGGCGGCTGCATCATAGGTTTTGGCGGCGCGATCGAAAGAGCGCCGCACCCATCTGGGATCAAGCGCGTACGCGCCAAGCTCATCGCTCATAGCCGATTACGATGCCACAGAAACTCCCGCGGCGTGGGGGAAGGCCGCGTTTTGGATCGGCGGCGCTTCGCTGTTGCTTGCCGGGGCGTGCGCGGGCGCTTCCGCCACGATTTTCAAGCGCTGAAACAGCCGCTGATCATGCCCGGTATCGGGATTGCCGGTGGTGAGCAGCTTCTCGCCATAAAAAATCGAATTCGCGCCGGCCATGAAACACAGCGCCTGCAGTTCATCGCTCATCCCGGCGCGGCCCGCCGACAGCCGCACGTGGCTTTTGGGCATGAGAATGCGCGCGACGGCGATCATGCGCACGAAATCGAAGGGATCGAGCGGCGCCGAGTCCGCCAACGGCGTCCCGGCCACCCGCGCCAGCTGATTGATCGGCACGCTCTGGGGGTGTTCGGGCAGGGTCGCGAGCGTGTGCAACAGGTCGATGCGGTCCTGCGGCTGTTCACCCATGCCGACGATGCCGCCGCAACAGACATTGATGCCTGAGTCCCTCACTGCCTGAAGCGTATCCAGCCGCTCCTGGTAGGTGCGGGTGGTGATGATTTTTTCGTAGTACCGGGAGGAGGTATCGAGATTGTGATTGTAGAAATCAAGACCGGCATCTTTGAGTTCTCGAGCCTGACCTTCGGTCAGCATGCCCAATGTCGCGCAGGTTTCCATCCCTAAGGATTTCACCTCCCGGATCATGGCAACGATTTTGCGCAGATCCTTCGGCTTCGGCGATCGATAAGCCGCACCCATGCAAAAGCGCGTGGCCCCGGCATCCTTGGCGGCCCGGGCGCGGGCGGCGACGGCGTCGACCTCCATCAGTTCCGATGCCTCGAGACCGGTATCGAAGCGCACGCTCTGCGCACAGTAGGCGCAGTCCTCCGGGCAGGCGCCGGTTTTGATGCTGAGCAGGGTGCTGATCTGGACGGTGTTCGGCGTCTGAAATGCCCGGTGGACCTGCTGCGCTCTGAACACCAAGTCCATGAAGGGTAAGTCAAAAAGCTCACTGACCTCGCGCGCGGGTCCAATCGTTGCGTGTTTGCACGACACTCTCCTATGATGGCGGCAGTATTCAGGGGTCACGGGCGCCAGTCAACCCATGCGGTAGCGTTCAGTTTACTAAGAACCGCCTGCCCTGGCATCAATTCTGGATGCCTGCCGAATCCCGGCGCACCCGCCGAGTCCCGACGCCCGTCGAATCCCCACGGACCCGCCGAGTCCCAACGCCCTCGAATCCCCACGGACCCCCCGAATCCCAACCGCCGCCCTCGAATCCCGCAGATCAACGATGGAATTGGTACTCGAGAGCCAGTCCGATGAACACGGACATGCCGAAGTAATTGTTATTGAGGAAGGCGCGGAAACAGCCATCGCGGTCGCGATCACGGATCAGCCACAACTGGTAAATGAAGAACACGGCGCCGGCGATCAGCCCTGCGTCGTACCAGCCACCCGCGCGAATGATTTTCCCCACCAGGTACAGCGACACCAGCGTCATGATCTGCAACACGGCGATGATGTGCCGGTCGGAATCGCCGAAAAGAATGGCGGTCGATCGAACGCCGATTCTGACGTCGTCGTTGCGATCCACCATGGCGTACATGGTGTCGTATACCGTCACCCACAGCACATTGGCCAGCAGCAGCAGCCATGCCACGCGCGGCACCGATTCGATTTGCGCGGAGAAGGCCATGGGAATTCCCGCGCCAAAGGCCAACCCCAAGTACATCTGCGGCACCGACAAGAATCTTTTGACAAATGGATAGGTGACGGCAATGAAGGCGCCCGCCACCGCATACAACAAGGTCAGTCGATTGAGTTGCAGCGCCAGCATGAGCGCCGAAAGCGACAACAGCGCGAACAGCACCAAGGCTTCGAGTGTCGATAGACGTCCTGCGGCCAATGGCCGGTCCTTGGTGCGCGCCACGTGAGGATCGAAGCTGCGGTCGGCGTAATCGTTGATGGCGCAGCCGGCGGAGCGCATGAGCACCGTGCCGGCCACGAAGATGATGAAAATGAGCGGCTTGGGTTGGCCGCGGCTGCCGATCCAGAGCGCCCACAGTGTCGGCCACAGCAACAGCCAAATGCCGATCGGACGGTCCAAGCGCATGAGACGGATATAGTCATGGAGGGTGCCGAGAATCTTCGGCAGCTCCTCGGTCGTCCAGGGATGAAAACGAACGCGATAGGCGTACCAGCGCATTCGCGCCATGATCATCTGGGCCAGTTCATCCCCGTTGCGTGGCAGCGGCACGCTGTGCCTAAACACGGCCCATGGCGGGCAGGAACAATTCTTGAGTCAGCAGGGGGCTGCCGCGCAGTGCAATTCGCGCGCGGCGCGCCCAGAGTCCGGCGGGTCTGATCTCGGCATCGCGAAGCGCGCGCGCGGTCACGGCTTCTTCAATCGGTAGCCAAGCATATTCAAAGGAGTTGCGCTCGACGCCGGACAATTCCCTCAAGGTTTCACCGAGCGCCGAATCGCCCAGCTCCGCGAGCCACGGATGCAGGATGAGCGTCGAGTCCGGAACGATGGTCTGGCCGAATACCCAGACATTCTCGCCGCAGCACATTTCAACATCGCGAAACAATCCGGCATTGTCTTCGGTTCGCAGCGCCGCCCTATGCGAGGCGCTCAACAGTCCGCTCCATTGATCAACCAGCCGCAGGGCAAAGCGTTCGCCGCACACCGTGCGCAACCGCTGTGTGAGCAGTCCGGTGCCGATGAGCCATGGGCGCAATTGCGGGTCCATCGACAATTGCCCCAGGCGCTCCGCGGGTTGCCACTGAATGGATTCGATCGGACGTGCGCTGCCTCGAGTCATTCGCGCGATTCTACCCCACGCGACCGTATTGCTCTGCATGTCCCACCCAGCGCCGGACGAGCGGCGCCACATGCGACGGCCAGTCTCGCAGCAGCGACTCCGCCGCGATCTGCACCCTCGGCAACAGATCGGCATCGCGCAACAAATCGGCAACACGCATTTGCGCAAGACCCGTCTGGCGGGTCCCCAGGAGCTCTCCGGGCCCGCGCAATTCCAGGTCGCGGCGCGCGACTTCGAAGCCATCATTGGTATCGCGCAACACCCCGAGGCGCTGGCGCGCCATCGACGACAGGGGCGAGCGGTACAGCAGCAGGCAGCTGCTTGCATGTTGGCCGCGGCCTACGCGTCCGCGCAGCTGATGCAGTTGCGCGAGGCCGAGGCGTTCCGCATTCTCGATCACCATGAGCGTGGCGTTCGGTACATCCACGCCGACTTCGATCACCGTTGTCGCCACCAACAGCTGGATCTGGCCTTCCTTGAAGCGCCGCATGGTGCCTTCCTTGGCCTGCGGCGGCATGCGGCCGTGGACCAGCCCCACTTTCAGCTCCGGCAACGCGGCGGCCAATGCCGCCGCCGTCTCTTCCGCGGCCTGGTAAGGCATCTCGTCGGATTCGTCGATGAGCGGGCAAACCCAGTAGGCTTGCCGCCCTTGCATGCACGCGGTCCGTATCCGCTGCACCACCTCGTCGCGGCGCGTTTCGGCCAGCACCACGGTTTTTACCGGCGTTCGTCCGGGCGGCAATTCGTCGATCACCGATACATCCAGATCGGCGTAGGCGGTCATCGCCAGCGTGCGCGGGATCGGCGTCGCCGTCATGATCAGCTGATGGGGTTGATGGCCGTCGACCACGCCTTTTTCGCGCAGGCTCAGGCGTTGATGCACACCGAAACGATGCTGTTCATCGACCACGACCAACGCCAGCGAGGCAAACTCGACGCTCTCCTGAAACAGGGCATGCGTGCCGATCACGATGGCGGCGTGACCCGCACGAATTCCGTCGAGGACGGCGCCGCGCGCTTTGCCGGTCTGGCGTCCGCTCAACAAGGCGACGGCTACACTCAAGGGTTCGAACCAGCGGCGAAAATTTTGGGCATGCTGATCGGCGAGAAGCTCGGTGGGCGCCATCAGCGCCACCTGACGGCCCATCTGAATGGCTCGTGTCGCCGCCAATGCCGCGACCAGCGTTTTCCCGCAGCCCACATCGCCTTGTACCAGGCGCAGCATGGGCTTGGGCTGTTCCAGGTCGCCTTCAATTTCCCGAAGCACCCGCTGTTGTGCCGCCGTCAACGAAAAGGGAAGCGCAGCCAGCAGATCGACCTTGAGATTACCGTCCGATACCAGCGGCCAGCCCGGATCGCTCTGGATGCGCTGCCGTAACAACTTGAGCGATAGCTGGTGCGCGAGCAATTCCTCGAATGCCAGACGGCGCTGCGCCGGATGGCGATAGCTCAGCAGTAGATCAACCGGCGCGTCCGTGGGGGGACGATGAACGTAAAGCAATGCCTCGCGCAGTGCGGGCAGGCGCGAATCGGCCAGCACCGCCGGCGGCAGCCAGTCCTTCGGATCCTCGGCGCCGCTCTGGTCGAGTGCCAGGCCGACCAGCAGGCGCAGACGTCCCTGGGTCACCCCTTCGGTACTCGGGTAAATCGGCGTGAGATGATCTTCCGGCGATGACGGTGCATTCGGATCGACCCGTCGATATTCCGGATGCACGAATTCCAATCCCTTGGGTCCGCGGCGCGCCTCGCCGAAGCAACGAACGCGCGCGCCGCGCGCCAGGCCGTGCTGTTGCTGCGCAGTGAAATAAAAGAAACGCAGCGTCAAAAATCCCGAGCCGTCGGCGATCTTACAAAGCATCTGTCGGCGTCCGCGAAATGCGACTTCGGTGAGCAGAACCTCACCCTCGACCGAAGCGCGCTGCCCGGGGCGAAGCTCGCCCAGGGGCACGATGCGCGTGCGATCCTCGTAGCGCAGCGGCAGCAAGAACAGCAGATCCTGCGTTGTCTCCACGCCCAGCGTGCGCAGCCGCGCGGCGAGCGAATCGCCCACGCCGCGCAATGCCGTGACCGGTTTCAAGTCGATCACAGAGCGACGATGCACTCCGCTTCGATCTGCGCGCCGCGCGGCAGGGACGCCACGCCGATTGCCGCGCGCGCCGGGTAGGGCTCGCGAAAATACTCTGCCATGATCTTGTTGACGAGCGCGAAGTGCGCGAGGTCGATCAGAAAAATCGACACTTTTACCACTTCATCGAGGCTGGCGCCGCCCGCCAGGACGATGGCCTTCATGTTCTCGAACACGCGGCGTACCTGGGCCTCCATATCGCCCGTGACCAATTCCTTGGTCGCGGGGTCCATGGGGATCTGGCCCGAGACCCAGATGGTATTGCCCACTCTCGTGGCCTGCGAGTAGGTGCCGATCGCTGCCGGCGCATTGGGGGTCGAAATGATTTGTTTGCTCATAGCCTTTATATCGGTGATGGAAGGAATTCAGGCGCGCAGGGCCTTGGGTCTATCAAGCCAAGGTGCGGGATACCCGTTGGACGTCCGGCATCCTGCGGACGGTTCGAAGGACCAGGGCGAGGTGCTTGCGATCGCGCACTTGAACTTGAAACTTCAGCGAAGAACTGTTCACGTCGCGCTCTTCCAACGACACATGGTCTATGTTGGTTTCAGTTCCCGCGATGCTCGAGGCCACCGCTGCCAGCACACCCACCCGATTGTTGATTTCCAGTTGAATTTCGGAACTGAACAATCGCCCGCGCGTGCCTTCCCAGGCCACCGACAGCCACTTGTCGGGTTGCTTGCGGTATTCGGCCAGATTGCCGCAATTCTGCCGATGGATCATCACGCCGCGCCCGGCGCTCAAGTAGGCCATGATGGGATCGTTCGGTATGGGGAAGCAGCAGCGGGCGTAGGTCACCAGCAACCCTTCGGTGCCGGCGATCATCAATGGGCCGCCATTGTTGCCGGCGCGCTGTTCGCCTTCGAGTTGCGCCGGCTGCAAGCGCCGCGCGACCAACGGGGCCAGGCGTTCGCCGAGGCCGATTTTTTCGAAAAGCTCGTCGGCGTCCCGCAGATTGAGCTCCTTGACCACGGCGGCCATGTCCGCCGCGGGAATCTTCTTCAAGTTCAGCGAAAACTCTTCCAGCGCAAGCCCCAGCAACCGGCGCCCCAATTCGAGGGCGTCGCCCTTCTTGAGGTTCTTCAAGTACTGCCTGATGGCGGCCCGCGCTTTCGCCGTCACCAAGAAGCTGGACCAGGAAGGATTCGGCTTGGCACCCTTGGCGGTGATGATTTCCACGGTCTGGCCGTTGCGCAGAGGCGTGCGCAACGGTACCAAACGGCGATCGACTTTTGCCGCGACACAGCGATTGCCTACGTCGGTATGAATGGCATAGGCGAAGTCCACGGTGGTGGCACCGGTAGGCAGGCGCAGAATCTTGCCCTTCGGCGTGAAGACATAGACCTTGTCGGGAAACAAATCCACCTTGACGCTCTCGAGGAATTCCTCGGAGCTGCCGCCTTCTTGAATCTGCACCAGGCTGGCCAGCCATTCGCGGGCGCGGTCATGTTCGACGCCACCGAAGGTGTCGCCGCCGGATTTGTACTTCCAATGCGCGGCAATGCCGGATTCCGCCACGCGATGCATATGCTCGGAGCGAATCTGTACTTCTATGGGCACGCCGTTGGGTCCGAAAAGCGTCGTATGCAGCGACTGATAGCCGTTCACGCGCGGGATGGCGATGTAATCCTTGAAGCGTCCCGGCATGGGCTTGTAAACGCTGTGCACCAGCCCCAGCACGCGATAGCACACATCTGCGTTGTCCACGATGATGCGGAATCCGTACACATCCACCATCTCGTTCATCGAAATCTTTTTGTTCTGCATCTTTTTGTAGATGCTGTACAAATGCTTCTCGCGGCCCTCCACGGCGCCTACGATGCCGGCCTTTTTCAGCGCGCCCTTGAAGGTCTCGGCGATCTTGGCTATGAATTCCTTTTGATTGCCGCGCGCGCGCTTCAATTCCCGTTCCAAAACCTTGTAGCGGTACGGATACAGGGCGCGAAATCCGAGATCTTCGAGTTCGAGTTTTACCGCATACAGGCCCAAGCGCTCGGCGATGGGCGCGTAGATTTCCAGCGTCTCGCGCGCGGTACGGCGCCGCTTCACCGGCGGCATCGCCCCCAGGGTGCGCATGTTGTGCATGCGGTCGGCGAGCTTGACCATGATGACGCGGATATCGCGGACCATTGCCAGCAGCATTTTTCGAAAACTTTCGGCCTGCGCCTCCTGGCGATTCTTGAACTGGATCTGATCCAGCTTGCTGACGCCGTCGACCAGTTCGGCAACCACCTGTCCGAAGATCGAGGCGATTTCAGCCTTGGCCGTCGGGGTATCTTCGATGACGTCGTGAAGGATCGCCGCCACCAAGGTGTCCGCGTCCAATCGAAGGTCGGCGAGAATATCGGCGACGGCGACCGGATGCGTGATGTACGGCTCGCCCGATACGCGCTTTTGTCCCTGGTGCTTTTCCGCGCCGAAGTCGTAGGCTTCGCGCACCCGCTCGACCTGGGCGGGCGAAAGATAAGCTTCGAGTTTGTCTAAGAGCTGGCTGATGCCGGTGGAGCGTCTTCCACCGGGCAAGAAACCGAGTATGGAAGACGCGTAGTCCATCGCCCGCTCTTAAGTGCAGCCGGGCGGTAGGTTAGTCCCCAAGCCCGAGTTGCGGAGCACGGAAATCAGACGGTATGTCCAGCTCGCTCACCGGCGCCTGCGCCGGCTCTTCGGGCTCTTCCAACATCTCCAGCGTGATATTTCCGGCAGCGATCTCGCGAAGCGCTACCACGGTCGGCTTGTCGTTCTCCCATTCCACGGTCGCTTCCGCGCCGTTGGCCAGGCGGCGGGCGCGTTTGGCGGCCAGCAACACCAGGTTGAATAGATTGGGTTCGTTCTGAAGGCAGTCTTCGACTGTGATACGCGCCATGCTTGAGGTTCCATTGGAGGGATAGAAATCATAGCAGGAATGAGGACTGCCTCGCCAGCCGGCGAGATGCCGCCGCACTGTGAAATCAGCCATTTCGGCCGCTATTTCGGCTGCCCTTGCGGAGATTGATCCTCGGAACTGACCAGGCGCGCCGCCAAATGCACCACTTCCGGGCGCTGGGCAACCAAGTGGCTGCCTCGGTTTTCGACGATGGCCTGTAAATCTTCGATCGCCTGTTCGAAGCTATCGTTGATGACGACGTAGTCGAATTCGGTCCAGTGACCCAGGTCGTCGGCGGCGTCACGCAAGCGGCGCTGAATAACCTCGTCGGAATCGGTGCTGCGCCCTTGGAGCCTGAGTGCCAACGCATCGCGCGAAGGAGGCAGGATGAAAATGCTGCAGGCCTCCGGCAGCCGTTTGCGCACCTGGCGGGCGCCCTGCCAATCGATTTCCAGCAGCAGCTCCTCGCCATTGGACAGCGCCTCCTGCACGGTGTGCACCCCGGTGCCGTAACAGTTGTCGAACACTCGCGCATGCTCGAGAAACTCATGGTTCGCAACCATCTCCCGAAAGCGTTCCGCGCTCACGAAGTGATAATCGCGCCCCGGAATCTCATTGGGCCGGGGCTTGCGCGTGGTGTAGGACACGGAAAACTGGATGCGCGGCTCGCGCTCCATCAAAGCCTTTACCAAACTGGTCTTGCCGGCGCCGGAAGGCGCGGCGATAACGTAAAGGCGTCCTTGTGGCATCGATGGCAACGAAAGTCAGACAGGGGTTGGTCCGACCGGGAATCTAACATATGCGCAGCGATGAAGCGGCGGCGGGTCATATCCCGCTCGTGGGGGTCACTTGATCGTTGCGAATCCGCGCTGGTGCCGAAAATTCGTTTTTCATCTCGTTTGCCGGCTGAGTCCTGCCAAGCGCACCACCGTGTGGCAAATCATTGACAGATATAACGATCTGTATATCATTTACCACATGCCCCGGACTTATCGACAACGTATCGAGTTTCTCCTGAAGACCAACGGATTCCTGGACCGGCGATCCGTTGCCGATGCCGGAATTCATACTCAATATCTCACTCGACTGGTGGCCGAAGGCGCCCTCGAGCGCGTTGCGCCCGGTCGGTATCGGTACCCGAATGCTGAGGTCACCGAGCATCATGGCCTCGTGCTGGCGTCAGTGGCCGCGCCGCATGGCGTCGTCTGCCTTCTTTCCGCCCTGAGCTTTCACAGTATCGGCACGCAGGTGCCTGCCGAGGTCTGGATCGCGATTGAGCGCGGCAGTACCTCTCCTAAGCTACTCAGTCCATCGCTCCGCGTCGTGCGCTATTCGGGTATGGCGTTTTCCGAAGGGATCGAAGTCCACCGGATCGAGCGCCAGACCGTGCGCGTCTACAGCGTAGCGAAGACCCTGGCCGATCTCTTCAAGGCACGCAATCGTATTGGAGTCGAGGTGGCTGTCGAGGCGCTGCGAGAAGCGTGGCGCGATCGTCGCTTCAAGATGGCTGAACTGGACCGGGCAGCCAAGGCCTGTCGCGTGGAGCGCGTCATGCGCCCCTACGTTGAGGGCGTTGTGGCGTGAGCACGGGACTAGCGGTTTCAGTTCAGGTGCGGCTCGTGCGCCACGCGCACGAGTTGAAGATCGACCCAAACCTCGTGCTCGCGCGCTACGCGGCGGAACGGTTGCTCTATCGGCTGTCGCGCTCGCCGCACGCTGATCGATTCGTGCTCAAGGGAGCCATGATGCTGCTCGTGTGGCTCGGCGAGACGATACGCCCGACCCGTGACGCGGACCTCCTTGGCTACGGCACCATCAGCGTGGAAACACTGCGGGAGATCTTCACCGAACTGTGCGTCATGGAAGTCGAAGCCGATGGATTGGAATTCGACCAATCCTCTCTTCGCGTAGCTCCGATTCGAGTCGAAGATGCATACGGCGGCCGGCGCGCCACCCTAGTAGCACGTCTTGGTGCCGCACGGCTTAAGGTACAAGTGGATGTCGGAATTGGCGATGCCGTCTTTCCCGATCCGGATTGGATCGAATACCCAAGTCTCCTCGATTTGCCAAAGCCCAGGCTGCGCGCTTACCGACCGGAGACGGCCATCGCCGAAAAACTGCACGCTATGGTAGAACTGGGTTCCAAGAACAGCCGCATGCGCGACTTCTTTGATATCCAGGCTCTTGCTGGGGCGGAATCATTCGAAGGAGCTGTACTCAGCCGTGCGATTTCCGAGACCTTCGGACGGCGTAGAACCACCGTTCCCGGCGACACGCCGCTGGCCCTGACGCGCGAGTTCGCGGAAACGGAAGGCAAAGCGGCGCAGTGGGCTGGCTTCGTCCGACGTGTGCCAGGCACAACCGTATCAACAGACTTTGCGGCGGTGATAGCGGCCGCTGCGGCATTCGCCGGCCCTGTTCTTGCCGCAACGGGACGGAAGGAGCCATTCGACAAGAGCTGGAAGCCCGGCGGCCCATGGCAATGACGGAAAGCGTTGAGTAGCAGCCCCAGACAGCAGAAAACGCTACTCTATGTTCTGCACCTGCTCGCGCATTTGTTCGATGAGCACTTTCATATCGACGGCGGCACGCGTGGTTTCGATGTCCTGGGACTTCGATGACAGCGTGTTGGCTTCGCGATTCAGTTCCTGCATCAGAAAGTCCAGCCGCCGGCCCGCGGGTTCCTTGCCGTCGAAGGTCTTGCGGACTTCCGCCACGTGGCCCCGCAGCCGGTCGATCTCCTCGTCCACGTCGAGGCGCTGCGCCAATATCGCCAGTTCCTGTTCGATGCGCTCTTGATCGACGTCGGCGACCAGCTGCGCGATGCGGTCGAGCAGCTTGGTGCGCATGCGCGTGCGGATCTCCGGCAGCCTGTCGGTAACCCGTCCTGAGAACTCGACCAATCCGGCACAGCGCTGCTCCAATGCCTCGCGCAGCCGGCCGCCCTCGCTGTCGCGGGAGCGGCTGAGCTCCGACAACGCCTCCGAAAGCAACGCCTGCGCGGCGGCGATCATGGGTGCCGTATCGCGGGTGCCGTCGCGGATCACGCCGGGCCAGCGCAGCAGATCCAGCACATCGATACGCGCGGCAACGCCGGCCTGCGCCGCGACCTGCTGCGCCCGCAACGTGAGGCTTGCCAGCAGCTCGGCATCGACTTCCAATGCGGTGGCGACCACCGTCGGCCTGAAATGCAAGGAACACTCGACCTTTCCGCGCCGTACGGCTGCGGCGACGGCGGCGCGAAAATCCGACTCCGCGGCCCGGAATTCCTCGGGTAAGCGGCACCCCAGCTCGAGAAATCGATGATTGACCGTCTTGATCTCCCAGGCCAGCAGTCCCCATGGGAACTGCCGCTCGCGTCGGGCAAAGCCGGTCATGCTACGAATCATAGGGGTCGTCGCCAAAATCGGCCATAATCGTGGGCAAGCAAGCTTAGCAGATCGAGGAGCAGTCATTGCAGATCGAAACCGCGGACGTGAGCCTTATCGGGCACCGCGAGGAAAATCAGGACCGGGTCGCGGTGGCGGCCGCAGAGCAGGCCGTGCTGTTGGTGGTAATCGACGGCATGGGTGGTCATGCGGACGGCGCGCGCGCCGCGGAAACGGCCCTGTCGACCCTGCTCGAGGCATTTTGGCAGACGCCCCATCCGATTTTCGATCCGCTCGGCTTTCTGCATCTGGCCTTGGGCAGGGCGCACGAGGAAGTCGTGAAGCTCGGCACGGCCTTGAGCGCCGAAGCACGTCCGCGCGCCACCTGCGCGGTATGCCTGGTGCAGGATTCGGCGGCCTATTGGGCGCATGTGGGCGACAGCCGCATCTATCAACTGCGCCAGGCGCAGGTGCTGGAACGCACCCGCGATCACAGCCACGTCGAGGTATTGCTGCGTGAGGGGCTGATCACCGAAGCCGAAGTGCACGGCCACCCGATGCGCAACTACGTGGAGTGTTGTCTCGGCGGAGATGCCGCGCTGCCTGAAATGACCATATCCTCGCGGCGCAAACTCAAGGCCGGCGACGTTCTCTTGCTGTGCACCGACGGGCTGTGGGCGAATTTGAAAGACCAGGATTTCGTGCGCTTTGCGCAAAGCCAGGCCAAGCCCCTGCGCGATACCTTGACCGACCTGGGAACGCAGGCGGTGGAAGCTTCCGCCCCGTACAGCGATAACACGAGTGCCGCAGCGTTGCGTTGGAAGGCAGCGTGAGCATTCGTCCCAGCGGTCGCGCCGCGGACGAACTGCGCGAATTGAAATTCGAGCGCGGCTTTACCAAGCACGCCGAGGGCTCCGTGCTGGTGAGTTTCGGCGCCACCAGGGTGTTGTGCACCGCCAGCGTCGAGGACGGCGTGCCCGGATTCTTGCGCGGTACGGGTCAGGGCTGGGTGACCGCCGAATACGGCATGCTGCCGCGCGCGACCCATACGCGCTCGGCCCGCGAGGCGGCCCGCGGCAAGCAATCCGGCCGCACCCAAGAGATTCAGCGCCTGATCGGCCGCGCGCTGCGCGCGGTCGTCGATTTGAAAGGACTGGGAGAGCGCACCGTGACCATCGATTGCGATGTGTTGCAGGCCGACGGCGGCACGCGCACCGCGGCGATTACCGGCGGCTTCGTGGCCTTGGCGGATGCCGTCGACACGCTGCTCAAGAGACGCGCCATCATTTCAAATCCGCTGCACGGGCAGGTGGCCGCAGTGTCGGTGGGCATTTACCGCGGCACGCCGGTTCTTGATCTGGACTACGTGGAGGATTCGAACGCCGAAACCGACATGAATGTCGTCATGAACAGCGGCGGCGCGTTCGTCGAAGTCCAGGGCACCGCAGAAGGCCACGCGTTTCGCCGCCACGAACTCGACCAATTGTTGGACCTTGCCGCGCAAGGCATCGCGCAGCTGCATGCCGCACAGCTCACCGCCCGCGCGGCCTAAGCGGTATGCAGACAGGCTCCCAGCCGGAATCATTCATGAACCAGCGAAGGCACCGTCGGCCTCCGGCCACCAACGCTGCGTGTTCATGAATGCCGCTAGGAAACTGGTCGTCGCCACCGCCAATGCAGGCAAGCTGCGTGAATTTCACTCCTTGCTGGCAGGATTGCCGTTCGAACCGACCAGCCTTGCCGAACTTGGCCTGTCTTCACCGGCTGAGACCGGATCGACTTTTCTCGAGAATGCCGCGTTGAAGGCACGTCACGCAGCCGCTTCGATCGGGGGCGCGGCGGTCGCCGATGATTCCGGAATCGAAGTCGACATCCTGGGCGGAGCTCCCGGCATCTATTCGGCGCGCTACGCCGGGCTTGATGCCGGTGACCATGCGAACAACGCGAAATTGGTGAGTGCGCTCGAGGGTGTGCCGCGCGAGCAGCGGCGAGCCCGCTACCGATGCGCGCTGGTTTTCGTCGAAGCAGCGGATGCGCCGCCGCTGGTGGCACAGGCCGTGTGGCAGGGATTCATTCTCGACGCGCCGCGCGGTTCCGGCGGCTTCGGCTACGACCCTTACTTTTGGCTGCCGGAACTGGATAGAACGGCGGCAGAGCTGACGCCTGAAGAGAAAAACCGCTTGAGCCATCGCGGCAAGGCGATGCGAGCGCTGCGCGAGCTGCTGCTGACGCGCCTCGGCGCCATCGAGCAGCCCGTGGTGCGTGCGTGATCTCCACGGTGCACGCGTGATCTCCGCGTGATGGATGTTTCATTGGCGCTGTACGTACACATGCCCTGGTGCGTGCGCAAGTGCCCGTACTGCGATTTCAATTCGCATCAGCTGAAGTCGGCGCAGCCGGACGCTTCGTACATCGATGCTTTGCTGCGGGACTTCGACATGGAGGCGCCGCGGGCGGCGGGACGCAGGATCGATACCGTGTTTTTCGGCGGCGGAACGCCGAGCCTGTTCAGCCCTGAGGCATTCGCGCGCTTGCTGGCGGCGCTCAAGGAGCGGATTGCCTTCGCCGAAGATGTGGAAATTACCCTGGAGGCGAACCCGGGCACCATCGAGCGCGGGCGGTTCGCAGGATACGCGCAGGCAGGCATCAATCGCGTGTCCCTCGGCGCGCAGAGCTTCGACCCGCGTGCCCTCAAAGTGTTGGGCCGTATCCATTCGGCGGACGATACGCTTCGGGCCGTGGAGGAGCTGCGCGCAGCGAAACTCGACAACTTCAACCTGGACTTGATGTATGCGCTGCCGCAGCAAACGCCGGAGGAGGCGCTCAACGACCTGCGCATCGCATGCTCGCTCGGTGCTGCGCACATTTCCTACTATCAGCTCACGCTCGAGCCGGGCACTGTATTTCATTCGCGTCCCCCGAGCCTGCCGGACGAGGATGCGTCCTGGCATATTCAGTTGGCCGGTCAAAAGCTGCTGGCGGAGGCGGGCTACGCGCAATACGAGGTGTCCGCATACGCGAAAGAAGGCAAGCGTTGCCGGCATAACCTCAACTATTGGTTGTTCGGCGACTATTTGGGGCTGGGCGCAGGCGCGCACGGCAAGCTGAGCCTCGGTGTGCCGATGCGGATTCTGCGTACCACCAAGCCCAAGCAGCCGCGCGAATACCAGGATCGGATCCGTCAAGGGCAACAGGCCATCGGCGACGCCGCTTACGTCGCTGAAACGGACCTGCCGTTCGAATTCATGCTGAATGCGTTGCGCTTGAACGAGGGGTTCACGCGCGATGGCTATGAGACGCGCACGGGACTTGGACTGCAATTGCTCGACGAGAAGCTGGTGCACGCCCGCCGGCGGGGCCTGATCGAGCAGTCCCCCTCCGGTTGGCGGCCCACCGAGCTGGGGCGACGTTTCCTCAACGATCTGCAGGCAAGTTTCCTCTAAAGGCGCTGCGCGCCACCTTGCAAGGCGCTGCGCGCCACCTTTCAACGGGGTCGAGGACGACCCCGTCCTTTGATGGTCAGAACTCCAAAGGCTTATACACACCGGCGCACCCGCCTCGCATAAAGTGAGACCTACAGCACATTGCATCTGCAGTAGGTCAGATGAATCTCGTAAGATATTGAATTGTAATGAGAAAATACTGTGTCTATTTTTTAACCAAATCAACAATTACGCGATTTTCCGCCGTATGAGTCCCCTGGACGAGTGGCCGTCCACAGACTTATCCACAGTTATTGTGGACAAAGGACCGCAACGCGTGACACTTGTCGGCAGTCCGCCGTGCGCTTATGATGCGCGACCCCGTTTTTTGGGCGTTGAATTCGAAAGTTCCGCCAACATTAAGGGGTCTTAAGGCGTGGCGATCGCTTCTCAAGCGTATCGATTCTGCCGCAACCGCTATACGAGGTTCCTATGAAAGCCGGCATCCACCCTGAATACAAACAAATCATGGTCACTTGTACCTGCGGGAACAAGTTCGAGACCCGTTCGACCATCGGACAGGATTTGCAGGTCGAAGTTTGTTCCAATTGCCATCCGTTCTACACGGGCAAGCAGAAAGTTGTGGATACCGGCGGTCGCGTCGACAAATTCCGCAAAAAGTACGCGACACCTGCGAAACCCGCGACACCGGTAGAGCCCGCGACCGCGGTGAAGTCGGCCACGGCAAAACCTGCAACCGCAAAAGCGGCAGCCACGCCGGCAAAAGCCTGACTGGATTGCGATGCGCGCGCGGTGATGTCGCCGCGCGCGCGTAGACCACGCTCGCATCGAAATCCTCGAGGCGACGCACGTGCAGACTCGCCACGTTGCTCGTTTCAAGACCCATGCGCTTGATTCCGTGTTGCGGCCGTGCAAGGCTGCGGGGCTGAAACATACGAAACAGACCGCCCGGATAAGCGAATGAGCACGAAATACGAACTCAAGAATCTCACGACCGGAAAGACCACCCTGTTGAATGCGATCTCGGGGACGATCGGTCCCGATGTCATCGACATTTCCAATTTGACCAAGGAACAAGGCGTCTTCACCTTTGATCCTGGTTTCATGGCCACCGCCAGCACCGAAAGCAAAATCGCTTACATCGACGGCGATGCCGGCGTTCTGCTGTATCGCGGCTACCCGGTGGAACAGCTCGCGGAGCAATCGAGTTTTTTGGAAGTGGCGACGCTGCTCATCAACGGCTCGCTGCCGACCAAGACGGAACTCGACGCGTTCAACAATTCGATCATGCGGCACACCATGGTCAACGAGCAATTGCTGGGGTTTTTCCGCGGTTTTCACCACGACGCACACCCGATGGCAATGGTCTCCGCGGTGGTTGCATCGATGGCCGCGTTCTATCACGACACCACGCACATCGGCGACCCGCGGCATCGCGAAATCTTCGCGCACCGGATCATTGCCAAGCTGCCGACCATCGCCGCTGCCGCGTACAAACATACGCTGGGGCAGCCTTTCATCTATCCGCGCAATGACCTGCGCTACTGCGAGAACATGCTCAACATGTTCTTCGCGGTTCCCTGCGAGCCGTACGCCATCGATCCGGTGGCGGCCGAAGCCTTGGACCTGCTGTTCATATTGCATGCGGACCACGAGCAAAACGCCAGCACCTCCACCGTGCGTTTGGCGGGCAGCACCGGCGCAAATCCGTACGCCGCGATCTCGGCCGGCGTCTCCGCGCTGTGGGGGCCGGCGCACGGCGGCGCGAATGAGGCGGTGCTCGACATGCTCGACAGCATCGGTTCTGTCGCCAACATCGATAAGTTTCTGGCGCGCGTCAAGGACAAGCGCGACAGCGTGCGGCTCATGGGATTCGGCCACCGCGTCTACAAGAATTTCGATCCGCGCGCCAAGATCATTCGCGGCATGTGCTATCGGGTATTGGAAAAAATGGGCAAGGGCAACAACCCCTTGTTCGATCTGTCGCTCAAGTTGGAAGAAATCGCGCTCAAGGACGACTATTTCGTGTCCCGTAAACTCTATCCGAACGTCGATTTCTATTCAGGCATCATTTATAGCGCCTTAGGCATTCCACGCTCCATGTTCACGGTCATGTTCGCCATCGCGCGCACCGCCGGCTGGGTCGCGCATTGGCAGGAAATGGTGTCGGATCCGAACATGAAAATAGGCCGTCCGCGCCAGCTCTACACCGGCCCAATCAAGCGAGATTATCAGCCGATCGAAAAGCGCTGATCGATGGCGGTGACAGCGCAGGCATGGAAATGTGTGCCGGTCCTGCTCCTGGTCGGAAGCGTCCATGCCGCCGGCGGCGCCGAACCCGCTGCCGCGCCGGTGCCCGCGAGCTTGGCTCCCGAAAAAAATCTTTGCAATACGCGTCCTGACCCCGTCGCGGTCGGCAGCGTGCAATGGAACGGCTGGGGCCGCGATCCTGACAATGCACGCTATCAACCCGAGCCGGCGATCCGCGCCACGGACGTGCCGAAACTCGCATTGAAATGGGCATTCGGCTACCAGGCCGGCGCGGAATTCGGCCAGCCGACGCTGGTCGACGGCAGATTGTTCGTGACCAGTTCCTCGGGCCGCATCTACTCGCTCGACGCCAAGACGGGCTGCACGTATTGGACGTACGACGCTCCTGCCGGCAGCCGCACGGCGGTCTCCATCGGGGAACTGGGCCAGTCGAAGCGGGCGGCGATTCCGAAAAAGCTCAAGCGCACGCTGGCGCATCTCGATGTCATCAAGGCGCCGAGCGCCGCCTTCTTCGGGGATGACACCGGCGCCGTGTATGCCCTGGACGCGCAGAAAGGCACGCTCCTATGGAAGACTCAAGTGGACACCCATCCTTTCGCGCGCATCGTAGGGGCGCCGACGTTGTACAACGACCGCCTGTATGTCGCGGTGGGCTCGAACGAGGAAAAAAATTCGGCGAATCCCAATTATGGCTGTTGCACTTTTCGTGGCAGCGTCGTTGCGATGGATATCGCCAGCGGGCGGGTCCTGTGGAGAAGCTACACCGTGCTCGAGGCACCGCAACCCACGCACAAGAACAGCGCCGGGGTTCAGGAATTCGGACCTGCCGGCGCCGCGATCGCTTCCGCCCCTACCATAGATTCCAAGCGCGGCGTGCTCTACGTGGGCACCGGTGGCTCCGCGACGGGGATCGAGCAGTCGCTCACCGATGCAATTGCCGCGTTCGACCTGGGCGACGGCAAGCTGCGTTGGGTCAAGCAGCTCACGGTTGCCGGCCGGGTGGCAGCCAGCGCCTTTAACAGCGCGCCCGTCCTGCGCACTCTGTCCAGCGGCAACGAGATTCTATTGGCGGGCCAGATCTCGGGCGTGGTCTACGGGCTCGATCCTGACCACGGCGGCGACATCTTGTGGCAAGCCCGTCTCGGCGCGCCGGCTCCGGGAGGCGAGGGAGCCACCGTCGGTCCCGCCCCGGCAGCGGGAACCGAACGCGGAGGCGTTGCCTGGGGCAGCGCGGCCGATCATCGCAGCCTGTTTGTCGCCCTCTCCGGGCTGCTGGCACAGCCCGGCAATGCAACGGGAAGCTTGTGGGCGCTCGATCCCAAAACCGGCATTGCCCGCTGGCACACACCGGCGCCGATGCCGCCCTGTTCCTGGAGCGAGGGCCCTTGCTCGCATGCACAGTCGCAGGCGGTCACCGTGATGCCGGGAGGCGTATTCTCAGGATCCATGGACGGGCACCTGCGCGCCTATTCGACCATCGATGGCAAGATCCTCTGGGACTTCGATACGGCTAAATCATTTCAAACGCAAAACGGCATTCACGCGAGCGGCGGCCCCTTGGATTGCGGCGGCCCGACGATCGTGAACGGCAGCGTCTACATCAACTCAGGCAATACGTTGTTGGCGTTTTCAGTCGACGGAAAATAGGACGCAATAGAAATTCATGACATCTTCCAAGGGACCTGCTCTTTTAACGGTTGGGTTTTTGTTATGCGGTACGCTGCTCACCCGCGCGGGCCTTGCCGCCGCACACACGGCGGACGCGGTGCAAGCGCCGGCATTGGAAAATTCGGTCGTGAAAATCTTCTCGACCATGCTCTTCCCGGACCCTTTCAAGCCCTGGACCAAGCAAGCGCCCAGCGAGTCGACGGCTTCGGGCGTGGTGATCGAAGGCAGGCGCATATTGACCAACGCGCATGCCGTGCTTTACGCCAGCCAGGTGCAGGTTCAGGCGAATGCAGCGGGCGACAAAGTGGCGGCGACCGTCCTGGCAATAGCGCCGGGCATCGACCTGGCGGTGTTGCAGCTCGATGATCCCAGCTTCTTCGACACCCATCCGCCGGTGGCACGCGCCAGCAAACTGCCGCAGATCAAGGATCCGGTGCTGGCCTATGGATTTCCCACCGGCGGCTCATCGCTGTCGATCACCAAAGGCATCGTCTCGCGCATCGAGTTTGCATCGTACAACTATCCGGTATCGGGCCTGCGCATTCAGATCGACGCGGCCATCAATCCGGGCAACAGCGGCGGACCGGCCATCGCCGGCGACAAGATGATCGGCCTGGCGTTCAGCCGCCTGGGCGGCGACAGCCAGAACATCGGCTACATCATCCCGAATGAAGAAGTGGAACTATTCCTCAAGGACATCGCCGGCCACCGCTATGTCGGCAAGGCGAGCATGTACGATGACTTGCAGACGCTGGAGAATCCGGCGCTGCGCGATTTTCTGAAGCTCGACAAGAGTGTCGAGGGCATGGTGGTGCATCGGCCGGATAAAACCGACGCTTCCTATCCGTTGAAAGAATGGGACGTCATCACGCGCATCGGCGATACGCCCATCGACAATCAAGGCATGGTGAAGATCGACAAGGATTTGCGGGTGAATTTTGCCTACATGATCCAACGGTTGGTCAAGGACGATAAATTGCCGCTGACCGTGGTGCGCGGCGGTAAACCCGTGCAGATTGAATTGCCCGTGTCGGCCCAGCGTCCGACGCTGGCGGCGGATCTGCATGGCGAATATCCCTCGTACTTCGTCTACGGGCCGATCGTGTTCTCGCGCGCGACGCGCCAGTTTCTATCGGGTTTCGAAAACAATGCAAATCTGCTGCGGCTCCTGGGCTTCGTGAAGAGTCCGCTGGTCACACGGGTGTTCGATACGCCGACCCCGGAACTGCAGGAACTGGTGATCATCTCTTCGCCGTTTTTTCCGCACAAACTCGCGAATGGCTATTCCAATCCCACCGGTTCGGTCGTGTACTCCGTCAACGGGACGCCTATCCGGAGCCTGGCGCACTTGGTCACGGTCCTGCGCGATTTGAAAGACCCGTTCGTCACCATCGAATTTGGCAGCAAGGGCGGGGAAGCCTTGGTGTTCTCGCGTACGGCCATCATGGCGGCCACGGACCAGATCTTGACCGACAACGGTGTTCGGGCGCAGGGATCGCCGGACATGATGGCGGTATGGCAGCCGAAGGCGGCGGACAAGGCGTCGAACTAGGCTCCTGGGGGCCGGACTGCGCGCGCGAGCCTGCGCGCGGGACCGACGACTAATTGGCGTCGATCAGCTGCGCCACTTCGCGTGCGTCCGCGCGCTTCATGGGCCGCCCGTCCACGGGCGAGTACGGCGATTGACGAATGCCGTCGATGGGAAAAACGGTGGCATCGACGGTGCGTCCGTTGGCCTCGAACCGCAACGCCGGATAATTCAGGCTGCGCTCCGCATCCATCTTGACGCGCCGTTCATAGAATTCATGCTGCACGCCCAAGTCCAGCAGATGAATCGCGACCGATTCCGACGCATCGGCGAACAGGTGCAGGTTGATGTCGCTGTAATTGGTCGCCGTCCCGGTGAGCACGGATCCCACCAGGCGCGGCTGGAATTGCGCCAAGATCCGCATGGTGTCGAGCGCGATGCGCCGCTGTTCCTTCAAGGTGTGGTCGTGGGTATCGCGTCCGAACAATCTCTGATGGGCGCGCAGCGCGTCGACGATCTCGATGTTCTTGGGCAGCACCGCGACGTCGTTCACGCCCAAGCGATCCGCTGCTTTGCGCTTGGCCTGCAGGAAATCCTCAATGCCGTGCTCGGCCATGATCCTTGCGGCCTCTTGCGCCAGCGCGCGGCGTAGATCTTCGGAACGCTGCGAAAACTTCTTAGCCATCGGCGGCCTGGGAACCTCGGGCAGACAGGTTCCTAGAATAGCGGTTTATCGCCTTCGGGGTTGCTGGGGTTCTGTCCTTCGTACAGTTCGGTCTTGGGCAAGTTCCCCTCGATGAATTTCTCCATGATGCCGCTGGGGTCGTCAGAACTCGCCAACAGGCCGGACCTGGGCGAGATCCGCACGCTGACGATGCCGTCGGGGATGGGGACGCCGTGCTTGGCCGTGCCGGCCAGCGCCTCGTGCATGAAGTAGGTCCAGGTCGGTACCGACACGTGCGCGCCCTCTTCGCCCTGGCCCAAAGTACGGTCCTGATCGAAGCCGGTCCAGACCGTGGTCACGATGTCGCCATTGAAGCCATTGAACCAGGCATCGTGGAAATCGCTGGTGGTCCCGGTCTTGCCGGCGATGTCGTCGCGATTGAGCGTCCGGGCGCGCTGCCCGGTGCCGCGCTTGATGACGTCCGCCATCATGTCGGCCAGCAGGTAGGCGACTTGCGGCGTCAGGATTTGCGGCGCCAGATTCTTCCCGAGAATCATGGTCTTACCATCGTGAAAAGCCTCATCGCGGGTGCCGCCCCGGGCCGCCCCACCCGCCACGCTGCGGGGCGTGGGCGCTACGATGGCGCGGCCGCATTGCGCGCAGGCGACGGCGGGGTCTGCCTGCTGAAGTACCTTGCCGGCCGCATCTTCGACGCGATCGATATAGTAAGAACTGACTTTGAAGCCGCCGTTGGCAAAGGCCGAGTAGCCGATGGCCACTTGCAGCGGACTGAGTTCGGCCGTGCCCAGCGCCAGGGTCAGATCGTCCGGAAGCTGCGATTTATCGAAGCCGAAGCGCGTCACGTAGTTGCGGGCGTACTCGACGCCGATGGCCCGCATCAAGCGCACCGAAACCAGATTCCGCGAATGTACCAGCGCGTCGCGCAATCGCACGGGCCCGTAAAACTTGTCGGTATCCTCGTGGGGGCGCCAGGCCTTTTCATTGCCTTGCTCATCGATGACCACCGGCGCGTCCAACACCACGCTGGCAGGCGTGAATCCCTTGTCGAAAGCCGCCGCATAAATAAAGGGCTTGAATCCCGAGCCGGGCTGGCGCCGCGCCTGGACCACGCGGTTGAACTTGCTCTGGAAGAAATCGAACCCGCCGACCAGCGCCACGATGGCGCCGTCCTTGGGGTCCACCGATACCAGCGCGCTCTGCGCTTCGGGTACCTGGACGAACAGCAAGGACTCGGGGGTGCGTCCCACGGTGTAAATCACGTCGCCGCGGCTCAAAATCTCCGACGCCTCCGTCGGCGCACGGTCGGTTTTCTCATCCGGCAGTTCGCGCCGTGCCCAGACCAGCTTCTCCCACGGCAAAGTTACCCTCCCCAGGTCCTTGACGTAGATCTTCGCGCTCTTGGACTCGACCTGTTCCACGATGGCGGGCTTCAGGCCGCCGATGACAGGAAATTCCTCCAGTTGTGCCTCGAACTGCGCCGGCGTCGCGATCTTTGACATGTCGACCTTGGCGCCGGCGCCTCTAAACCCATGGCGCATGTCGTATTCCAGCAGTCCCGTGCGCAGCGCCACGGTCCCTGCCGCCTGCAGGCGGGAATCGAGCGTGGTGTAGACCTTGTAGCCCGCCGTATAGACGGCATCGCCGTACTTGTTCTGCATGTCGTTACGCACCATTTCCGCCAGGTACGGGGCGTCGACCTCGATGGAGGCGCCATGCAGGCGCGATTCCATCGGACTGCTCTTCGCCTGGTCGTATGCAGTCTGCGTGATGTAGCCAAGATCGAGCATGCGGCCCAATACGTGCGCGCGGCGCACCTTGGCCGCTTCGGCGCTGGCGACCGGATTGACCGTCGACGGCGCCGTCGGGATCCCCGCCAGGGTGGCTGTTTCAGCCAGGCTCAGCTGATCCAAGCTCTTGCCGAAATACACCTCGGCCGCAGCCCCCACGCCATAGGCCCGCTGGCCTAGGAAAATCTTGTTGACGTACAAGGAGAATATCTCCTCCTTGGTGAATTCGGCCTCCATGAGCAGAGAAATGTAGATTTCGCTCATTTTGCGTTTCATGTCGCGGCGCGGGGTCAAAAACATATCCCGCGACACCTGCATGGTAATGGTGCTGGCGCCCTGGCGGATGCCGCCGGCTTTGAGATTGGCCACCGCCGCCCGCAGAATTCCCTGCCAATCGACGCCGTGATGCCTGAAGAATCGATCGTCTTCGGTCGCCAGGAAGGCCTGTACCAATTGCTTGGGCAATTGCTCATAGCGGACGGGGATGCGCCGCTGCTCGCCGATCGACTGGATCAGCTTGCCGTCCCGGGAATAAATGCGCAGCGGCACCTGCAGCTGAACCTCCCGCAAACTCGCCACATCGGGCAGCGCGGGCCGCAAGTAAACATAAGCACAGACATTGGCGAAGGCGACCAGCGCTATTATGCCAACTAAAACTGCACAAATTCGCGAGATGAGAACTAGATAACGTTTGGGCACAGAAATCCGTTCTAACTTATTGCACCGGCGGACATAGGCATCATCTTACCGCCGGTTACGTGGGCATACTCATCGAAAGATGAGGACGCAAAGCCACCGATCCTCATTGACGCCCTGCGGCACTCTGAGGACAGCGGGGTTGCCAGACCAGATTAACCAACCGCCGCGGCCCTGGGGGGCCTTAAGCGCGATGAGGTCTGAACGGATGAGTCGAGCCTTTCTTAAAAGCGACGAAACTGTCGTGGGTCTCACTTTGCCGACTTGGGCCACCCAGGCGGCTATAGCTGTGAGTGGCTTCACGTTCCATTTAACAGTTTCTTGCTAAGTTTGCCCGTCATGGCTAATCTCCCGTCAGATTCGACCTACAAGGTATTGAGCAAAAAGGGAAAAATTCTGTGTGGTCGTTAGGTAAAAGATACCGTCCGCTTTTGGGACTTGACATAACCACCTCATCGGTGAAGCTGATCGAGCTCTCGATGTCGGGTGGCCAATATCGCGTTGAGTCTTATGCCGCGGAGCCCACGCCGCATAACGCCATCAATGAAAAAGCCATCGTCGACGCCGAAGCGGTCGGCGAAGCCATCCGCCGGGCCGTGAAGCGCTCGGGTGCCAAGAGCCGCCTGGCCGCCATTGCCATCAGCGGCGACGCGGCGATTACCAAAGTCATCCAGATGCCGAAGACTCTCGGCGAGAACGAATTGGAAGGTCAGGTCGAGCTGCAGGCCGACCAGTACATTCCCTTTCCCATGCAAGAAGTCAGCTACGACTACCAGGTTGTGGGTCCGTCGGAAAAAGATCCGGAGATGCTCGATGTGCTCCTGGTCGCGACCCGAACCGAAAACGTGGAACAGCGCCAGGCCGCAGTTCAGGCATCGGGACTCACCGCGCACCTGGTCGATGTGGAGGCGTTCGCACTGGAAAATGCCTGTGCCCTCATGCGTCACCAGATGCCGGACGGCGGCCTCGACCGCACCGTGGCCGTGGTGGACTTCGGCGCCAGCAGCACCACATTCAGCGTGCTGCGTGACATGCGGGTGATTTACACGCGTGACTTTGCCTTTGGCGGCCAGCAGCTGACCGAAGAAATCATGCGCACGTACGGATTGAGCATGGAAGAAGCCGGCCGCGCCAAGAAGGAAGGCGGCCTGCCCAGCAACTATCAGCCCGAAGTGCTGGATCCATTCATCGACGACATGACGCAGCAAGTCAGCCGTTCGCTGCAGTTCTACCTGGCCTCCGGCAGCGGCCGGGCGCAGCCGGATCAGATCTTGATCTGCGGCGGCTGCGCCAACATTCCCGGCGTCGCCGACGTCATCTCCAGCCGCGTCGGCGTGCCTGCGGACAGAGGCGATCCCCTCGGCAACATGAAAGTGTCGTCCAAAGCCAAAGCCCAAGCAGTGTCGCGCGACGCCACCGCATTACTCACAGCCTGCGGCCTAGCGCTGCGCAGCTTCGACTAAAGAGTAGCCATGCCGCGTATCAATCTACTTCCCTGGCGCGAACAAGAACGTAAGGTCCGACGCCGCGAGTTCATGGTGGCCCTGGGCGGCGCGGCATTTGCCGCCGTCATCTTCGTCCTGGGCGGCAAACTGGTGTATTCGAGTTGGATCGACTCGCAGAACGCCAAGAACACTCTCCTCAAGCAGGAGATCGTCAAGCTCGACGCGCAGATCGCCGATATCCAGGATCTCGAGAATCGCAAGCAGCGCCTGGTTGCGCGCATGGAAATCATCGAGAAACTGCAGCGCAAGCGGCCTGAGATCGTGCATTTGTTCGACGAACTGGTGAAAACGGTGCCCGAAGGCATCTATCTCACCCAGATCAAGCAGACCGGCAAGAAGCTCGAGATGCGGGGCGTTGCCCAGTCGAGCACGCGCGTGTCGACCTTCATGCGCAACATCGATTCTTCTTCGTGGATGGATAACCCACAGCTGCAGGTGGTCGAGTCGGCGAAGGATTCGCCGACCGGCGGCTCGAGTTTCACGCTCAGCAGCGACGTGATCGGCGTGGACGTGGACAACGGCGGCGAAACAACGGTTAAGAAGGTTGCGGTGAAATGAACTTCTTCGATCAACTTCGTAGTCTCGATCCGCGCGACGCCGGCCGCTGGCCGGTGGCAGTGCGCGGCTTCTTCGTGGCCTTGGGCTTCGTGGTGGTCGCAGGCTTCGGCTGGTACATGTTCGTCTGGAATGACGACCGGCCGGTGCTGCAAAAGGCGGAGGCAGACGAGTTGGATCTGCGCGCGCAATTCGAGAGCAAACAGCAGCGCGCCGCGAACCTCGACGCGTACCGCTCGCAGCTCGGCGAAATGGAGCGCAGCTTCGGCGCGATGCTGCGGCAATTGCCCGGCAAAACCGAAGTGCCCAATCTTCTGGTCGATATTTCGCAAACCGGCCTGGCCGCGGGTTTGCAGGAAAAGCTGTTCCAGCCGGGTAGCGAAAAGAGCAACGGCTTCTACGCGGAACTGCCGATCAAGATCAAACTGGTGGGCAGCTACCACGACTTCGGCAGATTCGTCAGCGGCATCGCCGCGCTGCCCCGCATCGTGACCTTGAACGACATTCAGATTTCGCCCGTCGATGCCAAGGGCGGCTACGACAATCTGACCATGGACGTGACTGCCAAGACTTACCGCTACATCGAAGATGAAGGTGGTGCGAAACCGGCCAAGAAGAAGACGACGGCGGCGGGAGGCTAGACGTGAGACAGACACCCAGTATCGGCGTCATCGGACTCGTGCTTGCGGCACTGGTCGCGGCCGGCTGCTCTGGAGGCCAATCGGATTTGCAGAAGTGGATCGAGGCAACCAAGAAGAAGCCGGGCGGGCGCATCCAACCGTTGCCGGAAGTGAAGCCCTACGAAACCTATGTGTATGCGGCCGCCAACCTACGCTCGCCATTCCAGCCCCAGGGCCCGAGTTCGGCCAACGGGCAGGCGAGTTTACGGCCCAGCTCGCGGCGCAACCGCGAATTTCTGGAAGGATTTTCGCTCGACACGCTGAAGATGGTCGGCACCTTCAAGGTAGGCAGCAATTTTTATGGGCTGGTGCAATCCAAAGACGGCCTCGTGCACAAGGTTCAACCGGGCAACTACCTGGGACAGAACGACGGCAAAGTGACAGAAATAACCGGCGGAAGAATCAGCCTGGTCGAGATCATTCCGGATGGTCTCGGCGGCTACATAGAGCGACCGGCCTCATTGGCATTGGCTAATTGAGGCCACAGGGAGAGCAAAGCATGATCAGAACACGAATACGAACGGCGATGATGGGCGCGATGGCGGTTGTCGCATTGGCTGCGGCCGGTATCACGGCGCGGGCCGCCGATCCGGTCCAGCTCCAGTCCATCGACGTTCAAACATTATCGGGTCAACAGGTGCAGCTCAAGCTGCACATGAGCGGACCGGCCCCGGAGCCGTTGCCGTTCACCATCGACAAGCCGGCGCGCATCGCGTTCGACCTGCCGAATACGACCCTGGCACTTGCCTCGCGCCGTTTCGACGTGCGCTCCGGCGGCGTGGACACGGTGCTCGCAGCCGAGGCGAACGGCCGCGCACGCTTGGTCGTGAATGTCGACAGCCTGATGCCGTACACCACCAAAGTGGACGGCAACACCATCATCGTAACGCTGGGCCAGCAGCCCGGTGCCGACGTCGGCAAGCCCGCCGCCGTGCGCGCCGCCGCGAGCTCGTCCGGGACGCCGGCAGAGCGCGCCATTCGCACCATCGATTTCCGGCGCGGTTCGGATGGCACGGGCCGTGTGATCGTGCAGCTCACCGACCCACGCACACCCGTCAACGTTCGCCAGGAAGGCCAGCAGATCGTCGTGGACTTTGCCGGCACCGTCATGCCCAAGAATTTGTTGCGCCGCTACGACGTCATGGATTTTGCGACGCCGGTGCAGACCGTGGATGCGGTCCGCGTGGACGGCAGCTCGCGCCTGGTGATCAGCTCGCAGGGCGACTTTGAACAGCTGGCGTATCAATCCGACAACCAATACACGGTTGAAATCAAGCCTTCCGCCAAGCGCACCGCGGGCGCGGAAGAGAAAAAGGAATACACCGGCGAGCGCTTGACATTGAACTTCCAGGACATCGACGTGCGCTCGGTCTTGCAGCTGCTGGCGGACACCAGCGGCCAGAACATCGTGGTCAGCGATTCCGTGTCGGGCAACCTGACATTGCGGTTGCAAAATGTGCCCTGGGATCAGGCGCTCGACATCGTGCTGCGCACCAAGGGCCTGGACAAGCGGCGTCAGGACAACGTGATCATCATCGGGCCTACCGACGAGCTGGCGACGCGCGAGAAGGCGGAGTTGGCGGCTCATAAAGAGGTGCAAGAACTCTCGCCCACCCACACGGAATTCATGCAGGTCAACTATGCCAAGGTCGGCGATCTGGCGAAACTGATCAGGAGTACCGGCGCCAAGGACTCCATACTGTCGTCGCGCGGCAGCTTGTCGATCGACGAGCGCACCAACACCCTCCTTGTCCAAGACACGAGCGACAAGCTGGCCGATATCCGCCGCCTGGTGCAAACCTTGGATGTGCCGGTCAAGCAGGTGCTGATCGAGGCGCGCATCGTGGTCGTCAGCGATACCTTTGAGCGCGACTTGGGCGCACGCTTCGGCGTGAGCGCGGCGTCGTCGCTGACCGGGGGTAACAACAGTCTCCTGGCCATCTCGGGCAACAACCTTGCCACGAATCAAATCGCCGGCGGCGGCGTTCCGCCCAAGGCCACGAGCATTCTGCCGGCAACGACGCTGGACAATCGTTATCAGGTCAATACGCCGGCGGCCAATACCAACGGCAGCCTCGGCGTCTCATTGCTGGCCGGCAGCTACCTGGTCGACTTGGAACTCACGGCGGCGCAGAACGAGGGCAAGAGCGAGACCATCTCCTCGCCGCGAGTCATCACCGCCAACCAGAAGCAAGCCACCATCTCGCAGGGTGTCGAAATTCCCTTCCAGGAATCCGCCTCGAGCGGCGCCACCACCACCCAGTTCAAGGACGCGGTGCTGAAGCTCAAAGTCACGCCGTTGATCACGCCCGACAATCGGGTGATCCTGGACCTGGACGTGTCGGACGATTCGGTCGGCCAACAGGTGACCAGCGCCACCGGCGGCAGTGTGCCCTCGATCGACACGCGCCAAATCATCACCCAGGTGCTGGTCAATGACGGCCAGACGGTCGTGTTGGGCGGCATTCTCGACACCAGCAGAACAAAAAGCGCGAACAAGGTGCCTTTCTTTTCCGATATTCCGGTGCTGGGCCACCTCTTCCGCAGCACGACGGACATCAACAACAAGACCGAACTGCTGATTTTCATCACGCCGAAAATCTTGCGCGAGGGATCGAATCTGTACTGACACCAGCCTGAATAATTCGTGAATGATGGAAACGCGGGAGAAGGCCGGATTGGAGGTCCAATCCGGCCTTTGTGCGTAAATATACCAATCGTTCATGAATAGCTCTGGCTAGGAGGTTATGCAGCCGGTATTGAGCAAGGGGCGCCGTTCGGCGCCCCTTGGGTTTGGGGCGGCGCATGAATCAACGGCGGATGGGTTACGGCAGACCAGCGGTTCCGTGGCCGGAATTGGCCAGACGAACCATGGGGTCCGCTATGATCAGCGCTGATCATGCTCACCAAGCTCAATATCTTTCTGATCGGCCCGATGGGGTCGGGCAAGACGGCAGTGGGGCGGCATCTTGCCCGCCTGTTTCACTTTACCTTCCACGACAGCGATGCCGATATCGAGGCGAAGACCGGCGTGGATATCCCATTCATTTTTGAGAAGGAAGGCGAAGCGGGTTTTCGAATCCGCGAGAAGGAATCGATCGACCGCCTGACCCGTCTGGATTCGATCGTGCTGGCAACCGGCGGCGGCGCCGTCATCGACCCGGCCAATCGCCGCGCACTTGCCGAACGTGGCGTCGTGGTCTACCTGGCGACTTCCGTCGGCCAGCAAATCGAGCGTACGCGGCACGCGCGGCACCGGCCCCTGCTGCACGACACCGACCCCGAACGAAAGCTCGAGGATTTGATGGCGCGCCGGGCAGCCCTGTATGCCGAAATAGCCGACCTGACGGTGACCACGGATGGCCGCCGGGTGCAGCTCGTCGCGGAGGAAATCCACCACGAGCTGTCGCGGCAGAAAGCCTAAGTGTTCGTATAATCACACCGTGCAAACCGTTCAAGTAGACCTAGGCCCTTCCAGCTACCCCATTTCGATAGGGCCCGGATTGCTGGCCGATCGCGACGTCTTGGATGCACAGATTCCCGGCCGCGATCTGTTGATCGTAACCAATACCACCGTGGCCAAGCTATATCTTGCCAGGCTGACCGGGAGCTTGGCCCACAGACGCATCGCCGAGTGCATTTTGCCCGACGGCGAGCAGCACAAGACATTGCAAACGGCCGGGTGGGTATTCGACGCATTGGTCGCCGGCAAGATGAACCGCGATGCGACGGTGCTGGCGCTGGGCGGCGGCGTGGTCGGGGACATCGCGGGTTTTGCGGCGGCGTCTTATCAGCGTGGCATCGGTTATGTGCAGATGCCCACGACGCTGCTGGCTCAAGTGGATTCCTCGGTGGGCGGCAAGACCGGGGTGAATCACCCGGGCGGTAAAAACCTGATCGGCGCCTTCTATCAGCCGCGGGCCGTGATTGCCGACACCGATGTGCTGGCCAGCTTGCCGGACCGGGAACTGAAATCCGGGCTGGCAGAAGTGATCAAGCACGGCTGCGTTTGGGACCCGTTGCTGTTCAATTGGCTCGACCGCAGCATCCCCCAATTGCTGGCAAGAGATGCCGAGGCGCTTACCTACGCCATCGGCAGGTCCTGCGAGATCAAGGCCACGGTGGTCGCGCGCGACGAGCGCGAGCATGATTTGCGGGCGATTTTGAATTTCGGCCATACCTTTGGGCACGCCATCGAGGCGGCGACCGGCTACGAGAAATACTTGCACGGCGAGGCAGTGGGTCTGGGGATGCTCATCGCGGCCGACCTGTCCCAGCGCTTAGGATGGATCGACGCCGCCGTCAAGGAGCGCCTGCGCGATGTGCTGGTGCGCACCGGGTTGCCGACCGAAGCGCCGCCAATAGGCGCCGCAAGGGTCTATGAATTGATGCAAATGGACAAGAAAGTCGTGGCAGGCGCCGTGCGCCTGGTGCTCTTGGAGAAGCTCGGCCGTGCAATCATAACCGACCAGTATCCGAAGGCTGCGCTCGACGCCACGCTCGCAGAGCATTTCAAATGAGCGGGCTTGCGGCGTATGCCGCTCATCCCGAGCATACGCGGGGACGCCGTTATCCGGAGCCCGCCCCCGGATATCGATCCGAATATCAGCGCGATCGAGATCGCATCGTGCACTCCACCGCATTTCGGCGGCTGGTCTACAAGACCCAGGTGTTCGTCAACCACGAAGGCGATCTGTATAGAACGCGCCTGACCCATTCGCTCGAGGTCGCGCAGATAGCCCGGACCGCCGCGCGCGCGTTGAAGCTCAATGAAGAGCTGTCCGAGGCGATCTGCCTCGCTCACGATCTTGGGCACACGCCCTTCGGCCATGCAGGGCAGGATGCGTTGAACGAGTGCATGGCGGATTTCGGCGGCTTCGAACACAATCTGCAGTCGCTGCGCGTGGTCGATGAGCTCGAGGAGCACTACGCCGAGTTCGACGGCCTGAACCTCACCTTTGAATGCCGCGAAGGAATCCTCAAACACTGCTCCCACAACAACGCGCTGCTGCTGGGCGAGCTGGGCGAGCGTTTCATCAATCGCCGGCAACCTGGCTTGGAAGCGCAGCTTGCGAACTTTGCCGATGAGATCGCCTACAACAATCACGACGTGGAGGACGGCATACGCGCCGGCCTCATCAGCATCGAACAGCTGCTGGCCGTGCCGCTGTTTCGCGGCTACCACGACGAAGTACAGGCGAAATACCCGGCGCTGGCGGGCCGCCGCTTCGTCTACGAGATTTTGCGGCGCATGATCAATCACCTGGTGAGCGATTTGATCGATTCCTCGGCGGCCCGGCTTAGGCGTTCGGCGGTCCATTCGATAGCCGAAGTCAGATCGCACCCGAATGCGCTGATCGGATTCAGCGACACCACACTCGCGTTGAATTACACTCTGAAATCCTTCCTCCGCGAGCAGCTGTACAAGCATTACAAGGTACGGCGCATGACCACGAAGGCGCGCCGCGTGGTGCGCGATTTGTTCGACGCGTTTTTCACCGACCCGGCGCTGATGCCCGACGAGCACGAAGCGCGGACGAAATTGGAATCGCTGCCCGGCCCCGCCGGGCGTGCGCGGGCGGTGGCCGATTACATTGCCGGTATGACCGATCGTTATGCCATTCTGGAGCATGGCCGGCTGTTCGATCCGCGAGAGCGAACTTGAGCGGGCAGTCAACCTTTAACGGATACTTTAAAAGTCAATGAGCGAACCGCTGAAGAACGATTTATTGCTGCGCGCGCTGCTGCGCGAACCCACGCCGCGGCGCCCGATTTGGCTGATGCGCCAGGCCGGCCGGTATCTGCCGGAATACCGTGCGACGCGCACGCGCGCCGGCGGCTTTCTGGAGATGTGCACCAATCCGGACATCGCCTGCGAAATCACGTTGCAGCCGGTCGACCGATTTCCGTTGGACGCCGCCATTCTGTTTTCGGACATTCTCACCATTCCGCACGCGATGAACCTGGGACTGGAATTCGAGGCCGGCGAGGGCCCGAAGTTCGAGTTTCCGATTCGCACACCGGCCGACATCGACAAGCTCGGTGTGCCCGATCCGGGGCGGGAACTCAAGTACGTCATCGAGGCGGTGGCGCGGGTGCGGCGCGAGCTGGCCGGCCGGGTGCCGCTGATCGGCTTTGCGGGCAGTCCCTGGACGGTGGCCACCTATATGGTGGAAGGCGGCAGCAGCAAGACCTTCGGCGTGATCAAGCGCATGATGTACGAATCGCCCCGCGAGCTGCACCGCTTGCTCGATCTGCTCGCCAGGGCGACGATCCTTTACCTGAACGCGCAAATCGCCGCCGGTGCGCAGGCCGTGATGCTGTTCGATACCTGGGGCGGGGTGTTGACACCGGCACAGTACGAAGAATTCTCGCTGCGCCACATGGCACAGGTGGTCGATGCGCTGACGCGGCAAGCGGCAGGGCGCAGGGTTCCCAACATCGTCTTTACCAAGGGCGGCGGCGCCTGGTTGGCTAAAATTGCCGCGATCGGCTGCGACGCGGTGGGCGTCGACTGGACCACGGACTTGAGCGATGCCCGCAAAGCCGTCGCCGGGCGCGTGGCATTGCAGGGCAATCTGGACCCGTCCGCTTTATTCGCGCCGCCCGACGCACTGCGCAGTGAAGCGCTGCGGGTGCTCGACAGCTACGGCGCCGGCGCGGGTCATGTGTTCAATCTGGGACACGGCATCACACCGGATGTCGATCCGGAGCGCGTCGCGCTGCTGGTGGAGACGGTCCGGAACTACGAAGTAGGGCCGCCGGCGTAGCGCGAACTATTCATGAGCGTATCTATTTTTTTTGTGCACGAACTTTTCCGTGTGCTCGCTCGTAGCTTGCGCATCAGGTCCTTGTCTGGTGTCAATTCGTCATGGTTGCTCAGCACGGCGGCGAGGTCTTACGAGTCGATGTCCCGCCTCCTGTTCATGAATAGTTCAGGCTGGCGGCCCGGCCCGATCGCTACTTGAATTGATGTTCGGCCGGCAGCTGGACCGACAGGCATAGCATTCCTGTAGCCAGAGTCACTCGCGCGCGGCGGTGCCGGGCCGGGGAGATCGCAGCTCATCGCGCAACGCGCGGCGCAAAATTTTCCCCACATTGGTCTTGGGCAATTCGGCGCGGAAGTACACGTGTTTGGGCACCTTGTAGCCGGTCAACTCTTTGCGGCAGAACGCAATCAGTGCTTCCGCGGTCAGGTTCGGATCTTTCTTCACCACGAACAGCGCGACGACTTCGCCGGAATTTTCGTCAGGCTGCGCAACCGCCGCGACCTCCAGCACGCCGGGATGTTCGGCGGCGACGCTCTCGACTTCATTGGGGTAGACGTTGAATCCCGAGACCAGAATCATGTCCTTCTTGCGATCCTCGATGTAAACGAAGCCCTGGGCGTCCATGCGCCCGATGTCTCCGGTGCGCAACCAGTCGCCGAACATCACCTTCTCGGTTTCATCGGGGCGATTCCAATAGCCGCGCATCACCTGCGGTCCGAATACGCAGATTTCACCGACCCCGTTCACGGGCAGCTCCTGCCCGGCGTCGTCTCGAATGGAGACGTCGGTCGAGGACACCGGTAATCCGACCGAACCGTTGAACGGCAAGCCGAGGGGGTTGGCGGTGACCATCGGTGAGGTTTCGGTGAGCCCCCAGCCTTGGGCGATGCTGCAGCCCGTCGCTTCTTTCCAGCGCGCCGCGACCACCGGCTGCAGCGCCATGCCGCCTGCGAACGTGGCGCGCAGCGCGCTGAAGTCCACGCCTTCGAATCCCGGCGTGTGCAGCAGCGCATTGAACAGCGTATTGACGCCGCTGATGAAATTGAATTTGTACTTCTTCAGTTCCGCCACGAATCCCCGGAAATCCCTCGGGTTCGTGATCAGCACATTGCGCGCGCCCAACGGCAGGAATGCGAGGCAATTGCTGGTGAGAGCGAAGATGTGATACAGCGGCAAGGCGGTGATCACGACGCGCCCGCTGCCCGCCTGCAGCGCCGGTCTTATCCAGGCCAGGGATTGCAGCAGGTTGGCCACCATGTTTCGATGCGTAAGAACCGCGGCCTTCGCCACGCCGGTCGTACCACCTGTGTATTGCAGGAAGGCGATGTCCTCGGGGCCCGAAGTGAACCGTTTCAATTTGAGTCCGAGGCCGACACCCAGCACGTTCTGTACGCAACGAGCCGGGCATTTTCCAGGGCGGGACCGCTTGCGCACATGACGCAGGACGAATTGACGATCAGGCCTTTTGGGATCTCCAATAAATCGCCGACTCCGGTGACGAGCACGTTCTTCAAATCCGTTCGCGGCAGGACTTGTTGCAGCACGTGCACGAAGTTCTCGACGATGACGATGGCCTTTGCGCCGGAATCCTTCAATTGATGCTCGAGTTCCCGAGGTGTGTACAAAGGATTGGTGTTGACCACCACCATGCCGGCGCGCAGCGCGCCGAACAACGCGATGGGATATTGCAAAATGTTGGGCATCATCAATGCCACGCGGTCGCCGCGGACCAGCCCGGATTTATGCTGCAGCCAGGCGCCAAAGGCACGGCTGAGTTCGTCGAGCTGCGTGTAAGTCAGGGTCGCGCCCATATTGGTGAATGCAGGCAGCTGACGAAAGGTGGTGAAGGCCGCTTCGATCGCCTCCTTCAGCGATGGATACGCGTCGGGGTCGATGTCCGCGGGAACGCCGGGCGGGTATTGATTGAGCCAATTTCGATCCAAAAGGGCATGCCTCTTAATTTGTTACGCGTGTATAGCATCCGCTCATGAAGCCAGCAACGTTCACGCACCTTGCGGGTACACTACAGGCTGAGGCCACGGAGATTGGAATGATCAAGCGATTGCGGCTCATGGCCGGCGCCGGTTTGTGTTTCGCGCTTGGCGGCTGCGTCATCGGCAGCGGTCCATGCTTGTGGCTGCAGACAAGGCACGACTTTTCAGGGCGCCTGCATTTTCGCGAATTCCCGAGCGCGGATGGTGTCGACACGGTGCCGATTCTCATACTGGACAAGACTCAATACATCTACGCGCCCCCGCAGAGCTTTCATTGTCTGCCGGCAAACGACGTGCAGCTCGTCGGCGTGACCGAAATTCCGGACCGCCTTGGCGAAAATTCGCATGTCATCGTTGACGGCAAGGTTTTGGAAGGTGTCGCACGGGGTCAATACACGCGCTTTGTGATTCAAGTGACCGGCATATTGCCGATCCGCCCGGCACCCTGAGCGGCGATGCCGTCCGCTAAAAATCGGATTACAATCTCGGCCGCGGACCAAAATAAACCAGGGAGTGAACGTTCATGAAAAATATAACAGTTGCCGCCCTCGTTGCGGCGCCTTTATTGATACTCGCATTCGCGGTGCCCAGTTTCGCGGCGGACCCTGCTCCGACCACCTGCAAGGATGGAACCACCACCACGTCAACGGGCAGGGCACGCAGCGGCCATGGCGGCGTACAAAAGGCCGCAAAGACCACGGCACCGGGAGGGCGCAACACCGGCTGCTCCCGCAACACAGGCAGCGACCGGCGCGACGACGACATGCAAGGATCGGGACCACCACCACAACGGCAAGGGCACTTGCAGCGGCCATGGCGGCATACAGAAAGGAACCAAGGCCAAGCCGGCGACAGCATCGACTGCCGCGCCAGCTGCACCAGCCGCGACGCCCGCGCCAGCGGCACCAGCAGCAACAGCCGCACCAGCGGCTACCGCTGCGAAGTCATCGACGGCGACCAAGTCCGCGCCTACGGCCACTGCCAGCAATACCGATCCGACCGGCGCGACGGCCAAGTGCAAGGACGGCACCTACTCCAAGTCCGCGCACCGCAGCGGCACGTGCTCGAGTCATGGTGGCGTGGCTGAGTGGTTGACGGCCGCTCCGTAACCCCGGGGCCCAATCACGGCCGGTCCGCGCGGGTGCGCGCCGGCGGGTCGATGTTGACCTGCGACCGAGTGCTGTTCGGCTGTGTCAGCCGCGATCGCGTGCGCTATTTGTGCAGCAGCGGCTGCAATGTCGGCCAGACATTCTCGAGCAGTTGAGGTTGGCCGGCCGCGTTGGGATGAATGTCATCGCCCTGCAGAAGCGACCGGGACAGAGCGATATCGGTGAGTAGAAACGGCACCAAGGGCAACTTCCTGTCGCGGGCCAAATCGCTGAAAACCATCGCAAATTGTTCTGTGTATTCGGGTCCGTAATTGGGCGGCATCCGCATTCCCAGCAGCAAAACCTTTGCCCCGGCGGCAGATGCCAGTTCAACCATCTGGGTCAAATTGGCGCGCATTTGCGCAATGGGCAACGCGCGCAGACCGTCGTTGCCGCCGAATTCGAGGATGACGATTTCGGGGTGGTGAAGCTCGAGCGCGCGCGGCAGACGCGCCAGTCCACCCGCGGTGGTCTCACCGCTGACACTGGCATTGACGACTTGGTAACCGTACCCTAAGGCGCTGAGCCTCGTTTTGAGCAATTCCACCCAGCCTTGTTCTACGCGCGCCAGCCCGTAGCCGGCGCTGATGCTATCGCCGAACACGAGAATCATGGGTGCTTCGGCTCGGGCCGAGGCGGATGCAACAATCAAGACCAATAGGGCTAAAAGCCGTTTCACGAGCTCTCCTGATGCAAGATCAACTCAATCTCGAAGCCAAACAGATCGTTCTGGAAGCCAGGAATGTATCGAAGACCGTCGCAAGTCCCGACGGTTCACTGACCATTCTCGCTGATGTGAGCCTCAACGTGCGAACCGGAGAGACCTTGGCCATCGTCGGGGCCTCCGGCGCCGGCAAATCCACCCTGCTGGCATTGCTCGCGGGGCTGGATTCACCGAGCACCGGACGCGTGTTGATCGCCGGCATCGACCTGACGGAGCTCGACGAAGATGGTCGGGCGGCGATTCGCGGCAAGCATGTGGGATTTGTGTTCCAGTCGTTTCATCTCATCCCCTCGCTTACGGCGATCGAGAACGTCATGCTGCCGCTGGAATTGGGCGGTAGGCGCGATGCGCGCCAGGCAGCGGCAGCGGCGCTTGCGCAAGTGGGACTGACACCGCGCCTTGCGCATTACCCGAAGCAGTTGTCCGGCGGCGAGCAGCAGCGTGTGGCCATTGCGCGTGCTTTCGTGACCCATCCCGCGGTGCTCTTTGCCGACGAGCCCACGGGCAATTTGGATACGGCGACCGGGCAGCGCATTACGGATCTGCTGTTCGAACTCAATCGCAACACCGGCAGCACGCTGGTATTGGTCACGCACGACCGCGGCCTCGCACAGCGCTGCAATCGCGTGTTGGAGCTCGATGCCGGGCACACGGTGAATTGATGCAAGCACTGCGTTTCGCGTTACGTAATCTCTGGCGCGACCTGAAGTCGGGCGAGCTCTCTGTGTTGCTTCTGGCGCTGGTGGTGGCGGTTCTGTCGCTGACCGCGGTTGGCTTCTTCACCAGCCGCATTTCGCAAGGCGTGCGGGCGCAGGCCGCTGAGGTCCTGGCGGCGGATTTGCGCCTGGAAGCGCCATCCCCCATCCCCGCACGCTATTTCGATGAGGCTCGCAAGCGAGGCCTCCGCAGCGCGCAGGTACTCACATTTCCCACCGCCATCTTCAGCGGGGAATTGAGCCAGTTGGCGGCACTGAATGCGGTGACCCCGAGTTACCCCTTGCGCGGTCACGTGCGTATTGCCGACGCGCCCTTCGGCGTGCCGCGCACCACCACCCAGGTGCCCGGCCGCGGCGAGGTTTGGATCGACGCCCGGATCATCGCGCAGCTCAAACTGGAACTGGGTACGGCCCTGCGCATCGGCGCGGCCACCTTTCGCGTCACCGAGGTGCTCGATTACCGCCCTGACCAGGGCACTGGATTCGTCAATCTCGCGCCTGCCGCGTTGCTCAACTACGACGACATCGCTTCGACCAAGCTGGTTCAGGAGGGCAGCCGGGCCACCTATGCGGCTCTGTTTGCGGGCAGTCCGGCGGCAGTTGCCGATTTCCGGGAGTTCTTGAGCCAGTCCAAAACGCCGGGTGAACGTTTGAGAGACGTCGAGGACTCGAGTCGCCAGCTGAATTCCGCCATCGACCGCGCCAGCCGATTTCTCAATTTGGCCAGCCTCGCCGCGGTACTGCTGGCTGCCGTCGCGGTTGCCATGGGCGCGCGACGCTATGCCGCGCGCCACATCGACGCCGTCGCATTGATGAAGTGCATGGGAGCTGCGCAGGGTTTTGTGCTCGCCATCTCCGTCATTGAGCTGACGCTGCTGGCGCTGTTCGCGGTCGCCATCGGAACGCTTCTCGGCTACCTGGCCCAATCGGGATTGGTGTGGCTGCTCAAGAGCCTGATCCCCAGTGAGCTTCCCGCAGCCTCATTGTCGCCGTTGCCGATCGCACTGGTCACGGTGCTCGCCATGCTCATTGGCTTCGCCTTACCCCCGCTGCTGCAATTGAAGAGCACACCGCCCGCGCGGGTATTGCGCAAGACCGTGACTGCGCCGCCGCTGCGCTATGGCGTGAGCTACTTGCTGGCGCTCGCGGCATTGTTCGCAATTCTCTGGAGCATGGTGCGAGACACCGAGCTGGTCTTGAGCGTCTTGGCCGGCGTGCTCGGAGTTGGCGTGGTGCTGACCTTGGCAGGCTACGCTTTGGTGCGCTTGACGAGCCGCCTGCGCGGCGGGGTCGGCGTGGCGTGGCGCTATGGGCTCGCCAACGTGTCGCGACGCGGCACCGGCAGCGTGGTGCAGATAGTCGCCTTCGGCCTGGGGTTGATGATGTTGCTGCTGCTGGCGGTGGTTCGCGGCGACCTGCTGGCTGATTGGCGGCGCAGCCTGCCGAGCGATGTGCCCAACAATTTTCTCTTCAATATCGGCCCCGATCAGCGTGAGAAGCTGCGGGAGTTCTTGACCTCTCATGGCTTTGGCGCGCCGCAAATGTATCCCATGGTGCGCGCGCGGATCACCGCCATCAACGGCGAGTCGCCGCAGTCGCTGCAATTGCACGGCGACGCGGCCCGCGGGTACGTAGAACGTGAACAGAACCTGACCTGGTCGGCCAACATGATGGAGGACAATCAGCTGACGGCCGGCCGATGGTGGACGGCTGCAGATGCCGGCAAGCCCCTGGTTTCCGTCTCTTCGGAATATGCCGATGCGCTGCATTTGAAGGTCGGGGATCACATGAGTTTCGATGTGGCCGGCGAACCAGTGACGGTGGAAGTCGCCAGTACCAGAAAAATACGCTGGGATAGTTTCAAGCCCAATTTCTTTTTGGTGTTCCCGCCGGGCTTGCTGGATGGCGCCGCCGGAACTTACATGACCAGCCTGTTCCTCACCCCGGCGCAGCGTCCCTCGCTGGCCGATCTGGTGCGGCAGTTTCCGACGATCTCGGTACTCGACGTGGATGCGATTCTCAAACAAATTCGCGACATCATGGATCGCGCATCGCTGGCGGTGCAGTACGTGTTTTTGTTTACCCTGGCGGCTGGAATCGTGGTGTTGCTGGCGGCGGTGCAATCGACGCGCGATGAGCGGCGCTATGAAAGCGCGATGCTGCGCACCCTGGGTGCAAGCCGCGGCACCGTGCTGCAGGGCGTGGCGGCGGAATTCTCGGCGCTCGGTTTTCTATCGGGCACCTTGGCGGCCTTCGGCGCGACGGGCGTGGGTTGGATATTGGCGCGGCAGCTGTTCTCGCTCGAGTTCACTCTCGATCCATGGGTATGGGTCACAGGCTTGGTGTGCGGCACGGTTTTGGTGGGATTGAGCGGAACCTTGGCAACGCGAAGCGTGATCAACACACCGCCCATAGTGACGCTGCGGGACGATTGAACCAAAGCCCGCATCAACCAGAGCGGTGCTTTCGCCCGGCGTTCACTGCACTTCGAGCATCAACCAGCCGATGGGAATCGGTACCCCGCGAGGCGGCAGCGCCTCGATTCGCACGGTGTATATGCCCGCGGACAGGCCGGTGGAATTCAAGGTGACCCGCAGCTCGCCATTTGAATCTTTGAGCAGGTTATTGAGCACCAGTGCCCGGCCTTGGTCCTGCTTGTCGACGAAGAGGCGGAATTGCGTCAGCTTTTGGGTGTAGCCCAGATCGATGTGCACGTCCATCAACAGCGGCGCGGCACGGCTGAGCGTGATCCGTGCGCGGTTCATGCCGGGAGCGTGATCCGGAGCCACCAGAATGGCTCTTTCGGTGGCAGGCTGCACCAGCGGCCCTTGGCTCATCATGCGCTTGGTGTCTTCAAGCCTTCCCTGAAGCGATGAATACTTCCCCGCCAGGACCCAAAACGCCACCATGCAGACGAAGGCAGCGGCGCCCAGACCGATGAGCACATAGATGCTCTTCCACCATGGGGCTTCAGGTTCGCCCAGATCCTGCGGGCGGCCGCTGGCTTCCAGCAGTTTGAGGCTGGCGTGGGCGCGTTCCGACAGTTTCAGCTCATTCAAATAATCGGGGTGTTCGCGACACCACTGCTCCAGATCGCGCGCGCCCTTGACCGGTAGCTTGTTTTCCAAATACCGTTCCACGAGCTTGTGATCCTCGATGAATTTGCGATCGAAGCGCGGCGAAACGGGCGCTGATTTTCCTTGTGCGATGGTGCGGGCATTCATGGCGAAGATTTCCTAGACCAGCTATTTTGCCGGGTCGCGCGCGCGCAATATGTGAAATGATCGGCATATGAGCCGGAGCGCCGTCGAGCTCTGCGACGGCCGTCACGAAATATCGTCGCCTCGAGGGCCGCCGCCGTAAAGGCGCTTGTTTTCAGGCGTTTTTTGCCATGACGCCAACCAGCACGTCGGATACCGCCGCGATGGCCGCCTCGCGCGTGCTCGACTTGCGCCATACGGCGCCAACGTTGCGCGAGGGCGCCGGTTTGCTGAATTGCCGAATGGTCAGGCCGCGCTGGGATCCGAACGGCGGTTCAACCGCCAGTTCGGGCAGCAGTGTGACCCCTAGGCCGGCAACGACCATCTGGCGCAACGTTTCCAGACTGGTGGCGCGAAAATCCTCGGCCTCGCGCACATCGACGCGGCTGCAAACCTCCAAAGCCTGATCGCGCAGGCAATGCCCGTCCTCCAGCAGCAGCAGGGTCTGACCCTTCAGATCCTGCACCTTGATGGTCGCCTTGGCGGCCAGCGGGTGGTGGGTGGGGAGCGCCACAGTAAAGGCTTCTTCGTACAGGGCACGCGACTCCAGGCCGTCCTGCGGCACCGGCAGCGCCATGATCCCCAAGTCGATCTCGCCGTCGCGCAGGCGCTTCAGCAACGCTTCGGTCTGGTACTCGTAGAGCATGAGGCCCAATTGCGGCACCGCCCTGCGAATCTTCTGCATGACGCGGGGCAACAAGTAAGGTCCGATGGTGGGAATGAGCGCCACTTTCAGCTTGCCGGCGAAAGGATCGGTATTGCTGCGCGCCAGCGCGATAATTTCATCGCCTTCGTCCAGCATGCGCCGCGCCCGAACCACGATTTGCTTGCCCACCTCGGTGAGCTGCACATTTTTCGGCTGCCGCTCCACCAATTTGACGCCGAGGTACGCCTCGAGTTTCTTCAGCTGCGCCGACAGGGTCGGCTGGCTGACGAAAGTCCGTTCCGCCGCCTTGCCGAAATGACCCGTATCCGCCAGCGCGACCAGGTATTTGAGATCCTTGAGATTCATTTATTCACACCCATAGATGACAGTCTATCAATATCATCATTATAATCAATATGATTAATGAACATTCGGCTGCTATCATGGCGTTCAGTTTCAAAACCTGCCCGAGGAGTTCTCCATGTCTCTGATCAATACTGAAATCAAGCCGTTCAAGGCGACCGCATACCACAACGGAAAGTTCGTGCCCGTGACGAACGAAACCCTCAAGGGCAAGTGGTCCGTGTTCGTGTTCTACCCCGCCGATTTCACCTTCGTGTGCCCGACCGAGCTCGGCGATCTTGCCGACAACTACGAAGAATTCAAGAAATTGGGTGTGGAGGTCTACGGCGTGTCCACCGATACGCACTTCGCGCACAAGGCCTGGCATGACACCTCCGACACCATCCAGAAGGTGCAGTACCCGCTGGTCGGCGATCCGACCGCGACGCTGGCGCGTAATTTCGAAGTGCTCATCGAAGAGGATGGCCTTGCCTACCGCGGCACATTCGTCATCAATCCTGAGGGCAAGATCAAGGTGATGGAAGTGCACGACAACGGCATCGGCCGGGACGCGAAGGAGTTGCTGCGCAAGGTTAGAGCCGCGCAATACGTGGCCTCGCATCCGGGTGAAGTGTGCCCCGCGAAGTGGACGCCCGGCGCCAGCACGCTCAAGCCCTCGCTCGACTTGGTCGGCAAGATCTAAGGGTCTCAACCGGTCCGGCGCAAAGGCGCCGGGCCATGTTCCAACTCACTCGACCAAGGGTCGATCGATAGTTACATCCAGGAATGCGGGAGCGCACCATGCTCGATACCGATATGAAGGCTCAGTTACAGGGGTACCTGGAGCGGATCACGCAGCCCGTGGAAATCGTGGCGTCGTTGGATGAGGGCGAGCCATCGCGGGAAATGCTCGAATTGCTGAACGACATCGAGTCGGTTTCGGGCTTGGTGAAGCTCGACGCGCAGCGCGACGAGACCCAGCTGAAACCCTCGTTTGCGCTGCGCCGTCCCGGCGCCGCAGCGCAGGTACGCTTTGCGGGCGTGCCGATGGGCCATGAATTCACGTCGCTGGTGCTCGCGCTGCTTCAAACGGGCGGCTATGCGCCGAAAATCGACGCCGCGACCGCCGATCAGATCCGCAATCTCGACGGCGACTTCAATTTCGAGACCTTCGTGTCGCTCACCTGCCAGAGCTGCCCGGACGTGGTTCAGGCGCTGAACGCGATGGCGGCGCTGAACCCGAAGATCCGCCACACCATGATCGATGGCGCGGTGTACCAAGAAGAAGTAGCGCGCCGCGAAGTGATGGCGGTGCCTGCAGTGTTTCTCAATGGCCAGCCCTTCGGGCAAGGCCGCATGGAACTGGACGAAATCATTCATAAGCTCGACTCGGGCGCCGCGCAGGCCAAGACCGAAAAATTGAATGCCAAAGCCCCCTATGACGTGCTGGTGGTGGGCGGCGGGCCCGCGGGTGCCGCAGCGGCCATCTATGCCGCGCGCAAGGGCATTCGCACCGGCATTGCCGCGGAACGTCTCGGCGGGCAGCTATTGGATACGGTAGGCATCGAGAATTTCATTTCTGTGAAGGAAACCCACGGCCACAAACTGGCCTCGGGACTGGAGCAGCATGTCACGACTTACGATGTGGATGTGATGAGTTCGCAGCGCGCGGAGGCCCTGGTCCCGGGCGAGCTGCTCGAAGTCAGGCTGGCGGGCGGCGCCTCGCTCAAGGCGCGGTCGGTCATCATTGCAACCGGCGCCCGCTGGCGTGAAATCAATGTGCCCGGCGAACGCGAGTACCGCAATCGCGGCGTGGCTTATTGTCCGCATTGCGATGGTCCGCTGTTCAAGGGCAAGCGGGTTGCCGTCATCGGTGGCGGAAACTCCGGCGTCGAAGCCGCGATCGATCTTGCCGGTCTGGTCAGCCACGTCACTCTCATCGAATTCGACCCGCAATTGCGCGCCGATGCGGTGTTGACGCGCAAGCTGACGAGTCTGCCGAATGTGACGGTGATCACCGGCGCGCAAACCACCGAGGTCATGGGCGACGGACAGCGTGTCGTCGGGCTCAAGTACAAAGAGCGGTCCGGCGGCGCGATGCGCGAAATCGAACTCGCCGGCGTTTTCGTGCAAATTGGACTGATCCCGAATACCGATTGGCTGAAAGGCACGGTGAAGTTGTCGCCCTTCGGCGAAGTGGAAGTCGATGCCCGGGGGCAGACCTCGGTGCCGGGCGTATTCGCCGCCGGGGATTGCACCGTCGTACCCTACAAGCAGATTGTCATTGCGGTGGGCGAAGGCGCCAAGGCTTCCCTCAGTGCCTTCGATCATCTCATTCGCTCGCCGCTATCGGCGGCAGCCTAGCGCATGGTGGAAACTGCGCACTCCCGCAGGCTCTCCGCAGGGGTGGTGGTGGTGAATGTGGCCGGACCGGCCGTGCAGTACCTCTTGTTGCGGGCCTACAGGAATTGGGATTTCCCCAAGGGTCTGGTGGAGCCGGGGGAGCAGCCCTTGGATGCCGCGCTGCGCGAGGTGCGCGAGGAAACGACCCTGGAAAACCTCGCATTCGATTGGGGCACGGGTTTCATCGATACCGGGCCGTACAACAAGGGAAAGATCTCGCGGTACTACATCGCGCGCAGCGACGTCACGCGGGTACATTTGCCGATCAATCCCGAACTTGGGTTCCCGGAGCACCAAGAGGCGCGTTGGGTGGGATTCGATGCGGCGCTCTCAATGGTATCGCCGCGGCTTTTGCCGGTTATGCAATGGGCCAGCGCGACCATCGGTTCGCCAGTCTCCCTCAAAGAGTGACGCTACCTTTGCCGAGTTCGAGCACGTCGCCGCCGACAAACACTTGCCGCTCACCGTTCACCTCGAGAAACAAGGTGGAAGGGCGGCCCACGAACTCGCCCTGAGAGATCCGCACCTGAGCCGGCAGTGTTCGCTGCATCGCCAGGCACCAGGCGCCGAAATTGGCGGTAGCAGATCCGGTCGCCGGATCCTCGAGAATTGCGCCGCCCGCCGGAAAGAAAAACCGCGCCAGCGATCGGGTCTCGCCGCTCAGGCAAAAAATGTAGGCCATGCTGTGGCCGTCTTCGCTGCGAATTTTCGCCATGGCCGACGGCACAGGCGCCGCTTTGCGCACCGCATCCGCGGAGGTAAGCGGCACCACCAGCTGCTCTTTGCCGGCCTTGACCCACAACGGCCGTTCGCCGATGTCCTTCACCTGGAGTCCGAGCGCCGCCGCCAGTGCCTCGCGGGATACGTCCAGTTCACGCCAGGTCGCGCCTAACGCGGTCAATGTCCAGCGGCTGCCGACCGCGCGCACGGGGATGAGCCCTGCCTGCATTTCCAAGACCAGCGAGTCGCCACCCAGTTTCAGCGCGCGGCAAACCTGCGCCGTGCCGAGCGTGGGATGGCCGGCAAAAGCCATTTCGTAGTCCGGAGTAAATATTCGCACACGCGCATTGGCGTGCGCCTTGTCCGTCGGCGGGAGAATAAAGGTGGTTTCAGAGAGGTTGAACTGGCGGGCGAGGGCCTGCATCTGCCCGTCGCTCAACCCCACGCCGTCCTCGAACACACAGAGTGGGTTGCCGGTAAAAGCACCTTGGTCTTGCGTGAAAACGTTGACGATGCGGAACGGGTGAGTTGCCATGGGGCAATTATCGCACCCGCCCGCGATCGCTTCTTCGCCATGATGCCCGGCATCAGCGGTAGGGGCGCACCACCACGACGGGTGCCGGGGCCACAATCGCCACACGCGGGGCGTAGTATCCGTGGGTGTAGTAGCCATAGGGGGCCACGACGCAACCACTCATGGCAAGAATACTAATAGGAATCAATAATTTAACTAACCTGCGCATAACATCCTCCTACGGGGTTTTTGCTCTCTCAGGTAGGTCAACGCGGGAGACGGAGCGGCGCTGACAGGATGAATAAAGCTTAAGGCCCGGCCGCGGGCCTCCGCGTCGTCGTATTAAAGCTTTGTCACAATCCAGCCGCGGCATTCAAGCCAGGGTGTGAAAAACCTTTTGGACGTCGTCGTCCTGCTCGAGCTTGTCGATCAGCTCCAGGACCTCCTTCGCCTGATCCTCCGGCAATTCGATCGGCATGGAGCAGATGTATTCGTGCTCAGCAGAAAGCGGTGTGATGCCGCGGCGCTCCAAGGCTTCCTGCAGTTTGCCGAAATCATGGAACGCGCCGCGAATAACCAATTGCGGCTCGCCCTTGTCGCCGGTGCTGTCGCCCATTTCCTCGAGCCCATGGTCGATGAGATCCAGTTCGAGCTCGTCGTGGTCCTTGACGTGAGCGGGATCTACGCGGAATACGCCCATCTTCTTGAACAAAAAGCTGACGCTGCCGGTGGTACCCATGTTTCCACCGCCTTTCATGAAGATATTGCGCAGACTGGCGACGGTGCGGGTCGGGTTGTCGGTGGCGGTTTCGACCAGGAGCGCCACGCCGTGCGGGGCGTAGCCTTCGTAGAGAATCTCGGTGTAGTTCGCCGCATCCTTGCCCGAGGCGCGGCGAATCGCGGCGTCGGTCTTGTCCTTCGGCATGTTGACGGCACGGGCATTTTGCAGCACGCGGCGCAGCGTAGGGTTCGACGCAGGGTCGGCGCCGCCGGCGTGTACGGCGATCGCAATGTCTTTGGCGACCCGCGTGAACTGCTTGGCCATGCGGTTCCAGCGAGCGAACATCGCGTGTTTTCTGACTTCGAATATGCGTCCCATGGCGACTATGGTAGCAATACGCGGCTAAACCGCTAGACTTGCGGGTCCCATCCGAAGGCAATTCTTATGAGCGCAGTCCCGGCCGACTCGATTGAAAGCACCGTGAGTTTCCGTGATCTCGCGCTATCGGATGCGGTGCTGCGCGCGCTTGCAGATGTCGGCTATGAATCGCCGTCGCCGATCCAAGCCCAGACCATTCCGGTGCTGCTGTCCGGCAAGGACATGCTGGGTCAGGCGCAGACCGGGACCGGCAAGACCGCCGCCTTTGCGCTTCCGGCACTGACCAAAATCGATCTCACCCGGCATGAGCCTCAGGTGCTGGTGCTGGTCCCCACCCGCGAACTGGCCTTGCAGGTGTCGGAAGCCTTTCTGCGCTATGCGGCCCACTTGAAAGGATTCCATGTGCTGCCCATCTACGGCGGCCAAAGCTACCAGCCACAGCTCAATGCCTTGAGGCGCGGCGTGCACGTGGTGGTGGGGACGCCGGGGCGCGTCATCGATCACATGAATCGCGGCACATTGAAGCTGTCGGGCCTGACCCTGCTGGTGTTGGACGAGGCCGACGAGATGCTGCGCATGGGCTTCATCGATGCCGTTGAAAGCATCCTCGAACAAACGCCGTCGCAGCGGCAGGTAGCGCTGTTCTCGGCGACGATCCCTGCGCCCATCCGCCGCATCGCAGCGAAGCACCTGCGCACGCCGGTCGAAGTGACCATCAAGAGCAAAACCAGCACCGCGACCAATATCAGGCAGCGTTATTGGATGGTCAGCGGCATGCACAAGCTGGATGCGCTGACGCGCATTCTCGAGGCCGAGACCTTCGACGGCATGCTGGTGTTTACGCGGACCAAGCAGGCCACCGTGGAACTGGCGGAAAAACTCGAGGCGCGCGGATTTGCGGCCGCGCCGCTCAATGGCGACATTGCGCAGCCGCTGCGCGAACGCACCGTTGCACGCCTGAAAGCGGGGCAGATCGACATCTTGGTCGCCACCGATGTCGCCGCCCGCGGTCTCGACGTCGAACGCATCGGACACGTGGTGAATTACGACGTCCCATACGACACCGAATCCTATGTGCATCGCATCGGCCGTACCGGCAGAGCAGGCCGCAAAGGCGAGGCCATCCTGTTCATCGCTCCGCGTGAGCGGAATATGCTGCGCGCCATCGAGCGAGCCACGCGGCAAGTGATCGAACCGATGAACCTGCCCAGCGTCGACGCCGTCAACACGCTGCGAATCGCCAAGTTCAAACAACGCATCTCCGAGACCATCTCCAAGGGCGACGGCAATCTTTACCGGCCCGTCCTGGAGCAAATGGAGGCCGAGTCCGGCCTGCCGCTGATGGATATTGCCGCCGCGCTGGCCAGCCTGTCGCAGGGGACCACACCGCTGTTGCTGGCAGGAAAACCGGAGCGGCCGGCGCAAACACCGGCACCGAGCGCAGCGTACGACCGCGAGGAACGCGCGCCGCACCGCGAGGAAACACAGGGCCGCGAACGCGCTCGACCTTCCGAACGCGAACGCTCCAGCGATCAAGTGCGCCCCAGCGAGCGCGAACGCCCCAGCGAGCGAGTGCGCCCCATCGACCGGGACGACGCGCACGTGGAGCGGCCGCGCAGGTCGGGTCCTGCGCAAATGGAAACTTTTCGCATCGAAGTGGGGTCAGTACATGGGATCAAGCCCGGCAACATTGTCGGCGCCATTGCCAACGAGTCGGGGTTGGAGGGTGTGCACATCGGACGTGTGGATATTCGCGAGGATCACAGCTATGTGGACTTGCCCGAAGGCATGCCGAAGCAGATATTCAAGGAATTGCAGAAGGTGCGTGTGGCAGGCCGAGAGTTGCGCATCAGCCGGGTGAGCGAGAAGCCGCCCAAGCCGCCGCGCGCTACGATTGGTCGTCATTCCGGCGCAGCGCCCCGAGAGGCCGCCCCGGGCGGAAAAGGGCCTGAAGTGCGGCGGGTGAAGCCGAAAATAACGGCTCGCCGCCGCGCGAAGGATTAATCGTCGTTCATTGACCTAGAGGAGTGGATCATGGGTAAGGGAATGGATCGAAAGAAAGAGGACAAGAAGAAGCCGACGAAAACGTTGGAGGAGAAACGAGCCGCGAAGAAGGAGAAAAAAGCCAACCGAGGTTGATCGGCAACAGGCAGGCTTAGACGACCCGCCCGCGCCGGCCTCCGCTGCGGAAGTCTTGGATATTGGCTGCCATTTCATCGATGCAGCGCTGCCGCGCTTCGCGTGCAGCCCACGCGATGTGCGGCGTCACCAGTAGATTCGGGAGTTGGCCGTCGAGGAGCGGGTCGCCGCTCTCGGGGGGCTCCTGCGGCAGGACATCGATTCCCGCTCCCCCGAGCCTGCCCGCTTTGAGCGCCGCGGCAAGCGCCTCGCTGTCGATCAATGCGCCGCGCGCGGTATTGATCAGCAGCGCATCGGATTTCATCAGCCCCAATTCGCGCGCGCCGATGAGGCCACGCGTCGAGTCCGTGAGCGGGCAATGCAAGGAAACGATGTCCGCCGTGGCCAGCAGTTCATCGAGCTCTGTCCGGCCGGGAGCGGGCGCCGCGCCGCGGCGGTTGGCGATGATCACGCGCATGCCGAAAGTTTCAGCCACCCGCGCGGCACCGCGCCCCAGTTCGCCCCAACCAATCACACCAAAGACGCGGCCTTGCAGTTCGCGGATGGGATGGGACAGCACCGCGCCGGCCTCGTCCCTGGTCCAGGAGCCATCCTTGGACAGGCGGGTAAACTCTTGAGTATGCTGCGTGAGGCCTAAAATCAGCCCCCACACGTGCTGCACCACGGATGCCGTGCAATAGGCGCGCACGTTGCAAACGGCGATGCGGCGCATCGAAGCGGCAACCAGGTCGACGTTGTTGGTGCCGGTGGCGGCGAGCGCGACCAATTGCAAGCGCGGCGCGCCTGACAACAGCTCGCGGGTCAATTCCAGCTTATTCAACAAAGCGACATCCGCATCGTGTATGCGTTCGGCGATCTTCGATGCGTCCGAGTCGTACAAGACCAGCGTGCCGGCCGCAGCGCGCAGCCGGGAGGTATCCAGATCGCCGTTGGAAACGGTGTCGTAGTCCAAGAAGACGGTTTTCAGAGGTTGCGCGTTCATGACGCGTTAGAATATGCGACTCCAATGAAATTTACCGCAGTCAGAATTCTCGTCGTCGCGAACGTCCTGGTGTTCCTGTTGCAGGCCTTGGCGAATGATTGGATGGAAATCAACCTGGCATTGTGGCCGCTGCGGCCCATCGACGGCCATGTGTATTTTCAGCCATGGCAAATCATTACCTATGCCTTTCTGCATGATACCCACAACATCCTGCATATTCTGTTCAACATGTGGCAGCTGTGGATGTTCGGCGCGGAAATTGAGCGCTATGTCGGTCCGCGGCGCCTGCTCGCCTGTTACTTCGCCTCGGTGGTCACCGCGGCGGTGGCACAACTGGTGGTGCCGATGATATTCGGCGCGCCGTCCGGCCCCATGCTCGGCGCTTCGGGCGGCGTATTTGGTTTGCTGCTGGCGTACGCAATGATGTTCCCCACCCGCAAGGTCGTGCTGCTGATACCACCGATCCCGATGCCCGCCTGGCTGTTCGCCACCATTTTCGCCTGCCTCGAGCTGTTCTTGGGCGTTACCGGAACGCTGTCCGGCATCGCTCATTTCGCCCATCTGGGCGGTATGATCGGCAGCGCTCTTGTCGTCACACAATGGCGGCAGGCCGCCATCCGCAAAACGCGTTAGGCATGCCGCATGAAATTTAAAGCCATGATGAGTGCGCTGTGTTTCGCGGCTGCAACCCTGGCGGCCGCTGCTCCGGCGCACGCCGAATGGGTCAACCGCGTCACCGACGGCATCATGGGCACGCGCATCACCGTGGAAGTATGGTCGGAGGAGCGGGCGAAGGCCGAAGCGGCGATCGAAGCGGTGCTCGACGAGATGCGCCACATCGATGAGTCGATGAGTACGTACAAGCCGACCAGTGAAGTGTCCTTGGTCAATGCCAAAGCCGCTGACGGACCGATGCACATCAGCAAGGAATTGTTCGACCTGCTGGTCAAGGCGAAGGAGTACTCGGTGATCACCGAGGGGGCCTTCGACATCACCTATGCCAGCGTGGGCTTCATGTACAACTTTCCCAAGCACATCCGTCCGGACGAGGCGCAAATCGCCAAGGCGTTGCCCGCGGTGGACTATCGGCACGTGATCCTGGATGCGAAGAATCAAACGGTGCAGTTCTCGCAAAAAGGGGTGCGCATCGATCTGGGCGGCATTGCCAAGGGCTATTCGGTGGATTGCGGCATCGATGTCCTGAAAGCCCGGGGGTTCACGCGCGCCTATGTGTCCGCCGGCGGCGACAGCCGCATCATCGGCGATCGCTTCGGCAAGCCATGGATGGTGGGCATCCGCGATCCGCGCAAGGGCGAGGGTGAGGTGATCGCAAGCGTTCCTTTGGTGGATGCCGCGATCTCCACTTCGGGTGACTACGAACGATTCTTCGATGAGGGCGGTGTTCGCTACCACCACATCATCGATCCGCATACCGGCCATTCCGCCAGCAAGGTTCGCAGCGCCACGGTGATCGGCCCGTACGCTACCCGCACCGATGGCCTGTCGAAAACGGCGTTCGTACTGGGACCGGAGAGGGCCATGGAGATTTACAATCGCATCGACGACATCGACGCCATCATCGTCAAGCTCGACGGCACGGTGATCTATTCAAAGGGCATGCAGCGCGGCAAGGCAACTCCGCCGCCATCCAGGTAAGTTCAACGAAATGCGATGATTTTCGCCTCTTCGCATGCCTGCAGATAATCACTGACCAGCTCGAGGGAAATCGGCCCGAACTCGCCGGCGACCGCGTCTCTGATCTGCCCCAACGATCTTTTGCCGTCGACGAAATTGACGATTTCGTAGGCGTAAATCGCACCGCTGTCCTGCGCATTGAGAAGGCGGCTCGAACCGGCGTTGAGCAGCTTGATCTTGCTGACACGCTCGGGCCCCAGGCGATCGATCAGCACATCGTCATTCTGAAACGTGAGCGGACCGAAGTCCGCAATGCGCTGCGGAATGCGCCTGACCCGCGGCCGCGCGCGAGGCCGGCACGTATGAGGAGCCGTGAACACCGCGCATGGCGGCAATCGAGTCGAGCCAACGGTTCAAGGTCGCTGCTTGCGCCTCGAGCGCGGCCATGGACGCGGCGAGCTCCGGCGGGTGGCTTTGCGTGAACGCGGCGAAGGACCGAAGTGCGGCCAGGTCGCGGCGCAACATCTGCGCCATGAGGTTGTGGGCCTCGAACGAGGCTACGTCCGGCGCCAGGGTGGCTTCCTGCGCGAGGAGTTGCGCGCGTTGGAACCCTTTTGCCAGGCGTTGTTGCGCGCGGCTGGCCAGGAAAGGCAGAACCTGCGCGGACTGCGCACCATCGAGGCTTGCGAAGCTGTAGCCCGAAGCAGCGCCCAGCAGCGCGACACGGCGCAGCTTGGTGGCGTCGATTTGCTCCAGTGTGTCGTGGTCGGTGTGAATGTAAATGTCCGGCCAGTCGCGCAGATACAGCGACGGCACCGCGATGGTCGACGAATCGTAGTCATCGTGATCGCTGCCTTCGGCATAGGGGGTCTCATCGACGATGAAGGCATTGCGTGTGCCCGGCGCACCGCCGCGATTTTCCAGCACGGCCGCATCTTCGTGGCTGCCGTCTTCGGTATGGACGGCGGCGGCGTCTCGAATGGTCTCGGCAAAGGTAGCGCCGATATCGGTGATGAAGGTGGGCAGGGACCACGGCGTTTGCGTCACATGCAATACGGATTTGTTCTTGAACGGATCCCCGCCGACCATGTCCATGTGGACATCGGCGCGCATCGAACTCCGGATGTCGGGGTGGCGGCTCAAAAAGGCCATGGTGCCCTCGACCTCCGGCCCCCAAATGAACCGTAAGGTGCGGCGCGGGCGCTTCAGGGCCCCGCTGCCGATCAAGCGGTTCAGCATCCGGGCCGATTCGAGAATGGTGACGCAGCCGCTGCCGTTGTCGTTGGCGCCGGGCCGCTGATGATCCAGGTGGCAGCTATAGACGATTTCCCCGGCGCCGGCATCGGTGCCGGGAATCGTGGCGGTCACCACCGTCCAGTGCCCCGGCCCGACCTCGGCCTCGACATGGGCGCCGAGCAGCACTGGGTGTCCTGCCAGCATTTGCGCCCGCAATCCGGCCGCGGTGGCGCGCGACACCATGAAGGCAAATCCTTGCGGCAGCGAGCCGTCCAGGTGCCCCCATCGCACTATCGACGTATCGAGACCGGACCAAGCGGTGGTCTGGTTCGGCATGTCGCTGACGATGCCGGCTGCACCGTATTTCGCCACGGCCAGACGCTGCACGCCGGAGAGGACCCCGTCGGCGAGCACGATCTTGCCGCGCACATCCTTTCCGGCGTAGTCGCTTATCGAGGTTCCCGCGCCGACATCGACCAGCGGCGCTTCGACATCGGCGCTGTGACTGTAGTCGGCAAGCCGGATGGGGTCGGTCGACCAATCGGCGAGCAAGGTGTGCTGCGGTTCGAGCTGCCAAAGACGCGCGCCCCCGACGGTCCAGGCAACATGCGAACGCATCAGCCCATAGTGGATTTGTCCGTCGATGGGATATTGCTCGGCATGAACATCCTGCAATCCATATTCCTTCGCGCGCTCGAGAATGAAATTGGCCGCCTGATCGAACTCGGCTGTCGCAGGAACGCGGTGCAAACGTGTCAAGGCGCGCAGATTTTCGTAGGAGGCCGTGCCGCTGGCCTCGCCGCGCAGGTTCGACCACTGCTGTTCCGAAAGGAAGGGGTGTTGTGCCCGGGCGGGAGAGGACAGAATGGCAGGCAACATTGCAATGGCCGCCGCGAGGAGAGGAGTCCGAGTCACTGACATGCCCCTTTTTAAGTTATTAGTTCTGACCATCAAAGGACGGGGTCGTCTTCGACCCCGTTGAAAGGTGGCGCGCAGCGCCTTGGTAGGATACCCGATCGCAGCGTTATACTGCCCGAAGAAACGGGGAGTTGCGCACAATTGGAATCCGTAGCGATCTTCGTCGATGTGCAGAATATCTATTACACGACGCGGCAGCAGTTCTCGCGTCATTTCGACTACAACAAGTTTTGGGCCGAGGCGACCAAAGACAGAAAGGTCGTGAAGGCAATCGCCTTTGCCATCGACCGCGACGATGAGAAACAGAAGCAGTTTCAACGCATCCTGCGCGCGATCGGTTTCGAGGTGCGGCTAAAGCCCTACATCCAAAGGGTGGATGGATCGGCGAAAGGCGACTGGGACGTAGGCATCACCCTGGCGGTGCTGGAATATGCGCCGGATGCCGATGTGGTCGTGCTGGCCTCCGGTGACGGTGATTTCGACCTGCTGGTGCACAAGATCAGGGAACGTGCGGTATCCGTCGAAGTGTATGGGGTGGCCGAACTGACGGCCGGATCCTTGATCCGCGCCGCCAACAGGTTCATACCCATCAAAGAGCCCCTGCTGTTGGGAATAAAGTAGGCCTGCCGTGAGTCTTGATTGCTATGGATGATGACAGACGCGCTCGGTTCGAGGAGCAGGTTTTGCCTCATCTCGACGCCGCATACCGGTTCGCGCGGTGGCTGTGCTACGCACCCGGCGATGCCGAGGATGTGGTGCAGGACGCTGTCCTGCGCGCTTATCGCGGCTTCGACGCGTTGCGGGGCTCCGATGCCAAGTCTTGGCTGTTGACCATTGTGCGCAATTGCCACCTCACGGCCGCCAAGCAGCAGCAGCGGCGCGCGTTGGTGCCGTTGCCGGAGGAGAACGATGCGGTTGATGGCCACGCGATGATAGCGACGACACCGGACCCGGAAAGCGATTCGATACTGTCGGATCAGAAACAGGCGCTCGAACGGCTCATGGCTGCACTGCCGGAGGAGCATCGCACCGTGTTGATGTTGCGGGAAATCGAGGAAATGGATTATGCGCAGATTGCGGCGGTCACTCATGTGCCGATCGGCACCGTGATGTCCCGCCTGGCGCGTTCGCGCGCGGCGCTCAAGGCCAAGTGGTTGCAAGAAATGGAAGGAGAACCGCGTGCAGTGCGCTGAATCGCTTCGGGTGCAGGCTTACTTCGACCGGGAGGTGGACGCCGTTTCCGCCGCCGAAATCGAGCGGCACGCGGAACACTGCAGCGAGTGCCGCGCCCTGCTCGAAGATCTAGAGAAAGTGCGCGCCACCTTGCGCCGGCACGCCACGTACGAGGCCGCTCCGACGGCGCTGCGTGCACAGATCCTGGGCGCGCTCGATCAAGAAGATGCGACCGCGCAGGCCGCCGCCGCAACGGCGCCGCCGAATCCGCGGTCCGCCGCGCGAGCCGCTGCGCAACGACGCCTGCGCTGGGGCGGGCGGGCATTTTGGGCGGGCACGTTCAGCGGCATCGGCGGCGCCGCGATGGCCGCGGCCCTCGCCTTCTTCCTGGTCATGCCGGCGACGGAGAGTCCGTTGGCCAATGACCTGGTCAGCGCTCACGTGCGTTCGCTGATGCCGGAGCATTTGATCGACGTCGTGTCCACCGACAAGCACACGGTGAAACCCTGGTTTGCAGGACACGCCGATGTGTCGCCGGTGGTGGCGGATTTCGAATTGCAGGGCTACAAGCTGATCGGCGGCCGCGCCGACTACATAGACCACCAGCGTTCGGCGGTGGTGGTCTACCGGCACGGCGCGCATTTCATCAATGTATTCACCTGGGCCGCCGCGGACCGGCGCAACCCAGGCAACACGACGCGCGACGGTTACCACCTCGCGTTCTGGCAACAAGGCGACATCCAGTACTGCGCGGTGTCGGACACCGGCTGGGACGAATTGTCGGGGCTGGTGCGGCTGATGCGTGATCAGGCTTAGGCCTTGAGACCCCGGCGGCCTCACTCCCGGAAGTTGTTGAACTGCAGCGGAACGCCCACCTCCGCCTTGCGCAGAAAGGCGATGGCCTCTTGCAGGTCGTCGCGCTTCTTGCCGGTGATCCTGACTTTGTCGCCCTGGATTTGCACCTGGACCTTGAGCTTCGAATCCTTGATCAGTCGCGACACCTTTCTGCCGGCATCGGCATCGATGCCATGCTTCAAAATCACCAGCTGCTTGGCTCTGGCAAGATTGACCTCCGGGTCCTTCACCTCGAGGCAGGCGACGTCGATGCCGCGCTTGGCGATACGCAGCTTGAGGATATCCAGCATCTGCTTGAGCTGAAAATCCGCCGGTGCCGTCATGGTCACCGTGGTTTCCTCGAGTTCGAAGCCCGCATCCGTTCCCTTGAAATCGAAGCGTTGCGTCAATTCGCGCACCGCCTGGTCGACGGCGTTGGTCAATTCATGCGTGTCGATCTCCGATACCACGTCGAAAGAGGGCATTTTCAGACCGGCTCCTTGGGATTCCGCCAGCAATTGATCGAGGGTGGTTTTCACTTCATTCACGAACTGTACGTAGTGATCGCCGGTGGCGGGACCCGAATAGCCGGTGTGAATTTTGCGCACGTTGCCCTTGCGATCGATGAAAATCGTCGTCGGAAAGGCAACGAAGCTCTGCAGCATGGGCAACTTCTTGGCCGCCGCATCCTTGTCCGAAATGCCGGCGATCAGGGTCGTGTATTCGATGTCGTAGTGCTGCCGAAAACGTTGCGTGGCCTCGACCGCGCGCGGGAAGTCGCCGAAGTGCTCGAACATCAACGAGACTATTTCCAATCCCTTGTCGCGATAATCCTTGTAAAGCGGCGCGAGGAAGGCCGCTTCGTCGTGGCAATTCGGGCACCAGCTGCCGGCCAGCGCCACGATGAGCACCTTGCCGCGGAATTGCGGATCCTTGGACGACACGGTCTTGCCCGACAGGTCCGGGAACGCAAAGTCGAAATGCCGGATTCCCGTGCGCATGGCGGTAAGGCCGTACGCATTCGGGAGGGCGGCAGCGGCATCGCGCCTGGCGGTCCATTTCTCATGAAAGGCCAAGCCGGACCAATAGTCCCCCGCGAGAGTGCCGTCCGGCATGAGCTGCGCCTTGTACAGGAACACGTGCGCCCCGTCGAAAGTCGACAGATACATCTGATCGCCCTTTACCTGGCCGGCAAGAAAGCGATGATCGCCGGTGGCCGTCAAGAACGTACCGGTGACGGCGTCATGGGCCTGGCTGAACTCCCCGACGGCCGCTTCCGTAGCACCGTCGTCATCGGTGAACTTCACCGCCCATCGCCCGGACAGGTCGGCATTGTCGGTCGCCGGACTCGAAAAGAAGCGGTAATTCTCGCCCAGGGTGGCCTGCAGCGGCACATGCTGATTCTTGTCGCCCAGCTTGACCAAGAAAATTTCGCCCCGCAGCTGATCCCCCACCGCATCGGCGGTGAGTACGTTCTCGTACCCCGGCATGCGTATTTCCAGATGGGAGCCGTCGATTTTGACCTCGCTCAACAGCACCCGCTCTTGGCCATTCACCAGAAACCCTACCGTTTGAGAATCTTGGCGCAGCAGATCCAAACCGAAGGGCAGCTCGCCACCGGGCGTTTGCAGAACGACCCGGTAGCTCCCCAGCTTGACCCCCGCTGCGCCCTGGCCTGTGGCGCCGGCGGCGCCCGTGGGGCCTGCTGCGCCTGCACCGGCCGCGTTGGCGTCGGCCGGCCGGCCACCGGCAGCAGCCTCGCCCGGCGCATTGCCGCGCTGGCATCCGGCCAGGCTCAGCAGCGAGATGACCGACGAAATTGCCAAAAGCCTGGTTTTTGAAGTGAACATGAATGCCCCATGTGTGAATTCCCTAACGATACCCGCGTGCCTGCAAAGTGAATAGCTTTGCGTACTGGCCGTCGGCCGCCATCAGCGTCTCATGGCTGCCGCGCTCGACGATATGGCCTTCCTCGAGCACCAATATTTGATCGGTCATGCGCACCGTCGAAAAGCGATGCGAAATGACGATGGCAATGCGGTTGCGCGTCAGCTCACGGAAGTGCTCGAAGACTTCCGCTTCCGCCCCGGCATCGATGGCGGCGGTGGGTTCATCCAGCACCAGAATATCGGCTTCGCTGCGCATAAAGGCACGCGCCAGCGCGATTTTCTGCCATTGACCGCCCGACAGTTCGCGCCCGTCCTTGAACCATTTGCCGAGCTGGGTGTGATATCCGCCCGGGAGCTGCTCGACGAAGTCGGCCGCCAACCCTTTGGAGGCCGCGGTGCGCCAGCGAGATTCGTCTTCGAAGGCGCGCACGTCGCCCGCGCCGATGTTTTCACCCACCAACATTTGATAGCGTGCGAAGTCTTGAAAAATGACGCCGATGCGTTGGCGCAGGGTGGTCTCATCCCAGTCCTTGAGATCCAGGCCATCCAGCATGATCCGGCCGCGCGTGGGCTCGTAGAGCCGCGTGAGCAATTTGATCAACGTGGTTTTGCCGGAGCCGTTTTGTCCCACCAACGCCAGGCTTTGTCCGGGGCGCACGTGCAAATCGATGCCGGTCAGTGCCGGTGCGGCCGCGCCGGGATAGACGAACTCGACATCCTCGAAACGAATGCCGTCCCCGGGGTCCGGTCCGATCAGCTTGCGTGCGCCGGCGTCGCCGCGCGCGGCCGGCTGCTCCAAATACTCGAACAAATTCGACAGATACAAGTTGTCTTCGTACAAGCCGCTGACCGCGGACAGCGCGGCGCTCACCGCGGACTGTCCCTGACGAAACAGCATCAGATACATGGTCATCTGGCCTACCGTCATGGCGCCGAGCACGGTCTCCGCGGCGATCCACACATAGCCCCCGTACAAGGCAGCGATGCCGAGCAATCCCAAGCCAAACCCCCAGGCGTCGCGCCGCAGCGTCAGGTCGCGGTCCTCGCGATACAGCCGGGTGAAAATATCGCGGTAGCGGTCCAGGAATCGCCGTCCAAGATCGAAGAGTTTGACCTCCTTCGCGTAGTCCTCCCGCGCCAGCACCGATTCCAAATAAATCTGCATGCGCGACTCGGGCGCGCGCCAGCGGAAAAGCCTGAAGGCTTCGCCCGAGAATTTCGCCTCGGCGAGGAACGCGGGCAAGCCGGCAACCACCAACAGCACCACTGCCCACGGCGAGAAGCGAAACAACAATCCGCCGAAGGAAATCAGCGACACCGCATTCTGACCCAGGGCAAAGGTGCGCATTACCAGGCTCAAAGGCCTGCTGGAAGCTTCGCGGCGCGCGCGCGTCAATTTGTCGTAGAACTCGGAATCCTCGAATTGCGTCAAATCCAGCGTCAGTGCCTTTTCCAGAATCATGACGTTGACGCGCTGGCCCAGCTGCGCGCGAAGCAGCGATTGTGCGAGGGAAATTCCCCGCTGCGCCATCGAAGTGGCGGCGACCAGCAACGCCTCCAATGCGACGTAACGCACCACATCGGTCAGCATGGTCGTGCCGGTGCGCCGATGTAAATCCGCCGCGTGAATGACGGCATCGACGATTTGAGCGCCCACATAGGCGACTCCCGCGGGCAGCACGCCGGCCACCAGCGTGAGCAGGGCAAGACCGATGCTCAAGGTCTTGTTGGTGCTCCATACCAGTGTCAAGGCGCGGCTGGTGTAGGCAAATACTCTGGAGCTGGATTGAGCGCTGATGTAATGTCCCCGCGGGCTATAATGATCGGTGGTAACAGTCCGGTATGGCGGAGTACTCGTGAAATTCAAGCCCTTGCTCGATCGATGGAACAAACCGGCGGCGCCGGCGAGGACGGCCAGGGAGTATGCGGTACGCCTGCCGCTGGATGATGCCGCGAGAGTTCACGCTTTGGCCGAATTGTTCCCCGGCCAGTCGATCGAAGAAATCGTGACCGATCTGCTCGGCGCGGGTCTCGATGAAATCGCCGCCGCCATGCCCTATGAAAAAGGCCCCAAAGTGATTTCGCGCGACGATCACGGCGATCCGGTCTACGAAGACATCGGACTGACACCCCGATTCGTGGAATTGACCCGCAAATACAAGAAAAACCTCGAAACGGCCGCGAAAAAATAGACAACGGCTGATTTGCAGTTGACGCTGCTGCTTCGGTGCGGCGATACTGGCCGCATGTCGACCGCACACATTCTTCGCAACACCTGGTGGTGGCGTCTCCCGTAGGAGTGGGCTGGTCGTTAGCTTTTGATATTTCGTGAATCCAGGACCCATCTCCGCTCGCAAAGTGGTGGTGGGTTTTTTATTGCCTGTGGAATGTGTGAATGAAATCGCCTTTTGACATTGCCGCCGATCTCGATACACCCGTTTCGGCGTATTTGAAGCTTGCGCCATTTCGGCCAAGATTCCTGCTGGAAAGCGTCGAGGGCGGCGAGCGGCTGGCACGCTACTCCTTCATCGGCTTCGGCGACTGTCTGGAGGTGAGGATCGAGGCGGCAGGCGTGAGTGTCGGCGGTGTGCATGCGCCGCGCCCGCGCGACAAGCCGGAGTTCTTGAATGTGCTGCGCGCCGCGCTGGCGCGCGCACCCAGCCCCGGCCCCAAAATACCCGGCGTGCCGCTGCTGGGCGGCCTGGTGGGATACACGGCCTACGACGCAGTGCGCTACTTCGAGCGCGTGACCGGGCGCAGCCTCGACCGAACCGAAACACCGCATGCCCACTACGTCGCGCCGCGATCACTGCTGGTGTTCGATCATCTGACCCGCGGCGTCGCGCTGCTGCATGATGGCAGCGACGCGGAACGGCAAAGCCTGCGCCGCGAAGTCATCCGGGCGCTGCGCGGTGCGGTACCCAGCATGCTCGCGCCGGGGAAATTCTCACCCGCGACGCCGTCCTTGACGCAGGCACAACACGCCGTTCGCGTGCGGCGCGCACAGGAATTCATTGCCGCGGGTGACGTCTATCAGCTGGTGCTGGCGTCGCGGTTCGAAGGGCGCCATGCGCTCGCACCGTTCGAGGCCTATCGGGCGTTGCGGCTTTTGAATCCCTCGCCCTACATGTTTTTCTGCGAACTCGGCGACATCACCGTGGTGGGCTCCTCACCGGAAGCATTGGTGAAGTGCCATGGCGGGCACGCACAGCTGCGGCCCATTGCCGGATCCCGGCCGCGCGGCGCGGATGAGGCGCAAGATGCCGCGCTGCAGGCGGAACTGCTCGCCGATCCGAAAGAAAACGCCGAACACGTGATGCTGGTCGACCTGGCGCGCAACGACCTCGGGCGGGTCGCTGTGGCGGGCTCAGTGGCGGTGGATCCTTATCGCGTGATCGAACGCTACAGCCACATCATGCACATCGTCAGCGGCGTGAAGGGGCGCTTGAGCCCGGGGCGGGACGCATTCGATCTGTTCGCGGCGACCTTTCCTGCAGGTACCCTGGTGGGTGCCCCCAAAGTGCGCGCGATGGAACTCATCGATGAACTCGAGCCGGTGGGCCGCCAGCTCTACGGCGGCACGGTGGGCTATTTCGGCCGGCACGGCGACATGGATCAAGCCATCACCATTCGTACCTTGGTGTTTCGCGGTGATACCTATAGTTACCAGGCGGGGGGCGGCATCGTCGCCGACAGCTCCCCTCAGCTCGAGTACGATGAGTTGATGGCGAAGAGCGCGGTGCTGCGGCGCGCGCTCGAACTCGCGGCGGAGGGCCTTTAGATGGCGGCCAAAGTATTGCTCATCGATAACTACGATTCCTTCACCTACAACCTGGTCCAAGCGTTCCTGGTGTTGGGGGCCGAAGTCGATGTCCATCGCAACGACGCCATCAGCGTGGAGCAGGCACTCGAACAGGATCACACGCACCTGGTCATTTCGCCGGGGCCCGGCACGCCGCGCGGTGCCGGAATTTCCATGCGGATGATAGAAGCCTTCGCGGGGCGCATGCCGATTTTCGGCGTGTGTCTCGGCCATCAGTCGTTGGTGGAAGTGTTCGGCGGCAAGGTGGTCCGGGCGGCGCGCTTGATGCACGGCAAGGTCTCGGCCGTCGCACACGACGGCAAAGGGTTGTATGCCGGCATGCGCCAGCACTTCGAGGCGGGCCGTTATCACTCGCTGATCGCGGAGCCGGACAGCATCCCGGACGTGCTCGAAGTGACCTCGCGCACCCCGGAAGGAGAAATCATGGGCGTGCGCCACAGGTCCTTGCCCATCGAGGGCGTCCAATTTCATCCCGAAAGCGTGCTTACGCCCGACGGTCCGCACCTCATCGGCAACTTCCTCAACGGGCCAGGCTCCCGGTGAACACACCGCGCCAAATGCTGGACCATCTGCTGGAGCGGCGCTCCTTGAGCGAAGCGCAGGCCGCGTCCTTGCTGAAAACACTGACGGCGCCGGATCTCGCACCCGCCATGGCAGGTGCGCTGCTGGCGGCGCTGCGCGCCAAGGGCGCCACGGCCGACGAGGTGCGCGGCTTCGCGGGTGCCATGCGCGCGCTGGCCATCAAACCCGCGCTGCCCACGGCCATCGATGCCATCGATATCGTGGGTACGGGCGGCGATGGTTCCGGCAGCTTGAACTTGTCGACCGGCGCTGCCCTGCTGGCTGCTGCCTGCGGACTGCCCGTCGTGAAGCATGGCAATCGATCGATCTCGAGCCGCAGCGGCAGCGCGGACTTGATGGAAGCCTTGGGGTTCACGCTGCCCCTGGATGAGTATCGTGCTGCTGAATGCTTTGTCGCCACCGGATTCACGTTTCTCTTCGCGCCTTACTTCCATCCGGCCATGAAAGCGCTCGCGCCCATTCGCACCGCACTGGGCATACGCACGGTGTTCAACCTGCTCGGACCTCTGACGAACCCAGCCGCGCCACGTTTCTTGCTGGTGGGCGCCTACGATGCGCCGACCGCGGAACTGATGGCCGGCACGCTGGCAGGCACGCCGATCGAACGCGCATGGGTGGTGCACGGCGCCGGCGGGTGGGACGAGGCGACGCCGATGGGCTCCTTCGTGGCATTCGATGTCAGGCCCACGGGCGTCGCGCGGCTCGAGATCGATCCCGAGCAGTTCGGCATTGCACGCTGCGCCGTCGGCGATCTGGCCGGTGGGGACGCGAAGGCCAACCTCAAGGCCTTGATGGATGTGTTCGAGGGACGCGATCAAGGTGCGCATCTCGATACGCTGGTGTTGCAATGCGGACTCGCTTTGATGATTGCCGGGCGCGCGCAATCCATTGCCGGCGGCATCGCCTTGGCGCGCGCCGTGGTGGACAGCGGCAAAGCGCTGGCCTGGCTGCAGCGATTGCGCGCCTTCGCGCGGCACTCGGCGGACTCCAAGGCCATGCCATGACGAAGGCAATGCCATGAGCGGATTTCTCGACGACATGGCGCGCTTCAGCGCATTGCGCGTGACGCAGGCAGTCGCGCGCGAATCGCTCGCCGCCTTGGAACGACGCGCCAAGGCGGCGCCGCCGAGCCCGCGGCTGCGCTTGTCGCGCGCCGGGTTCGACGTCATCGCGGAAATGAAGCTGCGCTCGCCGGCCGCGGGGGTGTTGAGAGAACAGGGCGAGGACTGGCTCGGGCGAGTGGCGCAGTACGCGCGCGGCGGCGCTGCCGCCGTTTCGGTATTGACCGAACCGTCGCGGTTCGACGGATCGCTCGAGCATCTGCGGCAGGCAGCGTCGGCGCTCGCACCCTTGGGCGTGCCCGCGATGCGCAAGGACTTCCTGGTCGATCCGTACCAGGTGCTGGAGGCGCGGGCCGCAGGCGCGGGCGGCGTTTTGGTGATCGTGAGAATGCTGTCGCGCTCGCAAATGTCTCAATTGCTCGATGCGGCCGCCGAGCACGGGATGTTCGTGCTGCTGGAGGCCTTCGATGCCGCCGATTTGGCCACGGCCAAAGACCTGTTGATGTCGCGCAGCGCCGGGCGCGCCGCGGCGGGCGGGGCAGCCGAGGCCGCGGGCCGTGCGACTGAGGCCGCGGGCCGTGCAACCGAGGCCGCGGGGCGTGCGACCGAAGCCGCGGGGCGTGCGACCGAAGCCGCGGCGGATGTCCTCGTCGGCGTCAATTGCCGCGATCTGGCGACCCTGCAAGTCGTGCAGGATCGATTCGAAACGCTGGCACCGCAGCTGCCCGGCGACTGGCCCGCGGTGGCCGAAAGCGGTGTCGCCACCGCCGCCGATGCCCTGCGGATGAGGCGCTTGGGCTACCGATTGGCGCTGATCGGCACCGCGCTCATGGGCTGCGATGAGCCCGCGAAATTGCTCGGTGAAATATTGGCCGCGACACGGACACTGCAAAGCTAAATGGCTACACTCCGCGGCATGTGGATCAAGATATGCGGCATCACCGGTGCCGATGCGGTCAGCGCGGCAGCGGATGCCAACGTTGACGCGATCGGCTTTGTATTTGCACCGAGCCCGCGGCAGGTCACGCCCGGCCAGGCTGCGCAGCTGGCGGCGCTCGCGCCGCCCGGAATTCTGCGCATCGCCGTGGCCCAGCATCCTTTGCAAATGAAAGTCGACGAGATTTGCCGAATTCTGAAACCGGATTATTTCCAAACGGACGTCGAGGATTTGCGCGAGCTCAAAATTCCGGCGCATATCAAGGTGCTGCCGGTGGTGCGTTTCGGCCGAAAAACGCCCAATCCCCTGCCGGGGCGCATGCTGTTCGAAGGCCCCTCCAGCGGCATCGGCGAGCTGGCCGATTGGGGCCGGGCGGCCGAACTGGCGCGGCAGACCGAACTCATTCTGGCCGGCGGCTTATCCGCGCAAAATGTGGCCGAGGCCATTCAAGCGGTCCGGCCCTTCGGCGTGGATGTGAGCAGCGGGGTGGAGTCGGAGCCCGGCGTCAAAGATCCGGCTAAAATTCACGAGTTCGTGCGTGCGGCGCGCGCCGCCGCCGCGCACATGGAGAGCGAGTCTTGAGTTCACCGCGGACGGGCTGCTGTCGTGCAAGCTGCAATGCCCGATGCCAAGGGACGCTACGGCGCATTCGGGGGCCGTTATGTGCCGGAAACCCTGGTGCCGGCGCTTGATCGGCTGCAGGAGGGCATTGATCGTCATCTGCACCATCCCGACTTCCAGGCCGAGTTCAAACATGAACTCAAGACCTGGGTGGGGCGCCCAACCGCGCTGTCGCCTGCGCCGGCTTTGAGCAAGCGCTGGGGCGCGCAGGTGTGGCTGAAGCGCGAAGACCTTGCGCATACCGGCGCACACAAAATCAACAACGCGGTGGGCCAGACGCTGCTCGCCAAGCGCCTCGGCGCCAAACGCATCATCGCGGAAACCGGCGCGGGACAACATGGCGTGGCCAGCGCCGCCGCAGCGGCGCGGCTCGGCATGCCCTGCGTGGTGTACATGGGCGCGGTCGACGTCGAACGACAGGCGCCCAATGTGGACCGCATGAAATTGCTGGGGGCGACCGTGGTATCGGTGACCGGCGGGGATCAAACATTGCGCGCCGCCATCGACGAAGCGCTGCGCGACTGGGTGTCCGATCCGGACGGCACCTATTACGCATTGGGGTCGGCGGTAGGGCCTCATCCCTATCCTTACCTGGTGCGTGAGCTGCAATCGGTGATCGGCCGCGAGGCGCGTGCGCAAATGCTGGAAGCCGCCGGACGGCTGCCCGATGTTGCGGTGGCCTGCGTCGGCGGCGGCTCGAATGCGATCGGATTGTTCCATCCCTTTTTGGGCGATGCGGGCGTGCAATTGCTCGGCGTGGAGGCGGGTGGCCGCGGCGCCGGCCTCGGCGACAACGCAGCATCGCTGACCTTCGGCACACCCGGTGTTTTGCAGGGCAGTTACACCCTCATCCTGCAGGACGCTTTCGGCCAGGTGCGCGAAACACACTCCGTATCCGCAGGCCTGGACTATTCCGGTGTCGGCCCGGAGCATGCGTATCTCATGCAAAGCGGGCGCGTGAGCTACGAGTCGGCGACCGATTCGGAAGCCCTGGATGCGCTCGCCGAGTGCGCAAAGTACGAAGGCATTCTGCCGGCCATCGAAAGCGCGCACGCATTCTTCGGCGCGCGGCGTTTCGCGGAAAAAAATCCCGGGGCGCAAGTTCTCATCGGCTGCTCAGGCCGAGGCGACAAGGACATGCCTATTTTGCAAAACACGTTGCTGAAAGAACTGCGCCGATGAAAAAGCAAGGCCACTCCGCGCCGGCAATGGCGCCAAGCGAGCGCATATCCGCTGCCATTCAAGCCGCGGTGGCGAAGGGCCAACCGGCCTTGGTGGGCTATTTGACCGCCGGATTTCCGACCCGGCGCCAATTCAAGGACAGCCTCGCCGCCGTCGCCGCCGTATGCGATGTGGTGGAAATCGGCGTGCCGTTCAGCGATCCGATGGCGGACGGAACGACCATTCAACGGGCGAGTTTTGCGGCGTTGGCCGACGGCGTGACGCTGCCGTGGATACTCGATGAACTTCGCTCTGTCGAGCCGCGGCACAGTCCACCCATTCTTCTGATGAGCTATTTGAATCCGCTGCTGGCGTTCGGCATCATCGAACTGCCGCGCGCCGCGCGCGAAGCCGGCATCGCGGGCTTCATCGTTCCGGATTTGCCGTTCGAAGAGAGCGGCGACTTGCACCGCGCGCTCGAGGGGGAAGGGCTCGCCTTGGTGCAGATGGTGACGCCGGTGACGCCGCAGGAGCGATTGAGCATGCTATGCCGCGAAGCCAAGGGATTTGTCTACGCCGTAACCATGACGGGCACCACCGGAAAATCCGCGGACGGAAAATTCGCCGATGTGCCCACCGATGTGCTCGACTACATGGATCGAGTGAAGGCACTTTCCAGCGTGCCGGTGTGTGCAGGATTCGGCATTCGTTCCGCCCGGCAAGTAGCCCGCCTGGCACCGCATGTGGACGGCGTCGTCGTGGGCTCGGCTTTGGTGGAAGCGCTGGAGCGGGGCGAGGACGTCGGCGCTTTTTTAAAATCACTGCGCTAGCGAGACCTATTCATGAACGATCTTTCTTTCGTAGCTTTCCCGTTTTTCATGAATAGTTCAGGCTAGGAGAACCGTGAAGCGAGTGTTTCGTGCCGCATCCCTTCTGCAGGTCGCGCATGCACGCAATGTGCTCACGGCTGCCGGGATCGAAAGCGAGCTGCGCAATCAATACCTGGCCGGTGCTCTGGGCGATCTGCCGATGCTGGAAACCTGGCCGCAATTGTGGGTCGAAGACCCGTTCGAATCGGCGGCGTTGCGGGCGCTGGAAAAAGCCGCCAGCGCGCCAACGGGCGCCCCTTGGACCTGCGCTCAATGCGGCGAGCAGCTCGAGCCGCAATTTACCGCCTGCTGGCGATGCGGTGCGGTTTTTCAGAGTGCATAGGATGTGCCATTCCTGAGTCCAGGGCCGCTTAGTCCTAAGCCCCCGCGGAATGAGGCCTGATCCATTCTTGGATTTCAAATGCTTGCTGACCCTTGTCGGACAAACACCGACAGGATTCAGCGTGAATTCCGAGCTGAGGATCAGCCCTCAGCCCTCGCAAGCTCAAGCTGCACAGGTTACAAATTGATACGTGTTACGTGTAACGATTACACGGGCGCGACCAGCAGGAGATTAGAAATGAACAGCCCCAGCTATGGTGTTTCCGAGCAGCCAGCCCCCCTTCTTTCCGCCCCCCCATTGCCGGCAATGGAATCCTTACTGGGATCCTCCGCAGCGATGCAAGAGGTGTTTCGCCTGATCGAGCGCGTCGGCCCTACCGAAGCGAGCGTTCTATTGACCGGCGAAAGCGGTTCCGGCAAGGAACTGGCGGCACGAATGATTCATGAACACAGTGCACGCCGCTGCCATCCCTTCATCGCCATCAACTGCGGCGCCATTCCCGCGGGGCTCATCGAAGCCGAGCTGTTCGGCTATGAGAAGGGTAGTTTCACCGGCGCCGTGCGTGCGCACGCCGGAGTATTCGAGCGCGCCCATGGTGGCACGCTGCTGCTCGACGAAGTCACCGAGATGCCCCTGGAGATGCAAACGCGGTTGCTGCGCGTGCTCGAGTCGCGCAAGTTCTATCGGGTCGGGGCAAGCACGGAGTACACCAGCGATGTGCGGGTCATTGCCGCCACCAACCGCTGTCCCTTGACCGCGGCGCAAGCCGGACAGCTGCGCGAAGATCTACTGTACCGGCTGGCGGTGTTTCCCATCGACATGCCGCCGCTGCGCAGCCGTGGCGACGATGTCGAGCTGCTGGCGAGCCACTTTCTATCGGAACTCAACGCCCAAGCCATGACGCAGAAGCGATTGTCTGCGCAGGCGCGCATGACGCTCCAGCAACATTCCTGGCCGGGCAATGTTCGTGAGCTGAAGAATTGCATCGAGCGCGCATTCATTCTAAGCGACAGCGTTCTGGAGCTGGCGCCGCTGCTTCACAACGGCTTTCGGGGCGCCGATCATGCCGCGGGCATCGAAGAGAACCATGGATACTCGGCTGATCGAGAACGCCTGGATATTCGCGTCGGATCACGCATCCATGATATGGAGCGCTCCTTGATCGAGGCCACCTTGGATTATTTCAAGGGCAACAAGCGCCGGGCCGCCGATGCACTGGGCTGCAGTCTCAAGACGCTGTATAACAAGCTCAACGGATATTCGCAAAGTCAGGAATGCGCGAACTCCTAGGCTACGTGCATCGACGGGGGAACCTAACGTGTCAAGAGTTCTGATCGCAGACGATCATGCGGTGGTCCGGGCCGGCTTCAAGCAATTTCTCGAAGCTGATCCAACCATCAACGCCGTGGGCGAAGCCGCCAGCGGCAACGAAACACTGGATGCCCTGCGCGAATCGGAATGGGATTTGGTACTCCTCGACATTCATATGCCCGATCGAAGCGGGCTGGATATCCTGCGCCACATCCAGACCGGGCATCCCAGCGTGCGGGTTCTCGTCATGAGCGGGCTGCCCGAGCAGCAATATGCGGTCAACGTGTTGCGCGCGGGCGCCAGCGGCTATCTGTCCAAGGACAGTGCTCCGGAAGAGCTGATGAAGGCGGTGCGTACGGTGTTGTCCGGGCGGCGCTATGTCAGTGCCGCGCTCGCCGAAATTTTGGTGGCCGATCTCGACGGCGACCCCGACAAACCGCTGCACGCGCGGCTTTCCACGCGTGAATTCCAAATCTTTTGCAAGTTGGCGGCGGGCCGCGGCGTCTCGGATATCGCCAATGAGCTCAGCTTGAGCGTCAAAACCGTCAGTACCTATCGAAGCCGCATACTGGAGAAAATGAGTTTCACCGCCAATGCCGACATTACATCCTATGCTCTGCGCAACGGACTCATCCAGTAGTGAAGCATGAGCAAGCCACAGCACGACATAAGATTGACCAGGACGACATGTTGATGGTCCGGTCGTTGCGGGTATTGCTGGTCGAGGACTCCAAGGTATTGACCGAGCGGCTCACCGAAGCAATCCGGCAAATCTCCGACGTCGAGTTGATCGGCACGGCGGACACGGAAGCGGCCGCGCTGGCGGCCGTCAAGCGCGACGCGGTCGACGTCATCATCCTGGACCTGCACTTGAAGCAGGGCACGGGATTCGGCGTGATGCGCGCACTTGCGACCTCGCAGCAAAAGCCGCGAATCATCGTGCTCACGAACTACGATCTGCCTGAATACAAGAACGCGGCGATTGCGCTGGGTGCCACGCACTTCTTGGACAAGGCGCGCGACTACGGACGCCTGCCGGAAGTGCTCCACGAAATCTGCGAGGCGCATCTCGCCAAGCATTGATCGGCCGCCGGTCGCGCCGCGCGCCGGCTGCTGAGATCAGCCGGCTTCCAAGACTCAACTTACCTGGCTTTTTTTCAGGCTTGGAAGCGGGGCGGGCCCAAGCTCGCCTCCTGCCGTCTCAGGCACCAACATTCTCGCCAGCGGAATCCTGGCCGTGACGACGGTGCCGCCCGTAGGGGGGGTGTGGACATCCCAATCCCCGCCGAGTCCTGCGATCCGATGGCGCATCGAGGCCAGGCCGTGTGAGGTGCTGATACCGATGCGGCCGCTCGGAATGCCCTTGCCGTCATCGGAAATGCGCAGTGTAAAAGTGTCCCCGACGATGAAAAGGGCGAGGTCGGCGGACTTGGCTTCGGCATGCTTCAAGATATTGGTCAGTGCTTCCTGTGCGATGCGAAAAACGCCGATGGCGGCATCGGGGCTGAACTTCATCTCGATTTCCGGAATGGTTTCCGTGCAGCGCAAGCCGGTATGGCGGCAGGTTTCCTTGAATTGCCATCGCAGCGCCGTAAACAAGCCCATGTTGTCGAGCAAGGTGGGGCGCAGCTCCTCCACTACCCGGCGCTTTAGATCGACGCCTGCGCTCAAAGAATCGTGAATGCGTTTGAAGCGCTGTTCAATGGCCGGATCCGTGGTCGGCAAGCGCTGCTGCAGCCAGGACAGATCCATGCGGGCGGCGACCAAGAGCCCGCCCAGTTCATCGTGCAGCTCGCGCGACAGCGCGGACTTTTCCTGTTCGGATACGCCCTGCAAATGCGTCGACAGTGCGGTCAATTCCCGGGTTCGTGCGCGCACCTGTTCCTCGAGATGCTGTTTTTGGTTACGCAGTCCGGCGGCCTGAAGCGCGCGGCGGCGCATGTCGCCGTATACCAGCCAGACCGCCAACACGACCAGGCCGATGTTGAGAATTGCGCCCATGGCGGACACCCATCGCGAAAGCCGGAAATCCCGCCGCCATTCGGCGTTGGCCGCCGCCGCCTCGGCCGCCGCCTCCTTGCGCATGGTGCCGATGATGGCGGCGATGGAATCCATCGTGCCCTTGCCGACATCGGTCCCGACGACGTTGGCGGCCGCGGCCGTGCTGCGGGTCGTGCCGTGCTTTTTCGAGAGCGCGATACCGTCCTCGAGTTCCCCGAGTTCCTTGCCGGTCAAGACCCGCAGCTGGTGAAACTCGCTGCTGCTGTCGTCGCCGCCGTAGGCCTCATGTAACCGGTCCAGGGACCCCCTGACCTTGCCGACCGCCGCCGCGTAAGGCCGGAGGTATGCCCCCTCTCCGGTGAGCAGGTAGCCGCGCTGCGCCGATTCGGCGTCCGTCATGAGGCCGGCGAATTCGCTCAGGGCCTGTTCCCGCAGCTGCGAGCTGTGCAAACGCTCGTTGGCCAGATTGAGCCGCGATTGCCCGGCGGCGGCGAGAAAAAAAAGGCCGACCAGGAAGCCGACGAGGAGAATGGGCGGCAGGGCTATGTACCACCGTCCGATTCCGCCCAGTTCCTCGCCCAGGATTTTCATGTAAAGTTGCCCGCGTTGAGGTACGTAAGTCTAACATGTGAGGCTAATCCTACAGACAGGCCCGAGACGAACCGATGGCTACTGTGCGGTACGCCGCATAGTGTAGGGGATTGAAGCAGCGCCGCCAGGCCCATGCACCAGGAGAACGTTATGGAAGCGAATTTTGACAACACGGCGGACCAGGCTCGTGCGACCGGCCGCCGTGTGAAGAATGATTTGAGCGACGGGATCAGCGATATCAAATCGGCGGCTTCGGGCGAAATCAAAAACCTGATCTCGGACGTCGAAGATCTCATGGCGCGCATTGCTGATTTGAAGGATGCCGATGTGGTTCGGGTGCGCGGCAAAGTTCAGCGTGCGGTGGAAGCCACGAAGCAAAGTCTTTCGGAGAGCGCCGACTCGATCCGACGCCACGCCCAGGACGTGGCAAGTACGGCGGATGACTATGTCCGAGAAAGTCCGTGGCAGGCGATCGGTATCGCGGCGCTGGTCGGAGCGGTGGTGGGCATTCTAGCGACGCGCCGCACCTAAGATTCAAGGCGCCGACGTGCGAGGGTTATGGTCACTGCCCAAAGCCGCCCCCGCGCTGATGCGCCATATCGGCGCCTATGTCGAACTGGTCGGGTTGGATTTGGCGAGGGCACAGCGCGAGATTACGGCGCAAGTGATCGCATCGGCCATCGCCGCGGTCTGCGTGCTGTTCGCGGTGTTCATGACCTGTCTGGGTGTGGTGGCGTATACCTGGGACACCTCCTATCGAGTAGCTGCCATCGCATGGATGGGCGGCGGGTTTTTCCTGATCGCCATCGTGGCGTTGATCTACGGCTTCAAGCTGGCGCGCAGCCGCTCGGCGCTGTTCACCGATGTACGGCGTGAGTGGCAGCAAGACCGTGTCCTTCTCGAGCGCCTCTTGTCCGCGGACGAGGATTGATCGTTGGTCGATCGCGACGCCAATGCCCGCAGCCTGATACACACCAAGCTGGCGCAATCCCGTGAGGAACTGCGTTCCATCCTCGATCCGCCGCCGGGCGAATATGGCGGCAGCGCCGGTGAGCCCGGCAACGGTCACGGCGGATTTCCGCGCAGCCGCACCATGCAGATGCTGATGAGCAGCCGCGGCTTGGGAACGTTGGGCGCATTGGCCGGCGGTCTGCTGATTGCGCGCCCGGCCCTGGCGCTGCGATTGCTGCGGTTCGTCCCCGCGAACGCAGTGGCCAAAATGCTCATCGCCAAGGCGGTCGGCATGCTCAAGGCGAAGTCCGGGGATTCCTAAGACGGCTAACCCAGGGTGATCTCGCCGTAATGATAACGGCCGTCGTCCACCAATTCGATCTCACAGGGCGCGCCGCCCAGATTCTTGCCGTCCAGCGACGCCTGAGCGACCCCTCGACAGACGCCGCGGGGATTTTTCACGCTGATGCGGTAGCGCGATGATCCAAACTTGTAGGTAAATTCGAAGCCCGCCCAGGCGCGCGGGATGCAGGGATCTATCTTGAGCTTACCGGCGCGCAAATGGATTCCCAAAATGCCTTCCACCGCCGTGCGGTACATCCAGGCGGCCGAGCCGGTGTACCAAGTCCAGCCGCCGCGGCCGACATGCTGTGGCGCGGAATAGACGTCGGCGCAGACCACGTAGGGCTCCACCTTGTAGCGGTGGATGCCGGCGCGCGTGGCGGCGTGATTGATCGGATTCAAAAGCGAGAACAGTTCGCCCGCCCTGTCGCCGTCGCCGAGCAGCGCGAACGCCAGCGTCGACCACATGGCTGCGTGAGTGTACTGGCCGCCGTTCTCGCGAAGGCCGGGAGGGTATGCCTTGATATAGCCGGGGTCGTGCGAGGTGTGATCGAACGGCGGCGCGAACAATTTCACCAGTCCATCGCTGCGGCTGACCAGCTGCGTGTTGACGGCGGACATGGCGCGAAGCGCGCGGCTGCGTTCCGCGGCGCCCGAGATCACGGCCCAGGATTGCGCCACCGAATCGATCCTGCATTCATCGCTCGCGACCGAGCCCAACACGGTGCCGTCGTCATAGTAGCCGCGCCGATACCAGTCGCCGTCCCAGGCTTCGCGCTCGATGGCTTGCTGCAGCGCGAATGCGTGTTTGCGCCAGTTCGCCGCCTGGTCGGCCGCGCCGCGCGCCTCCGCGATGGGCACGAAACGCGTCAATGCGCTGTGCAGGAACCACCCCAGCCACACGCTTTCGCCGCGCCCTGCAATGCCGACACGGTTCATGCCGTCATTCCAATCGCCGGTGCCGAACAACGGCAGCCCGTGCACGCCGATATTCAAGCTCGAATCGAGCGCGCGAACGCAATGTTCATACAGCGCCGCCGGAGCGGCCGCCGGCGGAGCCGAGAAACTCTCCAGTTCCTGCGGCGCCAGAGGGCTGCCCCCAGAAAAGCTACCTGCTCGTCCAGCACGGCGGCATCGCCGGTGACATCAAGATAATGCGCCACCACGAAGGGAAGCCAGATTCGGCTGTCCGACACCCGGTTCCTGATCCCCTGGCCGGAGGTGGGCAGCCACCAATGCTGCACGTCGCCCTCCGTGAACTGACGAGCCGCTGCCCTCAAAATATGCTCGCGGGTGATGGCCGGTGCTGAAACGCACAGCGCCATTACGTCTTGCAGCTGATCGCGATACCCGTAGGCGCCGCTCGACTGATAAAACGCCGTGCGGCCCCACACCCGGCAGGCAAGCGCCTGATACATCAGCCAGCCGTTCACCAGAATGTCCATGGATCGATCCGGCGTCTTGACTTGGATGACGTCCAGAGTGCGATCCCAAAAATCTCTCACCGCCTTCAGCGTGCCCTCCAGATCCACGCCGCGGTAGCGCTCAATCAGCTCAACTGCCTTTTCGGCGGAGCTCTCCTCGCCCAGCAGCAGCGTGAGTTCCACCGCTTCACCTGGATTCAGAGTGATCTTCGTTTGCATGGCGCCGCAGGGATCGAGCCCCCCGCCGACGCGATTGGTCAGGGCTTGTGGCCCCAGAAGCGCGGCCGGCTCGGCGAGGGAGCCATGGCGCCCGATGAACTCCGTGCGATCGGCGGTAAAGCTCTGCTGCCGGCCGGCCATGTCCATGAATGCGACGCGGGACTGGAAATCCGCCGTCCACGGATTGCGCGCCAGAAGCGCCCCCGTCTTCGGGTCGATCGCGGTAATGATGAAGGGCGCAGCGCGGTTGTTCTGATTGCCCAGCACCCAGTCCAAGTAATGAGTGATCGATAGTTGCCGGGCTTGATCCGAGGCATTGAGGATTTTCAGCCGCGAGATCTTGACTGAATCTTCGAGCGGCACGAATTGCGTCAGTTTCGACGAAATGCCGTGCGCAGTGTGCTCGGTGCTCGAGTAGCCGAACCCATGACGCACGACGTACACGGATGAGCGCTCGCGGATGGGCAACGGTGTCGCGCTCCAAAGATCCCCGGAGTTCTCGTCGCGAATGTAGATGGCCTCCGACGGCGCGTCGCTCACCGGATCATTGGACCACGGTGTGATTTGGTTCTGCTGCGCGTTCAGCGACCAGGTGCTGCCTGAACCGTCCGCGGACACCAGACATCCGAATTGCGGGTTGGCGATGACGTTGATCCAGGGTGCCGGCGTCCACTGGCCGTCATCGAGCACCACCACGTATTCGCGCGCTCCTGCATCAAAGCCGCCCAGGCCATTGAAATACTCCAGCGCGGGTACCAGGCGCGGCACGTGGGTGCGCTGCTCCTCGGCGCCGTGCTCGCGGCGCAGCCGTGCCGCCGCCTCCCGCTCCTGAGGCCTGGCGAGCTGCCCGCTCAACGGTCCGCGGCCGCCGTGGAATACGGCACGCGCCGCCGTCTGGAGAAAATCGCCATGCTCAGCCGTCATGGCATCGGCGCGTAGCATGATGACGGCGCCGCGACCTTGCAGGGTTTCGCTGCGCGCCTCCAGGGAACTCTTGACGACGGCGTCCAGTGCCGTCTGCACCGCTCCAACGGCGGCGGACCCCGCGGCGTTCAAAATCAGCAGATCGACCGCGAGATGCTTCGATTGCCAATACGTTTGTGCGCGCAGCAGCTGCCTGACGATGGGTATCTCCGCCTCGGCAGTGATCACCGCCAGCACGATCGGCAGATCGCCGGACACGCCGTGAGCCCACAAGGCCGTCCGGCCAAGCTGGTTGCCGTCGAGGAGTTCGCGCGGTGCGCGCAGCGACGCATCGGAATACAGCACCCGCCCGGCGATCTCTTGAAACAGTTGCGCGTCGTCGAAACCAACACCCAGATCGCGAAGCTGCCCCTGGGCTTTGGCCCAAGACAGCGTCTTTGCGCGCTGAAACGCCGGCTCGCTGCCGAGCTTGTCGACCAGGCTCAAAGCCTGGGCACGATTCGCGCCGACGCCGGTCCAAAAGGCGATATGAGCGGTCTCGCCGGGGTTGATCCGCACCCGGCGCCGCAGCGCCAGCACCGGATCGAGCACCGTGCCCGCCGTGTTGGACAGGGGCCGCGCCTCCATGATGGCGACGGCATTGCGCACGTCATGTCCCCGGCCGATGAAGCGCGCCCGGTCCGACTCGTACTGCAGACTGCCGATGGCTTCGCCTTCCAAGTAACTGAAATGCGCCATCCAAACCGGAACTTGATTGGCTTCGCGCGGCCGCCGCGTCGCCAGCAGGGCGCCGCGTTCCGCCGCAAACTCGGTCTGCACGAACATTTTGGAAAATGCCGGATGAGCCGAATCCGCTGCGGGCTGGCTCAAGACCACCTCCGCATAGGAAGTCAGCTCGATTTCCCGTACGCCGCTACCTTCGTTGGTCAGCGACAGGTGCCGTGCTTCGGCATCCTCTTCGCTCGACACCAGGATTTCCATGACGGTGCGGATCGGTCCGTCTTTACGGCTGATCTGCGCGCGATCCTCGAAGAAGGCCACATCGTAACTTTCCGATTCGCGTCCGATGGGCTGATACCCGGCGGACCACACGTGGCCGCTGAATACATCGCGCAGAAATATGTAGCAGCCCCAAGGATCGCACGTGGGGTCTTCCCGCCAACGGGTGAGGGCAATGTCGCGCCAACTGCTGTATCCGGAGCCGGCCGCGGTCAGCATCACCGAATAGTTGCCGTTCGACAGCAGGTGCGTGCGCGGCGTCGCGTGATAGGGGGAATTGAAACGGCGCGAGGGGTCTACGGTCATGGATTCAATTTCCAGATCGCGAGATTGATCGCGGCCGCGAAACTCACCCAGAGAAAATACGGCACCAGCGTCAGGGCCGCTACGCTGCGTACGCGCACGAATTCACGGATGGTCCAGCCGATCGCCAGCCACAAGGCAACGATGTCGAACAAACCGGCATCGATATTTTTCAAGCCGAAAAACAAGGGCGGCCACAGGGCATTGAGCAACAGCTGCAGCGAGTAGGCAGCTATCGCCGCGCTGCGGCCGCGATGATAGCGTTCGCGCCAAATGAGCCATGCACCGACGGCCATCAGCACATACAGCACCGCCCACACGGGCGCAAACCAATTTTGCGGCGGCAGCCACTCCGGCTTGGCCAGCGCGGCATACCAACGGGTTGCCGATGCCGACACACCGGGCGAAAACACGGCGCCCAGCCCGCCGACGCCGAGAGCGAGCGCCACGAACAGCGTGAGCACCGGCAAATTGGGCCGGGAATTGCGGCCGCGATAGCTGGTGGAACTCTCTATCGGAATTCTCATTCGATTCGTGGCCTTGCGGATCTAAGTCTTACGAAAAGGAGGATGGCGGCAATCATCTGCAGCCCCCCAAACCAGCGATATTGCGTGGTTTGGACCAGCCAAATCAACCCGGATAACCACAGCACCCCCGCAGCGATTGCCGTGTCGCGCCGCGCGGCCGCGAAGCGGATCTCGGCGCGCAATTCCGCCATCCTGACATCGGCGGGCGCGGTGCCCCCGGCAGCTTCGCGCACGGCGGACTGCAAGATCTGCGGTACCTGACGCAGGGTCATCAGGGCATCGGGCAGATGGGTGCGAATCTCCTTGAGGATGGTGCGCGGATGCGTGCGCTCGCGCATCCACTCGCGCAGCACCGGTTGCGCGGTCTTCCAGAGGTCGAGTTCGGGGTACAACTGTCTGCCCAAGCCTTCGATATTGAACAAGGTCTTTTGCAGCAAGATGAGCTGCGGTTGAACCCGCATGTCGAAACGGCGCGCGGTTTCGAACAGCCGCAACAGCACCTGCGCGAAAGAGATTTCCTTCAGAGGCTTGTTGTAAATGGGCTCGCACACGGTGCGCACGGCCGACTCGAGTTCATCCACGCGGGTACCCTTGGGCACCCAGCCGCTTTCGATGTGCAGCCGCGCAATCCGGCCGTAATCGCGGTTGAAAAAAGCCATGAAGTTTTCGGCCAGATAGTGCTGGTCGCGCGGCTGCAAGGTGCCGACGATGCCGAAATCGACCGCCGCGTAGCGCGGGTTCTTGGGATCATCGATCTGGACGAAAATATTGCCGGGGTGCATGTCGGCATGAAAGAAATTGTGGCGGAACACCTGCGTGAAGAATATCTCGACGCCGTTCTCGGCCAGCTTGGGAATGTCGGTGCCGCGCGCGCGCAATTCCCCGATCTGGCTGACGATGACGCCGTGAATGCGCTCCATTACCATGACGCTCTGGCGGCAATAGTCCCAGTGGATCTGCGGCACGTACAGGAGCGGCGAGCCGGAAAAATTGCGTTTCAGCTGCGCGGCATTGCCGGCCTCGCGCATCAGGTCCAATTCGTCGGTCACGGTCTTGCGATATTCGTGCACCACTTCAATGGGCCTGACCGGCCGGGCCTCGATCCAATACTCATCCGCGAGCCCGGCGAGCGCGTCCAGTACGTCGAGGTCGAGATCGATGACCTCGCGCATGCCCGGACGCAGTATTTTGACCACGACCTCCTCGCCGCTCTTCAAGGTGGCCGCATGCACCTGTGCGATGGACGCCGCGGCCAGCGGCGCCGCTTCGAAGCCGTCGAATATTTCGCCGAGCGGCTTGCCGAAAGTCTTTTCCACCATCGCGATGGCAATGTCGCCCGAAAACGGCGGCACGCTATCCTGCAGCTTCGCCAATTCATCGGCCACATCGATGGGCAGCAGGTCGCGGCGGGTCGAGAGCGCCTGGCCGAATTTTACGAATATCGGCCCCAATTCCTCGAGCGCCAGGCGCAGGCGTTCGCCGCGCGAGCCGGCGATACTGCGTTGAAACCAGGTCCACGGCGAGAAAAAATACAAATAACGCAGCGGCCGGTACATGTGCGTCGCACGCACGAATTCGTCCAGCCGGTGGCGCACCAGCGCCCGCTGTATCTGCAACAGCCGCCCCAGTACGCGCGCGCGCATCAGGGCACGCCCTGCATGCGCCGCTCCAGCCCCAAGAGCCGTGCTTCCAGCCGATCGACGCCCTCGCGCAGGCCATCGACGCCGTTCAGGAATTCTTCCAATTCGGTTTTGGTGACCAGGTCACGGCCTTCCTCTTGCAGGTATTCGGCGATATTCTCGCCGGCGGTGCGCCTGGCGCGGCGCGCCCAATTCCTCACGCTTTTCGCCAATTGGGACAGATGCCGCGCCGGCATATCGCCCACCCAGCGCGAAAGTTCTTCTTCCAGATCGGGGCGCGCGGCGCTGAACAGTTCGCGATACAAGTTGGCAATTTCGGCATCGCCGCGAATCTGCACCGACGATCGGGTCTGCGCGGATGGTGCTCCTCCCCTGAGCAATTGCAGCAGCGCCGGCGCGGACCCGGAAATGACGGCATCCGCCGGCGTATCGTCGCCGCCGAGCAATGCAAGCCTGCCGCCGAAGCACACGGCGCGTACCCGGGCGATGCCATCGACGTCGATTTGCAGGTTGGTTCCATCGAGGCGCTTCATGAGCGCCGCCGCCTGGCCCGATGCAGCGATGTTGCGGTTGAACGCAGCTTCGGCCGATGCCAGCCAGGCGGGGGTGGCGGGCATCAGATCTTGTAGCCGCGATGCACAGCCACGATGCCGCCGCTCAAGTTGTGATAGCGCGCTTGGGCGAACCCTGCGTTTCGCAACATCTCCAGCAACGCCTCTTGATCGGGATGCATGCGGATGGATTCCGCCAGATAGCGGTAGCTATCCGCATCGTGTGCGACCAAGCGTCCGAGGAGCGGCAAAAACTTGAAGGAATACGCGTCGTAAAGCGGCTTCAAACCGGGGAGCACCGGTGTCGAAAACTCCAGGATCAACAACTGGCCGCCTGGTTTAAGGACACGGTGCATGGATTTCAGCGCCGCCGCCTTGTCGGTGACATTGCGCAGGCCGAAGCCGATGGTCACGCAGTCGAAGGCGTCGTCTTCGAAGGGTAGCCGCTCCGCATCGGCAAGCATGCACTCGACGTTGCCCACATGGCCCGCATCGAGCAGGCGGTCGCGGCCGAGCTCCAGCATGGCCGGATTCACATCCGACAGCACCACCCGGCCGCCCTTGCCCACTTGCTTGAGCAATCCGGCGGCGAGGTCGCCTGTACCCCCGGCAACGTCCAAGGCGCACTGCCCGGCACGCAAGCCCGTCAACGACAGGGTGAAGTGCTTCCACAGCCGATGCGCGCCGAGTGACATCAGGTCATTCATGACGTCGTACTTGCCCGCCACCGATGCAAAGACCGAGCGCACGCGTGCCGCCTTGTCGGCCGCGGCGACCTTTTCAAAGCCAAAATCCACCGCATCATCGGAGTCAGCCATGGGTTCCCTTTGTCTCAAAGGGGCATTGTAGCCGACTGGCGTGTCCAGCTTGGCGCGGACAGGCCGCCGCTCACGGCCATTATTCATGAACACTCGGCACCCCGCGGGCAGGCCGGGCTATAGGCATTCCCGGACCAATTCCGGCTAAGCTCGGCCTTGCGCGCAGCGTTCCAAATAGCGCGCCCAATTCGCGTCCCGCTCCTTGCCCAGCTGGTACAGCACGCTCCAGGAATACAGGCCGGTATTGTGGCCATCGTCGAAGAACAGGCGCAGTGCATAGTTTCCCACCGGCTCTATGCTGCTGATGCCCACATTTTCCTTGCCGAGCTGCAGCACGCCTTCGCCGCCGCCGTGGCCTCGTACTTCCGCAGACGGCGAAAAAACCCGTAAATACTCGAACGGCAGCTCGAAATGAGAGCCATCGTCGAAGCGCACCTCCAGCAGCCGCGATGCCGTCCGCAGCTTGATGTCGGTGGGCTGCGGCGCGTTCACAGGATATACCGTGACAGATCCTGATCTTTCACCAGTTCGCCCAAATTGCCTTCGACGTACTCGCGATTGATGAGCACGCTGCTGCCGTCGCGATCTGCGGCTTCGAAGGACACGCCCTCGAGCAATCGCTCCATCACGGTGTGCAGCCGCCGCGCGCCGATATTCTCGGTGCGTTCGTTGACTTCGAAAGCGACTTCGGCGAGCCGCTGCACCCCGGAGTCGGCAAATTCCAGCGTCACGCCCTCGGTGGCCATCAGCGCTTTGTACTGGCGGCACAAAGATGCATCCGGCTCGGTCAGGATGCGCACGAAATCCCCGACCACCAAAGGCTCGAGTTCAACCCTGATGGGCAGGCGGCCCTGCAATTCAGGGATCAGGTCCGAAGGCTTCGACATGTGAAAGGCGCCGGATGCGATGAACAGCACATGGTCGGTCTTCACGGTGCCGTACTTGGTGTTCACGGTGCAGCCTTCGACCAAGGGCAGCAGGTCGCGCTGCACTCCTTCGCGCGACACATCCGCACCCATGGTTTCCTGGCGGCGCGCGATCTTGTCGATTTCGTCGATGAACACGATGCCGTTTTGCTCGGCATTCTCCACGGCGCGTAGTTTCAATTCCTCTTCGTTGATCATCTTCGCGGCTTCTTCGTCGACCAAGAGCTTCAGCCCTTCCTTGATCTTGAGTTTGCGCGGGCGCGTGCGTCCACCGCCCAAATTCTGGAACATCCCCTGCAGTTGCTGGGTCATTTCCTCCATGCCCGGTGGTGCCATGATTTCCACGCCGACCGGCATGGCCCGCACTTCGATTTCGATCTCGCGATCGTCCAGCTGGCCCTCGCGCAGCATTTTGCGAAAGCGCTGCCGGGTATCGTTGTCTTTGGAACCCGCATCAGCGGTGAATCCCGCCTGGGCGCGAGGCAGCAAAATGTCCAGCACGCGCTCCTCGGCGCTGTCGGCGGCACGGGGGCGCACCTTGGCCATCTCTTCTTCTCGGGTCATTTTGACGGAGATATCGACAAGATCGCGGACGATCGAATCAACTTCGCGCCCAACATAGCCCACTTCCGTGAATTTCGTGGCTTCGACCTTGATAAAAGGCGCCTTGGCGAGCCGCGCCAGCCGTCGCGCGATTTCAGTTTTGCCGACCCCGGTGGGTCCGATCATGAGGATATTTTTCGGTGTGATTTCCTGGCGCAGCGATTCGGCGACTTGCTGGCGCCGCCAGCGATTTCGCAGCGCAATGGCCACCGCGCGTTTCGCGGCCTTTTGGCCGACGATGTGCTTGTCGAGTTCCTCGACGATTTCCCGCGGAGTCATCTGCGACATCTACAGTTCCTCGATGGTCAGATTGCGGTTCGTGTAGATACAGATATCCGCTGCGATGTTCAGTGAGCGTTCGACGATGTCGCGCGCCGCAAGATCGCCTTGCATAAAAGCCTGCGCCGCGGCCTGCGCATAACCGCCGCCGGAACCGATGGCGATCAGGTCATGCTCCGGCTCGATCACATCGCCGGTGCCCGAGATGACATACGTGCTGTCGATGTCCGCCACACAGAGCAGTGCTTCCAGACGCCGCAAGCTGCGGTCGCTGCGCCAGTCCTTGGCCAGTTCGATCGCCGCGCGGGTCAGGTTGCCGAATTTCTCCAGCTTTCCCTCGAAGCGCTCGAACAAGGTAAATGCGTCGGCCGTGCCGCCGGCGAATCCCGCCAACACCTTGCCGCCGTACAGGCGGCGGACCTTGCGGGCATTGGATTTCATCACGCTTTGTCCCAGGGTGACTTGGCCGTCACCGCCGACCGCAACGTGGCCGTTGCGGCGCACCGCCAAGATGGTGGTGCCGTAGATTCGCTCAGGGTCGTGGTTCATAGGAATCCTAACGGTGGGGCCGTTCACAGCCCTTTCAAGCCGTGCGAGGCCGGCGGCGGGCCCGCGGATGGGCGGCGTCGTAGACACTGGCCAGATGCTGAAAATCCAAATGCGTATACACCTGGGTGGTGCTGATGTCGGCGTGACCCAGCAATTCCTGCACGCCGCGCAGGTCTCCGCTGGATTCCAGAAGATGCGTCGCAAAGGAATGGCGAAACATATGCGGGTGCACGTGCATCGACAGGCCCTGTCGTCGGGCCCAACTGCCCACCCGCAGCTGCACCGCTCGTACCGACAGAGGCCGCCCCGTCTTTCCGACAAACATCGCAGCGCGGGACTGCGCGGCCGCACCGGGCTTTGTCAGTATCCACTCGGCGCGTTGCGCCAGCCAGCGTTTCAAGGCTTCGATGGCGTGGCGGCCGATGGGGACGATACGCGTCTTATGTCCCTTGCCGAGCACCCGCACGGTTCGATCCTCGAGATCGACGGCCGACACATCGAGTCCCGCCAGCTCGCCCAGTCGCAAGCCCGATGAGTAGAACAGCTCCATCATGGCCTTGTCGCGCGCGGAGAGGGCGTCGTCCACCCGAAAGTCCAGCAGCCGGCCCATTTGATCGGCGTCCAATGTTGACGGCAGGCGCTTCTTGGTTTTCGGTGCGCGCACCTCGAGCGCGGGATTATTCCTGGCATGGCCTTCGCGCATGAGGTATTCGTAAAATGAACGCGCCGCCGACAGGCGCCGCTGGATGCTGCGCGGTGCGATGCCGCCGGCATGCTCGGCGGCGGCGAAGGCGCGCACTTGAAAATTATTGAGCGCGCTCCAGCGCCGCACATCGCGGCGTGCGCAAAACGCCATCAGCCTGAACAGATCATGCCGATAGGCCGCCAGGGTGTGGCCGCTCATGCGCCGCTCGAACTTCAGATGCGCCAGAAATCGCCCGACCCACTCGCGTTCAGAGGGCTGCACCTTCGCTCGAGCCTTCAGCGCATCAAGGCGTAGGTCACGAGTTCGCCGATGCGCAGCAAAAATTCGGTGCTCATGCCCGGATGGAAGCGCTCCGCATCGCTGGCGCCGATCGCCAAAATGCCGAGTGCGCCCTTCTGCCCCAGCGGCGTAAGCGCCACCGAGCCGATCGCGACCGAATCTTTACCGAACAGGTAGTCGCGCTGGGCATCGCGGACCTGCCCGCAGCGCGGCTTTCCCGACGTCAACAAAGACTCAAAGCTCCTCATGTCCTCGTTAACGGGATCGGCAATGCGCAAAAATCGGCCCATGTCCGGCGCCAGCGCGTGCGCTTGCTCGGTGAACAGCACCAGAACCGAATTCATCGCGTCAAAATCCTCCCGCAGCGAAGTCTCGATGGCGCTGATGGATTCCGGCAAGGTGCGCGCGCGGATCAGCCGCTGGCTCAAGCGGTGAATGCGGTCCGCCAGCGTGTCGTTGGCGCGCGCCACATCCACCAGTTCCTTGAGCTTGCGCTCGAGCGACTGATTGCGTTCGCGCAGCACTTCGACCTGGCGTTCCACCAAACTCACGGTGGCGGCGGCGTCGCGCACATGCGGCAGGCGCAGCTTGGTCAGCAGCTGCGAGTTGCGTTCGAAGAAATCCGGAAAGGTTTGCAAATAGTCCGCGACACTGTTGTCATTGAGGACATCCTGCTTGATCCCGCGCGCGTGACTTGTGGTCATTGTGTGGCTCCCGTGAATCGCGTTAAATCGATAGAACCTGTGAAAACCGTGGTCGCAGGTCCGGTCAGCCATATATGCTGGCCCGGGCCCTCCCAAGAAACCAGCGCCGTGCCGCCGGGCAAATCCACCCGCACCTCAGCGTCGAGCGACCCCAGGCGCCGACCGACGGCCACCGCGGCACACGCGCCGGTGCCGCAGGCCTGGGTTTCACCCGCCCCGCGCTCGTACACGCGCAGCGAGATATGGTCGCGGCCGACGATTTGCATGAAACCCACATTGGTGCGGTCCGGAAAGTGCGGGTGCCGCTCGATACCAGGCCCAAACTGCGCGACCGCGGCGCTTTTCACCGCGGGCACTTGCAGCACCACGTGAGGGTTGCCCATCGAGAGCGCGCTCATCTCAATGTCCTCGCCGGCGACGTTCAACGAGAAGCTCAACGGCTCGGCAAACACCGGTATGCCCATGTCCACCGACACCAGGCCGTCATCTCGGATGCGCGCGCGCACTTTGCCGCCGCGGCTGCCCATGATCAGATCGCGGCCCAATTCCGGAGCGCGCGCATACATCAGTGCGGCCACACAGCGCGCACCATTGCCGCACTGTTCGACCTCGATGCCGTCGGCATTGAACACTCGATAGAAAACCCGGCTCGAGGCCTCGCGCGGCGTTTCCAACATCAGCGCCTGATCGAAGCCGACACCCGTATGGCGATCGGCGAGGGCGCGAAGCGTCCGTTCATCAAGACGAGTGTCGGCGGCGAGGGCGGCGGCGTCGAATACCAGGAAATCGTTGCCGAGGCCTTGCATCTTCAGGAACTCGATGCGCATGCCGCGAAGCATAGCCGATGCGGCAATTTTCCGCTCGGGGGTTGCGCAATGCTCGCTGAAAGCTCTACCTTACGGGCACAACAATACCGGGGGATTATGCGCCACGTAATGGTTTTGAATGCGAAGGGCGGCTGCGGCAAAAGCACGCTCAGCACGAACATCGCCGTGTTCTTCGCCCGCGACGGGCACAACGTCTGTATCGCAGATTACGACCCGCAGCGTTCCAGTCTCGATTGGCTCGCCATGCGGCCGGCGGATCTACCCGCGATCAGCGCAGCGGCCGCGTTCGACGACGGATTGCGCAGCGTACCGCGCAACACCGATATTCTCGTGATCGATGCGCCGGCGCGGGTTCACGGCACCGAGCTCAACGAACTGGTGCGGCGCGCAGAAACCATCATCGTGCCCGTGCTGCCCTCGAGCATCGACATGAAGGCCTGCGGACACTTCATGGCTGAATTGCTTGAAATCGGCAAGGTGTCGCGCAAGCAGGCGCGTCTGGCGGTCCTCGCCAATCGCGTGCGCGAGCACACATTGGTGTATGAGGAGTTGGATCAGTACTTGACCAAGCTCAAAGTTCCGTACCTTGGCCACCTGCGTGAGGCGCAAAATTATGTGCGGGCCTACTCCAGGGGCATGGGCGTATTGGAGCTGCCCGAATATCTCGCGTGGTCCGATTGGAAGCAATGGGAGCCCATCGCTGAGTGGCTCGGCAGCAAGCGCAGCCAGCCCAGCGCCTAGCCCGCCGGCGCACGCTGCGCGCGTGACACACCGTGCTCATCAGTCTGACCAATTCCGGCGGTAGCTTCAGCGCTTCGGCCGAAGAGCCGCTGCTCGATGCGGCACGAGTGGCCGGCCTCAATTTGCCGCACAGCTGCAAAGGCGGCAATTGCGGCGCCTGCAAGGCGCGGCTGCTGCGGGGCGAAATTCACTATCCCAATGGAAAGCCGCTCGGTCTCTCCGATGCCGAGATCGCCGAAGGCATGATCCTGCTGTGCCAAGCCCGTGCCCGCAGCCACCTGACCCTGGAGACTTTCCAGATTCGAGCAGCCGGCATCGCCACACAAAAACGCTTGCCCTGCCGCATCGAGCGCGCGGTCCCGCTCTCGCACGATGTCATGGGATTGTTCCTGCGCCTGCCCATCGCCGAGGATTTCAGCTTCGCGCCCGGACAGTACATCGATATCCTGCTGCCCGGAGGACGGCGCCGAAGTTTTTCCATCGTCTCGCCGCCGCACGACGCCCGGCCGCTCGAGTTGCATGTACGGCGCGTCGCCGGCGGGGAATTCACGGACCGGCTGTTCCACCACGACATGCAGAGTTCGCTGCTGATGATCGAAGGTCCACTGGGGAAATTTGCCTACCGCCCGCACCCGGGCCCGGCGCCGCCCATGCTGCTCATCGGCGGCGGCACCGGAATCGCCCCGCTGCTGAGCATTCTGCGGCACTTGATCGAGAACGATATTGAACGGGACATGCAGCTGTATTGGGGAGTACGCGGCGAGAAAGATCTGTATGCGCACGCGACGCTCGAAACCTTGAGCCGCCGTGCCGCTTCGTTGAGGTACACGCCGGTATTGTCGGAAGCGTGCGCGCAGTGGCGCGGGCTCACCGGTTGGGTGCATGAGGCCGCCCTCAGGGACATCGAAGACCTCGAGTCCTACGAGGTGTATGCCGCCGGGCCGCCGGCAATGATAGAGGCCTTGCAGCGCGAATACGCCATGCGCGGTGTATCTTCCAGCCGGTTGTACTTCGATTCCTTCGACTATGCGCCCGACACGCTCGAGCGCCAGCGGATGAGCGTGGTCACCAAATCCTGATCTTCCGCCGACCGCGCTTGCAGCACCGGTGCCAGCATTCCAAGTTCGCGCAAGCCCAAGACAATTCGATCGCCCGGAACCAGCCAATGCACGCGCTCGAACTCGCTGCGCAACCCGGGCGTCGCCATCTTCAATAAATTGCGTCCTACTTCCAGACTGGTTGCGGTGATCACGTGTATGTTTCCGCCTGCAAATCGTTCGTGCAGCGCCGACAGAGCCGCCGCGGTGGGGATTGCCGGCGCACGTTCATAGACATCGGCGCTTACCACCGTCGCGCCGCGCCGCACCAGCTCTTGTTGGAGCAGCTCCCGGCCGTCGCCTCCCTTGATCATCAATATGCGGCGTCCCGCGACATGCTCCAACTCGGCGTGCATGAGCAGACCCTCGGTATCGAAGGATTCACCGGGTTGTATGGCCACGCGGTAGCCTGCCTGATTCAGGGCACGCGCCGTTGCCGGGCCGATGGCAGCGAGCGTGAGGTCGCGTTTCTGATCGAGAAACGAGGCGCCGAATCGCACTGCGTTGGCGCTGGTAAAAATAATGACATCAAAACTCTCGAGAGCCCCAAGCCGCATCGCAAGCGCGCGCCTGTCTCCGAGCGGCTTGATTTCCACCGCCGGCAAGCGCAGCGTGCTCGCGCCTTGCGCTTCCAACAGGCGGCACAGCGGCATCGCCTGCAATTCGGGTCTGGTGACCAACACGCCGACTCCGGAGAGGGGCGGCACTCTAGTGTCCTGAATCATTAATCCGTCACTCGCTGCGCCGCGTCTTTTCGCGCCGGGCGGCGTTGCGCCTCCTCGCCATACTACCCGGTATGACTCGTCGGCGCGCCTTGCCCGGCACGAAAATCCACTGGCGGATCGAGCAACGGATTAATGATTCAGGACACTAGCCCGCGCGCAACCGCTCTAACAAAGGCCCCGCGCCGGCCGCCAATATGCGGTCGGCCAATTGCCGGCCGATCGCAGCCGGGTTCTTGGCGTCCCCCGTCGCTGAGTCGCGCAACAGACGCGAACCGTCCGGCTCGGCCACCAAGCCTCGAAGCGTGATCCGATCCGCGTCGAGCTCCGCGTAGGCAGCGATGGGCGATTGGCAGCTTCCCCCCAAGCGCGCGGCGAAAGCGCGCTCGGCATCCATGACCTTCCGGGTCGCCCGATCCTCGAGGGCCTGCAGCAATCCGGCAGTCCGCGTATCGCTGCGGCGGCACTCGATGCCGATCACGCCCTGGGTCACGGCCGGCAGGCAGATCTGCGGGTCGAGCCTTGCCGTGATGCGCGACTCCAGGCCCAAACGGACCAGACCCGCGCACGCCAGCACGATGGCGTCCATGCCGCCCGCCTCGAGCTTGCGAATTCGCGTATCCACATTGCCGCGCAAGGATTCGATGCGCAGATCCGGGCGCAGGGCACGCAGCTGTGCCTGCCGGCGCAGGCTCGATGTGCCGACGACGGCGTTTTGCGGCAAGTCCTCGAGGCGCGAAATACCGGAGGTCGTCAGCAACGCATCGCGCGGATCCGCACGCGTCAAAACCGCCTGGATGGCCAGCCCATCGGGAAGATCGGCAGGCACATCCTTCATCGAGTGCACGGCGATGTCGGCGCGCAGATCCTCGATCGCCACCTCGAGTTCTTTGATGAACAAGCCCTTCCCGCCGATGGCGGCCAGTGTCCGGTCTTGGATGCGATCGCCCTGCGTCAACAACGGCACCAGTTGTATTTCAAGCCCGGGATGAGCTTCGCGCAACAGCGCAGCCACATGTTCCGCCTGCCATAGCGCCAAGGCGCTCTTGCGAGTGGCTATGCGTAAGGTCATGCTCACATCGACTCGGGCTTGGGGGGGAATAGTTTGGATTTCAGGCGATAGATGGCCGAGATGTCCTCATCGCCGTACCCTTCGGCAATCAATTCTTCATACTGATCGATGGTGGACTCGACCACCGGCAGCACGCCGCCATGCTTGGCCGCCATGGCGCGGCAGATGCGTAAATCCTTGTCGTGCAGCCGCACGCGGAACCCCGCCGGAAAACTATTGTTCGCCATGAAAGGCGCGCGATTGACGAAGTACCAGCTCGAGCCCGCGCCCTTGCCCAAGACTTCGATCACCTTTTTAAGGTCGACGCCTTCTTCGTGCGCAAATGCCATGGCTTCGCCCACGGCTTGGATGATGCCGGCGCACATGATCTGGTTGGTGGCTTTGGTCGCCTGCCCCGAGCCGCTGCCGCCCATGTATGCCACGGCCTTGCCGAGTTTCTCCAGAATCGGTTGGGCACGATTGAATACCGCCTCGTCGCCGCCGCACATGATGGCGAGTGAAGCCGTTCTCGCACCTTCGACGCCCCCGCTGACCGGGCAATCCAAGAAGCCGACACCGATGGCGGCAAGCTGCGCGTAGATCTCGCGCACGGTATCTTTTCCTACCGTGGAACAATCCATGACGATCATGTTCGGGCTCAACCCCGGATCCAAGCCCGCAATGACCTCGCGCAGATCCTTATCTGCCGATACGCAAATCACCACCGCTTCGCAGTTGCCGGCAAGTTCCGCCAAACTCGCGAACGCGTGAACCTTCAATTCTTCGGCGAGGACCTTGGCCTTCTCGGGTGTGCGATTCCAGACACCGGTGAGTAAACCGGCGCGGTGAAGGTTGCGTGCCATATGTGCGCCCATGGCACCCAATCCAACGAAGCCCGTTTGCATGTACTGGTCCTTAGGTCAAATTTTAAAGGCTAAGCCTAAGGCTTTGCGCCTTCCGCGGCAAAGCGCGAGTTGGGTGCAGGGACCTCACCGCACGAACCAGCCGCACTGGAAGAAGCGGTAGCGTTGAAGGAACCGGCAGAGATCGAGGGCCCGTTGCTGGATGAGCCCCTGGCGCTGGAGGAGCCCGCGGCGCTGAAAGAAGGGTAGCGTTGTTCTAGTCCCTGCCGGGCGTTGGGAGCTATGGCGTCGGACTCAAGCGTCGGACATCAAGCATGGGTCAAGTCGCGCTTTTGCAGATATCGTCGATGTCACGCTTGGCGCTGAGTCGCTCGGCATCGATTTCTTCGGAAGTCATGTACTGGCGCTCGCCGGAGGGACCGGTTTTATAAAGCCGCCGACCCTCAATGAGTTTCTTGTACCGGTCCTGCGCCTCAGAACACTGTTTGTCGCGAGAGTTCGCAACGTCCTGATCCACGGCTTGCTTGTCTTGAGCATCCTTGGCCGTGGGATTGGCGGCGACTCTCGCCGCCGTCGGCGCCTGTGCGGGGGCGGTCGAAGTGTTGCGCGCGGTGCCGCTGGGATGAGTGCCCAACAATTGGACCACTTCCGCGTGCACGCCGTCCGGCGGCCGATCACCGTACTGCAGTTTGCCCTGCGCATCGGTCCACTTGTAAACCACTGCGGATGCCAGGCCCGACCAAGCGATCAATGCGGCGAATACCAAGAGGCGTTTCATCGTCCAATCCTCGCGTGATTCCTACAGTGCTCGCGAGCCAGCCTCGCCGGTGCGAATGCGTACCGTCTGACCAAGATCGCAAACAAAAATCTTGCCGTCACCGATTTTACCCGTGCGCGCTGTTTCAATTATGGCTTCAACAACCCGGTCGACCTGTTCGTCATCCACGGCCAGTTCGAGCTTCACTTTGGGCAGAAAATCAACGACGTATTCCGCCCCCCGATACAGCTCAGTGTGGCCCTTTTGACGTCCAAAGCCTTTGACCTCTGTCACGGTAATGCCCTGAACCCCCACTTCCGCCAAGGCGGCACGCACATCGTCAAGCTTGAAGGGTTTGATGATGGCGATGACCATTTTCATGCAATCTAAGCTCCTAGGCCGTATAAGCACGCAGTTTAGCAGCGGAATCCAAAAGAGAATTGCTGCGATACAGCATGGCGCAGGGAAATCTTTTCTGATGTATAAAACGCCAAGCGTCTCGCGTCGGGCGCGTGTATATAAAAAAAGGCGCCGGCCCGGTTTAAGGGGCCAGCGCCGCCGGGATATCGCACCGACGGGGGAGTTGGCTGTTGCCGGCGCGAGATGCTCCTAAATCGTCACAAGTTTTGGCCTCGCTCGCGGGTGGGCGAGGCCTGAATCAAATGGCGTCCGCGCCGGTTTCACCGGTTCTCACCCGCAACGCCTGTTCCAATTCGAATACCCATACTTTTCCATCCCCGGGGTCGCCCGTCCGCGCGACGTTGCAAATCGCCTCCATGACCTGTTCTGCAATCGAATCGTCCACCGCAATCTCGACCTTTGCCTTGGGCAGAAAGTCGACGCGGGATTCGGCACCGCGATGAATCTCGTGCCCGGCTTGGCGCCCGTAACCATGTACTTCGGTGACCGTGACGCCCTGAATGCCGATATCCGCAACCGCCTGCCGCACGTCGTCCAGCTTGAACGGTTTGATGATGGCGGTGATCAGCTTCATCAGATGTTCGGCGTGGATACTCCGGCCTTTAGGCCCGGGAGGAAACGCCGCTCCTTAAGGTAAATCAGGCGGCCGCCCGCATCACTTGCGCGTACTATTGATCCTGAACACTGCAGATTTCGTGCCACTCGGCAGTGGACGAATCAACGGGTTACGCCGTTACCAGCCAAGGCATTGCACCCATCTGGCGCGCAGCTGCGCCGTCCATGCTTTAAGCAAGTGCGATACTGCGTTGCAGTCCATAGGAGGCAGAGTTCGGCGATCGGTAGGCAGAGATCGGTATTGGAGGCGGACACATGAGCTTTATGAATTCGAATGGCTTGGACGATTTGGCAAGACGCCTGGCCGACTCGGTACCCGAGTCGCTGCGCGCCTTCGGACGCGATCTCGAGGGCAATTTCAAGGCCGTGCTGCAGGCACAACTCGCCAAGCTCGATCTTGTCACGCGGCAAGACTTCGATGTGCAGGCAGCGATTTTGGAGCGCACCCAAGGGAAATTGACCGCCTTGGAAGCACGTTTTAAAGATCTCGAGGCCAGGCTCACGCCGCCGTAGCCTCTACCGCAGCCGTACTTCGAGCCGCAGATGCGTGTCAGGCGACGCCGTTACGGTCTCCGAATCGGCAGCTATTTGTTCTGCGACACCATGTAGTCGACGGCCAGGCGGATGGTCGCATCCGGCCAGGTCGTGCCACCCTTGGGCGGCATGTTGCCCTTGCCCGCGATCGCATCCTTGTAAAGGGTGTCTTTGCCCTGAGCGATGCGAGGACCCCAAGCCGCATGATCACCGATTTTCGGCGCGCCATTGACCCCGGTCGCATGACAGGCAGAGCACACTTGGGTAAACGCCTGCTCCCCGCTGGCCGGCACGCTGACCGCCGGCGCAGCCCCCGCGGGCGAACTCAACGCCGCCAAGGCAGAATTGTCTTTGCCCGCGATGGCAACCTGTGCAAACGGCGCAATATTCTTCTGCACACTCGCAAGATGCAGCGGTTCCGCCAGTACCGCCGCCCCCTGACTATCGGCGCCGATGGAGCGCGCCACCGCGAACAGCACGATGGCAAAGGCGATGAGGATACCCAGCACCATGCTGAAGGAATTGAAGAACTGGGTATCTGACGATGCTGACTTGGACACGGTAACTCGCTGGTATCAATGGGAAAAAACCAAAATGGCCCGACAGTATAGCGGCAGAGGGCGAATCTCGAAATAGCTGACGGCGCAGGAAGCGCGGAATAGGTTACGGCAGTCGATCCAAAGGGCGCTCTTTACGCCCAGAGACGCCTGCTCAGTTGACTCCTCCGGCGACAACGCGGGACTTGACGGCGGTGTACAAACGTACATACTGCCCAACGGACGAATTCTAATCACGGTATTTGCGCCACATGGCCGCGCAATACGCATTATTTCTTCGCGAAAGGCCAGCCGTTCTGAGCGCCGCCAATACGAGAAAGTACGATGAGAAAACACTACGATTTTTCGAAAGCTAAACGCGGGGCTGTCGTTGCGGTTCAGAAGGGCAAATCCCGCATAACGATCCGTCTTGACGACGCAATCATCGATTGGTTCAAGACGCAAGTTGAGGAAGCAGGTGGTGGCAACTATCAGTCCTTGATAAATGCGGCGTTGCGTGAGCACATCGGACGCTTGGACGAGCCGCTTGAAAAGACTTTACGTCGCGTGCTTCGTGAGGAATTGCGCAAAGCAAGCTAACATCGGTACGAGCGATCGCGGGGGTTGCGTCTCCAGAGAGCTTAGGAGGGAGTCGATGATTGGGATAAAACAGCGTGCCTAACAACAATTCAGTGAGCATCGCCAACCTGTCCCCGGACGATGTCGTTGCTGCGGCGGCCGGCGACACCGTGGGACGCAACCGGCTCGTCATCAACCTCCTCCTGGTCGCCACTTTCGTTGTAATTCTCAACGAGACACTCATGGCCGTGGCCATCCCGCGGCTCATGCGCGACCTCAACGTTACGGCCGGCGCCGTGCAATGGTTGACCACGGCATTTCTCCTCACCGTGTCGGTGGTCATTCCGGTCACCGGCTTTTTGCTGCAGAGGATGAACACGCGGCCGGTCTTTGTCTGGGCGATGTCGTTGTTCAGTCTGGGCACATTGATCGCCACGCTGGCTTCCAATCTCGAGATGCTGATCCTCGCCCGCATCATTCAGGCATCCGGGACCGCGATCATGCTGCCGCTGCTGATGACCACCGTGATGACGCTGGCACCTCCGGAAACTCGCGGCAAAACCATGGGCTTTATTTCCACGGTCATATCGGTGGCGCCCGCCGTCGGCCCAACCATCTCGGGAGTCATCCTCAACTATCTCGGTTGGCGTTGGCTGTTCATCCTGGTGCTGCCCATCTCGCTCGGTGCGCTGGCGCTCGGTGCTCGCCGCATCCAGAACGTGACAACGCCGCACCATGCGCCGATTGATGGGGTCTCGGTAATTCTCTCAGGCGTAGCCTTCGGCGGCATCGTTTATGGGGTCAGCAATATCGGTGTCCCCACCGCGTCGGGAACCCTCCCGGCCGGAATCTGGAGCGCGATCGGCGCCGTGCTCCTGGTTGTGTTCATCTTTCGGCAGATGTCGCTGCAGAGAACCGGCTACCCGCTGCTCGACCTGCGCACCTTTGAATCGCGTAATTTCATTGTGTCGGTGCTGCTCATGGCGAGCTTGATGATGGCGTTGTTCGGTACCATTATCCTGCTTCCGATTTATCTGCAGAACGTGCTCGGGCTCAGTACCCTACAAACCGGACTGTTGCTGTTGCCGGGCGGTCTGCTGATGGGCTTGCTTGGCCCCTATGTCGGGCGCTTATACGACAAGGCGGGGCCGATCAGGCTGCTGATTCCCGGCGTCATCGTCGTCAGCGCCGTGCTGTGGGCGATGACGTTGCTGGGTCCGGCCACTTGGGTGGGCTATATACTCGCCGGACATGTGGTGATGAGTGTCGGCTTTGCCTTCCTGTTTACGCCCCTATTTACCGTCAGCTTGTCATCGGTGAAGCCAAGCCTTTACTCGCACGGTAGCGCGGTCATCGGCAGCATTCAGCAGGTCGCCGGTGCGTCCGGAGTTGCGCTGTTCGTGGCATTGATGTCGGCACGGGCAACGACCTTGACCGCACGCGGGCTCGCCCCCGTGGACGCGCTGACGGGCGGCATTCGCAGCGGCTTTCTGTGCGGCGCCATCATCTCGCTCTTCGCCGTAGCCTGCGTTTTTTTCGTGCAGAAGCCGCGCTTGGCTGACGGCCGCTAGAATTTTCCCCGTGGCCCGCTCCCGCTCTCGCTTTCGTCGCCTGCGTCTGTTTCTCGTCCTCTTGGGTGCCGTGGCCCTCATCCTCGCCATCGGCATTTCGATTTGGGTGATTCACCTCGACAGAACGGTCACCCGGGAATTTCAGGGACGGCACTGGTCGGTGCCGGCACGGGTGTTTGCGGCACCGCTCGAGCTGTACGTCGGTGCGCCGATCTCCGCCAACGACCTGGAAGAGGAACTGCATCGTCTGCACTATCACCGCGGTGATCCGGCGGCGGGCCCCGGCGTTTATCGGCGCACCGGCAATGCCTTCGACGTGCTGGCCCGGCGCGCGCGCTTCATCGACGAAGTGCGCGAGCCACAGTTGGTGTCGATTCACGCCGACGGCGCCTCAATCACCGGCATGCGACAGGGCGACGGCGCCGACTTGCCGGTGTTTCGCCTCGAGCCGCCGGTCATCGGCAGCGTATTTCCCATCCACGGCGAGGATCGACTGGTGGTCGCGCCCGCCGACGTGCCTCCGCTGTTGCGCAAGGGCATCAAATTGATCGAAGACCGGCGCTTCGACGAGCACCATGGCGTCGATGCCTACGGTGTGCTGCGTGCGGTCATTGCCAACTTGCGCGCCGGACGCGTCGTGCAGGGTGGCAGCACCCTGACGCAGCAGCTGGTCAAAAATTATTTCTTGTCCGACGAGCAGACCTTCGGCCGCAAGGCCACCGAAGCGGTGATGGCGCTGCGCCTCGAAGCACACTACTCCAAGGAGGAGATTCTGATTGCGTATTTGAACGAGGTATACCTCGGGCAGGACGGCGATCGCGCCATCCACGGCTTCGGACTCGGCAGCGAGTATTACTTCGCCAAACCATTGGGCGAACTCGAGGTCGGCGAGATGGCGCTGCTCATCGGCCTCGTCAAAGGTCCGTCGTACTACGATCCCCGCAAACATCCGGATCGCGCCCTCACGCGCCGCAATCTCATCATCAAAGAGCTGGTGGATGCGCATCTCATCGATGCGGCTGCCGCGAAGCACGCCTCGGCCAGTCCCTTGGGGTTGCAGCCGCCCGGCGGCAGTTATGTACCAGCCTACATCGATCTGGTGCGGCGTCACTTGAAACGCGATTACGCCGAGGCGGATCTCGCGGCCGCCGGGCTTTCCATCTATACCAGTCTGGATTCGCGCGCGCAGGCGGCGGCCGAACGCGCCCTCGCGCAAAACTTGTCGCGCCTCGACGGCAGGAACCGCACCGGACACCTCGAAGGCGCAGTGATCGTCGCCGAGCCCAACAGCGGTGATGTCGTCGCGGTGGTGGGCGGCCGTGAGGCCGGCACCGGCGGCTTCAATCGGGCACTGGACGCGCGGCGACCCATCGGCTCGCTGGTGAAGCCGGCGGTGTACCTCACCGCCGTCGAGAGTGGGCGCTACACGGCCGCCAGCCTCATCGAAGATGCGCCCGTGGAAATGAAGCTCAGCGACGGCAGTATCTGGGCGCCGCAGAACTTTGAGCACGAGGTCTACGGCCAGGTCACGCTGGCGCGGGCGCTGGCGGAGTCGCTGAACTTGGCAACGGTCAAACTCGGCATGGACGTCGGTCTCGGCAAAGTCGTCGACACCCTGCAGCGACTCGGCCTGGAAACCTCTACACCGTTGAACCCCTCGCTGCTCCTGGGGACGGTGGAAATGTCGCCGCTGGAAGTGGTACAGGTCTACACCTCCCTGGCGAACGGCGGCTTTCGCGCCCGGCTGCGCGCCGTGCACGCCGTGCTCGATGAGCAGGGACACGCCCTGAAACGTTTCGAAGTGCAGGTCGAATCCGTCGCCCCGCCCGCCGCGGTATATCAAATCGACCGCATGCTGATGCTGGTACCGACGCGCGGCACGGCGCGGGCGGCGGCCGCGCGCCTGCCGAAAGGGCTGGTGATCGCCGGCAAGACCGGCACTTCTTCCGATACCCGCGACAGCTGGTTCGCCGGATTCACCGGCAGCTACCTGGCGGTGGCCTGGGTGGGCTACGACGACAACCGCATCACCGGTCTCACCGGCGCGGCGGGCGCCATGCCGGTGTGGGCCGATACCATGGCGAGACTCAAACCGGTGTCGTACCAGCCGGTCACACCCGATCTGGTCGAAGACCGCTGGATCGGCTACGGTGACGGCCGCGAAACCACGCCCGCCTGCAATGCCGATGCGGTGATCATCGCCGTTCCGAAGGATACGGTGCTGCCAAGCAATCCCGCCTGCAATCCCTCGCAACCGGCCTCGGCGGGTGACAAGATAAAGTCATGGCTGAAAAATCTCGTGCACTGATCAAATTCGGCGTCGCGTTCGGCGTCGTATGGATGTTGAGCGGCTGCCTGTCGGCGGCGGTGAGACCCACGCCCGAATCAACGCGGTCAACTACGCCGTCTACGCCGGGTCTGCCGCCCAGCATCCCGACGCCTCCCGCACCCGCGCCGCAGCGGCCGCCGCCTCCGCCTCGGGAAATCCGCCTATCGCCGGCCACGCAGTCTCTGGTGACGCAGGCGCACGGCCTGTTATCGCACGGCGACATAGATGGCGCCTCCTCGACGCTCGACCGAGCACTGCGCATCGAGCCGAGCAATCCGTTGTTGTGGATTGAGCTCGGGCGGGTACGGCTGGTGGAAAGCGATTCGCACCAGGCGGAGAGCTGCGCCCGCAAAGCCCTCGCGCTCGCCAGCGGCGACAAGGCTGCGCAGGCCCAGTCGGGACGCCTGCTGGCGGATGCGCTGCGTGCCCAGGAACGCAATCAAGAGGCGCACGAAGTCGAGTCGCTGCCGTTCATGCACTGACGCGGCCTATTCGCCACAAGACGCCATGATCGGCCAATTTAGCGGTATCGCATCCCGCTGCTACTCATATCGTTGGCTAAGCGTGTCCGCGAGCGCCCTCGTATTCCTGACATTCGCCGCGATATTTTACGGCCATCCCCGGGCAGTAATGGTCGCAACCCTGTTCGCAGGCCCGGCGCTGGCCATCGCTTGGGGAATGGCGCTGATTTGCTTTTGGTTCGAACCCCTGCAGGGCAGCCTGTATCGTGGCGCCATCATCAGGCGCATCCCGCGTGCCGGCAAAGTCTTCCTGCGCGGGGTTGCCGCAGTGTTTCTAATCTTATGGTTTGTTTTTGGAGTGCTCGTCTGGCCCGCCCTCATACTTTTAATCTGAGCGAACTCCCCACGGGCTCTCCGGATGAGAACTCCCGAGCATTGTTTTAGCGAATTTCGAGACCCGGTAGATAGCCTGCCAGCCCAGAACGTGACGAAATAGCAAAAAATGCCTCGTTGTTGAGGTGTTTAGACATTAAGGAGCACGCCCGTGTTTCGCGGTTTCAAGTTTCAAGTGGTGCTGCCGGTAGCGGCCATCACCCTGCTGTTGATCAGTCTCAGTGCCATCGGCTTTTCCCTTTGGGCGATGCAACAGGAACAATCAGTGGTGCGGCAGCAGGTTGCGGATCATGTGGCCTCCATTCAGGGCGTGTTCGTCACCACGGCCGCACTGATGGACGATCGCACGCGTGCGAGCATGGCACTTCTTCAGGAGCAGATCAGAATGCGAGGCGGCGCCGAGAAAGGTGCCGCGGTCTCGGTGGCCGGCAAAACCGTCAACGATGTTCTGATCGGCGGCAAGGGCCAGGCGGGCGACTTCGCCATCGTCGATTACGTTACCCGCCTGAACAAAGGCACCGCGACGATATTCTCCAAGGATGGCGAACGTTTCGTGCGTATCGCGACCAATGTGATGAAAGACGACGGCACCCGGGCCGTCGGAACGGAGTTGAACACCACCACCCCGGCCTATGCGGAGCTCAAAAATCAACGCGCCTTCTATGGTGTCGTGGACATCCTGGGCAATCCTTATTTCACGGCATACGAGCCGCTGCCCGGCAAGAACGGCGAGACCATCGGCATCGCCTACGTCGGCTATAAGGCCGAGCTGCCCGTTTTGAGTCAGGCTCTAGACCAAGCGCACTTGATGAAGAGCGGATTTGTCGCTGTGGTCGACAGTACCAAGGCGCGTTACATGCCGACGTGGGTGACCCCGGAGCAAGTCCAGCAAGCCACCGACAACAAGGATGGCTCTTGGGAGATCAACCGCTTGCCGCTCCCGGAATGGGGATTGACCATCGTCTCCGCCTATCCCGTGGCCGAGCTGCGTGCCCAGGGTAGACGCGTCGGATTAGGTGTTGCGCTCGCGGGTCTCGTTCTCGGCGCCGCGATCTCCATTACGCTGTTCTTCCTGCTCGATCGAAAGGTATTGCATCTGCTCGGCGGCGAACCCCGGGTGGCCGCAGATTATATGAAAAAAATAGCCGACGGCGATTTGGCCGTGGATATAGCGGTAGCCGGTGAGCGGCCCGACAGCCTGATGGCCTCGCTGAAAGTGATGCAGATGAAGCTCAAGAATCTGGTGTCGGCTGTCCGTGGCGGCGCGGCTGAGGTCAGCGAGCAGTCGCACAAGTTCGAAGCGGCTTTTGCCACGTTCCAGAAAGATCCCAAGGAAGCCTCTTCGCAGGAACTCGTACGGCAGACCAAGGGGATCAGCCGCACGCTGTCGCTGCTGGAAAAATCGGTCGGCCGATTCAGACTCTAGTCCCTCAGGACTTGCCTCAGACTTGGGTTAGGTTTTGTCTTGCGCGTGCCTCAGACTAACGCCCGCTCGCGCGAATTGGTGCGGGCCGTCGGGCGCTAGCCGTCGTAGTCCGTTTCATTGATTTCGCGGACGCAAGCGACCAAGGCCGGTCGCCGGTCCGGGCAAACTTTCTTGACTTCGCTTCGAATGCTGTCCAGCGCCAGCTGCAGGCCCGCAACGTCGACACATAAATCGACCACATCGGCAAGTTCCTTGCCGGATGTGCCGAATTGATCCAGGCAAAAGTTGGACAGCGCAAAGCGTCCTTGACTGGGCGATATGCCTTGCTTCAGCCGCAGCCGCTCGCTGATGGAGTCTGCGACCGAGGGCGTTGGTTCCGGCGCCGCCGCCTTGACGGTTCCGTCACTCGTCGCCGTTGCGACGAAACCATTGCTCAACAGCAAGCGCAGCGTGTCGATCATTTCATCCCGAGAGGACTTTGAGCGCTGCAGTATGGCATCCGCACTCGTGAAGCCCTGATCGATCAGGGACAGAACGATTCTGATGTCGGCATCGAGTTTCGGAGCCCGGCCGCGCAACTCTTCCATCCCTTTCGGCGTGAGCAAAAAGTACTTTTCGCCTGCTTTCATAGATTCACCGCTTTGAGACCGCCTGCGGTCTTGCGAACTATATGCCAAATGGGGCGCTTACCGCACATCCTGTCGCTCGAGCGCCGGGTGGCGCGTGACATTGCCAACCGTTTAGCGTAGACGTTGGACCGCCATGATGCAGATTCCAAACAAAAGTTCTGAACCTTCAGCTGAGTAATGCGATCAGAACAGAGCCCCCAAAACGAGTCGCCGCGAATGTCTATTCCCAGATTCATTGTCGTGATGCTGACGCTCTCCTGCTGCGTGGGATGCGACCAGGTATCCAAGTCGGCCGCACGCGCCATGCTGCAATCCGGCGTCACGGAATCTCTGTTCGCCGATTCACTGCGCTTCCAGCTCACCGAGAACCCCGGCTCATTCCTGAGCCTCGGTGCGTCGCTTCCCGGACATCTGCGCTTCATTTTATTTACCGCGGCGGTTGCGGTAATTCTCGCCGGATTGGTGGGTGCCGCGCTTTTCGCCCGCCGTCTTGGCACCGCTTTATTTGTCGCACTTGCGCTTCTTGCGGGAGGCGGTATCAGTAATTTGATCGACCGACTGCTCTACGACGGCCGTGTCACGGACTTCTTGAATGTCGGCATCGGCTCGTTGCGCACCGGCATCTTCAATCTCGCGGACATGGCCATCATGGCAGGCGCGCTGCTACTGGTGCTGAACATGCGTGCCCCAGCCCCGACGCCCGCGCGACCCACCCTGCCGCCGGGCGCTTAAAGATGTCCGCACTACGAAATATCCCGCCGAACGCGCATTGAGCGTGGGGCATTTCAATTACGCGCGGCACTTCAGGCTGCTCGGCGCGGCGGCGCTGGTGCTGTTTCTTCTGAGCCATTGGGACCTCCTGAGCGATTCGCTGCTCGCCTCTTTCGCCATGAATGGTGCGCTGCACGCGCTGAGTCTCTCGCTGGCACTGCGAGCGCCGCAGAAGCACCTGCGCAAATTGGCGTTTATCGCCGTCGCCGCGGCCTTGAGTGTGTTTACGATGTATGTCGGTATCGTCGGGTTGGTGCTGTTTGCGGCGGTTCCCGGAAATGGTCGGCTCTACGTGGTGCTCGGCCTCTGTTCATTATCGGGCGCCATCACTTACGGCTCCCTCATTCGCATATTCTGGATCCGCAAATTGTCGCCGCGACTCATCTTAGGTTTGGCCCTCCTTTGCCTGCTCGCCACCTCGCTGGCGTTTTTTGCCAGGGCCTACTCCGAAGCCCTTGGCGGCTGGTGGCTCACCGCGATATGGTGGTTTGCGTTTTCGGTCGGCCTATGGTTTTTTGACACCCATCCAGACGCGCTGCGTCAGCCGAAGTACAATGCCGTGTAGGAGGGGCACCTAATGTCCGACAACCTGCAATCGGCGCAAACCCGGGAGGGCGGGTGCACCTGCCGCTTCGTTCGTTACCGGATGAGCGGCCGGCCGCTCTTCGTTCATTGCTGTCACTGCCACTGGTGCCAACGCGAATCCGGCAGCGCCTTCGCGTTGAACGCCATGATCGAAGCCGAGCGCGTTCAACTCCTGGAAGGCGAGGTGCAAATGATTGACACGCCTTCCAACAGCGGCAAGGGTCAACTCGTGGCGCGCTGCCCAAAGTGCTTCGTTTCCCTGTGGAGCCACTATGCCGGCGCCGGCGAGGCCGTGAGCTTCGTGCGCGTGGGCACGCTCGATGATTCCGAGAGCCAGGCACCGGACATTCACATTTTCACATCCAGCAAGCAGCCCTGGGTGCAACTCCCTGCGGGCGTTCCCGCGGTTGCCGAGTTCTACAAGCGCGCCGAACAGTGGCCGAAGGACAGCCTTGATCGCTACGCCGCGCTGAAGGCCAAAAGATGAGATGACTTGTGCTTGGCACGCATGCATGACCGCCCTATCCACATCGCCCCTATTCAAGAAACTCAACCTCGGCGCGCATCGGGAAATTGCGGTGTTCAATTCGCCGGATTCCTTCGAATCGGAGCTCAAGCAGCTCAAAGGAGTAAACATTGCGCGCGACCCCGGCAAACCCAAAGGGGTGAAATTCGGCTTGGCCTTCGCCATCACGCAGGCTCAACTGGATCGCGCCTCGAGGATTCTGGCGGCGGCGTCCGAAGGCGATGCCGTGATTTGGTTCGCGTACCCCAAGGGAAGTTCCAAGCGCTACACCTGCGAATTCAATCGCGATTCCGGTTGGAATGTCATTCGAGCGGCCGGCTTCGAATCGGTGCGCATGGTGGCGATCGATGAGGATTGGTCCGCGCTGCGCTTCCGGCGCGCGGAGTACGTGAAGCCGGGCGCAAGTGCCACCGGGAAGCGATGATGGCCAAGCCGGCGGTAAAGCCAAATCTAAATTCAGGGTCCAACCCAAAGCACCGAAGGGGGGCATCCCCTGTTGCGATTGGACGCTGAAGCCGGGGCCCGCCACCGCGCGATAATGAGGGTGTGATAAAGTTACACCAAGAATTGAGGAGGGGGCCGACGTGAAAACCTTGCTGCTATGGTGTGTTTTATTGGTCCTGTGTTGGCCGGTGGCAATCCTAGCGCTTGTGCTCTGGCCCTTGATTTGGCTTTTGTCGCTGCCGTTCCGTCTGATCGGTATTTCGTTCGAGGCGATAATTGCGCTGCTGCGGGCGGTTCTATTTCTCCCTGCGCGCGTTCTTGGGTATCGCGATAACTCAGCTCGTCGCGCGCTCTGACTGCCGAACCCGCGCCGGGGGCGAATTTTGTGAATCACCGATGATCTCTGCTCAAGAAGGGCTTGCCCTGCTGCGAGCGGGTAACCGCCGATTCGTGTCCGCGGCCCCCAGCCGGGATGCAGTGGAAAGCCGGGCGCGGCGCTTGGAGTTGACGGCAGGGCAGGAGCCTTTCGCAGCGATCTTGGGATGTTCGGATTCACGCGTACCGGTCGAAATCGTTTTCGATCAGGGCCTGGGGGATCTGTTTGTCATACGGGTGGCCGGCAACATCGTCGCGCCCTCGTTGATCGGCAGCGTCGAATTTGCCGCGGAACAATTTCGCACGCGTCTGGTGGTTGTACTCGGACATACACGTTGCGGTGCGATCGAAACCACGCTGGAACAATTGCGGCGCCCCGTGGAGAATCAATCGCGCAATCTTCATTCGATTGTGGATTTCATCAGGCCGGCCGTGCAGGGCCTGTTGATGACCAATCTTAAAGATGATCACGATGCTTTGGTGCGCGAGGCGTGCCGCGCGAATATACGAGCATCCGTCAATCATCTGCGGCACGGTTCGGAGATCATCGAGAATTTGATTCAAAATGCGGGCTTGATGGTGGTGGGCGCCGAGTACTCGCTGGAAACAGGAGTGGTCGATTTCTTCGACCAGCCCAAATGCCCATGAAAGGCACGTATCAAAAGAACAAAGCATCGGTCGTCGCGATGGCCGCGCTCGCTTGGTGCGGCTCTTGGCGGCATTCATCGTGATCGGGCTGATTTTGATTGCGTTGAGCCGTATCCAGAGGCGCGCGAACGCGTGAGCGCCGATTTCACCACCCTCCGCACGCCGGAAGGATTCAACGGCATCGGCGCCCGTAAACTGCCGGGCCATCTCGGCATCGTCATCACGGAAATCAACGCCGCGCGCGTCAACGGCGAACTGACGATCGTCGAGTCCGTGATGGCGCCCAATGGCTATTTGCACGCGGGTACCGTCGTTACGCTGGCGGACACCCTGTGCGGCTACGGCTGTGTCGCCAACCTGCCGGCCGATGCCACCGGATTTACCACCATCGAGTTGAAATCCAATCACCTTGGCACGGCGCTGGAGGGCACGATTGCGGGCGTTGCGACACCTGTGCACCGCGGTAGAACCACCCAGGTGTGGGATGCGGTCGTCGCGCACAAGGAGTCCGGCCGTACCCTGGCGGTATTTCGCTGCACCCAGATGATCCTTTACGCCAAGCGCAAACTCGCGGCGGAATCGCCATGATCTTCGCTCACTCTGAGGCTGACCGCGGCTCGGCGCGATGACTGAATGCGTCGCTCTCATCCGCGGCATCAATGTGGGCCGCGGCAAACGCATCGCCATGGCGGATCTGCGGGGCATGGTGGCCGAACTCGGACACACGAATGTCCGCACGCTGTTGAACAGCGGCAATGTTCTATTCCAAAGCAAGCGTCCGAATGCCTTGCCGTCGGCGGGTAGTATCGCCGCCCCAGCGCTGCGCCCGTAGGCGTGACCAGACGCCGACGGGCCGTCCGCCCGGGAATCGGATAACATCGCAGCACGCGCCCGTAGCTCAGCGGGATAGAGTACTGCCCTCCGAAGAAATCTAGCAGAGGTTCGAAACGGGCGGAAAAGTCTGCGGAATCAGGGACTTCGAGAGGCCGGTCTATCCGCGCATTGAACGGAGCGACCAGGGAGTGACCAAGAGCCAATCGGCGGGTCAAAAGGGATATTGCTACAATCTGAATATGCGCCCGTAGCTCAGCTGGATAGAGTATTCGCCTCCGAAGCGAAAGGTCGCGCGTTCGAATCGCGCCGGGCGCACCATTTTTCCCCGGTCTGCAACCGTTGGAGTTTCCGTTGCCCTATCTCATCGCCGGTTTCCTTCCGCGCACCGCAGGCGCTCGCCGCCCCGTTCGCACTGCCGGCCTGCTGCTTGGGTTCGCCCTGCTGTGTTCCCAGATGGTCGCGGCTGCCGCCCATGCTGCCGATGACCATCAGTTCATCCACAACGGCCACACGATCGACTATGCGCTCGTCCTGCCCGATCATTTCGACAAGAGCAAAGCGTACCCGGTTCTGCTTGCGCTGCCACCAGGCGATCAGTCTCGACAGATGGTCGAGGCGGGCCTGAATTTCTACTGGGAAGCCGAGGCGAAGCGGCGCGGGTGGGTCGTCATCAGCCCCGTGGCGCCGAGGGGGGAGAACTTCTATAGCGGCCTCGAACGGGACCTCCCGCCTCTTGTCGATGAGGTCGCGCGTTCCGTCCGCGTCGAGGGCGGCAAGGTGCATCTCGCCGGCGTCTCGAACGGCGGGCTCTCCGCCTATCGCGTCGTCACCGAGTTTCCTGACCGCTTTCTCTCGCTGACCGTGCTGCCTGGGGTTCCGCCGGACGACCGCGCCTTCGCCGCACTCAAGAACCTCAAGGGTATCCCGGTCGCGGCCTTCGCCGGCGGCGACGACACCGAGTGGGTGCGCGGCTCCCGTGACGCCAGCCAGGAGCTGGATCGGCTGGGCATCCAGAACACGCTCACCATCGTGCCAGGTTCGGGCCATGTGATCCGCCTCGACCCCGGCAAACTCTTCAATCTGCTCGACCAAACCCGCCCGCACACCGCCGCGCGCTGAGGCTGCAAGACGATGCCCGGCCCGGACCAGCCGGACGGGGCATTGTAGGCGGGGTCAGTCGCTCCGGCGGCCGTTGGGGCGGCGGGACCAGATCAGGCTGAGGCACCGCGGCGGGCAAATATCAATTCCCGTCGCGGTGCCGTCCACAAAGCTAATCAAGACCGATTCGGCTTACGCGTGGCGCGCGGGCGCCGCCTCGGGAGTCAGAACGGACTGCACGTAGTCATTCAGCTCGTTGATAAACTTGTGTTCTCCCGCGCCGGCATTGTTCCGGTTGGCCCGGGCATTCTCGACCAGAACCTCCTCCACTTCGGTGCCGAGCGCCTTCATCGTCTCTTCGATGAATTTGTCGAGTGGCATGGCGTTCGGATGCGCAGCATCGCCCACCAAGCCGGTGCCGACCCACGGCGGGACGATTTCCTGGACCTTGACCGATGTGTTGCGCAGCATGAACCGCTGCGACAGGGCGTACGAGTGCAGGAATGCCTTGGTGCCGGAGTAGACCGCGAATTGCGCTAGCGGGGTGAAGGCCAGGATCGAGGAGTTGTAGACCACCCACGAAGCGGGCTGGGCCTTGAGGTGCTCGATCAGGGCCGAGGTGAGCCGGATCGAGCCGAGCAGGTTCGTCTCGACTTGGCGCGTGGTTGCTCCTTCGTCCAGAACCGTGGCGGCGTTGTCGTACAGCATGATGCCGGCGTTGTTGATTAGGACATTGAGCTTGGGATGGGACTTGATGAGCTGCTTGGAAACCGCCGTGATCTGGCCCGGGTTCGAAACGTCGAGTTCAACTGCCTCGATGCCTGGGTTGGCCTTCACCACGGCGTCCAGCTGGGCCTTGCTGCGGCCCGCGATGATGACCTTGTTGCCTTGCTTGTGAAGGGCCTGGGCCAGGCCGCGACCGATGCCGGTGCCGCCGCCGGTGATGAAGATGGTATTGCCGGTAAGTTTCATGGCAGGTACTCCTGGGTTGGGGATGAAATAAAGGTTTGGTGAGATGAATTAAGCGGGGAAGCGGTCGCCGAACATCGGCAGATTGCTCTTGGAGTCGGCCTTGCCGGCTTCGTCCTGCCACACGTCCCAGTGCTCGGCGAGACGGCCGTTCTCCATGCGGACGATGTCGATGGTGACCAGGGCGTGGGGTGCGCCGTTGCCGCTATAGCGGCCGTGCACCACTACGTAATCGCCTTCGGCGACGATCAACCCATTCTGGTAACGCAGGGTCTCGGGGAGGGCGCGGACCAAGTCGAACAGACCTTCGCGGCCGGGCGGGATGTGGGCGCTGTGCTGAAGGTAGTTTTCTGACCAGAACGCTTTGGCCGCGTCGTAGTTCCGCTGGTTGAACAGCGTTTCGAACGCCTTGAGGACGATCGCCTTGTTCTGCTCAGTGCTCTGCTTGCTGCCGGTGCTCATGTTAGGTATCTCCAAATGACGATGACGATTGACATCGTGATCTTGATATTTATCAATGTCAAGTGTCATTGTGTTTTGACCTGGGAGGCTTTATCCTTGCTCTAAATTCGAACCTGGAGCTCGAGAATGGGTATCTCGAAACAGCAAGCAGCGCAGAACCGGGAGGCGATCATCGCTGCCGCAGAGCGCCTATTTCGCGACCGGGGGGTCGACAGCGTCGGCTTGAACGAACTGATGGATGCCGCCGGATTCACCCGCGGCGGCTTCTACAACCACTTCAAGTCCAAGGGCGCCTTGGTGGCTGCGGTGTTGGACAAGACGATGCAGGACGGGGCGGCAATCTTGGCCAAGTCGTTTTCCGACGCCAAAGCGCACCGCAAGGATCCCCTCAAGGCGCGGATCGAGGAGTATCTGTCACCGGTCCAACGAAACGACATCGAGCAGGGCTGCCCGCTGACGGGCTTCGTCGGCGACGTCCGGCGTCTAGACGAATCTTCTCGCGAGATCTATGCGCACGGGCTCGAGGCTAACCTGAAGCACCTCACCACCCTATTTACCGAGAGTGAGGCTGATCCCGCGCAGGCTCGCGCCAAGGCGATTGCGGCCTTCAGCCAAATGGTTGGTGGATTGCTGTTGTCGCGTGCCGTGCAGGAGATCGATCCGAAGCTTGCCGATGAGGTTCTGACCTTGACCCGCCGCGACCTGCTGACTCCCCGAGAAGTGGTCGGGCGCGCCACTACTCGCCTCCGGAGCAAGGCGAGATCATCCTGACGCTGGCACAACCACGATGATCGCCCCGAGCTGATTGTCCCCACACTCCTAACTGCTGACGGTGGTCGGGATCGCCATCAGCGGCTGGCCGCAAGTCCGTCCGGGTTGTTCACTCCCTGCGTTGCAGCTCCGACCAAGTTGGTGGTGCCCGGAGTGACGGGCGCGCCGAACTGCAGGATCCGGCCGTTGCTTCCGCCGGGCGCCTGCGTCACGTACGCAAACGGAACCTTGAACTTCTGGCTGACCTTGATCTTGTGCAAGCCACTGCCGAGGCCGCTCGCAAATACCTGTTTGAGCGTCGGGACGATGACCCCCGTCGCGGCGCTGAAATCGTAGCGCAGGATGCGGCCCGCCGTGGTCGTGAGCAACAGCGTCGTGTTGCCCGAGAGCGCGTCCGGCGGCCAAAAATCCATCCCCAGCGGGAACTCCCCGGCCGGAAACTGGCTGGGGGTGATGATGATCAGGTCCGGCGCACTTCGCGGGCCCGAGCCGCCGAGTACGCCGCCGATGCTGGCCGCCCGGTACACGAGCACGTCGGCGTCATTGGAATTGTTCTGAGAGTTCGAACTGCTGCCGTTGCCTACCAGCACCAACAGATCGCCCACGTTCCAGGCGGCCGTCGTCGTCGCGGCGACCACACTCTCCTCGAGAACCTTGACCCCATTGGCGCCGCCGAACGTGGCGTCGATCAGCAGCGGACTTGCCGCGTAACCGGTGGGCGAGGCGGCACTGGCCGGCAGCACCCACACCGCCGAGGTCGTGTTGTCGTTGAGCTTCGAGGTCACGATGTACAGGTTGCCCGCGCCGTCCACCGACAGGCCGTCCGGATGCGCCGGACCGTTGCCGGATGCAGTGCTCCACACCAACTGCTCGGACGCAGGCGTCGCGCCCACCGCCGGCGTGTAGCGGATGATCTGGCCGCGCGCGGCATCGGCCACCAGCACGTCCACCGTACCCGCCGCCACGTTCGCAACGTGCACCAGCGCGCTGAAACTGCCGTGGCTCGCCCCGTCCGTATTGAGCGTCGTCGTCGCCCCCGAGGGCGGCGCGAACGAGGTCACGTCGTACACCGAATTGCCCGCCGCGTTCGCCGCACTCACCCGGAACGTCACCTGCACCGTCACTTGGGCGGTCGTGGTGGCGCCCAGCGAGTTGCTGCAACCGAGCGTGAATGTCGTCGCGGCCGTCAGCAGTCCCGTGCTCAGGCTGCCGTTCACGGGAAGGCCGGAGCTGTTCAAGCCGCCGCCCGCGACCGCGCAGGACGCGGCATTCGATGTGGTCCAGCTGAGTATCGACGCATTGATGCCGCTCGTGACGCTCGCCGGGCTCGCGCTGAATGACTGGATCTGAGGCGGCGGAACTGCGATCAACGTGGCCGTGGCCGTGAGGGCGAAGCCCAGCGAATTGGTGCAAGTGAGCGTGTATATCGTCGTGGCCGCGATCGGCCCCGCGATTACGCTGCCGGCGGTGATGGGGCTGCTCAAGGGTCCGCCCGTAACCGCGCAGAGCGCGCCGGTTGATTCGTTCCAACTCAGAGTCGACAAACCGACGCCGGTCGTGACGCTTCCTGGGTTTGCGCCAAATGACAGGATTTGCGGCTGCGGCACCGCCGTCACCGTCGTCGTCGCGGTCGCGGTAACGCCCAGCGAGTTGGTACAAAGGAGCGTGAAAGTCGTCGTGACCAGGATCGGCCCGGTGCTCACGCCGCTGGCGAGTACTCCGTTCAAGCCGCCGCCGGTAACCGTGCAGGCGGCACCGGTCGATTCGATCCAGCTGAGTATCGACGCATTGATGCCGCTCGTGACGCTGGCCGGGCTCGCGCTGAATGACTGGATCTGAGGCGGCGGAACCACGGTCACGGTCGTCGTGGCACTCTGGCTGCCGCGTTCACCCGTGCACGTGAGCGTGTAGCTCGCGGTGGCGGCGATGCCCGCAATCGTCTGGCTGCCGTTGAGGTTCATCGAACCGCTCCACCCGCCCGTGGCCTGGCAAGAGGTCGCGTTCTGGCTGCTCCAATTGAGCACCGTGGATCCGCCCGGTTTCACGCTCGCCTGCGTCGCCGTCAGCGTCACCACCGGCGACGCACACACTGGCAGCACATCTCCCGGGCCGGGCGGCCAGGTCATGTTGGCTTTATTCCCAAGAAGGCGCGTATTGAGCGTCAGGAACAGATTGCCCAACCGCCCCCGAATCTCTCCCCATGGATTCGGATTGGCCGCGTTCCCGGGATAATTGAGGGCGGGGTTCGGGTCGTTCTGAACTTGCGAATCGGTGTTCAGGGTATCGACAGCGGCGCAGGTGTAGTCCCCCTGACTGATATACGACTGGATCTGGCCGAGGGCCGTTTCAAGCGCGGTCTTCGTCGCCGATGCAATGTTCGCGCCGTCCACGGTCGAGAACAGGTTGTTGAACTTGGATTGAGCGAAGCCGGGGAGACCCCCGCTCAACGCATTCGCATTGAGAGTGAGTCCGACGCCATAGACGGACAACCCGCGGCTCACGCCTCCGGAAGCATCGCAGTACGCCGTCATTTCTACCAGATCGGTGAGGCCGGTCGCCGGATCAATTTCAACGATGCTGCCTTCGCTCGGATTCGCGTCCGAGCGCGGTGCCCAGACAAATATGGCTGACGGGCAGAGTGGGTTCGCGGCGCCCAAGGCGGGCGGCAGGATCTGGTCGGCGTTCTCCTGGCCGTTCACAAGGATGGGAGAGAGCCCATCGACGCCATTGGCGATGGTGCGGATCAGCGCAAAGGCGGAACCTGATTCGCCGGAACCGCCGCACATGGTTCCCGGAATGATCTCCTTGCCAAAGCCTGGACACAGCGTGGCGACGTTCAGCGTGGTACCGTCGCACACGCCGCCCTTGACCCGCGGATCCCTCAGAACGAGGCAGGTCGATTCGATCACGTTGCCGGTCGGGGACTGCGAACCGAAAACCTGGATCTGGTGCGGAATGACGCCGCCACTGATGTCGCAGGTGTTCGGAAACACACAGCTGCTGGCAGGCACTGCGTCCGACCGTGCGACCGACAATCCATCCGGGTTGTTCACGCCCTGCGTTGCAGTTCCGACCAAGTTGGTGGTGCCCGGAGTGATGGGCGCGCCGAACTGCAGGATCCGGCCGTTGCTTCCGCCGGGCGCCTGCGTCACGTACGCAAACGGAACCTCGAACTCCTGGCTGACTTTGAGCTTGTGCAAGCCGCTGCCGAGGCCGCTCGCAAATACCTGTTTGAGCGTCGGGACGATGACCCCCGTCGCGGCGCTGAAATCGTAGCGCAGGATCCGGCCCGCCGTGGTCGTGAGCAACAGCGTCGTGTTGCCCGAGAGCGCGTCAGGCGGCCAAAAATCCATCCCCAGCGGGAACTCCCCGGCCGGAAACTGGCTGGGGGTGATGATGATCAGGTCCGGCGCACTTCGCGGGCCCGAGCCGCCGAGTACGCCGCCGATGCTGGCCGCCCGGTACACGAGCACGTCGGCGTCATTGGAATTGTTCTGAGAGTTCGAACTGCTGCCGTTGCCCACCAGCACCAGCAGATCGCCCACGCTCCAGGCGGCCGTCGTCGTCGCGGCGACCACACTCTCCTCGAGAACCTTGACCCCATTGGCGCCGCCGAACGTGGCGTCGATCAGCAGCGGACTTGCCGCGTAACCGGTGGGCGATGCGGCACTGGCCGGCAGCACCCACACCGCCGAGGTCGTGTTGTCGTTGAGCTTCGAGGTCACGATGTACAGGTTGCCCGCGCCGTCCACCGACAGGCCGTCCGGATGCGCCGGACCGTTGCCGGATGCAGTGCTCCACACCAACTGCTCGGACGCAGGCGTCGCGCCCACCGCCGGCGTGTAGCGGATGATCTGGCCGCGCGCGGCATCGGCCACCAGCACGTCCACCGTACCCGCCGCCACGTTCGCAACGTGCACCAGCGCGCTGAAACTGCCGTGGCTCGCCCCGTCCGTATTGAGCGTCGTCGTCGCCCCCGAGGGCGGCGCGAACGAGGTCACGTCGTACACCGAATTGCCCGTCGCGTTCGCCGCACTCACGCGCACGAATTCGCCGTGCGCGGTGGCGGCGGCGAGCACGGCCATGCAGGCGGCGGCAGCGCGCAAGATGCCGCGCGCAGGCAAGCGCAAACCCGCAGCTTCGTTCGAGGTGTTCTTGAAAAACATTTTCATCCCCTTTATGAGCTCGAAAATGCTCGAGCCATCGCGCGTCAACGCGCTGTGTAATTAGTAGTCGGGAAATCGCGGGTCAGATTCGGGCAGGAATTTCTTTGCGTTATTTATGCTGCCAACGATAGCACGGCGCGCGGGCGAAAGCGCCGCCCGTTCATTGCCGCTTTGCAGCGCAAGCGTCGTGGTATCGGCAGGTTCGCTTGATTGCCGCATTATGTCGAGCCGACTACGACTGCGGGACCTGGGCTTTTGCGGGCGGCGCTTTCCCGGGCACGGAGCCTGCTTAGATAGCGCTGCGCGAGGCTCCGAAAGGCGGGCGGCGCGCCCCCATCCTTGCTGAGGATGCCGATGCTGTGCACGAGCAGCGGCTCCGCTTCGGCGTACCGACCGAGCCCGGTGAGCGCCGCTCCCTCCGCGCTCTCGCCGGCCGCCGTCTTCCAGTGCGTCGGCGACAGCGCGGACGACAAAATACCGACCGCGCCGCGCGCCGAAACCAGGGCCTCGCCATATTTGCGCAGCGCAACCTGAAGTATCGCTACGGCAACCAAGCTGGTGGCGACGTCGGGATGCGTGTCGCCCAGCAAACGCCGCCGCATACTGAGCGATGCCTGCAGATCCCGGTCGGCCTCCGCATATTCTCCGGCTTCGATCAGCCAGAATCCGATTCGATTCATGATGCGGGCGACTTCCGGATTATCATTGGGGAACAGTTTTCTGTACACCGCCAGGGTCTCACGTTCGGTCGTGAGCGCACCCTTGGTGTCGCCGCGGTCGTATTGCACGAACGCCAGGTTATTCAGTGTGCTCGCCACATCCGGATGCGTCTCGCCGAGCAACTCGCGCTGCATCGCCAGAGCCTCCCGATACGTCGCCTCTGAGCGCACCAAATCACCCTTGTCCTGGAATGTCGCGGCGAGATTGTGCAGCCCCATCGCGATCTCCGGGTGCTTGTCGCCGAGCAGCCGACGCTTCATCGCGATGGCTTCCGTGAAGAGCGCCTCCGATTCATCGTAGTCGCCGTGTTCCTCCAGCAGCAGACCGAGATCGTTGATGGCCTCGGCGAGGTCGGGGTGCGGTTCGGCGCCACGCAGCGCGCGCTGCATGGCCACGGCGCTGCGCATCACCGGTATGGCGGCGTTCAGGTCGCCGCCCTTGTCGATAACCCGCGCAAGGTCCTTCAGCGTGCGCGCGATGTCCCCGTGCTCGGCGCCGTACAACTTCTGCTGCCGATCCAGCGCCAGGCGCAGGGTGCGATCGGCGTCGGCAAAGCGGCCTTGCTGCTCCAATAGAGTGCCGAGACCGTGGAGAGACCTTGCCACTTCAACCTGACTTGCCGGGTCATCGGGCCGCGAGGCCTGGATGGCGATCGCGTCGCGATAGAATTTTTCAGCCGCGTCGAAATCCGCCTGCAATGTCAGCAGATCTCCCATGTGCCCCAGCGAGACCGACTGCGCTAGCGGCTCTACGGCATTGCTGCTGCGCCCGGCCGCCACGGCCCCGTCGAGCAGCGGCCTTGCTTGGCCGTAGAGGCCGAGCCCCATGTACACGGTGCCCACCGTGTCCATCAGCGTCGCACGGATGGTGGGCTGCTTGGCCAGCTCCCGGTCGATGCGGGCTGCACCCTTGTCGAGCATTTCGCGGGCGGTGACGGCATTTCCGCGCGCCTCGCTGGGGTCCGAGATCCGGAACAGATCCACCAAAAAGCGTGTGGTCTGCTTGGCTGTCTCCGCCTCCGCCTCCGCGCGGCGGGTTTGTCGCTGGGCCGCCCGCCGCTCGATCAGGGCGTAGGCGGCAAGCCCGCTGGTCACCACCATGCCGCTCATGGCGGCGCAGGCGACCACGAACAACCGCCGGTTGCGGCGCTGCTGCTCGCGGCGGCGCAGCGCATCGAAACCGACCCCGAGGATGCCCGCAATCAGCTTCAGCTTGGCGTTGTTCCGGCCGTCCTTGCCGGGCCGGGCGTCGGCAGCGATCGGTTCCGTGCGGACAGTGCTCAATTGGCCGTCGGCGCCGAGCTTGAACCGCAGGGCCGGCGGGAAGCACTCATCCTCGGCCTGCGCCGGGTTTTCGGAGGCGTTGGGCTCGCCGCCGACAATGAGGCAGAAGATCCGGTCTTCTCGCCCGAGCCGCTTGAACGCCAGGATTTCCTCGTTCACCCAGCGGGATTTCGCTGCCTGCGGCGAGCAAATGACGATCTGGCTCGCCGAGCCCTGCAACGCCTCGTTGATCACGGCGCCGAGGTCCGTGGCGCTTGCCAGCTCCTCACGGTCGCGGAATATCGGCGTGAGCCGCTTGGGCAGCGCGCCCCGCCCGGGCCCGCCTCCGCGCAGATGCCTCGGGGGCCGGTATGATTCCAGCGATTTATGCAGCCAGTCGGCGGACTTCGAGTCCCTGTGACTGTAGCTGATAAAGGCCCAGTATCTAGGCTGGTCCAAGCGAGCATCCCTCCGAGCGGGCCCAGTTCGACCGTACGTGGTCACGCAATGCTTAGGTCCGGGGGCGGACTGTAATCCAATGTCGGCAAATCCACTAGGGGTCCGCACTAACTGAATTGCAGTTCAATGCGCCAGGCGCACTAATTTCTTGGAGTACTCGATGATTCGATTCGGTTCACGGGACAGGTCCGCTCGCCTGCGGCGCGTGATGGCATGTACCCAGCCCTACGTCGCTTTCCCGCGCAGCTCCTTGCGGACGACCAGCTTGAGGCCGGACCAGACATCTGTGACCGCGCAAACTTTGACATCGACAAAACCCAGGGGCAGGCCGACCTCGCGGATCGTGTTCTCGGTGACGTCCGTGGGTACCTTCGAGGATTTCTTGGGCCATGAAATCCACAGCAGCGCATCAGGCGCCAGATGCTTGCGAAGCCCCGGGAGCAGGCGTTGAAGCGTGACGCGCTGCGTCGCAAATACATGCACGAAGTTCGTCGAGGCACTGGCCGCGGTGACGAAACTCACCGAGGCCGGCAGTGGTGAAATCAGGGCGCGATAATCCGGGGGCGCGTCGATGAGAAGGATTCTGAATCCTTCGGCGATGCCAAGTTTTTTCGCAAGCGGTGTAGCGGAGTGTCCCGCCATCGTACCCCCCACATTCAGAGATGAATTATGACACAGGCTAGGTCCGACAATCCCGCGCGGCCTCAATGGAAACAGGGCAGTTTTTCCCCGCCGCTATGCGGAGAGCGCGGCCCCGTGACGCACTATTCCGGAGACTTGGCCCGCGCCTGGGTGATCGCCGGGCCCGGGCCCGGCAGGCTGCGTGTATTGCTGCCGCCAATGCGTGGCCGCGCCGTGAGCAGACGATCAAACAGTCCGTGCGAAGCGCCCTGGTGCGCCCATGGGGTGCTCCACTGCAGCGACGGGGCGCCATGCTTGCCGGCCTGCAATGACAATGAGCTGCCTTTGGTTTGCCACAGGGTCAACAAGCGCACGCGATTCTGGGATCTGGATTCCGCCAACTGTTGCCAGACGGACGTCTCGTGCAGTATCGGCGTGTCGATGATGGAACCCTCGTTCCTCGCGGAGTCCAGTTTGTCGAGATTGCGTTTGCGCGGCCGAAATTCCGTCTGCGAATAGGCTTCGACATCGGCAAATGGCTTTGAGGAAACGAACGGCACCGAGAACATCGATGTCCCCGTTTGAGTATCCCGAAAAGTTTTCCCGCCTGCGCCGAGCGTGGCATCGTCGTTCGATGGCTGTTCGCCGGCGAGCGCCTGGCTTGCGCGAACGACGCCATAGAGGACCCATGTCAACAGCATTCCGTCGCGAATATGGCCGCTACGCGCTTTCGAATGACCAGAACTCGTTCCGTTGAGCGGTCCACTTTCCAACATGGCTGAATGATCGCTCATCGCGGCCAAAAAGCCTCGCGAGCATCCTCCAACGCACGAAAAATGGGGTGCGACATGGATCACAACTTTGCGCCGATGGCGGCGGCGTGCCGGCGCATCACAACATAACGCCCGGAAGTTTCCCCGTTATGTCTTGGCCGCGGTGCGGCGCGAGTCAGGCCTGCGGCTCGCGATACGCTGCCCGCCCTTTCTCCCAGTCACGGCCGTCGAAGGCGCTCACCGACATCGACTCGATGCTGCCGCTGTCGATACAGCGTGCATTGACGCTGATGCCATCAGGATGGGAGCGAGGAACATAAAACGACTTCACGCCGCAAGTGACGCAGAACAGATGTTTCGCGACGTGGGTGTTGAACGTATAGGTTGTGAGCGCATCGGCGCCGCTCACCAGCTTGAAGCGCTCGGCGGGCACGAGCAGGTGCAAAAAACCGGCTTTGCTGCACATCGAGCAGTCGCACTCGACAACCTCGATATGCGCCGGTGCGACAACTTCGAAGCGAACGCGGCCGCAATGGCAGCCGCCGGTGTGCGTGCGCATCATTTCTCGATTGGCGCCCAAGGGCCCGGCTAGTGTTTGTGTTCTTGCGCGGCAAGATCGCCGAGCAAGGACATCAGGCGATCCGGACTGCCGGCCGCGCCGACATCGGTGATGTATTTGCCGTTCACGACGAAGGTCGGGACCGCGGACACGCGATAGCGCTGCACCAGCTGATCGGCCCGCTGCATCGCCGTCTCCACGTTGAACCCGTGATACTCTTTTTCAAAGTCAGCTTCCGGTATTCCCAATCTTCTGATGAAGGCAAGCTGAACGCGCTCCGCCGCCGCCGCATTGTTCGGGTCTGGTCCGATCAACGGATCGCCGTTGACTTGAATTTCCTTGAAGATCTCGCTGTGCACATCGTTCAATTTACCCATGCTGTCCAGCGTGTAAAAAAGACGCGCCAAGGACCGATGCCCCTCGTTCCACAGCACCGGGACCCGCGAAAAACTGACGTAGGCCGGTTTGGACTTGAGCCAGGCGGCGACGCTTGGCTCGAGCGCATAGCAATGCGGACAGGCGTACCAAAAGAATTCCAGCACTTCCACCTGTCCGGCGGGAACGTTGGTCGGCTGCGCCGGAACCAGGCGTGTGAAGTTCGTGCCTTCCTGCCACTGCGTTCCGCCGGGCGTGGCTGCCGCCGCCGTCGAGGTTGCGGCCGCGACCGTGGAAGCGACTGCGGCCAGCAGCTTATTCTGTGAACCCGTGTCTCCGGGTGTTTCCTCCACGGTTTCGGAGCCGTCTTCGTTCAGGTGCATCATCGTCAACGGCTTTGCGGCATCCAGCGCCGTCTTGCCGGGCGCGGCGGGGGCAGTCGTCTGGCCGGCCGGCGCCGTGGCCGGCGCAGAGAGATTCCCGGACGCCGGTCCGGACGGCTCTTGTCTACCGCAGGCAGTCAATGCCAGCGCAATGCCGAGCCCCAGCAGCAACGACATCCGGCCCAGACGCATCAGCGAATTCCTTCCACATAGGAAGCCAGATTTCGAATATCGTCGGGCGAGAGGCGTTTGGCGATGGTCTGCATGATGCCGTTGGGCCCGGTCGCTCGCGTGCCCGAGGCATAGTCGTTCAACTGCTTCACGACGTAACCTGGCTGTTGGCCGCGCAGTGCCGGAAACTTCGCAGGTGCATTGCCACGCCCGGTTGGGCCATGGCAGGCCATGCAGGCCGGGATTGCACGGGCCTGGTCCCCACCTCGATAAAGCTTTTGGCCCGCTTGCCAGAAGGAGGGGTCCGCCTCCAACCCGCTGTTGGTCAAGCTGTCGAAATACGCCCCTAAATCCGCCATGTCATCCGCAGTCAAATTGACCGTCATCGGCATCATGACGGGGCTCGCGCGTTTGCCGGTCTTGAAATTTTTCAGCTGCTCCGCGATGTAATCGGCGCCGATTCCCGCCAGGCTGGGCCATTCGGTATTCGAACTGTTGCCGTTGGCACCATGACAAGCCTGGCACGTGGCGGCCTTGGTGGCGCCGGCCTCGATGCTGGGTGCCGGGAGCGCAGAAGTTGTGACGAAAGTGCAGAAAATTGTCGCCGATAGAATCCAAAGCCGCTTCATAACGCGCTAACACCCTGTTTTATTGTGACCCGATGTCAACCCTAAATTGTACACTAGCCGATAATTTGCGTCCGCCGGTGGCCATCACGAACTATTCGAATGTGAAATTCATGACCAGCGCGGCTGAGGCGCATCAGCTCGCCCCTGATTCGGGCAGAGAAATTGCTTTCGCCGGGCGCTCGAACTCGGGCAAGTCCACGGCGATCAATTTCCTGACGCAGCGTGCCGGGCTGGCCCGCGTCAGCCGCACTCCGGGCCGCACCCAGTTGATCAATTTTTTCGAGCTGGCGCCCGAGAGGCGGTTGGTGGACCTGCCTGGATACGGGTTCGCCAAGGTACCCGAGCGGGTACGGCTGCACTGGCTGCAGCTCATGGAGCATTATTTCAATGTCCGCGAATCGCTCGTGGGCCTCATGCTCATCGTCGACAGCCGCCGCGGGCTGGGCGCTCAGGATGTGGCGATGCTCGAGTGGATACTGGCGCGCGATCGCCGCGCGCACGTTTTGTTGACAAAAGCAGACAAGCTCAACCGGCAGGACTCGCTGCGCGTTTTGCGGGAAACGGCGGCGGCCGGCGCAGATGCTGCGGTATCGGCGCAACTGTTCTCAGCGCATGACAGCCGAGGGATTGAGGAGGCTCGCGAGGTCATGGATCGCTGGCTGGATAACCCATAAAAAAAGCCCCGATGGGCGCTTGTGGCAACCATCGGGGCAGACCAACCCGGCATGGGGATGACAAACCGGGTCTTGCCCGCTCAGGGAGAAGAGCGGGGAGCGTCTTAAACGCTCATTTGGTTAGATGGGGATGATGGTCGAAAGTTCCAGTCCTTTGAAAGCTGTTTTTTCCCGCTCGGCGCGTATTTTAAAAAAAACGCGAATACCTTGCGAATATGCGCATTTTGCGCCGGTTTTTCATCCGGCGCACCGGCTAATGTGCCTCATCCCAATTGAGGCCAACCCCTACATCGACTTTTAACGGGACCGATAAATCCGCAGCGCGGACCATGTGTGTCCGTATTTGTCCTACGAGCGCCTCGACCGCATCGTCGGCAACCTCGAGCACCAGTTCGTCATGTACTTGCATGATCAGGCGCGCCGCCACGCGCGAACTCAAGAGCCACGAGTCGACCTCGATCATGGCGCGCTTGATGATATCGGCGGCCGTCCCCTGCATGGGCGCATTGATGGCGCTGCGTTCGGCATATTGACGCAATGCGGCGTTGCGCGATTGAATTTCCGGCAGATAGAGCCTGCGGCCGAACACAGTTTCCACATAGCCGGCTTCGCGCGCCTGGCGGCGCGTTTCTTCCATGTAACGGCGCACGCCCGGATAGCGTTCAAAATAAAGATCCATGTATTTTTGCGCATCGCCCCGCGGGATGCCCAATTGGCGCGCCAATCCGAAGGCAGACATGCCGTACATGAGACCGAAATTGATCGCTTTGGCCGAGCGACGCTGATCGGCGCTGACGGTGTCCGGCGCAATGCCGAACACTTCCGCCGCGGTGGCCCGGTGAACATCGAGATCCTCGGCGAACGCACGCAGCAAGGACGCATCGCCTGAAAGGTGCGCCATGATGCGCAGTTCGATCTGCGAATAATCGGCGGCAACGAGAGAGTGGCCCGGCGGCGCCACGAATGCCTGGCGAATGCGCCGCCCCTCCTGCGTGCGAATGGGAATGTTTTGCAGATTCGGATCTTGCGACGACAGCCTTCCCGTGGCCGCCACTGCCTGGTGATAGGACGTATGGATGCGTCCGGTCACCGGATTGATTTGTTGCGGCAGATTGTCGGTGTAGGTGGATTTCAGCTTCGCCATGCCGCGATATTCCAAAATCAGCTTCGGCAGCGGATAAGTTGCGGCAAGCTCCTCGAGCACATCTTCCGCCGTCGAGGGCTGCCCGGTGGGCGTTTTGCGCATCACCGGAATCCCTAGCTTGCCGAACAAGATCTCCTGCAATTGCTTCGGCGAATCCACATTGAAAACGCCGCCGGCTTCGCGATGCGCTTGCGACTGAAGCTCGAGCATGCGCGCCGCCAGTTCGGAGCTCTGGGCTCGGAGCAGGGCGCGGTCCACGAGCACACCGGCGCGCTCCATGCGCAACAGCACGGGCACCAGCGGCTGCTCGATATTTTCATACACCGACTTCAGCTTGGGCGAGGCCTCGAGCTGCGGCCAGAGCGCCTGATGCAGTTGCAGCGTCACGTCCGCATCTTCGGCGGAATACTGCGCCGCTTGGTCGACATCCACTTGATTGAAGGCAATTTTCTTCGCGCCCTTGCCGGTGACGTCTTCGTAGTGAATGGTCTTGATGCCGAGATACCGCTCGGCCGTCGTATTCATGTCGTGCCGCGTCGCGACGCTGTTCAGCACGTACGACTCCAGCATGGAATCGAAACGCTGGCCGTTGAGCGCGATGCCGTGGTTTGCCAGCACATGCGCGTCGAACTTAAGGTGGTGGCCCAGCTTGGGCGTAGCCGGGTCTTCGAGTATGGGCTTCAGCGCGGCAAGGACTTTGTCCCGATCGAGTTGATGCGGCGCGCCGGGGTAATCATGGTCCAGCGGCACGTAAGCCGCTTCGCGCGCCGTCACCGCAAAAGCCACGCCGACGATGCGCGCCTTCATGTAGTCCAAACTGTCGGTTTCGGTATCGAATGAAATGAGCGGCGCGCCCTTGAGTTTCTCGAGCCATGCGTCGAACGCCTCTTCCGACATGACCTTGTGATAGTCGCGCGGCGCGGGCGTGTTGATGACTGCAACCGCTGCCGCCACTGCCGGACCGCTTGCGGTCACGGTCTCGGCAACGACAAGATCGATCTCCGTACTGCCCTCCGGGACGGCGGGCACGGCCTCCGGCCCCAGGGATTTGAGCAGCGCCCGCAAATCCATGCGCGAATACAGCTCTCTTAGGCGGGGCACATCGCGTGCGCCGGCAGCCAACTGTTCGGGCGCCACTTCCAGCTGCAGCCTGGTATCGATGGTTGCCAGCTTGCGCGACAACTCCAGCATGGGAAGTTCATTGCGCAGATTTTCCCCGACCTTGCCGCTGATATCGGCAGCATGCGCAATCAGGGTGTCGAGGTTTTGGTATTGATTCAGCCACTTCGCCGCGGTCTTTGGACCGACACTGGTGACGCCGGGAATGTTGTCCGACGCGTCGCCGACCAGAGCCAGGTAATCGACGATCTGTTCCGGGAACACGTCGAATTTCGCCTTGACGCCCGCGCGGTCGAGGCGCGTGTTGCTCATGGTATTCAGCAGTTCGACATTCGGCTCGACCAACTGCGCCATGTCCTTGTCGCCGGTGGAGATCAAGACTTTGAAACCGGCATCCGCCGCCTGTTTCGCCAGCGTTCCGATCACATCGTCAGCCTCCACGCCGGGCACGCGCAGCAACGGTACGCCCATGGCCGCCACGGTGTCATACAGCGGCTGGACTTGCGCACGCAAGTCATCCGGCATCGGCGCACGCTGCGCTTTGTATTGATCGAACAGATCGTCTCTGAAAGTGCGCCCGGGCGCATCGAACACAACGGCGATCCGATCGGGCGCTTCCTCCTTGATCATTTTGTTCAGCATGTTGAGCACGCCCAACACCGCGCCCGTGGGTTCGCCGCGCGAGTTAGTCAGAGGCGGCAGCGCATGAAATGCCCGATACAAATAGCCTGAGCCATCGACCAGAATGAGTTTGCGCGCGCTCATGAATGCGGTCAGCGAGGAGGCGCAACGCCGCCCGGCGCGAAAAGACGCGGCGCAGCGAGTGGGTTATTCACGGGACAGGACACTATGGAGGTGGCGTCGAATCGGGCGGTGCCGGGGTGCTCGGCGATGGCGGCACGGGAGTGGGCGCGGGAGCAGGCGCAGGCGTCGGAGCGGTCGCAGGCGCAGCAGTGGGCGCGGGCTTTGGCGCGCCGCCGCTGTTAGCCGGTTTGTTGGCCGGGCCCGGCAAGGTGGGGATTGTGCGCTTGTGTTTTTGCGCATCCGGCATCACCAACGGTCCTTTTTGACCGCAGGCGAGGAGTACACCGGCGAGGCAGACACTCACGATTAATGGCGCAATTTTCATACTTCAAGTATACGCGCGGCGCCGGTCCGGTTTGCTCGGAACTTCTGTCAACGCCTTGGAGTCGAATGCGTTACTCAAATCGGGAGGTTCCTATGCGGATTTCAAAGACTCTGGCGGCCCTGCTTGCGATTGCAGCATGCGGCGCCTCTGTTGCGGCATTCGCGGACAATCCCGCGGGATTTTATATCGGCGCAGGCGCCGGTGAATCCCAAATCAGGAGCGATGACTCTCGCTACGGGTTTCCTGGTTACTACAACGATTACCAAACCGCGTGGCAGGGCTTCGTTGGCATCCGGCCGATCAAGCCGTTCGGCATCGAGGCCACCTACATCGACTTCGGTCAACCCTATCGGCACCACAACTATGACTTCAACGTCTCAGGGAGCGATTCGCATCCCACCGCCCCTGCGCTGTTCGCGGTGGGTTACCTGCCGATACCCATACCGTTTGTCGACGTGTTCGGCAAGGCCGGCGCCGCGCGGCTGTCGACGAATCTGACGGACTTCGTTCAGCAGCCCTGTGTGGCCACCGGACCTTGCCCCTACTTTGTGCCCACCTCCCGCCACCAAGTGACTGACACGCGATTCGCCTATGGCGCCGGCGTGCAGTCGCGTTTTCCATTCGGCTTGACCATTCGCGGTGAATACGAGCGCATCAGCTCGCCCTATGGAGATCCCGACGCGCTGATCGTCAGCGTGCTATGGCAGTTCTAGCCTGATAAAAGGCTGCCGCTGCGGCGTCCTCCCGGTCTTGCGACGTCGCGTCGTGAGATGGCGCGTGTGACCGCGTTCGCGCTAAAGCGGAGGTGCACTTATACTTCCGCGCATGCCACATCGATCACGATCTCGCGCGCACGCCCCGTTTCAAATCTCGTTTCTCGGAATCGCCATCGCAGCGGCGCTGTGCGGCTGTACCCAAAGGAACCTGAGCGGCACACCCGGCGGCACGCCCAGTACATCTGCCGCCGGCACCCTTGCACTGCGCAGCCATGTCGACACCATCGTGGTCATTTACGCTGAAAATCGCGCCTTCGACAATTTGTACGGCAACTTTCCCGGCGCAAGAGGCCTGAGCGAGGTCATCGACGGCAACGGCAGACTTCTGCCGGCCTATCAACCGCAGGTGGATCGCGACGGCACCGTGCTGCCCGTTCTGCCGCCGGCATGGCGCGGTGTGACGGCGCCCGGCATCACACCGGCGGTCACGCAACAGCAGAGCGTCGGCCTGCCCAATGCGCCGTATTCCATCGAGCGTGGCTTTACCGCGCAATCGCAGGTTACGCTGTCGACCGCCACCGTGACGCGTGATTTATGGCATCGCTTTTTCGAGCATCAGATGCAGATCGACGGCGGCAAGAACGACGGCTACGCTGCCTGGTCGGACGCCGGCGGCCTCGCGATGGGCCATTACGATTACAGCGCCTCAGCGTTGTACGCCCTCGCCAAGGAATTCGTGCTTGCCGATAATTTTTTCCAGGGCGCATTCGGCGGCTCGTTCCTCAATCATCAATATTTGATCTGCGCCTGCGCGCCGGAATACCCCGGCGCCGACACGGCGGCGGCGCATCCCTCGATCGCCGTGCTCGAACACGATGCCGGCGGGCGCTACCTGCCGCGCCTGAAGACGGCAACGACCTCGCCGGCCTCGGCCCTGGATGGGCCGCCCACATTCGCCAGAAGCGGCAACATCGCGCCGGCCGATTATTTCGGCGACGGCAAATTCTACGCCGTGAACACCATGCAACCGCCGTATCAGCCGAGCGGCAACAAGCCGGCGGACGGGGACGGCGACGCGAGCTTCGCGTACGCAGATCCCAGCAGCGCCACGACGCTGCCGCCGCAATCTCGGCGCAACATCGGCGATGCATTGGATGCGAAGCGCATCGAGTGGGCTTGGTATGCAGGCTCATGGAATGCGGCAGTGGAAGACGGCAGGCGCCCGCGATCGAAAATCCGCGACGTCATTTATGCGCCGCCGACCGCCGCGGGCGCGCCTGATTTCCAGGCCCACCACCAACCGTTCAACTATTTCGAGCGTTTCGATCCCAAGACCCATGCGGAATATCGCGCCGCGCACCTGAAGGATTACGACGATCTACTCGCAGACATTGCCGCCGGACGACTGCCCGCGGTGGCTTTCTACAAGCCGCAGGGTAATCTGAACCAGCATCCCGGCTACGCCTCGGTGGCGGAGGGGGATGCGCACATTGCGGACCTGGTCGCGAAATTGCGCGCAAGCCCACAATGGAATCACATGGTGATCGTGATCACTTACGATGAATTCGGCGGCGCATGGGATCACATCGCCCCGCCGCCGGCCGATCTATTGGGTCCGGGAGCGCGGATTCCGGCGTTGATCGTTTCGCCATTCGCCAAGCGCGGCACGGTGGATCACACGCAATACGACACCGAATCCATCCTGCGTCTGATCACGCGCCGCTTCGATCTCGAGGTGCTGCCCGGGATTACCCAGCGCGATCACGGCCTCGCCGCGCACGGTGCGCAGCCCATGGGGGATCTGACCAACGCGCTCGATCTCGGTCACTAGCCGCGCGGCCTCGCCTGAGCCCTACGGCCACGCACGCCAGAGCCCTGCGCCCACGCTCGAGCCCTGCGCCCACGCTCGAGCCCTGCGGCCACGCTCGAGCCCTGCGGCCACGCTCGAGCCCTGCGGCCACGCCCGAGCCCCTGCGGTCACGCTCGAGCCCTACGGCTCACCCGCGTGGCGCGCCGCCCTCATTTTTTGGCGGGCGGCGGCGTTGGCGGCGTCCCCGGCGGAGCCTTGGGCGGTGCACCCGCGGCTTCGGCGCTCAGCACATTCACCTCGAAAATCAGCAGTGAGTTCGCGGGAATTTTTGCCTGTGGGCGCGGGCCGTACGCCAGTTCAGGCGGGATGAACAACTGCCATTTCGCACCCGGCTTCATCATGACCAACGCCTCCTGCCAACCCTTGATGACTCCGTTGACAGGGAAGGTCGCCGGTACGCCGCGCGAATAAGAACTGTCGAATTCCGAGCCGTCAATCAGCTTGCCGCGATAATCCACGGTCACGGTGTCGGCGGCGGTAATCGCAGGCGCCTTCTTATCGCCGGCGGCGATGATTTTGTACTGCAGACCCGAGGCGGTCGTCACCACACCCTTGTCGTGCCCATTGCGCGCCAGGAAACTGGTTGCCGCTGCTTGATTTCGTGCCGCGGCGGCATCGGCCACGGAATGCACGAACGATTGGACCATCTGTTGATCGGCGGCCGAGGGCTGTTTGCCTTGCAGACCTTCCTTGATGCCGCGTGAGATCGACTCGGGCAGCACCTCGTTGGTGATTCCGACCCCATGCATTTGCGCGCCGAAAATCAATCCGAATGCATAACTGATCTGGTCAGGTGTCGCAGCGGGACCCGGATCTGCACCAGGCGCGGTGGTCGGGGGCGGTTTCGATGCCGGAGGGGGCGTTTGTGCGAAGCCAAGCGCCGCGAATGCAACCAACACCGACAGGCTGCATGCCCGGCCCAATATTCCAACGGTAGATTTGCTCATGGCGCAAAAGATACCCCGCTTGAGGTGACAAATGCCAGCGCAAATTCCAAATGCCGGCGAAAGACCTATGAGGTGAGGGCGCCGCGCTTGATCACTGCCATGGTTATGCGCGAAATGCACACCAGCTTCTGCGCATCGTTGACGATGTCGATCGACCAGACATGCGTGCGTCCACCCAGATGCACCGCTCGCGCCGTTCCGGTCACGAGGCCGCTGCGCGCGGCGCGTACGTGATTGGCATTGATTTCCTGGCCCACGACCTGGTACTCGGCTGCATCCACGCACATGGCCGCGCCCATGCTCCCCAAGGTTTCGGCGAGCGCCACCGAGGCGCCTCCATGTAAGAGTCCGTAAGGCTGCACGGTGCGCACATCCACGGGCATGGTGCCGCGGACAAAATCGTCACCGATTTCGGTGAACAAAATCCCCAGAGTCCCGATCAACGTTCCTTCGCGATTGCCGTTCAAATGCTCCAGAGTCTGCAAGCTGCGCCAAATGCTCATTTGTCATCCTTCAGTTTTGCGGCCACCTGTCGATACGCCTCGCGAAATGGAATACCTTCCTTGACGACCAGCGCATTTGCGGCGGCGGCGGCGTGAATTCCGGGATCGAGACGGATATTTTCGGGTCGAAAGCTTACCCCGTCGAGTGCTCGCGGCAGAATTCCCAGGGTCTGCAGGCAGGAATCGATGCCGCGAAACAAGGGCGGCTTGATGAGCTGCAAATCGCGGTGATATCCGGATGTCAGCTTTTGCGTGATGCCGAGCACTTCACTCAAGGCTGCCTGTGCGACTGCGCTGCGCCCGCGCATCAACTCGAACACGTCGGGGTTGCGCTTTTGCGGCATGATCGAGGAGCCGGTGGTAAAGGCGGCCGGCAAACTCACGTAGGCGAATTCTTGCGTGTAGAACAGCAGCAGGTCGGCCGCCAGCCTGCCCAGGTCCTGCGTCAGCAGCGTGATTTCGAACAGCAGTTGCGCCTCGGCCTTGCCGCGCGACAATTGCACCGCCGTGACCGGCTCGTGAACGGCGGCGAAGCCCAAGCGCAGGCGGGTCGATTCGCGGCTGATGTCCAGATTCGGTGTGCCGAACCCGGCCGCCGAACCCAACGGATTCTTGCCGATGCGCCGCTGCGTCAGGTGCAGCCCTTCGGCATCGTCGCGCAGCTCAGCGGCAAACCCCGACGCCCACAGCGGCACGCTGCTGGGCATCGCTTGCTGCATATGCGTGTATCCGGGCAGCGCTTGGCCGCTGTGACGCGAGGCCAACGCATCGAGGGCGTCGGCTACCGCGACCGCACCTTGGCGCAGGGTTTCCGCGGCGTCGCGCATGTACAGCCGCAAGGCTGCCAGCACCTGATCGTTGCGCGAGCGTCCGGCGTGCAAGCGTCCGCCGGCCGCGCCGATGCGCGCCGTGAGCAGATTCTCTATGGCAGTCTGGCAATCCTCGTCCTCCAGCGAGACGCGCCATTGCCCCGACGCGTGTTCTTCGCCGATCGCTGTCAAGGCATCGCGAATCAAGACAAGATCCTGGGCCGGCAACAGCTGTTGTTCCGCGAGCATTTCAGCGTGCGCAATCGAGGCGCGGATGTCGTAGCACACCAGCCGATCGTCAAAAGCATGATCATCGCCCGCGGTGTACTCGAGCACCTGCGCATCGAGCGAAGTTCCCTTGTCCCAAAGCCGGGTCATGAAGGCCGCATCATGATGCCGGGGACAATTGTTCCGCCGGGCTCAGGGCCTTCAAATCCGCGACCACCAGCGTGCCGGTGCCCTCGTTCGTGAAAACTTCGGCGAGCAGACTGTCGGCGGCCCGGTAGCTGATGACATGCACCCGGCGCACACCGCCGCGAATGGCATTCTCGATGGCGGTGGCTTTGGGCAGCATGCCGTCCTTCAAGCTGCCCTGATCTCGCAGGCGCTTCAATCCCTGGATGTCGGTGTACGAGATCACCGACCCGGGCTCCTCCACACGCTCGAGAATGCCCGGTGCTCCGGTGCACAGCACCAGTTTTTCAGCCGACAGTGCACCGCCGATCGCCGCCGCAACGGTGTCGGCGTTGATATTGAGCAAGGTGCCGTTCGAATCGGCCGACAGGGGACTGACCACCGGCATGAGGCCGCTTTCCAGCAGCTTCTCGAGCACCGCCGAGTTGACCGAGTCGATGTCGCCGACGAATCCATAATCCACCGTTTCGCTCGAGCCGGGAATGGCCACGGGCGGACGCCTGTGCGCGCGAATCAATCCTGCGTCGACGCCGCTCAGGCCCACGGCCTCGATGTCGAGCGCGCGGCAGATCGCCAGGATGCGCGTGTTGATCAATCCGTTCAGCGCCATGGCGGTCACGTCGATCGATTTCTGATCGGTGACACGCCGGCCGTTGACCATGCGCGTCTCGATACCCAATGTCGCCTGCAGCGCATCCAGTTGCGGGCCGCCGCCATGCACCAGCACCGTCTTGATGCCGACCTGGTGCAGGATGGCGACTTGTTCTATCAAGCCGCGTGTCGAGACCTCGTCGCTGAATACCGCACCGCTCGCCTTGATGACGAACACCTTGTTTTTGTACATGCGAATGTACGGCGCTGCGCTCTTCAGCGCGCGCACGGCGATGGTTGGATCGGGTCGGCTCAGGATCATCAGATATTCGGCATGGAAACCCTGGCCTTTACGCCTGGGTGAAAATGCCGCTCCTTGCAGTGATTATTGGGAAAAGGGACACTCAGACAGGCGCCTGGGCCAGCATGCGATGCAGAACGGCCATTTGCACCGGCAACCGGTTGAAGGCCTCGCGCTTGACCACCGCCCGGGAACCGTCGAGTATTTCATCCGCCACCGCCACGTTGCGTCGTACCGGCAGGCAATGCATCAGTTTCGCATCCGGCAACGCGCGGTCGAACCAGCGCTCGCGCACGCACCAGTCGGACAGATCGGCGCGCAGCCGCGAATCGGCCTCCACATCGCCGTAGTAGGCAGTGGTGCCCCACTCTTTGGCGTACACGACGCCGGCGCCGCTCAAAGCGGCGCTGCGATCGGTGGTCTCGGTCACCGAACCGCCGGCATCGCGCGCGGCCAGGCGCGCCTTTTGCATGACCTGCTCGGGCAGCGCGTAGCCTTCGGGGCGCAATACCACGACTTCCATGCCGCGCATCGCAGCCATGTGCACCGTGGCCGCCGGCACCGCCAGCGGCAGTGCCTTGGGATGATAGGCCCAGCTCAACACGAACTTGGCCCGGGACGGCACGTTGAGTTCGTCCAGGGTGCGCCAGTCGGCGAGCGCTTGGCAGGGATGATTCATCGCGGATTCCATGTTGATCAGCGGCTTGTCGCACAGTGCATCGATCATCCTGAACAGGGTTTCATTGAGATCGCCGTCCAGGCTCTTGCCCTCGGCAAATGCGCGCACTCCGAGCACGTCGCAATACGACGCCAGCACCGGTATGCCTTCGCGGATGTGTTCGGCGGCCGCACCTTTCATGATGGCATGCAGCTGAGTCTCCAAATGCCATGTTCCCTGACCCGGGGTGATGACGAATGAGCTGCCACCCAGACGGGCCATGCCCGACTGAAATGATGCCAAGGTACGCAGCGACGGATTGAAGAACACCAATCCTAAGACCTTGCCGGCAAGCGCCCGCGGCTGCGGCTTGTCCTGCAGCGCCTGCGCGAGCGCGAGCAGATCCAGGACCTGCTCGCGGCTGAAATCCGCCAGATCGACGAAGCGCTTCATGCCGAAATTTTCGCCAGCGCGTCACTCAAGGTGTCCACGTGGCCTTCATTCAAAATATACGCCGGCAACAGGCGCAAAATGTGCGGATCACCGCTGGTACCCGTGAGAATGTTCTTGGCCAGGAGCGCGGCCTGAACTTCTTTCGCAGGGCGCGATGTTTTCAGGCCCAGCAAGAAACCCGCACCCTGCACTCCGGTGATGGGACCGATGATGCAACTCGCGCGGATGTAGGCCGACACCTGGCGGACATTGGCCAGCAAGGATTCCGATTCGATGGTGTCGATGACCGCTTCCGCCACCGCGCAGGCCATGGGACCGCCGCCGAACGTCGTGCCCATGTCGTCTACTTTGAGCTGGCTCGAGACGCGCCGCGAAAGCAACAGGGCGGATACCGGGAAGCCGTTGCCCAATGCCTTGGCCGACGTGATGATGTCCGGCACGACACCGTAATGGTTCGCGGCGAAAGGCGCGCCGGTACGGCCCATGCCGCACTGGACCTCGTCGAATATCAGGATTGCGCCCACCTCGTCGCAACGCCGGCGCAGTGCTTCGAGCATCGGTTTGCCGACATCATAGGCGCCGCCCACGCCCTGGATCGGCTCGACGATGACGGCCGCGGTCTCGCGGTCGATATACCGTTCGACGGCGCCTGGGTTGTCGCGCGGCGTGAAGCTCACGTCAAAGGGCGTGCGCGGAAAGCCGTACCATTTTTCAAGTGCGCCCCAGGTCACGGCACCGGCGGCAGCGGTCCTGCCGTGGAAACTCTGCTCGAGCGCAACGGCCTTGCTGCGCCCGGTGATTTTGAAGGCGAGCTTCAGCGCATTTTCATTCGCTTCCGCGCCGCTGTTGATCCAGAACACCGTCTCCAGACCGAGTCCGACGAACTTCGTCAGGCGCGCCGCCGCGCGCTCGCGGATGAGCATCGGCAGCGCATTGGTTTGAAACGCCATTTGCCGCGCCTGGCGCTCGAGTGCCGCCAGCCAGCGCGGATGTCCGTAGCCCAAACCCGCGACGGCGTGGCCGCCGTAAAAATCCAAGATCTTGCGCCCGTCGCGCGCATACAGCCACACGCCTTCTCCATGCGCCACTTCGATCGGATATTGCGCGAACACCTGCGCCAGATGGCTCGCGTTGGCCGCGGTGGGATTCGCCGCTGCCGTGGAATTCGCAGCTGTCGTGGAGTTTGCGGCAGCAGTGGAATTTGTCACTGACATGATCAAGTCCATCCCGGTGCGGGCGCGGTCAGGCCGGTTGTCTCGGCCATTCCTAAGAGGCGGTTCATCCATTGAATGGCACCGCCGGCCGCGCCTTTGTTCAGATTGTCGAGCACCGACATGACGGCGATGGAATGGCCGTTGGTCACCGCGCTCAAATTCGAGTAGTTGCTGGTGGCGACATCCTTGACGCGCGGGGCGGCGGCGGCGACCCGTACGAAAGGGCAGTTCCTGTAGTAGGACTCGAGCGCTTCCAATGCCTGGGCCGTGGACATCGGGTTCTTCAAGCTGGCTTGCACCGTGACGTGAATGCCTCGAGCAAAGGGTCCCGAGTGCGGCACGAAATTAATGTCCGCCGCGATCCCCGTCGCCAGCTTCGCGCATGCGGCGATCTCGGGCGCGTGACGATGACTGAGCGCGCCGTAGGTGTACAGGTCGCTGTGGCGATGCGGGTGGTGCGTGCCTTCGACCGGCTTGCGGCCGGAACCCGTACTGCCCGTGATGCCGGTGACGAACAGGCGCGTGTCGGTCAACGCCAGGGCCAGCAGCGGCACGCAGGCGAGCAGGGTCGCCGTTGCAAAGCAGCCCGGATGCGCGACATGCGGCGTCGGCGGCTTCTGCAGGTGCTCAGGGATGGCGCAGGTGAACTGCGCAATTCTCGCCGGCGCGCCGTGGGCATGTTTGTACACCGCCTCGTAGGCCGCCTGGCTCGAATACCGAAAATCAGCCGAGATGTCCACGCAATGAACTCGGGAGCCCGCCGCGGCCGCCGCCGTCAGCAGACGATCGACCAGAGCGGCGGAGATCCCATGCGGGGCTGCTGAAAACAACGCCGATACCGGCGAGCGGCGAATGAGGGCGTCGACTTCCCCGGCGGCTGCGAATTTCAGATCCGGATAGGCGCTGCGCAAATGCGCGAAGGCATCGGCGACGGAAGCGCCGGGCTGGCTGTCGGACAGCACTGCGGCGAGCTCGAGCTGCGGGTGTGCCGCAAGCAAGCGCAACAGCTCGCCCGCCACATAGCCGGTGCCGCCCAGCACGATGGCGGGCGTCGGCGCGCTCATTCGCCGACGACCTTGGACGCGCGCACATTGCGCAGCCCCAGCGAGGCGATGATGTGATCGCCGAGATCTGCAGGATGGCTGATGGCGTTGAACGCCTCGACGTTCATCTGCTCGCGAATGATTTCGATGCCGACTTGATTGTCGGTCGCGGGCCCGGTGACCACACAGGGCTCGATGCCGAAGCGCTCGCGCAACAATTTGACGCCGCCCCAGGCGGCGACCGGATCATTTGCCGACAGCACCACCGCCGTCAGTGCTGCCTTGATGTCCGGCTGCTGCAGAATGGATTCCACGCCGTAGGTGCCCAACAAGCCATCGCCCAATTCAAACACGATGGCATCCGGCCGGCCGGCGGCCATTTCCGTGAGCATGGTCCGGGTCAGGGCGGGGCCGCATTTCGCAGTGGTGGTTACGATCCCGAGGTCGGTGAACAGCATGGTGCGGCGGGCGCCCGAGTCCTCGAACGCCATGATATCCCGGCGCAGGGACACGCCCGTGGCCTTGAATGCATCCACCACCAATCCGCGATGGCGCATGCGCGCAATGATGGCCGAGGCAGCCGCGGTTTTACCTGCCTCCATGCAGGTACCGGCGAGCGCCACCACCGGTGTGCCGCGCGCGTCCAGCGCAGCTGCGTAGTTCAGGGGCGCGTAGCCGACCTTGGCGGGGACGCCGATGCGCTCGCCCAGGTAGGGAAACGTGAGCACCGTGCCCAATACTTTGCAGTCGAAGGGTTTGCCCTTGTCCTGCGTCGCCGAATCGCAGATGCCGAGCACGCCGCCGATATTCAGCATTTGGATGACGTCGCCGGGCTCGAGCGTGGCGGGAATGTGGCCCGAGTAGCCGAACAGTGCCTTGCGATGCCCCAGCGCCCCGACCACGATGTCGCCGCGCACGACTTTTGCCATGCGCCCGCTGGTGAGCTCCAGGGTGTTGTAGTTCGCCTTGTTGTTGAGGATCTCGACCACCAGCACCAAGCCTTCTTCGCAGGGGATTTCAGGCGCGATGCGCAGCTCATGCGACAGTGCGCAGGCCTGCGTCACGGAGGCGATCTTGTCGACCACCATCGAGCGCATGCCGTTCATGATTTGCCCGCTCCCGCGCGCTTGTAGAACACGCCGGTCAACGCCAGCATTTTCGAGAAACCCAGGGCATCGGTGGGGGTCCATTCGCCCGCGGACTCGCCGTACACGCCCTTGGAGGCAGCCATCAACGAATGAGGAGAACTGACCCCCTCGACGAATGCGGAGCCGGGCCGGAACAGCACGGTCACTTCGCCGCTGACCCTGGCCTGCGAGGACATGAGCAGCGCTTCGATGTCGCGGCACACCGGATCCAAGTGCTGACCCTCGTGCACCAAGTCGCCGTACGGCTGTGCAACCGTCTCCTTGATGCGCGACTGCCTGCCCGTCAGCACCAATTTTTCCAGCTCGCGGTGCGCGGTCAGCAGCACCTCGGCCGCGGGCGCTTCAAAGGCGACCCGGCCCTTGGTGCCGATCACGGTATCGCCCAGATGAATGCCGCGGCCGATCCCGAAGGGGCCGGCCAGCGTTTCCAGCGCTTCGATAATGGCAACGGCCGACAGCCGCTCGCCGTCGAGACTGCTCGGCACCCCTCGAGTAAAGCCGATGGTGTGCCGTTCCGGCGCTCGTGGATGCGTAAACGCATCTTTGGACAGCACCCAGGCATCATCGGGGATGCTGCCCTGCGAGGTGAGGGTTTCCCTGCCGCCGATGGTGACGCCCCACAGGCCGCGATTCACCGAATACGCCGCGCCGAAGGGCGGGACCGGGAGCTGGTGTTCCTCGAGATACTTGAGCTGCTCGGGACGCTTGAACGCGCGGTCGCGCACCGGTGCGATGATTTCCAATTCCGGCGCCAGGGTGCGCAAGGCCACTTCAAAGCGCACTTGATCGTTGCCGGCGGCGGTGCAGCCATGAGCGACCATCTGGGTTTTCAAGGATAGGGCCATTTGCGCGATCGTCTGCGCCTGCAGAACACGCTCCGCCCCCACGCACAGCGGGTACACATTGCCGCGCCGCACGTTGCCCATGATCAAGAACTTGAGCACCTGATCGAAGTATGCCGCCCGTGCGTCGATGAGATGATGTTCGACGGCGCCTAGGCGTACCGATCGCTCGGTCAAGGATTTGGCCGCCGCGGCATCGATGCCGCCGGTGTCGACGGTCACCGTGATCACGGGGCGTCGATAAGTCTCTTTGAGCCAAGGCACGCAAAACGAGGTGTCGAGGCCGCCGGAAAAAGCCAGCAAAATGGGCTCTGCGCCCTCTCTAGGGGTGGGTGTCATGGGATTTATCGTCCGAAGAGTGCGATCAGGCGAAGCTCAAGTTTGCGCTGCGCGTCGGCGCCGGCGGTGGCGATGAATATGGTGTCATCGCCGGAAATGGTGCCGATGACTTCCGGCCATTGGGCCGTATCGATGGCGACGGCCACGCTTTGCGCCGAGCCGATCGTCGTCTTCAGCACCGTCAGATTGGGGCCCGCCGTGAGACGGGCGCTGACAAATTGCTTGAGTGCCGAGAAATCGTTCTTCGGCTGCATGGCCGTTTCCGGCAGCACATAGCGATCGCCCATTTTGGCCACGCCCAGTTCGCGCAGATCGCGGCTGACACTCGACTGCGTTGCGACATGCCCCAATTTCCTCAGCAGTTCCACCAATTCGGTCTGACGGCCGACCGACTGTTCGCGAATGATTTTCGCGAGCAGGGTTCGGCGCGCCGGCGCGTTGCTGTGTTCGGGTTCGGATCCAAGCATTTTCGGCTCTTGCATAAAATCGCACGCATCCTGCATAAAAATGCAGCCGCTGTCAATAGGCAAAACCCCGGCGCCGACGAGCGCGAATGAGGCCGCACGATCCTAGGGCCCCGAACTCCATTTGGACCGGCATCCCCGCCGTCGCAGCAGATGGACCTAAGTCCGACAGGCTCCTACGGGTGGGACCAGTTTCCCCGGCGTGCTGCGATCTCACCGGCTTGATCCAAGGGCTCGCCGTCGATCGATTCCTCGACCGCCGCGCGCACCGCCGCGGAGACGCCGGAGGCTGCCACACGAAAACCCGAAGAATTCGCCGACGCGTCGGGTGTTTGCGCCAGCACTTTTACCTTCCAGCTGCCGCCTTCGCGGCATGCCAGTCCCGAGTTTGCATGGGTAGCGGTGAGCGCGAACGTGCGGCAGTAATCCCCGGTTTTGGTGCGAAAACTCAAACCGGTCGTGGCAACCGCTCCGGGCGGGTGGTCCGCTGCCAGCTGGCTGGATAACGCCTCGGCAAGACCGGCGCCGGCCACCAGTTCACCATTCGCACCGACTGTCACCAAGGTATTGGAGCCGTGCCGGCCGAGATAACCCAACGCCAGACCCAACAACAGACTGGCGGCCATGGCGGCCGGTTGCCAGCGCAATCCGCTCCTGGGTGCTTTGAGGGCCGCCGAATGTCGTGCACCCGCGAGATCCACGACATTGCCGGGCCGCGCGCCGCGCGCCGCGGCAATGAGACGCTGAGGCACCGGCTCATCGATGACCGCAGCGAATGCCCCCTTTACCGCGTCGCGCAACGCCCGATGGTGGGCCACGCGCCTGCGAACCTCCGGATCGTCGCGCATGGCCGCCTCGACGATGGCGCGAGTGGCCGCGTCGACCTCACCGTCCGCAAAGGCCATCAGCGTTTCGTCCGATACCGTCATGAATCATCTCCTTCCGCCAGCCGCAGCATCGCCTGCAAGGCCTCGCGTCCGCGCGCAAGCCGGCTCGTCAAGGTTCCGATCGGCACCTCCAGAACGTCGGCGGCATCTTTGTAAGCCAGCCCTTCCACCAACACCAGGCTCACGGCCAAGCGCTGGTCCTGCGGCAATCGCGCCATCGCCGCCTCCACCGACAACCGGTCCAACTCCCGGTCGATCGAGGCCTCGCCGACATGCTCACCTGCTTCCTCCGGCATGAAGATTTTAGCGCGCCGTCCGCGCGACCTCACCTCATCGATCCAAGCATTGCGCAGAATCTTGAACAACCAGCTATCCAAGCGCGCATCGCTGTGCCATTGATCAAGGCGCAGCAACGCCCGCTCCACCGCAATTTGCACCATATCGTCGGCATCGTGCGGCGAGCGCACCAGGTTGCGCGCAAAGCGCCTCAAGCGCGGCAGCAAAGCGACGATCTGTTCCTGGATGCTTTCGGAGCTTTCGTTCGTACTCATGAGGTAGACGTTCGAGGGTTGAGGTTTAATCCACACATGCTAGCAGTGCGGTATCGCTGTTAAACACCTGCGTCGGCCGAGGATAAGTCCATGCGTGCATTGAAATGGGTAAGTATCGCCATTGTGCTGGCCAATCCGGCTCCGGCTCAGGTGCGCCTGCCGGGCGCCCAACTGCCGGTGCTCCCCACTCAGAAATTGACTCAGGCGATCGGTCAGGCGGGCACCGATACGCTGGATCAACTTAGTGATCTGCGCCATTTGCAGATCGCGCGCCTGATCCGTGCCAACCCGCGCACCATCGCCACGGACCCGCACGGCAATCCCATCGTGCGCGATGAATTATTGGCTTTTTCCCCCTCCGCTTCAGCGATGGAGGCGGCGAGGGCGCTGGGCTTCGGAGTTGCGCGGGAGCAAACGATAGAGGATCTCGACATCCGCTTGGTCGTCCTGCGGCCTCCGTCGAAGCTGTCGATTGCCAAGGCGCTGAGCCGGCTGCGCGAGGCAGATCCGGCCGGAAGCTACGATTTCAACCATATCTATAGCGGAGGCGGCATCGCAGCCTCAGCTCCGGCCGCACCCCCGGCCCCAGCCCCAGCCGAAGGTCCACTCGCAGCCCCGGTCGCTGCCGCAGCGGACACGCTGCCCGAAAATGCGGGAGCAACCGGCCGCGATCGTGCGGTGCCGCGCGTCGGACTGATCGACGCCGGCGTGGACGTTGCACATCCGGTGTTTCATGACGCAGTCATTCATCCCTGGGGCTGCGCCGATCGAATACTGGCGAGCGCCCACGGGACCGCGGTGGCCTCATTGCTCATCGGCCATGCCGCCGGCTTTCACGGCGTGTTGGCCGGAGGGGAGTTGTATGCGGCGAATGTCTACTGTGACGCACCGACCGGCGGGGCCGTCGATGCGCTCGCGGCCGCCTTTGCCTGGCTGGCGCAGCAACGCGTCGCTGTGATCAATGTGAGCTTGGTGGGTCCGGACAATCGCGCCCTCGCGCTGATCGTGCGTGCCCTGACGTCGCGCGGCTACTTGCTGGTCGCCGCGGTTGGAAATGACGGGCCCGCGGCACCGCCGCTATATCCGGCATCCTACCCCGGCGTCATCGGTGTCACCGCCGTGGACAAGCACCGCCGCGCACTCCTCGAGGCCGCGCGCGGCAAGCAGGTGATGTTTGCGGCGCCGGGTGCCGACATGCTGGCGGCCGATGGCGGCGGCAAGTATTCGCCTGTGCGCGGCACATCATTTGCGGCGCCCATCGTGGCGGCGCTCTTGGCGCAAACCGTTTCGGCACCCGATTCGAGCGCTCGCGACGCCGCCGTCGAGGCACTTGCCCGCCAGGCCATCGACTTAGGGCCGCCCGGCCGTGATTTGACATATGGCTTTGGATTGGTGGGCGCCGAATACGCGATGGAAGAAATGCCGGTGTCCGGTCGTATCAATCGGTGAAGGCCGCGCGCTGTGCAGCGGTCAAGGAGATCAACGATGAACACTAAATGCATCATGGCTGCGGTCAGTGTCGCGACCGCGCTGGCAGTCATCACGCCCGCCTACGCCGGCAGCTTGGGTGGCGGTCTTGGCGGCGGCTTCGGCGGCGGTCTGGCCGGTGGAATGGGTGGAATGAACCGTCTCGGCGGCGTGTCGGGTCAAGGGGCATTCCAAGGCCGGGGCGCGATCGGTGGGTCACTCGACAAGCCCAAGCTGCATCCTGCGGCAAATGTCCCCAAGCCTGATGTCCCCAAGCTCGATGTCGCGAAGCCTGATGTCCCCAAGCTGATGTCGCAAAGCCTGATGTCCCCAAGGCTGATGTCGCAAAGCCTGATGTCCCCAAGGCTGATGTCGTAAAGCCTGATATCGCAAAGTCTGATATCGAAAAGCAGGGTGCGGCGGCGACCAACGCGGCGGCTCAGAGTGCAGCCGGCGTTTCCAAAACTTCCGGCACCGGCACCGCTGAGGCGGCGGGTTCGCTGGAGTCAACGGCCTCGGCTACCAAAAGAACTGCGGCATCGAGCGCCGCGAATGGCACGCCTGCTGAAAATACCGCGGCGCCCGCCCGTGCGCAGCCCAAGAGTGCGCCGCCAGCCAAGACTGCCCGCACGACCGCGGCACCCGCGGCCTCCGGCGCGGCGGCCCCAAAGCCGGCGTCTTCAACGGTACTTACGGGCGGGGGTGCTGCCGGCGCCACGAACGGCGGAAGTTCGGCTTCGGCCAATGCCGGCGGTGCCGCGGATGTGCAGCATTCGAACGGCGCAACGTCGCTCAACGCCGGTGGTACTGGGTCGGCGACGGCCTCTGGCGCTGCGCCGGCGACCGCATCGCGCAACCCCCAATAGTTGCTGCGCAATCCACGACGCCCTCGCTCGAGCGGGGGCGTCGTCTCGCCGATTGAAGCCGGTTGGGCACTTAGTTTCCTGACTGCAAAAATGCGCGCAGCCGGCTCAGTTCTTCCTCCAGGCCTGCTCGAAAGCCAGGATTGCGCGGCGCCTGGCCGTCGGTGTACCCGAATACGGCATCGAATCGGCCGCCGCTCACCGATACGTTGCCCCAGCCGATGACCCGTTCATGCCACAGCAGCGGCAAGGCGTAGTAGCCCAGTTTGCGTTTGGGTGCCGGCGTGTACGCTTCAAAGCGATAGGCCCAGTCCCAGAAGATCTCAAAGCGGCGCCGGTCCCACACCACGGGGTCGAAGGGAGTGAGCAGGCGCACGCCGTCATCCGGCCGCCAACGCCGCGACAAGGGGTTTTCGTCCGCCGGCCAGTACCATTCGATGCCATCCACGCGTGCGTGGCCAAGGCGCAGCTTGGCGCGCGCGAGGGCCGCTGAGCGCAGCGCGGTCCACTGCGGCGTGCCGTATTGCAAACGGTTCACGAGAGAGCCGAGGCTGTTGGCGGGTAGCGGCGCGTACTTGCGGATGATCACATCCACGAGCGCGTCCATTTTCGCTGCCGTGTCGCTTTTCACGGCCGCGCGCGTTTGCGCCGTCTGCGCCGGGACTGGGATCGGCACCGTTTCGACCTCGCGCGCAACATAGGTGCGCGTGCCGTTATCGCGTCCGGCCACCCGCAGCAGCCCCCGGTAGTGCATCAGGTTCAGCAGTTGCGTGCTGGCGTTCGAGGTCCCGCCGAACCAATTGGTCACGCGGCCGTGCGAGAAATGCGCATCAACCTCGCGAGGATGCACGATGCCGCGTGCCTGGACGAAGGCGAGGACTGCTTCCATCTGGGCGCGAGCCTTGGTGGATTTGGCCGGCACGGCACGAGGATGCATGAGCGCGTGATGATGGCGAGGCAAGAATCCGTAGTTGACGAAAAAGTCTTCTTCCAACCCCAGCTTCGGGTAGCGGCGTTCGAGATCGCCCGCCCGGTATCCGGTCACGCGATGCCGCAGTGTCAGGTCCTGCGCTCGAGCGGGCGCGCGGATCGGATCCGCCTGGACGAATCCCAGTTTCTGAATCGCCCGCTTGAGCGTGGTCGGCTTGAACAGCGAGCGCGCAATCGCAAAGCGTCGCAAATGGTTCAAGGTGACCGGCATGCGGCGATGGTATCGTAGTGAGGATGCTGGAAACGATCGAAGTGGAAACCGCGCCGAAACCAAACGCGGCGGTGATTTGGCTGCACGGGTTGGGCGCCGATGGGCATGATTTCGAGCCCATCGTGCCCGAACTGGTGTCCGGAGGGGCGCGCGCCTGGCGGTTCGTTTTTCCCAACGCCCCGGTTCGCCCGGTCACCCTCAACGGCGGGATGCGGATGCGCGCCTGGTACGACATCGCGGGGCTGGACCGGCGGGCCGCGGAAGACGCCGCAGGCTTCAAGGATAGCGATCAAAAGCTCCGCGAGCTGATCGCCCGGGAAGTCACGCGGGGTATACCGGCCGCCCGCATCGTGCTCGCGGGGTTTTCGCAGGGGGGTGCGGTGTCGCTGTACACCGTGCCGCGACTGACGGAAAAGCTGGCCGGAGTCATGGCGCTATCCTGCTATTTGCCCCGCGAGAGCACTTTCAGTGCCGAGCGAAACCCCGCCAACGACGCTACCCCGATATTCATGGCCCATGGACAAGCGGACGGTACGCTGCCCATGATGCTGGGCGTGAGATCCCGTGACTTTCTGCTGGCACAGGGTTACAAAGTCCAGTGGCATGAGTACCCCATGGCGCATGCCGTCTGCGCAGAAGAAGTCGCCGATATTCGTCAATTTCTATTTCGCGTTTTGCCCTGAGGCCTCATGGCAGCCGATCGAGCAATGATGAACAGGTTAAAAGCAGAGGCTGCCAAGGCGGCGGCCCGGGCGGCCGCCGCCAAGGAACAGGTCCGGTCGGCCAAGGCACGACTGAAGCAGGCCCGGAAGTCGTACAAGGTCGAAAAGAAGGCCGCCAAACAGGCGCGCAAAAAAGTGGACGCGGCAGCGGCCATCCCGGCACCGAGCCGGATGACGAAGCCGGCCGCCGTCGCCAAGCCCGCCGTTACCAAGACCGTTGTTGCCAGGCCCGCCGCTCCCAAGCCCGTCTCTGCCAAGCCAAGTGTCCGTAAGCCCACACCTGCCGCGAAGCCGGCCCGCCGCGTCTCGCGTGCCACCCCGAAACCACGCGGCCTCAAATCGCCCGAGACCATGAGATCGGCTTCGGAGGTCGCAAAATCGGTGATCGAGCGGCTGCACGGTCCACCGCCGACACTGCCACCGACACCCACGGTATCGACGGATCCGGCCGAGGCGGCAGCGCAAGCCCCGGGCGACACGAAGACCGGCGCGTAAGATCTACGGCGCCGCGCTGAGCGCGATCCCTGGGAATAGCACGGCGATCAGAAGGCTCAAGAACAGGGCCAAGAGCAGCGCCAAGAGCTGACCCAATCCCCAGACGCCGAACGCCTTGCGCGTGGTCAACCCCAAGATCTCGCTGAACCCCATCACTTGGAGCACGAAGCTCCACAGCAGCAGCAGCAGGTAGGACGCGAACTGGACGCGAAGGACGAACGCCACGAAGCCATCGATCTCGACGCCCGGCCTTTCGACCACGGCGGCCTCGCCAACCAACAGTGCCGTGAACATCCACAAGATCAGCGACGCCGCCACGGGTATGCCGCCGTAGGCGAGCACATGGAACACCTGATTGCGCGTCGACTTGCCGCCGGCGCGCGTGCCCAGACGCGCGTAGATGGCGGCAAACAAGTGCATGCTCACCACACCGCCCAAGGGACCGAAAATCAAGGCGCTGCCGAGAATTTCCGCAATGCCGACATTGGATCCTGCCGACTGAGTTCGAGACACCATGATGGAGGTCGCGACGCCCTGGGCCGCAGCCAGCAAATAATCCGCGGCGCCGATCGGGCGTGCCGCCAATTCCCGAAAAACCCGCCTGGGTCTTAGCCAGACATCTTTCAGCGGGTGAATGGGTTCGGTTGATGACACCGAAGCAGCCTACGCAATCCATGCGATCGACTCCAGTGTTCACGCACAGATGACAGCAGACTTTTTCAGGGCTACTCTCACTGCGAGTTCGAACGATGTTCAGGAGAAGAGTGATCATGGCAAAAAAGAGCAAGTCGAAGAAGCGCAAGTCGAAGCGTCCGGTGGCGAAGGCCAAGCGCAGTTCGGCGGCACGCATGTCCGCGAAGAAGAGCGCCGCAAAAAAGAAATCACGCCCGATGAAGGCAAAGAAGAAGGTCGCGGCAAAGGTAAAGAAGGCCGTCAGGAAAGCAGCGCCCAAGAAGAAGGCAATGCCGGCAGCGCCGAAGCCCGTTGCCAAGAAGGCCGCGCCGAGGCCGAGGCCTGCGCCAATGAGGCCTGCGCCGATGGCACCGGCACCGATGGCACAGCCTGCAATGCCGGCCTCGGAGCCAGAAATGCCTTCGGCGATGAATTCCGGCATGGAATCCTCGGCAATGTAGATCCGCCGGCGAAGAGGAGCCTGTCTGAGACAGGCTCCTTAGGCGCGTATCAGCCCTTGTAGGGGGCGCGCGCCGCTGCTGTCAGGGAATACTCGTTTGGCCAGAGTATTGGCATCGATGCGCATATGCTCGTCGAGCACGGCTTTGAATACGCTGCGCAAATCGAGCGTGGGGCGCAGGTCGCGATTGTCGATGAGTGCCGTTCGGCTCAAGGACGGCCAGTCGGCAATCACTTGGCCGCCGCGGACGGCGCCGCCCACCAGAAAGGCGCAACCGCCCGTGCCATGATCGGTACCGCGCGTGCCGTTGACGGCGGCCGTTCGGCCAAACTCCGTGACCACCAATACGGCGGTCTGCCGCCACAACGGCCCCAACTCATCGGCCAGTGACTTCAGCGCTCGGTCGAGCCCGCCTAACCGCGCCGAGAGAATGCCCTTGGCGCCGCCTTGATTGGCATGGGTGTCCCAGCCGCCGGCCTCGATGACGGCGATCTGCGGGCCACCGTCGCTGCTCATCAAGTTGGCTGCCATGTGGGCCGTTGCGGCAAGCCGGTCCGGATATCCGGCGCGAGCGGACTGGTTGGCGGCCGCATCCCCGGTGTCGTCCACCATCTTTTCGGTTTGTACCGCCTCGCTCAAGCGCGCCGAAAACCAATCGTCCTTGGAATATAGGTCAGCCAAGCGTCCCAATAAATCCTCATCGACATCCGCCGTGAATTGCGGGGACTTGGAAATGACGGCCGCCGCGCCGCGCAGAATCAGCGGCACATTCTGACTGATGGCGACGGCGCGGTCTGCCGCCCGCCCGGAACCGATCGGCAGGGCAGCCAGCGCGCGATTGAGCCAACCGTCGGCGCTGCCGATGGGCTTGGCCAGACCGTTTTCCAGCACGTTTTGACCGTCGAAATGCGATCGGTCGCGGTAGGGCGAGGCGACCGCGTTGAATACGACCAACTCGCCCGCAGCGAAGCGCTCATGCAGGTAGGAAAGGGACGGATGCAAACCAAACGTGCCGTCGAGCCCCAGCGCGCCATCGGCGGCCCCTGGCGGGGCGATCGCCAGTTCGCGATGCAGTGGCTCATAATCAGGATCCCCATGAGGCGGCACAGCCGCCAAGCCGTCGAGTGCGCCGCGCAAGATCACCACCACCAACCGCGCGCCGGTTGCAGTATGGGCAAACAAGACATTCGGTATCGTGGCGTTTGCGGCAAGCGCTCCTGCTCCCATCAGGAAACGGCGCCGACCGGTATTCACACGCAACAGGCGCTGCATCTTCATCTCCTTTGAAACTCGGGGCTCATCAGCAACAGCGCCACTGCCTGCCCCGACGTCGTGGCGCGACGCAGTGCCGTCAAGGTTTCGGGGCGCGCGTACGCGCCCAAAATGGAAGCTGCGAGATCCGAAGGCTCGATGCCGCTTTCGTATTTCGCCCCCATCCGCGAGGCCCATAGCACGCGGTGCATGAGTGCGTCGGAACCATCCCAGCTGTTCGAGGTGTCCGGCCAGCCTGCCGGAGATCCCGGTGTGTATTGGCGCTGACCCAGCAGATCGAAGGTGCGAACCACCTCTTCGGGCTTACTGGGCGAGACATTCAGCGCTCTTGAAGCGGAGAAAACGAAATCCTCGGGCGTCTTGAATTTGCGCGCATCGGTGTCCCAGGCCTCGGGCGATTCGATCAATGCCGCATATACCCGGGGCAGGTCCCCGCCGCTCTTCAGGAAAACACGCGCGACCCGGTCCACGGCCGCCGGTGGGGGATCGTCCGCGATGAAATGGCGCACCAGCTTGGTGGCAATGAAGCGTGCGGTCTGCGGCCTTCGCGACAAATCCGCCAGCACCGCCTCGCCCTGGCGGACACCTTGCTCGGCGTAGGTCTTGCCCAGGACGGCCTTTGGACCCGGCTGGTGCAGATTGTCGCGGAAATAAAAACGGCCGGGCTCGCCACCGGCAAGCCGGCCCTTGCCCCCGCCGATGGACCAACCCGTGATGACCTGCGCGAAACTGGTCACGTCGGCTTGGCCGTAGCCGCCGTTTACTCCCAGGGTGTGCAGCTCGAGGATTTCTCGCGCCAGATTTTCATTGATGCCGAACTGACGATTCGCCGCGTCGAGGTAGGGGCCGAATCTACGCGATGCCAGGCGCGCCGCCATCGAATCCTTGCCCACCGAGTACTGATTGTCGAGAAACGCGATCATGGCGGGGTGCTGCTCCACCGCGGTCAACAGATCGACGAAGCGGCCCGCAACATGCGGCCTGACGGCCTCGTTCTCCAGCGTGCCGGCCAAACCGAACACCACGCCTTTGTCGGCAGACACGGCGAAATGATTCGACCAGAAGTGCACCAAGCGCTCTGCAAAGGGGCGGGTGGTGAGTGCGGCGCTTTGAGCGCGTGCCAGCACCTGCGCCCGGTAGTGGGGTCGATAGGCCTCACGAATGGCGTTGCCCAACTGCGCATCGTTGGCCGGTGCGGCATTCGCTTGTGCGGCGTTGGCCGGTGCGGCCGCGGCTCTCATCTTCTGATGCCGCTCGCGCGCCGCAAGCCATTCTTCGAATATTTGATCGGAAGGCGCCAAGGGCGTATCGACCGCCAGTGGGACAGCACCCTTGATCTGGGCCTTGAGCCAGGCCCGGGGGTCGCCGGCCGCTGTCGCCAAATCACCGGGCTTGGCACCCAAACCAAAGCGCAATACGGCGATTTCGGCTTGCATCACGCAAATAACGGCACATCGCCCGCTTCGTTGACTGACATGGGCGGGCGATGCATCGCAACACGGGACAGCTCTAGCCGCTACCCTTCGCGGCCATGAGAAAATGCAGGGCAAACATCGATGCAATCACCGCGATGATGACATTGAGCACAACGCCGACTTGTGTCCAATATCCCGGCGGCACCACCGCCGGATCCAAATCCTTGGCGACGGTGCGAAACTGGCGCGCCGAAATCAACGCGACGGCCGCGCCCAGTATCAACAGCAAGACGCCGGTGGCGAGGGAGAAGCTGCGCTGCCCGGCCGACTCGGATTGATGCGCGACCATTTGCAAGAACAGCCCGAAGCGCTCGACGACGAAACCAAATCCCATGAGTGCAATGGCGGTGCGTTGCCAGGCGAGCAGGGTTCGCTCCGCGGCAAACAAGATCCGGGGATCTGCCGTGTAGGACATATTGGGCTCCTTCGACCGAGGTGCAAACTGCGAGGGTCAGTTGTATCTTACAGGGTGATCAGGGACGACCCGATCGCGAAGTTACCCAAGATCGCTCGAAAATGGCATGGCTCATTGAGGAATTAGGGAAAGCTCACTATGGCATATGGACAGACTGATGTGGTTCCGGACGACACCGTGCCCAACCCGGCGCCGCGGCGCGATGCCGGATCGAAATCGCGCAACCGGCGGATTACCTCGGCGGAGCTGCGCGAGATCAAGAGCTTGCGCGCCATCAACGCCCACCTATTGCGCGAGCTGGCGGTGCTGAAAGCACGCGAAGCCGAAACCAAGAGCCTCGCGGATCGCGACGGCCTGACCGGTCTGTACAACCGGCGGCGGATGCTCGAGCTGCTCGAAGCGGCGATCGGTGATGCCGTACAACAAGATCTACACGTCGGGTTGCTGTTCATCGATTTGAATGGCTTCAAGGCCATCAATGACAACTACGGACATGCGGCGGGCGACAAGATTCTCACGACCGTGGCCACCCGGATTTGCGCGCGCGTGCGCACCGGGGACATCTGCTGCCGGTATGGCGGCGATGAATTCGTGGTGGTGTTGCCGGGCGTGCCTGATCCTTCCCCCGTGAGCCGGGCGGCCGATGCGATTCGCGAGCGCATATCGCTGCCGTATTGGATCGGCGACGAGCAGCAGCAATTGACTGCCTCTATCGGCGAGTCCATATATCCCCATCATGGCGAGAACGCGGCGAAGCTCTTGCACCGGGCCGATGAGGCCATGTACCGATTGAAGGCGCGCATCGTGCATCCGGGCATGGCTTTTGCGTATGCAACACCGCGGCTGGCCCGTCGCCGCAACGACAAATCCAAGCCGCGCTCGGATGGTGCCGTGTAACCGACGGCGATGCTCGCCGCTCTTCGGTCAACGGCATGGGACGAAAGGCGTTAAAGTCGCTATCGTTCTCACGTGAAGCGGTAGCAGACATGAATCAGCGCAATTGGGTAAACGCAGCTTTGGGCTTCGGCCTTCTCCTCAGCCTGGCGCTGCCGGGATGTGTGATAGCTCCCGACCAGGATCACTACGTGGGCGGTGTGGTGATGGTGGCGCCGCCGCCGGCCCGTGTCGAAGTCGTCGGTGTCGCGCCCGCAGCGGGCTACGTCTGGATCGGGGGTTATTGGAGCTGGATCGGCGGTCGCCACGAGTGGGTTGGCGGGCATTGGGCCGCCGGGCGGCGGGGACATCACTGGGTCGGCCACGCTTGGGTTCGTCAAGGCGACGGCTGGCGCATGAGGCCGGGTCACTGGGAGCGCGGCTAGGAGCCTTGTCGTTGGGCGGCTGTTGCCGGGGCCGCGGGCCAGGATGAGGCCTTGAGCACCTGGCTGAGTTTTTTGCCTCCGCCGGCATTGAACCAGTGCTCTATCAGGCGGAACGAAATCGACACGTTCGGCGGTACGATGGGGCGCCCTGACTCCAGATCCTGGCGCGTGAACCACTGCGCGTCTTCCAACTCATCATCGCGCATCTGGATCTGCGTCGTCAGCGCGTGCGCGGTGAATCCCAACATCAGCGACGACGGAAAGGGCCATGGCTGCGAAGAGTGATATTCGATCCGATCAACTTGGATGCCGGTCTCTTCGATAACTTCGCGTACCACGGCATCCTCGAGCGACTCTCCCAGTTCGACAAAACCGGCAATGGTGGAATAACGCCCGGCGGGCCATGCCGCCTGGCGTCCCAGCAGTGCGCGGTCGCCATCGGTCACCAGCACGATGATGGCCGGATCGATGCGCGGAAATTGTTCGTGGCGGCAAGCCGGGTTCGTGCACACCAGCACATGTCCGCCTTTGGCAGCCAGCGTCGTGGCTCCGCAGGTACCGCAGAAGCGGTGCCGGGCTCTCCATGACACCATCCCGCGGGCGTATCCCAGCAAGCCCGCATCTTCGGCCGGCAAAGCGGCGGCGATCAGGCGCAAATCCTCGAAACGCGTTCCGGCTTTCAGCTGCGGCGGCTCCGGCGCCGGCTCTTCGTAGGTAAAAATATCCGCCCCGCCGAATCGGCCCAGAAGGATCAGATGGTCGGCGTTGCGCCTCTCCTCCGGCATCGCCGACAATTCGAGCAGAGCCGCGCGCGGCGCATCACCCTCGACGATGAGATTGCGCGAATTCCATACGGGCAGCACGCGGCTGCCTGCATCAGCCAGTGCGCTTGCGAACCATGCCGGATCCCTGCGCAAATGAGCGGCGCGGTCCATGTACGGACCGGCCAGAATATTGCTTGGCTGCATCCTTCAGGATTCTAACAGCGGCTCACGTGGAATGCTTCCGAAGGCTCCTCGCCGGCCGCGCCGTCGCAATTGCCGCAGGCAAGCCTGTGTTTTGCAAGCAGGTCCCGCACGCGCACGCCGCCGCAAGTTGCGCAGCGTGCAATGCCGACCTCGTCGTGGCGTGCCAGAGCCAGCAACAGGAACCATGCGTGCTCGAATGAAATGCTCGCCGGCCTGTGCATTTCTTGATAGGCCTCGTACGCATGGCACAGCAGCGCTCCGGACTCGAGCGAGCCCACCCGGTAGCGTGGTTCGACACCGCGCGCATTGCCGTGGACCAGCCCATACATGAGAAAAAGGCTGGCGAGCTGCGCCGCTTGAAAATTGAGTTCAGGATTGCGGAAGAAAAACGCCGCCTGCCGCGGCGACTTGCCGCGATGGCGCAAGACGGCGCTGGAATCGTGTTCCAAGACGTAGCTGCGGTACAACTTGCGTATTCGATCGTCGCTCAAGCCCGTCCATTGGCGGATGGTGAAGGTGCGGGCTTCGTGGCGGATCAGCCGCAGCGCGAGGTCAAATTTCTGCCGGTCTCTCGTATAGCGATCGTCGGATACTCTCATGGTCGTCTCCGTTGCAATTCACGCGTTTTCGGGTCAAAAAGAATTTGACAGAAATTAATCACAAAGTTAGCTTGGTTGCCAAGAGGCTTTGACGCCATTTTGCCGCTGCCTTTGCAGGGAAATGCGCAATCTCCTCTCAGGCACTGTAGGACGACAAAGGAGGTCGCCATGCTCACCGGCAATTGGGCGCAAGAGCCCCACATAACAACCGAACAACTCATGTCCATGCGCGGACTGAACCGCCGGTTTCTCGATCTGGCCGGCAAAGGCATCGTCTCGCCCGGACTGGGCATACGCGTGCTTTCGCTGTCCACCTCACAGCGTGCGGCGGCGGCGGATTGTCCGTACGCCCTGTTCGATCTGCGTTTTCAGGACGATGTCCACTGGCGCGACCGCCTGGCGGGAGGCTTCAAAGTCTCCGACGAGCCCAACGCCGATGAGGACAGCGTAGACTTCACACGGATGGCGCTCTTCTACGCCTGGCACGTTGCATCGAGTCCGGGCCTGGCCGCTCATCTGCTGCTCGGCATGCATGCCACCACGGCGAGCGCTTTTCGCCGCGTGTCGGTCGACGAACTGCCGGCGCTGGCCGTGGCTGAAGCGCCGAATCTCACGCCCAGATGGAGCCACTGCAATGCTTACTGGAGCGCCTTGATCAGTGCGGCGGCCCGGCCCGACCCCGGTGCCCTGCGCCGCGTTCAGCTGTCCGGGTTGCAGCTTGCCGCTGCAACTCAATTGCCAAGCGAGCCTCGCGAGGTTTAGGCTACGCGGCTCTTATGCATGCCCTAGTCCTCCGACAACTCACCAAAGTATACAAAAACGGCATCAAAGCGCTCAAAGCCATCGACCTCGAGGTCGATGAGGGCGATTTTTTTGCACTGCTCGGACCGAACGGTGCCGGCAAGACCACCGCGATCGGCATCACCACATCGCTGGTCAACAAAACCAGCGGCGTGGTCGAGGTCTTCGGCCACGACATCGACAAAGAGTTGGAAACCGCCAAATCCTGCATCGGCCTGGTGCCGCAGGAGATCAATTTCAACATGTTCGAGACCCCCTTCACCATCGTGGTGAATCAAGCGGGGTTCTACGGCATACCGCGGCCGCTGGCGAAGCAGCGTGCGGAAAAGTATCTCAAACAGCTGCAGCTCTGGGACCGGCGCGACTCGATTGCGCGCGCCTTGTCCGGCGGCATGAAGCGCCGGCTCATGATTGCGCGCGCCTTGATGCACGAGCCGCGCCTGTTGATTCTGGACGAGCCCACCGCCGGCGTGGATATCGAAATCCGCCGCTCGATGTGGGAGTTCCTGCGCAACATCAACGAGCAGGGAACGACCATCATTCTGACCACGCACTATCTCGAAGAGGCCGAGAATTTGTGCCGTAACATCGCCATCATCGAGGGCGGCAACATCATCGAGCGCGACAGCATGACCAGTGTGCTGCGCAAGCTGCAAACCGAAGTGTTCGTGTTCAATTTGCGCGATGCGCGTGCCGCGGCGCCGCGGCTGGAGGGCTTCACGGCGATGCTGTCGGGCGATCACACCCTGGAAATCGAGATGTCGAAGACGCAGAGCTTGAACGACATATTTGCGCAGCTCTCGGCGCAGGGAATCGCCGTCAACAGCATGCGCAACAAAGTCAATCGGCTCGAGGAGTTGTTCATCCGCCTGGTCGACGGCAGCGTCAAGACCGCTGCAGCGGCGAAGGTTTCCTGATGTCCGAATCCCGTGCGCTCACCGATTGGATCGGTTTCAAGACCATCATCATCCGCGAATTCAGCCGCATCGTGCGCATCTGGGGACAGACCATCGTGCCGCCCGCGGTGACCGCCACGCTGTACTTCGTCATTTTCGGCAGCTTGATCGGCCGGCGCGTCGGTCAGGTGGGCGGCTACGACTACATGCAGTTCATGGCGCCGGGCATCATCATGATGAACGTGATCCAGACTTCGTACGGCAACGTGGTGTCGTCCTTCTTCGGCGCGAAATTCGGCAAGCACATCGAGGAATTGCTGGTGTCGCCCTTGCCGAATTGGCTCATCGTCGCCGGCTACACCATGGGGGGCGTGCTGCGCGGCGTTCTGGTCGGATCCGTGGTCACCGTCATTTCGCTGTTCTTCACGCATCTTTCCATCACGCATGTGCCGGCGATCATCACCGCGGCATTTCTGACGAGTTTCATCTTTGCGTTGGGCGGATTCATCAATGCGCTGTTCGCCAAGAATTTCGACCAGATTTCCTGGTTCCCCACCTTTGTGCTCACGCCGCTCACTTATCTGGGGGGCGTGTTTTATTCGGTCACCATGCTGCCGGCGTGGGCGCATGTGACCTCGAGCGCCAACCCCATTTTGTACATGGTGAGCGCCTTTCGCTTTGGCTTTCTCGGCACCTCCGACGTCGATTTGCGCCTGGCGTATGCCATCATGATTTCCGCCGCCGCGGTGATGTTTGCACTGGCGGTAACCCTGTTGAATCGCGGCACCGGCATCCGCGAATAGGAGCAGCAAGTGGTAGTTAAGTTTTCGCAGGTTTCAAGCGCGCTCATTGCCGCAATTGCCGGCTTGGGGCTGGCTGGGGCAGTCGGGGCCGATGCTCCTTCGGGCGCCACCGACCTCGAGGGGTTCACCAGCGGCGCGGCGGCCGCCGAGATGCAGTTGGAGCAGCGCTTCGATGCCGGCCTGTCGGCCGCGGACCTGCGCGGCTGGATGCAGCAGATGTCATCCGCGCCCAACCACGTGGGCTCGGCGCACGACAAGGCGAACGCGGAATTTCAACTCGCGAAGTTTCGCGAGTGGGGCTGGGATGCCTCGATCGAAACATTCTCCGTGCTGTACCCGACGCCGCGCGAAGTGTCTGCGGAGCTCATTGCTCCGGCTCATTTCAAATTGCGGCTGAGCGAGCCGCCCATCGAGGGGGACAGCACCTCGACGCAGACCAAGGACGAATTGCCGCCCTACAACGTGTACGGCGCCGACGGCGATGTGAGCGGGGAACTGGTCTACGTCAATCAAGGCATGCCGGACGACTACAAGGAACTCGAACGCCAAGGGGTGAGCGTCAAAGGACGCATCGTGTTGGCCCGGTATGGCGGCGGCTGGCGAGGCCTCAAGCCCAAGCTGGCGTACGAACACGGGGCGGTGGGCTGCTTGATTTACTCCGATCCGCGCGATGACGGTTATGGTCAGGGCGATACGTACCCGAAAGGCGGCTATCGCCCGCGCGATGCGGTGCAGCGCGGCTCGGTACAGGATCTCACCCTGTACAGCGGCGATCCGTTGACCCCCGGCGTCGGCGCGGTCCCCGGGGCCAAGCGGCTGGCGCTCAAGGATGCGAAGACCTTGTTGAAAATCCCGGTGCTGCCCATTTCGTATGCCGATGCCGAACCCTTGCTCGCGGCCTTGGGTGGACGCGTCGCACCGCCCGGATGGCGCGGCGGTTTGCCGCTGGCCTATCACATAGGCCCGGGTCCCGCCCAGGTGCACATGAAGATATTGTCGGATTGGAGTCAGAAGCCGATTTACGATGTGGTGGCGAAGATCAAAGGCAGCGCAGAACCCGACCGATGGATCATTCGCGGCAACCATCACGATGGATGGGTATTCGGCGCCACGGACCCGCTCGCCGGACAGGTGGCGCTCATGGCCGAAGCGAAGTCCATCGGCAAATTGCTGAAGGATGGCTGGCGTCCGCGCCGCACGCTGGTTTACAACAGCTGGGACGGCGAAGAGCCGGGCCTGCTGGGCTCCACCGAGTGGGCCGAGCAGCATGCCGCGGAACTCAAAGCCAAGGCCGTGCTGTACGTCAATTCCGATACGAACGGACGTGGCTTTTTGCAGGCGGAAGGCAGCCACGCCTTGCAGCATTTCTTGAGCGAAGTGGCGCGGGACGTGAAGGATCCGGAAACCGGCGCCAGCGTGCTGGCGCGATCGCTGGCCCACAGACGCGTCGCGAGTTACGACTCGCCGGGCCAAAGCGATTCCGCGCCGCGAGCGGGCGCGAACGGCGACTTGCAGCTCGGCGCGCTGGGATCAGGCTCCGACTACACGCCTTTTCTACAGCACTTGGGCATCAATTCCGTCAATCTCGGCTTCGAGGGTGAAACGCAGTACGGCGTCTATCACTCGGCGTACGATTCATTCGATCACTTCCGCCGCTTTGTCGATCCGACTTTCGAGTATGGCGTTGCCCTGGCGAAAACGGCCGGCCGGATCATGCTGCGCGCGGCGCAGGCGGAAATGATTCCGGCGCGCGAAAGCGATTTTGCCTCCTCGGTCGCCGCCTACGATGACGAGCTTCACAAGCTCGCCGATACCATGCGTACCAAGACGCTCGAGCTCACCAAGCTGCTGGACGATGAGTCCTACAATCTGACGGCGAATCCCGACTACCCGCGCGCGCCGCCGTCCCGTGCGGCCGAAGTGCCGCACCTCAATTTTGCCGAGCTGGATAATGCGGTTACCAAACTTGAACAAAGTGCCAAGGCGTTCGACAGGGAATACGCGCGCCTCAGTGCAACCAACGATCCGGCCGGCGCAGCGGCGCGCGACCGTGTGAATTCGACCCTCACGATTCTGGAGCAAAACCTGACGGATTCGCATGGTTTGCCGGGTCGAGAGTGGTATCAGCACATGATCTATGCACCGGGACTGCATACCGGGTATGGCGTCAAGACCCTGCCGGGCATTCGTGAGGCCATCGAAGAGCGGCGCTGGGATGAGGCGAACCAGTACATAGGGGTGGTCTCCCGCGCCCTCAACAACTACAGTGCCCGGATGGACCGCGCCATCGCGGCACCGTAGACTGCGGTAGCTAATTTTAAGGAGTGGGTACATGACCGAAGAAAAGCAGCAAAAATTCACGGCCAAAGTGCGCCGCGGTTTGGTGTGGGTGCATACCGTGGCGGCGGCGGAACTCGCCAAGAAGAAGGCGGAAGCCACCGGGGTGAGGATCGAAGGATTCACCGCAAGCGAACTCGCGGATGTCGAATCCGCGTTGACCTGGATTTCTCAGAACAAGGAATCGCCTGGCGCCGATCCCGCGTAAACTTGCGCGGGTCGCCCCCAAGCTCAACGCCCTGAAGGCCGGCGCCTGAGGCCAGGGCGAGGACGCGCGGTCTCGTCGCGAATTCGCGACGGGAAGGGCAGGGCACGGCGACCGTGCGCTTTAAAGGACTGCGCTACACTAATCTCATGGCTCGCAAAAGCGCATTGGTCGTTGACGACTCGAAGTCGGCGCGTGTCATCTTGAGCCGCATGCTCGAAAAATACGACATCGAAGTCGACATGGCCGAGTCGGCCGAGCAGGCCATTGAATATCTGAAAACCAACCGCCCGGACGCGATTTTCATGGACCATCTCATGCCGGGAATGGATGGCCTGCAAGCGGTGCAGGCGATCAAGGGAAATCCCAAGACCGCGATGATTCCGATCATGATGTACACCTCGCAGGAAGGTGAGCTGTACGTCGGCCAGGCACGTGCCCTCGGCGCGATGGGCGTCCTGCCCAAGCAGGTCCGCCCCGTCGACGTGTCCAAGGTATTGTACGAGCTGCACCTGTTGCCGGATCGGCGCGACCTGGCGGAGCCTGCATTGCAGCCGGTGGAGCTGGAGTCCGGCATTCCCGTCGAGCGGCCGCCGCAACACAAGATCGCGGCAAGCGGCGCCGTCGATTGGGGACGGCGGATAGAAGCGGCGGTGAAAGACCAGGCGGTCGACATTCGCCGCTTCATTGTCGCCAGCCTCGATAGCTTTTCCACGCGCATCATCAGCGATGTGCGCGACGCCATGCCGATCCAGGGTGCCGATCCCATCGCCCCGCCGCCCAAGCCGCCCAAGCCGATATGGCCCTGGGTGACGGCGATATTGGCGGTGTTTGCAGTCGCCGTCGCATTCGCCGCGAGCTGGTTGACGTCGCGCAATGAACTCGCGCGCGCTCAGGCGGAAATCGCGGGACTTCAGTCTGCCAATGCCGAATTGCAGCGCGCGCGGGTGGATCTTGCCGCCGCGGTCAAGGACCTGACCGGCGCGCTGTCGACGGCCAACCTGAGCACGGTCGGCGCGACACCTGCCGCCCCGGGGGGTGCAATAGCCGCCCGGGTCGAGCTCGTACCTTATGGAGAGATCGCATTCGATCACAGCCGTTTGGATCTGCTGCGCGATATGCTGGCGAAACTCGAAGCCCAAGGGTTTCACGGCGTCGTGAAGATTTCGAGTTCGGCGGGACTGTTTTGTCTCAGCGGCAACGCCACCGATGGCTATGCACCCGCGCTGCCCACACTGCCCGTCAACCGCTGCGACTTGATCGGCAATCCCCTGGATGAGGCATTGTCGGGCCAGCAGCGCCAGTCGCTGGCATTCGCGAATCTGGTCGCAGGCGTGCGTCAACGCACCTCAGGCGCGATAACCGTTGCGCTGGAAAGCAACGGCACCACGCACGCCGGCACGCCCTATCCCACGAAGACGGATAGCCTCACGGCCGGAGAATGGAATCGCGCCGCCGCGGCGAACAATCGGGTCGAGTTCTCCGCGGAATCCAGCACGCCATAGGTCTGCCCTAGTACCTCGGCACTGTGATGATGACCGGTTGGTGAAACTCGAGCCGATCGACGCCACATGCCGATGATCTCGAGCAGTCCAGCGCTAAAAGAACCGGTTAAATTCACCGGGCCAGGCAGCTCAGAAAGCCACTCTGAGGAAAATTTCGGGGCCGCCCGAATTGAAGTTGAAGAGTCCCGATTGCCTGACCTGCGTCGACGCAAGATGCGCACGCACGGAGCTGTAGCCCAGCGCGAAAGAAATGTTGGCACGCAAGCGGTACAGGGCGTCCAGCTCGTAAATGCCCAAAGACCCATCGATGTCACTGATGTGCACCCTGAAGTACTGCGCGCGGCCGTCGAGGTAAAAACGCTTGCTCACCACATAGGTGCCGTCGAGTCCCAGCGTCGGAAACGGACCGGCCTGATCTTCGGTCTGATCCACATGCCGCGTCTGCGTCTGCACCCGCGCACGGGCGGAGAGGGCGGTGTCGTTGATGCCTATGGTGGCTGCCACTTCGTATCGATCGCTGTGCAGAAAAGAATAACCGTACGTGATGCCGAGCGTGCGAATCGACAGATCCGAGTTCGAAGGATCGCCGGGCAGAAGCACCACATCGCGAAATACGATGGGTTGCGTCACCGTGGCCTGGCCGGAGCGGTCCAGCGAGAAATAATCGAATCGCAGCCGATGCCGCTCGCCGACGCGCACCGTGGCTTGGATTTTCGCTTCGTAATCGGACTTGTCCAACCCGAATTGATCCTCCGCGTTGATCGGCGTGCCGGCAACGTCCGTGCTGCTGTTGATTTGAAGGTCCGTCTTGTTCGAGTAGCGCGCGACTCCCAGCGACAAACGAACGCGCTCCTCGGTCGGGCTAAGGTAGTCATCCGCCTGCGCCAGCGTCGCGAACAACGCCAGTGCGGCAAGCCCCACACGATACTTCTTCATGCCGGTCTCCTCAAAATCAACAGGTCCGTTTCAGCCCGCTTGTCCGCAGGGGGGAGGGAGGAGCTGATGCGTTGCATCACATGGACGGCCGCCGCGCGCCACCCGGTCAGTTTGCCGCCATAGATGCAAAGAACGCGCGGGTGTGCGTCCCGATCCGTGGTGAATATGGTCTCACGCGACCGGTCGAAGGCCGCCTGCGTGGCGGCGGGCAGTACGCGAAGTCCGGCGAAGCGCTCGGTGATGTCGTTGCGAGTCAGGGCCTTCAACGCCGGAAAATAATGGCGCACGACCGCCAACAGGTAGTCTTCTTCCTCGGGCAGCGGATGCACCTTGTCGGGATCGCCACGATACGGCGTCTCGGTGGTCCCGATCAAGGTGGCGCCGGCCCACGGCATGACGAACACCGCGCGTCCATCGCTCGGGCTTTCGACGTAGTAAATGCCCGCCGTCACAGGATGGGGAATCACGATGTGCGTGCCCTGAACCAGATCCACGTCGGGAACCTCGATCGCAGGCTCGACCGTGCGCGCCACTTGGGTCGCCCACGGGCCCGCGGCATTGACGAGCACCCGAGCCTTGACCTCGATGCTCGAGCCCGACATGGCGTAACTCACCGCCACGCCATCGTCGCTCATAACGGCACGCGTGAACCGCGCAGGCATCGCAAGTTCCGCGCCCAATCCCAGCGCGGATTTCACCACCGCCCGGGTCAGCAAGGCATCGTCGGTTTGCGCATCGTAATAGCGGATCACGGCATCGAGATCCTGGGTCTTCAAGCCGTCAAGCTGCGGCCACTGAGCCTCGGGCACGCTGCCGAAGCGCATGGCCGCATCGAAGCCGCCGAGCAGCGCATACGTCCACAGGCCGATTTTCAGCTGCCATGGCCGGCGGCGGGTGTCGCGGTACACCGGAATGAAAAACGGCTTCAGTTCGACCAGCTCGGAGGCGATGCGCAGATGAACGGCACGTTCGTGCAAGCTCTCGCGCACCAATGCGAATTGACCCGATTCCAGGTAGCGCAGGCCGCCGTGAATCAGCTTGCTGGACCGGCTCGAAGTGCCGCTGGCCAGGGCCTGCCGCTCGATGAGCAGGGCCTTATGGCCCGCAGCGGCCGCTGCTTGAAGTACGCCGGCGCCGTGAATGCCGCCGCCGATGATGACCACATCGTATTCTTTCATTGAGTTCGAGGTTCGAGAGTTGGCTAGGAGCCTGTCGGACCTCGAGGGGTGGATCTGCGCGGGGCGACGATGAAGTGCCTCGAAGTCCGACAGGCTCCTAGGATGCGTGATTACGCTCGAACACACCAACTTTGCCATCATGTCGCCAATCACGAACAGCGCGGTTTTTCAGTCGACGCTGGATTTGGCGTCGCGCTTTTCTTCGAATCGCATCACCGGGCTGTCCGAGGTAACTTCAATTTCCCCGTCCACGATCGCGCCCTTGGCGATCGCCACGGTGCGCGCGCTGACTTTGCCGCGGATCACGGCCGTATAGCCGATCTCCAGCTTATCCTTGACGGTCAGGCCGCCCAAGATAGTGCCGGCGACGATCGCTTGATGCGCCCGAATGTGGCCGTGCCAACTGCCGGAGACCGACAGATTCAGCGCCCCTTCCAACTCGCCATCGCCGTGCACTTCACCGGAAACCACGAATTGGCCCGCGCCGCGGATATTGCCGACGAACACCGAGTTCGCGCCGATGAACGTCGGAGTGGCCCCGTTACTGTCCAGAAACCGGCGTTTTTCTTGGCTCATGGCCACTTATTATCCTATCGGGATACCGCGTGATGTGACGAGCTTGGCGTCGCCGACGTAGAATGCGCCATCTTCTTAAAACCCTTGCAGAGTGTGAACATGGTGCTCAACAAAGTGTTTTTGGTGCTGGCATTGACCGCCGCACTGGCCACGGCAGGCTGCAGCCGCCAACAGAGCGACTGGCAGAAAACCCGCACCGCGAACACCACCGATGCCTACGAACTGTTTTTGAAGAAGTATCCGAGCGGCGAGTTCACCGCTCAGGCGCAGGCCCGCGTCAAGGAACTCTACGAGGAACGGGATTGGCAGAAGGCGCGCGATACCGACACGCTCGAGGCGTATCAAGCATTTTTGAAGCAATACCCGGAAGGCAAGTGGACGGAGGAAGCCCGCATCCGCGTCGAGAACTTCACACTGGCAGCGGCGCCCTCCAACACAACGCCGGCCGGCGAAACGCCGTCGCCACAGACCGGTCCGGCGCAGGCCGCCCCCGCACTGAAGCCTGCGCCGTCGCCGAAAAAAGCCGCCGCACCCAAAGCGCCTGCCGCATCGAGCCCGCGCGCAGCGCCGTCGAAAGCATCGGGTGCCTATGGCATTCAGCTCGGTGCATTCAAGTCCGGCGCCGGCGTGGCCAATAAACGCTGGGCAAAGCTGGAACAGGAATACCCCAAACTGCTGGCCAAGCTGTCGCCCAAAGTCTCCCCGAAGAAGGGTGCTTCGGGCACGCTGTACCGCCTGCAGGTCGTATCTTTGAGCGAAACGCGCGCCAACTCGATCTGCAAGACGCTAAAGGCTCACTCCCAGGCCTGCGTGGTAATGCACCCTCAGGAGTTCTGACCATCAAAGGACGGGGTCGTCCTCGACCCCGTTGAGAGGTGGCGCGCAGCGCCTTAATAGGCGGGGTCGTCCTCGACCCCGTTGAGAGGTGGCGCGCAGCGCCTTAACAGAACTGCCGGTGCGCGTCAGCAGCGGACAATTCGCGTCACTCTGGAAGCCCACCCCTTTCGTAACCCGTTGATTTTTCGAAAGGCCTTCCTGGCATGCGACTTGCTTCAGGTTTGGTATGCAATCGAGAATCTTTGCATTGTTGGCCGCCAAGGGCAGCCGTGAGGCCACGCTGGTGGTTCGCCGCGGCGATGGCCAATTTGCCCTGGCAAGGATCGACGCCCGGGTGGCCTCCGCGTCGCGAGTTGCCGCCCGTTATGCCGCACTGACTCCTGGTGCCTGGCTGGAGGCGTCCGCCGCCAAACACACTTCTTAGTTTCGTGGGTCAACCCCGAGGCGCCGCGGTTTAAGCTTCCCCTTCCCCCTCCCGCTCGCGGCGCCTTTTTTTTAATCCAGCCCCAGCTCATCCAACAAGAATGCGTATTCCATCGCGATCTCCCGATAGCGCTGGAAGCGCCCGGACTTGCCGCCGTGGCCCGCGTCCATCTCCACATGCAGGAACAAGCGGTTGTTGTCCGACTTGAGGGCGCGCAGCTTGGCCACCCATTTGGCCGGCTCGTAGTATTGGACCTGACTGTCCCACAGGCCGGTGGTGACCAGCATGGCCGGATATGCCTGGCGGCAGACATTGTCGTACGGCGAGTACGACAGCATGTAGTCGTAATATTCGCGATCCCTCGGATCGCCCCATTCGTCGTATTCGTTGGTGGTCAGCGGAATGGTCTCATCCAGCATGGTGGTGACCGCATCCACGAATGGAACCTGCGCGACGATGCCGCGATAATGATCGGCGCTGGTGTTGGCGATCGTTCCCATCAGCAAGCCGCCCGCACTGCCTCCCATCGCAAACACTTTGTCCTTGGCGGCGTAGCGGCGTTCGATCAGGGCGCGCGTCACGTCCACAAAATCATTGAAGGAATTCTTCTTATGCAGATTCCGTCCGGCGTCATACCATGCGCGTCCCATTTCCTGGCCGCCGCGCACATGCGCGATGGCGTAGACAAAGCCGCGATCGAGAAGACTCAAGCGGGCCGATGAGAAGCTGGGATCCATGGACAAGCCATAGGCTCCGTAGCCGTATTGCAGCAGGGGTGCCGAACCGTTGCGCAAGAAACCCTTGCGATACACCAGCGATACCGGAATTCGAGCACCGTCGCGCGCCGGCGCCATGAAAAATTCCGTGGCGTAGTCCTGGGGATCAAAACTGCCGAGCACCGGATCGCGCTTGAGCAGCACCTGTTCGCGCGTGCGCACATTGTAATCGTAGATCGTCGTCGGCGTGGTCAGCGAAGAATAGGCATAGCGCACGATCTCCGTGTTCAATTCCGGATTGACGGATATCGACGTGCTGTACGCAGCCTCGTCGCTGGCGACGAAAAATTCCGCTGCGCCGGAAAGAGGATGAATGCAGATCTTGTGCAGGCCGCCGCTGCGCACCGCCACCGCGACGAAGCCGTCGAAGACGTCGAATTCCTCGATATAGGTATCGTCCCGATGCGCCACCACATCGATCCAGCCGGCACGCTGGGAATTGCCGCCGATCGGTGCGCGCGCCAGGCGAAAATTGCGGGCCTGCCAGTTGGACCTGACGATGAAATCATGCCCCAGATGCTCGATGTCGTATTCATGGTCCGGTTCATGGGCCAGAAAAGTATCGAAGCGAAGCTGCGGATCATCGGCGTGCGCGTAGCGCCACTCCGAGGACAATGTGCTTTCCATGTGGATGAAAATGAACGCGTCCGATTTGGATTTGGTCACGCCGGTGTAGAAGCTTCGATCGGTCTGCTCGAACACCAGCTGATCGCGTTTAGGATCCTCGCCGAGCACATGCTTCTTGACGTACAGGCCGAGCAGCGTGTCCGGATCCTTCTCGACGTAAAGCAGCGTCCGGTTGTCGTTGGCCCAGGCCAGGTCGGCTTCGACGTCCGTGATGGCGATGGGTTGAATCTCCCCGCTCTGAAGATTTTTCAAACGCAACGTGAATTGGCGCCGCCCCGTCGTGTCCTCGCAATACGCCAGCCAGGCAGAATCGGGGGAGATTTCCATGGCGCCGATGCGGTAATACTCGTGGCCGACGGCATGTGCATTGGCATCCAGCAAGATCTCTTCGGGAGCCTCGAGAGTGGCCTTGCGGCGCACAAAAATCGGGTGCTCCTTGCCGGGTTCGAAGCGGATGCTGTACCAGTAGCCGTTTTTTCGATACGGCACGGTGGCGTCGTCTTGGAGGAGGCGGGCATAGATCTCGTCGTAAAGCCTATTCTCCAGCGGTTTCGCGTGCGCCATGCTGCGTTCGCGAAAGGCGTTTTCCGCCTTCAGGTAGGCCAGCACCTCCGGGTTCGTGCGTTCATCGTCGCGCAACCAGTAATAGGGGTCGATCCGGACGCCATGGGGAGAGACCACCGGGTGGGGCTTTGGAGCGGCGACAGGGGGCTGCGCTGCGGCAACCGGGGCAACCGGGGGCCTTAAATCCGATTCGGTCAAATGGGTTGTCCTCGTACCAGGCGCGAGTATAGTCAAGAGGGACAAAGGTGTCCGATTGCAGCGCGCGGGGGTAAGTATGCAGACCGTGAATCAACTGCTTCAGATGAAGGGCAATCAGATCTTTTCCGTCGCGCCGCATGATTCGGTTCTGCGAGCGATCGAAATCATGGCGACGCGGCATGTGGGCGCGCTGCTGGTGATGAACGAGGGCGCGCTGCTCGGGATCATTTCCGAGCGCGACTATGCGCGAAAAGTCATCCTGAAAAATCGCTCATCGCACGACACCCCGGTCAGCGACATCATGAGCTCACCGGCGGTCAGCGTGAGCCCGGACGATACCGTGCATCATTGCATGCAGCTCATGACCGAAGGGCGTTTCAGGCACCTGCCGGTGCTGAAGGCCGGGCGCGTCGTTGGGATGCTATCGATCGGGGATTTGGTCAAGGCGGTGATCGAGGACCAGTCGCAGCACATCGAGCAGCTGGAACGCTACATCGCCGGTTGAGCTGTCCGCACCGCCGGTTGACCTGCCTTATCGCCGGACGAGCTGTCTGCATGCTAAATGCATCGCCACGAGCTGCCGGCCGGGCCGGGCAGCACACGTCCCTTGCCAATGAGGGCGGCATCCATATAAGGTAAACCCATTACAGGCGCGACGCGGCGCTTACCCCAACCGGGTGCTCGAGTTTTCGAGCGCCTGGGAGCCTGTCGGACTTGGGTCCATCTTCTGCGACGATGTCCCTAAGTCCGATAAGCCCCTAGAACCGACTTAAGTCCTTGTTTTAAATGCTCCTGAGCCCCCAAGGGCAGGGCATGCTTTCCAATGGGCGCGCGACATGGCGATCGAAGACACCCCAGCTTTCAACACCCGCCTCGACGGCGCAGATCCGCGCATGGGAGATTGGGGTCTGTGCCGCGCTTCTTACGAAAAGGATTCCTGCGGTTTTGGGTTGATCGCCAGCCTCGATGATCGGGCCAGCCATTGGGTCTTGCAGACCGCGATCAGCTCGTTGAACCGGCTCACTCACCGCGGCGCCATTGCCGCCGACGGCAAGACGGGCGACGGTTGCGGCCTGCTGATCAAGCAGCCAACCGCCTTCTTGAGGGCGGTTGCGGCGGAGGCGGGCCTGAAGTTGGCGCCGATGTTCGCCGCGGGCTTGGTGTTTCTCAATCGCGACATCGACAAGGCCGCGCAGGCACGCAACGCTCTGAGCGCGCAATTGCAACTCGAGAAACTAGCTGTTGCGGGTTTTCGCGTGCTGCCCACGGATCCTGCAGCCTGCGGATCGGAGGCGCTCAAGACGCTGCCCATCATCGAACAGGTATTCGTCAATGCGGTCGGCGACATCGACGAAGCCACTTTCAATCGCAAATTGTTCCTGGCGCGCCGGCGCTGTGAGAAGAAATTGGAGGCCCAGGATCCGGTATTTTATATCCCGTCCCTGTCGGCCAGCACCATCGTCTACAAAGGCATGGTCATGCCGCAATTCCTGGCGCAATTCTATCCCGACCTCAAGGATGCGCGGATGGAGGCCTCGGTGGTGGTTTTCCATCAGCGCTTTTCCACCAACACGCTGCCGCAGTGGCGGCTGGCGCACCCTTACCGGTACCTGGCGCACAACGGCGAGATCAACACCGTACAGGGCAATCGCAGCTGGGCGGTGGCCCGCGGCCCGCTGTTCCGGTCGCCGGTCCTGCCGGACCTGAGCGACATTCTGCCGCTGGTGTCCCTGACCGGTTCCGATTCACAGTCGCTGGACAATATGCTGGAAGTGCTGCTGGTCGGCGGTTTGGATCCCATGCAAGCCATGCGCATGCTGATACCGCCGGCATGGCAGTCGGTGGACATGATCGATCCTGACTTGAAAGCCTTCTACGAGTACTACGCCACGCACATGGAACCGTGGGACGGCCCGGCCGGCATCGTGCTCACGGACGGCCGCTATGCCTGCTGCACGCTGGATCGCAACGGTCTGCGTCCGGCACGCTGGGTCATCACCAAGAACCGGCACATCACCATCGCCTCGGAGGCGGGAGTATGGGACTACCCGCCGGAGGAGGTGGTCGATAAGGGCAAGCTCGGCCCCGGCGAGATGCTGGCGCTGGATTTGCAAACCGCCGAACTCATGAACACCAAGCGTGTGGATGATCTGCTCAAAAGCCGCCATCCCTACAAGGTGTGGCTGAAGAAGGGCGTGCGCTACCTGCAGACCGATCTGATCGATCCGCGGCTGGCGGCCGAACCCTTCGACCGCGAGACCCTGGCGCAATATCAGAAGATGTTCAATGTCTCGGCCGAAGAGCGCGACGAAATCATTCGCGTGCTGGCCGAAGATGAAAGCGAAGCGGTCGGCTCGATGGGCGATGACACACCGATGCCCGTGCTGTCGAAGAAAGTGCGCTCTCTGTACGACTATTTTCGCCAGCAATTCGCCCAGGTCACCAACCCGCCCATCGACAGCTTGCGCGAAAGCATCGTGATGTCGTTGCAGACGCAGATAGGCCCCGAAGCGAATATCTTCTTGCCGGCGCAGCAGCATGCCGAGCAGATCGTGTTGAGTTCGCCGGTCCTTTCGCAGCGCAAGCTGCGGCAAATCGTGGCGCTGGCCGAGTCCGGCGTGCCGAATGAATTCATCGATCTGCAATACGAGGAACATCTGGATCTCAAGACCGCATTGCTGAGGGTCAGCGATCAGGCGGAAATGGCGGTGCGGCAGGGCAAGCTGGTGCTGCTGCTGTCCGATCGATACCTGGTCAAGGGTAAAATACCCATCCATGCGCTGCTCGCCACCGGCGCCGTGCATCACCGTCTGGTCGCCACGGGACTGCGTTGCAAGTGCAACATCCTGGTGGAGACCGGAACGGCGCGCGACGCGCATCATTTCGCCTGCTTGATCGGCTACGGCGCAACCGCCGTGTATCCCTATCTGGCGTACCAAACGCTGTTCGACCTGATGCGCAAAGGCGTGCTCAAGATGGAAGCCAGCGCGCGCCAGGAACTCGGCCGCAGCTACCGGCGCGGCATTCGCAAGGGCCTGTTCAAAATCATGTCCAAGATGGGCATCTGCACCGTCGCCAGCTATCGCAGCGCGCAGCTGTTCGAGATCGTGGGTTTGAGCGATGAGGTCGTGAGGCTGTGCTTCGAGGGCACCGAGAGCCGTATTCAAGGCGCCGACTTCCACGATCTGAAAGAGGATTCGCAGCAGCTGGCGCGTCGCGCATGGGACAAGACCATACCCGTGGAGCAGGGCGGCTTGCTCAAGTACATGCACGACGGCGAATACCACATGTACAACCCGGATGTGGTCGCGACGCTGCAATCGGCGGTGATGAGCGGCAGCTATGAGCAGTACCAAGAGTTTGCCGGCCTGGTCAATGAGCGGCCGGTGTCCTGCATCCGCGATCTGTTGAAATTGAAAAGCGCCGCCGCGCCGATCCCGATCGACGAAGTCGAGCCGGTTTCGGCCATCGTCGCGCGCTTCGACGGCGCCGGCATGTCCTTGGGAGCCTTGTCGCCTGAGGCGCACGAGGCGTTGGCAATCGCGATGAATCGATTGGGCGCCCGCTCGAATTCCGGCGAGGGCGGCGAAGATCCGGTGCGCTACGGCACGGAGAAAAACTCCAAGATCAAGCAGGTGGCGTCCGGCCGCTTCGGAGTGACCGCGGAATATCTGATCAATGCCGAGGTTTTGCAGATCAAGATCGCGCAGGGCGCGAAGCCCGGCGAAGGCGGGCAGCTCCCGGGCCACAAGGTCAATGACATGATCGCGCGCCTGAGATTCGCGCGGCCCGGCGTGGGGTTGATCTCCCCGCCTCCGCATCATGACATTTACTCCATCGAGGACCTGGCGCAGCTGATCTTCGATTTGAAACAGGTCAACCCTACGGCGCTGGTGTCGGTGAAGTTGGTGGCGGAACCGGGCGTGGGCACGGTTGCGGCCGGCGTGGCCAAGGCCTACGCCGATTTGATCACCATCAGCGGCTACGACGGCGGTACGGGCGCGAGTCCCTTATCCTCGATCAAGTACGCGGGCACACCCTGGGAGCTGGGGCTCGCCGAAACCCATCAGACCTTGCGCGCCAACGAGCTGCGCCATCGCGTCCGTCTGCAGACCGACGGCGGCCTGAAGACCGGCCTCGATGTGATCAAGGCGGCGTTGATCGGTGCCGAAAGCTTCGGTTTCGGTACCGCGCCGATGGTGGCCCTGGGGTGCAAGTACCTGCGCATCTGCCACTTGAACAATTGCGCCACGGGTGTGGCCACGCAGCACAATGTATTGCGCAGCAAGTACTTCGTGGGCCTGCCTGAGATGGTGGTCAATTACTTCAGGTTCGTGGCGCGCGAATGCCGCGAAATCATGGCGTCGATGGGCGTGCGAACCCTGGCTGAGCTGATCGGGCACACCGAATGGTTGGAGATTTTGCCGGGCGAAACCTCGAAACAGCGCAAGCTGGATTTGCGGCCGGTGCTGGCCAATGCCGCGCTGGTTTCGGACAAGCCGCAATACTGCATCGATCCGCACAACCAGCCATTCGATCGCGGCGTGCTCGCCGAGCAGATGCTGAGCGATATGCGCGCGGCAATCGATATGAAAGGCGGCGGCGAATTCTCCTATCCGGTGAACAATTTCAACCGCTCGATCGGCGCGCGCATCTCCGGCGAGATCGCCCGGCGCTGGGGAAATTCCGGCATGAGCGCGGCGCCTTTGATCGTGAATTTGAAGGGCTCGGCCGGGCAAAGCTTCGGCGTCTGGAATGCGGGCGGCCTGCACTTGAATCTTACGGGCGAGGCCAATGACTATGTCGGCAAGGGCATGGCGGGCGGCAAAATCGTCGTCAAGCCGCCCGAGCATTCGAATTTCGTCGCGCGCGATACGGTGATCATGGGCAATACCTGTCTGTACGGAGCGACCGGCGGTGAGCTGTTTGCGGCAGGCCGCGCGGGCGAGCGATTTGCGGTGCGCAATTCCGGCGCGCTCGCGGTGGTGGAAGGCACGGGAGATCACTGCTGCGAATACATGACCGGCGGTGTGGTGTGCGTCCTGGGAACCACGGGCGTGAATTTTGGCGCAGGGTTCACCGGCGGATTCGCCTACGTGCTCGACATGGAGCGCGACTTCGTCGATCGCTACAATCATGACTTGATCGACATCCACCGGGTGTCGCCCGAAGGGATGGGCACGCATGTGCAGCATCTGCGCGGGCTGATCGAGCAGCATGTCGAGGCCACCGGAAGCGCGTGGGGTGCGCAATTGCTGAACGATTTCCGCACCTACATCGGCAGATTCTGGGTGGTCAAGCCGAAGGCCTCCGCCATCGATTCGCTGTTGGAAAATCTGCGCCGCGCCGCCTGAGCGCCGCCGCGAATCTCGATGGCTGACAAGCATCTGCAATTTCTCGATATACCGCGCAAGGATCCGGACAAGCTTGCCGTCGAGGTGCGCACCAAGCAGTTCCGCGAGATCTATTCGCAATACAGTGCAGAATCCGCGGCCCAACAGGCGGGCCGCTGCATCTCCTGCGGCAATCCTTTTTGCGAGTGGAAATGCCCGGTCCACAATTACATCCCCAACTGGCTGGCATTGATCAACGACGGCAAGCTGTTCGAAGCGGCGGAGCTGTCGCATCAAACCAACTCGCTGCCGGAGATGTGCGGGCGCATCTGCCCGCAAGACCGGCTGTGCGAGGGCGCCTGCACCCTGAACGACGGCTTGGGCGCGGTGAGCATCGGCGCCATCGAAAAGTACATCACCGACGAGGCCTTCCGTCTGGGCTGGAAACCGGACATGTCGAATGTGGTGCGCACGGATAAGCGAGTGGCCGTGATAGGCGCGGGGCCCGCGGGCCTGGCATGCGCCGATATTCTGGTGCGCAACGGCGTCACCCCCGTGGTGTTCGACCGCTATGCGAAGATCGGCGGGTTGCTGACCTTCGGCATTCCGCCCTTCAAGCTCGAAAAAGACGTGGTGGAGAAGCGCCGCGAAATCATGGAGAACATGGGGGTGGAGTTCAAGCTCAATGTGGAGGTGGGGCGCGACATCGCCTTCGAACGGCTGGTCGAGGAATTCGATGCGGTGTTTCTCGGCATGGGCACCTACACCTATGTCAAAGGCGGCTTCGACGGTGAAGATCTGCCGGGCGTACACGAGGCATTGCCGTATCTCATTTCCAATATCAATCGAGAGCTAAAGCTCGAACGCGACGGCGCCGATTTCATCGACATGAAGGGCAAGCATGTCGTGGTGCTGGGAGGCGGCGACACCGGCATGGATTGCAATCGCACCGCCATACGCCAGGGTGCGGCCAGCGTCACTTGCACTTATCGGCGCGACGAAGACAACATGCCCGGGTCGCGGCGGGACTATAAGAACAGCAAGGAAGAAGGCGTCACCTTTCTTTTCAACCGCCAACCCGTCGAAATCGTCGGTGTGGACGGCGTGCAGGGTGTGAAGCTGGTCGAGACTCGATTGGGCCCACCGGGCCCGCGCGGCCGGCGGGTGCCGGAAGTGGTGCCGGGAACGGAAGAAACCATTGCCGCCGATGCGGTGATCGTTGCCTTCGGCTTCTTGCCCAGTCCCGCGGACTGGTTTCAAACCCAAAAAATCGATCTGCACGGCAATGGCCGGGTGCGCGTTTCCGGCGCACCGCAATCCCGATTCCAAACCACCAACCCAAAAATCTTTGCCGGCGGCGACATGGTGCGCGGCTCGGATCTGGTGGTGACCGCGGTGTTCGAAGGCCGTGAGGCGGCACAGGGCATCTTGCGGCAGTTGGGATTGCGCACGTCCGACTGACCCTTTCAGACCGCCGGCAGTCCGTATCTTTAAAGAGCGCGCCGTAGTTTTAAAGGTTCAGACGAAACCTTTAAGAAGTCGGGGATCATATCGAGGTCCGAAAACGGCGAGTATTGCCTCCTGATAAGGGCTACTGTACCGCCATGGACCTCGACTCAAATGCCTGTTATCGCGCGGCGCGCGCGCATGATCGCCGTTTTGACGGTCGGTTTTTTGTGGGCATCACTTCGACGCATATCTATTGCCGGCCTATATGCACGGCGCGTCCCGCAAAGCGCGAGAATATGCGCTTTTATTCGAACGCGGCAGCGGCAGAAAGCGCAGGTTTCAGGCCTTGCCTGCGTTGCCGTCCGGAACGGGCTCCGGGATTGGCAGCCGGTCGATGCCGTCAGCCGATTGGTCGGCGCCGCCATGGCCGGCATCGAAGAACATGCCCTGTCCAGTGCACGTGTGGGCGATCTGGCTGCCTCGTTGGGCGTCAGCGATCGGCATTTGCGCCGGGTGACGGAAGCGGAGCTCGGCGTTTCGCCCATTCAACTGGCGCAAACCCAACGCCTGTTGCTGGCCAAGCGGTTGCTGCGCGAGACCGCGCTCAGTCAAACGGACATCGCCTTTGCCAGCGGTTTCGGCAGCGTCAGGCGCTTCAACGCCTTGTTCAAATCCCGATACGGCTTGAGCCCGCGCGCAGTGCGCGGCAAATCGATCGACACGGATACCTTGAGCGTTCAATTGGAATTCAGGCCGCCGCTTGCATGGGATAGCCTGCTCGCCTATTTACGGCTGCGCGCCATTCCGGGCGTCGAGATGGCCGATGCCACGCATTATCGACGCACCGTTTCGATAGGGGATGCAAAAGGCTGGATCGCGGTGTCGATGCACTCGAGCGCCAATGCGCTGAATCTGGAGATGTCACCCGCTTTGACTCCGGTCATCGGTGCAGTCATCGGCCGGGTGAAGCATTTGTTCGATCTGGGTGCGGCGCCTGATTCGGTCAGAGTGGTGCTGCGGCAGGATGACATTCTGGCAGCGACCGTGCGCAGGCTGCCGGGCCTGCGGGTTGCCGGCGCCTTCGACGGCTTCGAACTGGCGGTGCGAACCGTGCTCGGACAGCAGGTGTCGGTGAAAGGTGCGAGCACGATTGCCGGGCGCTGGGCGCAAGTTTTCGGCGAGCCCATCGCGACACCCTATCCCGAGCTCAACCGGTTGAGCCCCGGTGCCGATCGCATGGCCGGCATTACCGCCGAAGAAATTGCGGCGTTGGGCATGGTCGGCGCCCGCGCTCGTTGCCTGGTGGGTCTGGCTCGAGCGGTTGCCGAGCGAAAAATCGTGCTGTCATTCGCCGCCGACGTCGAAGAGCAGATCGAGGGGCTGATGGGCTTACCCGGCATCGGCCATTGGACGGCAAATTACATCGCCATGCGCGCGCTGCATTGGCCCGACGCATTTCCGACCGGAGATTTGGTGCTGATGCGGGCCGCGCAGTCGAATCAGAAACAATTGCAGCAACGTTCCGAGGCTTGGCGGCCTTGGCGTGCATATGCGGCACAATATCTGTGGCAATCACGTAGGAGTCGCGCCATGAACAGTTTTTGCTATGTCGACAGTCCGATCGGCCGCCTGATGCTCACCTCGGATGGCGAGGCTCTCACGGGCCTGTACATGAATTTATACCGCAATCAGCCGGTCAAGCTGCCTCACTCGGGGGATGATTGGGTGCAGAATGCCACGCAAGGTCCCTTGCCGGCCGCCGCGCGACAACTGCAGGAATATTTCGCGGGCACTCGGCGCGACTTCGATCTGCCCCTGAAAATGGAAGGCAGCGAATTTCAGCAGCGCGTGTGGCGCGAGCTCACCCAAATACCGTTCGGCAAGACTTGGAGCTATGGGCAACTCGCCAAGCGCATCGGCAATCCCAACGGATCGCGCGCCGTGGGTCTTGCGAATGGCCGCAATCCGATTGCCATCATCGTTCCCTGTCATCGAGTGATCGGCGCCGACGGCTCCTTGACCGGCTTCGGCGGCGGTATCGATCGCAAGCAATGGCTGCTGACGCATGAGGGACGGCCGGGCACTCGCGCACTGGCATTGGGCGATGCGGTGAATTCAGGCGTTGCCGTTTAAGATTCACAGCCCAGGTTCTCAATCAAAAATTGCCGCGCTGTCGAGCTCGGCGTAGCGTACTTGCCTATGTAATCCGCTCACGAAGCGTTGGCGTCAATAGTGGGCAACGAACTCAAATTGATTGGCATTTGACAATTGCCCATCAGATCATCGGCAGCGCAATGGTGAACACCACCCCGCCGCCGTCTTCCCGGTTCGCCGCGACCGCCGTGCCGCCGTGAAATTCGGCAATCAGCCGCACGATGTACAGACCTAAACCAAAATGCGGCTTCTCATCCCGGCCTTGCCGTTGCTCGAACAATGATTCGAACAGACGGCCCACGAGCGTCGGCGGGATGAGCGGCCCGTCATTGGCGACCTGCAGCGCATAGCGGCCGTGCTCGTGCGCCAGCCGCACGGTGATGGTGCCGTCCAGCGGGCAAAAATCGACGGCGTTCTCGATGAGCTTGTCGAGCAGCTGCACCACAAGATCGGGTGCGCCGAAAACGAAGCAGGGATTTTCCGGTACCTCGAGCGCGAAGCGCGCAGCGGGAAAACCGTCGCGATAGGCAGCCGCCGCGGAGAGCAGCAGATCGCGCAGATCGAAATTAACGCGTTCGGATTGTTTGATGCTCTCCTCGACCCGCGCTGCCGCGCCCAGCGCGTTCAAGATGGACTGCAGGCGCTGCGTGCCTTCACGTGCGCGCGTGATATAGCGCAGCTGATCGTCGCGCAGACCCTCCGACTCGAGATTGTCCAATGAGGAACGCACGATGGTCAGGGGCGTGCGCAATTCATGCGACAGCTTTCCGCCCAGGGTGCGCAGGTACTGCGTATGCTCGTTGAGCCGTGCCAGCAGCCGCTCAAAGCCGCGCGACAAGGCGCCGATCTCGTCGGCGCTGGCCGATTCGGGCATGTGCAGCAGGATTCTACCGTCGCTGCCCACCGCGGAATCCGCCGCCGCCCGCAGCCGTCCGATGCGCAGACTGATCCACGTGGCGAAGGCGAACATGATGATGACCGCGGCGGCGGTGGCAATCAGGGTGAGATTGAACAGCCTGGTCAGGGCACGGTCGCGCAGCGCCAGCAGTTGGTCCGCCGCCTGCTCTAGTACCACGGCGCCATGCCGTTGCCCGTCGATGACGATGGGCGCGGCAGCCGTCAGCAGCATCTCGCGGCGGCTTCCCGTGAGTACCCATTCGGCGTGCGCATGCCCTTGCAGCGCTGCGCTGACGCTGTCGCCGCTGAGACGATCGGGCGATGAGGAGACCTGCGGCATGTCGGAGGTGTCGACGCGCATGAAGTAGCGGTACCAGATGGGCTCGGACTCGGCCGTGCCGCTCGAGGATTCGGGCGCAACGCTGCCGGCGGTGCCAAGCTTCAGCGCGTTGGCATCGACCACCGTCGCGCGGGTGCCATCGCCGATGTATGTCTGTAGCAGCGTGTCCAGTCCCGCCGTTGCAAAAAACAAGCGCCCGCCCTCGCTGCTGTCTGCGGCAAATCCCGACCTGCCGTTGCCGCGCCCATCGACTGCCTCGATCCACAAGCGGCTGCCCACGAAGCTCAAGGGAATGCGCGCTTCCAGGTGGTAACCGGCCGCCGTCTGCAGCCAAAATGCCTGGATACGAGGTTCCGTGATCACCCGCTCCACACCGTCGTCCCCCGAGGCCACGCCCTGTGCGGCGATCAAACCGGGCGCAGTCGTGCCGAAGAAATACGTTGCGCGGCCATTCGGACCTTGCAGCGTCAGATTGACGCGATCGAAGCGGTCCTTGCCGGGTTGGACATCGTTGGGCTCCGCAACGAAATGGGCATCATCGACCTCGAGGTATAAATAGAGATAGCGCTCGGTGGATCCGGCCTGGAGGCGGGCGCGATACTTGGTCTTGGTCGGCAGCGGCGTCGGTTCGGCCGGGATGTCCCAGTCCTCGCGATACCCGTCGAGCAGAGGCTGCGTGACCAGCGGGAATACGTACAAGTCGCCCGCGGCCGCCGAAAAGGCCTGCGTGTCGCCGGAATCGCGGAATACGCGCTGCGGCTGCGCCGCCAGCGCATTGGCAATCGTGCCGGCGCCGGCCAGCAGAGATTGTTCCTGCGAACTGCGCAGCGCCGTTTCGAGTTCGCGGGCGTACTGGCAACCTGCCCACGGCAACACCAGGGTGGTGAGCGCGACAATCAGCAATTGCAGCCGAATGCTCACTCGACCCAGCGATAACCCATTCCGTAGACGGTCTGAATGGCGTCGAATGCGGCGTCTACCAGCTGAAACTTGCGCCGCACGCGTTTGACGTGGGAAGTGATGGTGTTGTCGTCCAGGACGACATTCGCCGCATCCATCAATTGCTGACGATTCTTGACATGCCCCGGATTGCGCGCCAGGGCATGCACGATCCAAAACTCCGTCAACGACAGGGTGACCGCAGCGCCGTTCCACGTGGTTTGCATCTTTTCCCCGTCGATCGACAGCGCACCGCGCCTGATGATGTCGGCGGCGTTGTCGGGCCGCCGCAGCGCGTCGATGCGCCGGAACAATGCCGCCACGCGCGCCGCCAGATGCGCCAGGCTGACGTCCTTGGTGAGGAAGTCATCGGCGCCGAGCCGCAATCCCGATACGGCATCGAGCTCGCTGTCCCGGGCGGTCAGAAAAATGATGGGCAGCTCCGCGGACAGCGCCCGCAGATCGCGGCACAGGTCGAACCCGCCTTCGGCCTCGTCCTCCAGCGAAATGTCGATGATGGCCAGATCCGGCAAGCGGATGCCGAACGCCTGCATGGCAGCCCGGCGGTTGCCGTAGGCCTTGATCGAATAGCCGTGGCGGGCCAGCGCCGCGGAGTAGTTCTCGCGCAAAGCCGGCTCATCCTCGACGATCGCGATCTGCTTTTTCATGCATGAATCATAGCCGAATAGTCGACGATGGGCAGCGATAAGCACCGCGCCGCTCGAGCGCCGCCATCATTCACCACAATTGAGCTGCGGATTGCCCTTTTCGCGTCCTCAAAAAATGGGGCATCGCCCAGGACACTGGCCTCGTACCAAAAGACGAGGAGAGCGTTATGTCGAGTACGTTTACATCGAAGTATCGATCCGCCGGCGAGTTCTGGTGTTCGCGGCGCGAAGCGTCGCTCAATTGGCTGGCGCTGGGATTGCTGCTCGCCGCCTGGAATCGCGTCGGATAATGTGCGCCGGTTAATGATCGTCCGTTAACGATGCGCCGGATACCCACATCGATGAGAGGACGGTCGACGTCAACGTGCAGCGTCTGCGCAAGATACTGGCGAAGCCTGGATACAACGCGTGCATCCAAACCGTACGCGGCTTTGGCTACCGGTTCATCGCCAGCATGAATGTTCACGAGATAAGTAGCGTTTCTGCTGTTCCACGTGATGTTCCACGCTAAGCCGCTTTTTTGTAAGCAAATCTTCTCCGGCGAGTCATCGGATTCGTAACACCAAATCGCGATCTTAGACGCGACTCGGGAGGACCCTGGAGGACGAGATATGCAGGAGCGTAACGCCCCCTCGCCGATGCGATTGCGAACGGTCTTCATCTCAGATATCCATCTGGGTTTCAAAGGCTGCAGCGCCGACCTGGCTGCTCGATTTTCTGCATCATCGTGGAAACCGACACCCTGTTCCTGGTCGGCGACATCATCGATGTGTGGAGCATGCAAAAAAACATGTTCTGGCCGCAGTCGCACAACAATGTGCTGCGGACCATCCTGGGCAAGGCGAAGCGCGGCACCAAGGTGATTTTCGTCCCGGGCAACCACGACGAGGTGTTTCGCGAGTTCGACGGCGCGGTGTTCGGCAATCTGGAAATCCACCGCGAGTACATCCACAGGGTGCCGATGGCCGGCGCATGCTGGTGTTGCACGGCGACGAATTCGACAGCGTCGTGAAGTGCAGCCCCTGGCTGGCCAAGTTGGGCAGCAACATCTACGACATGCTGCTGGCCGCGAATCCCTATATCAACTGGTTTCGGCGCAAACTCAACCTACCGCACTGGTCCTTGTCCATGTATCTGAAGCACAAGGCCAAGACCGCCGTGCAATACATCGGCAGCTTCGAGGAAGCCGTCGCGCAGGCGGCGCGCAAGCGCGGCGTCGACACCGTGGTTTGCGGCCATATCCACCATGCCGAGATCCGCGACATCGACGGCATCCGCTACTGCAACGACGGTGATTGGGTGGAAAGCTGCACCTCGCTGGTCGAGGACATGAACGGACAGTTGCGCTTGATCGATTGGCCCAAAGTGCGCGAGCAAGCGCAGCCGGCACCCATGCCGCTGCCCGTCGGCCAGGCCGCTTGAACTTGGAGCGATGATGAGCGATGTGAAGGAAATGTTCGGTTCGCCTTGGCGCGAGCTGCAGAAGAATCTGGCGAGCGGGTTCGGCTTCGAAGCCGTGGAATACGGTCGGAACCCCTGGATTTGCCGGTCATCGCATCCAGGCAGGTTGCAGGTCCCGGGTGGGGCGGCGAACTCCTGGCTGGTCCGTGCGCGTAGCCGTGAACTGAGGTTGGCCAGTATCACTCGGCAGGGGGTTTGCGAAATTTCAAGATGAACTGATCCATCGGATCATTGCGCCCGCCGATATGGGCGCGCCCGAGCCGCTCCGGTCGCGACATGGCGGCCCCATCACAGACTCAGCGTCGGACCAGGGAAGCCAAATGAAACGCATTCACAAGGCGTTTCAGGCCGGAGTTCACCCATGAAATCGGGTGTTCACCCGATTTACCGCATCCCGGGCATTCTTATAGTCTCCGCGCGACCACGACCGTGATGCCAACTAACACAAAGTCACGAGGAGGATTTTCCAGTGTTCAACTTCACCACCAGCGGGGTCAGTCTCCCGCCAAGCTGCAGGCTGAAACCCGCAATGATTATCGCCTTGGCCGCATTCCATTTCGCGAATCTTGCTTCCGCCGCGACGCCATCTTCAGGCACCCTGAACCCGGTAAATGGCTCGTCCGCCCATTGGGCCGGCAGCGGGATTGCCGGGGTAACCACGGATGAAACAACCTGCGTCGACGGAACCGATTGCGACGTATTTACCATCACGCTTACCGGCTCTCCGGCCGATTACAAGGGTTTGGTGTTGGCGATCAGCATTGCTCACCAAATCAGCGTCAATGATTACGATCTTTACGTGCATAAAGGCGATCTGACGGGTCCGGTGATCGCCAGCTCGACCAATGGAATACCGGAAACGGGAGAAGCCGTGGTGATTGACCCGACCGTTTCAGGAACCGGTGTCTACACCGTGCATGTCGTGGATTCCAACGTGGCTCCCGGTGACCCGTATAGCGGCATCGCCGCCGTCACCACACCGCCGACGGATTCGCAAGCTCACGGTGCTGCGCCGACGTACGCGAACTACCGGTCACCGCCAGGCCTGGGTGACAACTCCGGCGAACCTTCGATTGGCGCCAACTTCAACTCGGGCCGGATCATGACCGCAGGCGGTGCTTGACACCTTGCAGGTCAGTTTTAACACCGACATTTCGCCCGCGACGGCAACCTGGCTGCTCAAGGATGGACCGAACACCAGCACCACTACTCTGGATCCCATCCTCTTTACCGATTCCCAGACCGGTCGCACCGTCGTCGCTCAGCTGTTCGGCACCACCAGCCTATCTGCTTTTACCGACGATGACGGCGAAACCTATACGCTGAGTCAGGGCGGCGGCTTTGCCTCCGGAGTCGATCATCCGACCGTCGGTGGAGGACCGTTCCGCCTTTGTACCGCGGATCAGTTGCTGGCCACTCCCGTGCCCTGCGCACAGTTGGCCGCTCGCGGCCCGATCACGCAGTACCCGCATGCTGTTTACTATGCGTCGCAGGATATCGCCGATGCAGAGATGGCGTTGAGCCAGGACGGCGGCTTGACCTATGAAGCAGCCCACCCCATGTACACGCTGCTGAATTGCGGCGGCTTGCATGGTCACATTAAGGTCAGTTCCGAGCGGCATCGTCTACCTTCCCAATAAAAGCTGCGGAAGCACGCAAGGGCTGATCGTCTCGATGGATAACGGACTCACGTTCACGGTACAGCCGGTTACCGGAAGCACTCCCAACTCGAGCGACCCATCCGTGGGCATTGGCTCCAAAGGACGCGTGTATTTTGGCTACGTTGCCGGCGATGGACATCCGCACATCACGGTTTCCGACGACCAAGGTCGCTCTTGGCACGGTGACTTCGATGTTGGAGTGCCCTTCAGCATCCGCAATGCAGTGTTCCCTGAAGTTGTCGCCGGCGACAATGACCGCGCGTCTTTCTTCTTCCTGGGTACACCCTCGGCCGGCGATGCCACGGGCGCGGACACCGGACCCACTCCGTTCAACGGGGTGTGGCACGGCTATATCGCTACTACCTACAACGGGGGCAGGACGTGGTTTACCGTGGATGCCACGCCCGAACGATGCAGTACAGCTCGGCGTGATCTGCACCCAGGGTACGACCTGCCCCAACGGAACCAGAAACCTCCTGGACTTCAATGACCTTACCGTGGACAAAACGGGTCGTGTCTTTGCCGCGTATACGGATGGCTGCATCACCGCTGCCTGCATCGCCAGCGGCAATAATTCCTCCGCCAGCCACACGCGTCTCGACAACGACGGGGCAACCAAAGCCACCATCATTCGCCAATCCACCGGGTTGGGTCTATTCAAGAGCCAGGACGCAACTCGCTTAGTGCCGTAGCCGGCGAGCAGAGTCGGTATGCGCTCGAGGACGTCCGCTCCGGGGACGTCCTTTTTTTCATCGCTCTCGGGCGTGAGGTCGAGCATTCGACTCTCGATTGCCGGGACGCCATACTGGCATCGATGAAATGCAGCTATAGCTCAGACTACGAAGTCGCGCTTCCGCCCGGTCATCCCTTCCCGATGAGCAAGTATCCCTTGCTCAAAGCGCAACTCATGGCGGAGGGGATCATTGCACCCGCCGACATCGTCGCGCCTGAGGCGCTCGATGTCGCGACCCTGGGGCTGGTGCACACCCCCGAATACTTGAACAAACTGGGGCATGCGGGGCTTTCTGCCAAGGAGACCCGGCGGCTCGGCCTTCCCTGGTCTGATGCGCTTTGGCGCCGGTCGCGTTTCGCTGCCGCGGGGACCTTGTTGGCGGCGCGGTCGGCGCTGCAAGACGGGCTTGCGGCGAATCTAGCCGGCGGCACGCATCATGCCTTTGCTGATCACGCGGAAGGGTTCTGCGTACTCAACGATGTCGCAATCGCCGTGGCCAAGCTGCGCGCCGAAGGTGCCATCGCCAAGGCGGCCATCATCGATCTCGATGTGCACCAAGGGAACGGCACAGCCGCGATCTTCGAGGGCGAAGAGGATGTCTTTACCTTCTCGATGCACGGCGAACGCAACTACCCCACTGTAAAGATGCGCTCGAATTTGGATGTGCCGTTGAGTGATGGCGCGGGCGACGCTGTATATCTCGGGAAACTCGAGCAGCATCTGCCTGAGGTCATCGAGCGCTCGCAAGCCGACATTGCCTTCTACCTGGCCGGTGTGGACGTGGCGGCGGGCGACCGCTTCGGCAGGCTGGCGCTGACGGAGGAGGGCATCCGCAAGCGTGATCGCATGGTGATCGAGGCGGTGCGCCGGCGCGGCGTGCCCTTGGTCATCGTCCTGGCAGGCGGATACGCCCCCACACGCGCGCGGACTGCGGAGCTGCACGCGCATGTCTTTCGAGAAGCGCAGGCCTATGAGCGAAACGCGGCCAACTCTAGAAGCGGCGAGTTCTAGTGAAGAAGAGTGCCCGCGCCGCCGACAGCGGAGGCTCCTAGGCGGCCGCCATCAACCCCTTGAGTTTGCTGATGGCATTCGATTCAACCTGACGCACGCGCTCCGCCGAGATGCCGTATTCATCCGCCAGCTCATGCAGCGTGGCCTTGTCGTCGGTCATCCAGCGGCGCTTTAGGATGGCGCGGCTGCGCTCGTCGAGCTTCTCCAGCGCCACACTCAGGCGTTCGGTCGAATCCTCTTCCCACTCGGCGCGTTCCACTTCGACTGCCGGGTCGGCATTGCTGGCCGGCAGGTACATGGCCGGCGAATAAGCCTCTTCCTCGTCGCTTTCCGGGGTCGGATCGAAGGACATGTCGCGCGCCGACAAACGCTGCTCCATCTCTCGCACGTCGGCCACGTCGACCCCTAAGTCGCGGGCAACCGCGGCCGTTTCAGCTTCCGACAGCCAGGCCAGGTTCTTCTTCATCTTGCGCAGATTGAAGAACAGCTTGCGCTGCGACTTGGTGGTGGCGACCTTGACCAGGCGCCAATTGCGCAGCACATATTCATGAATCTCAGCCCGGATCCAATGCACGGCGAACGAGACCAGGCGCACGCCGACGGTGGGGTCAAAGCGCTTCACCGCCTTCATGAGCCCGACATTGCCTTCTTGCACCAGATCTCCCATGGGCAGGCCGTAGCCCAGGTAACCGCGTGCGATGTGCACCACGAATCTTAGGTGCGACAGCACGAGTTGCCGCGCCGCGTCCAAATCCTCTTCGGACCGAAACTTCACCGCCAGGGCGACCTCATCTTCCTTCGACAGCACGGGAATCTGGGACACACGGTCAATATAGGAATCCAGGCTCCCAACGGGGCCTGCGAATATCATTCCTGTCTGTTTTGCGACTAGAGCAGCAGTCATTTAATGCCTACCTCCGAACGAATCATCAATCGAATCTATGGGGCAATAATAGCACTCCTGGGGTTAGAGTGCTAACGCCGGGGGTAGGTTCAAACCCCAGGCTTATCATTTAAAAACATATACTTATGACGGTTCGATCGCTCGTATATGTCGCGTTGCGGCAAGCCAGGAACCGATCCAAGAAAGCCCTGCCGCTATCATTAGTACACTGAACCCGCTCACAAGTTTCAGCCCTTGCAGCTGAAAGTCGCTGCCATACAAAAAGGCCAGCTGCGCGACCGGCCGGGCCAGCACCACCGACGCCACGACGACCAGAACCAGGGCCAACAAACCCCCGCCCAAGCCGTACCAGAACCCGCTGTAAAGAAACGGCCGCCGGGTGAATCCATCCGAGGCGCCCACCAGCTTCATCACCTCGATTTCCGCGCGGCGGTTCAAAATATCCAGACGGATGGTGTTGCTGACGATGAGCACGATGCCCACCCCCAGCAAGGCCCCGGTGAGCAGCACCACGCGGCGCAGCAGATCGAGGATGGCGTGCAGGCGCTTCACCCATTCGGTGTCGATTTGCACCGTCTGCACATCGTTCAATGCCGCGATGGCGGTCTTGAGCGACTCGGTGCCCTGCGGCGTGCTCGAGGTCAAAGTCGGCGTCACCACCAGCGTATCGGGCAGAGGATTGTCGCTCAAGGCATCCAGCGCCTTGCCGAAGCCGGAGTCGTTGCGAAACTCCGCCAGCGCTTGATCGGCCGTGATGAGGCGTACCGCGGCGACATCGCCGCGCGACCGAAGCTGCCGGGCGAGGGACTGCGCTCGAGTCGCGCTCGCTTTCTTGTCCATATAGACCGACAAGTCGTAGGCTTGGTTCCAATTGCCGGTGGCGATGCGCGCGTTCTGCAGCAGCAAACTCAGGAACAGAGGCAGCGCCAGCGCCACGCCGATCACGCCCATGGTCATCAGCGTTGCAAACGGCTGATGCACGATGCGGCCGAGCGAACCGACCAAGACTTGCGCATGGCGCGCAAAATAGGCGTTGATGCTCATGCCGGATCCGCGCCGGCGACGCGGCCTTCGCTGAGCACGATTCGCCGTGCACCGACCTGATCGATGAGATGCACATCGTGGCTGGCGACCACCACGGTCACGCCGACTTCGCTGAAGCGTTTGAACAGCTTCATGATCTCGAGCGCAAGCTCAGGATCCAGATTGCCCGTGGGTTCATCGGCGATGAGCAATGCAGGTTTTGCGACCACGGCGCGCGCAATGCCGACGCGCTGTTGCTCGCCGGTCGAGAGTTCCAGCGGGCGGGATTTCTCCCTGCCCAGCAGGCCGACTTGATCCAACGCCGCCCTGACGCGCTTGTCGATCTCGCGCCTTGGGACCCCGGCAATCACCAGCGGCAGCGCGACATTGTCCGCCACCGGCCGGTCGTGCAGCAATTTGTGGTCCTGGAATACCACGCCGAGATTTCTGCGAAATTGCGGAATGCCACGCGGCTTCACGCCTGCCGTATTCTGGCTGTTGACATAGACCCTACCGCGCGTAGGACGCTCGATGAGCGCGATCAGTTTCAGAATGCTGCTCTTGCCCGCCCCCGAATGCCCCGTCAAAAAAGTCAGTGCGCCGCTTTCGATGCTGAACGACACACCGGCCAGAGCCTCGCGCCCGTTGGGATAGCGCTTATGGACTTGGTCGAACCGGATCATGCGGCCGCATCGCGCGGTTCCGACTTCAACAGCGCCGAGACGAATTCCGAGGCGTTGAACACGCCGAAGTCCTCGGATTGCTCGCCGACGCCGATGAAACGAATGGGGATTTTCAAGCGCTGCGCAATGGCCAGGACCACGCCGCCCTTGGCGGTACCGTCCAATTTGGTAATGACCAAACCGGTCACGCCCAGCCCCTTGTTGAATTCCTCGGCTTGCGCCACGGCGTTTTGACCTATGGTGCCGTCCAGCACCAACAACACCTCATGGGGCGCCGTCGGGTCCAGGCGCGCGAGCACCCGCTTGACCTTTTTGAGTTCGTCCATGAGATGAGTCTGCGTGTGCAGGCGGCCTGCGGTATCGGCGATGAGCACATCGATGTTGCGCGCGCGCGCGGCATTCAAGGCGTCGAAGATCACGGCGGCAGGCTCGGCGCCCGCTTGCTGAGCCACGATGGGAACTTTGTTGCGCTCGGCCCACGCTTCCAATTGCTCGCGCGCCGCGGCGCGGAAGGTATCGCCGGCGGCGAGCATGACGCTCTTGCCCTCGGCCAGCAGGCGGTGCGCCAGTTTGCCGATGGTCGTGGTCTTGCCGGCACCATTGATGCCGACCACCAAGATCACGAACGGTTTGGCGCCCGGATCGATGCTGAGCGCCCGTTCAACGGGCTGAAGGATTTGCGCCATCGACTCCTGCAAAGCCTTGAGCAGCGCATTGACATCGTTCAGCTCCTTGCGTGCGACGCGCCGGCGCAGCTCCTCGAGGATCCTGGCGGACGCCTCGACGCCCACATCGGCCGTGATCAGCCGCGTTTCGAGCTCATCCAAGATCGCAGCGTCGATCTTGCGACCCGGAAGGATTTCCGTGATGTCGGTGGTCAGCCAGGCAGGACCTTGATTTAACTTGGCGCGCAGGCGTTTAAAAAACCCGCGCACACCTGGCTTGATCGGCTTCGTTCGTCATGGACAGGTATGATACCGGCAGTGGCTACATCCAAGAGGGAATTACCGGCGCCGCCCGGCCGCAATTCCGTGCGTATCATCGGCGGCGCGTGGCGCGGCCGACGCGTTCATTTTCCCGATATGCCGGCCCTGCGCCCGACGCCGGATCGAGTCCGGGAAACATTGTTCAATTGGCTGCAGCATTCCCTGGCCGGAACCCGCTGCCTGGACTTGTTCGCAGGTTCCGGCGCCTTGGGCTTGGAGGCACTGTCCCGAGGCGCAGCCGAAGTGGTGTTTGTCGAACAATTCCCCGCCGCTGCGCGCACCCTGCAGGAGCAATTGGTTCGCTTAGGGGGAGACGGGAAAGGACGCGTCATGGAAATGGGCGCCGCGCGGTTTTTGCGCACGCCGGCGAAACCCTTCGACATCGTGTTTCTCGACCCGCCCTTCGGGAAGAACGCCTTGGCAGAATACGTGCCGATGCTGGATTCCGGCAACTGGCTCACCCCCTCCGGGCTGGTTTACATGGAGAATGAACGCAATGCAGGCCTCCCGCAGCTGCCCGCTCACTGGGAAGTGCTCAAATCGAAGTCGGCGGGCGAGGTGGGGTATCATTTGGCGCGCATTAACGGATCGATATAGCCAATGCACAAAAGAAATGCCGTCTATCCCGGTACCTTCGATCCTATAACCAACGGTCATACGGACCTGGTGAGGCGCGCCGCCTCTATTTTCGATCGCGTGGTGGTGGCAATTGCGGCCAATCCGAACAAGGCGCCGATGTTCACGCTCGAGCAGCGCGTCGAGATGGCGCGGCGTGTGCTCGCCGACGTCCACAATGTGGAAGTGAAGGGCTACGTGGGGCTTACCACCGATTTCGCCCGGCAGAATGGCTTGTCCGTCATCGTGCGCGGACTGCGTGCCGTGTCGGACTTCGAATTTGAATTTCAATTGGCTAATATGAGCCGGCACCTCACGCCTGAAATAGAATCGGTCTTCATGACGCCCCAAGAGCAGTACACTTTTATTTCATCCACGCTGGTGCGCGAAATCGCGGTGCTGGGTGGCAATGTGTCCGAATTCGTGCATCCCATCGTGGAGATCGAACTGAAACGGCATCGCAAGCTTTGATCCCGCAAGACGCCCCTCGCCTCGGGCGAGCATGTAAATACGTGTGGCCGCTCTTTGCCGGAGCGGCGTTTGCCGTCGCGGCGTTGCTGGCCACAGCGCCGGCGCAAGCCGACAACGTTCCTGCCGCGCATCCCGCCGTCGCCGCGCATGCGGATGCCGCCACGCATCGGTGCCGCCGCGCATCCGGCCGTTGCGCACCAGGGCGCCATCGCGAGCGCCTATCCGCTCGCCAGCCAGGCGGGCCAGGAAATTCTCGCGGCGGGCGGCAATGCATTCGATGCCGCCGTGGCGGTGTCGGCGGCACTGGCGGTGGTCGAACCCAGCAGTTCGGGCCTCGGGGGCGGCGGGTTCTACCTGCTGCATCGGCAATCCGACGGCTTCGAGACCATGGTGGATGCGCGCGAGAAGGCGCCGGGGGCGGCGACGCGCGACATGTACCTGGACAAGGCGGGCAATGAGATTGCCCATGCGTCGACCAGCGGTCCGTTGTCGGCGGCCATTCCCGGCGAGCCGGCGGCCTTCGAGTACCTCGCGCGCAAGTACGGCAAATTGCCGCTGAAGCGGAGCCTGCAGCCGGCAATCCGCCTGGCGCGCGAAGGCTTTCCGCTGTATGCGCGGCTGCAATTCGGCATCAAGGCGAAACGCGATATTTTGGCGCGCTCGCCGGACGCCGCGAAGGCGTTTTTGACGGCCGACGGCAACGCGCCCGAGATCGGCGCCATCATCAAGCAGCCGGAACTGGCCAACACTCTGGAGGCCATTGCAGCCCAGGGCGCCAAAGGGTTTTATGAGGGCCGCGTAGCCGAGAATCTCGTCACCGGCGTGCGCGCCGGCGGCGGCATCTGGACGCTCGAGGATCTGAAGAATTACCGCGTCGTCGAACGCAAACCACTGGTCGGCGAATATCATGGCGCGCGCATCGTAACGGCGCCTCCGCCATCATCGGGCGGTATTGCAGTGCTCGATTCGCTCAATATCCTGGCGGGTTTCGATTTGCATGAGGTGGATTCCGCCACGCGCAAGCATTTCATCATCGAGGCCATGCGCCGCGCCTATCGCGACCGCGCGATTTTTCTGGGTGATCCGGATTTCATCAAGATGCCGCTGCGGCAATTGGCGAGTGTCGACTACGCGGCCGGCCAGCGCAGCAGCATCCGCGCCGACAAGGCCATGCCCTCCGACTTGTTGCCCGGCATCGAGTCGGAACCAAAGGGCATGAACACGACGCATTTTTCCGTGCTCGACGCCGCCGGAAACCGTGCCGCCGTCACCATCACGGTGAATCTGTTCTTCGGCAACGGCTACATGCCGGCGGGGACCGGCGTGCTGCTCAACAACGAAATGGACGACTTCTCCATCAAGCCGGGCACCCCCAATGTCTTCGGACTCATCGGGAACACGGCCAACTCGATCGCACCGAACAAGCGCAGCTTGTCGAGCATGTCCCCCACGTTCGTCGAGACGCCGAAGGGCCTGATGATCATCGGTTCGCCCGGCGGAAGCACCATCATCAGCCAGGTACTTCTGGGAGTCTTGAACTATGAGGACGGCATGAACGCGGCCGACATCGTCAAGTACCCTCACTATCATCATCAGTACTTGCCGGATGAGGTCAGCTACGAGCCGGGGGCATTGAGCGACGCCGAAATCGCCGAACTGCAAGCCAAGGGCCACAAGCTGAAGCTCTCGGGACGGAAATGGGGCAACATGCAGGTCATCACCTGGGACTTCGCCACCGGCAAAGTCGAGGCCGCTTCCGATCCGCGCGGCGAGGGTGAGGGACTGGTTTACTAGCTGAAAGGCTTTACCCTTCATCAATTGGTCGTAGGTTCGATCCCTTACGGCCCACCATATGTCCCTACACCCTGCAGTAGCGCGATGCGGTGGCACCAGTAGATTCCGTGTTTGAACTGTGCGCACTGAGACGCCTGCTCGACGAGCAGGTAATCACACGTTGCGCGACAAAAACAGAGTGCTCATCGAACACTCCGTTTGCGGCGGGGAGTGGATTGTCGTACTGCTGGATTGTCACGGTCGCTTAACAGCCACTCCGAGGCGGGTTGCCACTCGATGCCGCGAGGTAGATCACGCGGGTTCTCCGGCGTGAGGCTGATCAAGCGCAGCGCTTGGCCGGGTCTTTCGGTTCCCGCTGCTAGCAACGCGCGCGTTTCGCGCTCGCGCGTTGCGGGTGCATCGAGATCCGCGCATACCTGAATCAACTCTTCACCCTCATCGGGATAGCGAACCAGAAAATCTACTTCGAACCCTTCCGCTGTGCGCAAGTAGGAAGTGTGCGCTCCGCGCCGCTCCAGTTCGAGCAGCACGGCCGTCTCGAGAGCGTGACCCAGATTGGCTCGCCCGGTCGGATCGAAAACCGGGATCAGCCCCATGTCTATGGGATAGGACTTGCGGGGGTTGACCATCCGCTGCCGCTCGGAGCCCGACGACATCGACACTGTGCGAATCAGGAAGGCATCCTCAAGGTGTCCGAGATAGGCATGCAAAGTGTCCTTGGCGACGGCAATGTTTTGCGAATGAAGATCTCCGTGAAACTTGTTCACGCTGAAAGTGCCTGCTGGATTGAAAAGCAGGTGGCGCACCATCCAGCGCAGCGCGACCGGATTCGATACGGCGTGTCTTTCGATCACATCGCGGAGCAACGTCGTATCCACATAGCCCCGCAGCAATTCGAAACGATCTCTCGCGGCCGCGCCGAGCGACTCAGGAAAGCCACCGCATGCCAAATATGTCCGCAAGTCTTTCTCTAGCGCAGAGCGCGCCGCCTTTGCGAGCTGTTTGGCAGGCCGATCCGGCTCGCGGCCGAAATATCGGAGGTATTCGCGGAAACTGAATGGATGGACTAGTGCTTCCATCGCTCTGCCGCGCATGCTGGTAGCTACCTCGCGTGACAGCAAACGTGCCGAGGAGCCGGAGAGGAAGAGATCGATTTTCTCGGTTTCTAATAGGCGCCGGGCAAAAACCTCCCAGCCGGGCACTGTTTGAATTTCGTCCAAGAAGAAAACAGGGCGGCGATTGTCGCGCCATTCCGGATGAAGTTGGTAATACTCTTCGACAATCAGACCGAGGTCAGCAACGGTCATGCCGGCAAGGCGTTCGTCCTCGAATCCAAAATAGAGAAGCCCTTCCCGTTGCGTGCCGAGTGTGAGACGTTCTTGAAGAATCTGCCACAGAAGCGTGGTCTTGCCCGCGCGACGCATGCCGATAACCGCGATGGCTTTGTCCGCGATGGCGGGGATGTGAACGTCGCGCCGCGTGAACTCGGGTATGGGCTCGGCGAGCGCGTCGACGATTTTCCGGCGTATAAGGTCGCGCATATATCCTTTTAAGAAGGACAATATGCCATAAATATGGTCGTTTTAAAAGGATAGTGACTCTCATGCTGCTCCCGATCGCATCCAGGGGGGTACTATGATCAATGGGAAACCAATACGGGCGGTAAACGCCCTTCACCATATCGAGAGGATTCGTGACCATTCGTCTCGTGCAACCCAACTCGAAGGACGACTGGCGCCAAGCGCGCGGACTCATCGAACAGTACGCCGGTTCGCTCGATGTTGATTTGTCGTTTCAGAACTTCGAGCATGAGTTGCAGCATCTCGAGAGTGAATATGCCCCGCCGTCGGGCGCATTCCTGCTCGCAGAGGAAAATGGTGTTTTCTTCGGTTGCGTCGGGTTGCGGCCCTTCGCCGACGGCGCCGGCGAAATGAAGCGCCTGTATTCGGTCCCCGCCGCACGCGGGCGCCGGGTCGGCCGCCTTCTCGCCGAGGGCATCGTAGAGGCGGCCAGGAGATCTGGATACACCCGCCTGCTCTTGGATACGTTGCCGTCCATGAAGGAGGCGCAATCCTTATACGCGTCGATGGGGTTCAAGCCCACTGCGGCGTATGGATTCCATCCGGTGCCTGGGACGATTTTTCTGGAATTGGCGCTCTGACCTAAAAAGTAAAGCAGCTCAGCGTTGGCAGGCAGAACACCAGTAAGTCGATCGCTGGCCTTGCGTGAACTGTTTGACAGGCGATTTGCACACACGGCAGGCTTGGTTCGCACGTTCATAGACGAACAATTTCTGCCGGAAATATCCGGGCGCGCCGTCGGCGTTGAGGTAATCGCGCAAGGTCGTGCCGCCGATTTTGATGGCGGCTCCCAGCACATCCTTGATCGCCTTCGATAATTTGAGCGCCTCGGCCCGGGTAATGCGGCGGGCTGCGCGGTGCGGCGAAATCCTCGCGCGGAACAGTGCTTCGCTGGCGTAGATGTTGCCCACGCCGACCACGACCTGCGAATTCATGATGAAGTGCTTGATGGCGACTGAGCGCCCGCGCGTGGCCTTGAACAGGTACTCGCCGTCGAACTCATCGCTCAAGGGCTCGGGCGCCAGTTTCTTCAGCAGCGCGTGCTGCGCAGGATCCTGTTCCGTCCAATGCAGACTGCCGAAGCGCCGTGGGTCGTGAAATCTCAAGATCCTGCCGCTGTCCAGAACCAGGTCCCAGTGATCATGCTTTTTCGCAGGCGTGTCGCTGCCGACCAGGCCCAGGCTGCCGGACATCCCGAGATGCAGGATCACGGTGCCGGTCTCCAAACGGATGAGCAGGTACTTGGCGCGCCGATCGACGCTGCGGATGATTTGATTGCGCACCACCGCTTCGAATTTTGCGGCAATCGGCCAGCGCAGGCGCCGGTCGCGCACGACCATGTCGACGATGCGATGGTTTACGAGAGCGGGTGCAATGCCGCGTCTCGTGGTCTCTACTTCAGGAAGCTCGGGCAGCGGCGGCGAGCCTCGAGCCGGTTACTTGATCTTCGATTCTTTGTAGGCGACGTGCTTGCGGACCACGGGATCGAATTTCTTCGTCTCCAGCTTGTCCGGATGCAGGCGCTTATTCTTGGTGGTCGTGTAGTAATGACCGGTGCCGGCGGATGAAACCAATTTGATTTTGTCGCGCATGATTGGCCCCTTAAACCTTGATGCCCTTGGCCAGCAAATCCGCCACCACGACATCCACGCCGCGCTTTTCGATGGTGCGCAAACCGCGGGTGCTCACTCGCAGGGTGACGAAACGCTTCTCTGTTTCCAGCCAGAACCGATGGCTGTGCAAATTGGGCAGGAAGCGGCGGCGCTTGCGATTGTTCGCATGCGAAACCGTATTACCCGTTTTTGGGCCTTTGCCCGTGACTTGGCAGACTCGCGACATGGCTGAACCTTTGAATGGAAGCATTTAGAGGAGCCGGGCTTTATACCAGGGTCGGTATCCTGCGGCAAGGCCTTTGACGAAATAATGGACCAGATTCAAGGGGTTGGAATCGCACAGCGGGCGCTAAAGCCTTTTTTCGCTTGCCCTGCTCAGGACATCAGCGATGAAAGCTTCGACACTTTCACGGCTGGGCGCGACGCTTCCTGCGTTGAATGACCTGCGCACGGGCGATGTGCGAGAAACTGGACGGCCTCAAGCTGTTTGCGTCCACCCTGTCGTACTTCGCCGCCACCTCGCCGCCATTGAGGTCTTCGAGGAGCTGAAGTCCGCTGCCTTCGAGTTCGCGGGCGAGAGTTTCCGGGTCGAATCCCGACAGGAACGGCTCGCCAAGGGCCGCCACTCGGTGCTCCAATTCGCCAAACGCCGCCGACTGCGCGTGGAACTGCCGATCATCAAAGTACGTGAACACCAATTCACTTCCGGCTGGTGTGCATGACGCGATCGACCTCAGCGTACTGCGATTCGCTTCGCGCGTCAGATACATCGTCACGCCCAGCCATGAAAAGAACGTCAATTCGTCGGCGCGAAACGGCGAGCGCGCAAGCGCAGCCGCCACGGTCTCATGGGAAAGGTCGGCCGCGATGAAATGCACCGAGTCGGGCAGTGTCAGGCCGCACGCCGCGATTCGCTCGAGTTTCAAACTCTGGGTGGCGGGGACGTCGATCTCGAAGATCTGCAGGTCCGCAGCGTATGCGGGCCGGCGCAACGCGAAACTGTCGAAGCCCGCGCCGATCAAGACGTATTGCCGAACGCCCATGGCGACGGCGAGTTTCAATGCGTCTTCCGCGAACCGTGTTCGCGTGATGACATTCGCATACGCCGCGCTGCGCCGAAGCGACTCGTCGATGATCGTGTCGGGTGAGATCAGCGCCCTTCTCTGAGCTTCCGCGCCCATTCGTCGGAGCGCGGCTTTGCGAAACATGTCGCGCGCCGATTCGGGTACGAGACGGTCTCCCCATGAGTCGTCGATCAACGGGTTCGGATCCAAGCGCGTATGGGCGGCGCGCATCAGGGATGTTGCCAGGGCGGTTGTGCTTGCAGCCAGATCTTCCATGGGGTCCTTTGGCATCGATTGTAGCTTTCATGCCGGCCATGACTCAAACTCGCGCGTCCAACCAGGAAATCATTGCATGGTCTCAGGTGAAACACACGAGCTAAAGCGCACCATCGGCACCCGGCAGCTGAGCATGATCGCGATCGGCGGGGCGATCGGCACGGGTCTGTTCTTCGCCAGCGGTGCCGCGATTGCGCAGGCCGGACCGGGTGGCGCACTGGCAGCGTACGCCACCATGGGTTTGGCCGTTTACTGCATGATGCAGTCGCTGGGCGAGATGGCCACGCAATTGCCGATCCCCGGTTCCTTCGAAGCGTACGCCGAGCGCTTTGTCGACTCCTCGCTCGCTTTTGCCGTCGGCTGGAACTATTGGTTCAGCTGGGCGATCACCCTGGCGGCCGAGCTGGTCGCGGGGACCCTCATCGTCAAGTTCTGGTTTCCGCATTCGGACTCATCGCTGTGGGCCATGGGGTTCTTCTCTGTGTTGCTGGCGCTGAATCTCTTGTCGGTCAGGGCGTATGCCGAGGCCGAATATTGGTTCGCGGGCATCAAGGTGGTTACCGTGGTCATCTTCGTGGCCGTGGGCCTGTTGATGATCGCCGGCATGTTCGGCAATCACAGCAGCGGATTTCACAATTGGACCTTGAGCGACCCCAAAGCGGGGACGCAGGCTCCCTTCGTGGGTGGTTTTACCGCGATGTTGACGGTGTTCCTGGTCGCGGGCTTCTCATTCCAGGGAACGGAGGGTGTGGGCCTGGCCGCCGCGGAAACCGCCGATCCCAGCAAAAACGTTCCCAAGGCGATTAGAACCGTATTCTGGCGGATACTGCTGTTCTACATCGGCGCGATCTTCGTCGCGGGCACCTTGATCAGCTACACCGATCCTAGTCTGCTGAATGCGGATGAAACCCACATCGCGTACTCGCCCTTCACCATCGTCTTGCAGCAGCTGCCGAGGTTTGGCTACTACGCCTCGAACATCATGAATGCCGTGATTTTGTCCTCCGTGCTGTCCTGTGGAAACTCGTCGATGTACGTGGCCTCGCGGATGCTGCACGCGATGGCCCACAGCCGCAAAGCGCCGAAGCTCTTCGGCATGCTCAACCGGCGCGGCGTGCCCGTGCTGGCGCTGCTCGCCACCGGCTCGGTAAGTGCGCTGGCATTCTTCTCCAGCCTGGTGGGCGACAAGAAGATCTATCAACTGCTCTACAATGCCTCGAGCTTGAGCGGGTTCTTGATCTGGCTCGGCATTGCCATCTGCCACCTGCGCTTCCGCAAGGCTTGGGTGGCACAGGGGCGCAGCCTGGACGATCTGAAATTCAAGTCCAAGTTCTACCCGTACGGCCCGTGGCTGGCGCTGATCCTGTTCGTGGTGGTCTTGTTCGGCGCGAACATCAGCGTATTCCAGACGCCGGTGTTTTCGTGGTTTGATTTCGTCGCCGATTACTTGATCATCCCCACGTTCATTCTTTTTTATCTAGGCCACAAATTCTGGAACAAGACGCGCGTGATGCCCTTGAAAGACGCGGACTTCGAGGTGCACTAGCGTCTGGCATGGCTTTATTTGCCATGCTCGCCGGCGCACGCACATGTTTCTACACCCAGCCTGCGCGGCGGCAAACGATCAGAAGGCGAAACGAGCACCAATTGCCGGAGCAGTGTTGTTCTTGTTGAGATAAGGGACGCCGGGGCCGTGAGGAATGGCGATGGCCAGACCGCCGCTTACGTCGGAATACGCGACTCCGGCATAAACGTCGAAGCGCTTGGTGAAGTGATGATCCGCATACAGCGAAAACTCGTTGAGGGTACCCGAGCAGGAAGCGCGGAAACCGGCCGCGGACGAGCACCCCGGTGGCCGGCGGAAGTCGTTCTGCTGCTGGTGGTACCAGGCCACAGTGATGTCGGTTTTGATGTCGTAAGCGTATTTCACGCCCGTCCACCAGATCTGCACGATCCTGGGAGAATCCAGATTGTCGTCTTCGACGCCGCTCAAGAGATATCCGCCCTGGGCTGAAGCGCCAACCCCCAACGGGTTCGACGGGTTGAACTGTTGGATGTGCTCGTAGCCGGCATAGAACTTGAACGGCTCCCAGGTATACCTGGCAGCGAGCATGAAGGCGGTGTTGTCGGTCACGATGCCATATTCGGTGTTCTGCGTTCCGATCGCATTGGCCCCGGTGACCGGGTTGGTATTGATGCTGTTGGTGCTCGACTGATAGGGCTGCGTCAGGCTCTGGGCTCCCAGCAAGGGGTTGAGTACGCTGATGGCTTGATTGTAATGCTGGAAGACGGCGTCGACGGAGAGATTGGCGAACTCGCCGCCGAGGTCGAATCCATAGGCGGTGTTATGCGCCTGTTCCGGGGTACAGGTGGCGGCGCTCCAGGTTGCGGCGGCGGAGTAGCAGCCGCCGGAACCGTCGGCGAATTTATACATCGCGCCGAAATGGACCGGACCATGGGCGACGCGATATTTGATGGCCTGGTCCCAACGGCTGTCCTCGGTGTCGCCGCCGCCAGCCGCGGTGCCGTTGTACCCGATGTACGAAAAGGCGTAGGCGCCGCCGGCCGGGTCATAAGCGAGTACCGCATCGGTACCGAGAGAGCGCTGACGGCCGAAGGTCAGGGTGCCGAAATACGTGGACGATGCGCCCGCATAAAGTTCATCGTTGAAGGCCTGGCCCGCGCGCGCACCGTCGCCCGTTTCCGAGTAGGCGCCCCTGGGCAGGCCGTTGTTCGAGGTGTTGCTGGCTCCCAGGTTGGCAAGCTGGCCGGATTGTGGATTGATGCCGGTCGAAGCGTTGAACACCGCGAACCAGTCGGCCATGAACTCGATCCTGCCCTTGATGCCCAGCCCCGTCTGCTGCAGGTTGTTCGGCGCGAGGATGAATCGAGAGTTACTCCCGTTTCGATTGACCAGCGATTCGCCTTCGTAGTTATATCCGTTTTCCGGTAAGCCGTGGCTGACCCAGCCCACACCGATGTCATACGCGCCGTATAGCGTGATGCCGTGCCAGGTCAGCGGGCAAGCGCTCGCCACGAAGTCCTCGAAGCTCGCGCAGGCTCCGGCGGTGGATGAAGCGGCGGGAGCGGGGGCGGGACCCGGAAGATCCTCGACGGCGCACGCCGCGCGACTCAAAACGAAAGTCGAAGCCAGCGCCGCAGCGGCGCACCACCTCGCAGAGTGCATTGCGACCACCGGGGCCAGGACGGATTTTTTCACGGCGATGCTTCTCAGGAATGCCAACGGTTCCCGCTATATTCTGCTGGATATATTGCGACACGCAATTATCCATGGAATTCATCATTGGTCCAGCGGTGTATACATCCATATATAGCACACCCGCGCGAAAAACACAGTCCGGTTGAAGCGATCCGCTCTGGCGCCGGCACGAGGCGCCAGGATCAGAGCGCCAAGATCAGAGCGCCAAGATCAGAGCGCCAAGATCAGAGCGCCAAGATCAGAGCGCCAAGATCAGGGTGTTCACACAAGTCCGCGTTCCGCAAGCGATACGCAACAGGTGTCGCCGACGATGATGTGATCCAGCAAACGGATGTCCACCAGCGCCAGCGCCTCCTTGACCCGCTGGGTGATGAACTCGTCGGCTTGCGAGGGGTCGGCCACGCCGCTCGGATGGTTGTGCGCGATGATCACCGCCGCCGAATTGCGCTGCAGTGCCAGCTTGACGATCTCCCGCGGGTGCACGCTGGCACCGTCGATGGTGCCGCGAAACAATTCCTCGAACTGAATCAAGCGGTGGCGCTTATCCAGATACAGGCAGCAAAACACCTCGTGCTCCAGATCGCGCAGCCGCGCGGCAAGAAAATCTCGGGTGGCCCGCGGACTCGACAGAGAAGGGCCGACGCGCAAAGTTTCCGACAGTTGCCGCCGCGCGATCTCGACCGACGCCTGCAATTCGGCGTAGCGGGCGGGCCCCAGCCCGGGCTCTGCGCAAAATCGCTGCCGGTCCGAAGCAATCAGCTTGCGCAGGGAACGAAAACTCTTGAGCACATCACGCGCCAGATCGAGTGCGGAATGGCCGGGCGTGCCGGTGCGCAGCAGTATCGCCAACAGCTCGGCATCTGACAGCGCGGCGGCGCCCTTCTCGAGCAGCTTCTCGCGCGGTCGTTCGTCGGCGGGCCAGTCCCGGATTGCCATGAGATCAGCATGATCATAGGCGGCGCAACTCGCCAGCCGCATTTTAGTGGCGAGCAGCGAGATTGGCGCGTCCGTGAGACCGGCGCGTCAGTGAGCTCGGCGCGTCAGTGAGCTCGGCGCGTCAGTGAGTTCGGCGCGTAAGTGAGCCCGGCGCGTCAGGATTTCCTGCGGGCGGCCCCCGATCAGCTGTGTCCCGAACCCCCGGGTCCGCCCGCGCCCTCGATCAGCTGTGCCCCGAACTCCCGAACCCGCCCGTCCCCCGCTCAGTGGCCGAGAAGTCCTCGACCACTTCGAAGGCCACTTGCACGACGGGGACTATGACCATCTGCGCGATGCGATCGCCGGGATTGATGGTGAAGGGCTGCGCGCCGCGATTCCACACCGACACCATCAACGGCCCCTGGTAATCGGAGTCGATCAGGCCGACCAGATTCCCCAGCACGATGCCGCTCTTATGTCCCAGCCCGGAACGTGGCAGCAGCATGGCGGCAAGAGCCGGGTCCGCGATGTAAATCGAGACGCCTGTCGGTATCAGTTCCGCGCTGCCGGGGGCCAGTAGCAGCGGTGCATCGATGCAGGCGCGCAAATCCATGCCCGCGGAGCCTGAGGTCGCGTGCTGCGGCAGCGGAAATTCGCGCCCGATGCGCGGATCCAGGATCCGCAGCTTGATGGTGCGTTGCATGTCTGGGAGCCTCCTAGACTCGACGCGGGCGGCGGCCGCGTACCCGATCGTGCGGCAGCGCCGCTGCGGTCCTGCGCTTGCGCGAGCCGCGGCGCGGGCTGCCGTCGGGAGGGGGCATGCGTTTGGCGATGAGCGCCATGAGTGCGCGCGCCACCTCGATTTTCGGTCCGCGCGGCACCTCCACTTTGCCGCCGGGCCAGATCACGGTGAGCGCATTGTCCTCGCAGTCGAAGGCGATGCCGTCGCCGACTTCATTTGCGGCAATCATGTCGAGCTTCTTGCGCTTGAGTTTGATGCGCGCATTGTCCTCGACGTCATTGGTTTCGGCCGCGAAGCCGACCACGAAGGGACGCTTCGCCATGTCGGCCACCGATTTGATGATGTCGGGCGCCGGCTCGAGTTCCAGCTGCACCGAGCCGCCTTGCTTCTTGATCTTTTGTCTGGCCACGCTCACCGGCTGAAAGTCAGCGACGGCAGCGGCCGCAATGAATATGTCGGCATCGCCCACCTGCCGGTGGACCGCGGCGTACATGTCGCGCGCACTTTCCACGTTGATGCGCGTAACACCCGCCGGCGTCTGCAGTTGGACGGGACCGGCTACCACCGTGACATGCGCGCCCGCCTCACGGGCGGCTTCCGCCACCGCGAACCCCATTTTCCCCGAGCTGCGGTTGGTGAGGTAACGCACCGGATCCAGGCGCTCGCGGGTGGGTCCCGCCGTGATGAGTACATTCAACCCGGCCAGCAGACCGGCATTGACGGGAGGGGCAAGCAAGCTTTCCGCGAGCTGGATGGGTTCCCACATGCGTCCGGCGCCGACCTCTCCGCAGGCCTGGTTGCCTGACGCGGGTCCCAAGATGCGAATTCCGCGTCCAATCAGCGTCTCGACGTTGGCTTGCGTGGCCTTGTTCGCCCACATGACGCGGTTCATCGCCGGCGCCAGCAGGATGGGGGCTTCGGTCGCCACGCACAAAGTGCACAAGAGATCGTCGGCGCGGCCGCCCGCGAGCCGCGCCAGGAAATCGGCGCTCGCCGGCGCGATCAACACGATCTGCGCCCAGCGCGCCAGCTCGATATGGCCCATGGCCGCTTCCGCCGTGTTGTCCCACAAATCGCTGCGGGTCGCTCGGCCCGATACTGCTTGAAAAGTCATGGGCGAAACGAAACGCTGCGCGGCAGCGGTCATCACCACTTGAACGTCGGCGCCGCGTTCGATCAGGCGCCTCACCAGGTCCGGGCTCTTGTACGCGGCAATGCCGCCGGTCACTCCAAGAAGGACGCGCGTCTTTGGGGTCATTGAATGTGCTTCAGCTCTTTGAACCGATCGATGTCGCTTTCGAATTGAATGCTCATCGACGCTTCTTCGGCGCGCTTCTGCTGCAGATTCTGCTGCTGCGTGCGCATGTCCGTGGTGAGCCGCACCAGGTCCTCGGCCATCTGATCCGGCATGGGCGGGGCCTTCGGATCGCTGCTATAGGGCCTGTAACGCAGCGTATCGGCGCGCATTTTCTTCATGCGGCCGTTGAGGGTCTCGAGAAATGAACTGGTCACCTTGATCTGGTCCGCCACCAGCTGCACGCGCTGGTCGCGCAGGCGTTCGATTTCCTGCACCGACGCGTAGGTGCTCAACAGGTTGTGGTCGCGCGTTTGGCTCTGTTGCGCATCGAGCTTCCTGCGCTCCTCGGCCGCCACTTGTTCCGGGGTCTTCTGCGCCTCGCGGCGGTCGATCTCATAACCCCGCGAGTTGAGGATATGCTGCTCCTGGGTCGCGTACTCGGGCGGGACGTGATCGCCGTAATGCGTCACCCCATTGGCATCCACCCACTTATAAAGCACCCGGCCGTTGTTGGCAGGGCCCGAGGGGGCACCCTCCGCGGCCCCGAAGGCCAGCAGCGCGCAACCGCAGAGCATCCAAGCGACATTCTTCAAGAATCTATCCTCAAGATGAAGCGGCCGCCATTGTGAGCGGAGCGGGCGGGGTTTTCTAGGGGCAATTCCTCAGTCTGAGAGCCCATACCGCTCACGATACAGCCGCATGCTCGACAGCTCCCCCGCCTGTCCCGAACGGGAGACATGCTGCATCAGGTCGGACAAATTGACCACGGAAATCACGGGGATCTTGTACTGGCTGCGCACTTCCTGCACCGCCGAAAGCTCGCTGCCGGACGCCCGTTCCTGGCGATCCAGCGCGAGCAACACCCCGGCAGGCGTGGCTCCTGCCCCCTGAATGATGTCGATGGACTCGCGAATCGCCGTCCCTGCCGTGATCACATCATCGACGATCAAGACGCGGCCCTTCAACGGGCCCCCCACGATTTTACCGCCCTCACCGTGGTCCTTGACTTCCTTGCGATTGAAGGCAAAGGACACATTGTCGCGCATGCCGTTCCGCCAGGGCCGCGGCGGTGATGGTCACGAGCGGGATGCCTTTGTAGGCGGGACCGAACAGCATGTCGAATCGCAGGTCGGCGGCGGCGAGCGCGGCCGCGTAGGCACGTCCCACCGCTGCGATGGCCGCGCCGGTGCTGAGCAATCCGGCATTGAAAAAGTAAGGACTCTCGCGGCCCGATTTGAGCGTAAAGCTGCCGAATCGCAGAACGCCCAGCTGCACGCACAGGTCGATGAATTCACTTTGATACGCTTGGGTCACGGGGCTGATATTATCGTGCGCGATGCGCATCGTCACGACTCCTGCCTGCCTTTGACCGAATCGACCAGGCCTAAACTGCTGCAGGCGCTGCGCGATAAGCGCCTATTGGCCGTGCTTCTCCTGAGCTTTGCCTCCGGCCTGCCTTTCAATCTCACCAATTTCACACTGCAAGCGTGGCTGGCCTCGGAAGGCCTGAACATCAAGACCATCGGCATCTTTTCGCTGGCGGCATTGCCCTACAACATCAAATTCTTGTGGGCACCGTTGCTCGACCGCTATCTGCCGCCATTTCTGGGAAGACGCCGCGGCTGGATATTGATCTACCAGGCCGGACTCACGGTGTGCATCGGCGTGATGGGGTTCACCTCGCCCACGAGAGATCTGCCCGTGCTCGGCGCCGTCGCGGTGCTGTTGGCTTTTTTGTCGGCGTCACAGGACATTGTCGTAGACGCCTATCGGGTAGACACGATTCCACCGAGCGAGCGGGCACTCGCCGCCGCCGCCGCGGCGTTCGGTTACCGCACAGCGGCCGTGCTGGCGGGCGCGGTGCTGGTTTACATTGCCGGCAGTCTCGGCTGGCGCCTGGCCTTTTTGTTCGTGGCCTGCCTGATGGCGACCACCATGATCGCGACGCTTTGGGCGCCCGAGCCTGCGGTGCCGGGTGTGCGGCCCGTGACACTGGCCGCTGCCGTATGGCAACCGCTGCGTGCGCTGCTGGCGCAGAAGGGCATGTGGGGATTTTTGATTCTCATCCTTTTATACAAGGTGGGCGATGCGCTGGCGTTGAGCCTCTACAGCACGTTCATGATCCAGGGCATGGGATTTTCGCTGCACGAATTGAGCATTTTCGGCAAGGTCAACATGACCGTGTCGACCATGATCGGCGTGGCGCTCGGGGGCTGGCTTTATCTACGCTGGGGCACGTACCGGTCGTTGCTGATTTTCGGCACAGGTCAAGCCCTCACCAATTTGCTTTACGCCTGGTTGGCGGTAGCGGGGAAAAAGGTCTGGCTGCTGGCGCTCGCCACCTGCTTGGATACGATGGTCGGCGGCATGGGCCAGGCCGCGTTCGTCGCGTTCATCGTGTCGTTGTGCTCGGTCAATTTCAGCGCGACGCAATATGCGATTTTATCGGCGATTGCAGTGCTGCCGCGAAACGTGACGGGATACATCGCGAGCTTCCTGGTGCCGGTGGTCGGCTGGGCCAATTTCTTCACCATCACATGCTTGAGCGCGCTGCCCGGATTGATATTGCTGGTGATTTTGCGCAGGCCGCTGAACGTCGTGTCGGCCCGCGAGGCGGCGAGCGCTGCGGTCTGAAGCTCACGGCCGTCGCGCTATCGGCTCGTCTATCGGCGCAGCGTCTAGCGACGCAATGAGCGCTCGTGCGGATTGGACCAGGCTGTTCTTGCGTGGTCCTCGAACTCGCGGCCCAGGTCTTCGGCCTCCACGTCGATCGCGCCCGACCAATCTTCAGGTGCATCGGCAACCTCGATGAGATCGTCGCGCAGGTGCTCGTTCCAGGAATCGAATTCCATTTCCGCAACGGTGCCGTCAAAATATTGAATTTCGATGGTTTCGTCTTGATGATCGATGGCAACCACCTCAAAGAGCTCGTTGGTACCGCCCCTATACCACTCGCCAACGATCGGCCTGACTACGTTCATCGCCGTCTCCGTCTGCTATGCTCACTGCAATTCAACTCCCAATGCGCCCTTCGCGCAATATGTAATTTTTGCGCGCAGCAACATTCCATGGTCGAGCAGCTCATCAAGTTTTTCGTGGTCTTTTTCGTCGTGGTCGAGCCCATTTCATTGATTCCTCTGTTCGCCGGGCTGACCTCGGGCGCAAGCGCTCGCTACAAGAAAAAAATGGCGGGCAAAGCGGCGGCGATCGCACTGATCATCTGCGTCCTGTTCGCGTTGGTCGGTGCGAGGTTTCTCGACGTCATGGGGATTTCACTGAGCTCGTTCCGCATTGCCGGCGGAACGCTGCTGTTCTTGATAGCACTGGAAATGGTTTTCGCGCGCACGTCGGGTACCAAGTCCACCACTCCCGAAAAGGAGGAGGCCAAGACCCGCGACGACATTTCGGTGTTTCCGCTGGCGTTTCCCTTCATCGCAGGTCCGGGGGCGCTCGCCACCATCTTGCTGACTTCCGGCGAGCTATGGGGGAAACCCATGCAATTCATCGCCTTCTTGGGGGTTGTATTCTTGGTGATGCTGGTCTGTTGGGTGTTGATGCTCGCCACGCCGCGGCTGATGAAGGTGTTCGGCGTCACCGGCGCCAATGTGATGAGCCGCCTATCCGGCGTCATTCTCGCCGCGCTCGCCGTGCAGTTCATCATCGACGGCATTCGCGGCAGTTTTCTCTCCTCTTGAGTAGGCCAGATCCCATACACCGTGACCCAAGCGCTCGCCGCGCCGCTCGAAACGGGTGGCGGGTCTGAACTCGGGGCGCGCCACGTAGGTAAAGTCCGTGCTCAAGGAGCGCAGTGAAGGATCCGCGTTGCACACCGCCAGCATTTGTTCCGCGTAGGCCTGCCAATCGGTTGCAAGCCTCAAAATCCCTCCGACGCGCAGCCTGTCCGCCACGAGGGCCACGAACTCGGGCTCGATCAAGCGCCGCTTGTGATGGCGTTTCTTGTGCCACGGGTCCGGAAAGAATACCAGCACCTCGTCGAAGACCTGCTGCGCCATCCGATGGCGCAAGACCTCTACTGCGTCGTCGCAGATGATGCGTAAGTTGTTCAAGCGGCCTTGATGCGCCCGAAGCAGAAGCCGGCCGACACCGGCACGGTGCACCTCTATTCCGAGGTAGTCGATGTGGGGATTGTTCTCCGCCAAAGTCCCGATCACTTCCCCGGCGCCGAAGCCTATTTCCAGGCAACGAGGTGCTGTGCGGCCAAAAACGCTCGCAAGGTCCAGCGTCGCCGCGCTCGAGTCGATGCCGTAGGTGGGCCATAGCTCGCCGAGCGCGCGTTCCTGCGCGGGTGTGGTGCGCCCGGCCCTCAAGACAAAACTGCGAATGCGGCGTTGTGTCTGCATGGATGCAAAGTGTGCCTGATATCATGTGCGTATGCGCAATACCTGGCTCTGGGCCGCCGCGATTCTGGTGATTTCCGGCTGCGCCGGCCTGCCGCGGCATGTCCAGAAGACGCCGTCCGTGGCCTTTCAGAAGCCCGAGACCACCGTGCTCGGCCACATCGTCGCCGGCGATGAAGTCGGCAAAAATCTTTCCGGCATCAGGCTGCTGTCCTCGGGCGATGAGGCGTTGGCCAGCCTGATCGCGCTCGCCGATCACGCCGAACGATCGCTCGACATTCAGTACTACATCATCCAACAGGATGAATCCACGCGGACGTTCCTGCATCATGTACGCCTGGCGGCGGACCGTGGCGTGCGGGTGCGATTGCTGGTCGATGATCTGAATACGGCCGGTGAGGATCGCCGCTTTCTGCACCTCAGCTCGCATGCCAACGTCGAGGTGCGCGTCTTCAATCCTTTCACTGCCGGCAGGTTCGCGACGTGGACGCGGTTCATCGCTTCGGCCACGGACATCCGCCGCATCAATCACCGGATGCACAATAAATTGTTCGTCGCTGACAATGCACTGGCCATTACCGGCGGCCGCAATATCGGCGACGCCTACTTCACGCTTGATCCGCGCAGCAATTTCGTCGATCTGGACGTGGTCGCGGCCGGACCCATCGTACCGGCGCTATCGGCGTCCTTCGACGCGTTCTGGAACAGCAAGTACGCCATACCGATCGGCTCGGTGGCCTCGGCGGTGGATGCCGAAGGCGCATCTGCGCCGGTCGTCGAGCCGGATTTTTCCATCAGCGCCAATTGGCTGGAGCATGAACTGGATGTGCACGACGTGCAGCTCATCTGGGTGCCGGCAACGGTGCTCGCAGACCAGCCGGCCAAGATCGCCGACGAAAGCTCCCCCGAAGAGGAAATGACGATCGCGAATGACATTGCGGCGCTGATGCAGGCGGCGAAACAAGAACTCATCATCATCTCGCCGTACTTCGTGCCCGGGAAGCAGGGCATGGCGTTGATCCGCAAATTGGTGGCAAGCGGTGTGCACGTCCGGATACTGACCAATTCGCTGGCATCTACCGATTCGCCGCTGGTGGATATCGGCTACGGGCGTTACCGGACTGCGTTGCTCAAGCTGGGTGTCGAGCTTCGCGAGATGCGGCCGAAGCTGGGCCAAAAACACGCGCGCTTTCATCCCTTCCGCAGCTCCAATGCCAGCTTGCATGCCAAGGCACTGGTGATCGATCAAAAAATCGTCTTCATCGGCTCGCTGAACATGGACGAGCGCTCGGCCCGGATCAACAGCGAGCTGGGCCTCGTGATCAGCAGCGCCGAAATCGCCCGCGAGGTCACCAGCCTGCTCGACGATCTGAGCACCGACGGCAGCTACAAACTGCAATTGGACGCCGCCGGCCGCGTCGAATGGGTGAGCGGCGACGCCGGGGCGCAAAAGATCTGGCACGTCAATCCGGAAACCAGCCGCACGGAACGACTGTGGTTGAAGCTCCTCTCGCCGCTGGCGCCCGACGAGCTGCTCTAGGACAGCTTCAGGGTGCTCAAATATTCTTTCACCTTGCCGCGAAAGCCTTCGCTGCTGGTGATGGTCGCGCCCCCGGCCAGGATCAAAATGAAATCGCCCCGCAAGGTGCGATTCACTTCTCTGACATAGTTCAGATTCACCAGGCAGGAGCGGCTGATGCGCAGCATGGGCTGCGAGCGCAGCGCCAGCTCCGCCTGCTGCAGTGTGCTGCGTGCGTGGAAACTGTCCTTGCCGATCCGGATGATCACGTAATTACGGTCCGCTTCGATCATTTCCACCTGGGTCACGTCCAGCACGTGCAAACGGCCGCCGAACTCGGCGAGCAGGCGTGGCTTCTCCTCGCCCTGCGTACGTGCGCCGCGCTCCAGCTGCGCGAGCAATCCGGCCAACAGGCTTTGACGTTCGCCGTCGGGGTGCAAATGCCGCGGCCGCACACGCGCCAGGGTCTTGCGAAAGCGTTCCTGGTCGAAGGGTTTGAGCAGGTAGTCCACGGCGCACACCTCGAAGGCTTCGAGCGCGTAGGTATCGTAGGCGGTGACGAACACCAGCGAGGGCAACTGCATCGGGTCCAAGGCCCGCGCCAGGTCAATGCCGTTCAATGGGTCCATATGGATATCCAAGAACAAAAGCTGCGGCTGCGCCTCGCGAATGGCGGCCAGCGCCGCTGCGCCGTCGGCGAATTCACCGACCACGTTCAAATCCTTCTCTGCGTTGCAATACTCGTGCAGCGTGCGGCGGCTGGCGGCCTCGTCGTCCACGATGATGACGTCCATCATGTGCCGACCAGCGTCGTGGTGGTGGGTAGTTTGTCGCCGGCCGGCGCCTCCCGCAGGATGGGGGGCGACTCGCGTATGGCCGGCATGCTGATTTCGCTGATCCATTCGCTGCCATGAGCACCGGCAATCAGGCCGGCGCGGCCTTCGAATTGGACGGCCATGCGCTCGCGCACATTCTTCAGACCGATGCCGTGCGCACCCGCGGCCCGGTCCGCGGCCATCGTGTTGGCGACGCGCAGCAAAAGTATTTCATCGGCCATTTTCACGGTGACGCTCACGGTCACGATGCCTTGATGGCCCGCCATGCCATGCACCACCGCATTCTCGATCAGCGGCTGCAGGATCAAGCTCGGTACCCATACACCGGGGATTTCAGCGGGGTTCGGCAATTCGACGATGAGCCGGTCCGCGAAGCGCCGCTGTTGAAGCTCCAAGTAGAGCTTCGCAAATTGAAGCTCATCGGCCAGCCGTGAAAAATCGCGCTCGCCTGCGTTGAGCAAACGGCGCAACAGATCGGCAAGCTGTACCACCATCGACTGGGCGGCCTTTGGATCCCATTCGATGTGTCCGCGAATGGTGTGCAACAGGTTGAACAAAGTGTGCGGCGACAATTGCATGCGCAGCGCCGCCAGGCGTGCGGCGCTCCACTCGCGCTCCAGTGCGCCGAGCCGCACTTCGGAATCACGAAATCGGGTGTACAGCGCCAGTCCCGTCACCAGTGCCAGCCCAAACCCATACGACGGCAGGAAACTCACGAAGCTGGCGAGCCACAGTGTCACCGACAGGTGCTCACCCCCTGAGTGAACCATGGGCACGGGCATGCGCGGCTCCACATCCATGATGAGATGCGCAAGAATCATCACCGGATACGCCATGGCCGAAAACACCGCGCCGAGTATCAACTGCAATGGCAAAGCGACCAGGATTGGGCGCCATTGCACCTTGAGCGACGCCCAAAACGACACCAACAGCATGGGCAGCAACAGTACGTGCTGCAACAGCCGCGTGTCCCAGCTGGCAAACACGATCACGCTGGTCATGCGAGCGAGCTCGGCGCCCATGCTGTAGCTATACAAGAGATTCGAAATGGTCACGTATACCCAGAACAAGCACACGATGCCCAGAAACTGCATCTGGGTCAGTCCTCCCGCAAAGCGCTGCGACGATTGAGCCGAACCGATTCCGATCATGATCCCAAGCCTACCGCAAGTCGTCCCAATTTGCGGTGCCTGCATACGCCTACGGGACGAAACCGCCGCAATTCGGGACGAACTCGACATCCACCCGCATACCAAAAGGCACCTCGAGGCGTCTTATGGTTGTCGTTCATTCACCTAAGGAGAGATGTCATGACCCGATTAGCTACCAAGTTTCTGCTGCTGGGCGGCATCGCCGGCTTAGGCGTAGCCGGAGTTGCCGCAGCATCTGCGGCCAACGGCGAAGCCCCTACGCTCGTGGTCCGCTACCACGCCGGCATGCTGGACACCGACACTGGCGCACGCGCGTTGTACGACCGAATCGCCAGGGCGGCCGAACGGGTCTGCCCGAACGGCTTCTATTCGCGGTTGGTGGATCGGCAGATCGTGGAGTGCCGCCGGCAGGCGATTGCCGCTGCCGTCGACAAAATCCACAACGGGCGGCTCGCTGCTGTGTACGCCGCCGCCACCTCTAAAACCGGTTAAGGCGCCATGAGGCTTTAGCGGCCAGCCGCAGGATCCAGCCGTACGGTGCGCCGCACCACGGTGACATCGCCATCCTGCGAGCTGGTCGCGTTCTGCGGCCGGGCCCGCTGCAGCGCTTTCCCGGCGGGCAGCGCGTCTGGGAGCCCATAGGTCTCATCGAAGACCGCCACCTGGATCGGAGCCGCGGCCGCATCGATCCCAAAACGCATCCCCGTGCCGGCAAGGCCGGCAATCTGCAGGACGGTGTCACCGCTGCGAAATCTGTGCAGCTTGGCGCGCAGCGGACCTGAGTGAGTGGCGACAAGGACATCTTGAACGTTTGCGCTTGCCGGAAAGACCACGAAGGCGGCAGGCGCGTCGCGGGCTGATTTCAGCAGTAATTCGAAATGCACAGCGGCGGGCGAGGCCCCCGGTGTCGCTGAAATCTGCGTCAGTTCCGGTGCTGCCAATTTCAACGCGCGCGCGTCGGCGAAGAATCCCATGGCCGGATATCCAGCGAAGCGCGCGCGGGGAAGCGGATCGAAGGGTACGGCGTCGGCCATCGCCTCAGGTACTTGTTGCGAGGCGGCCTGCAGCCACCAATGCGCGGCGCCGCGATCGGCATCGACCCAATATTCGACGTTCATGCGCTGCGGCCAGGCTGCGGAGTACGTCGGCAGCAACAATGTGATGCATATGCCGGCGAAGGTCACTGCGCCGCCCAAGAGCATGACGAACTGCCGTGCTTCCTGGGTGGTGTCGGCCAGCAGCGGCAGCAGGAAGCAACCCGTGAGACACAGCACCATGGTGGATATGGACCACGCCAGAGCACCGAGCGCAGAGTACAACATCAGCAGCAGAGGCAGCAGGACCGCAAGCATGATGAGGCCCGGGGCCAGGGCGATGAATTCGAGCGCTCCCCGAGAAGGTGTGCGGCCTTCTGCCAAGCACCGCATCCAGGGCAGAGGCGCGAGCGCCGCCGCAAACACTGCTATCAGCAACACGTAACTCGTTCCCGGGATGGCGATCGCGCTGGCAATCGACAGCAGAGCCAGGCCCAAGCTGCCGCCGAACCAAAAACCCCAAAAGTCCGCGCGGCGCGTGAACCACGTGGCGACTGCGCCCGTGCTCGCGAGCGCGAGCGCCGCGAAGCCGATGTGCATCGCCAGTGGGTGGGCTATCCAGGAAGGCGCACCCATCGGCGGTAATCTGCCCAAAACCCGCAGCAGCGCGAGGACTGCGAAGCTGAGCAGTGCGCCCACCAGCAAATTGGTCAGCAGGCCGATGACACCGTACGCGGCCTGGCGCGCCTGCAGCTGACCGCGTCTATACAGAATGACCGCCTCGGCCATCAAAAGCATCCAGGCCACCAGTGAGGCAGGCAATATCCAAGCCGTCGGCCAGACAATGACGCCACGTGCCAGCACATCGAAGAAAACGGAATCTTGCGTGGGTGGATGCACGTCCGCCGAGTCGGCCAGCGCCAGCAGCGTGCTCAAGGCATTGTCGCCCTGGTGCTGAATGGAGCCGGCCGATGCGTGCTCGAAGCTGTCGAGAGGCGTGTGGTAGTGACCGACGTCGCCGATGAATGCAAAGTTGAAACCTTGATACGAGGTTTGCTTGAAGAGCGTGAAATCCGTGTTGTTCGGCAGCGTTTTGTAGACCACGTAGAAAAGTGAATTGGTGATGGGGTTGGATATCGCCGCCGCGTAGCGGCGCATGAGCCATGCGTTGGCCGAACCGGTTTCGAACATCAGGCTGGGGCCGGACACGCCGCGCGCTTCCATATTGACCGCGGCCCACACCCGGCCCGCCAGCCGATGTTCGCGGGTGAAGAGCTGCGCGCCCAGCAATCCGGCCTCCTCGCCGTCGGTCACCAGAAGTACGACCGGATGGCGGCGCGCAGGCATCACCCTCAGAATGCGTGCGATCTCGAGCAGGTTGGCAACGCCGGCGCCATCATCGGAGGCGCCGGGACCGGCGGCTACCGAGTCATAATGCGCGGCGAGCAATACTGCGTGCTCGATCGGGCCCGCGCCGTAAGTCGCGACGATGTTGGTGGGAGTGCCGCATGCGAAGTCGTTGCACACCAGTCCGGTCTGCAGCTCGGTGGTGTATCCCAGCGCAGTGAGCCGCGCCACGATGCGTTCCCGCACTTTCGCGTTCCCCGCACTGCCGATCGGATGCGGCAGGTCATCGCCCACCAGATCCTTGAGAATGGCTCGAGCTCGATAGGCAGAAAACACCGCCGGTGAAGCCGCAGGCCCGAGCGCCGCCGGTGTGCGGTATGCCGGCAGCATTGTCGCGAGCAGCACCGCGATGCCCGCGCCGGCGATCAACAGCCCACGATGCTTGTCGATTCCCACGGCTAGGGCGGCGGCTCTCGTTCAGCCTCATGACGCTGGATGCCCTCGAGAATTTCCGCGTGGGCGCGTTCGACGCCGGACCAGCCCAGAACTTTTACCCACTTGCCGGCTTCGAGGTCCTTATAATGCTCGAAGAAATGCTGGATCTGTTTGAGGCGGACTTCCGGCACATCGTCGATGGTTTTCCAATGCGTGAACAGCGGACAGATGTCATCGGTGGGTACGGCCAGCAGCTTGGCATCGCCGCCGGCTTCGTCTTCCATGCGCAGCACGCCCAACGCCCGGCAGCGCACGACCACGCCCGGCAGCAGCGGATATGGCGTATGCACCAGCACGTCCACCGGGTCGTCATCGTCGGCAAGCGTGCTCGGCACATAGCCGTAGTTGGCCGGGTAGTGCATGGCGGTCATCATGAAGCGATCGACGAACAGGGCGCCGGACTGCTTGTCGACTTCGTACTTGATGGGATCGGCATTCATCGGAATTTCAATGATGACATTGAATTCCTGCGGAACGCGCTTGCCGGCCGTTACATCATGAATGCTCATCTATCGATCCTTGAGCTGCATTGAATCGGCGCACCATGCGCAACGCGGCGTGCGCACTAGTCGACCGCGACGGCATGCGGCTCGCCGCCCGCGGCAAACGGTGACCCGGCAATCGGGGTGAGTGCGCCCGACGGCGTGATGGCGTAAGCGGTAATGTCGTTGGAATTGAAATTCACGGCGTACAGAAATTGGCCTGAAGGATCGATCGTAATGCCGGTAGGCAGGGCGCCGGACGGCGTCGTGGATACCAAGGCCAGCGCGCCGCTGCTCGAAATGGAGTAAGTGGCGATCTGGTTCGCAGCTGCGGCGTTGGCCGCGAACACGAAGCGGCCTGCAGGATCGACGGCCAGCGCTTCAGGATTGGTGACGGCTGCGAAGGGCGAGCCCGAAACGGCCGTCAACGCGCCGCTCGAGGCGTTCAGAGAATACGCGGATATGCTGTTTGCCGCCTCATTGGCGACGAACGCGAATGCGTCCGTCGGGTCGATGGCAATCGACAGAGGGCCCGCGCCGGAGCCGAACGGTGATCCGGATATGCTGCTTAAGATGCCGTTGGCCTGATCGATGAAAAACACCGCGACATCGTTGCCGGCGAAATTCGTGGCGAACAGAAAATTGCCGTTGGGATCGATGGCCAAGGAAACCGGTTGTGCGCCAACATTGAACGGAGAGCCCGCGACCTGCGTCAACACACCATTATCGAGGGCGTAAGCGGACACATTGTTGGAAGTCAGATTGGCGACATACAGAAAGTGATCCGTCGGGTCGACGATGACGGCGTCCGGACCGGTCCCCGTCGCGATGGGGAAACCGACCGCCGTCAGTGCCCCGGTGGCGGCAGCGATGGAAAATATCGAGACCGTGCCGGATCCGTTGTTCGCGACATACAGGAATTGGCCGTTCGGATCGACGGTGAGCGCGGTCGGCGCCGTACCGTTGGTCGCGAACGGCGAACCGCTGATGGGTACCAGCGCACCGCTGGGACCGATGGCATAGGCCGACACCGAGTTCGACTGCCGATTCGCAACATAGGCAAAGCGTCCGGTCTGCGTGCAGGAAACGATCACATTGGAAACGCTCGCCTTGTCGATGGTTCCCGAACCGTTGCGGACCGTACAAGCTTGATTGGCGGGCTGTGTCTTGATGGTAACCGCGTAGGTGGCGCTGTTCGCGAGCCGGTTGCCGAAGACGAAGCCGCCATTGGCGCTGAAGCTCAAGTCATCGCTCCCGTTGAGCTGGAGCACGAGCCCGCTTTCTTGGATTCCGGTGACGGTGCCGCCGACGGCGTACTTGGCGCCACCGGTGATGGGACACCCGCACAGTGCGAACCCCAAAGCACCCATCATCATGACTGCCTGTGTCTTCATGAAAGCCTTACCCACCGGTCAAGAGATTCATTCCGGTCAAGAGATTCATTGTAAGCTGGCCCGAGCCATTTCGTTTAACTGTGATCATCGACGCAAAATCGCCCGATCAAGTGCGGGACAATTGACCCGGCGCGAGTGCATTTGACCATGCCGGACGAGGGCGTGTCGCCGATGCCCGACAATCACCCGCTGCGGTGAACCAAATGGCGCCGCGCTGCTCCAAGGAGTGCAAAGGATAACCATGTCAATATTTCGATCAAGTGAATTCAAGATCGCCGCGCTGTCGAGCGCGCTGCTCATCGCCTCGCTGGGCCCGCGCATCGCCTCCGCCACCTTGGGCGAGGCGGAGATGACGGTGCAGAGCGATGTCGCGCAGCTGGGCGCATCGATCAAATCCTCGGAAGATCGCGTCGGCTATCGCATGCACGAAATGCAATTGCCCGGCGGCACTTTGCTGCGCGAATTTGTCGCCCCGGACGGCAATGTGTTTGCGGTGGCATGGAACGGCCCCACCAAGCCGAATTTGCGGCAGGTCCTGGGCAGGCATTTCGATACCTATGTCTCCGCGCCCAAGGCGAAGTTCGCGGATCGCCGCCACGTGAACATTCAACAAGGCGATCTCGTCGTGCAGGCCGGCGGTCATATGCGCGCCCTTTCCGGCCGAGCGTACCTGGCCAGCGCAATTCCCGCCGGCGTCAATCTCGGAGACTTGCACTGATGGCGCTGCTGCGTGTTTTGCGGATGGGCTTTGGCCTCGCCCTGTGCTTGTCGGCCATCTCCTCCTGCGGCGGCAGTGGTGGCGGTGGCGGCACAACACCAACTCCGCCTCCACCTCCGCCCCCAGTCAACACGACCAGCGTGATCGTCGATCAGGGACCCGCGAACGGCAGCGTCAATACTTTATTCACCTCGGTCACGGTGTGCGTGCCCGGCAGCACGTCGAACTGTCAGACCATCGATCACATTCAGGTGGACTCCGGATCCTATGGGCTGCGCCTTCTGGCCCCGGTGCTGCCGGCGACGTTCACGCTGCCGGTCGAGACCCTGTCGAACGGCAATTCTCTGGTCGAGTGCACGCAATTCGTCGATGGCTACAGCTGGGGGCCCGTCGTCTTGGCGGACCTGACCATTGCCGGCGAGACCGCAAAGTCGCTGCCGGTGCAGGTGATCGGGGATTCCCGATTCACCACCGTTCCGTCCGCCTGTTCAGGCACCGGCACCCAAGAAGATACGGTCGCCACTTTCGGCGCCAACGGCATTCTCGGAGTAGGCCCTTTCCAACTGGATTGCGGCGATTGCGACACTGTCGTTCAAAACCAGTACTACGCCTGTGCCACTGCCGCCAACTGCGCGGAGACCCTGGTACCTACCGCCATGCAGGTACCGAACCCCGTGACCCACTTCCCCGTGAATAACAACGGCGTCATCATCGACTTGCCCACTGTCCCGCCCACAGGCGCGGTAACGGTCAGCGGCCAGCTCATCTTCGGCATCGATACCCAGTCGAACAATCAATCCGGAACCCAGACCGTGTTGACCGTGGATGGCAGTGCGGAATTGGTGGTGACATTCAACGGTCAGACGTTGGCCAACAGCTTCATCGACAGCGGTTCGAACGGAATCTTTTTCGCCGACAGCAACATCGTAACCTGCACCGCGACGGGGCTGACGACTTTCTATTGTCCCGGGAATACCCTGACTTTGGGGCTCAGTATCCAGGGCACCAACGGGGTCATGGTGAATAACCTGACCTTCAATGTGGGCGATACTCAGGCGATACTGTCGACGGCACCTACGGACACGTACAACGTCCTGCCGCAGCTGGCCGGTACGCTTCCGGCCGGGAACGCGGGCAGCTTTGACTATGGCTTGGCATTTTTCTACGGCAAGCGCATCGCGGTCGCTGTGGAAGGCAGCAAGACATCGGTCGGAACGGGCCCTTACATCGCTTTCTAAGGCGCTGCGCGCCACCTTTCAACGGGGTCGAGGACGACCCCGTCCTTTGATGGTCAGATGTGGGGGTGCGACGCAACTACCCTTGAACTTGCGCGGCAGGATAGACTGCCGGTTCATGAACACTGCGGCGTCTTCCACGGCGACGGGCACACGAACTCTCCAGCTCGAGGTTTTGCCTTACCAAAGTCTTGCTTTGCAGTCCGCATCATGGTGGCAGAGCGTGCTGGGTGTGGTGGGGTTCGAGAAGCCGCCCATCCTCGATCGGACTCGCATCCCGGTTACCGCGAGCATGACCCCTTCATTGAGCGCGCGCGACCTGTGCGAAGTGTGGCGGGTCACCGGACCCCAAATTCACTTGTCCAGCGGCGAATCCGCGCGCAATCGCGTGCGCTACCGCTGTTCAGCGGATCTGTTATTCGGTTCTCTGACCGTCTCGGAGCAGGCCATCGAGGCGGGCGGCGAAGCGCAAGCGCTGGTACGCGCCACCGAGCTTGCCTATCGAGAGATTTTCGATGTCGCTCAACGAAACCGATCATCGGCACTTGATTCGCATTTGGAATTATTTGCCGGAAATCAACGCGAAAGCCGGCGGCGATGAGCGCTATCGGCATTTCAATGCGGCGCGCCAGATGGCGTTTCGCAATTCGGGGCGCACGATCATGGGGAATGTGCCCGCCGCCAGCGCGCTGGGTTCGCCCGCCGGCAACGCGATATCCATTTATTTTCTCGCGGCCCGCTCGGCCCCCAGAATGATCGAAAATCCGCGCCAAACCAGCGCCTATCACTACCCTCCGAAATTCGGCAGGCACAGTCCGATCTTTTCGCGGGCGTGCGTGTGGGGCGAGCCCGGCGGCGGCACGCTATTCGTCTCCGGTACCGCCAGTATCGTCGGGCACGACACCATTCATCCGGGCGATGTCGTCGCACAGACGCGCGAAACCATGGTCAACATCAGTGCCCTTCTGGAGGAGGCAAATCGCGCCGTCGGTGCGGCCCGCTATTCTCTCGAGGGGCTGAAGCTCAAGGTGTACGTGCGGAAGCCGTCGGATCTGGCGGCCATCCAGGCCACGCTGTCGGAGCTGCTGCGCCCCGCGGCGGGCATCGTTTATTTGCAAGCCGACGTCTGCCGCGAGGATTTGCTCGTGGAAATCGAAGCGGTCGGCTAGCATCTCCGCGCAGTGATGATGGCCGGTCAGTGTAATTCGCCCGGACGAATATTCGAGCCGATCGATATCACATGCCGATGATGTTGAGCAGTCCAGCGCTAAAGGAACCGGTCAAATTCACCGGGCCGAAGTACTTAGGAGATCCCGGGCTGCGAGCGCCGCTCAAGGCTTGTACGGAAACGCCTTGTTCGGGTACGGAGGCGTCGCGGGAACCGGGCGCGGATCGCTGCGAATCTGCTCTTTCAGCAAGTCGAGTGCGGCTTGGAGCTGCGCATCGGATCCTGCGAAAGTGGCATGGGGAAGATTGTCGACGACGATGTCCGGGTCGACACCATGTCCCTCGATCAGCCACTTGCTTTCAGGCCCGTAAACGCCGAGCTCGGCCGCCGTTGCAATGCCGCCGTCGGCTTCGAAGTTGCTGCCGCTCAGCCAGATCTCGCCGCCCCAGGTGCGCACGCCGATGGTCTTGCCCAGGTGGAAGCGGTGAAAACCTTCGGCGAATGCCTCGCCGTCGGACGCGGTTTCTTGATCGAACAGGACGACCATGTGACCGCGAAAGGCGTACTGCATGTTCCACTCAGGATCGCCCACGCGCGGCTGCCAGTAGAACCACGCCTGCCGCATGAGCTTCTCCAACAGCCACGAGTCGATGTTCCCGCCGCGGTTATGGCGAACGTCGATGATCAGGCCCTGGCGCTTGTAGATGGGATAATAGTCGCGCGCCCACTGATCGATGTCCTCAGGCCCCATGGCCCGCAAATGAACGTAGCCGATCTGCCCGCCGGAGTCCGAATCCACTTTGAGGCGGCGCGTGTATTCCCATTCCGCGTAACGTAGATTCGCCTCGTCCCCGGCCTTGATGGGTGTGACCAGCACGTCCCGGGTCCCGCCTGCGGGGGATCTGACACGCAGCAGCACCTGGGAGCCCGCCTTGCCGCGCAGCAGTTCGCGCTCATCGGATACGCCAAGGACGCTTTCTCCATTGATGCTGACGATGACTTCACCGTCCTTGACGCGCGACTCCGGGCGATCCAAGGGCGGCGCATTGTTGGGCAGATCCGGGTCGTGCAAGTACACGTGCTCGACCATGAAGCCGCCCGCCTTGTCATCGCGCCTCAAACGGGCACCCAACGCCGCCAGGTCGATTTGATCCGAGGATCTGCGAATATCGCCGCCGTGTACGAATGTGTGCAACGCGGACAGCTCGCTGACCATTTGCCCGATCACATCGTTCAGCTCCTCGCGATCGGACACCCGATCCACCAGCGGCAGATAACGGCTGCGCATGGCATTCCAGTCGACGCCTTGCATGTTGCGGTCGTAGAAATAATCCCTCTCCAAGCGCCATGCGTCGGAGAAAATGCCGCGGAAATCCGCGCGCGGATTCGTGAAGAAATTCCAGGCGGCCAGGTTGATCGCCGACTTGGCCAGCACTTTCTGATCCGCGAAGGCCGCCGCCTTCACATCGGAGTCGAGGATGTAGAACGCATGATCCTTCGATAGCAGCAATTTTTTCCGGTCCAGCGAAATTTCATAATTCTTGACGTCGCCGGCGACCGTTTCCAGCTCCTCGCCCTTATTGGCGATATCCACGCACTTCAACGCCAGCTTGCGCGGCGCCTCATCGGAGCCGTCCAACCAGCACAGACGCTTGTCGGTGATTTGCAGATTGTCGTAGTTGCCCGCCGGCACCGGCACTTCGCTCAATCGCAGCGGCAGATCGGTGAAGTCGATTTTCACGTTTTTCGGCTGTCGCGTACCGGAAACGACGGTGGGCGCATTTTTCGCCGCCGGTGCTTTTCGATCGGCTGCCTTGGCATCCGCGGCCCTCGGATCTGTCGTCCTGGCATCTGCGCCCTTGTCATCTGCGGCCTTGTCACCTTCCTTGGCGGGTGCATCCGGATGCAACTCGTCGGGAGGCAGAAAGGGCGAGCGCAAACCCTGGCTCAGGGCAAGCTCGTAGATTTTTACCGGCCGATCGAAATGCGGCTCGGGCTGGCGCGCGCCCCAGGGAGATTCAACCGTGGTCTTGAGCGATCGGTCGGACAGAAAATACAGCCATTTTCCGTCGGTGCTCCACGCCGGACTCACGCTGTTGTAGCGGTCGGAGGTGAGGGGTTGAATGGCGCCGGAATCCACGTTGAAAACATTGATCTGCAGGAATTGGTTTGCGGCGGGTTGAACGAAGCTCAGCCAGCGGCTGTCGGGGGACCAGGTCAAATTGTCGAAGTCGCCGAATTTGGATTGGGCAATCATCCGGTCTTGTCTGGTGCCGGTGTCAAACATCCAAAGTCGCTGATCCTTGTCCCGATGCGCCAGCCAGCGGCCATCGGGCGAAGGGACGCCGTCCCAGCGCAGTACTTTCGAATTGCGCGTCCATTGCTGCGCGCTGCCTGCGCCGTTGGCCGGATACTTCCAGAATTCGGTTTCGCCGCTCTCGGTTGAAATGGCCATGACGTTTTTGCCGTCCGGCAGGAATCGTGCTTCGCGATAGCGGACGCCTGGGCTGCCGGCGACCTTGATGATGCGGGCGTTTTTCGCCGGCAAAGTAAAGACTTCGCCGCGCGCGGTGAATATGGCGCGACTGCCGTCCGGAGCAAGATGCACGCTGGTCAAGTAATTGAGCGGCGTCTTTACCCAGTGCTCGCGCAGCTGATCGAAATCCGACACCGTGGAAATGGGGATCAATTCCTCCCGGCCGGTCTTCAAATCGAGCGACCACAGGTCCGCGCCGCATGCGTACACCACGCGCCCCTCGGACAGCGATGCGCCGGCGATGTCAAAACCATGCTGGTGGCTCTCCTGCCTGAGGTCGCGTCCTTGATCACTCATCGAATAGACATTCATCACACCGTCGCGGTCCGACAGAAAGTAAATGCGCTCATTCCAATACATCGGATTGCGGGAGGTACCGGCCCAATCTGCCGTCAGCGGCACCGCCTCGCCGGCGCCGTCGAAGCGCCAGATGGTTTCGTTGTAGCCGCCTTGATAGCGTTTGGTGGAGCTTGGCTGCTTTCTCCAGCGGGTAAAGAAAAGCGTACGGCCATCGGAGGAATAGGCGGCTTGCGAACCTTCGGCCAAAGGGACGACCTCACGGCCGCCCTGTTTATCGAGGAGTACCAGCTGCGGATCCGGCAGGGTCGAGTAGCGGTTGGTGCTCACCATGAGGCGGCCATCCGGCGCCCAGGCGGCAGGAACCGAGTCGCCGTTCCAAGTGCGCCGTTCCGGAATCCCGCCGGCGAGCGGCACGGTGTACACCTCGCTCGGCCCTTCGTATTGTCCGACGAACGCAACCAGCTGCCCGTCGGGCGAGATGCGTGCCATCGATTCCACACCAGAGTTGGAGGTCAGCCGCCGCGCGGTACCGCCGCGAATGCCAACCGTCCACAGATCGCCTTCCGAGGTGAACACCACGGTGTCGCCATGCACCGATGGATAGCGATAGTATCCGCTACGCGGAGCAGATGAGTCGCCGGCAGGCCATGCGGCGCAGGCGACGCAGACAGCGATGAGGGCGGCGGCGCCCCGCAAAGTGTGTTTGAGAATAGGTTTGAGCGGCATTGTTTTTTCGGCCTCGCGTTGTTCCCTGTAATAATTGCACACTGCTCTGCGGTGCGATAGCGTGGGCCAAGGCAGCGATGGGGTCGGCCATTCGCCCGCTTCTTTTTTGGTTCGAACTGGGGAATTGAAAATGAAAGATACGCAAGCGGGAGATACGCAAGCGGGCGCCAAGCATTATCGCTGGGCAGATCTACCGGCCGAGCCGATGAAAGGCGGGATCACGCGCGCGCTCATTACCGGTGATCGCATGATGATTGCTCATGTGCGTCTGAAAAAAGGCGATGAAGTGCCGCGGCACTCGCATGAGAACGAACAGATCACTTATATCCTCGAAGGTGCGCTGCACTTCTGGTTGGGTCCCAAGGGCGAGCGCGAACAGATCGTGCGCGCCGGAGAGGTGCTGGTCATCCCTTCGAATCTCGAGCATCGCGCGGTGGCGCTCGAGGACACGCTCGATGTGGATGTGTTCAATCCGCCGCGGCAGGACTGGCTGAACGGAACCGATGCTTACTTGCGCGGCTGACGGCGCCGCCGTAGCGTTATTCGCCCGGAAGTGCGAGAGCCTCAAGGTAACGCTGAAATAAGTTACCTTGATGCTCTCGCACTTCCTGACGAATAATCGAGCCGATCGACATCACGTACCGATGATGTTGAGCGGTCCGGCGCTGAAAGAACCGGTCAAATTCACCGGGCCGAGGTAGGTCAGCCGAGGCGCTGAGTCAGCAGATGCGGCGGTACGCGCGCATTGGCCGCGCGTTCGTAGGCTCTCGCGACTTGCAGCAGCAACCCGTCCTGGTTGCGGCCCGTCACCAGGGTCAGGCCCACCGGCAGTCCGTTGATGAGACCTGCCGGCACCGTGAGGCTGGGGTAGCCGGCAATGGCGGCTGCGCCGGCGATTTGCGAGGATCCACCGCCGCGCCGATCACCCCACACAGGGTCGATGAGGTCGGCGGGTCCATTGCTCGGGCCCATCAACAGTTCCACCCCCTGCTGACCGAGCAGCGCCGCGAGGCCCTCGACATCCGCCGTACGCTTCAAGCCTGCGAGCACGGTTTGATAGGCGGCATCGCTCAAGGGTCCCTTGGCATTGGCCATCTCAAAGATTTCCTGGCCGAAGACGATCAGTTCTTGATCCGCATGCGCCCGATTGAATGCGATCAAGTCGTTCAAGGTCTTGGAATCCACCTGGGAGGGGTCGAGCGTTGCAAGATATGCGTTGATGGCATCCTTGAACTCATACAGCAGGCCGTCGAACTCAAATTCACCGCTCTCATCAAGGGCCTTCGGGGGTTTTAGGTCTACGGTCACCGCGCCTTCATGCTCGAGCACCGCACGCGCATTGGCGAAAAGCGCCGCGGTGTCCGGATGCGCGCCCTCCGGCACCGGCATGACGCCGATGCGCACCCCGCGCAAGCGAAACGCTTCGATGTCGGTGCCGTGCGCGCCGAAGCCCAGCGGCCGCTCGGCCATCGCCGAGGCGAGAATCGCTGCATCGCCCACCGTGCGGCACATCGGGCCGGCCGTGTCTTGGCGCGGCGAGATCGGAACCACGCCCTTGCCGCTGACGACGCCGACGGTGGGCTTGTAGCCGACCAGTCCATTGATCGAGGCGGGCGACAGGATGGAGCCATTGGTCTCCGTGCCGATGGCCCCCGCGCAAAAACTCGCCGCAGCGGCGACGCCGGAGCCGGCGCTCGAGCCGGAAGGGTTGCGGGCCGGATCGTAGGCATTTCGAACCTGCCCACCGACACCGCTCCAACCACTGCATGAACGCGTCGAGCGAAAGTTTGCCCACTCGCTCAGGTTGGCCTTGCCCAGGATGATGGCGCCGGCGGCGCGCAAGCGCGCAACCAGAGGCGCATCGGCGGGGCGCAAAGAGCGGGCGAGGGCATAGGAGCCGGCGGTGGTCGCCACCGGATCGCGGGTTTCGATGTTGTCTTTGACGAGGATCGGAATGCCGTGCAGAGGCCCGCGCAGCTTGCGTGATTTTCTTTCCGAATCAAGGGCCCGCGCAATATCGAGTGCATTTGGATTGAGCGCCAACACCGAGCGATATTCCTGACCATGCTGATCGAAGCGAGCGATGCGGTGCAAATACGCCGCCGTCAGTGCCTCCGAGCTCACCGTCCCGGCCGCCAGCGCGCGCTGCAGGGACCCGATGGACTGCTCCGTCGGATCGAAATCACGATCGGCTGCGCGGATCTCGCCCATGGCGGCGGCGAGCGACAAGGCACCTGTTGTTGTAATAAAGGCTCTACGATCCATGAATTCTTCCTTTGAGTGAACGATTGGGTCTGCTGCAAAGCCGCGCCGTTCTAAGCGTGGACAACGATGAGAATTATTTTCTTGGGAATTCTTTACAGCGCTCGATGGATTTGTTACTTATCCCCACCCAGCCCTTAAAGATATATCTTTTAAGGGTCGGTGCTTCCAAATATAACGCTGCAAGGGATCAATACCAAATGACTAGAAGTTCGCGTGGATACCGTGCGTGGCGCCGAGGGATCGCGCTGCCCTGTCTTACAGCTCTGGCGATGAGCGCGCACGCCCAGGTGAGCCCGAAAGCGGCGGCTCCCGAAGACACCTCGCTTCAGGAAGTGGTGGTGACCGGCTCGCGCATTGCCCGCCCGGAATTCGACAACCTCGAGCCGACGACCAGCGTCGATTCGAAGACCTTCGATCAACGCGGCTATCTCGATGTCGGCCAAGCACTGAACGAGTTGCCGGCCTTCGGTGTGGCACCCTCGAGCGCCGCGAATCAGCAGCAAGGTTTCGGTGTCGCTCAAAGTTTCGTCGACCTGTACGGCCTGGGTTCGCAGCGCACCCTGACCTTGGTCAACGGCCGCCGTTTCGTCTCCGAGAGTACGGCAAGCTTGCAAAATTCCAACAATAACACCGCTGTTGGCGGTAATGGCGGAAACGGCACCCAGGTTGACCTCAATGTCATTCCCACGAAACTGATCGACCACGTCGAAGTGGTGTCCGTGGGTGGCGCGCCGATTTACGGCGCCGACGCCATCGCCGGCGTGGTGAACATCATCTTGAAGAAGGACTACCAGGGTCTCGATGTCGATGCTCAGGTGGGCGCATCAGGCCAGGCGGACGCGTACAACTATCGCACGCGCGTCTTAGGGGGCCAGAACCTGTTCGATGGCAGGGCCAATATCACCGCGGTGGCGGAGTTCACGAAGACCGACGGTTTGTTGGGGACGGCTCGTCCGGTGTTTGCGGCGGACTTGGGCTTTCTGGCACCGGTCACCAAGGGTCCGTTCAAAGCGGTACTGACGCCCGCCAACTCGGTGCCGTCCGTGAGTTTTGGCGGCGTTCCGACGGTGGACGATCTCTTTCTGGCGCCCGGCGCCGGTCTCACCGGTGCCTTGATCGGTGTGAACAATGCCGCCGGCCAAACGCAGGCCTTCGGTTCCAACGGCCAGCTGCAGAATTACAACGTCGGCACGGTCACCGGCAACCCCATTTTTACCAGCGGCGGCGATGGTGAACGGCTCTCGCAGGTCAGCAACCTGCTGTCACCGACCGAGCGCACCAATATTGATACGAACTTGCATTTCCAGATCAACGATCGCCTCAACGCGTTCGGTGAAGGCTACTTCTCCGAGTCGCATGCGAGGAACTTGGTGTCCCAGTCCTACAACACGACCTTGTTCAGCAACACCTCTCCGTATGGCATCGCCGGCACTCCCCAGGGTTCTTTCGTCATCAACATCAATAACCCGTTCTTGAGCGCCGCCGATCGGTCGACCATTCAGACGGCGCTGAACAATTACGCCGCGACACTGCCGTTCGGCGGCGCCCCCATATATCCGGGAGTCAGCGTCGGCCAGCCCCTGTTTCCGGGATATGTCGGGCCGGGGCAGCCGGTGGCTTACCCCGCATGGAACACCAGCCAGTTCTATGTGAATCGCGCCAATGTGGACCTGGACAACGGTGCGGCAACGGACACTCAAATAGTGGTTCGCGGTGTGGCAGGATTGAACGGCGACTTCTCCTGGGGCGACAGAAAATTCAATTGGGAAGTGTCCGTAAGCTACGGCACGTCGGATAACACGCAAGACACACCTTTATACGTGTTCCAGAACTTGGCCAATGCACTCAATGCCACCAGGAACGCCGCAGGCCAGATCGTCTGTGCGGGCACGCCGGTGAACGGCCCGACATCGACGGCATCGAGTACCTGCGCACCGCTGAACATTTTCGGCCAAGGCTCGCCGAGCCAGGCCGCGTTGCAGTACATCACGCATCTGGCGACGGTCGATTCATTCAATACCCAAAGAGATACCAACGCCTTCATCGGCGGGGATATCTTGAAGGTCCCGGCCGGCGAGTGGAAGTTTTCAGCCGGCTACGAGAATCGCCGCGAGGCGGCGCAGTTCTCACCCGACAGTTTCTATACTCAAGATCTCGGCCAAAATCAGGTCTTGGGAATTGAGGGTTCCTACGTCACCAACGAAGGTTATGTCGAGACCTTGTTCCCGATCTTCTCCCCGGCGCAGGGTATCCCGGGATTGGATCGTCTCGAGCTAGAAGGTGCCGCGCGGCGTGTCAATAACTCCATTGCCGGTGATGCCACCACGTACACCTACGCCGTACGCTGGTCGCCGGTTGAGGATGTAGGGTTCCGCGCCAACAAGACCAAGTCCATTCGGGCGCCATCGATCACGGAGCTGTTCCTCCCGCCGGCAACGGTCGGATCGTTCGCCAATGATCCCTGCGACCAAAACTACGTGGGCCAGGGCGCGGTGCCTGCGACACGCCTCAAGAACTGTCAAGCTGCGCTCGCGAGCATTCCCGGTGGTTACAACCCAGCCACCTTTCAATCACAGGTCGTGAATGCGACTGCCACCGGCACGCGTCGGGTAACACCAACCTGCAAAGCGAAATCGCCTTTTCCAAGACATTTGGTGTGGTGCTGCGCCCGCGATATGTACCGAAATTCAACATATCGGTGGACTACATCGATATCTCCCTCAAGGACGCCATTTCGTCTTTGACGCTGACGAATAATCTCGACGCCTGCTTTGACTCGGCGAATTATCCGAACAACCCGTCCTGCAATACGTTCACGCGTAACACCGCCGGCCAGATCTCGAATTTTCATACCGGCTTCGTCAACGCGGGCTTGCTGGAGTTCACGGGTATCCAGGCGGCGTTGGACTACACCTTCGAGCTGCCGTGGTCTTTGGGAAGCCTGCAGACCGCTGCGCACTACCTCGACACCTCGCGGCTAAAATCGCAGGTTGCGACCGCCGCCCCGAACGACCTTGCAGGTCAGCTTGGTTACAGCAAGAGCAAGGGAACGATCGACCTGCTGTACGGGAATAAGGGATTCTCCTGGGATTGGCAGGGTATTTTCATCGGGCCGGCGAATTTCAACAACCAGAACACGGCCACATCGCAGGACATCCTGCGTGTCGGGTCATGGTGGCTCATCAATTCGACGGTGGGCATGAAATTCAATCCCCAGTTCCAGCTTCGCTTGATTGTCGACAACGTGTTCGACAAGCTGCCGCCGTTCCCGGCCATTGCCGGCACGGGCGGCAACTTTGCGAGCGGAACCACGACGTACTTCTCGGGAATTCTCGGACGTACGTTCCAACTCGAAGCTGACTACAAGTTCTTCTAGTCAGCTCGTTCGAGTGTAGGTGAGAATGGAGGGGCGCCGCGGGGCGCCCTTCCTTCTTCCGGTGGCCGATTTGCCTGCGTGCTCGAAAGGCGACTAGAATCAGCCACGACTAGGATCGGATGGCCTCGAGCGGGCGTCGTATAATGGTAATACCCAAGCTTCCCAAGCTTGAGCCGTGGGTTCGATTCCCATCGCCCGCTCCATTTCGACTTTCCACGTGAGCCAATGCAAGCCCACGTAAACACGCGCAAGTCCTTGTTTTAAAGCTACTTGAGTAATGTTGCATAAGCTTGAGATCCAACCGCCCATCTTGGCTCACATGGGCTCATCTGGGCTGTCGATTCACACCTGTATTGCTGATGTACTCACTGATTTCAGATGCTGAACGAGTTTGTGAACTGATGTGCTCGGATTTTCATTGATAATCCCGGCACGACTTGCGAGCCAAACAGAGTTAGTGAGGGCGGCCTCAATATGCGTCATCAGTTGCTTTGCGGCGTTCGGATCGGCCTTTGTGTATCCACTGATGTGATTGCGGGTAATACGCCCAACAACGTCGTCGCATTTCAGGAAGGGTGAATCGGTCTTCTCGAAATGCAGTAAGACCCACATTTCGAAGCACGGTACCGAGATCGTCTCGTGAATTGGAAGGGGATTTCGGGCGCGATTGGCGAGTTCATGAATCTTGGTGCGTGCCCGGTCAAAACTCTCGTGACCGTCTCGATCGAAGACACAGAAAATATGGTCGTAGCCACCGGGCTCACGCGCACGCTCCTGAGCATAATCGACGACACTAATGGGAGCTGAACCCTTCGTTTTGTCCGCGACAACGACCTCGGCAGTTGTCAGACCAAAGTGGCTGCGGGTGGCTTGGAAGTACATCTGCTCAGTTTCACCTTCGCAAACTATAAGGGTGATCGAGCGGGGCGCGCGTTGTCCTTGACGTCTTTGAAAAGACTTCCTGCCTCGTAGCTTCGATATGTGGTGACGGGCCAAGGGCTAGGCGCCTAACTCACCTACGGCAGGAACGGCCCCATACCGACCCTTCAAATATCCGCGTTCGAGAGCCTCATCTTTGCGCGGCTGGTAGTCGAGGAGGGGATATAAATGCGTCGATTGCTCTGCGTCCTTCTCAACGAACCATACCTGATCTCTCCGTAGAAGACTTGAGTCGAGCAATGTCGTATCGTGAGTCGTGAAGATGAGCTGCGCATTTTTTGCATTCTTGTTGCCATGAAACGCGCCGACCAAAAAGCGAGTTATATACGGGTGCAGGCTACGATCAAGCTCGTCCACGAAAAGCGTCGCGCCGATTGACAACGCCCGCAACCAGCCGCCTGTGAACTCGAACAACTTGCGTGTGCCTTCTGATTCGTCGGCGAACAGATCGAGTGGCACATCTTCCGACGTGTCGTTGCGCTTGTGCCACGTGACGATCTTGATGCGCTTAGGCGTAGGTTGGGGTACACCCGCTGCAGGCGCCATCGGAAAGAATTGCATTGTTGAACCGGGTATCGGGCCCGGTATCGGTTGACCCTGGTATTCTTCTTCACGAACTTCGATGCGCGCGATGCCGATGTCGGCTGCTTGCATAAATTCCATGAATTGCTTTCTTCCTTCCTCTTGCCGTAGAAGTTCTAGACTTAGGAATGGATTGAAATTGGTGCCGGCCGTCAGCACGATTAGATTCTGTGCGATCCAATTAAACGCTGGCTTCAACTGTTCGTTGTTGAGCTGAATCGCCGTCGAAAAGAATAAAGAGTTCGAGCGAGTAAATTCCTGCCAGACTTTTTTCTCGGCTTTTTCTCCCTTAAAATTTGGCCCGAACCACCAGTCGTAGGTTTCTGTGTCGCGATGGAACTCGCGTTCGAACCAGCGCTGTGATCTACCCTTCGGGTAGGCAACCAACCATTCCTTTTCCACACGTTGAGAGGTCAAAGCGCAAAAGTATTCATATCGCGTGCCATCGGTGGCTACAAATACGATGCCAAACTCTGAGGGCAGCTCGGCAGATCCGTTATCCAGAAGGAACGGAGTGACGGGAAGGACTTGCCCTTCCTGTGTCGCAACAGCCGATATGACAATCAGCTGTTGGAGGGTCTGGAGTGCTCGGAGCAGATTGCTTTTGCCGGCAGCGTTGGGACCATAGATGACTGCGGACCGAAGAACGTTGTCTAATTCTGGGCCCGCCGATGCAATATTCCGTTCGAGGTGTTCGTCTCTCACATTGGCGGCCAAGCCCAGGGTCTGCCGGGAAAGGATCGAACGAAAGTTCGCCACGCTGAATTCGATCAGCATACCTTAACCTCTTAAATCACAAAATCGGAGGGCGATATTTGCGGATATTCCGCGTAAAATCAACTGTAATTAATCACAGAAGGATATTAGACAGGATATTTGGCGAGATTATGTAAAAACAACCTTCCGATTTGAAGATCGGCCATTTTTCACACGCCGGTCACACGTGCTGGTCCTTCACCTCGGCAACCATTGGATTTTGTTGAGACTTTCAGATTTCTCCCGTGGGTTCGATTCCCATCGCCCGCTCCATTTTTCGTTGCCTGGCGTGTCCCTACGTTGTCCTAGGACGCGCCTTGGACTACCGTCCAGTTCCCGCAGTTTCGATTCGGTACGATGCAGAATTTCAGACTGGATGGGTGCCACCACGCTGATGAGCCCGTCACTTCGAGCCTGCGTTACCGCCGAAGAACGCGAGAGCCGCTCGATAGTCCGCCTTGCGTATGTTCGGCTTGTAATAGAGTTGGATGCCACGCAGGCAATTATCATGGGCTTCGGATTGTCTCGTACCCTCCCTCCGGCAGCGCGCGACCGCCAACCGAGTGCGGAGAATTGTTTAGGGTTTCGCGTGAGAGAGAAACGACTTCGCCTGCTCGAGTGTCCCTTTGGACGTGGGTGCCCACACGGACTCCGCAAATCCTTTCGGTAGTCGCCTCTCCACTGCCTTGATCGCCCCCTCGATCTGACCCGCTAACTCGATCATTGCCGGCCAGGCTTGTGCATCCGGGTACCGATCTGCGAGTGCGCGGAAGTGTCGCGGTTGAATTTCAATGATTTTGTAATGGGCGTTTTTGCCGCGAAGGGCCATCGCGAGTTTCAGCTCGTGAATGTCAAGTTGGTCGGCGCGTTTTCCAACCACGGGCCACGCTGACAAGACGTCGTAGAGCGGCGTGAGGCCGAAGCCACCCCCGCGACGGTGATAGATGGAGAAGTTCTTTGCGTGCCCATCTGTTGCCGCGAGCATCCAGAACACCAATTGCGACAGAATGAAAAGGCGCTGATCTGAAGCGGGGTGATCGGCGCGCGCGAGCTCATTCAGAATGTCGCGCATCGAAGGGCCGCCTTCGTTCTCATACTTCGCAGTGTGCGGGCGCCCAGTTACCTGGCAGAAATCTTCTTGGGGAAGCCGTGCGATCCATGTGTCCTTGAGAGGCGCGAAATTGGCCGAGCGCGGCTCTTCGTCACCGACATTTTGCCAGCGACGATCGAAGCGCTCCACGATGAGTGCGCGCTGGGCTCCGAATTGACCGATTTCCGTGTTGGCTATAGGCAATCCCAGTTCTTTCAGCAACGTCGCGCATAGCCATTCGTTGTCCACAGAATGGGAAAGATCGAGTCTGCGGTTGCCAACCAGTCCCTGTGGGAGTTTCAGAATGTGCGTTGTCGGGGTCGATCCCAACGGCTTGTACCAATGTCGGCCTATCTTGGTCAGCGCGGTCTTCTCCTGCGCCCCTGCGAGTGAGATGCGGAAATCATCGCTCTGCTCGGTGCCGTTCAGGAGCGGCGCTGAGATCGTCGGTACCGCGCGCAGAATGGCCTCGATCTCTTTGGGCTTGAGGCGTTGCACATTGAGCCTGTCCCAGGCCTTGGGCTCCTCGCCCTCCGGTAGCAGCTGCACGGCGCCGATGCAGTCGCGGCCGATGGCCTCGAGCAAATCGAATGTGTTGGCGGAGCGCGTGGCGAATCGCGCTTGGATTCGATCCCGGATTCCCTGACTGTCCGGCAGAAGGTTATCGAAGTAGAAACCGACCGCATCGCTCGTGATCGCAGCATCCGAGGTCATAGGCAGCGACAGCGACAGCGCACGACTTTGCGGATCGGAGATCCAATTTCTGTCATAGCTAAAACGGTCTCGCCCACCGCGCACCTGCTGCCAGGCGCCAACGTGGCGGCCGTTCATCCACACGCCGAGCGTGCTCACCAGTCCTCACCTCGACGAGTTGGCGTTGGTCTTGGCGTGGTTGTACCAGCGCTCTCAGGAGGGCGCATTTGGAGCAGCACATCTACCCCAAGGGCGGCGAGAATCTCTAGAAGTCGCCCGGTGGCGATCAGCTCAGGATTGCGCTCGATTTGGGAGTAGCGTGTCTGTGTGATCCCCAGGCGTTTGGCCATATCGGCCTGGGTTACCTTGCGCGACTTGCGCAGCGATTTCAGGTGCAGGGGAAGCTGCGAAGGGCCCTGTAAAAGTAGCGTGTCCATGCTGCATTTTAGAAGTTTTAACTTCTAAATGCAATATAGAATTTTAAGCTTCTAAATGCCAAATAGAATGTTTAACTAATATATGAATCAGAAGATCCTCGTATTCCAAACGTGACCAAGCTGGCGATCGGCGGGGCAGGGTGGGTCGAATGTCGGTAGATTGCGAAAGTCGCCACCCGAATTGGCTGGCGTTGGCCCCTATGGCAGCGTTTTCACACAAAAATCGCGCAGCGGTCATCCGTACTCGCAACGCCATGATTCGAAACAACTAGTGGCGCCCGCGCGATATGTTCGATTCCCATCGCCCGCTCCATTCTCGGCTTAGACACCTGATAGCAAGAAATCAACCGCAGCAATAATTTTATCTCGGTCCAACGCCAAGTCTCCTGCAATGGGACCAAGCTCGCTCGCACGGATACCGGCGACTTGCGGCGTCACCATCATAAATTCCTTCCCTTCGAATTTCAGTATCGGAGTCAGTGTCCGTATTGAGCGCGCCCGAGCGGCGCCTGCCGGAGCGAGCGGCACGACAACGCGTGTGGCCAACGTTTCTAGTAGGTCTGATTGGATGTCGAGCAGCAGCGGAAAGCGTGTTCGCGACGCCGGATTGCGATTCCGGTACACAGCAAACTGCGGCATTAGAACGTGCGCAGACCGTCACTGAACACGCCGCGCTCCTCGACATCGCGATTATAAGCTTGAATCGCATTCTCGTTCTGTTCCAGCCATTCGCGTTTGCGAAGCTGGCGCAACTCATGCTCGACGGCCGCCTCAAGGGTTGCCGACAGATTGAGCTCGCTGTTGCGGGCGGCCTGCAGCAGATCTGCAGAAATAGAAAGATTGACCGCCTTCTTATTGCTTCGCGCCTTGGACATTCGCTGCTCCATCTATATGCGCATATTGTATGCGCACTTCGCCTGCGCATCAAATGTTCACGAAGCGGGTACGCGAAAAACTCAACCTCCACTTCGGAGTCGCGCAGCGCGTGATAGCACTCGTAGCTGTTGAGGAGCGGAACATCAGTATCCCCCACATCACCCATAGGCAAAGTCGGAGCGGTCACCTTGCTCGCATAGCTGATCGCTCGCGCCAAATATCGAGATACTTCGAGCGGGACACCAGCCAGTTGGAGGCCTATCTCCGCATACGGCTTCTGCCACTCAGATTTGGGAGAATGCTGCTGAGTCTCGAAGCGCCCGAAAAGAGGGAGCGCGGCGTCGAGGCCGCGCTCCTCCGCATCAGCATTCTCATTGCGGTTTAGAACGACCCCGACGCGGTCGCAATGTCCTCCTGGTTGATCAGCGTCGGTACAAACTGCGCGCCGTAGAACCAAACCACGCTTTGCTTGTTGTTGCTGTCTGTCCACAGGGCATGGAAGGTGTCGTCGGAGCCCACGGCGATGTCGGTGTAATCACCGAAAAAACCTCCACCGAAACCGTTTTGGGTGTTGATCGGATGCGTGCTCACAATGTTGGTCACGTTTGTCGTGAGATCCCGCACCACGTAATCCAAACGAGCATTATTGATATAGTTGCCGAGGGTATCGCACGTAATCCGTCCCACCGGCGGCGGCGGTCCCGCGGCGCACACCTGCCACGGCGAGATCACATCGGCGGCGTAAGCTCCCAGAAACACCCGCCCGGAGGCGGAGACCCTGACCGCCGGAAACAGCGTGTCCACCCGCCGCGGCGTCGGAGCATTGAGCACGCTGCCATTCGGCTGCGTCACGGGATAGCCGTCGGGGGTCTGGTTGGCGGCATCGAGCGTGGGGAAGGCCGGGACGGGCGCAGTCCAAGTAACGCCCCGATCGCTGGACTTGGCGTATAGGACCGTGGCGTGACAGCCATTGTTCGTTCGCGTCGGACACAGGCGCCCCGTTGCATCGCTCATCAACGATGACCAAGTCACATACAGCGTGCCGTCGGGTGCAACGTCCGCCGATGGATAGCTATTCACCCGGAACCCGGTGTTCGCCGCCGGAATGATGTCGACCAGCTGCGAGACAGCAACCGGCTTGCTCCAGGTGACGCCGCCGTCGGTGGACTTGACCATGTAGATGCTGTCGAGCGCGGCGCGCCGCGTGGACCCGTCCCAGAACACGTACAGCGTACCGTCAGGTCCCACCGTCGGGTGGGATCCTTGACCGTAAAGAACATTGCCCGCGATGAGCTCTGGACTGCTGAACGTGGCGCCGCCGTTTGTCGAGTAGGCAAACGCAATGGGGGACTGGACGTAGGCGCCGGTATGCGCGTTGAAAATGAAACGTGTCCATGTGACGTACACACGGTCGCGGAAGGGGCTCGCGGAATGGGAGTCGACGGCAATCCATTCCTTGTCGTTGAGCGTGCTCGGCGATGTGGTCTGGTTGATGAACGTCGGCGCGCTCCAGGTCAAGTGGCCCGATTGATCAAATGTCCCCTTGTTCACTGCCACGGTGCTGCCCGGCGTCGTGCGATTAAAGCCCAGTCCCGCATAGTAGACATGGCCGCGGCTGTCGAACGCCACGGCAGGATCGCCGCCCGCATCGTAGATGCCGCCTGCGAGGTGGTTGACACCCGGGATCAGGGTACCCAGATTGTTCGGGTCAGTGCCGACACAGCACCAGGTCGAGCCGCCATCGTTGGAGAAGTAGGTTCCCGAATAGCCGTCGCCCAAGGCGCTGCATGGCGTACCGGCGATGGAGCACGTCCACGCGCGGGTGACATAGTCATTCAAGCCGGACACTATTCTGAGGGGGTTGTTCGGGTCCACGGCAATGGAGGTTTCGTTCTGGGGCGCTCCCGCGGTGTCCTGATTCACCGTCACGGTCGGCGCGAGAATCGAGGTGCCGTCAAGAGGACTCGACAGCACGTTCGCTGGTGTGATCGGTCCCGGTCCCGACGGTGCACTCGAATCGAGGCTCTCCTCCTCTATGAAAGCGGAGAATCGAATCTGCAGCCCGGCGGTCCCATTCACTGAGGCGACCTTACCAGCCAGTGTGTTGATGTCGTACGATTGCCCCCGCGCCGCCGGCAACGTTGCCGCCGCTGCGAGCGTTAGAAGGCACAGCATCATGCAAGCTTTCTTCATGGCATTTCCCCCCTTACGGTAATCTCGATTTTGACTTCAGAGCGAGGCAACCGCCGCAGCGATGGCCGCAACTAAGCCGCGCATTCGCAGACCGCCGAACATAACCCTTTGACCAGGGATGTCAAGACTCTGCGCGAAACATGAAAGTGCAATGGCGCGGTCGGCCTCGCATCGAGTTCAACATTCGCCCCGCGGGGGGTTACTTGTAGGCAATTGCGGCACTAGAAGCGCCGGTGAGGGCAATAATCTCAAAACGCCTGAATCCAACCTCGCCGCACCACCGGCGGAAATCTGCTCCGGTGTAGTCAAAGGCGTCACCAAATTCAATGAGCATATTGAGCGACATCAATAGACCAAATGCATTGGCCCGCCGAGCATCGTCAATCAGATTCTCTATCGCGATGAAGGCACCGCCTTCCGGTAGGGCGGTGAATGCTTTACCAATGAGCATCATTTTATCGTGCAGATTCCAGTCATGCAGAATGTTGCCCATTGTGATGACATCCGCTTTGGGAAAGTCGTCCTTGAAAAAATCTCCCGGGACTACCTTGACGCGCTGCGTAAGTCCCGCCGAATCGATGTGCTTCTGAGCGAGCGGGGCGACCGGCGGGAGATCAAAGCTATTGAATGTCAGGTGTTGATGTCGAACGCCAACGAGCCGTGACAGAAGGGCCAGCGCACCACCGATGTCGCTAACAGTCTTATAGCGGGCAAAATCAAATTTCTCTGCTAGCAGAGAAAAGTTAGCTACTTGGAGACTGCTCATCGCATCAAGAAACTCCGCCAGTCTGGCCGGGTCGGAGTACAGTTCTTCGAACATTGGCTTCCCACCGCGCTTCACTTCGTTCTGCGGTAATCCGGTTTTGAGTGCCGTATCAAGGTCGTTCCAAAACCCGAACAGACGCGAATTCAGCATCTGTGGTAATCCGCCGATGTAACTGGAGCTGGTTCTGATCAGAAACGCTGCCGTCTCCGGTGTGTTCCTATATTGTCCGGCCGCGCCATCCCCATCCCGGTCAAGAAACTTTAATGCCACCAGCGCGTCGAAAAAATCATACGTCCCGCGGGGATGTAACTCGAGCGCCTTCCCTAACTGCGACGCCGTCATCCTGCCCGTCCCTAGCTTTGTGAAAAGATCGAGTCCCACTGCCGTCAGCAATACCTTGGACGCCCAAAAGCCGGTCGCAGTTTGCATAATATGACTTGGATTGAGCGATCGTTCCGTCACAGTGCTCTCCTGGAAAAACCTACCCCACATGATGCCAAGCTTTCGCGCCGTCGCCGCGGAGTGAAGCCGCGACTTTCGTCTCCACAATTTCTAATCAGCTTGGTGCCGCGAGCGCAAATGGCAGCTTACAGGCAAACACTTGAGCGCGGTGTTGGAATCGATTGGTCGGGGCGCCGAAAAGCCCTCGGAGATCGCGGCGAGAGTTGGCACTGCGCAAACAAACCTGACGCGGCTTCTGCAACGACTGTTTGATGTTTCGTTAATTAAGCGTGAGCTGCGGTTTTACCAAAGAGCGTGGTCGATCAACCCCCGCTTTACTTCATGTCGAACTTGATCGTCAGCTGCGCGCAGCCGGACGCTGTCGGCCCATTCGGCGAAGTGTCCGGCCGGTAGTAAGCAGAACCGGATGCCGCAATTCTCACAGCGGCCTGATCGAGAGATGCTATTCCCGAAGAGTGGACGATGGTCGGGTCCCGTTCGAGTTTTCCGGCCTCATCGACGCAGACATGCACAGTCACGTCGTTAGCCTGGCCACGGGAGTCACCCTGTTTCGCATGCGCCGTTAGCGCCGTCGTCGCCTTAGGTGCTGCCGCGATCGGTTCAGATGCCGGTCTTGCCCAACCCAAGGCAATTTGCTGCCACGAGTCGACCAGATCGCCGTTGCCGAGCGTGGTCGCGGCTGCGAATCGAAGCTTAGAGACGCAGCTGATGGTCGCGGAATCCAGCGCATCCGAACCCGAAGACGACTTGATGGAGATGTGTGACGGAATCCCACTGCTTGGTAGCCAGAAAACAACCACCGCAATGGTTCCCGCATCAGTGATCCGAAGATCCGGGCAGCGTGTCCTCGTATTGAATCCCAAAGAGGTTTGCGCCTGTAACGGATTTTCGGGAACAGGCGGGACCGGAGCGGCGTACACGTCTACCGGAACGCTAAAAATCATGCATGTGAGAGTCGCGCCAAGCCAATTATGCATCGGGACCGCCAATGTTCAGGGACTGCATGTGAGGAACGGACAGCGCCGCCGCTGATCGTAATTTTACCCCTACCTGCGCCAGTGTATAGCACCGGCGCTTGACCGGCCTGGAAACGGGTTGGATCTCGCTTGGCTTCGTTCCCATCGCCGGCCCCATCACCGCCTCATCAATATATCGCTTATGGCAGCTAAATGCGGGAAATCGCCTCTGGGCCATAGAGGCAGCCTATGGCTTATAGGCGATAATTAGAGGCCTGATGAGCTAATCGCGGCCGCTCAACGGCTACCGCTCCCGTATGGGCGCGTGATAACTTCCAGTCATACCGCCATGCCAGCGTCGATGGGGGACTTTGATGTTTTCCTACTACCTAACTCTTGGCATTCGAAGCCTCTTAAATCAAAGACTCATCACGATTTGGATGATCCTGCTCATCGCCCTTGGGGTTGCGGGGACGGTGACTACGTTTTCGCTGCTGCGCGCGGTCTCGTCGAATGCGTTCGCTGCCAAGGCTCATCGGCTATTTGTTCCGCAGATCGACAATCACGGTCCCGACTATGTGAAGACTTATGGAATCGACCCCGTACTGACCCTGCGCGACGTCGAGGCATTGCGTGCGCATGATGGTGCTCATTTACAGGCCGCCACGTACGAAATCGGTCTTTCACTCGTTCCTGCCGACCCGGCGATCGATGCGCTCGAGGCCAAGGGATATGCGGTAACCGTCGATTACTTTCAAATGTTGGACGTGCCGTTTCGATTCGGCTCAGCTTGGAGCAAGGCCGCCGACAAAGAGGGCAGCAATGAGGTCGTCATTGGCGATGAGCTGAATCAGAAGGTGTTTCGCGGCGCGAACAGCGTTGGCCGGGAAATCAGACTCGATGGTCACGGCTATCGAATTTCCGGTGTGCTGGCGCCATGGAATCCTCTGCCACGCTTTTATGCCTACTACAAGAACGCATTCGATCGCCACGCGCCGCAGCTATTTTTGCCTTTTCGGCAGGCACTGAACTTGAGAATACCCACGGCCGGAGGTTCTTATGGCGAATCATTCCCCATCTGGGACTTAAGATCGGAGATATTCTTTCATATCCTACTGGGTCGAGCTGCCGGACTCTGCCGCCGCCGCACATTACAGGAATTATCTGCATGCCTATGCTGATGAACAAAGGGCGGCCGGCCGGTTTCAATGGCCTGCCAACGTGGCGCTGCGCGACCAAGAAGATTGGCTCAGTTACCAGCACGTAGTTCCACCCGAGACGCGCATATCATTCGTGGTCGCGCTCGGTCTTCTGGTGGTTTGCGCAGTCAACACCGTTGGCCTCCTACTGGCGAGATTCATGCGTCGCTCCGGCGATATCGGAGTGCGGCGCGCACTTGGAGGTTCGAGGTCCGCGATCCTGTTTCAATATCTGACTGAAGCGGCCGTCATCGGTCTGGCCGGCGGTTTGCTGGGAGCCGTGCTGACGGTTTTGTTCGTGAGCAGCCTGGGGCTTGTGTTTCCAGTGGAAGTCGCAAGACTTGCACATGTTACGTTGGCCACTTTACTGCAGGCACCAATAGTCGCTCTTTGCGTGGTGTTGCTGGCGGCTGCCTATCCGATTTTGCGCGCCTGTCGGATCGAGCCAGGCTGGCAATTGAAGTCGAGCTAAATAAATGGTATCGATTCCCGTACGACCGATCGTCTCATCCCTGGTCCGCCACAAAGCCGGCGTCTTTATTATGGCGTGCCAGGTCGCCCTGACCCTCGCCATCGTCGCCAATGTCATCTTCATCATCACTCAGCGCGTTGCCTTGATCTTGCAACCCAGCGGCATCGACGAGGCGAACATCATTATCGTCGATAACCACTGGTTGGGACCTTTGACATTGGAAGAGGCGCACGCGCGGACAGACGCGGATCTTGCGGCCTTGCGTGCACTGCCTGGAGTCGTCGACGCCTACGCGGACTACACCATTCCGATCGCCGGACCGTGGGCCAACCTCACCGGCCTGAGTCTCGAGCCTGAGCAGAAATCGCCCACCTCTCTCGCGGAGCCCTACTTCGCCGATGAACACGCCGTAGCCGCTTATGGATTACGCCTGATCAAAGGCCGTAATTTTCAGACTAGCGAGGTGGTGCTGGGCTCGACAGATGCAGGACCGAAGGTCGGTTCCATCATCATCACGGAAGATCTAAGCCGTAGCCTGTTCCCGTCTGGTGAGGCATTGGGCAAGACCGTATTCATGAGCAATCATCCAAGAACCATCGTCGGCATCGTCGCGGATGTGAAGGTGCCCGAGAAGGGCACCGGCAACCATGCTTACAAGGCGGTATTCATGCCCGTACGCCTCGCCGATGTGGCCGGAGACCCCTACATTGTGCGTACCCAGCCGGGCGCTGCCGAATCCGTCAGAAAGTCTCTGACGGACATCCTGTACAAGACCTCGCGCCTCCGCATCCTCGATCGCCAAGAAGGCGTCCAGCATTTTCGTACGCTTCGAACCAAGGCATTTGCGACTGATCGTGGCCTCGTGATCCTCCTCACGGCAGCCTCGATTATCCTGCTGCTTGCCACGGCCGGTGGGATCATTGGGATAACCACCCTCTGGGTCGACGGCAGACGCCGCGCGCTCGGCATGAGGCGTGCGTTGGGCGCGCGACGCAGGGACATTCTGGCTTATATCTTGGCAGAGAACTTCTTCATCGTGCTGATGGGGATCGGCTGTGGTTCGATCATTGCATTAATCGCCAATATTTCCTTGATGCATTACTTGGCCCTGAAAAGCCTGCCTCCGACGTACATCACGCTTACCAGCCTGTTTGTGTTGGTACTGGGTCAATGCGCGGCGTTGCCGCCGGCGCGGCGCGCAGCCCGCGTCCCGCCCGCCGAAGCGATGCGCATCGTCCCAAGCTGACTCCAATCCTTAGTTCTCTCCGGAGGACTTCCAGAAGATCTTCTTGCGGGTCGGCACGATGGTTGGGCTTATCTGTTGCGGAGCGATCGGCGAACTCACACCACTGCCAGACGATTGCACGGTGCCAAGAGCTACCGTTATCGCGACCCCGTTCACGACCACGTTCGCGAGCACCGGGGAAGGTGGCAAGCCGCCCCCGATGAATGCCGTCGAACGACGGACGCCGCACGACGACGCGTTCGGTCCGCTATCGGTGATACCGCCGGATGCATTAAACAGGTTGAGCAAGTATCCACGCGCTTCACCCAGCGACGTGGAACACGTGCCCTGCGCAGCCGGGATGGGCCGGTTGGTCGAGAAGGCCACGTTACCGGCGGCGATGATGGCAGAGCTGACTGTTTGTTCGTCCGCTCCGATCGCAGGGGGAACCACTCCGTTCTGATTGAGACTGATGAACCAGCCCCTTGCGGCCGAACTGGGCAGAACAGCCGCTGGGGAGCAACTCGTGGTCCCTCCGCTCACGCCAACCAGGCTGCCGGGGGGGGTTGAGTAGTCAAACATGTAGTTGGCGTCGTTGGTGTTGGTGTCGTCGAGGTCGACGGCGGTGACCGTCGCCGGCGGCAGACCGGGCTGCGGCAGATAGTCCTTGAACACGTAGAAGCGATTGACCACGTGGTCGGGATAGGGATATTCGCTCTGCAGCGGATGTTCCCGGTCGCCCGAGCCGAGCGCGAGATAGACCTGGCCGCCGGGCGCGGCGGGCATGATCGCCGGCGCCGAGAGCAGCGCCGGAGCGAACTCGAATTTTCTCCCCGCGCCTTTGGCGAAGTTCGCGCCGTTGGTGTAGGCCACCAAGTTCATAACCCAGTTGCTTTGGGCCGCGGCAAAGTCGAGACGGTAGATATTGCCGCCGGTATCGACCGCGTACGCGTGATCGAATACGCCGGCGTTCGCCACCGCAATCAGCGCCACATCGGCTGCGACGCTGCGCGCCGTGGGAAAGTAACTGATGAGCGCACCAGTATCCGCATCGAGCACGTACACCCCGGCGCCCTTGGGGCTGGCGCCGCAGACCGGCGCAGACGTGTTCGCGTCCTCGCAGGTGTCATACCCGCCGCCCACGATGATCACCGGCCCCGTGTGCCCGGGCACACTGCCGGCTACGACCGGCGTGGACCAGGTTTGTCCCATGCCGCTCATCCCGGTCGTGCAATTCGTGTCATCGCCCTGATTGGGGCAGCCGGCTTTCCACTTGAACACCGGGGTTTTCGGCTTGGTGACGTCGAACGCATAGATCATTCTGCCGCCGCGGCGCATAGAGGGATAGATCCACACTTTGGAGTTGTCAGCGTTCTGATAGAGGCCGATCGAGCCGTCGAAGTAAAAATCCTTGGGCGTGGGAAACACGCTCATCCCCGTCGTAATCTGCCCGAAGTAACTGACCCCAGGAGTATTGTTCATCAGGCGGGAGAATTTCGTCGTCGAGGCAGTCGAGGCATAGAACTCCGGCGCGACGAATGCCCAGAGCTCCTGGCCGTAGCAGGTGTCGATGGCGCGCAGAGTGCCATCGTTGGATCCGTAGAACACGATGGCGTCCGCGAGAGGCTGGTTGGTCGAATCGGTTTGGCCCTGGCAAGTGGTGCCGTAATCGACGGGCAACGGCCGTGAGTGAACTTCATCGCCGTGCACGGAGGGCCGCACGTGGTCCGTCGGCAGAAGCGGCGGGGAATTGGAATTGTTGACGTACTCGGCCTGCCGGCCGGTCGTGAACGAGAGGCCCGATGAGCTCGAGGTCGCCGCCGCGTTCAAGGTGATCGACGTGGTCCCAATGGCTGTGATCAAGGTCCCCTGCGCCACGCTGCCGTCGGCTGAAGACACCGGGAGTCCCACCGAGAGGCCCCCTGTGACCCCGGAGGCGAGGCCGTCCACCGTCATGTTCGCGTGAGTGGTACCTGTAAATTGGATATTGCCGACGTCGTGACCCAGGATGAAATTGGCCATAGCCACCTGGGTCGGGGCGCTTCCGAGGGACGACGATGTGAAGTCAATCAGTGAGGTGCCCGTCAGGCCTGCGAGCGTTTTGACCGTTCGATTGAACGTCCAAGTCGGTGTCGTACTGGTGGTGGGCGGGTTATTTCCTTTGCGAATCACCTCGCCGATACCGCCCTTCTCCACGATAGGACCGTCCTGGTAGTCGGACCACGAACTAAATATCCTGGGGGGCTTCTGGCAGAGGCTTTGGGGCACGGGAAGATCGCTGGAGTCGTTCTTCCAGTAGAGATTGGAATCCGTGGTCCAGAAGCTCTCGGCGCAGGGAGTCAGGAAGCCCGTCCCTGGGTCTACCGCATTGATCGGCGTGCTCGAGTTGTCGCCCAGCTCCAGGCTGCCGCTGATCGGATCGATGATCAGCTGGAACTGCTTAAGATTCCCCATCCAGCGCGGATTGTCCTTCGGATCGGGACGGAACATCGGTATGAATACCTGATTTCTGTCCTGCGTCCGGTTCGTGGTGTTCACAGGCAGAGAGGCCGACGCGAAGGTGCTGTTGACGGCTTGAATCTCGGAGAGAATTATTCCCAGCGCGTTCAAGATATCCGACGCGCTCCTCACTGCAAAATAATCGCCGCCGCCCACGATGGCCGCGTTGTGCAGCGACAGAGAGTACCCGGGGTTGTCCGGCGTGGGGTTGAAGGCGTCCAGCACGAAGGTCACGACCGAGCCGTTATTGCCGCCGGGAACGACGACGCCGTTGGTCCTCAGCAAATAGGTCCACTCGTCGAGCCACGTATCGACTGGAGTCACGCCTGGTATGGCAGGTTCTATGGGCAGCGCCGGATTCATATTCGCAGGGACCACCGAGGGTTCATACGTTGCCTGGCCGCTTTGTCCAAAATTGTTCGCATTATTGGCGATGTAGATGATGTAGGTGGCTGCACAAGGATTGCTCGATGTGATCGGAGAGATGTAGTTCTTGCCGTTGGCGGTGAGGGCAAAGCCCGAGATCAACCCCAGTCCTCCGGCCGAGAGGGGCAGCCGGTTTTGCGGGACATCGACGAAGATACTTTGTGCGCCGGGGGAGTTATAGAGTCCGGTGAAGGGTGCGTAACCTGAGAGATATTTGTAAATCTCGTAGAATGCGGCGGACTCATCCTTCGTATTCTGGCCCGTCACTTTCTCGGTAGAACCATTGATGTCGTTGGAAATGCCTTGCAAAATAGTCTGCAGTGCCAAATTGTTTTGCGGGTTGGTCATGTCGCGGACACCGAAGCGGATGTAGCCGCCGCCGCCGTTCTTACTCGGGGTAGCACCCGGGCTGGCCGTCGCGCTGCCGCCATAGTCGGTCAGCATCGCCAGCCCCACATTCGCGGGCCTATTGCCATTGATTTTGCCCAAGAGGGCTTTCTGTATCGCAGCGAGCTCCGCCTGCCCCTGAGATTCCCGGCTGCCGTCAGGGTTGGTACCCCATGCCTGTGACTGCCGACTCCAGTTCGTGCTGTTGTCGAGCAGAATGATGATGTTGGGCGCATCCTTAGAGACCGCCGTATTCCCGAAAAAAAGATCGGTATCGCCGGTCGGGCAGAGATCGGTGCCGGTGGCGCTGCCGGTGGTGTCGCAGGTCGACTGCGCACGGACGGTCGAGGATGCCGCGACGGCGCACAGAATCAACGCCAGGGCGGTAACGCTCGATTTGCAAGGGCGAATCATTGTGATATTCCTCATCATGGACAAATAGTTGCCGCGGGCACACGCACCGCGACGCCTTGATCGATCACGTACTGCGCATTTGAAACCGCATCGATCGCAGTCGCCTGTACGTCCCAGACGCTGTTCGCACACAGGGAGTTGCCCGTGGCGGCGCCCAGCACGCCAGTGGTCTGGCTACTACCAACCAAGCAGCCGGCATCGTTCGGATTCGAGAAATTGAGTGCCGAATTGAGAATGGGTTGGATGGTCTTGCACAACACGACGATGCCGACATTGACGTCGGTTACACCATCGCCATTCATGTCGACGCACGCCGTGTTCTGCCCCGTGCAGGGATTGAACACGGCGTTGGCCGGCGTCGCTGTGAATTGGATGGTGCTGATGACCTGTTCTATGGTCTGCTGCCCGGCCGAGAGCGCCTGTTTGCGCTGCTGCATGTTGCCGACGATCTGCAGATCGGTCTTGCCCAATCTGAAGGACGCCACCGCCAACAGTGAAATCAGAATCAACATGATCATACCCACGACCAACGTGGCGCCTTGCTGTCGGGACAACGGGGAGTGGGAGTATGCGGAGTTCATGGCGAATTCCTCCCAGCCGGATTATTCAACATGACGACGGACTCGCTGGTGTGGCGTTTATAAGCATCATTGAATGGCCCCACGGTATTGACGGTGCCGTCGGCATTCAATCCAAGCGTGTACACCTTGGCGTCGACATAGCCTTGACTGGTGGTTGTGTTGCGCGTCAGTATGTTGATCTTCGCGGCAACGGTGTTCTGCCAGCAGGTGATCGGCGACGCCGCACACGGGACATAGGTGTCGGGATTGGCGTTATACACCGCAGGTGTACCGGTTGTCGGCACGCTGGTATCTAGACCGTATTCAATCTGCAGGTTCTCGACTCCCTCGACCAAGGGCACGATGCCGAAAGTATTGCCGGTGCTGGTGCCGGTGCTGGTAAAGCCAAGTTCCGCGCGCTTGAGGGTGGGAATGCCGTCGCCGGGATTGTCATTGTTGGCGACAAAGTAGATGTGGGTCTGGTACTGGTACTGGTCGGCCAACGTGACACAGTCCTTTTTATGCAGCGTGAAGCTGGCGGCATTCGTATCGAGAACGTAGAAGCTCGCAACGTTGCCGGACGCCAGCTCGGTGGAGTTAGTCGTGTCATTGCAACCGGAGGCCTGAAAGTACGCGTTACCCAACCCTGGATTGAGATCGCACCCGGGGCTTCCCACCGCACAGACACTCGCGTGACGCACCACGAGAATGTCCGTTCCTGCACGTATATCAATCCCCAGGCATCCCGGCGCACCCGCGCCATTGTCGTAGCCTTGAACGGCAATGGGTAATGCACTGTTCAACCCAGCGACGTTGATGTCGCAGGGATCCGGTTTGGCGGGAGGGGTGGGTAGCAGAGCGGGATTGAATTCTGCGAGATAACCGGCATTGTGCAGATCGTCGGTGATCAGCTGCAAGGCGTAGCGGCCATTCTCCGTCTGTTGGTTCGCGCGTTCGATTTCGGCGCGTGTCCGGCTGTTATTGGCGAAGATCGCGACGAGGCTGGCAAGAATGATCAAGCTGATGGTAACGGCTATCATCAGCTCGATGATCGTGTAGCCGAATTGCTGCGTTTGGACGCGGCCGGACCTGGGGCGGATTAGAAACATGATTTGGTACCCACCGTGACCCTGGCGGCGATCACGCGGCGATTCGCCTCGGCGCCGAAGGATCCTGTGCCGCAGGCCAGTGTCGGTACTGCCTTGGTTGGATTCAGGCCCTGCCATGCCACGGAAACCTGGTAGATGCCGGCGGTGCAAACACCCAAGGCGGTGTTGATCGCTTGGATTTGGGTAATGCAGCCAACCGCGCCGAGCGAGCCGCCGACAGATGTACCGGATTTCGCCTCGCTCGCGCCCTTTAGCGAATTACTCCATTCACAGAGATCACGAGTCGGACCAGGCGCGATGGTCGTGCAGTCGGCCGGCCGATTGTCTCCGTTGCCGATGATTCCTGCAACGACGTAATTGGCGGCCTGAGCGGGGTTGACGCTCATTCTTTCCGTCATTTCGGTGAGCGCGATCAGGGCTTGTGACCGTTGGTAGGATTCCATTTCCGCGAGGCTCATCTTGGCCTGGAGGCCGGCAACTCCGAGGAGCCCGAACGCAAGGATCACGAGCGTTACCAGGACTTCGACGAGCGAAAAGCCGCGCTGGCGCGTGTACTGGAGTCGCGACGGATTCAGCATGCGTTAACTGCCTGTTGGGACGGGCGACCGCTGAGGTTCAGTGATATGCATTGGTAGTTCGTGGTCGACCCGGACTTGGTTGTAACCAGTAACGACGCTGCACTGCCTGTCAGGACTCGTCCGGATGGCCGGTAAGTGACTGAAGAAAGAGCCGGAGTAGTCGTAATCGCCACGCCGGGCACCGCCCCGTGAGATTCCAACACGGCGCCCGGGCCCTGGATCTGCCAGCCCTGGTTCCATCCGCCGGCCTGCGGAGATATCGTCACGTTGGCGTTGAGCGCGATCGCGTCCGAGCGCGCCGCGAGGAAACTCGCAAACAATTCCGAGGCAGCCGTCTTTGCGCGTTGGCTCGCGATCAACCCCGAAAAGGAGGGGACGGCAATCGTCGTCAGTATGGTGGCAATGGCAATGGTGACGAGCAACTCGACCAGGGTGAACCCGGCGGAGCGTCGGTGTGAGCAATGTGTAGTGACAGTCATGGCGGATTACCAAAAGCCGACGGGTAACTTCGCACCCGTATTGTCGATGATCAGGATGGCATCGCCTGCCTGCGCCGTTCCCGGGAGCGGGGTCGCGGTTGCGGTAAAGTTAGGCGGAAGTCCTGGACCCGGGGCAGTTGCAATTTGGTAGTAGGCTGAGACGTTCGCTGGAATCGTCGTGCCGAGCGTCATCCAGTCAGGCGCGTAAGCGCGCGAATCGAGGAAGTATTGCTGCTGGCGTTGGGCAATATCCAGGAGCACAGCTTCCGCAGAGGAGCGCCGGCCCCGCACCAACTGAGACGTATAGGCGGGGATGGCGATGATGGCCAAAATCGCGACTATGGCGATCGCTATCATCAATTCGATCAAAGTGAAGCCTCGGCTCGCGTCGCCTGCTTGCTTCATTCCCATGTTCGATTCACTCATGTCAATTGTTCCGGCGCGCCGCACTGCTGGTCGAGACGCGTAGAGAATGTTGGACTGCCGCTTTCCATGGAGCCACCTTGTCGAGTAAGGCTTGCGCGAAGCTGACGATCGGTCTGACTTCTGCCGGCAATCTTCGAATCTGTGAGGGCCTTCGCGTTTAGGGCGATGGTTGCTTGTCGGTCTGACGATTCGCTAAACATAAGGCTCCTACTCGCTCACGAATTGAGTCGAGGTTAATAGTGCAATTCCGGGCATGCGTGGGCGTGCGATCAGTTCTCAACCCATACGGGTGGATGTTCGACCGCCGTCACATAGTCTGTTTTTAGTGGCCGATCAGATGCAACGACAGCGCTTTCCAGGTCGGGTTGCCCAGCAGCGCCAGTGCGGTGATTTGGAGAGCAATCATCCAGACAGCGCCCGCGATATACGCGGGGTGTAATCTCACGCGCGCGGCCAAGTCGTACACACCGAGCCCCAGCATCAAAAGATCACTTCCCAGATAGAGTCTGACAGCTTCGCCTAAGGGGCTTTGACCAAGGGGCGCGGCCAAGGCGTGATTCAAAAACCGGGCGAAACCGGCATCGCTGATATAGATCAGACCCAGCAACATAAGACGCTTATGCGCCGATGAGGTCCCGCGCATCAGCAGTCCTGCCGTTGTCAGCCCGGCGAAGGCCAGAATGTCGGTGAACTGGACGGCCAGGAATTCCGGGGTTACGCCCTTCGCCGTAAATCGGGCGGCGTCGACCACCAATGCCGTCGCGGGACCCAGCACCACCATCGTCGCGGCGAGCACCGCGCCGGCTACGCCAAGCCTACGATGAATGTCTGCGCGCGCATTTCGGATCAGCGCCACCTGCACCGTAAACAGCACCAGCCAGCCGACGAAGGCGACGGCATGAAAGTGGACGATCAGGGGATAGTCCAGGCCGTACTTGCGCAGGTGGTTGAAGCTGTCGGTGCCGAAGCCCGTCAGCACACCCACCCAGACCAGGGTCGTAAACAAGAGAAACGCGTTCCGATCCGCGCCCGCACGCGCAGGAAAGCTTCCAAGCGTTATTGTCGTTATTTTCGCATCCCTCGGCCGGCACTCAAAATGGCCTCTTTCGAGCTTCAAAAATCGGGCTCGAATTGACCGCGCATCGGCAGTGCTTGGAAGGATAGCCGATATTGAGGGCCGCGGATTGGCCGGCTAATGTTAAATGGGCTCCCCGCCATCGCCAACCTTCGGGATACTGATACCGTCGCACGTACCAGCGGGCTGTCGCGTCGCCGCGACAGTAGTGGCGCATCCCGTCCGGCGGGATAATTGCCGCGGCTCCCAGCATGTCGCACCGCAATTCGTGTGCTGCCGAATATCAATAGCAAAGGGGTAGCCGCGAGGCCGGCACGCTGTTCGGTCATGCGGCATCCAAGAAGGAGAACAGCATGTTTCAGCAAGTACGTTTTTTTGCACTCGTGCCATTACTCGTGGCGACCGCGCTCGGCGTTACCGCCTGTGGCGGTGGCAACTCGGGGCCTGCGGTAAGCCAGGCTCAGTCCAGTCAAATGAATCAGATGAGAATGTCGGTCGCCGATGCGCCCGCTGACAATGCCACACACGTCGTCGTCGTGTTTACCGGCGTCGAGCTGACAGGCAACAGCGGAAATCCGGTGACCATCACCTTTTCTGCCCCGAAGAGCATCGATCTCGTGACGCAGAGTGGCACCGCATCGGCGGTGCTGTTCGATCAACCGATCCCTGTAGGCTCCTACGCTCAAGTTCGGCTGATGGTGACCGCCGACGGTAGCGCCAATAATTCCTACATCGATTTCGCCGACGGCACGAGGATGGGGTTGCTGATGCCAAGCGGTTCCGAATCCGGATTCAAGCTGGTCTCTGGGTTTATCGTTCCGAGCAGCGGCGTTGTCGACTACACAATCGACTTTGATCTGCGAAAGGCAATCACCTGCCCGCCGGGGCAGGCCCCCGCATGCATCCTCAAACCGGTGGAGCGCCTCGTCGACAACACCTCGGTCGGCAATATCCAGGGACAGATCACCAGTACGCTGCCGACCGGATGCACGCCGGGCGTCTATCTGTACAGCGGCGCCGTGACGAAGCTTGAAGACAATAACAGCACCGCGCTGTCCACCGATACCAACCAGCCGCTGGCTTCGAAGGTGCCGGTTGCAACCTCGGCGCCGCCTTACTATTACCAGTTCACGTTCCTGCCGCCCGGCTCGTACACCGTGGCGTTCACGTGTGAGGCCGCGCTCGATAACCCGGATCAGACAGATCCGTCCGTGATACTCACGAAAGTCGCGACGACGGCAGTGACTGCCGGACAGACCGCGACGGTCGACATCGCCCTCGGCAGCATCCAGGGGCAAGTCACCGCCACGCTGCCGAGCGGATGCACGCCGGGCGTCTATCTATACAGCGGTAACGTGACGGCACCGGAAGACTACAACAGCACAGCAGCGTCCACCGATACCAATCAGCCGCTGAACTCGACCCTGCCCGTTGCTACATCAGTGCCGCCAAATAGTTACCAGTTCACGGCGCTGCCCCCCGGCACCTACACAGTAGCGTTGACCTGTCAGGCCGCGCTGGACAACCGGGCGCAGGCGGATCCCGCCGTCACCTTCAGCCCGATCATGACCGGCATCGTGGTGACCGCCGACACCGCGACGACGGTCAACATTACCTAGGAGCCTGTCGGGCTTCCCAGGCCGGGCGGCGATCCGCCGCCGCCCGGCGAACCCGCCGGCGCGGTAGGGGCTGGTGTTCGATTCAATCGTTCTGACGCGGCCTCTATCCCGCCAACCATAAGATCAAACATTTCCTTGCGGTCCAATCCGGGCGGGATGGGAGCCAGTACCTCCACACTGATGGTGCCGGGCGGACGCAGAAATTTACGTCGTGGCCAAAGCATTCCCGAATTCAAGGCGACCGGGATGCATGCCACCTCCAGAACGGTATACAAGTGGCTGATGCCGGTTTTGTAGTGCGCGACTTGCCCGACCATGGTTCTCGTCCCTTCCGGAAAAATCACCACCTGAAGACCTTGCGCCAACGCGCGGTGTGTTCCGCGGACCATGTTGTCCAGTGCGCTTTTACCCGTGCCGCGTTTGACGGGAATGCAACCGAGACGTGCCAGAGCCCATCCGAAAAACGGTATGAACATCAGTTCGCTTTTCAATACGTAGACCGGGCGATCAAAGATGGCGAACAACGCACAGGTATCCCAGACGGACTGATGTTTCACCGCCAGGAGGCAGCCCCCCTGCGGTATGTTTTCCATACCCCGTACTTCATAGCTGACGCCGCAGATTGCCCGGTACATGGCCAGCCACGTGCGCGACCAAAACTTGGTGAATGGCCAAAGTGATTTCGGGGAAATCAGCGAAATGGTAGCAGCCGCCACCGCGCTCAGGGCGAAAAGGCCATAGAACAGAATCGAAAATATGAGGGAACGAAGGACCAACATGGGATTATTGCACCTGACCCGGCAAAGAAGCCTACATTACATCGATCCCGACAGGGCCGGACACATCAAGCTCATCTGTGCCATTCATCTGCAAGGAAAGGCCATGCAATCGATACCGGTAGGGGCGACAGGCGAATGCCATCTGGACGCAGTTAAAGCGAAGGCGAAAGCTGCCAAGTCCGAGTGAGCGGCATCGCCGCGGACTGCGACCGCCTAACATATGCCGCCGAGAGCCACGGTGATCGCCTCGCCGTTCACGCCTCCGGCAGCGTCGCTGCACAGGAATGCGATCACCTGCGCGACCTCGAGCGGCTCCAACACGCGTTTCTGCGGGTAGATGGCGGCGCGCTCGCGCCACACCTGCTCGACACTGATGCCGCGTCGTTCAGCCTCCGTCTTTGCTGAGCGCTCGGCCATTTCCGTTCGCACCCAGCCGGGCAGCACTGCGTTGGAGGTCACGCCGAACGGCCCGGCGTCCTGGGCGACGGCGCGCGCGAGGCCGATAACCCCATGCTTGGACGCGGTGTACGCGCTGCCGCAACGTTCCGCTTTCTCCCCGGCCGTCGAACTGGTGAAGACGAGCCGGCCGAAGCCGCGGCTGCACATGCCGCCTACCGTCAGCCGCGCGAGTTCGAACGGAGCGTCGAGATTGATGCGCATCGTCTCGCGCCAGACCTCAGGATCTTGCTCCCACACGAGCCGCTCGTGTGCCGAGCCGATGCCGTGGTTCACGACCAGCACGTCAATCGGCCCCAGTCGTCGCTCGGTCTCGGCTACGGCCAGGGCGCAGCCCGCGGCGGTGCCGAGGTCGGCCGCGACGTATTCGAGGCCGACGGCGGCCAGTTCCGCCACGCTGCGGGACACGACCATCACGCGCGCGCCCGCTGCCGACAGCAGCAGCGCCGCCTCGCGCCCGATCCCCCGGCCGCCGCCCGTGACCAACGCCACACGTCCGTTCATCCGCCGGCTCCTGTCATCAGTGTTCGCGAAATCGTCCCACGATTGACGACTCTCCAACAACTCCTACGATGAGGTTTAGACTTCGACATGAATTGCACGCTGCGACGATCCGGGCAACCCCTGGCAGACAATGCAACGCGCATCTAGGCGCTGCGTTGTGTTTCCGGCAGGAAAACCGACAGTTCGAGCACTTCGTGGCCATCCTCGTTACCAAGCGTGATCTGCACCGCCGACGGATCCACATTCACGTACTTGCGGATTACTTCGAGCAGTTCACGGCGCAACAAGGGTAGAAAATCCGGACTTCCACGCGCGCCTCGTTCCTGCGCGACGATGATGCGCAGCCGCTCCTTGGCCAGGTTGGCCGATGACGGTGCCTTGCGAAATAAAGACAGTAGACCCATGTCAGCTCCCGAAAATACGCGCGAAAAGGCCCTTTTTGGGTTCCGTTACGAACCGCAACGGCACCGTCTCACCGAGCAGTCTGGCGACGGCATCCTCATAGGCATGAGAGGCGTCGCTGACGTCATTGAGAATGACGGGCAGGCCGGCATTGGATGCGGACAAGACATCGGGCGACTCGGGCACGACGCCGATCACATCGAGCCCTAGAATCTCTTTTACATCGTCGACGCTCAGCATTTCGCCGCTGGCGACCCGGCGCGGGTTATAGCGAGTCAACAGGAGATGCTCCTTTACACCACCATTACCCTTCTCGGCTCGAGAGGTCTTGCTGGCCAGCAGGCCGAGAATTCGATCCGAGTCGCGGACCGAGGAAATCTCCGGATTGACGACGACGACCGCACGATCCGCAAAATACATGGCAAGGTGCGCGCCCTTTTCGATGCCGGCGGGCGAGTCGCAAATGATGTATTCGAAGCCGTCGTTGGCAAGCTCATCGAGCACGCGCTGCACACCTTCACTGGTGAGGGCGTCCTTGTCGCGGGTTTGTGATGCGGCGAGGACGTACAACGTCTCGATCCGTTTGTCCTTGATCAACGCCTGCTTGAGTGAGCAGTCGCCTTGGATTACGTTCACGAAGTCATACACGACGCGCCGCTCGCACCCCATGATCAGATCCAGGTTGCGCAGTCCGATGTCGAAGTCGATTACGACGACACGCTTGCCGCGCCGCGCGAGTCCGCATGCAATGCTGGCGGAGGTGGTGGTCTTTCCGACACCCCCCTTGCCTGAAGTAACAACGATAATCTCTGCCAATGCCAATTCTCCTTTAGGGCCTTCAGACAGCTGACCTTCGGTTGGCTCAGCTGCCGAATACCATGAGTGATGTGCGGCGGTTTTGCCTCAGCCGCCGACGGGTGCGAGATGCAAGACCTCGCCATCGAGCCACGCCTGGACGGGCTTGCCGGCCAACGTGGTGGGGATTGTTTCGAAGATCCGAAAAACACCGGCAATCGAAACCAGTTCCGCGTGAAATTCCTGACAGAATACTCGCGCGTTGAGTTGACCATGCGCGCCCGCCATCGCGCGTCCGCGCAGCGAACCGTAAATGTGAACGCAGCCGTCGGCGATAACCTCGGCACCGGCACCCACTCCGGCGGTTACGATGAGATCACGACGGCGCGCATAGATTCGCTGGCCGGAGCGCACGGTCTGCAGCTGAATCATTGCTGCATTATCCGATTCGGAATGCATGGGTTCTGCAGCAACTCGCTGCACGGGCTCGACGGCGGCGACCGAATGGCTCGCCGGCCGGAAAGCTGAAAGTATCGGAAGGTTGACGGCGTTTGCGAGTGCTTCAATTTGCCCGGAAGCGCCCGCCAATCCGACCGCGAGCATTCCCGCTCGTCGTACCGCTTCGAGGATTGCCTTGATCTCTTGTATTTCCGGCGCCTTCTCGAGATCGCTGAGATCGATACAGACGGCAGTTCGGTGAAAAAAATTTGGTGCCGTATTCATGCGTCCGGTCAACTCATCCAGCAGGGCGCCGGTATCCGTCGTTCGGATACGCAATTGCATCAGACCGATTTGCCCATACCGGATATCGACAGCCAGTGGAATCGACGGTTCGGCAGGTCGCTTGGGACCAAGATTCAAGTCTGTATCCAAAACACTCCTCAACTCGCTGGCAGCCGCTTCACGCATCGTCACTTGCGAGCAGCGCGGGTGCGCAGTGTACCGGTTAGTTCCATCGATTCAATTGAAATGACCGACAAGCCAGGTTGCCGCGCGCGTTGCGTAAAACCGACGAGCGGCAATTCAGCCGGTATCGGTCAAATCCTGTCTGCGGCCGGCGACATTCAAACGCAGGCAGCAATCTGGGAGACCCTCCATGCAACCTCAGCTGCTCAGGTAATCACTGCGCCCGGCTGCCGGCTCCGCGTGCATTACCGGCTATGATTTCCATACAGAACTCGATGAACATACGCACTTTCGCTGCGCGATGCAGCCGAGAGGGATATATTGCGTAAAGGGGAAAGCGCTCATCCGACCACTCCGGAAACAGCTCAACCAGCCGGCCGCTATCCAGAAGATGCTTGCAACCCAGTTCGAGGATCTGGGCGATTCCGGCGCCGGCCTCGCATGCGCCGATCAATGTCCCCGAGTCCGATACCTGGATGCGCGCCTTGATTCGTAGCGGGATCACCTCTTTCTTCCGTCTGACCTCCCAGTCGTAAGGTCTGGCGTTTGCCGCATCGTAGAAGTCGATGCAGTCGCATCCCTCGATGTCTTTCGGGTGCCGCGGTCGCCCGTGGGCTTTGATGTACGAAGGTGAGGCGACGGTCAGTACCCGCGTTTCGACCAGCTTTCGAGCAACGAACGAACCGACGGGCGGCTCGCCAAAACGTAAGGCCAGGTCGAATCCGTCTGCGACCAGATCGCCCACCGAATCTCTCATGATCAAATCGACGGACACGTCCGGGTAGTGCTTCAGAAACGACGCGAGATGTGCTGACAAGACGATCCGGGAAAAGAATGGATCGATGTTGACGCGCAGCCGTCCCCGCACCTTGTTGGCGGACCCCGACGCCTCGATGGCCGCCTCCTCGATGCCCGCCAGATGCGGCCCGGCTTGTTCATAAAAGCGCCGCCCTTCGTCGGTCAGAGAGAGCGACCGCGTAGTTCGCGCCAGCAACCGTGCACCGACGCGTTGCTCCAGGCGTGCGAGAGCCCGGCTCACACCCGAGGGAGAAAGCCCCAACGCTTCGGCGGCCCTCGCTATCGTCCCGGCCTCGACCACGGCGATGAGCACAGTCACTCCAGAAAGCAGCTTGCCGTCGAAAGCCATATTTATTCCTGATTATAAATCATGACTACCCTTACATAAACGCTGTTGTAGCACGAATGCCGCCGCGAGATATTACCCCCACGCCGCCGTCAGGCGAGTCCACATAGGAGCAGCGAACATGTATGCAGTTACCGGTATCACCGGAAAAGTTGGGGCCGCCGTGGCCCGCAGTCTTCTTTCCGCCGATCAATCCGTCCGCGCCGTAGTCAGGGACCGAGGCAAGGGCGCCGCATGGGCGGAGCTTGGCTGCGACATTGCCGTCGCGGATCTCTCGGACGCGACCGCGCTCGCCAGAGCCTTCGAGGGGACAGAGGGCGTCTTCGCGATGCTGCCCCCGGTCTTCGATCCGGCACCCGGCTTTCCCGAAGCCAGGGGATTCATCGACTCGATGTACGCGGCTCTTGCCGAGGCGAAACCCGGAAAGGTCGTGGCGCTGTCCACCATCGGCGCCGACGGGCCGCAACCGAATTTGTTGAACGCGCTCGGTTTGATGGAAAATGCCCTTAAGACCTTGCCTATGCCCACCGTATTCCTACGCGCGGCATGGTTCATGGAAAACGCCGCGTGGGACATCCCCTCGGCCAGGCAAGGAAGCATCCAATCCTACCTTCAGCCGCTGGCGCGTCCTGTTCCGATGATCGCGACGGATGACGTCGGGCGCACCGCTGCCGCGCTCCTGCAAGAGCAAGTGCAGGGGCAGCGCGTGGTCGAATTGGAGGGCCCACAGCGCGTGTCGCCAATCGCCTTGGCGGATGCATTCGCCAAAGCACTGGCGCATCCGGTGCGTCCGAAGATCGTGCCGCGCGATCAATGGGAATCCATCTTTCGTGGGCAGGGCATGAAGAATCCAACGCCCCGCATACAGATGATCGACGGTTTCAACGCCGGATGGATCGACTTTCCGAATCACGGCGCGAACGCCCGCAAGGGCTCCATCGGCATTGACCAGGCCATCGCCATGCTCATCCAAAGAGAGCAGTCAGCTCGTTGAACAACGAGCGAGCCCGGCGCTAGCTCGCCGGGCTCGCTGGTCTTGCTTGACGAAAAATGTCGGAGACGCAAGCCGGCGAGTCCCCTTGGCCGGTCCGACCGGCTTTTGATCCACTGGTCCAGGCCGGTCTTGTTCTCGGTGACCGCACGTCGGGCGTGGGTCGAGCCGGACGCAGGTCCACTGCCGTTTTGACGCGTTGAGCCGCATCTGATTCATGACAAGTCATGTGATTCAGCGCAAGGTCAATTAGAATGGAGAAAAATAAGGAGATACGTTGAAAAACTCTCGCAGAAGTTTCTTGACCGGCGCATCCCTGGGTGTTGTCGGCGCCACCATTGGTGCGTACGAAGTGGTCCTCGCGCAGAGCAGTGCGCCCCCCGGCGCGCAGAGTGGTGGGACTCCCGGCGCGCCCTCCGCGTTTGCCACCTCGCCGCCCGTGGGACCGGAAGTCTCCGCCGCCACGTTCGGCGAAGCGGGGAAATTGATGCAGATCGAGATGAGCCGTCAGGAATCTCTTGAAGCCGCCGGTACCTGGCGAGAAGCCATGGCCCCTCTCTATGAGCGGCGCACGGGACCGAAGAAGATCCGATTGGAATCGGCAATCGCACCGGCTTCGCGTTGGGAACCCAATCAGTACGGACAAAAGACGCGCCGTTCAGACCGGTTCGTGCGCAGCAAGATCGAAACCCGGCCGCTGCCTGACGCTGATGCAGACATTGCCTTTGCACCGGTGACGCAACTTTCGCAGTGGATCGAGACGCGGCAACTCTCGTCGGAGCGGCTCACACAGATCTATCTCAAGAGATTGGAACGCTACGATCCAAAGCTACGATGCGTCATCACGCCGACGCGCAAATTGGCGCTCGAGCAGGCGAAACGCGCGGATGCCGAGATTGCGGCCGGAAAATATCGGGGCGCGCTGCACGGCATCCCGTGGGGCGCCAAGGATCTGCTCGACACGGCAGGTATCGCGACAACCTATGGCGCGGAACCATTCAAGGATCGTGTGCCCACCGCGGATGCCACGGTGGTTCGAAGGCTTCACGAAGCGGGTGCCGTGCTGGTTGCCAAGCTGAGCCTCGGAGCCCTGGCCCTCAACGATATTTGGTTCGGCGGCCAGACCATGAATCCGTGGCTCCTCGAGGAGGGCTCCTCCGGATCAAGTGCCGGGCCAGGCGCTGCGACGGCCGCGGGTCTGGTTGGGTTCGCTGTGGGCAGCGAGACCGGCGGCAGCATCGTGGCGCCAAGCATGCGCTGCGGGGTCACCGGATTGCGCCCTACCTATGGTCGCGTGCCGCGCACCGGGGCGATGACGCTGTGCTGGTCGCTCGACAAGCTCGGCCCGATGGCGCGCAGCGTCGAGGATGCTCTCCTGGTCTTGCATGCCATCTCAGGGCCCGACAACTTGGACGTCGCCTGCGTGCCGAGCGCGCTCGACTATGATGCGGCAGCGCCGATCACCGGCCTGCGAGTCGGTTATTTTCCGCAGTGGATGAAGGAAGCCACCGAAGTGGACCGTGCCGCTCTCGATGCCCTCCGGAAACTTGGCGCGACCGCCACCGAGGTCTCGATTCCGGACTGGCCCTATGATTCGCTGAATGTGATTCTTTTCGCGGAGGCTGCTGCTGCCTTCGAAGAGCTGACGCTCAGCGGCGGCCTGAATCAACTGAAGATGCAGGTGCCCGACGCGTGGCCCAATATCTTTCGACAAGCACGCTTTCTCTCCGCGGTGGATCTGGTCCAAACCGATCGATTGCGCCGCAAAGTCGCGATGGAAATGGCGCGGGTCTTTTCTCAGGTGGACTTGCTGCTGGTGCCGTCGTTGCGGGACGAAATCCTGGTCATCACCAATGCCACGGGCCATCCTTCGTTGACCCTGCGGGCGGGGTTCGTTGAAGTCTCCGAGGCGCGTAGCGATTGGGCGCCGGATCCTGCGAAACCGCTGCCGAAGTTCAGCCCGCCGCGCCGCGTACCGCACGGCGTGACCTTGATCGGACGCCTGTTTGACGAGGGCACTATCGGGCGCGTCGGTCTGGCTCTCGAACGCGAGCTCGGCGTGGCCACCGAGAGACCGCCGGGGTTTGAAGCATAAAATCTCTCACACTATAAGGGGTCGGCGAGAAACCCGAACCTACTCCATTAAAATCATTAAAAATCCAACGAGCAAAAGGGTGATTCGATGAAGCAGATCTTGATCTCCATGGTGGTTTATTGTGTGGCGTGCTTCGGCGCGGCGCACGCCAGTCCCGGCCCAAGCCCGGTCGCGCCGGCAGCGCCGATCGCGGCGCCCAAGGATCGGGCATATGCCGGTGACATTCGTCTCAGTGTCGACGCCTCCGATCTGGAGCGGCGGATCGTGCACGTTCACGAGACCTTGAGCGGGGTGGGTACGGATACCGTGCTGCTTTATCCGAAGTGGCTGCCGGGAACCCACGCGCCGGAAGGCACCCTGGACAGGCTTGCGGGCATCAGGATGACCGCGAACGGCGCGCCGGTATCATGGACACGCGATACGGTCGATGTCTTCGCGTTCCATGTTCATCCAGGTTCTGGAGTGCGGTCGATCGACATCGACTTCGACTATCTTTCTCCGACCAGCCCGAAAGTCGGCGCCATCGAGATATCGCGCGACGTCCTGCTTCTCGAGTGGAACGAACTCGTGCTGTACCCGGCGGGTTACTTCGCCCGGCAGATTCCGGTGGAGGCAAGCCTCACCTTGCCCGCCGATTGGAAATTGGCGTCGGCGCTGGAAACCGTGACGGCCAGCGGCAGGCAGACCACATTCAAGCGCGTGAGCCTCGAGACCTTCATCGACAGTCCGGTGTACGCGGGCCGCTATACGGCGCGGTTCGATCTTGATCCCAACGGCGCGGCGCCGGTGCATCTGAATCTGTTCGCGGACCGGCCCGAACTGCTGGCGGTCAACCCTGAGCAACTCCAGGCCCACCGAAATCTCGTGCAGCAGGCCTATAAGGTCTTCGGCTCGCACCACTACGCGCACTACGATTTTCTGTATTCGCTGAGCGATCAGGTGCAACAGAACGGCCTGGAACACCATCAGTCGAGCGAGGATGGCAGCGATCCGGAGGCATTTACAGAATGGAACAAGACCGCGTCCGGCCGGGATCTGCTGGCGCATGAGTTCACCCATTCCTGGAACGGCAAGTTCCGGCGCCCGGCGGATCTGTGGACTCCCAATTACAACGTACCGATGCACGACAGCCTGTTGTGGGTGTATGAAGGCCAGACCCAATATTGGGGTCAGGTGCTGACCGCTCGCTCGGGCCTGTGGACCCAACAACAGGCCCTGGATCAGCTGGCCCTCACGGCGGCGTATTACGACGTCCAAGCAGGCCGCCGGTGGCGCGCCTTGCAAGATACGACCAACGACGAGATCATCAATCCGAGACGCCCCCTGTCCTGGCGCAATTGGCAGCGCTTCGAGGACTATTACGAAGAGAGTCAATTGATCTGGCTGGATGCCGACACCTTGATCCGCGAGCGCTCACAGGGAAAACGCTCGCTGGACGATTTTGCGCGGACCTTCTTCGGCATCGATGACGGCAGCTTCACGACCGTTGCGTATACCTTTGACGATGTGGTCAAGGCGCTGAACAGCGTGGAGCCCTACGACTGGGCGGCATTCCTGCGCGCGCGGCTCGATTCTACGGCTACGCCGGCGCCACTGGATGGATTGCGGCGCGGCGGGTACAAGCTGGTGTTTTCCGACACGCCCAGCGAACTGCTGAAGGAGCACGAGGATCACAGCAAGCGCGTGAACCTGCTGTTCTCCATCGGGGCCGAAATCGACGACAAGGACGGCACGGTTCTCGAAGTGCTCTGGGATAGCGCTGCCTTCAAGGCGAAGATGACGGAAAGCACGCGTCATCCTGGCCGTCAACGGCGCTGCCTACAGTGCGGATGTGCTCAAAGATGCGATACGAGCGGCGAAGACCACCAAGCTTCCGATCGAGCTGATCGTCAAGAGCGGCGATCGATATCGGGTTATCGCCCTCGACTATCACGAAGGGTTGCGCTACCCGCATCTGGAACGCGAGGGATCGGCGCCCGCACGGCTCGACGACATCTTGGCCGCGCGCAAGTAGTGAAGGCGAAGCGAAAGCGGTGAACGCAATGCGCAAACGGTGAACGCAATGCGAAAGCAGATTTCGCTGGCGATGGCGGGCTTGCTCGCGGCAAGCCCCTGCCTTGCAGAGCGCAGCGATCCGGAGATTGTTCGCCAGATTGCAGCGATTCAGGCGATCGACAATCACGCGCACCCGGTGCTGGCACCGCCGGCCGATGCCTCTGACAGAGAGTTCGACGCCCTTCCGGTGTCGTCTTTGGAGCCGCAGTCCGATCCTGTCGCCCTGCGGCCCGACTTTCCCTTGTTGGGTGCTGCTTGGAAGGCGCTTTACGGCTTCGATGTTCCGCCGCCGCTCGATGCACAGGGGCTGAAGCGGCTCAACGACGCACGGAAAAAGGTTGCGGCACGGCAGGGTGAGCACTTTCCAGCATGGGTGATCGAGCAAGCGGGCATCGACACCATGCTGGCCAATCGGGTGGCCATGGGCAATGGCGTGCAGTCGCCGCAGTTTCGATGGGTGCCGTACATCGATGCGCTGCTGTTCCCGTTGGACAACAGCGGCATGGCTGCGGTGTCGCCGGACCGCAAGGAGTTTTTTGCCCTCGAAAGTCTCGTCCGCAGCCGCTTTCTGAAGGAAGCGGCGTTGAGCGCTCCTCCTGTCACACTGGAAAAATACCTGCAGCAGGTGGTGACGCCCACCCTCGAGCGGCACAAGCGGGGAGGGGCGGTTGCCGAGAAATTTGAGGTGGCCTATTTGCGCTCCTTTGATTTTTCCGACCCTTCACGAGCAGAGGTGGAACAGATCTATGCGCGGTGGATAGCAGGCGGCCGGCCCGACGCCGCCGCCTACAAGCTGCTGCAGGACTTTCTGTTTCGCTATGTTGCGGTGGAGTGCGGGCGCTTGGGGCTGGCCGTGCATCTGCACACGCTCGGCGGCTTCGGCAGTTATTACTCCATCAACGGCGGGAATCCCTTGCTGCTCGAACCGCTGTTCAACGACCCGCGGCTGCGCAAGACGAATTTCGTTTTGTTGCATGGCGGATGGCCCTTTGTGCGGGAAGTCGCGGCTTTGCTGCAGAAGCCGAACGTCTACGCTGACATTTCTTCGCAGTCGCTCACCATGACGCCGCATACCCAGGCGCAGTGGCTGCGGGAGTGGCTGGAGATCGTGCCGGAGAAGGTGCTGTTCGGCACCGATGGGTATCCCTACTCGGAGGAGTTGGGTTGGCCGGAGGCGACTTGGATCGCGAGTCGCAACGCACGCCAGGCACTGGCCATTGCGCTGACCGGAATGATTGACGACGGCGAGATCAGCAGAGCCCGCGCGCGCGATCTTGCGCGGCTGGTCTTGCGGGGAAATGCTCAGGCTCTTTACAAATTCTAGCCGGGCAGCCGGGAGCCGGCTTGGGTAATCGCCCGAATTGCCGAAATAAAGGGCGCATGGCATAGGTCTTATATTGAGGAACTCTCGATCGGGTTCCGGGTCACTAATTCTACGGCGATGAGTATTTTTTTGGCCCCAACGCCACAATCGCCGCCAGAGGTAGCCATGAGCGTTCTTGTACTCGGCGCAATCACGAACACCCGGCTCAAGATACCGGGTGCCGAACCTTGGCATGCGGACCCGCAGGACCCAGCCTTATCCGTGATGACCGACTTTCGCGAGCACGCCTCGGTAACGGTCGCAGAGACTGCCAAGATCGATGAGGCGCTGGAGCATATGAAACACACCGGTGTGCGCTCGGCGTTCGCAATCGATGATCAGAACCGGGTCGTCGTCGGATTTATCACGGCCTACGATATAACGGGTGAGAAGCCGATGCAGTACATGCAGTCCGCGGCAATACCGCGCCGCGAAGTGCTGGTCTGCGACATCATGCGCACGCTCTCGGAGTTGCGCGTTGTGGATGTCAAACAGATCGAACGCGCTACCGTTGCTGACGTATTTAAGCTATTCAGTCAGTGGCCATTGACCCACGTACCGGTCATGGAGACAAACGAGGACGGCGAGCGCCAGCTGCGAGGATTGCTGTCGGCGGCAAAGGTCAAACGCTTGTTGTCAACGCCGGGCAAGCAGCACGGGCACAAAAAGAGAAGCGGCCCAGAGGTGGTCGGTGGCTCAGTGGCCCAACACCACTGAGGGCAATTGCTGCGCGGATTTCAACGCGCAGCGCGTCTATCCGCAGATCAAGACCCTAATTCCTTTCAATAGTGTGATCCAGCGCACACCGCGTGCATCTGCGGGCCAATGTGCCGTTTTTGTGCGGATCGGTCTTCAGTCTTATGGTCACCAACGATGTAGGCTTCGGGCGGTAAAATGGACCTCGACAGACACCCATGACACGACAGCGGCGCAATCCGGTGGACGGCTCGCAAGAGCCGATCGACCTGTTTCGCTCGATCAAATCCAAGATCGCTCAACGCGGTGATGCCGTCGCGGACGAAGGCATCACCGTCGATTTGATTCCCAAATTCGGCGAGAGCGTACAGGACACTTACGCGCCGCCTCAGGCCCCGGCCCCGGCCGCGGGCCTCGGCACCGGCGAAGTCCTTCGCGGCCGGTACGTGATTGAAAGTCAGTTGGCCAGTGGTGCAGTGGGCACCGTCTACGAGGCGCTCGATCGAGCGCGCAGCGAACTCGCCGAGACCAACGCCCATGTGGCCATAAAAGTGTTGCATGAACGTGGCTCGGCGGAAGCGGGGTCCAGACTGCGCCGAGAATTCTTCCGTGCACAGGCTCTCTCGCACCAAAACATCGCCAAGGTGTTCGAGTTGGATCTGGAGGGGGAATTTCCGTTCTTCACCATGGAAATGATCGACGGCGAGACCCTGCCCAGCCTGATGCAGAAATTCCATCCGCTGCCCTTGCCGCGCGCCTATGCCTGCGCCGTCATTCGTGAGGTGGGTGCCGGTCTTGCGTACGCGCATGATCGGCGCGTGATTCACGGCGATTTGAAGCCGCAAAATGTGATGGTCAACACGGGGGAACTGCGCATCCTCGATTTCGGACGAACGGGTGAGTCGGCGTCCTCATTGACCCCCGCCTACGCGTCTTGCGAACTCCTGGAAGGGCGCTCGCCCGATCCTCGCGATGATCTTTTCGCGCTCGCATGCCTGTCATACGAATTGCTGGCCGGAGAACACCCCTTTCAGCATCGACGTTCGACCGAGGCGCGCACGCTGAAGATGGCGCCGCACCGCCCGCCTGGGCTCTCCGGACGGAAGTGGAGGGCACTGAAGAGAGGTCTTGCCTGGGACCGCGCGGATCGCCCGCAGTCGGTGCGCGTATGGCTCGCCGAATTCGGTGTAGGCAGCGATCCGTTGGGTCCGGTGCCGCTGGTGCAGGATTCCCAAGCCTTGCCCATCGCCAAAGGCCATAGGATGTCTGCATTGATCGCTCTGCTCGCGATAATCCTCGTTTGCGGCATCACCTGGGCGGTGCTCGGTCGGCCCACGGTGCCAAGCGTCGCGATAGAGGCTGCCGATCCAGATGCGGAAGTCGCCGCCAGTACGGCCTTGAATGTAGAGCGTGCACTCGCGGAAGTGGACACCGACGAATCCGAACCACCTCCCGCGCCGGCACATTCAAAGGCAGACATCAAAAACCGGAATGCGGCACCGAGCGCAGCGCAGCCGATAGACAGGACGGAAAGGATCAGTGTGGGGTCCGCGTCATACCCGCTTGGCGCGGGCCAAAAGTTCGCGGAAATCCGCGTCCACCGTTCCGCGGGATCGAAGGGCAATACAAGTTTCGAATGGTGGACGGAGCCCGGCACCGCGCTTGCCGGCAACGACTTCGCGCCGCAGGCGCCAACGACGGCATTTTTCCCATCCGGCGTGCACACCGTCAGTCTTTTCATCAAAGTCGTTCCCAATGCTGCTCGAAAGCGGCCTGCCGTGTTCTATGTCGTTCTCGGCAATCCCAGCAGCGGCAGCTCATTGGGCGCCGTTTCCAAAGCCGCGGTAGCCCTCCATCCTTGACATCCTCCTCGTGTCGCCATCCCTCGCCGGCCTGAAGGCCAGCGTTTCTCGCGTGGAAACAGGATGAATTCGAAGTCCCCTCGGTACGGGGTGGCGCGAATGATCTCAAAGTTGGGTTTCGGTTCTCGCACCCAGGCTGCTGCGTGGGTGCGCGAGGGCCAGGTTCGGGTCAACGGCCGGCTCGTGAAGGATCCGGAATTTCCGATCAATCCCGGCGCCGACCGAATCACCATAGACGGTCGAACCGATACGATAAACAGTCGAACCGGTACGGTAGACAGTCGAACCGATGCGCCGGTGCGCTTGGTCGTCATGCTCAACAAACCTCGTGGCTTGGTGACCACCACCCGCGACGAGCAAGGCCGCGAAACCGTTTACCGTTGCTTCGAGGGCGCCGCTCTGCCATGGCTGGCGCCGGTGGGGCGGCTGGACAAGGCCAGCGAGGGTCTCTTGTTGTTCAGCAACGACCCGACATGGGCCGCGCGCATTGCGCATCCAGCTTCCGGTCCGGACAAAACCTATCACGTGCAGATTGACCGCTTGCCGGACGCGGCGTTGCTCTCGAGCCTCGAGCGCGGAGCGCACATCGACGGCGAAAGGCTTGCCGCAAAATCGGCGCGCTGCCTGCGCAGCGGCCACAAGAATGCCTGGCTCGAAATCGTGCTCGACGAAGGGCGCAATCGGCAGATACGCCGCCTGCTGAGCGCATTCGACATTGCAGTGCTGCGCCTGGTGCGAGTCAGCGTCGGTAAGCTGCAATTGGGGGAATTACCCAAGGGGAAATGGCGCGTGTTGACGGCGCAAGAGATCGAAGCCCTCGTGCCCGCGGAGGGCTGAACCCGTGGAGTTGCCTGAAAATGCGTTCGGGGCTATACTCTCGCATATTCTCGACGGAAATATACGGGAGATATCATGGGTAACGGATCGGTGATTGATGAGGATGCGACCCGCCTCTATGAGGAAGCGCGGCGGCGCTTGCTCAAGAATGAACCGCTGCGCGGGGAGTCGGGAGAGAGCGCCGCTCGCACTTTGAGTGCCGGCGAGCTCGCTGCATTGAGAGCGGTGGGGTTGACCACTGCGCCTTTCGATGAGGGCAGCGCGCGCGATCCGCTCACGCGGTCGATCACGGACTACATGGCGCTGCTCGAGACGAGTTACTCGACCAGTCAAGCGGCGAAGTATTTAAAAGTGGACGCGAGTCGTGTACGCCAGCGGTTGCGGGAGCACAGCTTGCTCGGCATTGATTACGACGGTGAGAAACGCTTGCCGCGTTTTCAGTTCGAACGCGCCAAGGTGATCCCGGGGCTGCGTGAGGTATTGGCGGCGCTGCCAGAGGGATTGAATCCTCTCGATGTAGCAGAGTGGTTTCTATCGCCGAATCCGGATTTGGAAGTTGAAGACGACGAGAATCCTTTGAGTCCTCGGGATTGGCTGTTGAGTGGAGCGCCGGTCGAGGCCGTGGTGGCGCTGGCGCGGAGCTCATGGTAGCGGCGCAACTTCTTTAAGTGGCCAAGTTTCCAAGTTCGCCCGGCGTGCATGCGTTGTCGAGGCTCACTCCGGCACTCAGCACATTGGGGGCGGGTACGATTCTGGCGCGGATTTACTGCTCGCGAGGCGAGCACTCGCAAGTCTGGAACCAGTTTCGATATTTCGGTCCTCTGAATTCTCGGTGGGACCATCAATTGTCCAATGAAGCCGGCGGTCCGCGAGTTCAGTCGCGGGGGATTTATTATGCGGCCGCCGATGCGAAGACTTGTCTCGCGGAAACCTTTCAGGCCGCGCGGCGCATCGATCGGGTGTTTCAGGCGCCGCGGCTGGTGGTGTTCCAAACGTTTGCGAGGCTCCAACTGCTGGATTTAACCGGGGATTTCGCGACGCGCATCGGAGCGTCCATGGCCATTCATTCAGGAAGTCGGGGGAGGGCGCGCGGCTGGGCGCGGGACTTGTACGATGCCTATCCTGAAGTCCAAGGGATCTTGTATGCGGCGTCGATGCATGCTGGTCGGCATGCGATCGCGCTCAATGAGCGGGCGCTCAAAGATCGCTTTTTTCCAGAGCATCCCTTATTTCATCGGGCCTTGGCGGATGATGTGATGGTGGATACGTTGAAACATGCGGCGCGAGAACTTGGATATGCCCTTAGATAGGAACGGGCTGAAAGCCCGGATATAGGGAAGTTATCTAAGTTTATCAATGTATATTGAGTTTATCGTCTAACGCAGTAAACCCACTCAATATGGACCCTCAATGCCTCAAGTCGCTACGGGATGCAATCACGCCAAAGATCGGCCCCATATCGATTCCGCGATCCTCGCGACCGTACCGGGGTGCATAGAGGCTGGATATTGATCCATCCAAGTACAGGGCCTCACGACAATGCAAGTGATCGCGGAAGTAGCCGGCGAACGCATAGAAAGTCACCGGAGCCATCGCTGATCACGAAGACGACGGCCTCAGGGGAGGGTGCACAAACGCCGTTTCTGATCTTGCGCCAGGTGGAATTGGGAATCATGACCGCGGAGGTCGTTATCTCTCCTTCGTGAACCAGCATGGGTCCCGATTGCGTCGCCAGCAGCGGCTTCGGCTTTTCCAGCCAGTAGTCATTGGTCGTGATCACGCGCGCCGAATTGCCCTCCACCAGGAAAACGCCGTTGGGTTGCTGGGAAAAATTGCCGGACCCTGTGTGACGATTCAGCGGGGACAACTCGAGCCCTTCGGTAACGAACAGTCCAAGCGGCGAGAAATCCGGTCGGTACATGCCCGCGTTCACGGCAAATACCAAATTCCTCCCTTGGCTTACCAAGGCATCTCGCAACGCAGAAAATTGACGATAGGGCCGGCCCGCGGCGTCCCGCCAGAACAGATCCAAATGCTCACGGTGCAAATCCACTCGACACGCCGTGAAGGACGTATCGTCGACGTCTTCCGACGCGCACTCGACGGCTTGGGCTGCACCACTGCAGATCAGCATGGCGCCGAGCACGCCCAGCAGCCTGGTAAGCACGCCGCGGCTCATGAAATACAGCCGGTATTGGCCATCACCAGCCCGCCGATGGGGTCCGTCGTCTGCCCATGGTTCCTTCCCTAACACGCAACCCAAGTATAGAGCCGCCGGCAGGTGAAAGTGGCCTGCATTCAGATCTACAATGAGGGATGGATCACCCATTGCAGTGTCAATGCGGAACTCTCAAAGGCACCGTCAGCCTTTCGCAAGGCGTCAACCGAGCCGTGTGTTATTGCCGCGACTGCCAAGCCTTTGCGCATTTCTTGGGCAAAGCGTCCGAGACGCTGGATGCCCAAGGTGGCACCGACGTGATTCAAACTCTTCCCGCGCGCCTGACATTCACCGCGGGCCAGGAAGTCCTCGCTTGCGTGCGGCTGAGCGAGAAGGGCCTGGTACGCTGGTATGCCAAGTGCTGCAATACTCCCATCGGCAATACCCTGATTGACTATCGAATCTCGTTCATTGGTCTGGTGCACACCTGCCTGCAGACCCCCGAGAAGTCCCTGGATTCTTCCTTCGGACCCGTACGAATACGGAGCTTTACCAAGAGCGCGAAGGGCGGTGATGCGAAGTCGAATCCGCTCGCCATGATCGGGGCGATTTTTCGGCTCATCGGCATGGTGGGGCGGGCTCGCATCACCGGCGCCTACAAGAACACGCCATTGTTTTCGCCGGACACCGGCGCACCCATCGCGACCCCGAAGATACTCACCGCGGCCGAGCGCGCGGCTGTTTATAAGAACGTGTGAAACGAGGGATTGCCCAGCGGCCGCGCGAGATCTCTTTCGCTACGCTCTACGGGCGCGTCGTTTCCGCAGCTGCGGTAGCTGTAGCCGCCGCCGCCTCCGGCGCCGTGGGCAACTCCGCTTGGAGGCCCACGGTGGCGATGACGCCATCGGCCTTTTGCAGCACTTCGCGGGCGTAGTCCCAATGGATGGCGACCGTGGTGTCGCCGACCGCGGCCCTCAACAGGTCGGAAAACTGTTCGATCTCAGGTTCGAAGCTTTGGCCCTGGGCGTCGACCGGTGGATGTGCCTCGAGCAGCAATTCGCCGTCAACCCATGCGACCTTCACCGGTACGTTGATGAGGCGCACCGGCGTGCCGACGGGAATCAGCGGGAACAGCGCGGACACATCATCGGGGTACATGCGAATGCAGCCGTGGGTAACGGCAAGCCCCACGGCAATCGGATTGTTCGTGCCGTGAATGAGGTAGGTGCCGTTTCCCGCCGCCAGGCGCATCGCATAGGCTCCGAGCGGGTTGTCAGGCCCGGGCCCCACTTTCGGCGGCAGCGGATCGCCGGCTTCGGCATGTTCCTTGCGCACGGATTCGGGCGGGTACCAGGTCGGATTCTTCTCCTTTTGAATGACATGGGTGACGCCGAGCGGCGTACGCCAATCCATCTTGCCGATGCTGACCGGATAGGTGATGACCTGAATTGGCCCGCCACGTTTGGGCTTCGGAAAATAATAGAGCCGATGTTCGGGAAGATTGACGACGATACCCTCATGCGGGCCCGGCGGAAGAATATGCCGCCCCGGAACCACCAGCACCTTGCCGGCCCCCGGTAGCCACGGATCGACGCTGGGGTTGACCCGGATCAGTTCCTCGGAACCGAGGCTGTAGGCTCGTGCCAGATCATAAAGTGTGTCTTCGTAAGACGTCACAATCGATTGGTCCTCGCCGATCACGTCGTCATCGGGTTTTGCGAGGGTATAGGTCGTCGCATACGCCGTGGAGAGGGCAGTGGTGGTCAGCAGGGCGAGTAAAACCACCCGCGCCGCGGTCCGGCGACGGGAGAGTGCGGAACTTAGATTAGAAGCGTCCATATGATTAGCCTAACACGTTGCCCGCCTGCTTTGACTCACGGTACGCTCACCGGTTCATGAGGGGAGCGCTGAGTCAAATGCGGTTAGGCAATAGGATGATTCCGGCGCTCTGAGACCTATTTCCCCGGACCCTTGCGCCGCGACACCGCCTGGCGCAGCACGAACTCGATTTGTGCGTTCACGCTGCGCAGATCATCCGCTGCCCATGACGTTTTTTTGATCCAATTCATCCGGCGCCATGTGCACGTATACTGTCGTGATTACAACGCCTGAATAATTCACCACTGGGAGTGCTCGATGGCATCATCAGTCTTGGTCTCGCGCACGCGGCAATCACTGCCGCTCATTTTGTTGCTGGCCGGCGGGGTGTGTTTGGCGCAGGCGCCTGCCGGGCTCAAACCTTACCTCAGTGACGAGGCTCAGGCCTGGGTGTTGATGCATGCGCGCGTCATCGACGGCACCGGCGCGGCCCCGGCCGAGGATCAGCGCATCGACATCGAGGGCGGGAAGATTACCCGCGTGCAGAACGCGAAGCTCAAGAATGCCTATCCACCAGGCGCGAAGGTTTTGGACCTGACCGGCAAGACCGTCATTCCGGGGCTGGTCGGCATGCATGAGCATCTCTTTTACACCGGCCCCGACCGTGCCCAGGACGGCTTGCCGTTTTGGATCGAGATGATCGACAGCGGGCCGCGCCTGTATCTTGCCAGCGGCGTCACCACCGCGCGCACCACCGGCAGCATGGAGCCGTACACCGACCTGTCCCTGAAACACCTCATCGACAAGGGAGAAAAGCCTGGGCCGAAACTGCGAATCACCGGCCCGTATATCGGCGATCTCTTGGGAATAGCGCCACAACTCCACACGCTTGCCGATCCCGAGGATGCGGGGCGCACCGTGGACTATTGGGCAGCGGAAGGCGTCACCTCGTTCAAGGCCTACATGGGTATCAAGCCGGAGGAGTTGAAGGTGGCCATTGAGCATGCACATGCCAAGGGCCTTAAAATCACCGGACATTTGTGCGCGGTCGGCTTCAGAGAAGCCGCGGCCTTAGGGATCGACAATCTCGAGCACGGCATCGTCGTCGACACCGAATTTCTACCCACGAAAAAACCGGGAATCTGCTCCGCCAAAGAAGCCGCGGAGGATTTCGCCAAGAATGTGGACATCGAAGGCGCGCCCGTCCAGAGCATGATTCGGGATCTCGTCAACCACCATGTGGCGGTGACCTCGACCTTGGCGGTATTCGAAATCACGGTTCCCAACCGGCCGGCCTTGAGCAAGATGATGCGCGCCAAAGATGCGCTCAATCCGCCGGGGTGGTCCACTTACCTGCGCATTCGCAGCGGCATCGCCGAGGAGAACAATCCCTTGGCAGCGATATCCCTCAAGAAGGAAATGCAATTCGAGCGCGACTTCGTCAAAGCCGGTGGATTGCTGCTCGCGGGCTGCGATCCCACTTCGTTTGGAGGCGTTCTGCCGGGATTCGGCGATCAACGCGGCATAGAACTCTTGGTCGATGCGGGATTCACGCCCGTCGAAGCCATTCATATCGCGACCCAGAACGGCGCCATATTTTTGGGCGAGAGCCGAGAACATCGGCTCCATCGGCGCCGGCAAAGCCGCCGACCTGGTGGTGCTGTCGGGCAATCCCGTGCAAAACATCGACGACATCGAGAAGGTGCAGTACGTATTCAAGGACGGCCTGGCATTCGACCCGGCGAAGCTGATTCAGTCCGTTCATGGAATGGTGGGTCAGCGATAGGCAGAAGCCTTCCCATGTCGAAGTCTGCAGCGTCACTGCTTGCGAAGGACGAGCCGCCTGCGTTCCTCGAAGAGCCGAGTGAGGGTCGATCGGCCTTCGTCATCGTGGCGGACCATGCCGGTGCGCGCATCCCGCGGCGTCTTGCGAATCTCGGGCTGTCCGCCGCGGAGCTCGAGCGGCACATCGCCTGGGATATCGGCGCGCTGGGCGTGGCGCGGCGAGTGGCGGCCACCATCGATGCGCCGTTGATCGCGCAGAATTATTCGCGCCTGGTGATCGATTGCAATCGGGATCCGCAAGTCGCCAGTTCAATTCCTCATATCAGTGAGACCAGCGAGATACCAGGCAACATGAATTTGAGCGCCGCGGACATCGCGGTGCGGCGCGCCGAGATCTTCGATCCCTATCATCGGCGGATTCGTGAACTCATCGACGAGCGGCTGGCGGCGGGCCGGCCCACCATCTTGGTGGCGCAACACACCATGACCGATGTCTACAAGGGCGTGCGCCGCAACATGCACGCCGCGGTGCTTTACAACCGCGATCGCCGCTTTGCCGGTATCGTTCTCGACATGCTGCGGCGGGAAGCCCAATTGATTGTCGCGGATAACGAGCCCTACTTCGTCAGCGACGAGACCGACTACACCGTGCCTCACCACGCGGAGGCCCGTTCCTTGCCGTATGTGGAGATCGAAATTCGCCAGGACTTGGTCAGCGATGAGGCCGGACAGAGCGAATGGGCGGCGCGCATCGCCCGCGCACTCAAGGACGCTGAACGAGAATTCGTGGCGGCGCGTTGACCGACTGATCGCGCCTCAGCTGCAGGCGCCCGTCATCCGCCGGCCGCCGTCTTGGCATCCCCAAGCTTGTCTTGGGTCTTGGTGTCGAAATCGCCGGCGTCATGACGCTCGTGCAACTGATCTGAGGGTTCACCCCAGGCGCAGTTGACCTTGCGCCCACGCTGCACGGCGGGGCGCGCGCCGATGGCGTCGGTCCAGCGCTGGACATTGGCGTATTCCTGGACCTGCAGGAATTCGCCCGCGCTATAGAGCCGACCCTTCGCCAGGCCGCCGTACCAGGGCCATACCGCCATGTCGGCGATCGTATAATCGGAACCTGCCAGATACTCGGACCGCGCCAGCCGCCGATCGAGAACATCGAGCTGGCGCTTGACTTCCATCGCAAAGCGATCGATGGCGTACTCGATCTTCGTCGGCGCGTAGGCGTAGAAATGACCAAAGCCGCCTCCCAGGTAGGGCGCACTGCCCATCTGCCAGAACAGCCAGGACAGGCATTCTGCGCGGGTGGCCGCTTCCGTCGGCAGGAACGCCCCGAACTTCTCGGCGAGGTGTAACAAAATCGAGCCTGACTCGAACACCCGGATGGGTTTAGGGGAGCTGCGGTCCATGAGCGCAGGGATTTTGGAGTTCGGGTTGACGGCCACGAAGCCGCTGCCGAATTGATCGGCCTCCGTGATCCGGATCAGCCAAGCATCGTACTCCGCGCCGCTAAATCCGCGCGCCAGCAGTTCTTCCAGCATGATCGTGACCTTCACGCCGTTAGGCGTGGCCAGCGAATAGAGCTGCAGGGGATGGCGGCCCACCGGCAGCTCTTTGTCATGCGTGGATCCCGCGATCGGACGGTTGATGTTGGCGAAGCGGCCGCCACTTTCCTTGTCCCATTTCCAGACTGTCGGCGGTGTGTATACAGGCGAGTCGTTCATTCCAAAGGCTCCTGGTCTTGTGCGACGATGCTAGCCTCCGAACGGGAGGATAGTCAATGTTACCGCAGCAGCACAGATTCCATCCGGCCGAGGGTCTGCGGTAAGCTCTGGCGGCCTCATTCCCAGGCAGGAGCCCCGCTTTGGACGTTCACCCACCGCATGGACCGATCCGCTCTTGGAAGGATTTTACCCTTCATTTGCTGACGATCACGATCGGGCTGTTGATCGCCTTAACGCTCGAAGCGGCCGTCGAATCGATGCATCACCGCCACATGGTCAAGGATGCCCGTGCGAATCTGCGGCGTGAGATCGTTGAAAACCAGAGGCTGTACACCGAAAATCTGGGCAGCTTGCAAGCCAAGCTGGTGCAACTCCAGCAAAATATCGACCAATTGCGAGAGCTCGCGCCGGCAAGACACCGGAGCACTTTGACGTGCAGTGGAGCTTCGACTGGAATGGGTTCGTCGATTCTGCTTGGACGAGCGCGCGAGACATCGGCGCCGTCGGCTACATGCAACCCGAAGTAGTCGAGGAGTACTCGGGGCTTTACCGTCAGCAAACGTTTGTGAACGAGGCCGGCGTCAGCATTTTACTCGGCGAGGCAAAGGCGGCCGCGCCATTGCTCATTGCCAAGAACCGCAAGGACCCTAGAGAGCTGTCACCGGGTGACGTTCAGGCAATGCTGCTGTCGGCGGCCGAATTCGAAGGGCGCGTCAAGACGGTGCAGTTGATGATGAAAACACTCGATGACGATTACACGGCGCTACTGCGGCAGCCGTAGCGGAAGCCTCCGACGCGTCTAGGCATGGGTGTTCCTACGCTGATGACCCAAAAAAACCGAGGGGGCCAAACCGTGCTCCTGAGGGTGTTTTTTACGCGCTCAGGTAGAGGGGCAGGGTGGCTCGGTCGTTCAGTACGAGGCCGTCGATCGACCAACACCAGGCGCTTGCGCGTACAGTCACGGCGTGCATGGCTGCACTTATCTGCCACCAAGGAATTAGCATAAGTAACTGTTTTATAAGTAATTAATAAATGACCCCACATATTTAAGTAGGCTTCTCTATAATTTGTCAACCGATGTGTAAACCACGCACCGTTTGAGCTGGAGATAGAGTATGGGAACTCCCTTGAAGAGCCCGCCTGTGTATTTCACTTTGGCGCAGGTTCAGTTTAATCCGATTTTGAAACTGCTCGATTTTCTTCCCGCGATGCAAGACGGCTCGCAATCTTGGATTTCCTGATTACAGTCGCAGACGGTATTTGCACTGCGCATCACCATTCAGGATGGACAAGCTGTTCCGGCGATGCCGGGGCTTGTCGATCGGTTTGCATTTCGAAATGCGGAAATGACTCAGTCCTTTTTGCTTGACTCCGACAAGCTGATCTTTCAGTCCACTGACTATGGACGTTTTGAAGCATTCTCTGAGCATTTGCTTCAAGGATTGCAGCTATTGCATGAGATCTTACGTTTTGATTTTACCGAGCGAGTTGGCCTGCGCTATTTAGACCAAGTCGCTCCGCGCAACAACGACCCGCTTTCAAACTACTTGGTTCCGGAAGTGCTTGGCGTCAGTGGCCGATTAGGCGGAAAACCGCTACGCTCCTTTTCCGAGGCTCTCAACGAAATCGGAGACATCAAATTACTCTCCCGCGTCATTATTCAAGAAGGTGGACTCGGATTTCCTCCTGACCTCATGGCGAATAACATGGTGGTAGCCAAGAGGTTCCAGCAATGCTCAGGCCTGCACGCGATCCTTGATAATGACGGCTTCGTGAAGGCCGAGAAGCTATTCGCGGATGATCGCAAAACCGCAGTTGGACCGCTCGGGCAAACGGCGCATCGGCAAAGCGTCGTTCTACGCACGGATGTTTGCCGGCAGGAAAATGGCGAACGGCAACAGGATGGATCCTCAGAATAACATGGAATGCCGCGAGCAGGACGCTGCCGCTGGGCACGACCGCCAAGGTCACCAACTTGAAGACGGGCAAGAGTGCGGTGGTCACCATCCAAGATCGCGGCCCTTACGTCGAGGGCCGCATCGTCGATCTGTCCCCCGCCACGGCGCAGGAGATCGGCATCACGCGCCGCGAGGGCGTCACCAAGGTGGAGGTCGCGCCCATCACCGTGCCGCAACCCGATGGCAGCGTAAAATTGGGGCGGCGGCCGCCGAGCTGCGGTTGGCCAGCAATGACAAGCCGTACCGTGAAGACTGATCCTGGTGCGGTAATCGCCGCTGGCGTAAGCCTTAAGGCAGATGCAGAACAACTCGATTGATCCAAGCGACACGATGCCGTGGGCGTCGATGCATGGGCCTGATAACAATTAGCGTTAGTCTGGAAGCTAGCACGGAGGCCGGCTTTTGCGTGTGGCCACGATGAAATCGACCAGGCGTGTGGCAACGTCGAGGCTGAGTCTCCCGTCTAACCGTCAATGGTTACGCCGTCCCAGGCGTCTCGCCGTTCAGTACCTGTAGATATCGAGCCCGCTCGATATTGCCGCCGCTCAACACCACCGCGACATTCTTGTTTTTCATGCGCTGCGCGTCCTGCAGCAGCGCGGCAAGCGGGGCTGCGGCGGCGCCTTCCGCGACTTGGTGGGTGTCGTCGAAATAAATCCGCATGGCTTCCGCGATCTCCTCCTCGCTGACTTGAACCCACCGGGAAACGCCGCGGCAAATGGTCGCGATGGCCTGCGCATTCGGTTCTCGCGTGGCGAGCCCGTCGGCGAAAGTGTTCGCAGAAGGGTACGTCACGGGCTCGCCGGCCGCAAAAGACAGTGCGGTGGCCGGCGCTTTGACAGGACTGACGCCGATGATTTCTGTCGGCAGCCCCAGCAAATCGCGAACGGTGATCAATCCGCAAATCCCCGACCCCATGCCAACCCCGACATACACCGCGTCCAATTTGGCGCCGCTGCGGAACAACTCGAGCGCGTAGCTGGCGACACCGGCGAGCAGATCCCGATGAAAGGACGGCACGAAATGTAAATTCTCGACACCGGCGACGCGAAATGCCTCGTGTTTTGCCTCGTCGAAATCCCGCCCGAACTCGACCAGCTTGGCGCCGAATCCAGCGATCGCTGAATTCTGATCGGGAGAATTGCCGGCCGGCACATAGATGGTCGCGGGCACGCCGGTGCGCGCGGCCGCAAATGCAATCGATTGACCGTGGTTGCCCCGCGTCGCCGATATCACACCGGGGACCTGCGGCTGGGCGCGGCACAGCCGGTCCAGGTACACGATGCCGCCGCGAACCTTGAACGCGCCGGTAGGCGTGTGATTCTCGTGCTTCACGTGCACGTTGCAACCGGTGCGACGCTTGAGTTTCGGCCAGGCGTACAGAGGCGTTGGCGCCATCACGCGGTAGACCAGTTGCGCCGCGCTCTCCAGTTCCGGCAATTCAAAGGTCATCGTTTGATCAGGCATCGCCTCTCTCGATTGCAATATGACTCCGGTCACGGTATGCATGCTCCAATCGTTGGTACAGATTGCTAGACTACATCGACACAGCACTGGCAGGTTGCGCAAGCTGAGCCGCGAGCTGCAAATGATACTGGCGTGTCAATCGTAGGTACCTCGGGCCGGTCAACGTTTTTGGTTCCTTGACCGCTGATTAGACGAAGGCCTCGAAATATTCATGCGTGGCGCCCGGTCCATCATGTAGCAGCAGAACTTTCACCGCACGGGAACTCGTCGGGCCTTATGATCTTTAGCGTTCAAACCATCAGCGGCTTTTGCAACACCAAACCCCAGTGCCAGGGTGAGCCGGGCAGGGCTTGGTCCCGCACCCAGCGCAATCCGGCCTGTTTGCCCCACGCGCGACATTGTTCAGGCTGCGGTCGGATGGCGAGCGGCGGACCGCGCGGGGTGTGCTCGTGCTTCCAATGAATGATGGCGGCGATCCCACCGCGACGCAGGACTCGAAAGGCCTCCGTCAAGAGACTTACAGGGTCCTCAACGTGCAGGATGTTGAACAGCATGACGAAGCTCGCCGAATCGGACTCTCGCCCGCAGCCTTCGGTGACGAAGTCCCGCTGCTCAACAACGACGTTTTGCAAACCGGCTTGCGAGACGCGAGCGGCGGTCGTGTCCACCATCAGCGAGTCGATGTCGAGTGCATGGAGCGTCCCCGATATTCTCTGGGCCGCCAAGATCGTGAACGTACCGTAGCCACAGCCGAACTCGATCGCATCGCCGCTCAAATCGCCACAGCCCAAGGACTCCAGAACGCCGGCGGCATCGAAATAGGATTCCCACTGCCCGATCGCAGGCATGCCGCTGTCTCTAACCTTGGGCATCGTGCGCCTCCATGGATTCCCCGTGGCTCGGATGAGGGCCTCCGTGCGTCACTATACCAACCGTTCATGAATAGCTCAGGCTACGCCTGGTCTGTCATGCAGCAGTCGACATTTCTTGGCGCTCGATTTGCCAAAATGACCGTCGATAACTTATCCTCCCGCGCATGAAGCGCCAGCTCACCGCGTTATTGTTGATGCTCGTCATGGGCATGCAGGGCTCTTTGGCCGCTTTTGCGGCCGTGCACCCGATGATGCAGCCCGATTGCCAGACCTCTGCCGGTGGCGTGGCCGCCTCGCACAAATCGTGCTGCCCCGGCGGCGGTTCTCACCCGGCGAGTTGCTGTCTGGATGGCTGTCTCGCGGTCGCGGCCGTCGCACTCCCCGCATTGCCCGCTTCCCTGGTTTGGTATGGCCGTCCGACGCTGCAGCGGCACTTCGGCACCGTGAACTTCTTCTCTCGCGGCGATTCGCCGCTCATTCGTCCTCCCATTCTCTAAAAGCACTCGTTCCGTCTAAACGACGGCATTTGAGCGACTCGCGAGAGTCGCACTTTGATGGCGTGCGCTTGGCGCCGCCACCGGTGAGCTTTGGAGAATACTCATGTTTCGCTTTTACTTGGCGGTACTCATTGCGATCGTGGGCGCCGCGCCCCCATTGGTTTGTGCGGAGTCCTCAAGCGTCGCGGCGGACATCGATGTCCCGTTGACCATGGAAGAGGCCGTGCGATTGGCGGCGATCGATCAACCGCTGCTCTCAGGAAGGGAAGCCAGGATTCGGGCCGATGAGCAGCAGGCCATTGCCGCGGCGCAACTGCCCGATCCGAAACTCTCCGGCGGCCTGAAAGACCTGCCGGTGGATACCAGCGAAGCCTTCAGCGTGCGGCGCGACAACTTCACTGAATTCACCGTCGGTTTGAGCCAGGAATTGCCGCGTGCCAACAAACGGCGGCTCAAAGGCGAGCGCAAACAACTCGATGCAGAGACCGAGCGCGCGGGGCTCAGCAACGACCGGCGCGCAATCAGCCGCGATGCGGCCCTCGCCTGGCTGGATGTCTATGAAGCCGAGCAAGGGCTCATGTTGGCTCGCAAGCTTTCCGCGGAAGCCGCGCTGCAGGTGCAGTCCCTTGAAAAGGACTATGGCAGCGGCAAGGCATCGCAGGCCGATTGGACGGCTGCCAAAGTCGAGGCGGCTTTGGTCGAGGACAAAGAGCACGACTGGGTGCACCACGCACAGCGGACGCGCGCCGGACTTGCGCGCTGGATCGGCGATGATGTTCAGCGGCCGATCGCGGCTCTGTCGTTGCCGCCACCCCCGCGCGCGCTGCCGGAATTGATGGCGGCGGTCGATCACCATCCGATGATCGGTGAATTGGACACGCAAATCGAGGCCTCTGCGACCGATGTCGCACTGGCTCGCCAAGCCTACAAGCCGGATGTTTCGGTGGAAGGGTACGTGGCTTACCGTCCCGGCTTTTCCGACTTCGTGGGCATCCAGGTCAGTGTCGGATTGCCGTATTTCACCAAGAAGCGTCAGGATCCGGAACTCTCCGCGGCATTCGAGCGATCACGTGCGAGCAAAGATCGCAAACAGGATCTGCTGCGCGAGTTGCATGCGCGCGTGAGCCAGGATTATCTCGACTGGCATCACTACCAACAACGGGTCGGCGAGTTCGACACGGACATCATTCCCAATTCGATGCGCCGTATCGACGAGGCGCGCGCTGCCTACCAGGCAGGGCGGGGCAACTTCGATGCCGTGCTGATGGCGCGACGCAGCCTGCTCGATATTCAGTTGCAACGTTTGAGCCTGGCCGTCGAAGCGGCGCGAGCACAGGTACGCCTCCAGTACTTTGCGGCCCCGGAAGATCGCACGGGAGAAACGCCGTGAATCGCGATTCGAATTTTTTGTTGGCAGGATCCCTCATCGTGGGCAGCGTGGTTCTGGGCGTTGCGCTGCTGAAGCAAGGTCACACGGACAAGCCGGATGCCGCTGTGCACGGCGGCGCGCCCGCCGCGCAGCCGCTGGCGTCCGGCACCGATAAAAAACCGCTTTACTGGTTCGATCCCATGCGGCCGCAGGAGCATTTCGACAAGCCGGGCAAGTCACCATTCATGGACATGCAGCTGGTTGCAAAATATACGGACGAGGCCACGGATGGCACGGCCGCGCCGACCGGCAGCATCGCCATCGATTCGCGCGTCGTGCAGAATCTGGGCGTGCGCCTCGGCCCAGTTGAGCGCGGCAGCTTCGCCCGCGCCGTCGACACCGTCGGCGTGGTGGCTGTGGATGAGCACCGGATCGAAGCGATCGAAGTGCGTCAACCGGGCTGGGTCGAGGAACTATACGTGCGCGCGGTCGGCGATTCGGTCCGTCGCGGGCAGCGCCTCGCCGGGGTCTATGCGCCGGATCTTCTGGCGACCCAGCAGGAGTTGCTGATTGCGCGCAACTCCGGGGACCCGCAGCTGATCGGGGCTGCGCGCCGGCGCCTCGCCTTGTTCGGTCTTTCGGCGGCACAGGTTGCGCATATCGACAAAACCGGTCAAGCCGAGCGGCGCGTCGATTACTTCGCGCCCTTCGATGGCTACGTCATGGACTTGGGCGCCCGTCAGGGCGCGGCCGTGGCCCCGGGTACCGTGTTATTTCAACTCGCTGCGCTGGACAGCGTCTGGATCAATGCCGAAGTGCCCGAAACGCAGGCGGCGTGGATCAAGACGGGCGATCCGGCGACGGCTGACCTGCCGGCCCTGCCCGGCGAGCGCTTCCAGGGCCGGATCGATTATCTGTATCCGGAGCTGACGCCGGCCACCCGCACGCTAAAAGTCAGGGTCGTAGTGAACAACCTCGGCAAGCGCCTGCGCCCCGGTATGTTCGCCAGCGTGCATCTGCGCGGGGCGCCGCAGGATCAGGTGCTGACGGTACCCACGGAAGCGGTGATCAAGACCGGCACGCGCAGCATCGTGATCGTCGCAGACGACAACACGCATTTTCGCCCGCAGCTGGTCCTGGTCGGCGCGGAGCATGGCGGCCGTTCCGAGATTCTCGACGGCTTGAGCGCAGGCCAGAATGTCGTCGCCTCAGGTCAGTTCCTGATCGACTCCGAAGCGAGTCTGCGGGGGGCTTTCGAGAACCTCGCCGGATCGAACGAATCCCAAGACAAGAACGCGCAACCGGAGCTCATGCCGGCGCCGGCTCAAGCGCAGGACGGAGGGCACTGACATGTTGGACGCACTCATTCGCTGGTCGATTCAAAACCGCTTCCTGGTGCTGATGGGTACCCTGCTGCTGACCGCCTGGGGCGTTCATGCAACGCTCTCGACGCCCCTCGATGCACTACCGGACCTATCCGACACGCAGGTCATCATCCGCACCGAGTTTCCGGGCCAAGCACCGCAAGTGGTCGAGGATCAGGTCACCTATCCGCTGACCACGACGATGCTGTCGGTGCCCGGCGCGAGGACGGTGCGTGGTTATTCATTTTTTGGCGATTCCTACGTGTACATCATCTTCGACGACAAGACCGACTTGTATTGGGCGCGCTCGCGCGTGCTCGAATACCTGAATCAGGTGACCGGCCGGCTGCCGCCTTCCGCGAAGCCGACGTTGGGGCCGGATGGTACGGGCGTCGGCTGGATTTACGAATACGCGCTCATCGACCACGGCGGACACTACGACATCTCGCAACTGCGCGCGCTGCAGGATTGGTTCCTAAAGTACGAGTTGAAGAGCGTGCCCAATGTTGCCGAAGTCGCCAGCATCGGTGGACTGGTCAAGCAATACCAGGTCGTGCTCGATCCGGATCGCATGCGGGCGCTCGGCATCACCATCGACAAAGTCAAGACAGCGCTGCGCGATTCGAACAATGAGACCGGCGGGTCGGTCCTGGAGTTGGGCGAGGCTGAATACGCGGTGCGCGCAACCGGGTACCTCAAAAATTTGGACGACTTCCGCACCGTTCCGGTCGGCCTCGGGTCTGGCGGCACACCGGTACTGCTCGGTGATGTCGCGCGCGTGCAGATAGGGCCTGAAATCCGCCGCGGCATCTCCGAACTCGACGGCAAGGGCGAAGCCGTCGGCGGCGTCATCGTCATGCGGGCCGGCAAAAACGCGCTCGAGACCATTGGCGCGGTCAAGGCCAAGATCGCGAGCCTGCAACAGGGGCTGCCGAAGGGGGTGGAGATCATTGCCACCTATGACCGCTCGGAGCTGATCCACAAGTCGGTGGCCACCCTGCGCGACCGGCTGATCGAAGAGTTCATCGTCGTCACGCTGGTGTGCGCGCTCTTCTTGTTTCATTTGCGCTCCGCGCTGGTCGCCATCGTGAGCTTGCCGCTCGGTATTCTGGCCGCCTTCTCGGTCATGAATTGGCAGGGCGTCAACGCCAACATCATGTCCTTGGGCGGGATCGCGATCGCGATCGGCGCCATGGTCGATGCAGCGGTGGTCATGATCGAAAACGCGCACAAACACGTTGAGGCCTGGAACCATGCCAATCCGGGCAGACGCGCGACCACCCTCGAGCAATCGAAGTTGATCGCGGACGCCGCGGCCGAGGTGGGGCCGGCGCTCTTCTTCAGCCTGCTGATCATCACGTTGAGCTTTATTCCCGTTTTCACCCTCGAGGCCCAGGAAGGCAAACTGTTCAGTCCGCTGGCGTTCACCAAGACGTATTCGATGGCGGCGGCGGCAGGGCTTTCGGTAACGCTGATTCCGGTCCTGATGTTCTACTTCATCCGCGGGCGAATTCCGCAGGAGCGCAGCAATCCGCTCAACCGGCTGTTGATCGCGCTTTATCGGCCGTTGCTCGGCGCGGTTCTGCGTCACCCCAAGACCACGCTGTGGCTGGCGTCGCTGTGCCTCCTGCTCAGCATCGTTCCGTTTACCCGGTTGGGCAGCGAATTCATGCCGCCCCTGGTCGAGGGGGACCTGCTTTACATGCCTTCCGCGTTGCCCGGCCTGTCGGCAGACAAAGCCTCTCAGCTGTTGCAGCAAACGGATAAAATCCTGATGCGCTTTCCGGAAGTCGAGCGCGTATTCGGTAAGATGGGCCGGGCGGAGACCGCGACCGACCCCGCGGGCTTGGAGATGTTCGAGACCACCATCCGTTTCAAACCGCCATCGCAATGGCCAAGCGGCATGACCCAGGATCAACTGATCGACCAGATGAATGCGGCATTGACCATACCCGGCCTTTCCAATCTGTGGGTGCAACCGATTCGCAATCGCATCGATATGCTTTCCACCGGCATCAAGAGTCCCGTCGGCATCAAGATCGCAGGTCCCGACTTGAAGGTGATCGAGCGGATCGGCGAGCAGGTCGAGGCGACGGTGAAGGCCGTGCCGGGCACCCGCTCGGCATACGCCGAACGAGTCCGCGGTGGACGATATGTCGAAGTAAGGATAGACCGCATTCGTGCGGCACGCTTCGGCTTGAGTCTCGCCGACGTGCAGCAGGTCGTCGCCCTCGCGATTGGAGGTGAGAACGTCGGTGAGACGGTCGAAGGCTTGCAGCGCTTTCCGATCAACCTGCGCTATCCCCGCGAGTTGCGTGATTCGGTCGACAAGCTGCAGGTGCTGCCGATCGTCACCGCGGCGGGTGCAACGACGACGCTCGGCGCCGTGGCGGATCTCGTCGTCACCGATGGTCCGCCGCAGTTGCGCAGCGAGAACGCACGGCTCAACGGCTGGGTATACGTCGACATCAGCGGTCGTGATTTAGGAAGGTACGTGGCGTCAGCGCAGAAGCTCGTCAGTGCGCGTGTCAATCTGCCGCCTGGATATACGATTACCTGGTCCGGACAATTCGAGTACCTGGAGCGGGCCGCCAAAAAGCTGCAACTCGTCGTGCCCTTCACGCTGGCCATCATCTTTGTTCTTCTTTATCTGACCTTCAGAAGTCTCGCATCGGCCGCACTCATCATGGGGACTTTGCCCTTCGCGCTGGTGGGCGGTATCTGGCTGCTGTTCTTTCTCGGCTACAACCTCTCGATTGCCTCCGCCATTGGCTTCATCGCCCTTGCGGGGGTCGCCGCAGAGTTCGGGGTCATCATGCTGATCTATCTCGATCATGCAATCGCCAAGCGGCGCGCGGCGGACCAATTCCATACCCTCGCCGACCTGACCGACGCCATCGTGGAGGGCGCGGTTCTGCGGGTGCGTCCCAAGGCCATGACCGTAGCCGTCATCATCGCAGGGCTCCTGCCCATTATGTTCGGCGGGGGCACCGGTTCGGAGGTCATGCAACGAATCGCAGCCCCCATGGTCGGAGGTATGGTCACGGCGCCAATCCTCTCGATGCTCGTCGTGCCGGCGGCGTATCTGCTCATTTACCGGCGTTCACTCGCCCAAGCTACACTCAAGTCACGGAGCCCCTGATGTTGATCAAAATTGCCCATCCATACCCCATCAAATCGTCGGAAATAACCCCGGAAACGGTGTACGCCGATCGCCGGCGCTTTCTTCGGCAAATGGGCCTTGCGACGGCGGGCGCGGCGCTCGCAGGTGTCGGGCGGGCTGAGGCCGGTGCCGATGCGAACCTTGCGCCCCTTGCCGTGGTGCGCAAAAGGGAGATGGCGGGAGGGGAGAATGTCACCGCGTACACCGACATTACGCATTACAATAATTTCTACGAATTCGGCAGCGCCAAAGAGGATCCGGCCCAAAATGCCGGCAGCCTGCGCACTCGACCCTGGTCGGTGGTCGTGGACGGGGAGTGCGAGGCGCCGGGCCGCATCGACATCGAAGATTTGCTCAAACCCCAGTCCCTGGAGGAGCGCATCTATCGGCATCGCTGCGTCGAGGCCTGGAGCATGGTGGCCCCCTGGACCGGTTTGCCGCTGGCCGATGTGCTCAAGCGCTTCAAGCCGACCTCGAAGGCAAAGTTCGTCGCCTTCACGACTCTGTACGATCCGAAGCAGATGCCCGAGACCGCTCGCGGTGTGCTCGACTGGCCCTACCGTGAAGGCCTGCGCATCGATGAGGCCATGCACCCGTTGGCTTTCCTGACCGTGGGGCTGTACGGGCGCGTGCTGCCGAATCAGGATGGCGCCCCGCTGCGCCTGACGGTGCCCTGGAAGTATGGCTTCAAAAGCATCAAGTCCATCGTCAAGATTCACTTCGCGGAGAAGCAGCCGGAAGCCACGTGGAACAAGCTGGCGCCGGGGGAATATGGTTTCTACTCGAACGTAAATCCCACCGTCGATCACCCGCGCTGGAGTCAGGCGCAGGAGCGGCGCCTGGGTGAACTGTTCAGGCGCAAGACGCTCATGTTCAATGGGTATCCGGAAGTCGCGTCGCTTTACTCAGGCATGGATTTGAGGACCTCTTTTTGATCCGTCTCTGGGCGTGGCGTGCCGCCGCGTGGGCACTCGGCATCGTTCCGCTTCTGCTCGGCGCGAAATTGATATTGCAAAGCAAGCTCGGCGCGAACCCCGTGGAGTTTCTCGAACACTACACCGGCGATTGGACACTGCGCCTCTTGCTCACGACCTTGGCAATGACTCCGTTGCGCACGATCACGCGAATGACCGAACCGGTTCGAGTGCGCCGAATTCTCGGTCTGTGGACATTCGCGTTCCTGTGCCTGCACTTATCGATGTATCTCGTCTTTGACCTGAGTTTCTCGATGACGCAGCTTGCCGAGGACCTGGTGAAGCGAACCTACATCACCTTGGGCTTCTCCGCTTGGCTGCTGCTGCTGCCCTTGGCGATCACTTCCACCGCCGGCTGGCAGCGCCGGCTGAAGCGACGCTGGATTGCGCTGCACCGGTTCATTTATCCGGCCGCGATGCTGGGGGCGATCCACTTTCTGTGGCTGGTCAAGGCCGATAAGCGCGAGCCGCTGATCTACCTGTCGATACTGCTGGCGCTGCTGGCATTTCGGCTTCCATGGGTGCGGATCGTGAGCGGCTGGCGGCTGCGAACCTCTGCAAGTGAGCCACGCTCCTGATGAACCGTTCCCGGCACCCATTCCAGGAATGCTCGCGATGTATGACAATGGGGGATGAGCAACCGTAAACTGATGACGATGCACCGCATTCGAGAAATGCACGCGGCCGGTGAAAAAATCTCCATGCTGACCTGCTACGACGCCGTGTTTGCGCGTGTGTTGGATGATGCCGGCGTCGATGTGCTCCTGGTCGGCGACTCCTTAGGGATGGTGCTGCAAGGGCATCCGACGACCCTGCCGGTATCCATGGATGACATGGTTTACCACACGGCCAGCGTGGCCAGAGGCAACCGCACGGCCTGGCTCATCGCCGATATGCCCTTCGGTAGCTACCAACAATCCGACGAATCGGCGATAGGCAACGCAGTGCGCCTCATGCAGGCGGGTGCGCACATGGTGAAGCTCGAAGGGGGACGCTGGACCGTTCCCATCGTGCAAGCTCTCGTCGATAGAGGTATCCCGGTCTGCGCGCATTTGGGGTTTACGCCGCAGTCCGTGCATACGTTGGGTGGCTACCGGGTGCAAGGACGAGGTGCCGAAGAGGCAAACCAATTGCGCCAGGACGCCGAGGACCTGGCGGCCGCCGGGGCCGGAATGGTGATTCTCGAGATGGTCCCCACAACTCTCGCCGGTGGTCTTGCAAAATCATTGTCTGTCCCCGTCATCGGTATCGGCGCCGGCGCCGCATGCAATGGTCAGGTGCTGGTGCTGCACGACATGTTGGGGATCGGCCTGCAGAAGATGCCCAAGTTCGTGCGCAATTTTCTGGACGGTCATGACAGCATCCATGCCGCCGTGCGTCAGTATGTTGCCGACGTCAAGGCGAACCGTTTTCCGGACGATGCCTTGCACGGTTTTTAACCGGATCCAACGTGCAAATAATCTCAACTGTGGGCGAAATGCAGGATGCGCTTGCCGAACATCGCAGCGTCGGCCTCGTGCCCACCATGGGCAATTTGCACGATGGCCATTTGTCGCTGGTGCGGGCGGCGCGCCACCATGCCGGCAAGGTGGTGGCCAGCATATTCGTCAATCAGCTTCAATTTGCGCCCGGCGAAGATTTCGAAACATACCCTCGGACTTTGGAGCACGATTGCCGGTTGCTGGCGAACGCAGGCTGCGACATGGTGTTCGCGCCGAGCACCGAAGAAATGTACCCGGAGCCGCAAAAATACAAGGTGCAGCCGCCGGCAGAGCTGGCTGACATTTTGGAAGGGCGTTTCCGTCCCGGATTCTTCGTCGGCGTGGGAACCGCCGTGTTGAAGCTGTTCAATATCGTCCGGCCCAGCATCGCGATATTTGGAAGAAAAGACTACCAGCAGCTGCTCGTGATCAAAAACATGGTGCGGCAGTTTGCACTGCCGATCGAAATCGTGGCCGGGGAGACGGTGCGCGAACCCACCGGACTCGCTCTTTCCTCCCGCAACGGTTATCTCGGGGTCCATCAACGGCTGGAGGCCGTGCAGCTCTATCGCACGCTTTGCGATGCGGCCGCCGAATTAAAATCCGGCAAGGGCAGCCGGGAAGATATCGAGCGCACGGCGGCGGAATCCCTGCGAGCAAGAGGATGGCAGCCGGACTACGTCGCGATCCGGCGGCGTGAGGATTTGGCGATTCCCGGAGAGCGAGATCCATTGGTGATCTTGGGCGCCGCCCGACTCGGCCATACGCGGTTGATCGACAATATTGAAATCTGAGCGACGCACCCTGAGGCGCCGTTTAAGAGAGGCGCAGCCTCAATCCCGTCCGCTCAATTCCGTGCGCCCGACTCTGCCTTATATGCGGCCGACAACGTGCCCTTCGTGGTAGCGATGGGCAGTAGAGTCGGATAGAACTGCACGAAAGTGTTGTCGACGGCGGCGTGAGCCGCGTGGCATGTATAGCAATTAGCGGTTCTGGGAATCATTTTGGCGGGCTTGCTGCCCTCAAATCCGAAGAACGCCCAGCCTTCCGGAAAATGCGCGCCATCCTTGACGTGGACTTCGCGGCCCATGACCTCGTCTTGATAGTGGCCGCTCTTGTTGATCGAACCCTTTTCCTGCGCGCCGCGCACTTCCAATACCAACATGGTCTTGTCGGGCCATGTGCCGGTTGCCAAAAATGCCTGGTACGCGCCGGGCTCGACAAATACATTGTCGAACATGTGGTGGCCGGCCTGTGCCAGCGGGCTGTAAGACATGTCAAATCCTGAACTCAAATACACCCATTCCCGATAGTCTTCAGGCAAGGCCAGCCTGCCATCGTCGGTGTAAACCGGCGCGCGCACGGCCCTCGGGGCGTTGTTGCTCAAAGCGATGGAACAGAAAAGACTCAGTGCAGTCGTGATCGCAAGTGTGGTGGCTTTCATCGCCGCAGTATGCGGGCGGCAGGCTTTTCTGTCAGTCCGCTGGCTGCACACTTATGCCGATTCGCTGCATTGTGCTGCTGGGAACAAACTCGAGTGGAGTACGATTCGACAGCAGCATGGCGACCCCCACGAACGGCAGATCGTACAACTGGCTCTGGATTGCCGGGTTGTGGACGGGTCTGGGTATTTTAGATGCCACACAGAACGTCTTCGCCATGCGCCACGAGGGAATGCATCACTCGTGGGTTAAAATGTTCTTCGCCTTGACGCTTGCCTGGCTTCCATGGGCCCTGGCCACGCCGGTGGCGATTCATTTGGGCCGACGCTATCCTCTGGTCCGCAATCCCGTGCAGGCTGCTGATACATCTGGGCGCCATCATTGCCATCGACTTGGTGGCGTCCGCGTGGGCAACCGCGCTGCAAGTGCTGTTGCAGCCCTGGACTCCCCGACTTTAGATCAGATCCGTTCCTGGTAACGTGGCCGCTGAAGTTTTCTGTCGGGTTACTGCCGGCATTCATTCTGTATATCGCCCTTCTGGCGGTCACCTATTTGCTGGATTCCAGAGCGAAGGCTGCCGCGCAGAAAACCGACACGGCGCGCCTCAACGAGCAGCTGTCCTCTGCCCAATTGAATGCCTTGCAGCGGCAGATCGAACCGCATTTCATTTTCAACACCCTCAATTCCATCTGCGGATTGGTGCGCGAGAACAAAAACGAAGCTGCGGTGAGCATGATCGTGGCGCTCAGTGATTTCTTGAGACGGGTCGCGAACAGCAGCCTCGATGCCAAGGTCCGCCTGGCGCAGGAAGTAGAGTTCCTGCAAAAGTACCTGCAGATTCAACAGGTGCGTTTCGCGGGACGTCTTAAAATGGACCTGCAAATACCCAAGGAGCTGCGCGAGGCGCGCATTCCGAGCCTCATCCTGCAACCCTTGGTCGAAAATGCCATCAAGCATGGGATTGCGATGCGAGCGCAGGGAGGAAAGGTGCGGGTCGCTGCGTCGCGGTCGGACGGTATGCTTCTCTTGAGCGTCTATAACGACGGCCCACTACTGGATAGGGATGGTTGCTCGGTCAAGAAAGGTATCGGGCTGTCGAATTTGCGCACGCGTCTGGAGATTCTCTATGGCGGCGATTTCGATCTGCAGCTGGACAACTACGGAATCACCGGCGTGCAAGTGTCCATCGCATTGCCATACTGCGAGGCATGATGGCCGCGCTTCCCACAAGGATTCGCGCGCTCATCGTCGATGACGAACCTCTGGCGCGCAGCAATCTGCGCGTGCTGCTGCGCCAGGACACCGACATAGAGTCGATCCAGGAATGCGAATCAGGCATCGAGGCCGTGGCGCAGATTCGAATTGCACGGCCCGATCTCGTGTTTCTCGATGTTCAGATGCCGGAGTGCGGCGGCTTCGAGGTCCTCAGGTTGCTGGAGGCGGATAAGCCGCTACCGGTCATTGTGTTCGTCACTGCCTATGACGAGTACGCGCTGCGCGCGTTCGATGCCGGTGCGCTTGACTATCTATTGAAGCCCTTCGACGATGCCCGCTTCCATCTGGCGATGCAGCGCGCCAAGGAACAAATCGCCACCAAGGAACCCCTGCCGCCGCCCGAAACGCCGCGCCTCATGGTGCGCAGCGCAGGGCAAGTCGCCTACGTCCAGGTTCCGGATATCGATTGGGTGGAGGCGGCGGATTACTATGTATGCTTACACGTGGGGACCCGGTCGCATTTGTTGCGCAAGAGCATGGCCGAGTTGGAACAGGAGCTGGATCCGCACATCTTCTGCCGCATTCATCGCTCGACCATCGTCAATTTGCGCAGGGTCAGGGCGCTGCAAGTCGACGCGGCGGGAGAATACGAGGTGATCCTCGACGGCGGCCGGAATTTGCGTTTGAGCCGGCGATTCCGCAAGGAATTGCAATCGCGCATGAGCGAATTCGGCGCGCTTGCATCAGGGACGCAAATCGATATCGCGGACTAGAACGCTGCCGGGTAGGCGCCGCCATCCAACAAAACGTTCTGCCCGGTCATGAAGCCGGCATGCACGCTGCACAGAAAGGCACAGGCCTGGCCGAATTCCGCCGGCGTACCGAAACGTTTGGCGGGTATGTTCGCCATGGAGCGTGCCGCGGCCTCTTCATCGCTCATCTGGCCGCGCTTGGCGGCCATGCTCAAAGTGCTGCGCAGGCGCTTGGTGTCGAAGCTGCCCGGCAATAGATTGTTGATCGTCACGTTCTTATCGGCCACGCTGCGTGCGACGCCGGCCATGAACGCGGTGAGGCCGGCGCGCGCGCCGCTCGACAGGTCCAGCCCGATGATCGGCATCTTCACGCTGATCGAAGTGATATTGACGATCCGGCCGAAGCCGCGCGCCGCCATGGAATCAATGACCTTTTGAATGAGCTCGATGGGCGTCACCATGTTCATGGTCACCCCGTCGAGCATGGCCTTGCGGTCCAGCTCGCGAAAATTACGCACCGGCGGTCCGCCGTTGTTATTGATGAGAATGTCCGGCGCGGGACAGGCGCTGAGCAGTGCCGCCTGGCCTTCGGCGGTGGACACATCGGCCACCACCGGCGTCACGGCGACACCCCAGGCTTGCCGAAGCTCCTGCGCGGTCTGCTCCAGAGGCGCCTGATGGCGTCCGTTGATCACCAGCGAAACGCCCGCTTCCGCGAGCGCTTGCGCGCAACCTTTTCCCAATCCCTGGCTCGATGCGCAGACAATGGCGGTTCGCCCGCGGATGCCTAAATCCATGATGTTTCCCCAAAAGCTTGCATTGAAAGCGCAGGAATCGTATAGCCGTAGGCAGTCGTGACGCAACCAGAGGAGGTGTTGAAATGCCCAATAAGCGAAATCAAAGCGGACCGCGCATCGCGTTCGCAACCTCGCCGCAGCTGCTCGAAGTCCTCGAGGAACTGAAGCGGCGCGAGCCCGTCTTTCATCATCCTGAATTCGGCACGACCCGCGCCGACTACGAGAACATGATGGATTTGGAGTTTTGGGAGGTGGGTGCATCCGGCCGGCGCTACAGCCGGGAGTTCGTGCTCGATACGCTGGCGAATCGAGCGCCCGACCCCGAGGAATCGAAATGGCTGACGCGTGATTTTCAATGCCGCGAAATTGCCGCGGGCAACTACCTGATCACCTACACGCTTGCACAAGGCCCGCGCATCACACGCCGAGCCACGCTCTGGCGCCGCACCCCTGCCGGCTGGAAGATCCTGTATCATCAGGGCACCATCGTCGAGCCGCAGCCTTGAACACCGGCTTCCCATGCTGAGGCTGCAAAACATCTATAAACGCTTTGAGGGCAGGCCGGTGCTGTCCGATGTGAACCTCACGGTTCCCAAAGGCGCCACGCATGCCCTGATCGGTTCCAGCGGCTCCGGGAAGACCACGCTGTTGCGGATCACCCTGGGATTGATTCCATTCGATACCGGCTATGTCAAGATCAATGATCAGGCGCTGCTGTCCTTCAGCCCCGTTCAATGGGCGGATCGAATCGGTTATGTACCGCAGGACGGGGGCCTCTTTCCGCACATCACGGGTTTTCACAATGTGTCGTTGATTGCCAAGCTGCGGGGCTGGGAGAGGCAAAGGATCGCCGCCCGTGTCGAGGAATTGCGCAAGCTGGTCGATCTGGATGCGGCGGTGCTCAATCGTTTTCCCTTTGAACTGAGCGGCGGCCAGCAACAACGCGTCGCCATCATGCGCGCCGCCATGATGGATCCTCAGGTGATGCTGCTCGATGAACCGATGGCGGCACTGGATCCGCTCATCCGGCGCAGCCTGCAGCAGGAATTGAAATCCATTTTCCAACGCTTGGCCAAAACCGTGCTCTTGGTGACCCATGATCTCGGAGAGGCGGTGTATCTGGCGGAAAAAATCACGCTGCTGCACGAGGGAAGGATCGTGCAGAGCGGCACTTATCGGGAGCTGCTGCTGCATCCCGCCGATCCCTTCGTGACATCGTTCATCAACGCACAGCGCACGTTGCCGGACGCGGCGGAAGTCGCGTGACCTTGCGGCGCGCGCGAAATACTCAGCCGGCTGCTGGGCGAAGGGCGTCGCGGCAGCCGGCGGTTCTGGCAATGGTCGGCCTGCTTGCCGGCCGGCGCAATGGCCGCCGCACCCATCGTTGTCGGTTCGAAGGCATTTACCGAAGGCTATGTGCTGGGCGAAATCGCGGCACAGAGCATCGAAGCCGTATCGAAAACACCGGTGACGCGCAAGCTCGGCATGGGCAGCACCGGGATACTGTTCGAAGCCCTGAAGAGCGGCGCGATCGATGTGTACGCGGATTATACCGGCACGCTGACCGAAGCCATCCTCAAACGTCCGGACTTGAAATCGATCGACGCCATTCAGCAGGCGTTGCTGGCGATGGATCTGGTGATGTCGGGTCCGTTGGGATTCGACGACAGCTACGCGCTGGCCGTCAAGGAATCCTTCGCCGAGCAACATCATCTGCAGGCCATCAGCGATTTGGCCGGCATGGAAACGGGCATCCGTGCTGCATTCAGCTACGAATTCATGGATCGCAAGGACGGCTTTCAGGGGATGGCCGCGAGTTATCATCTGCATTTCGCGCCACAGCACGTGAACCGCATGGAGCATAGCCTCACCTATCAAGCGATCGATGACGGCGCGGTGGACTTGATCGACCTGTATTCCACCGATGCGAAGATCGAGAAATCCCGCTTGCGGGTGCTCAAGGACGATCACGGATATTTTCCCGTGTACCAAGCGGTTTGGGTGGCACGCAAAGCCTTTACCGAGACGCATCCGCGGGAATGGCAGGCGCTGCTCGCGCTGCAGAATTCCATCAGCGCGCAGTCCATGATCGACATGAACGCCGAGGCCGACATTCAGCACCTAAGCTTCGCCAAAATCGCCGCGCAGCACCTGGGATCCGAAGCGCCGCGTTCGCAGAGTTTGAAAAGCAGTGTTCTGCAGCGCACGCAAGAGCACTTGTGGCTGGTCGGCATATCGCTGCTGTTTTCGGTACTGGTCGGCATCCCGCTGGGGATGGCTTCGGTTCGCTTTCACGCCGCGGGCCAGGCCATCCTCATCTCGAGCGCGCTCATTCAAACCGTGCCTTCGCTGGCGCTGCTGTGCTTTCTCATTCCGCTTTTCGGCGTCGGCACGAAACCGGCCCTGGCGGCGCTGTGCATGTACAGCCTGCTGCCGGTGGTGCTCAATACCTTCACCGGCATCCGCAGCGTCGATCCCAAGCATCTGGAAAACGCGCGCGCCTTTGGTTTGACGGGCAGACAGATTCTTTTTCGCATCGTGTTGCCGCTGGCCAGTCCCACGGTGCTCGCCGGCATCAAGACGGCCACCATCGTGAGCATCGGCACGGCGACGCTCGCAGCCTTGGTGGGGGCGGGCGGATATGGCGCGCCCATCGTGTCGGGGCTTTCGTTGAACGACGTGCCGACCATCCTCACCGGCGCCATTCCGGCGGCCCTCATGGCACTCATTGCCTACGGGATCTTCGAAATCTTGGGGCTGCTTCTGATTCCCGCCGGGCTGCGCAAGCAAGCCTAAACACCCATCCAGGCCCCCGGCAGGCCGAAATTCCTCGAAACCGGATCGCGCTAGATGCGAGTCGGAACGGCAAGATCAGAAATGTAAATAATAATGATTCGTGTTAGCATTAATATGAACTCGATAATTGGGACACGAAATGTTTGCATACCGCACCTCCTCGGAGGGCTCGTCGCGCCGCCGCCGCGCGCCGCCACTGACACCGGACCCGGCCGTTTCGCCGCCGCGGGTGCCGCCATCACGGCCTTGGTCTCCGCACACGCGCATGCCGGCGATGCCGCGCCGCTCGATGAGGACAACCTGCAAAGCATCGAGGTCACGGGAACCGCCATCCATACGCGCCAGGATATTTCACAGTCCACGGATACCGTCGACCAGAAAGCCCTGGCGGAGCAGAACCTCTCCCTCGTCCAGGACGCATTGCGCAATGTTCCGGGGATCACGTTGAACGCCGGTGAGGGCGGTTCTCACGGCGATTCGGTGAACCTGCGCGGGCTGTCCGTTCCCGACAGCTTCTTCCTGGACGGTGTGCGCGATATCGGCCAGTACCAGCGCGACACCTTCAATACCGATTCGATTGCCGTGCTCTTGGGTCCGGCCTCGGCCTTGTTCGGGCGCGGCTCGACCTCCGGGGTCATCAATAGCGTCAGCAAGCAGCCCATGCTCACGCCGCTCGCCGCCCTCAGCGTGTCGGGCGGCCAGATCGATTACTGGCGCGGCACCGGGGATGTCAATGTGCCCTTGAGCGAATCGGCGGCGGCGCGCATCACGCTGATGGACCAAGCCAATGGCGTGGTGGAGCGCGATCAAGTTCACTATCACCGCTATGGCGTGGCGCCGACTCTGAGCTTGGGGCTGGAAACCGCGACGCGCCTGACCTTGAGCTACTACAAGGAAGAGGAAAACAATCTTCCGGACTACGGTATTCCGTTCATCGATGGCGTACCGGCGCATGTCGAGCGCAGCAACTATTACTCCCTCGCCAACTACGATCGCACGCGCACCAACACCAACATCGGCACGATCCGTTTCGAGCATGATTTCGCGCACGGCATCACCGTGAGCGACAGCCTGCGCTACGCCAATTATGGATTCGAGTACTTGGTCACCGGACCCTTTCTCGGCAACGACTTCACGCCGCCGCCGCCGCCGGGAACGCCGTATGCCGCCATCGCCATTTCCCGCGATCAGCCGAGCAGCGCCGGGACCACGAGTTTGGCGATCAATCGCACCGACCTCACGGCCAACTTCGATCTCGGCGGCATGAAGCACACGCTCACCGGCGGCTTGGAGCTGAGCAAGGAGCAGTCCAACGTGAACCGCTTCCAGAACGGGCTGGATGACATTCCGCCGACACCGCTGTTGAACCCCGTGCCGTACTTCGTGCCGCCGACGCCGCTTGACGCCCAATTCCAATCCCAAGGGACGGGGCAGCGATGTCAGCCTGTACGCCTTGGACAGCATTGCCTTGAGCGCGAAGTGGGACGTGGATGCCGGATTGCGCTGGGATCGATTCAAGTCGAGCTTCAGCGAAGTATTCTCGGGAACGGCGTTTGAGCGCACCGATACCTTCGTCAGCCCGCGTGCCGCGGTGATTTACAAGCCCGACGCGGAGCAAAGCTACTATTTCTCTTACGGCACCTCGCAAAACCCGGTGATCGAGTACCTGATCGTCGCGCCGTCCGATCAAAGTCTCTCGCCGGAAAAGAACAACACGCTCGAATTGGGCGGCAAGGTAAAAATCCTGCACGGCGCGGCGCAGTTGACCGGCGCACTGTTCGACACGCGCGTCTCCAACGCGCGCATTTCGGATCCGAATGATCCGACCGTGCAGCAGGCACCCTTCGATCAGCAGGTGAAGGGCGCGGAGATCGGCATCGAGGGCCATGTCACGGACAGCTGGGAAGTCACCGCAAACTACACCCACTTGAACGACAAGATCACGTCGGCCGGCACCCCGCTGTCGCAGGGCGGTTACGCGCCCGCGCCCGGCAGCAACCCCTCATCGCGAGGCAAGTTCGCGCCCAATACACCGCACGATGCCTTGAACTTCTGGACCACCGTGGAGCCGACTCCGGCCTGGACGATCGGCGGCGGCTTCACCGCCGTCAGCCATCGCTTTGCCGATACCGAGAACACCGCCGGCGTGCCGGCCTACGTGGTGTTCAATGCCATGACGTCGTACGAGTTCAGTCCGCATTTCAAACTGCAGTTGAACATCAACAACGTCACGGACAAGCTGTATTTCACCAGCATCTACTATGTCGGTATCGCCGAGAACCATGCGTTGCCGGCTGCGGGCCGCACGCTCATCGGCACCGCCAGCTATCGCTTTTAAGGCGCGGCTGCACCATGCAAGCGGTATCGATCATGTCGCTGCTGAGCCAACTGAGCACACCGCGGCTTCAGGCGCTGTTTGCGCAAGATGCGCGCCGCGCGGCCGATTGGGTGCGCATCGCCGCCATCGAAGGCCTGCCGCAGGCGCAATTGTGCTACGGCCGCATGCTGCTCGAGGGAACCGGGCTTGCGCGCGATCCCGTCCAAGCGCTCGAGTGGTTTCGCCGCGCAGCTTCGCGCGGTGATGCCGATGCCATCAACATGGTCGGGCGCTGTCTCGACAACGGCTGGGGCGCTCGCCGAGAACCCAGCGGCGGCCGCCGAACATTTCCTGCGCGCCGCGGATGCCGGCCACGCCTGGGCACAGTACAACTTAGGTCACCTGTACCTGGATGGCCGCGGTGTGAGGCGCGATCGAGCACTCGCCTACCGTTACTATCTCGAGGCGGCCGAACAAGGGCATGGGCGCGCCATGAGCTTGGTGGGCCGATGTTGCGAAGAGGGCTGGGGCACGCCTCGAAACCTCGACGCAGCGGCCGACTGGTACCGGCGCTCGGCCGAGGCCGGATATTTTCGCGGACAGTACAATTGGGCCGGCCTGTTGCTCGAGGCCGGCCGTTTCGAAGAGGCGGCCGCTTGGTTCGAGCGCGCCGCTGCCGGCGGCACGGCGGCGGTGCGCCGCGCCGTCATGGCGCTGATCGCGCGCGCAGGCACACCGCGGGCGCTCGAAGATCTCGCCGCGCGTCTCGAGGTCGCGGGTCTTGGGGCAGGGCGGCTCGATGCAGGGCGGCTGTCGCCCGCGAGCGCGTAGCCCGTGTTCCTGCGCATACCGACACTATTGAACGAGGAGCAATTGGCGACGGTTCGCGCCTCGCTCAACAGCGAGCGGGCGCCGTGGGCGGACGGCCGCGTCAGCGCGGGACATCAAGGCGCGCCGGTGAAGAACAATCACCAGCTCGAAGAAGCCAGCCCCATGGCGCGCGAGCTGGGCAATTTCATTCTCGCGCAGTTGGAGCGCAACGCGCTGTTCATCAGTGCCGTGTTGCCGAACAAAGTATATCCGCCGATGTTCAATCGTTACGGCGAGGGCATGCAGTTCGGCATGCATGTGGACGGCAGCGTGCGCATGATCCCCGGCAGTGCCCAGAAACTTCGCACCGACCTGTCGGCCACGCTGTTCCTGTCCGCACAGCAAGCCTACGACGGCGGCGAACTGGTCATCGAAAGCGATTTCGGCAGCCGCACCGCCAAGTTGGCCGCGGGCGATTTGATCGTGTACTCCTCGAGCTCGCGCCATCGCGTGACGACCGTGACGCGCGGCCGGCGGTTGGCGAGCGTGTTTTGGATTCAAAGCCTGATTCGCGACGATGAGAAGCGCGCGCAGCTGTTCGAACTCGACGGCACCATCCAACGCCTGACGCAAAGCGGCGCGGATTCGGATTCGCTGGTGCGCCTGACGGCGCACTATCATGGACTATTGAGGGCCTGGACGGAGATTTGAATGCGGGCGCATGTGCGCACCGGAGCCAAAAATGAGGCCCGCGCGAAGACCCGCGAACAGCGTTTGACGCGATTGGCGATTTCACGATCTCTGGCTAACGGCAAACTCTCCTTAGCAATGCGTCCGAGTAGGAGGCGAGTTGCGCCGGCGCGCGTTGTTGCCTTTCGACTTTCATGGTCCTCAGGAGTTTGCGCAATTGCTCGCGCTCGACGAATGTCGCGGTCCAATATAGATCGTGGCAACTCGCGTAGAGGCGAATGTTCTTCTCGGTCAGCAACGCGTTGGCGACCACGGCGATGGATATTTCTTCCAGGGACACCAGCGCGCAGCTGGGGCAAGTCACGGGGACTTTCAGTGTGGGTTCTTTCATTGCCTTTCTCTCCTTGCGCCTTCTGGATCGCTGAGGTTATGTAAACATGACCATGTATCACCGACATTTGTCCGGCCGCAATTGTCGGTGGTCAGCGACGTGCCCGGCCTCGCGAATTCCGATTCACGGGTGCTTGACAGCGCAATCAAGGGCGAGAGGATGCCGGCAGGTATCGGATGCCGCCAACTTTGAGGCATCGCCGCATCCCTGAGCACGGCCGGGGCCGTGAGCTGCGCGCCCTGCTTGCGCCGCAGCCTCGCCGGTGTTGAGCCGCGCCCTCAGGCCTTTGCGCCCTTCAGCTTGCTGGATGAACACCAGGCCACCCGCGCGTTGCACCCGCGATGTCGCCACCGACTCGCCCGAGAGGCTTCGAAGAAATTCAGCAACCTATCTTTCTCGGTAAATGCTAATTTGCCGTAGCACCCATTGGAATAACGTCACCCGAGGGTTTAATGGATTTCTGTTGCGAATTGCCGGTCGAACCCGGACGCCATATCAAATGAAACCCACGGTATTGTTGTTATTGGGACTGGCGTTGCTCCCGCATGCGGTTCTGGCCGGTCAGGCGCCTGTCACCGTGTGCGTGAATGCGCTTGAACAGTTAGAAACGCTGCAAACGGCCGCTCCCTCATACAAGCTTACAGGAAGTGGGCAACGTCAATATATAGCTGACGCGGACCGTCCGGCAGAGATAGCCCGTCTGAAGGCAATCGTCGCAGAATCATGCAGCGCGGGGCCCAACCATAGACAGCGCGAGGAGACTGAGGCGAAGCAAGTGCACCTCGCGCGGTCGCCAGGGTGCATGCAAGATCGCGACAGACTTTCGATGATGGAAAAGAAAGCTGCACGCACGCCGGAAGATGATCTTGCAAGGACGCGCAAACGAGTCCTTGCGCAATGTCCCGACATCGATCTTACCGATGTATGGCTCGTAGAATGGATCCCAATCATTTCTCCCTAACCCATGTCGATCACAATGAAGAACATAGCCATGAATCGAAGTCTGTCCCGTGTTTCTAGCTGTACTGCTGTGCGGGTCGGCCGCCGGCGCTCCATCCGCGCCGACCTTGGAGCAACTGGTGGCTCAGAATATCGAGGCACGCGGCGGCGCTGCAGCCGTCAAAGCCATGCAATCGCTGAAGATTCAGGGCAAATTGATCATCCAGGATGGACAATTCGAGCTGCAGTACGTGCAGACGGTGCGCCGTCCCGCATCCATACGAACGGAGGCGACGATTCAAGGACTGACGCAGGTCCAAGCATTCGACGGCACGACCGGCTGGCAAATCAATCCGTTTCAGGGCCGCAAGGATCCTGAGCGGCTGTCTGCGGACGATATCAAGAGCCTGGCAGAGACCGTGGCGGACTTTGATGGTGCGTTGGTCGACGCGCAGAAAAAGGGCAACAAGCTCGATTACCTCGGCACGGAGGACATCGACGGCACGCCGGCGCATAAGATCAAGTTGACCCGGCCGAGCGGCGACACCGAGTACGTGTACTTGGATCCGGATCACTTCCTGGAAATCCGGCTCTTGAGCCAGCGTACCGAACATGGGGTACAGGTGGAGACCGAAACGGATCTTGGCGACTACGAGAAAATTGACGGGGTCTTCATCCCGTTCTCAGGGCTGCTGGAGCGCCGTCTTCAGGTACCCGAACTGGTTGAGGAAGTCCTGGTTCATGCCCTTGACCACGTCGGCGCGGGAGTTCATTCCCTGGAACGTCGACTGGCGCAGGTCGATCGCGGCCTGCGAGGCCTTGGTCATGATCTGCATCTCGTCGGTGAGCGGCGCGTTGCCGGTCCCGGCGTAGCCGGCGCCCTTGACGAGCTGGGGGAGCCGGGCCTTGATCATCTCCTGGGTACGGGAGTACTGGGAGACGTTGCCCGCGACGGCTGCGCCGGCGGGGCTGAGCGTTTCGGACGGGGCGACTGTGGCCTCGGCCTCGGTGATGACTGCCACTGAGCACCTCCAGGGTGCTTCGTAGTTACGTCGTAGTGGTCTCCTTGGTCGTCTGCTCCGCGCGCCGCGCTGGAGCGTTCGTGGTCCGCCTCAGCGCCGCTGAGGGGTACGTCTGGGTTACTGCGGTGCCGCTGCCGCGCTGGGGAGCTTCAGCAGGCTGGTGATCATCGTCCACGCCAGTTCCCGCTTCGCCGGGTCGGGGTCGTTGCGGGCCTGGTGCTGAAGGTCGCTGAGCATGCTGTTCTGCACCAGGTGCGACGCCTTCTCGATGGGCGACTGCGGCGGCTCGACGCCTGACCCGGCGGACTTGGGCAGGATCCCGCCGGACGCGACGGCCTTGAACGGGGCGTAGCGCGGGTCGGGGGCGGCGGCCATCTGGTCGATGAGCTCGCCCTGCTCCTTCAGCTGCCTCACGAGCGGGCCGGTGGCGTCGGCGACGGCGGACTTGACCAGCTCGGCGATGTCGGGCCCCGAGGTGGGTTCCAGGGTGCCGGGGATCGCGATGCCGGCGGCCTTGGACACGTCGGCGTCTGCGTCCTTCGCCGCGCCCATCTTGTGCCCGCACCCGGAGCAGAACGGCTTGCCCTGCTTGACCTTCTTCTTGCAGCCGGGGCACGGGATCTTGCCGGGCGGCATGGCGTCCGCTGCCTTCTCCGTGTCGCCCTCGGCTTCCTTGCGGGTGCCGGGGACCGGGACGGGGCGTGCTCCCGTGGCGGGCTGGCCGCCGGTTCCGGGGCCGTGCATGGGGCACAGGTCGGGGAAGGTGTGGGCGATGTGGTCGTGCATGGACGACATCGCGGACCGGGCTCCGTCGCGGGCGGTGTTGCGGTAGAACGTCCGCTGCGGCCTCCCGGTGACGGTGGGTCCGGGCTGGGAGCCGTTGTCGCCCTCGGCCGCGGTCGGCGGGGACTGGTCACCGGTCAGCGGCCCGCGCCGGAAGTCGGCCGCGGCGACGTGCTCCGCCGTGATCGTGGTCGGGCTCGTCCCGGAGGCAGGCGGGTTCGCGGACTGGCCGTCGGTGAGGATCGGGCGGCGGAACATCTGCGGGCGCAGCTCGCCCGGCGCCGGGTAGGTCGAGGGGCCGGGGTTGGCGTCGGAGAACGCCTTGTGCGCCTCCCAGCGGAGGCTCTCGATGTCCTCCGCCTTGGTGCCCTTGAGGGTGAAGGCGGCCATCCACCGCTGCTGCGCCTGCTCGGCCTCGGCCAGCGGGGCACTGACGGAGGCGTCCAGGGCCTTGGCCTGCCAGTCCTCCACGGCGGTGACGTCGGCGAGGGCGTAGCCGGGATAGGACTTCGCGGTGTCGTCGGGGGAGAACGCGGGGCACAGGAGGTCGTGCAGGATGCCCTCGGCCCACTGCGCGCCGGCCTTCGAGATGACTTCCTGCGCACCGGGGGCGACGGACTTGCCCAGCTCGGCGGCTTCCGCTGCGGGGGGCGCTACGGCGGCCTCAGCGGTCCGCTCGGAGCCCTCGTCGGGATTCGTGCCTTCCAGGTGCGCGTCGTCCTCGAAGGTCTCCATCGCCATCCCGTCAGGCTCGCGGTGGGCGGGAACGGACTGGGTGGGCTCCGCGTCGGTCACGCCGTCGGCGGGCGATGCGCTCTTGTCCGCGGTCATCTTCTTGCCGCAGCCGGGGCAGAACGCGGCGCTGGCCTTGACCTTCTTGCCGCAGCCACCGCACGGCATCTTCGGCTTCATGGCCTTGGCGAGCACCTCGTCCATCGCCCTGGCAACGACAGCCGTGGCGTCGGCCTCGCCGGTCAGATCCAGGCCCTCCGGAGTGACGGCCTTGTCCGCGCTGTCGCTGTCCAGCGGGTTGCTGACGCCCAGTTCGGAGGCCCGGCGCGCGATGAGCTTCTTCGCCGCTGCCGCGTTGCCGTGACCGGACCGGGCCAGGGTCGCAGCGTTCTTCAGGTCTTCGGTGGTGGCGATCGGATAGGACCCGTCGGCGAGTGCATGGCCCTGCTCCGCGAGCTTCTTGCGCTCGGCCGTGCTCACGTCCCGCTTGTAGACCGCGGTCTCGGCCTTGATCACGTCCGGGTCGGTGCCCTTGGACGTGTCGGTGCTGTCGTCGGGCTCCATGTCCGGGTCGTCAGCCTCGTCTTCCTGGTCGGCCTCCGCGTTGTCGCCCCCGGCCTCGTCGGCTCCCGCCGCGGCCTTCTGCGCCTCGCGGTCCTCGGCGATGCGGCGGTGCTCGAGGAGCTTCGCCAGCGACGTGGGGGAGAAGTGGACGGTGGCCTCGAGGGGCACGTCCGGCTCGGCGGACTTGGCCAGGGGGGCATCCGGCTCCAGCATCTTGCCGACGAACTCGACGCCTCCGTCCGCCGCCGCCTTGGCGAGCTGGAAGCGCGTGCCGAAGTTCGATCCGCGATCACAGAGACTCAGTTCCCCGATCTTGCTGATGCCGTCCTTGCGCCCGGTGATGACGCCGTTGACGGCCTTGTGCTCCGGGTCGAGGTGGGAGAACCGCGGGTCCGCGATGCGGATGTCGGGGTGACAGATGCCGACGCTGTAGTCCTTGAGGACGCCCTTGCGCACTAGTTCCTTGGCGATGGGCTCGACCACGAGAGTCTTGACCCAGGTTGCCCCGTCAGCCCCGGTCTCGATGTCGACGCCCCGGCCAGCGGGGTCACGCTGCGCCTGATGCTGGACGCGGACATTTGCGCCCGTATCGAACCACTCACGCAACGCTTTTGCGCTGAACGCCGGATCGACTATCTGGAGGTCCGCATCTAGCGACCCATCCGTCGCCTTACCCCAAACCAGGACATCTCCGTCAGCGGTCTCCTCCTGCTTCTCGATGGGGAACGAGTAGAAAAGCAGGTCGTTGTCCGGCGTCAGGGTGACAGCCATGCACCTCCGGGGCGCGATTGTGGAAGGGGATGCGGACCCGGAGGCCCGGGATGGTGCGGACGGTGAGCGGTGGCTCAGCAGGGCGTCATGCGAGGCCGCCGTAACTCCCGGCCGCCGTAGTAGCGATAGCAGTTGAGAAAGTCAGCGAGGGAGGATCCATCATGAGCGTCCGGCACCACCTGGCGGCCGTCCTCGATCGTGACCGCAAGAAACCCGGGCGAGACCGGTGACCAGCGGGAATTTCCCGGTCCCCTACGGGAAGGCCGCCCCGGCTCCGCAGGGAACCCCCTGCAACCTCTGCGGCACGCGGAAGGAGCCCCTGAGCACCGATCAGTGCCCCGCGCACAGGTGGGTCCGGGGCTCGCTCTGCCCGGCCTGCACCGCACTCATGGCGCTGACCGACGGCCGGGTCATGCCGCGAGGGGGCCAGATCCCGGCCGCGATGCCGCTCGCCGCCGTGGTCTCCTACGCCTACAGGTGCCGGGACTGTGCCCGGGAGGTGCGCGGGGGTGCGAGCGGGGATCAGACTGCGTAGTACGGCAGCTTGTACGTGGTGCCGCCTATGTTGACCTCGAGGAAGCCGACCGGGCTCGCGGGGAGCGTCTGGCTGCCTGCGGTCGCCGTGGTAGCGGTGGGGCCGGTGACGTACAGCAGCCCGGTGGTGTCGAGCGACAGCTGTCCGGTGGACGAGGTATAGCCGCTGGGCCGGAAGTACACCCGGCTGCCGCCGGCGCCCGTGCCCGCGAAGTACATGTTGGCGCCGTCGCTGGTGAAACTCGGTGATCCTGTCGGCGTATTGGTCACCGTGCCGAGGATCAGCGCGTTCTGCACGACGAGATTGCCTGCGACATCAACGTTCCCGGCGGATGACTGGTCGGACGAGATATTGCCGTAAACCAGGTCGCCGTAGGAGTGGAAGCTCAGCGAGCCCTTCACTGCCAGGCTGGGGCAGACATTGTTGGCGACGAGGTTGCCGGACTTCAGCCCGTTCGCCGTGCCGACGTCGTAGCCGATGCCCCCGCTGCCGGAGTCGAGGTTGTTGCCGGCGATGATGCTGCCGTTGCCGCACCCGTACACGCCGCCGGCGGTGTGGTTGTAGGACTCGCAGCCGATCATGATCAGGCGGATGATCCCGGACGTGGCGACGAAGTCGCAGTAGTTGCCGGTGCTGTCCTTCCATACGTGGCCGAGGATGATCGCGTCGGCCTGGCCCGAGCCGAAGTTGTCGTAGTGGGTAACTGACGCCGACGGCTGGCCGCCGTTCAGGGTGTCGCACTGCACGCACTTCACGCCCTGGACCGGCTGGAACCCGTAGCCGGTGGGCCGGTAGAACCGGACCCGGGTGAAAAGGTGGTACAGGCCATTCCGGGCCGGGGAGCTGGTCGCGTTGGTGTACGGCCAGGGAAGGCTGACCAGGCCGCCCCCGTTGGAGGCCGGCTGGGCCAGCGTGCCGCCGTTCAGGGAGCAGTTGCCGTCCAGGGTGACGTCCGCCATGTCCAGCAGGGCGCTGTTAACGCTGACGCCGCTGGACCCGCTGGTGAGCAGGCCGCCGAACTGCCACTGGTTTCCGCTGAGGATGGTCGTGTTATCGCGGCCGGAACCCCGGATAATCAGCGGCCGGGTGGCGTTCGTCCACGCGCCGCCCGTGCCGGGGGCGCAGATCAGGCCCGCGCCGCTGGTCGCGCCGTTCACCAGGTAGGTGCCGGGCGGCAGGAAGACGGTGCCGCCGGCGCCCTGCTGGGCGCTGATCGCAGCCTGGATCGCGGCCGTGTCGTCGGTGGTCCCGTTGCCTGTCGCGCCGTAGGCTTTCACGTCGTACCAGGGGGATCCGGACCTGAAGTACTGACTGCCGGTCCAGGTATTCGCTGCGGGCAGCTGGGCGAATCCGCCGTAGGCGCCGGCGCTGACGACCTGGTTGACCGCGAATCCGGCTGCGTGCGTGACTGGCGCTGAGCCCTCGGCGCCCCTCGTGACGGTCCAGGCCGTCCCGGAGATGTTCGTGACCGCGATGATCTCGGTGTCGTCCGCCGGGTCGGCGATGTGGAACTGGGTCGGCGGGCTTGCCCCGCTGGATGCCGCCGGGAACCCGGCAGACGACGCGACAGTCCAGGTCTGCACGGTTCCGGGAGACGGAGCGGTGGTGCCGCCGCTGCTGACCGTGGTGGACGGCAGGTTCGCGAAAGTCTCGACCGTCACGGACCCCCCTCAGCTCCCGGTGATCTTCCCGGCGGCGGCAGCTCGGTCACTCGCCTTCCACGACCCACGTCGGCGCGTTCGTGTAGACGGGCGTCAGCGTCTGCCCGGCCGGGACGCGCACGGTGGCCAGCGCGGAGCCGGGGATGGTGATCGTAGGCCCGCCGGAGATGGCGACCGTGCAGCTCGTGGAGCCTGCGGTGATGTAATAGGTGGAGTCGAACGGCAGTCCCGCTGTCGCGACGGTCGTCAGGGGGACTGCGACGGTCTGAGTTCCGAACGGGTTAAGTCCGGGGCAGTTCTTGAAGGCGGCCTGGAACGTGCCGGAAAGCGCAGTGAGGATGTTGTACGTCCCCGTTACCAGAGCACCTCCGGCGGTGTTAAAACTACAGCCGTTAAGCTGAAACTTCCCGAGTGCGCCAGTGCCGGCGGAGTAGAGCCAGTAGCTTGTATGGGAGCCGGTCTTGAAGTTGACCCCCGTCATGACGACATCGAATGTCTCGCCGCCCGCGGGGAAGTTTATCAGGGCGGCCGCCTCTCCGGTCACGCTGGCATTGCTATTGCCGTTGAAGGTGCCGCCGATTACATTCGCCTGACGGTTGTTATTGCCGGTGAAGAAGAGTGCGTTACCTTTACAGCCCCCGCTGATCCACGGTTCGTTGTTGCAGCCGATGAGAGTCGAGTACCAGACCTGGAAGTCAGCCGTGACCGCAGCCTGCGAAGAACAGCCAGTCAGAACGGAGCCGTCCCCCGCGTTGAATCCGTACCGGCCCGCGTTACCGGCAACGCAGTTGCCGGCCATAACGTAAGAGCCGCTTCCCTCAAAAAGGTAAAACCCATCCTGGGCCGCACCGAATGCCATGATGTCCTCGTAGTGATTGTTCCATGCATTCGTCGTGGGAGACGCAACAGCACTCATCGCCCCTGCCGGAGAGCCGATGGTGTTGGCCGGGCTGGGCGTGGCGGCAGAGTTGATCGTGATACGCCGGATCACAGACGAGTGAGCGTTGCAGTTGCGAAGGCCGGCCGCACGGGAGCTGCACTGCAGGGACAGGCCGCTGATCTCATATCCGGCGATGCAGTTGTTGGCCCCGGTGTCGCCGATGTAGTCGATCAGGAACTCGCCTGTGGTGAAGGAGGAACTTGCCGTGATCTGCGTCGCGCCCTGCGAGTAGGTACCGAAGCGGGGAGCGGTAGCGCCCTGCCCGGCCCCTATGAGCGACGGAGCATAGAACGCCTGGTTGGTCAGGCCGCCTGCCGCCGGCTTCCACAGCAGCGTGCTTGACACCAGGTAGTTGCCCGGCGGGAAGGACACGGTGCCGCCGGTCGGCCCGGCTGCGTTCATCGCCGCCTGGATCGCGGCGGTGTCGTCGGTGGTCCCGTTGCCCGTGGCGCCGTACGTCATGACGTTGAAGACGGGCGGGAAGTCACCGAGGGCACCCGCAGTCACGACCTGGGTGATGGTGAACCCGCCGGCGTGGGCGACCGGAACGGTGCTCTCCGCTCCCCTGGTGACCGTCCACGTCGTGCCTGAGACGCTGGTGACGGCGATGATCTCGGACTGGAGGCCGGTCGCTATGTCGGCGACGTGGAACTGGGTGACGCCAGGGGAGATGACGGGGAACGGCGAGGACGATGCGACAGTCCAGCTTTCCGTCGTGCCGCTGGCGGGCGCGGTGGTTCCGCCGCTGGTGACGGTGGTGCTGGGCTGGTTCGCGAAGATCTCGACCGCCACGCGCGCCTCCTTGCTAGCCGGGGTCGCCGGGTGTCATCTCACCGGGGACGGCGAGGCCGGGAACGGAGGTGAAGCCCTGGGCAGGAGTGCCCGTGGGCGGCGGGTAGGCGGTCACCCGGACGGTGGCCGGGGGCATGAGGGTCAGAGCCTGCGCGACCGGGAACGGCCCGGTGATGCTGACCCTGGCGGCCAGCGGCCCGGCGGGGGTGATCGTGAGGATGGCCGTGGTCGCGGGGGCGATCGACAGGACGCCGGGCGGCAGGATCACGTTCGGGATGAGCGTGACGGACAGGCCGGCCGCAGTCGTGACCGTGGCCGGCAGGGCGAGCAAGGACGGGTGCTCCACGTTCGCCATGGCGGTCGCGGGGACCGTGGTACCCAGCATCCGGCCGAGCGTCCGGGCCAGCGCTCCCGCAGCGGTCACGGTGACACTCAGGCTGCGGCCGAGCGTCCGGGCCAGTGACCCGGGGGCGGTCACCGTGGCGGCGAGGGAGCGGCTGAGGGCGCGGGTGAGAGTGCCAGCCGTCGTTGCGGTTCCCGTGCAGCCGGCGGGCCGCCTGCCGGGTCACCGATGCGGCCGCGGTGACTGAGGCGGCGAGGTTCTTCCCGGCTCGTCGTGCCGCGCTGGCCGCGGTGGTGACCGTGGCTGCCAGCGTGCGGGACGCGGCCCGGCTCAGTGAGGCGCTGGTGACGGCGGTCGCGGGCAGGGACTTCCCGGCCTGGCGGCCAAGGGCAGCCGACGTGCCTGCCGTCACGCTGAGGCCGCGGCCGGCCTGACGTGCAGCCGAGGGCGTGAGGATGACCGTGACCGGGAAGGACCGCGCTGCCTGCCGGGACAGCGACCCGGCCGCAGCAGCCGTGACGGCGAGTGACCGGCTTGCTGCCCTGGACGCTGTCCCGGCGGTCATGACGGCAGCCGGGAATGTCATGGACCAGGCGACCGGCGAGGGGACGCCCGGCGTGGTCCTGCCAGGTACTGCGCGGCCGGGCACGGACGCGTACGCCCGCGAGATCGGCGGCGGAGGGGGGGGTGCCTGCGCGATGGAGGGGTACGGCGGGGTGGCCGCGCCGGGCCGGAACCGCCGGCGCCAGGCCTGTCCGGGCGCGATCTGCGGCGGGTAGTACGCCGGCGTGCCCGACACCGGGGGCAGCGGCGGCGCGATGGCCTGCTGCGAGCCGATGACCGGGCCAAGCAGATGCCGTCAGACGGCGAGACCAGATGGGACCAACGCGTCTCCGACGCCTTCTTGGAGTTGATCCGGTCGGCGGGTGGCCGAGGTTCAGCTCCGAGTTCGAGTTCCCACGTCGTTGTCGTGCATGCTCCATTGGCCACCCTGATCGACGAGACGTCGGAACTACCCGGCGAGCTCGAGCGTGACGGGCTGATCAGCGCCGACACCGTGCGCCGGATCGCCTGTGACGCGACGATCGTCGTGGCCCTCGACGACGACGTCGGTCACACGATGTACGAGGGTCGGGCCCGACGTTTCCCGACCGATGCCCAACGCCGCGAGATCATGCGACGCGACAGGCATTGCCGGTTCCCCGGGTGCACGAACGTCACCTTCACCAACGTGCACCACGTCAAACCGTGGAAGCCCGGCGGTCGAACGGACCTCGACAATATGAGCTTGCTCTGCGAGCACCATCATCACCTGGTCCACTCTCGACGTTGGACCATGTCGGGAAACGCAAATGAAGAGCTGACGTTCGTGGGCCCGACCGGTCGCGTCATGACGTCGCGCCCATCGCCCCTCTGGACTGTGGCCACCTCACCATCCGCCATCTGAGCTGCTCGCGCTTTCAGCGCTCCACGGCCCGCAGACGGTTGGCTTCCCACTGCGTCCGGCTGAAGTAGCTCTGGTCCTCGCCCCATCCCTCGACCCCGTCGTTCCAGCGCCAGTGGACCAGGGAGTCGCCACCGTGACCGCGCCAATGCCGGCTCACCGTCTCACCGCGGACAGTGCAGCCGGCGGTCGAACTCGTCCACCGCCTCGATCTCGAGGGTGTGCGGCCACCCCGTGTCCGCGTCGAACGTGACCCGTCGCTCGCCGGCCAGGATGTGCCCGTAGACGCCGTCGCGGAGCAGGAAGCCGCACGTGACCGGATCCACTTCGGGACCCGGGATCGAGTAGGTCAGCCACGCGTCGCCCGGGCCGGCGGCACAGAACGAGTAGCCGACGCCGCCGAAGCCTCCGGCCGGCGGCTTCGCGGTCGCTTTCCCGCCTCCTGGGGCGGCCGAGCGGGCGTGGGCCCCACGAGCGGTCGCGCACCGAATAGCAGTCGATCGCGATGCTGCTCGCCGCGGAGCACCATCGTCGCCGGTGACGTGGCCGGCCTGGTCGAAGTGCGTGCCCTTGAGGAACGGGACGACGCCGATCGGATGCGGGTTCGGCGCCATGATCGCGTCGAACTCGAGAGCCAGTTCGAGCTCCGCGCGCCGGTCCGTGTACGTCACGGCGTAGCTCCGCAGCGGTTCGAGCACCGTGATGTGGACGCCGTTGGGCCACTCGAAGTCGCGCATGTCGCGTTCGGCCCGTGGCGGCAGCTGCAGGCCCGAGTAGTCCGCGCGGTACGCGCAGCTCCCACGGGTAGGCCGCGGTGTCGTCCCACACCCAGGCGCCGCCGTTGCAGAGACCGGCGTTCGGGCGGGCCTGGCAGTACGTCCAGCCGCCCAGGTTCCGTTCGGGCACGTTCCACGAGAACCAGTTGGTCTCCGTCTCCCACCATCGATCGGTCAGCTCCTCGTCGTGGAAGTCGTCGTCCTCCGGTCCGAAGGTCCGGTAGGTGCGTTCGGCGCGCCGGCGGTCGAGGTCGACGCCGAACATCTCGCTCACGACGTCAGCTCGGGCCAGTGCCGGTCGGCCAGCGCCCCCATGGCGGGCCGAGCCAGCTCGGTCTCGCGGGCGATCCGGCGCCACAACGTTCGCAGGTAGTCCTCGTCGCTCACCGTGCCGGCCGCGACCGCCGTCAGCCACCGCGGCGCGTCCGGTCATGACGGATCGACGGGCGACGGCCGAGCAGGGCCTCGTCGTCGTCGAGCTCGCTGACTTCGTAGAAGGCGCCGTAGCTGTCGACCTGATCCAGATACTTGATGATCCGAGCGACCCCCTTGCTCCGTGCCGACGCCAGCGGGTCCGAAGTGCGGGGAACGATCACGTCGCGGAGCTGCGCGAGCACCGCGTCGTACATCCAGTCGTGGTCGCGCGGCTCGCGGGCCTCTGGCGGTTCGACCGGTGTGAGCTCCAGCCCGTCGCCGACGGCCAGCGCCTCGAGCCACAGACGTCGGTGCAGCATCCCGTAGATGAACCCGTTGCCGACGTCGCCCCCGCCCCCGCCCTCACCACCGCCACCGCCGGCGTCATCGTCGCTCAGGTCAGGCCGGTGGCCCATCACCTGCAGCTTCGTCTCGGCCATCACCTGGTAGTAGTGAACCCGGGCCTCGTCGATCACGTTCCCCGAGAGCATCCTCGTACTCGCGCAGCCGCGTCGGGAAGTCGGTGAAGGGCTCCTGCGTCGCCCGCAGCGAGAGCCACGCGATGTCGTCCATCGGATCGCCGAGGTGCGCCAGCTCCCAGTCGACGACGGCGACGACCCGCCCGCCGGCGTACATGAAGTTGCCCGGCCCGGTGTCGCCCTGCACGAGCACCGACGGGCCGTCGTAGGCGGGGATGTTGCGTCGCAGCCAGCTCAGAGAGAACGTCAGGGCAGGATCGGGCTCGCCGCCGCGTTCGGCGAGGACCCGCGTCCCACTCGTCGAGCTCGGCGCCGACGGCGTCGGGCACGGTCGTGACGGCGCGGGAAGGCGGGCAGGTCGAGCGCCGCCGGATCGAGCGGCGTGCAACGCGGCCAGCTTCGTCATGAAGTCCCGGGCCGTCGACTCCCGCTCGGCCTCGTCGGCGATCCGGGAGAACCAGTTCTCGCCGGTGACCCGCTCCGACAGCATCGCCTGGTGCACCGGATGCACGCCGAGCACGCGGGGCACCGGAACCGGCGCTGTCCTGCAGAGCGAGGTAGACGGTCGCCTCGCGGTGCAGCGTCCACGGATCCTTGGTGCGCGCCGGATCGGAGCGGTCGTAGCGCAGGAAACACGCCGTGACCGACGCCGTCCGGCCGTTCCAGGTCGACGAACCAGGCTTCCTTGCGCGCGCCGCCCGGCTTGCGGTCGGCCAGCGTCAGGCGGCCGCCGCCGACTTCCTCGACCCAGGACACCAGGTCGTCCGGAAGGGCGATCGCCCCGGTCACACGATCCGCGTCTCGTGGTCGGCCCAGTAGCGGTCGCGCAACACTCCCTTGTAGAGCTTCCCGGTGGGGAGTCGGGGTAGCTCTTCCACAAAATCCACACTGCGCGGGCACTTGAAGTGGGCCAGGTGCTCCCGGCAGAAGGCGATCAGCTCGCGCTCGAGCGCCTTGTCCCCATCCACACCGTCGATGGGCTGCACGACCGCCTTGACCTCCTCGCCGAGGTCCTCGTTGGGCACGCCGATGACGGCGGCGTCGAGCACCTTGGGGTGGGTGACGAGAAGGTTCTCCGTCTCCTGCGGGTAGATGTTCACCCCGCCCGAGATGATCATGTGCGCTTGGCGGTCGGTCAGGAAGAGGTAGCCGTCCTCGTCCAGGTACCCCACGTCGCCGACCGTGCTCGTCTTGCCGTCGTCCCGGCGGGTGCTCGCCGTCTTGTCGGGGTCACCGAAGTACTCGAAGTCGGTGGCGCCGGCGAACCACACCGTCCCGGGCGTTCCTGTCGGGCGCTCGTTGCCGTCGTCGTCGAGGATGTGGATCTCGCTGAGGACGGCCCGGCCGACGCTGCCCTTGTGTGCGAGCCAGTCCTCGGAGGTGATGAAGGTGCAGCCGTTGCCCTCGGTGGCGGCGTAGTACTCGAGGAGGATCGGCCCGAACCACTCGATCATCTGCTCCTTGACCTGGACGGGACAGGGCGCAGCGGCATGGATGATGATCTCCAGCGACGACAGGCCGGCGGCGTCACGGACGTCGGGCGGCAGCTTGAGCATGCGACTGAACATGGTCGGGACAACCTGCGAGTGCGTGACCTTGTACCGGCCCACCAGGTCGAGATACAGGGCAGGGTCGAAGTGCTCCATCACCACCACCGTCGACTTCATGCGCAGCGCGATGGCGACGCTCACCTGCGGGGCCGTGTGATACAGCGGCGCTGGGGACAGGTAGACCATGTCGTCGCGGAGCCGCCACAGCGCGGCGATCCCGACTACAGCGATGCTGGTCTCCGAGGGGTGGATGTCGTACATCGGCCGCAGGATGCCCTTGGGCCGCCCCGTCGTGCCCGACGAGTACATCATCGGTGCCCCGAGCTGTTCGTCGTCCACATGCCCGGTGCGCTGTTTACCGACCGCCTCTTCCCACGACTCGAATGGATCGGCGGGGTCGCCCGGCGCGCCCACCATGATCCAGCGTTCGACGTCGGAGCACAACGCGGGCAGCTCCCGCGCCACCTCCGCCTTGGCCGCTGATGTCACGACGACCCGGGACTGCGAATCGTTGACGACGTAGGCCACCTCCTCGGGCGCCAGGTACGAGTTGACTGGGGTGAAGTAGAGCCCGGTACGCTCGGCGCCCCCCTCCGCGAGGAGCATGGCAGGGTCGTTCTCCATGAAGATGGCCATGTGGTCCTGCCGGCGCAGGCCCGATTCCCGCAGCATGTGCGCCACCTGGTTCGCTCCGGCCTCGTACTCGGCGAAGGTCAGCACGCGGCCAGAGGGCGCCATGACGAGCGCCGGCTGATCCGGATGCTCAGCTGCGTGTTCAGCTGCGTACACCACTGCCCCCTTGGTCCGAGCCCAGGCATGAGTACAGCATGTCGACCAGGCAGGCGCCCATGAGGGGGAGCGCCTGGTTCTCCAGGTGGTTTCGTACGAAGCCGCAGCCGACCCGCGCGACGGTGTCGGCGAACCCGATCTGCCCGCCGGCGCCCATGTGCCCGAACGCTGCGTCGTTGGGTCCGTGCATCGGCGGGACCCCGGGAACGAGCGCGGGCGGCTCGAGCGAGTAGCCGACGGCCCATCGGGTGGGTACGGCCATCACGGCGTCCCGGCCGCAGACCTGTTCGGTGCGGAAGCGCTCGACGGACGGGCGCGACACCAGCTCGTCACCAACGGCGAGGGCCGCGTACACCCGCGCCACGCCACGGGCGGTCGCGGTGGCCCCGAGCGCACCGATCTCGGCCTGCAGGACGGACGGGTTGTTCATGAACTCGGCGAACCGGGGCTTCCCAGCCTCGTCGGCGAAGAGGCTGCCGTGGGCGCCCGCCAGGACCGAGCGTCCGGGCTTGGACTCAGGGTCGATCTGGCGCAGCGCACTCTCCTTGCCCGGCTTCACGGGGAACTCCGTGACCGTGGCCACCGAGCCGAGCTGGGACGACGACGTCCCGATGGAGCACGCCACGCCCAGCTTCCGTGCCACCTCTGCGTCGAAGAACGACCCCAGGCTCATGCCGGTGAGACGTCGTACGAGCTCGCCGACGAGCCATCCGAACGTGACGCCGTGGTACCCGTGCCGGGTCCCCGGCTCCCACGCCGGTGCCCCCGCCGCCACCCCGGCTGCGATGTTCACGGTGTCGGCCCAACCGGTGCCGTCCCACGACAGGATCTCGTCGGATCCCGGCAGACCGATGGCTCCAGACTGATGGCTGAGGAGCTGGCGCACCGTGGTGGGCTCCTTGCCCAGGCAGCCGAACTCGGGCCAGTACCGCACGACCGGAGCGTCGAGGTCGAGCTCGCCCCGGTCCTCGAGGATGTGCGCGCAGAGCGTCGTCATGCCCTTGGTCGACGACATGATGACCGCCCGGGTGTCCTTCTCCCAGGCCTGCTTCGTACCGGCCCAACCGCCCCAGATGTCGACCACGCACTCGCCGTCGACGAAGGCGCAGAACGCACCGCCACCATCACCCAGGTCAGCCCTCCGCTGCCTCTCTCCAACCGTGACCGTCGCTCCCTCGGCAAGAACCTCGGCCACCGGCTCGAACCCCGGCGCGACGAAACCGCCGACCTCCAGCACGGGAGCGGTCACAGGGCGCGCAAGTCCTTCTCGACGTCGGGCCACCAGTCCTTGCGCCACCACGAGACGTTGATGCGATCGACCAGGCCCCCGTACCGGGCCGCCACCTCGCCGGCGAGTCGGTCCGGGGTGCAGACGATGGTCAGGGTGTCGAGCACCGAGTCGTCGACGAGGCGGGCCATCTCGTCCCAGCGGCCCGACTTCGAGCAGGCGTACAGCTCGGTCTGCAGGTCGCCCCACCCGTGCAGGTCGAGGACAGGCCGGTACGCCGGCGTCGAGGCGTAGTAGCCGACCTGGCGGCGCATGGCGTCACGGGCCTTCGCCATCGTGGACTCGTCCTCGACCACCGAGATGAAGCCCGGGCACGTGACCTCGAACGCCTCCCGGCGCCGCCCCGATTTCGTCAGACCCCGGTCGAGCGCCGGCATGATCACCTCACGCAGGTAGCGAGGAGAGCAGATGCCGTGGGTGATGACGCCGTCGGCCACCTCGCCCGCCACCTCGTTCATGAGAGGTCCCACGGCCGCCAGGAAGACCCGGGGCGGGCCGAACGAATGCGGCCGGGGCGCGAAGACCGGGGTCATCAGGGTGTGCGTGTAGAAGTCGCCCTCGAACGCCAACGTAGCCTCGTCGTTCCACGAGGCCCAGATCGCCCGGAGCGCCAGCACGTACTCACGCATCCGCGCCGCCGGGTGCGACCACGTCGAGCTGAAGCGCTTCTCGATATGCCGTCGCACCTGCGAACCCATCCCGAGCACGACGCGCCCACCCGAGTACTCCTGCAGCTGGTTCGTCGTGTAGGCCAGGCTCATCGGGTTGCGGGCGAAGGCGATGGCCACCCCGGTCCCGAGCGACACCGTGTCGAGTGCTCGGCCGCCAGCGTCAGCGACAGGAAGGGGTCGTTCGTCGTCTCGGCGGCCCACAGGCAGTCGAGCCCGGCGGCCTCGGCGGTGCGGACGCGGTCCGCCACCTTCGGCAGCTCCGTCCCCAGCCCGCTGTCGATCTTCACGAGGTTTCCTTCGCCGGGGTGGCCACGACGCCGGTCTTCGGTGCCGCGTTCTTCAGCCGTCGCCGCACGGGCGCCGGCGTCGGCGCGGGTCCCCTCACCGCCGGACGGTCCACCGAGAGCGACAGTGGGATCCCCACTTGGACGAAGCGCCCCGCTGCCGGGTGGCGATAGCGCCGCAAGAGCTCACGAGCCATGACCTGCGGGTCGTCGGGAACGGCGGAGGGGTGCACGCTCGCCGCAACGGGGACACCAACAGCCCTCAGCGAGAACAGCACCTCCTCCGCCGTCAAAGACCCGACCGCCACCGCCAGATCGTCGACCGTCAGCGAACCCGATACCGCCTCCGCCCCCACCGCCGATCCCAACGCCGCACGTTGCGCGTCCGTCACACAGCACACCGTCACCCACCCGTCCTTGGCTCGATACAGATGGCACCCCACCGACGGACCCCCCAGCTCGTCACCGACCTGGTCCGGCACCTCACCTCCCACGGCCAACGCCGCCACGTCCTCGGACTGGTACAAGGTCGAGGTCAGCGCCAGCGAGGCCTCCACCGTCGTCACGGCGGCGCCCATGCCCCGTCCGAGCAGCGCCAGCACGATCCCCGCCGCCAGGAGCAGCCCGGTCCCGTAGTCGTTGGCCGTGAAGTTGACGGGCACCGGCCGCCCGCCGCCCCCTTGGGTCATCTCCATCCCCGTCGCCGCCTGGATCACGTAGTCAAAGCTGGGCCGGGCGGCCAGCGGCCCCGTCACGCCGAAGCCCTTCGCCCGGGCGTACACCAGCGAGGCATTCACGGCCCGCAGCTGGGCTTCGTCGAGACCGAGCCGCTCCCATGCGCCGGCCATGGCGTTCTCGACGACGACGTCGGACGCCGCCACGAGGTCGAGCAGCCGGGCCCGGTCCTCGGCCGTCTTGAGGTCGAGGACGACGCCCCGCTTGGACCGGTTCCCGTCCACGTAGATGTTGGGCAGCACCGGCATCAACTGGAACGCGCCCTCCCCACCCGGCGGCTCGACCTTCACGACGTCGGCCCCGAGCTCCGCCAGCAGGCGCGCCGCCAACGGACCGGCCCAGAAGTTGGAGAGGTCGATGATGCGGTGGCCGCCGAGCGCGCCCTGCTCCCCGCCGTGCCGGCGGCCGGGCCGCGATCCGCCTCGGCACGACCCCGATCCGCACGGCAGGTCCCACCAATGGCACCTGTCCCAGTACGGGGTCCTCCGTCTCTTTGACCAGCTCGTCGACGCGCGCCTGGTCGTGCTCCAGCCATTCAGCCAACGTGTTGCATTTGGCAACGGCGGCCGGCCGCTCGAGCAGGGCCGCCTCCCATTCGTCCGCGGACTTGGCGGCGAACCCGTCGATGACGTTCTGCAACACCACCCGGTTCCATTCCTTGTCCGACAGTTTCGAGAGGCCTTCAGGGGTCGAGTAGTCGAGCCCGCCATCGTCCATGTCGAGAAGACGGCAGAGCTCGCGCCACCGCTCAGTCCCGCTGAGGTTGACCATCACCGCCCGATCGTCGGCCGTGTCGAAGACACGCAGGATGGGCGACTTGGTCTGGCGCACGATCCGCGGCCGGTGCCCCTCGCGATGGAAGATCTGTGCCGCGTTGAGGAAGAGGAGTCCGTCGAGGAGGGACGTCTCGACGTGCTGGCCGTACCCCGTCGAGGCCCGCTTGACCGAGCGCGGCGCCGGCGCCGAGGACGGCGAGCAGTGCGGCGGCCACGCTGGCCAGCGGGAAGGGGAGCCAGATCGGGTGGTCGCCGGTGAAGAGGCCCTGCTGCGCGCCCGCCCGGGCGTGGACCAGCGCCTCCCACCCGGGATCGCTCTTTGAAGGCCCGGTGCTGCCCCACGCGCTGATCGAGCACGTGACGAGCCGCGACCGTTCTTTCTGCAGCATCTCGGGCGCCAGTCCGAGGCGGTCCAGCGCGCCCGGTCGCAAGTTCTCCACGAGGAGGTCGGCCCCATCAATGAGGTCCAATGCAGCGCGGCGGCCGTCGGGGGATCGCAGGTCGAGCTCGACCGAGCGCTTGCCGCGGTTCCAGGCGGCGAAACGGGCGGGGTCGGCGCGCAGCGGGTCGCCGCCTGGACGCTCTACCTTGACCACCTCCGCGCCGAGGTCGGCGAAGATCGTGGCGGCGAGCGGAGCTGCCACGTACTGGCCGATCTCGACCACCTTGAGGCCCCGCAGGATCGGCTCCGGCTCAGTGGCCACCGGACAGCTCCGTCCTGCTCCTCGTCCCCGTCCCCGTCCGGGCGTCGCCAAGATCGCCCGGCATGAGGTCGCCTTCCTGGTCACGCGGCAGGCCGAGGACCCTCTCCGCGATGACGTTGCGCTGGATCTCGTTCGTGCCGCCGCCGATGGAGGCCGATTGCGAGCTGAGCAGCTGGTCCGCCCAGCGCCCGCCCTCGGGATCGGCTGTGTTCCACGCCGTCGCGTCCATGCCGGCGACTGCCACCGCGACGAGGGCCGACTCCTGCACCAGCTGCGCCATGGCCAGCTTCAGGACCGACGCCGCCGCGCCGTCACCGGTCTTCGAGGTGGCCTGCAGGTAGCCGGACAGGTGGCGCAGGACCATCTGGCGGATGCGCAACCGCACCAGGCGGTCACGGATGTCGGGTCGGTCGGCGACACCGCGGTGCTCAGCCTCTTCCACCAGTCCGGCGAAGCCACCCTTGCCGCCCCCACCCGAGCCCATGCCCCCGAGCGCCTGCCGCTCGAAGGCCAGCATCGTGCGGGCCACCCGCCAGCCTCCGTGGAGGTCACCGAGCACGTTGGCTACCGGCACCCGCACCTCGTCGAGGAAGACCTCGTTGAAGTGCGAGTCACCCGTGATCTGGCGCAACGGCCTCACCGTGATGCCGGGCACGTGCATGTCGACGATCAGCATCGAGATGCCCTCACGCTTGGGGCGCGCCGGATCGCTCCGCACGAGGCAGGCGGCGTAGTCACTGTGCTGGGCGCCCGAAGTCCAGACCTTCTGCCCATTGAGCACGAACTCCTCACCGTCAAGGCGGGCCCGGGTCTGCACGCTCGAGAGATCGGAGCCTGCGCCGGGTTCGCTGAAGAGCTCGCACCAGACGTGGTCGCCCCGCAGCATCGGCGGGATGAACGTCAGTTTCTGCTCGTGCGTGGCGTGGGCGAGGATCGTCGGCCCACACATCCCGAGGCCGATCTCGAGCGAACGCGGCGGGACCTGGAAGGCCTTGGCCTCACGTTCGTAGATACGCTGGTAGCGCCAGGGCAGGTCACGGCCGCCGTACTCCGCCGGCCAGGTGATGCCGGCCAGGCCCGCCTCCGCCAGGGCGCGCTGAAACGCCACTGCCCGTGTGACGCCGCTGCCCCACGGTTCCGCCCCCGCCCCAGCCCGAGCCTTGGCCCGCGCCTTGGCCCGCGCCTGGGCCCGCGCCTTGGCCCGCGCCGC
>CAVXGV010000010.1:0-124791 GCA_963761345.1 uncultured Gammaproteobacteria bacterium
CATCGCCGCTGCCGGTCATGATGACGACGCGGTTGTCGGGATCAGAACCGATCGCGTGAAAAAGGTGAACGAACTGTTGCCTGCGTGAACCCGTTGAAGACCGGCGCCCCCCTCCATTGGTGTGAAACGCCACCTCGAGCACACCGGACTTCGATCGGGTCAGGCGCGCGTTGGGAAAAGTATCACGATAGGTATCGAGGTGAGCCATTTAATTTCCCCTTGTCCACGCCGCACTGGCTGCGGCTCTGATATCTCGCGGCGCAATTACTCGCAGGAGGGAGCATCGCGCCATTCTCCCCGGCAGGCGAGTTTAGAGTTGTAAATTGGTGTAAAGAGGCGCTGCCGTCTTCTTTGCACGCGGACCGCGCAGAGCACGTGCGCAGTATGTCTGTGAAGTGACCGTAGTCCCGGGCAAGACCCTTGCTTTCAGATGTCGAATCGATTGCGGAGAATGATCAACTGGACGATCTGGTCGTCGTGCGGGGCGAAGTAGAAGGCAAGCGCAGCCCCGATTACTCGCGAGACATGGTGCACCCGAGACGCCGGATGATCTGCTCCATCATGAACCGACACGGTAGACCTGTCGGGATACACTCTCTGTTGCAAAATGCGCAACACGGGATCGAGATCGGCGAAATCTGTCGCTCCGTCGATCAGATGAAGCGCCCGTAGTCATTATAAATTCAGGATTGTCAACTTGACCTGGGTAAGGATGCGGGAACCCATCGGCGAGCAAGAATTGCTCGATCGTAATTCCTTTAACGACGGCAGATTGAAACTCCCCGTTCCCAATGGCGAGTACCTTGCGTTTAGGGAGCGACTTCGCAAACCAAACGAAGTCCAACGGACCTGATCGGCCTGATTCGACTTCGTACAGATTTTCCCCGGCATCTACAAAATCGATTTCATGCTCCTTGGATGCCCAATACCAGATGGCTTCCGGATCCTCGATACCGGCTATGCACTGCCGCCGGAAGAGCTCCTGAGCGACGAGCCATTCGATCCACTTTGCCCTCTCCTGGGGTTTAAGGGCGTCAAAATCGCCAACCTGCGTCATTCTGTTCGGGCTGAACGCGAGCGCAACGGACAGATTGACGAAATGAAACTTTGCGGGCCTGCGCTGGAGCGGCACACCTTTGTCGGCATCCCATTGATACGAGGGAAGGACCGCCAGCAGATCCGACAGTTGTTCGACATATTCGGCAGCAAGTGTATTGTTAGCGAGACCTGACTGCGCGCGAGCTTCAGATACCCCGTTCGTGAGCCGGCCTGGGCAAAGAGCGTTCGCATCAACGCGAGCAGAAACTGTCGTGACCGCCCGCTTCTGACGATCTCGCCGATGATCCAGTCACGAATGATCTCGAAGAAATACTCCGGCACTCGTTCTCGCTGTCGAATCTCCATCGCCGCAATCGGCGACCCGCCGCTCAGCAGGTAGGCTTTCCACGTATCATCGCCCAGCTCCGCGCCGAAACTGGGCGTGGAAGTCCTTGTACGACACCCCCGTGAATAAGTACTCGGTCCGCGCGAGCTTCCTTTTCTCCCGGGAAGCCGTTCGCAACCGCGACGGATATCGGCCGCTTTCGAACCGGTAGTGAGCAACGAGCACATTGCGAAGTTGACCGCGGTCGGCAATACGCTTCAGCGCCCGCTCCCAGTTTGAGACCGCCAGATCTCCCATCAATAAACAACCGCTGCACGGCGGCTTTGGGGCGGAACAGCGAGATCACCTCCAGACCCCGAGTCTCCAGCTCATCCGTGATCAGTGATGTCATCACCGTTCCAGGAGGTACGCGAGCCTGCGCCATGCACCTCAGGGTTCGCTTGATTTCAAGCTCGAGCCATGTGCTTTTGCCGAATTGGCGTGGCCCCCGAATCAGGATGATTCCACCTTCCGTTGGCTTGCAACTCGTCGAGTCCGAAGCTGAAACGAAAAGTGCATGGCTGATCGCGATACTCTGTGATCTTTGGCCACAGGTCATCGCGGTCTATTTCACCCTTTGAAAACAGTTGGTTACGATTATTAACGTCCACAACGTTAATTATATTAACTTTCAGAACGTTAATGTCAAGGAGCGCAGGCCTTGAGCGCTCTTCCGAACGGCGATTCGAGGTGACATCGTATCCGATGTCCACTCCGTTCTCGATATCCTTAAGTAGACGCCAGTGGTGCGTCGCCGCGAGAGCCGGGAGGTTGAGTTGCTCAATCTCGGCGATAAACTCTTGTAGGCGAGCGTCATAGCGCTTGTCGTAGTACAAACTTTGCTGCGGAAAATAGGGTACCGATGCGAATCCTTCTCACCGGCGTCAGCTGCGTAGGAAAAACTACTATAGGCCGGCTGCTGGCCAACCGCCTCGGATTGCCGTTCTTCGATCTCGACGAGGCAGTCGAGAACCACTTCGGCACCTCGATCGAGCGGCTGCAGGCTCGTTTTCTGACCGGCTATGGATATCGAAAAGAAGCCTCCGTCGTTCTGAAACATATCCTCACGGAGAACCGCGACTGCGTCATTGCCCTGGCGCCGAGCGGATTGCGCGACGCCTACATGCGCGTCATCAGAAAAGCGGACTGCGTCACGGTCGTTTTGGAGGACACCGCGGACAACATCCTGCAGAGGATCATTTTCTACGACATCGATTCCCGGCCGATCGACAAAACGCTCACAGAAACGGACAAGGCGCTCTACCGCAAAGAAATCGCCGGGGACATGGCATTCTTCAGAAAGTCATACGTACGAGCCGATCTGCACGTACACATCGGCGGCCTTGGAGCGCCAGCAAGCGCGGAAAGGATTGCGGAGCGTCTCGCCTCAGTGCCGCGCGGTGCCGAAGCGGCGGCAGGGTAGCGCGAACCTATATCAGCTGAAAAGCGACGACACCGATAGATCGTGTCGCGTCCGATGGGCTTGGTCATGCGCGTGTCCTCTCAATAGGGGGATAGGGGACACGAATACTAAGTATTTCCTTTAATGCACCAGAACCTAACTTTCTATTCCCACTCTATAATCTTCTAGCGTCTCAAACCATTGACGGAGAAAGCATATTTTGGAGGCCATATCCAAAGGTCCGTCAGGAAGTACGAAAAAAAATGCGCCGCTTGGCGGCGATAGATGGCAATAGATTATGGATGCATAGTCTGCTGCTACCCATCATCTGAGAAGTTGCGGAAATTTCTTCTGTCGTATTTCATCAACCACTTTACCGGTTAGCTTCCAGGCTTCGCCCCTGAGGTTAGTGATGAGTTCCGTCCATACTTTATTGAACGCTGCCACCGCGTCCTCTTCGCTAAAACGAATTCCAGGCGGCAGTAACGGCTCGATGTCTTCCGAGAGACTGGTCGTTAATTTCTCCAGCATTCGCTGCTCGGCGACCGCGCGCGAAATCGGCTTACTCCCAAGCGCAATATAATGCTCGAAACACTCAATAAGCCGGCCGGTGTCCATTCCCAGATTTTTCAGGCCCTCGTTTAGATCGAATAAGTCACGGTTCTTGCGCCGCTGCAGCAGTGCGCGCAGCTTGGTGCCGAATAGTTCTTCAGGCTCAAATGAAGCAAGGTCCGCCTTGCCGTGATACCAGCTACTGTCCACCGCGAATGGATACTTCTTCAGGCCGAGAAAATTACTGTGCTCTCGTGTATTAATCTCGACTTTCAGTTTGAGTTCAGTCCCTGGATAGGCCTCCGGAGTGAACCGAAATATGAGATGCATCGAATGCCCAGCTTGGCTGCGACCGCATTTACCCAGCCACGATAAGCTCTCGCGAATACCATCTACTGTTTCCCCGATACCCCCAGGCTGGGTCTGCACGAGGTCAATATCTTCCGAGTAGCGCAGGGGCTGCTTGAACAGCAGCTTGTTGATTGCAGTCCCGCCGCGAAAAGCGATCTTTCCAGCCAGTGCTGGCGCGTTGAAGAGATCGCAAAGTGCGCGGCAGATAATCAGATCCTGTTCAATCTGTCGTGAATCGGGCCAAGGTGCATGTGCGCTCCACTCCTGCAAATAAGAGGACGGAATCATGAATCGATTTCCACCACGGCATTGATCAAGAGCTTCCACTCGGAATTCTTCTCGTGAATAGCGTCGAGCGACTCGGAGAGGGATCGGACCGACGGGTCCAACGGCTTCATGGATTTGGCTCTTTCGACGAATGGTTTCAACGCTCTCGCCTGGCGCTCATGACCTTCCAGCTCCAGCAGATATCCAAGGCGACGCACGGCGGAATTTTCGTAATGAGCGCCCGCCTCTACCAACTTGCGAGGATCGGCATTCGCCCCTAGATCTTTGACAATCTGCGCGACACCGTTGATGCCCGCAGACTTGTGAAAGTAGCGGGCGCAATCCAGCAGCGTGAGCTCAACTCCCGCAACCTTGGCGAAGCCCGCTTCGCTTTTTAGTTGACCAAGCCATTTGGACACGTTGACCTCGGCGAATGCGTCTGGCCCCTGGTAGACGAACTGCAAGCGGTGCCGGCCGATATCGAACGAGCGCAGCTGTTTCGGCACGATTACCTGAAAAACCATCGCTGCCTGGTGAGAGGAGCCGTGAAAGGCTGCCGCGTGCAGCAAGGAGATGCGGTAGTCAATCCCTTGATACTTCATCAGTGGATCGATCCAACGTGCGGGGTCCGGAGCGCCAGCCGCCCGATCTTCCGGTCGTAGGATTAGATAGAAGCCGTGACGCACGTTCGCGAGACGCCGCTTCTTGACCAGTCGCGTAGCCGCAGAGGCGAAAGCGCCGACGGAAAGCCCGACTGCGCGTATCCCCTCTTCGCGCGAGAAGTACCCTCGGCCGCGCGCGAGCTGCTCATCGAGAAATTGGTCCAAGGAAGCCATACCCGATCATATGCAAAAATAGCCATAAAGCAATGTTTTTTGCATACGAATGGGCTGATAGATGGCCGCCTAGGGCGTCGTGACGAACATTGAATACGCAACCGGGAAGATCTTGATCGACCACGATCGATGGCGAAAGATCGTTTCGATGGATAGTGGGGTCTTCTTCATTCTCACCTAGAAGGCATCGACCTCTGCCCGATTTCGGGCTGCGAATGCCGTGTGCTGCTTTGCTTCGTGGAGGTGGAATCGGTCGATCCAGAATATCGGGCATTCGACTCCATAGCCGATGCCGTCGGATCCATCATTCTCTGGCAGCATCATGACGCGGCGCAGGCCAAGAGCTTCCAACGTCGCATCGTAAAATCTCGCGGCTGCAGTCATGCTCGCTACGCCAATGCCCGTATGGTCGATCATTTCGGCACTCCTCATCTTTCGGATCGGGAGTGGGTCACGAAGCGCATCCACCGGGCACCTCGATTAGGCAAACAGCGGCGCGGTGGCGGGCCACGGGTCCGACCAAGCCGGTATCCTCAGTAAGCGATCAATCCAGGCCGCAATGTTAGGAAAGTCCTGCATCAGCATCTCCGCTTGGCGCCAGTCGGTCGCCATCGACGCCAATTGGAAGTCCGCAATCGTGAGGCGCCCACAGGCCGCATGAGTACGGCCGCCCAGATGATCGTCCAGTACCCGCGCATACCGGACAAAGTCTCCAATCTTGGTCTTGAGCAACTCCCGGTCGGGAGCTCCAAGGCCAAATGTCGACTTGACGATGTGTTCAAAGTAAAACGGCCCAACCGCGGGCGCCCAATGGCAATCGTTCCACGAGAGCCAACGCAGCACCTCGATCTGCTCGGAAGGATCCTGAGCGGGCCACATGTCGGAACCGGCCTTGACGCATAGATAGGCCATGATTGCTGAGGATTCCCATAGCACCCGGTTGCCGTCAACCAGTGTCGGCGCCTTTTGATTGGGGTTCAGTGCAACATAATCGGTAGCCTTGATTCCGCCGCCCTTCATATCGATTTCAATAGTCTCGGCTTCCAGGTCCAGGTGCTTGAGCAGCGCCAATACCCGGCGCGGTGCCTGCGCACGGATCCAGTAAATTTGCATCTTTCAAGTCCTCTCATGAAACCCCAGCGCGGCAATGCACTGTCAGCATCTTCCGCGCCGTGCGATGTCCCAATAGGTGGAGGGACGGGCCCCATCTGCCCGCGTTTCCCGCTTGGTCTAACCGCCCGGTATGGGCATCACCGGCATGACCTCGATGGACTCGCCGGGGAAAATCGTGAAGTGCGGATGTTTCTCGAACAATTTGGCGACGGCCTCGTGCGAGTCGGCGCGCACCACTGTAAACGCGCACATGTGATTGCTCGAGTCCTGAATCCCGTTGTGAGAGACCTTCTTGGTTTTTCCCAAGGGGCCGCCCATCGCAACAATGGAGGATTGATGCTTCTCGACCCAGGCCTTCCAGGCGGCCATCCCTTCTCGTTCCTTCGCGCGGCGATCGCCTTCAGGCAGCCCATCCCATGCCGCTCGTCGCGGACTGGTTTTGCTTCCGAGGAACACACCGAGATAGGTATTGTTCGTGCTCATGATTTCTCCTTGCTTTTGCGTTTTGCTGGTTGGAACAATAACTCGAAGTAGCGCCGCAAATGATCGATGCTCTCGGCCGCGACGGATGCGCTGGCCTTGGCCTTTGCCAAAACGAAGGCGCCTTGCAGAACTGCTTGGGTATGCAGCGCGAGGCTCTCAGCGGTCCAGGGGACGCGGAGCCGATACCGCTTCATTGCCTCGGTGATGTCCGCTTCAATCTTGGCGGCGTGCCCACCGATGCTCGCCTCGCACGCCACACGGATGTCGGGGTGGGTGCTATAGGTTTCCTGCACCATAGTTCCGACCAGACAGGTGAACTCGGCGATTTCGCCCTTAAGGATTGCTTTTCTGAAATCGAGGTAGCCGAGGACACGATCGAGAGGATCTGTGTGCTTGTGGTAGGGCGCCGTCTCGAAATAGGAAGCCGTGATCTCAGACCAGTGATTGGCGGCCGCGACCGCCAGCGCATCCTTGCTTTCGAAGTAGTGAAAGAATGCACCTTTGGTGACTCCCGCCTCGGAGCAGAGCGCATCGACGGAAGTCGACGCTTAGCCTTTCTCGCGGATCAGCGACAGGGCTGCATCCAGCAACTTCTGCCGAACCCCCTTGGATCGCTGTCGCGCGTTCCCATTATCCATTGCACCACCATACCAACCGGTTGGTATATTGTCAAGGAGCGAAGCTAAAGCATCCCATCACTAAATAGATTGCTTAAGTATTAAGCAGCCTTATACTTAATAACATGCTTAATAAATCAGCGCCGCTCGATAGGACGTTTCAAGCGCTCGCCGACGCCACTCGCAGGGCGATTCTGGCCGAGCTGACTCGGGGGCCCAGCTCAGTCAGCAAACTGGCGGGCCCACTGGCCATGTCGCTCCCGGCTGTCATGCAGCATCTGGCCGTGCTCGAGGAATCAGGGCTTGTCCGATCGGAGAAGATCGGGAGGGTACGCACCTGTCGGATTGAAACCAAGGCTCTGGGCATGGCGGAGCAATGGATCAATCAACGACGATTGGAGTGGGAACGACACTTCGACCGCCTGGGCAAATATCTGGAATCACTCGAGAAGGAAGGACCATCTCATGGTAGCCACAAGTAATGAGTCAGATGTACAGCGGGAACCACTGGTCGTGTCGCGCAGATTTCCGGTGCCCCGCAAGTTGGTATTTCAAGCTTGGAGCTCGGCGGAGCACCTCCGGCATTGGTTCTGTCCGGCGGGATACACAGTGCCCGACGCCCGTATTGAGTTTCGCGTCGGCGGTGCGTTTGAGATCTGCATGCGCTCTCCAGAGGGTCAGGACCACTGGGCCCGCGGTCGGTACACCGAAATCGTGCCTGATACTCGATTGGTCATCGATATGAACGCCGTGGGCGATCGGGACCAGCCGCTCTTTCGAGCTTACACAGTCGTGAACTTCATTGATGACACGGGAGGGACGAGACTTGAGGTCAATCAGACCTATACCGTCTTTGATCCCGCCGCCTTGCCGATGATTCAGGGTGCTCCGCAGGGATGGAGTCAAACGCTTGATCGGCTGGAGCGCGAGGTCGCTCGCATGCACAAGTCCGCGTCGACAATTCGCTCAGTTACGCACGCCATGTTCAGCATCGAACGAACCTACCGCGCGCCGCGCTCCCAGGTGTTCAAAGCGCTGACCGATCCCGCGGCCAAAGCGAAATGGTTCGCCGGAGGAGACGGCTACACTCAGCTGGCGCGCCATTTGGATGCGCGGCCCGGCGGCCGTGAACATTTGCAGGGGCGCTGGGAGACAGGCGTTGTGTCCACCTTCGACGCCATTTACCACGATATCGTGCCGGACGCACGCATCGTCTATTCGTATGAAATGCATCTGGACGATCGCAAGATTTCAGTCTCTCTCGCGACGTTTGAACTCAAAGCCGCGGGCGCCGGCACGCGCCTCGTAATGACTGAGCAGGGAGCTTTCTTGGATGGCTATGACGATGCAGGGTCGCGCGAGCGAGGTTCCAATTTCTTGCTCGATGCGCTGGGGAAATTTCTTCGATAGCGGACGAAGTACCGCCGACTTGGAAATCCCCATAATCCAGATATCGGAGGCGAGACAATCAGGAGCAATTCGCATGTCGCTGACGCTCTATGCTCACCCGTTCGCTGCCTATTGTTGGAAGGTATTGATCGCCTTATGCGAGAATGCAACACCGTTGAACCTAAGTGACAGCAAGAGGCAGAAAACCGCGAAGCGCCCTCACGCATTTCTGCGGGCGGTCCGCGACAACTTGTGGGGCTTGAGTGATCGGGTTCTGTTGGAACGCGTGCCAACATCGGATGAGCCGTGCACAGTCGACGCAGCTCCGGGCGAAAAACCCTATAAATTGCCGAGCCGGACGATCTGGAATGCGAAAGACCCCGTGATTTGTAGGCTTTTAGGCAACTTAGGATTCAGTTTGACGGTAAAAATCTGACACCGGATGGCGAAAAGATTTTTACCGTCAGATTTACCGTCAAAACGACTCGCCTGGGGGCGATAGATGCCGATAGACAGTGACAGGTGAATTCTTGCATTTCAACGAGTTACGCGGGGACGCGATAGAGGGCGATAGATCCCGAAAGGCTAAATTCACTCCCACTCAATCGTCGCCGGCGGCTTCCCTGAAATATCGTAGACCACCCGGGATATTCCCGGCACTTCGTTGATCACCCGGTGGGCGACGCGATCGAGAAATTCGTACGGTAGCCGCGCCCAACGCGCTGTCATGAAGTCGATCGTTTCAACCGCACGCAGGGCGATCACATAGTCATAGCGCCGCCCATCGCCCATGACGCCGACCGACCGCACGGGCAAGAAGACTGCGAAAGCCTGGCTGACCTTGTCGTAAAGATCGTGAGTGCGCAGCTCTTCGATGAAGATCGCGTCGGCGCGGCGCAATAGATCCGCATGCGATTTGTGAATCTCTCCCAAGATGCGCACGCCGAGTCCCGGTCCCGGAAAAGGATGCCGATGCACCATTTCCTTTGGCAGCCCCAGCTCCAGCCCCAACTTTCGTACTTCGTCCTTGAACAGTTCGCGCAGCGGCTCCAACAGCTTGAGCTTCATGTGCTTCGGCAGGCCGCCCACGTTGTGGTGCGATTTGATGACATGCGCCTTGCCCGTCTTGGCGCCCGCCGATTCAATGACGTCCGGATAGATCGTGCCTTGCGCCAGCCACTTGATGTCTTTGAGTTTCGCCGCCTCTTCATCGAACACTTCGACGAAAACCCGGCCGATGATTTTTCGCTTCTGCTCCGGATCCGCTTCCCCGGCCAACGCGGCCAGGAAGCGCTGTTCGGCATCGACGCGAATGACCTGCACGCCCATGTGCTGCGCGAATGTGGCCATCACTTGATCGCCCTCGCCCAAACGCAGCAAGCCATGATCGACGAATACGCAAGTCAGCTGAGCGCCGATGGCCTGATGCAGCAGCGCGGCCAGGACGGACGAATCAACGCCGCCCGACAATCCCAACAGTACCCGATCGCTGCCCACCTGAGTGCGAATGCGCTCGACGCTGTCCTCGATGATGTTGCGGGTCGCCCAGCTCGCGGAACAACCCGCGATCTCTCGCACGAAGCGGCGCAGAATCTCGCCGCCCTGCAAGGTATGCGTCACTTCGGGATGAAACTGCAGGCCGTATAAATGTCGCGACTCGTCGGCCATGGCGGCAAGCGGTGCATTATCGCTGGCGGCAATGACCTCGAATCCGGGCGGCGCCGCGACCACGCGATCGCCATGACTCATCCAGACATCCAGCACCCGGCGGCCGCGGGCGTCGCGATTGTCCTCCAGACCATCGAGCAGCGGCGAGCCCATTGTCGGCCTGACCTGCGCGGCGCCGAATTCCCGATGCGAGGACCCCTCGACTTGCCCGCCCAATTGCGCGGCCATGGTTTGCATGCCGTAGCAGATTCCGAGCACCGGCACGCCCAGCGAATACACCTCGCGCGGCGCTTCGAGGCCCTTCGCGTCATAGACCGATTCCGGCCCGCCCGACAGGACAATGGCTTTAGGCGCGAATTTCTCGATGTCTGCAATCGATGCATCGCAAGCATAAATTTCCGAATACACGCCGATCTCGCGGATGCGCCGGGCGATCAACTGTGTGTACTGGGCACCGAAATCGAGTATCAGGACCTTGTCCGCATGAATGTCGGCCATCAACCTATCCGGTAGTTGGGCGCTTCTTTGGTGATGGTCACGTCGTGCACGTGACTTTCGCGAACGCCCGCGCTGGTAATGCGCACGAACTGCGGCCGGGTGCGCATCTCCTCGATGCTGCCGCTGCCGGTATAGCCCATGGCGGCGCGCAACCCGCCTGAGAGCTGATGCAAAATCGCCACCAAGCTGCCCTTATAGGGAACCCGGCCTTCGATGCCTTCCGGAACGAGCTTCTCCAGCTCCGTCGTGGTGTCTTGGAAGTAGCGATCGCTCGATCCATGAGCCTGCGCCATCGCGCCCAATGAACCCATGCCGCGGTAGGCCTTGTACGAACCGCCCTGATAGAGTTCCACGTCACCGGGCGACTCTTCGGTTCCGGCAAACATGCCGCCGATCATCACGCAATGCGCGCCGGCGGCAAGCGCCTTGGCGATATCGCCGGAATAGCGGATTCCACCGTCGCCGATGACCGGAACACCCGTGCCCTCGAGCGCCTTGGCGACCCGGGCAATGGCGCTGATTTGCGGCACACCGACGCCCGCGATGACGCGGGTGGTACAGATGGATCCCGGGCCAATGCCTACTTTCACCCCATCCGCGCCGTGCTTGACCAAATCCAACGCCGCCTCTGCGGTGACGATATTGCCGCCGATCACTTGGATATCCGGATATTTCGATTTTATTTTCGAAACGGTGTCCAGCACGCCGCGCGAATGGCCATGCGAGGTATCGACCACGATCACGTCGACCCCGGCTTCGCGCAGTGCACCGACCCGATCCAGCGTGTCCGGCGATGTGCCTACGGCAGCGCCGACGCGCAGGCTGCCGACGCTGTCCTTGCAGGCATTGGGAAACTCCGTGGCCTTTTGAAAATCCTTGACGGTGATCATTCCTTTCAACTCATGATCACTGCCGATCACCAACACCTTCTCGATGCGATGTTTGTGCAGCAGCGCCAGCACCTGATCTTTCGGCGCGTTTTCGCGCACGGTGATCAAGCGGTCTTTCGGCGTCATCACCGAGGACACCGGCGCATCCAATTTGGTCTCGAAGCGCAGGTCACGATGCGTGACGATGCCGACCACTTTCGTCCCGAGCACCACGGGGACGCCGGAAATATTCTTGGCGCGGGTCAACTCCAGCACCTGCCGGATGGTCATGTCCGGATTGACCGTGATCGGATCGCTGATCACGCCGCTTTCGAACTTCTTGACCCGATCCACCTGGCGCGCCTGATTGTCGATGGACATGTTCTTGTGAATGATGCCGATGCCGCCCTCTTGGGCGATGGTGATCGCCAGGCGCGCTTCCGTGACCGTATCCATGGCGGCCGATACGACGGGGAGATTGACGCGTATTTCGCGGGTAAGCTGGCTTGCCAGGGAGACATCGCGGGGCAGGACTTCAGAATATGCCGGCACCAGCAACACATCATCGAAAGTGAGTGCCTCTTCAAGAATCCGCATTGAGTCGCGTTCCCGGTTCGTCTGAGAGGCGGCGCATTGTACCTTGCAGGTGCTGCGCGGTAAACCGCAGTATCATGCGCCCATGGAAATGGCCGCAAATCGCGACGTTTACAGCGTTTCACGCCTCAATCGAGAGGTTCGAGTGCTGCTCGAGCGCGGTTTTGGCGCGCTGTGGCTCGAAGGGGAGATCTCCAATCTCGCCCGGCCGAGCTCCGGACATTGGTATTTCTCGCTGAAGGACGCGGCCGCACAGGTACGTTGCTGTATGTTCCGGCAGCGAAATATGTTGTCTGCCTTCGCCGCACGGGACGGCCAAAAGGTGCTGGTCAGGGCGCGAATCGGCCTCTACGAGCCGCGCGGCGAGTATCAGCTCATCATCGATCATATGGAAGATGCCGGCCTCGGTGCCTTGAAGCGCCAATTCGAGGAATTGTCGGCAAAGCTCGCGGCGGAGGGCTTGTTCGCGGCGGAGCGCAAACGCTCCCTGCCCATGATCCCGAAGCGAATCGGCGTGATTACCTCGCCTACCGGCGCCGCGATTCGCGACATCCTGCACGTATTGGCACGCCGGTTTGCCGCAATTCCGGTGTTGATTTATCCCGTGTCCGTGCAAGGCGCAGCGGCGGCCGCGGAGATTGCGGCTGCGGTTCGCTTCGCAGGCCTGCACGCCGTGTGCGATGTGCTCATTTTGGCCCGCGGCGGCGGCTCGCTCGAGGACCTGTGGGCGTTCAACGACGAGGCCTTGGCACGCGCCATCGTCGCCTCGCCGATTCCGGTCATCAGCGGCGTCGGCCATGAGGTCGACTTCACAATCGCCGATTTCGCCGCTGACGTACGCGCTGCGACTCCTTCTGCCGCGGCCGAAATTGCCGTGCCCGACGGCCAGGAATGGCTCTCTTCCCTGGCGCGCCTGGCGCAACGCTTGCGGCGCGGCTTGCTGCGCAGGGTCGAGGTCCGGCGCGAACGGCTGCGCTGGCTGATCGGGCGCGCGGCGTTGGTCAGCCCGGCGGCGAGATTGTCGCAGCAAACGCAACGTCTGGATGACTTGGAACAGCGTATGTCACGGGCCCTGCGGCAGATTCTGGCCGACCGCCGCTCGCAGTTGGGTGAACGGCGCAGCCGGCTCTGGCAGGCAAGTCCCGTGGCTCGGGTTCGCGGGACGGCGGCCCGGCAAGACGCCTTGTTCGCAAGATTGAAAGCCGCAGTGTCCGCAAGGATGCATCATGCGCGGGAGCGGCTCTCGCCTCTGGTGCGCACTCTCAATGCCGTCAGTCCGCTTGCCACCTTGGACCGCGGTTACGCCATCGTCAGCCGCGAAGGTGGCGCGATCTTGCTCAACGCCGCGGACGCGGCGGTGGGAACGATCATCGAAGCGCGTCTGGCGGTGGGAACGATTCGCGCCAAGGTGGAAGGCTCTTGAAGCGTTGCGCCCTGCTCTTTCTGTGCATGTGCCCGTCGTTTGGCTTCTCGTATGCATTGCCGCGCGAGAGCGCGGTGCCGGGCGGGGTGAAGATCATCCGTCTGGACCTGCACGGCAGTTCCATGCCCTATGTCGACGTCGACGGCCATCGCGCGCTGGTGGTTCAGGATGGCGAAGACTGGCTCGCAATCATCGGCATACCGCTGTCGGCGCCGCCGGCGCCGCGCCAAGTCGTGATCCACAGCCACGATGCCCGCCAAGAGATCGAATTCATGGTCGCCGACAAGCACTACGCGAGCCAGTCACTCAAGGTGGCGCCGGCGCAGGTAAACCTGTCGCGCGCAGATCTTGACCGGGTAAATCGCGAGAAGTCGATCATCGATCACGCATTGAGCCGTTGGACGGACGATCAGCCCCAGACATTGCGCCTCGAACAGCCGGTACCCGGCGTGCGCAGCAGTTCGTTCGGCATGCGCCGCATTTTCAACGGCGAGTCTCGCAATCCGCATAGCGGCATGGACATCGCCGCGCCCGCCGGCACGCCGGTGAAGGCGCCGATCGGCGGCACCGTCATCGACACGGGCCATTATTTCTTCAATGGCAACACGGTATTCGTGGACCATGGCCGCGGCCTGATCAGCATGTATTGCCACCTGAGCGCGATCGATGTGAAGCCCGGAGAGCGCGTGGCCGCGGGCACGACCTTGGGCGCGGTCGGCATGACCGGCCGTGCGACCGGCCCTCATTTGCACTGGGGCCTGAGCCTCAACCGTGTCTGGGTGGATCCTGAATTGTTCGTGCCGAACTGATGTCCTGGCCTAAGCTGCGCAGTTATTCCTGCGCAAGTAGGCTAACCGCCGGTGCCGTAGGTCCGCCGCTCAGCATCTGATCGACGGCGACAGCCCCCGCAGCGGGCGCTGACTGTGCGGCCTGACGCAGGCGTGCGCTGTGCTCCTGGACCGCCGCGCCCGAAGGCTGCATCTCGATCTGACCCTGGAAGAACGCTCCCTCGCTGATCCCTACGCGCGGCGCAAAAACGTTGCCTTTGACCTTGGCGGTGGCGCGGATATTGACCGACTCGGTGGCGTACATATCGCCCTCGACCTTGCCGTCAATGACGATGACCCGGGCGCGGATGTCGCCCTTCATGGTGCCGTCGGTACCGACCGTGAGGCTCTGCGTGTGAGTGATCGACCCTTCCACGCTGCCTTGAACGATCAGGTCTTCCTGGGCAGAGAGTTCACCGCGGAATTTCAAAGTCGGCCCCAACACGGAAGCGCGCGGCGCCGCTTCCGGTGCCTTGGCATCGGATGCGCGCGCAGGCTCCGCGCTACGCGGTGCCGGGGATCGTGGCTCGGCGCCGGGTACTCGGGGCTCCGGGCGTGTCAGTGAGGGTTCGGGCGCGCCGGAGCGGCCGGTTGAGTTGGCATTCATCATGAGGTCATCTCCATCGAGCGGTTTCTTGAACCACGACATTGTCAGGCGGCACCACCGGCGATTTTAGGCGCGCGGACCGCATCGGATTTACCAGGCTGTTGACCGGCCTTCTTGCCGTCCATGTCGATGCTGCCGCTGAAATTGGCGCCTTCGACAATGCTCACGGTGGGAGAATAAATGTTCCCGCAAACCTTTGCCGTTTCCTTCACGAACACGGATTTCTCGGCCTGCAGGTCGCCGTCCACGGTGCCCTCGACGATGATCAGCTGCGCTTTGATATTCGCCTTCACCGTGCCCTGCGGTCCGACCGTCAGGCGCTGCGTGTGAGTGATCGATCCTTCGACGCGTCCCTGGATCAACAGATCTTCTTCGGCGGATAAATCGCCTTTGAAATAAAGCGTCGGCCCCAATATCGAGGCTCGCTCGCTCGCGCTGTTGTATGGATTGCTCATTCGGTTCTCCGTGGACGCTTAGGTTCGTGAAGGCACCCGGAAGAGTACGCGGCATAATCGGTCTGAAAATGAGACTCTGCATCACGAAACGTTTCGCTGCAAAAATTATGCAAGCGTTGTCGCAAAAAACGGACGCCGGGGAAATGCTGCAAAGCGCCGATTCAATCCTTGTCGCGCTCGTCGCCCGATTTGTCCGCCCGCGCTCGCGCCGATTACTCGATGCTCTCTCCATGCAGGGAGATGTCCAAGCCCTCGCGTTCCTGTTCCTCGCTGACGCGCAAGCCCATGGTCATGTCGATGGCTTTCAGGATGAGGAAACTGGCCGCGAAGCCATACGTCACCGTGACCGCGACGCCTTTGAACTGAATCCACAACGAACCGTCCGCGCCGCTGATTTCCTTGCTGACGAACACTCCGGTCAGCAACGCGCCGATGATGCCGCCGATGCCGTGCACGCCGAACGCGTCGAGCGAGTCGTCGTATTTCAGCGCATGTTTGAGCGAAGTCGCGGCGAAGTAGCAAACGACCCCGGCGATCAGGCCGATGATCACCGCCGGAGTCGGCCCTACGAACCCGGACGCCGGTGTGATGGCAACCAGTCCCGCCACCGCGCCCGAGGCGATCCCTAAGACGCTCGGCTTGCCCTTGGTAAGCCACTCGGTAAACATCCACCCGAGCGCAGCCGTCGCCGTGGCCATTTGCGTGGTCAGCATGGCCATACCGGCCCGGCCGTCGGCAGCGCCCGCCGAACCCGCGTTGAACCCGAACCAGCCCACCCACAGCAGCGATGCGCCGATCAGGGTCAGCGTCAAATTGTGCGGAGCCATGGCTTCGCGGCCGTAGCCCAAGCGCTTGCCGAGCACGAAGCAGCTGGCAAGACCCGCCATGCCGGCATTGATGTGCACGACGGTGCCGCCGGCATAGTCCAGGACACCCGCGGCATTCAGCCATCCGGTGGGTTCCCACACCATGTGCGCAATCGGCGCATACACCAGCAAGGACCAGGCACCCATGAAAACCAGCATCGCGGAGAATTTCATGCGGTCGGCAAACGCGCCGCAGATCAGCGCCGGGGTAATGGCGGCAAACGTGAGCTGGAACATCGCATACACGGTTTCGGGAATGGTCAGCGCCAAATGCGAAACCGAAAGCCGGTTGACCGGGTCGTGCATGAAGGTCATGCCCTTGAATAAGGCGCGGCTGAGGCTGCCCACGAACTTGTTGCCGGGTGTGAACGCCCACGAATAGCCGACGAGCCACCACAAAATGGTCACCACGCAGACGACCGCGAAGGTTTGCATCAGCGTCGCGAGCACGTTTTTCTTGCGCACCATGCCGCCGTAGAAAAGCGCCAGGCCCGGGATCGACATCATCAGAACCAGTGCCGTGGAGGTGAGCATCCAGGCGGTATCCCCGGCGCTGATCTCTTCGGTGCTGATCAAGGTGGGTTCGGTCGGTACGCCGTCTCCCCAGGCCACCGGCACCGCCAGCGTCAATACCCCCAGAAAGGCAAGAATCGGCAGTTTTTTCACCATGTCGTCATCGCAGCGACAATTCCAATCGGACCCGCCCGTCCGCGTTCTTGGCCTTGTCATTGGCCACCAGAAATACCCGGCCCGGATCGATTTGCGTGCCGGTCAACAGGACTTGCTGTAGGTTCATGGCACGCTGTTGCCCCAAGGCGGTCAACTCAGCCTCGCTGACCGTGATGCGCTGATGCAATTCGCCGCTCAAGAAGTCGATTTTCGCCGCGATGACTTCCGGTTTGGTCTTGATGGCTGCGATCGACTCGGGGAACTTCGGCTCGGCGCCGAAATTCTTTGTATACAGCCGGGTCAGCATCTCGAGCTGTGTCGACGGGTCCAATTGCGCAAAATCGGGCGCCGGCCGCTTTCTTGCGGGAACTCGGTGCTTGGACCTGCAGCTGAGCCTGAAACTTCTGTTCGATCAGACGCGGGCGATCGAGCTCGTCGACCACCGCTATGGGTATTTCCATCTTGATCTGCGGCCGCTCACCAAGGGCCTTGACCAGAGTCTGGCCCTTCTCGATGGCAACAGGATCCAGTTGAGCGGCGCCCGGCTCAAAATCGACGAACTGCAGGTCCGGGCCGCCCCCGAACAGTGATCCCAGCAAGGCGAAGGGCGCGGTGACCGCTTTCTCCAGAATGTTGACGAAGACTTTCCAGATGATCGGCGCCAACTTGAATTGGGGGTCATCCAACGAACCCGTGACGGGAAGATTCAGGTCGATCACCCCGTCGCGGTTCTTGAGCAGCGCCACGGCCAGCTTGACCGGCAAAGATACCGCGTCCTTGCTCTCGGTCTTCTCCCCGAATTCAAGCTGCTCGACGATGATGTGATGCTGTGCATCGAGCTTGCGGTCCTGGACGTTGTAGTGCAGCTCCGTGGTCAACTTGCCCTTGCTGATGTTGTAGCCTGCGAACTTTCCGGAGTAAGGGTTGAAGGTGCTCAGCTCGATATTGCGAAAACTCATCGACAGATCGGTGTAAAGGGCCGCACTCAACACATTGACCTCTCCGGTAATGGACACTGGTGCGAAGGCATCCACCGATCCATGGAGATCGACCTTCGCACGAGAGTCGGCTTTGGATGAAAGGCCCAGTACAGTTCCCTGGAGATTTTGAATGCCCGTGGAAAAGTTCGGCGTCACCGACAGGTCGGCGAAATTGGCCTGGCTGGTCTTGATGACGATTTTCTTGATGGACATCGGCATGGCCGGCGCCGCGTCCGGCGTGGCTGCCGCTGAGCTTGCCGCGACCGAAGCGGCATCGCGCCGGTGCTTGGGCCTCTTGCCGGCACGCGGCAGCGGCGCCGCCGGCGCAGGCGCGGCGGTGGCGGCGACGGGCGGCCCGGTATTTCCGCTCGGTGCAGTCACGGTGGCGCCCGGGCCGGCCAACACGCGCTTCACATTGATGGATTCATCGGGTTCGACGATGACGCGGGCGTACAGCTTGCGGGCCGTGACCCGATCGATATCCAGGCGATCAGGCTGGTGCTGAAAATTCAGTCCCTGAATATCCAGTCGATCCCAATTGATGAAGTCCTCGTGCAACGCGTTGTCGACGGTGTGCAAATTCGCGACGCTCAAGTTTCCGCCGAATTGCCACGCGGGTTGATTCGCACCGTAGTTGAATTTGGCATCGGCGCTCAGCGCTCCGGCCAACAGGGTCATCGACGTGTATTGCGCAATATACGGCTGGAGCGCCGCAAGCTCGATGCCGGCCAGCTTCAAGTTCAGATTCGCCGCCGGCGGTTGCGGCGTGACCGCTCCCGTCACACTCAAAGAACCTGTACCGTTGATTTTCGTATCCAGCTCGATGTTCAAGGCTTTCGCAAGATCCAGGTTGACACCGAGCAGCTTGATGGACAGGGGCGCCAGCCGCACTTTCGCAGCTGGTTTGGTGCGTCGATCCTCAGCTGAAATACTGGCATCACGCAGAGCAAATTCGCGCAAATCATATTGCCATGGCTTAGGCGGCGCTGCGCCAGCGGCGGGTAGCGGCGCGGGCGCCACGGTCGGCGCGGCGCGGTCGGCGCGTCGGCGCGGGGGCGGCACCGCGGTCGGCGAGGGCACCGCGGTCGGCGCGAGGGCACCGCGGTCGGCGGGGCACCGCAGTCGGCACGGGCGCCGGGGGTGGCAAAGCAGCCGCTGCGGTCGCCGGCGGCACCGGTGTCGCAGCGAGTTTGAGCAAATTAAAGGAGCCGTCCGGCTCCAGCCATGTGACGAGGCGCACGTCCTTGAGAGACAGTAGATCGCTATGGGCCCGGCGTGCCTTGAGGTCGAGCGTGGTGCCGCTCAAAATCAATTCAGGCACGGTTATCCAGTCGGTATCCGAATCCTTCGGCCTGACGCCGAGGTCGGTGAGCGCGACCCGGGCCACCTCTACCTTCAGATCAACGTCGTCTTGCAGAGAAAATTTATAGGTGGCGTTCAAATCAATTTTGCCGGAATTGACCAGGAAACTGAGCCGATCCTCAAGATATTCCCAAATCGTGTGCGCCTGCAGTCCAGCGATTTGAAATTCACCGTCGGACTCGATCGGCTGCACCGAGAGATGTCCATGCCACTCGATTCGCTCGCCAAGCTTCGACTCGCCCGTAAAGGTAAAGCGTCCGCCCTGCACGCCCGTGCTGAAGCTTTGAAGTTCAAAATTGATGGGTTCCAGCCGCGTGGCAAAATCGGATGGCCGCCGGCGATCGTCGAACGACAGAAACCCCTGGGTGACCTTGAAGGAGCCGATACGCAGCGCCGGTATGGGTTCGGCCTCTTTTTGACTGGGTTTGGGGTTTTTCGCGGTCTTCGGGCTCAACTGCGACAGATTCAAGCTGCCGTCCTTGAATATGACGGCGTTGGCAAATGGCGATTCGATATCGATATGGCTGAAGGTGTAGGCACGGTGCCAGATGGAGGACATCTGGAAATCAACAAAAAGCCGCGCGAATCCCGCGAGCTTCGTGCCATTGGCCCCCGTCAGCGAAAAATCCTTGATTTCGACCTGGAACAAGAACGGGTTGATGCGGACCTCGCCCACCCCGGGTTTGACGCCCACCAGCGTTTTCGGAATCTCGTCCAGCAGAGCGTTGCGCAAAAGCCTGGGCGCCGCCCAAAATCCCACCGCCGCATACACGCCCAGCAGCAGCGCTGCGACGCTCGAGATTCGGAAGGCTTTTGTTTTGAAGAACTGCCGCATGGGACCATCCCGTCCTGGTACCGCAGCCAGGATCTTACCGCTTATTTCGCTGGATCAACCGTTTGCGTTTGCGCACCTGCCGCGGCGTCAGGGGATTGCGCTTGCCGGCAAAGGGATTTTCGTCGCCCCGGAAAGCCACCCTGACCGGGGTACCCATCAATTCGAAGGCCTTGCGATAGACATTCACCAGGTAGCGCCGGTAGGCATCCGGCACATGATCGGTCTGGTTGCCGTGGATGATCACGACCGGCGGATTGCGGCCGCCCTGGTGCGCATAGCGAAGCTTGATACGCCGCCCGCTGACCAGCGGCGGCTGGTGGCTCTCGATCGCCGCTTCCAGCACCCGCGTCAGTTCCGGCGTGCTCATATCGCGCATGGCCGCCGCATAGACCTGGCGCACCGTCGCAAACAACTCGCCCACGCCGCTGCCATGGCGCGCGGAGATGAAATGCAGCGGCGCGAAATCGGCGAATTGCAGCCGCTGTTCGATTTGCTGACGAATCAGATCCCGCTGTTCGGTGGGGATGTTGTCCCATTTATTGACCGCGAGAACCAGCGCGCGGCCCTGCTCGATCACCGTGCCCAACAGACTCGCGTCCTGCTCCGCAACCGTATCGTGCGCGTCCATCACAACGACAACCACGTGCGCGGACTCGATGGCCTGCAAGGTCTTGATGACGCTGAATTTCTCGACCGCTTCCTCGACGCGTGAGCGGCGCCGCACGCCGGCGGTATCAATCAAGGTATAGCGTTCGCCGTCCCGTTCGAAGGGCACCAGCACGGCATCGCGCGTGGTGCCGGGTTGGTCGAAAGCCACCATGCGGTTCTCGCCCAGCAAGCGATTGATCAAAGTGCTCTTGCCCACATTCGGGCGGCCGATCACGGCGACCTTGATACCCTGCATTTCCGGGCCGTCTTGAGGGTCCGGCGTGAGACCCGAGAGCACCGTCTCGAGCAGCGAGATCACCCCTTGATCATGGGCGGACGAGATCGGCAGCGGCTCGCCCAGTCCCAATTGGTGAAAATCAGCCACCGCGATATCCTGATCGAAGCCTTCGGTTTTATTGACCGCCAAGAACATGGGCTTGCCGCTGCGGCGGGCCAGTTGCGCCACGAACTGGTCTTGGGGCGTAACTCCCGCACGGCCATCCACCAGCACGACGAGCCGATCGGCCTCGCTGATCGCGCGCTCAGTCTGCGCGATCATCAAACTCTCGATCACGTCGGCGTTCTCGACCAGGCCCCCCGTGTCCACGACGATGCACGGCACTTCCGTGCGTCGTGCGAATCCGTACTGCCGGTCGCGCGTCAGGCCCGGTAGATCCGCAACCAGCGCATCGCGCGTACCCGTCATGGCATTGAACAGGGTCGATTTGCCCACATTGGGGCGACCGATCAACGCGACTACCGGCAGCATTACCGGCCCCTAAGACGACGGAGGAGGCGCGGGAGGTGCAGTCTCGGCTGGCGGCGGCGCGGTCTTCTCGGCAGAAGGTGCAGTCTCGGCTGGCGGCGGCGCGGTCTTCTCGGCGGAAGGTGCAGTCTCGGCTGGCGGCGTGGTCTTCTCAGCGGAAGGTGCAGTCGCGGCTGGCGGCGTGGTCTTCTCGGCGGAAGGTGCAGTCTCGGCTGGCGTGGTCGCAGCGGGTTCCTGGCCCGCGCCGGCGCGGCGTCCGGCGCGGCGGGCCGGCTCGACACTCGGGGAGTGGCTCGGTACGCCGCCAGGGTGCCGCCGTCGGTCAGCACCACGATGGTATCGCCCACGCCCGCCGGCGGATTGGAAACGCGCTGCTTGGCGATGTGCTCTCTTGCCACCAGCGCCCCGGTGCCCTTGTCCAGCCAGTGAATGTAACCTTGGAAGTCCGCGATGGCGACTGCCGTTCCGGTCACGATGGGCGTGCTCAGTCCGCGGCGCTTGAGCTTGTCGTTGTGCCACAGTTCGGCGCCGTCGCGTTGACGCAAGGCCACCACGATTCCGTCGGATTGGGTGACATACAAATTTTGATCATCGACTGCCAGGCCACGATAGCTCGACATGTCGTGCGACCACCACAGTTGTCCCGAATCGAGCGCCAGCATCGCCGTGCGGCCCTGGAAACCGGCGGCGAGTACGTTCTCGCCGACCACGTGAACGGCCGAATCGATATCCACGAGCCGATCGAGTTCCGTGCGGCCGTGCGGAGACGCCAATGCCGTGTCCCAAATCGTGTCCCCGGTGAGGAGCGACACAGCCATCACCTTGCCATTGTCGAAACCGCTGATCGCCGCCTCTTTGGCGATGACCGGTATCGCCGTGCCACGCAGACTCAAGCGTGGCACCTGTTGCTCGACGGACCATAGGGACTTGCCGGTGTGCGCATCGAGGCCATGCAGCCGGCCGTCGACCGAGCGTATCACCACGACCTTCTCGCTGACGGCCGGAGCGGACAGGAGTTCCGAATTGATCTGCGAGCGCCACAGCTGACGGCCGGTGGCGCCATCCAACGCGATGACCGCTCCTTTGCTGGTGCCGGTCACCACAATGCCGAAGCCGGCCGCCGGACCTGCCGAGATCGGCACCTTCAGCTTCTTGACCCACAGGTTGCGGCCCGTATCGAGGGCTACCGCGAGCACCTCACCCTTGTGGCTCGCGGCGAATACCATACCGTTGTCTATCGCCGGCCCCAAGCCCAACCGCAGCTTGATCTGTTTCTTGCCGCCGCCGACACCTTCGCTCCAGATTTTCTTCACCGGCAAGGTTGGTTTGAAATTTTTGACCAATGTGGCCGGTGGTTCGACGTCTTTGTCCTTGCTGCAGCCGGCAACCAGGAGCAACGCCGCGAAACTCAAGGAGAGCAATAAGCGCATCAGGGTTTAGCCTTCTCATTTGAGGCAAGGTCAGCCTTTTCGTTCGCGGCAAGGTCGGCAAGTTTCAGTTGCAGCAGTGCGGCGTCCGTGCCGCCGTCGCTGCCGCCCAGGGCAGCGACCAGGGCGGCGTTGTATTCCGCAATGGCACCGGGAATGTCCTTCTTCGCGTGCAGCGCGTCGCCATGAACCTCGTGATAGCGCCCGGCGAAGCTTCCGGGCGTACCCGCGGCGAGCGTCTTGACGGCATCGTCCGGCCTGCCCTGATCGATCAACACCCGCGCGAGGCGCAGGCGTGCGATCTGCCTCAGTTCCGAATCCTTGGAATTGTTCATCACCTGGGTCAGGGGCGCCACGGCATCGGCGGATTTGCCGCTCTCCACATCGATGCGGGCAATCGTCAATTGCGCCTGGTCCGCATAGGGCGAACCGGGGAAATCTTTGATGAGTCCGTCGGCGATTTGCAGGGATTTCTTTGAATCGTTCAATTGCAACGCGAACGTCATTTGGCCGAACTGGTCCGCGGCACGAAGTGCAACCTCTGTTTTATGCGCCTGGTAGTGCTGGTAGCCGAACCAGCCGCCAACACCGAGCACGACGCCGCCGAGTATCCAGGGAGCATATTCAGTGAAGGCACGCTTGACGGCTTCCAGTTGTTCATCGTCGGTCAAATATTCTTCAGCCATGGTTCCGCTCCCCGCCCCTCTTGAGACCTAATAAGTTGCCAATACGTTCACTGATTCGCTCCATCGGGCATTCCTCTTGCGCCAGTTCCCGGCGCAGCGCCTTGACGGCCACCACCCCCCTGGCCGCTTCGTCATCTCCCAATACGAGCGCACATTCTGCGCCGCTCTTGTCGGCGCGCTTGAATTGCGTTTTGAAACTTCCGCCGCCCAGATTGATCTGCAAGGCCAGATCCGGCCAGGCATCGCGCAATTGCTCCGCCAATTTGAACCCCGGAACCTGCGCCTGTTCCCCGACCAGCACCAAATAGACCTGCGGCCGCTGCCTCTGCAGATCCAAGTTCTGCTTTTGAAGGAGCATGACGATGCGCTCCTGCCCCATGGCCCAGCCGATCCCCGGGGTGTCCGTGCCGCCCAACTGCGCGACCAGGCCGTCATAGCGCCCGCCGGCGCACACCGTACTTTGCGAACCCAACTCGTCCGTGGTCCACTCGAATACGGTACGGGTGTAGTAATCGAGTCCGCGCACCAGATGCGGCACCACATGATACTCGATGCCGGCGCTGCGCAATTGAGCGCACAAGGACTCGAAGTGCTCCCGGGACTCTGCGTCGAGGGAATCGAGCAACAGCGGTGCACCGGCGACGATGCGCTGCATGTCGGGGTTCTTGCTGTCCAGTATGCGCAGCGGATTACCGGTCAATCGCCGCCTGCTGTCTTCATCCAAAGACTCTGCGTGCGCGCCGAAATAGGCGGTGAGCTTTTCACGGTAGAGCGCGCGGCAGGCCGGCGTCCCCAGCGAGTTCACCGCCAGCTTCACATCCCGCAGGCCGAGGAGCCTGAGGAGCCTGGCGGACAGCAGAATCATTTCCGCATCGACATCCGGCCCCTCGAATCCAAAGGCCTCCGCATCGATTTGATGAAATTGGCGATAGCGGCCGGCTTGCGGGCGCTCGCGCCGAAACATCGGCCCCATGCACCAGACGCGCAGGCGCCCTTCGCGCAGCAGTCCGTTCGAGATCACGGCGCGCACGATGCCGGCGGTCGCCTCGGGACGCAAGGTGATGTGATCTTCGCCCTGATCGATGAAGCTGAACATTTCCTTTTCGACGATATCGGTAAAATCGCCGATCGAACGTTTGAACAGCTGGGTTTGCTCGATCACGGGAACTCGGAACTCTTCATAGCCATAGCTTGAAAAGACCTGGCGCGTGATGCGCTCCAAGTGCTGCCAGGCTGCGATTTGCGCGGGCAATACATCATGCACACCGCGCAAGGGCTCAATGATCTTGCTCAAGAGTCCGCTCAGCCGGGTGGTTGGCGCGCGTTGCGCGGCGGCGCACTGTGCGCTTGATCCGAGTGCGAGGGCTCGCCGTGCGAATCGCGCCGCAGGACGCCGTCGGCGCCGGCCTCGAAACGCGCGACATCGCCTGCGAAAAATTGCGGCCCGATCGCGACGGCGCGATCGTTGATTTCAAGCTGCACGCCACTGCCGGCACCCAGGTACACGCGCAACGGCGCTGCGCCTGCGATGGTCTTGACGCTGTTGGCAAGCCCGTTGCCGGCGAACGTGCGCCGCCCATTGGCGTCATGCACATCCACCCATGAATCGGCCGAGAAGCTCATGCGCAATCGCGCCCGGCCCGCTCCCGGGGGCGGAACCGCAGCCGCATTGGCCGGCGCCGGGCCGGCCGCGCCGCCATCGATGGCCGTGGTCGGGACGGGCGCCGCCGTATCCTTGATCAAGGCGGGCTCCGCGGCCGTTGAGCCCGCGCCGGGCCCGGCGGTTGCAACCGCCGCCGATGCCGCTCCCGCCGATGCCGCCCCTGCAGATGCCGCGGCCACCGGCGCCGCGCTGAGGGGCGCGTTGGCGCGCTGATGCCAGGGTCTCCACCACAGCACGCCGGCCAGCAGCAATGCGCCGACCAGACCCCCGGCGATCTGGGTCGGCGACCAATTGCCGAATGCCGGTCCTTCCTCGCGCGTCGACAGCAGCATGCTCGGACCCGCGGAGGCAGGCTCGAGCGGTCCCGGCGGACGCGATTCATAGCCTGCCAAGATCTCGGCGGCCGGCAAGCCGAGCAATGCAGCGTACTTCTTCAAGTGACCCTTGGCGTAAACCGCCGGACCGATGCGTTTGTAATCGTCCGCCTCCAGCGCATCGATTACCCATCGATCCAGATGCAATTCATCGGCGGCTTTTTGCGCGCTCAAGCCGCGGCGTTCGCGTTCAGCCTTCAGCTTGCTGCCCGGAGGTGGGGCGAGCTCGCTCATCGATCGATGCCGTTGCGCATATTTTGCGCTTGCTCGGAATTCGGAAATTCAGTCTGCACGCGGCGCGCGTACGCGGCCGCGGCCACCGCATCGCCCAGCTTGCGCTGCGCACGGAAGCCGAGCCACAGCATCTCGGGGCTGGGCGGATTCACCGCCAGATAACGCTGCACGATGTCGCTCGCCTGCGAGGCATCGCCGCGATCGAATGCAACATTGCCCAATTGCAGCAGCGCCTCGGTGTAGTTCGGACGAATCGCGAGCGCACGATTGAAGAAGTCCGCGGCATTCGCCAAGTCACCCGCGCCGCGCGCACAGGCGCCGGCGTTGCTCAATGCCACCCACGGCGTCTGGTACAACGGATTGACCGCAACCTCGAGGAATAACTTTTCCCCCGCCGCAGTCTTGCCCGTACGGCAGAGAAATACCGCATACGTGTTCGCGATGTTCGGATCGCCCTTGCCCAAGCGGTTGGCGGCATCGTAGGCATGTTCCGCCTTGGAAATTTCGTTGATCCTCTCGTACACCAGGCCCGCGGCCATCTGCACGTCCGGGTTGGAAGAATCTTCGCCGAGCGCCTTTTCGATGCACTCGCGCGCGTTTGCCAGCTGGCCAAGCTTCATGTACTCGATGGCCAGATGCATATTGGCAATTGCGGCTTTGGCCGGCTCTTTCTTGTAGGTGCGCACCGGGCGCTGATAGGCCGGCGGATTGTGGTTGCAAGAGGTCAGGATGAACGCCGCCAGCACAGCCGCCACCGGTACCGCGCGGCGTAATTTCGGATTCAGTTTCATTGAATTTCCGCCGCAGTGCGCGGCACCGTTGAGAGTCTTGACCCGAGCCGTACCAGCGTGCGATCCGTGACCCGCCCCGCCAATTGACCGCACGCCGCCTCGATATCATCACCACGCGTTCTGCGCGTGGTCGCGATGACGCCGTGATCATTGAGGATGTCGCGGAACTTCAAAATGGCCGCGGTCGCGGATCGCCGGTAGCGTGTGCCCGGAAACACGTTGAAGGGAATGAGGTTGAGCTTCGCCGGATGACCCTGCATCAGGCGGGCGAGCTGCCGCGCATGTTCCGGTTTGTCATTCACGCCGTCCAGCATGACGTATTCGAAAGTAATACTGCGGCCGTTTTGCTGATCGATGTAATGCCAGCATGCGGCAAGCAATTCGGCAATCGGATGTTTTCGATTGATGGGCACGAGTTCGTTGCGCAGCTCATCGTTCGGCGCATGCAATGATACCGCCAACGCGACATTGCACTCCTCGGCCAATTTGTAGATTTGCGGCACCAGCCCGGAAGTGCTCAAGGTCACGCGGCGCCGCGATAAATCGTAGCCCAAATCGTCGAGGAAAATGCGCATGGCCGGCAGCACATTGCGGTAATTGGCGAGCGGCTCCCCCATGCCCATGAACACGATATTGGTGATGCTGCGCCGGCCCTCATCGGCTGTTCCCGCGCGCGCCGCCGCCAGTTCGCGCTGCGCCAGCCAGACCTGGCCCACGATTTCCGCAGCGCTCAAATTGCGGTTGAATCCTTGCTGAGCGGTGGCGCAAAAGGTGCAGTCCATGGCGCAGCCCACCTGACTCGAGATGCAAAGCGTGCCGCGATCGGGCTCGGGGATATAGACGGTCTCGATCCCCTGCACCTCGTCCATGCGCAGCATCCATTTACGGGTGCCATCCTTCGACACTTGCTCGGTCACGATTTGCGGAACGGTGATTTCGGCAATCTGCGCGAGCTGCGCGCGAAACTCCTGCTTCAGATCGCTCATCGTGGAGAAATCCGCAGCACCGCGCCGGTAGATCCACTTCATGAGCTGACGCGCACGGAATGGCTTCGCGCCGAGACGCGCCGCAACGAACGTCTCGAGCTGCGCGCGGGGAAGGCCCAGTAAATTCACGCGATCGCTCGACACTCAAACCCCCTTATCGCCGCTACGCTAGCGCGTACGCGGACAGAGCTCAATGTCACGGAAGAAATACGCGATTTCGCGTTCCGCCGTGTCCTTGGCGTCGGAACCATGCACGATGTTCTCATCGATGCTGGTGGCCAGATCCGCGCGTATCGTGCCCTTGTCGGCCTTCTTCGGGTCCGTGGCGCCCATGACTTCGCGATTCTTCGCGATGGCGTTTTCGCCTTCGAGCACCTGCACCATCACCGGACCGGAAGTCATGAAGCGTACCAAGTCCTTGAAAAATGGGCGCTCACGATGCACCGCGTAGAAGCCCTCGGCCTCGGCCTGAGACAATTGCATCATGCGGGCTGCAATGACCTTCAAACCCACTTTCTCAAAACGTCGATACACCTCGCCGATCAGATTGCGGCCGACGCCGTCTGGCTTGACGATGGACAGGGTTCGCTCAATGGACATTACAACCTCGCTTCAGTAACACGGAAATCGGCCCCGGCTGGGAGCCTGTCTGAGTATCCCGCTGGGGGCAAACAAAGACCGCGAAGTGTACTGGAGCAGAGGCGCTCAAGCAATGAGTGCGATTACCGAAGTCCCTGTATTATCTAGAAAAAACCATCCGGCCTTCTCGTGCTCGCGCAGCGAGTAACTTTCGGACGGGGTCGCTTCGACCCCGTGAAGCGTTGGCGCGCGGCGCCTAGACATTGCAGCGCCTAAATCAAACGCTTCGACCCCGGGGAACATTGGCGCGTAGCGCCTAAAGAGCTTGCTCGCCGAGCGAGCGCAAAACTACACGTTGAAGCTCTCGCCGCAGCCGCATTCACCCTTCGCTTTCGGGTTTTGGAACTTGAACGCCTCGTTGAGCCCTTGCTTGACGAAGTCCACCAGCGTGCCGTCGATCAGCGGCAGGCTCAAAGGATCGACCACGACTTTTACGCCGCGTGCCTCGAAAACCGCATCTTCCGGATCGATCCGGTCGGCGTAATTCACCACGTAGGCGAAGCCCGAACAGCCGGTTTTCTTGATTCCGATCCTCAAACCGACGCCGATTCCGCGTTGCGCCAAATGAGTCTTGACCCGATTGGCCGCCGATTCCGTCAGTAATATCGCCATGCTGCGCTGTACCTCAACAAAGTTCAGCTAGAGGCACCATACATAACACGTAGGCGCCTCGCCCGCACGGAACCAAGGCGCCTTTTTTGTTAATCCTCGTTCACTCTTGCGCTTGCGCGTTCCGCACCTACCGATGTGGGTGCTCATCCGCGGTAGTCAATGGCCGGGGCGACGGCCGCCAGCCACGCGTCTTCAATGATCAGCAGGCGGCCCATTTTGTCGACCGGCACGTCGAATCGATCACGCAATTCCTGAACACTCTCCGGAAGCGTGCGCGTTACCGTCTTTCCCACCGACTGCTCCGCGACCCAGGCCGACACGGCAATGGTATGCGGGCACGCAAAAGCCAGGAATCGCACCGCCCGCACTGTTCCCGATTCGGCCCGTAGGTCAAACTGCACCCAGGTGCCCTGCTCGCGGTTGCCCGCGGTGCCGCGGAAAACCCCGGCACCCGACAGCTCCCCCACGTTGCCCGGCGACTCGAAATAGCGCCGCGTCAATTCGTTGTAGCCGCGCGTCAATTCGTGGCTGTTCACGTTGGCGCACCGAGGTCCGGGGCTTTTTCCGGCAGCGCGCCCGCTATCTTGCGCAAACGGCTCACTTCTTGCGACAAGACCGCGATCGCGGCATCGATATCCGCCTCGGTCGTGGTGCGGCCCAGGCCAAACCGCAGGCTGCTTTCGCTCAATCGCTCGCTGCGACCCAGCGCGCGCAGCACGTATGAGGGCTCCGCAAGGGCCGAGTTGCACGCAGATCCTGTCGACACGGCCAGTCGCGAACGCACCGCGGCGAGCAGGCTTTCACCTTCGACGCCGTCAAACGACACATTGAGCAGATGCGGCACAGAGTGCGTGGCGCTGCCGTTGCGCAGCACACCGCCAATGGACGCCAGGCCCTGCCACAGGCGCCGCTGCAACTGTGCGATGCGCACGGTTTCCGTGGACGATATCGACGCCGCGAGTTCGAACGCCAGACCCATCCCGACGATTTGGTGGGTGGCCAGCGTACCCGCCCGCAGGCCCCGCTCCTGCCCGCCGCCGTGCACCAGGGGCGCAAGTTGCACGCGCGCGCCGCGAGGCCCGTCCTTGCGCTCCGATACCATCAGGGCACCCACACCCTTCGGCCCGTACACCTTGTGCCCCGATACAGACATCAGGTCGACGCCGAGACCGGCAAAATCGATGGGGCATTTCCCGACGCTCTGCGCCGCATCCACGTGCAGCCAGGCGCCGCCGTGTCGCGCGCAAATCGCTGCAATGGCGCCGATATCTTGAACCACGCCGATTTCATTGTTGACGTGCATGACCGAGACCAGCACCGTGTCGGTGCGCAGTGCGGCGGCCACCTGATCGGGATCGAGCAGTCCGTCGCGATCGGGAATCAGGTAGGTAATCTGCCAGCCGCGCCGTTCCAGTTCACGGCAGGGATCGAGCACCGCTTTGTGTTCGGTGCGTGCCGTGACGATGTGGCGGCCGCGCTCGCGGTAGTAGTGCGCCACGCCGAACAAGGCCAGGTTGTTTGCTTCCGTGGCACCGGACGTCCAAACCACCTCGCCTGGGCCGGCTCCCACGGCCGCCGCCACTTGCCGGCGCGCCTGTTCCACCAGCGAGCCGGCGATATCGCCGTAATCATGGCTCACCGAAGCCGGATTGCCGAATTCGGTCTCGGAATTCAAGACCTGCGCCATGCTATGGCCACCCGAGCATCGACCGGCGTGGTCGACGCATGATCCAAGTACACCGGGCTCGCTGACCCCGGACTCGCTGATCCCGGACTCGCTAACCCCGGGCTCCCTAAACCTGGGCTCCCTGACCCCGGACTCGCCGCCGTTCTGCTCGGCGCGTTCATTTTTGCGAGCGCTGCGCTGACTGGCCCCGCCTGCCCTGTACGGCGCTCAAGATCCCACGCAGGATGTTGAGTTCGTTGCGATCGAGCTGCGCGCGGTTGAACAGCCGGCGCAGGCGCTCCATGAGATGCCCGGTGCGATCGTCGAAATCGATGTCGTTCAACACCTGGTGCAGATGCGTGTAAAAGTGCTCGACATCGCCGGAGGGGGCCAACGGCATCTCCAGCTGCGTATGCGAATGAGGCTGCTCGCGCGCCATGAAAATCTCGTATGCGGCGAGCTGCACCGACATCGCCAGATTCAGCGAGCAGTATTGCGGATTCGCCGGGATCCGCACCAGCACATTGCAATGATTCAAGTCCTCGGTGGCCAGTCCATAGCGCTCCGATCCGAACAACAGCGCGGCGCGATTTTCCGAAGGTAGAGCCACGACGCGGCCGGCGACGTCGCGCGGCGTCGTGAACTCCCAATAGTATGACCTGGGCCGGGAGGTCGTGCCGGCGATGAAGGCGCAGTCGGCGATGGCCTCCTCGAGGCTGCCGACGATGCGGGCGGCCGCCAAGATGTCGTCCGCGCCTGCCGCCAGCGCGTTGGCTTCGGCGTGCGGAAAAGAGCGCGGGCGTACCAGCACCAGATCCGCCAGCGCCATATTCTTCATGGCGCGCGCGACCGAGCCGATGTTGCCCGGATGGCTGGGATCGATCAGGACGATGCGAACGAGGGCGGTCACAGGTGATATTCTAGCGCCACCTTATGCAACCCCTGCTCAATATCGCCATGCGCGCCGCGCGCCGCGCCGGCGATTTAATCGTCAAAAGCTTATCCAGGCTCGATTCGTTGAAGGTCGACAGCAAGGGTCGCAATGACTTCGTCACCGATATCGACCGCAAGGCCGAGGCGGATATCATCGCCACCATCCGGCGCAGCTACCCCCAGCACGCGATTCTTGCGGAGGAATCGGGCCGCAGCGGCGAGGATGAGTTCGTCTGGATCATCGATCCTCTCGACGGCACCACGAATTTTCTGCATGGCTTCCCCACCTTCGCCGTGTCGATTGCCGTTCAGCACAAGGGCCGCCTGCAGCAGGCGGTCGTCTACGATCCGATGCGTCAGGAGTTCTTTACGGCCTCGCGCGGCGATGGAGCGCAACTCGAGGGCAAGAAGATACGCGTCAGCACGCAGCGAACCCTGGAGGGCTCGCTGATCGGCACCGGATACCCGTTTCGCGAAGGAGCGACCTACGTCGACGAATACCTGGCGATGCTCAAAGTGATCATGTCCACGGCAGCCGGCGTGCGCCGCCCGGGTGCCGCGTCGCTGGATCTTGCCTATGTGGCCGCCGGGCGCATCGACGGCTTCTGGGAATTTGGGCTTTCGCCCTGGGATACCGCCGCGGGCACGCTGCTCATCCAGGAAGCCGGCGGCCGGGTCGGCACGCCCACGGGCGCCGAGTATGCGCTCGGCGCGAATATCGTCGCCGGCAACCCAAAGGTCTACGAAGCGCTGCTCGGATGTCATCGGACCGCTGACACCGGCATCACTTCGCGTCTGAGCCGGCTGCGCGCATATTCGGCGTGCTGGGGCTCGATGTGTGCCGGGTGCCAGCGTGCTGCGCTTGCGGCCGTATAGGCGGATACACCACCAAACCCAGCGCCGCCCAGCCGAAAAACACCATCTTGGCGAAGAACGACAGCAGCAGGAACAAAGCCAGCAACCGATCAGCGCCAGAGGACCCACGACCCAGATGGCCGGGGTTCGAAACGGCCGTTTCCGGTCACGCTGAGTGCGCCGCAGGATCATGACGCCCATGGCCACCGGAGAAAAACGCGGCCAAGGTGCCGCCGTTGGAAGTGTCGGCGAGATTACCGACGGGGAAGAAAGCCGCGGCGCACATCACCACCGTCCCGGTGATCAGCGTCACCACGTGAGGTGTGTGGAATCGCGGATGTATTTTCGTCAGCACGTCCGGCAACAGGCGATCGCGCGCCATGCTGAAGAAGACGCGCGTCTGACCGAACATCATCATCAGAATCACGGACGGCAGCGCGAGGAAGGCCGGCAAGCCGATGAGCCGTGACACCTTGGACCAGCCGATTTCCCGCAGTACATGCGCCAGCGGTTCATCGCTGCAGACCAGCGCCGAGAGTTTCGCCGGGTCCATGCAGGCCTGCAGCATCTCGGGACCGCCGGGTTCGATGCCATGGCCCGCCGCGTCGAGCATCGGCTGCGCGCCGATCGAACCGATCGCGCCGCTCGCCACCAGCAGATAGAAAATCGTGCAGATGACCAGGCTGCCGATCAGTCCGATCGGCATGTTGCGCTGGGGATTCTTGGTCTCTTCGGCGGCGGTCGACACCGCGTCGAAGCCGACATACGCGAAGAATATCGAAGCCGCTGCGCCGCCGATGCCGAGCGCATCCCAAGGGTGCGAACGGTTCGAAGTTGGACGTCTTGACGACCGGCAGCGCCAGCGCGCAGAAAAGCACCAGCGCCGCCACCTTGATGCAAACCAGCACCGCATTCACGGTTGCGCTCTCGCGCGTGCCGAGGGCGAGCAGCGTCGTCACCAGCGCGGCAATGAATACCGCCGGCACATTGATCAATCCGCCCGCGAAGTAGCCTTTCGAAAGATACAGCGGTATGTGGATATCGAAGCTGTGCTGTATCAGGGGTACGAAGTAATTCGACCAGCCGACCGACACGGCACTGGCGGCGATGGTGTATTCCAGGATCAGCGCCCAGCCGACGATCCACGCAATGAGTTCGCCCAAGACCGCGTAGGAGTAGGTATAGGCGGAACCCGATACGGGCACCATGGCGGCAAGTTCGGCATAACACAGCGCGGTGACCGCGCACACGAAGCCGGCGAGGATGAATGAGAGCATCATTCCGGGCCCGGCTTTTTGCGCCGCCTCGGCCGTCAGCACGAAAATGCCGGTGCCGATGATGGCGCCGACCCCGAGCATCGTCAGCTGGAATGCCCCCAGCGAGCGGTGCAGAGATCGTTTCTCGGCACTCGCCAAGATAGCGTCAAGCGGTTTGATGCGCCAATTCATGTGATCTCCCGTTTCAAAGACTGCGCGGACTTTAGCGGCTTTCCTACCGCGCTAGCAAACTATTACTTAATGCGCCTGCGCAGCCTTATGTTCATCCATTCGACGGTCGCGGCGAAAGCAAACGCGAAATACAAGTAACCGGGCGGGATTTCCAAGTCCATCGATTGCGCCACCAGTGCCGCGCCCACCAGCACCAGGAACGCCAACGCCAACAGCTTGATCGTGGGGTAACGGTCGATGAAGCGGTTGAGGGCGGATGAGACCATCATCATCACGAGCACCGAGACCACGATGGCCGCAATCATGACTTCGATGTGCTTGGAAAGTCCCACCGCCGTGAACACCGAATCCAACGAGAACACGATATCGAGGATGCCGATTTGCAGAATGATCATCCAAAATTTATTCATCATCCCTGGCTTGCGGACGCTCACCTTGCCCGTGAGCATCCCGCGGATTTCCATGGCGCTTTGAACCAGCAGCAGAATGCCGCCGCCGAATAGAATCAGGTTGCGGCCCGAAACGCCGGTTCCCAGCACCGTAAACAACGGTTTACGCAGCGTCGCCACCCAGGTAATGGAAAACAACAGCCCGATGCGCGTCAGCATCGCGAAACCCAGGCCTAAGATGCGGGCCCGGCCGCGCTGCACTTTCGGCAGGCGCTCGACCAGAATCGACAGAAAGATGATGTTGTCGATGCCGAGGACGATCTCGAGCAGCGCCAGGGTCAGGAATGACAGCCAGGCCTGCGGATCGTATAGCAGCTGCATCACATGATCCCGGCTCGTCTAGCGCGAACTATTCATGAACGGTCGGTTTTTCGTGCGCGAAGGCCGGATTGGACGGGTATTCAGACAGCTACGGCAGGCCGTCGATTTCTTCGGGTTTCGTGGCCTTGCGCTCCAGCAGGTCGTCGGCGCGCAAGCCCAGGTCGAGTGCCAGTGCCGAGGAGATGTAAATTGATGAATAGGTGCCGGCAATGATGCCGATCACCAATGCCGCGGAAAACCCGCGCAAGGTTTCACCGCCGAATATCAACAGCGCCACGACCACCAGCAAGGTCACCAGCTTGGTCATGATGGTTCGCGACAGCGTTTGATTGATGGACTCGTCGATCACCTGCGCAATCGTGAGTTTTCTGGCCGTGCGTGCCCGTTCGCGGATGCGGTCGAACACGATGACCGTGTCGTTCAGCGAGTAGCCGATCACCGCAAGAATGGCCGATATCGCGGTGAGGTCGAAGGTCAATTGAGTCACGGCAAAAAAGCCGACCACGCAGATCGGGTCATGCAATACCGCCAATATGCCGCCGAGCGCGAGTTTTGGCGTGAACCGGAACAAAACGTAAATCAAGATCAAGACCAGTGTGGCGAACAGCGCCCAAGCGCCCTTCAGGAACAGCTCCTGCCCCACCTGTGCGCCGACCACCTCGGTTCGTTGCAGCTTTGCACCGCTGTCGATCTTGCTGAAAACCTCGAGAACGCGCGCGCCGATCTGATCGCCTTTGATATTCGGATCCGGCGGCAAGCGCACCAAAATATCCCTGGAACTGCCGAACGCCTGCGTCTGCGCGCCGGCCACACCGGCGTTGGCCAGCGCCGTGCGCAGCGCCTCGATGTTGGGAGCCTGGGGAAAATTCGTCTCCACGACCACGCCGCCGGTAAAATCCACGCCCAGATTCAGGCCGCGCACTATCGCCAAGCCGAGCGAGCCGACGATCAACAAGGCGGACAGCCCGTACCACACCTTGCGGGTGTGCATGAACGGGAAGCGCGTTACTGTGTGAAAAAATTCCATGGACTTATCCCTTAGATCGACAAGCGCTCTAGCTTGCGTTTGCCGCCATATATGATCTGCACCAGCGCGTGGCTGCCCATGACCGAGGTGAAAACGGAAGTGCCGATGCCCAGCACCAAGACGTAGGCGAAACCGCGGATTGGGCCCGAGCCGAATGACAACAGCACGATACCCGCAATCAGCGCGGTAAAGTTCGAGTCGGTGATCGCCGAAAGGGCGCGTTCGAAACCCGCCGCGATGGCCGCGCGCGGCGTGACGCCGTTGCGCAATTCCTCGCGAATGCGCTCATAGATCAAAATGTTCGCGTCCACCGCCATGCCGACGGTCAACACCACCGCCGCAATGCCCGGCAATGTGAGGGCCACGCCCACCATCGACAACAAGGCGGTGAGCAGCACCACATTGGCCGCTAGCGCGATGTCGGCGATCACCCCGAAGACCTTGTAATAGATCCCCATGAAGACGAACGCGGCGAGCATGCCGAAGATCATGGCCTTGATGCCCTTGTCGATGTTGTCCTGACCCAAGCTCGGACCGATGGCCCGTTCCTCGATCGGCGTCAGCGGTGCGGCCAGACCGCCGGCACGCAGCAGCAACGCCAGTTCCCGGCCTTCGATGGGGTTCACGCCCGTAATCTGGAAGTTATTGCTGAACACGCCGCGAATGGTCGCGCGGTTGATGACTTCTTCGGTGGTGCGGTCGACTTCCACGCCCAGCGCATTCTTTTCCCGCGAACGATCGATGAACACCACCGCCATCAAGTGCCCGATATTTTCCTGGGTGTTCTTGAGCATCTTGGCCGCGCCGCGGCTGTCCAGGCCAACCGAGACGGCGGCACCGTCCTGGGTGTTCGGCTGGAATGTCGCGTCGGTCAATTGGTCGCCGGTCACCACGACATCGCGCTTGAGCAGCACCGGCTGCTTCTCGCGGGTGTAGAACAGCTTCGAGCCCAACGGTACGCGCCCGGTGGCCGCGGCTTCGAGCGGATTGTTGGTCTCGTCGACCATGCGAAATTCCAGCGTCGCCGTCTTGCCGAGGATTTTCTTCACCTCGGCCGAATTTTGCAGGCCCGGCAACTGAATGGCGATGCGATCCACGCCCTCGCGCGCAACCTGCGGCTCCGATACCGCGAGTTCCGGGCTGTTGAGGCGATTGCGCAAGATGACGATGTTCTGTGAGACGGCGTAATCCTGTCGTTCCTTGATCTCCTGCGGCGTAAGCTGCAGTTCCAACGCGGGAGCGCCGGCGGCGGTGGTCTCGGTCAAAATCAAGTTGCGGTTATCGGCAAGTATTGCCGCCCTGCCCTTGGCGAGAGCTGTCCGCGTCGCGAAACAGCACGCGCACCTTGGCCTGAGGATAGTCGACCGCGACATCTTGGTAGGCCGCACGCGCGTTGCGCAGCGATGAACGGAAATCCTGCTCGCGGCGGTCGAGCAGCTGTTTCACCGCACCTTGAACGTCAACCTGGTACACCAGGTAGATGCCGCCGCGAAGATCGAGCCCCAACTTCACCGGAGCCATCCCAACACTGCGCATCCAGGATGGAACGCGCGATGCCTGCGACAAGGCGATGGTGAATTGGCGGGGGCGCGCCTCGGCAATGAGGTCGCGCGCCTTCAATTGATCTTGCTTGCTGCTGAAGCGCAAGGTCAAGCGTCCCTGCTCCAAAAATACGCCGGAGGGCGTGACGCCCTTGTCCTTGAGAATTTGCACGACGGCGGTGCGGTCAGCGTCCGTGACGGCAGCACGGTCGGCCGCCAGTTGCAAAGCATCCTCTTCGCCGAACAGATTCGGCAGCGCCAGAAAGATCCCTGCCATCAACACGATCGCGACCAACGCTATCTTCCAGCGCGGATAGCCGATCATGCGCTCTTGACCGTGCCCTTCGGCAGCACCTGCGCGACCTGGAATTTCTGCAGCTTGATATTCACCCCGGCAGCGATTTCCACGCTCAAGAACTGCTCGCCCACCTCGGTCACTTTGCCGAGCATGCCGCCGGTGGTGGCGATCTCATCCCCCACGGCGACCTTGGACAGCATTTCACGCTGCTCCTTGGCGCGCTTGCTCTGCGGCCTGATGAGCAAAAAATAAAACACCACCAGCAACAGGGCCGGAAGCAGCAAGGTATTCAACATGCTGGGGCCGCCGGCGGCACCGCCCGCAGCCTGTGCGTATGCAGAATTAACGAGGAAATCCATAGTGTTACACCCTTTTTTTGCTGAGGGTAGCGGCGCAAAGCGGCGTAGTATACAGCAGGCGCACGCAAACTAAACGCGCCTCTGAGCCTCACGGAGGAGTCGCTCGAACCCAAGCCGGCGCAGGCTCAAGCCTTGCGCAGAGTCGCCCGAACCTAAGCCGGCGCAGCTCAAACCTTGCGCAGAGTCGCTCGAGCCTAAGCCGGGGCAGCTCAAGACTTGCCGGCGTGGAACTCGGACGCGTAGCGCTCGAAGCTGCCGGCAACGATGGCGGCGCGAATTTCCATCATCAGCCGCTGATAGAAAAACAGATTGTGGATGGTGTTCAAGTGCGATCCAAGAATTTCGCCGCACTTGTCCAAATGCCGCAAATAGCTGCGGCTGTAGTTGCGGCAGGTGTAGCACGTACAGCCCTCCTCGATCGGCCCGGTGTCTTGGCTGTGCGCGGCGTTGCGGATATTGATCACGCCGGTACGGGTGAACAAATGCGCATTGCGCGCATGCCGGGTCGGCATCACACAATCGAACATATCGATGCCGCGGCGGACCGCCTCGATGATGTCCTCCGGCCTGCCCACGCCCATGAGATATCGGGGCTTGGACCGAGGCATGTGCGGCATAAGGTGCTCGAGAACCTGTTGACGCTCCGCTTCCGGCTCCCCCACCGCCAGGCCGCCGACCGCCAGGCCGGCAAAACCAATCTCCTCGAGCGCCGCCAGCGATTCCAGCCGCAATTCGGCGTGTATTCCCCCTTGGACAATGCCGAACAGGGCTCCCGGAGGCTCATCCCGGTAGTACTCATGAAAGCCCCGCAGCGCCCAGCGCATCGATAATTCCATCGAGGTGCGCGCCTGCTCCAAAGTGGCCGGGTACGGGGTGCATTCATCGAAGCTCATGGCGATGTCCGAGGCCAATGCGAGCTGAATGCGCATCGATTCCTCGGGCGACAGGAACACGGCAGCGCCATCGACCGGTGAGCGAAAATGCGCACCCTCTTCGGTGATTTTGCGCATTTCTGCGAGGCTCCACACCTGGAATCCGCCTGAATCGGTGAGGATCGGCCGCTGCCAATGCATGAAGCGGTGCAGGCCGGCATGCGCCCGAATGACCTCGAGTCCCGGCCGCAGATACAAGTGAAAGGTGTTGCCCAGCACGATCTCGGTGCCGATGGCTTCGAGGTCTTCCGGTGTCATCGCCTTGACCGTGCCGTAAGTCCCCACGGGCATGAATGCGGGGGTCTCAACCGTGCCCCGCGCAAATTCCATCCGGCCCCGGCGCGCCGCACCATCCTGGGCCAGTAGATTGAAGCGCATCGGGCTCATGTCAGGAACATCGCATCACCGTAGCTGAAAAATCGATAACGCTGCTCGACGGCATGAGCGTACGCGGCCAGCAGTGCCTCTCGCCCTGCAAAGGCGGCGCACAGCATCAATAAAGTCGATTCCGGCAAATGGAAATTCGTCACCATGGCGTCGACTGCGCGAAATGTATGGCCCGGCTTGATGAAAATACGCGTGCTGCCCCGGTAAGGCGCGACTCGGATCTCGCCGCCGGTGCCCAGCCCCGTGTCGCCGATCCCCTCGCCGCCCAGCCCTTCGCCGCCCAGCCCCTTGGCGCCCAGCCCCTTGGCGCCCAACGCGGCGGTTTCCAAGCTCCTCACCACCGTGGTGCCGACCGCGATCACGCGCCCGCCCGCAGCCCGCACCTTGTTCACCGCGGCGCAAGTACTCTCGGAAACCTCCAGGTACTCGGCGTGCATCCGATGCGCCGCGATGTCCTCGTCCCTCACCGGCGCAAAGGTGCCTGCGCCCACATGCAGGGTCACGAAGGTATGCGGCAACCCGCGCGCGCGCAGCGCTGCGAAAATCGCCTCGTCAAAATGCAAGCCCGCCGTGGGCGCCGCGACGGCGCCCGGGATCCGCGCATACACCGTCTGGTAGCGCTCGCGATCCGTATCCTCCGCCGCTCGATCAATGTAGGGCGGCAGCGGAATCTCCCCGTGTGCCTGGAAGAACTCCACCACATTGCAAGAAAATTCCAGTACGAAAAGTTCGTCTTCCCGGCCGAGCATTCGGGCGCTCTGTCCCGCCGCCAGTCTCACGATGGCCCCCTCCTTTAAGCCCTTGCTGGCGCGCACTTGTGCCAGCGCCGTGTTCGCCGAGAGCGCGCGTTCCAGCAACAATTCGACCCGCCCGCCGCTGTCTTTGCGGCCGAACGCCCGCGCCGGAAGCACCCGCGTGTCGTTGAAAACGAGCAGATCGCGCGAATCGACCAGGGAAGGAAAGTCGCGAAACTGCAGGTCCCGGCGGGTGCCGGTGGCCCGATCGACGGTCAATAGCCGGCTGGCGGAGCGCTCCTGCATTGGTCTTTGGGCGATGAGTTCTTTGGGCAGATCGAAGTGAAAATCCGTGCGCAGCATGAGCGAGGCATTCTACCAAGAGCCTCAGTCGCATATACTGCGCGCCCTGGCATGCCCGAATGGCGGAACTGGTAGACGCGCCGGACTCAAAATCCGGTCACCTAAGACGTGGTGTGGGTTCGATTCCCTCTTCGGGCACCATCTCTTCAAATAATAGCAATTTGAGCGCGGTTGGCGCTCTTCGTTTCAAATTTCCGAAGGGAAATTTCTCTCCGCGGCGAACGCCGTTCGTTCTGGTTCGTCATAGCGCCGGTGGCGCACTCCCCTACTCGTCCGTATGAAAGCCTGGGAAGCTCTCGCCAGCGGTAGTTTCTGTGCTCTCGAAATCGGGTCAAAGTGAATTTCGTCCAGAACGTGGGACCGCGCCAGCCAGCGCAGGAGCCTCGGAAAGATCTCCGAACCGTGCTGCGAGTTCGTGTTCCTGTGTAGCGAATCGCCCGGCATCGCGCGACTTGAGCTTGCGTAGGTTGAGCAGTTTCCATTGCAGTGCCGGGAGGTGAGGCAAGTGGGTGAAAGGCAGCAGACTCCACTCAGGCTCCGCGCGTACCATCGACAACAAAAACTCGCGATGGGCCATGGTCAGGTTGCGCGGCAGCTGTTCGATCAAGCGCTCTTGAGTTTGGTCGAGCATGGTCAATGCTAATTCGTCGTATGTCAGACCCGCGAACTCATTTGTAAAGGCAGGCTCCAGAGGAAGTTTCTTGGGAAATAGGACTTCGTGGATAGGGCGGTTGTGACTGGCGAGATATACAACGAAGCAATCCACGATGGAGGATTGCCAGCCGAAGCGCTCCAGCATCTTCGATACATCGAACATGTCTCGAGGATGCTGCCGGTCCATCGCAGCAGCAAGCTTTCCGCCGTACAGTTCGGAGGGATCGAGCACTGGCAAGGTGATATCGGTCGTGAAGAGTTCTTGCGCAACTGTATTGAGCAGGCGCTGTTGTACGGGCAGTACGGTGCCTCGAAAGACGAAGTTGACCTCGACCTTCACCTGCTGCCCGTTTCCCTTGACGAACAGTTTGACGTCGTCACCGCTTTTCGTGGTCGGTAGCGTGACGCGAAAACCCATCGTTGAGATTTCGGACTTTGCTGCCTTGAGATTCGCTGCGATTATCCGCAGCGCGTCCTCACGGTTGAGTGTGTGATCGGTGAATACGACGTCGATATCCACGGATAGCCGCGGCATGTCGTGAAGAAATAGATTGAGTGCCGTGCCGCCTTTCAATGCGAAGCGCGGCGATCGAAAGACCGCTGGGGCGATCGCGAGCAGGAGGCGGACGGTGTCGACATAGTCCTGATTCATGATCTTCGCAGGTCCAGGCGCTCGCCGGTTTTCGCGACAGCTACCCAACGCTTTCCGCCTCCGATGCGCTGGCTGTGGCGCTTGGCCGTGGCTGCCCAGGGAAGGTCAAGGTCCCTTCCGAGCAGTTCGGTCAGGCGGACGACTTTGATTCTTGAAGTGTGCGCGAGCAGCTCATCTAAGGTTTTCTCGCGTAAGGTGCGCAGACTTTCGACGAGTTGTCGTGTCTCCTGAAGCGACTGAGTCTTGCCGACATCGCTGAGGAGCTCCAGAAGCGCGCGCTCGGGTACGGACACCAGGATTTCCGGACGACCGTTCGGGAGCGGCTGGAGCCCGAGTCCTTTCCGAATATCCGCATCGAAGATCTGGGTTGCCTGGTAACGAGCAGGGAAGCGTTCCGTGAACCACAGGGGGAGGCGCTTTGACTGATTGCCCCAGAGGGACAAGACCTCTCGGAAACTAACGTTCTGCCGGGTGCCGCGCCACGCGAGCGCCGTCTTGCCGCCGACGTGAAGGCCAGGCATCTGGCGGGCGAGATAGGCCAAGCAGCCGTCGCGGGTGAGCGTGTCGCCGGGCAGCATGTAGACGCCGCGGCCAAGATGGGTGAGCCAACCACTGCGACCCAGCGCCGACGCTCTGAATTCGCTGACCCCGTGTCCTCGCAAAGCGGCGTTGCTGAGCGGCTCGCCGCGAGGGAGGTCGCTCAGGACGCGCTTGAATGAAAAGAATGTGTTATTTGACGCCATAGGTCAACTATATGTGGTAATCTATGCGAATTACAAGACTTATGCGTATGAATAAATATGAATATTTGATCTAATACGTCAACTAATTACAAATATTCATGCCAAAGCAAAATTAAGATTTACCTTGCATTGGCCGTCGTCGCTTCGACATAGGGTTTCATGGTTGACCAGATCCGGGCTTTCGCGGCGTGGCGCCACAGTTGGTCGCTCGTCGCCTTGCGCTGGCGCAGGCCCTCGCGCAGCCCCTCCATCGCCACGTCGATGCCGACCTTGGCGCGCCCTCAGGAAAGCCGCGTCGTTCTGGCGTTTGCGGAACGACGCCAGCGCACGGCGACGCGGGCGGAGATTATCTCCCTGCTCGGCGGTAGCCCCAAGGCGGCGGATCACGTCATCGAAGCCCTGCGGCGCAAGGGCTGGCTGGAACGGGCATCGTGGGGCGAATACCTCGTCATTCCGCCGGAGCAGGGACCGGACGTTCTGGGCGACAGCAACCTTCTTGCGCGCGCCAGCCGCATCGCCGATCCGTATTACATCGGGTACGGCACAGCGGCGGCGTACTACGGCCTGACGACTCAGCATCGCAACGTCATCCTTCTCGTCACGCCCGTGCGCCTGCGCGCGCGCGCCGCGGGCGAGTCCCGTGTCCAGATCGTCAATCCCGCACCGAACAAGTTCTTCGGCTTTTGCCCCGTTGACGTGCTTGGGCATTCGATCATGATTTCCGACAGGGAAAAAACCGCTATCGACTGCGTCGACCGCCCCGCCCTCGCGGGAGGCGTCGGCGAAACCGCCACGATCCTTGCAACCGCCAGCCGCCGTTTCGACTGGCCTAAAGTCCTCGCCTATCTGGAGCGCATGGAGACCGGCGCCCTCGTGCGCCGTTTCGGCTGGCTGGCCGATCATGTCCAAGCCGACATTCCGCCGGATCTGCGCGAACGACTGTTAAGCATCACGGGGCGCAGCAGCGCGGCTACCCTCGGGCCGTCCCGGGCGCGTCCGGCGCGCGATGCCATCGGCTACGACGCGACATGGCGCATCTTCGTGAACGTCTCTCGCGACGAACTGCGCGACAGCGTGGAACTCGGCCGGCAGCGAAATCAAGCTGCAGATCAGCCTGCGCGAAACGCCGACGTTGCCGCCCGATCACGCGCGCGTGCGTCAGCGGTTTCGGCTTCCTTCAGAACCTCACCGACGACGAACGCATCCTGAGTGCTGACAAATATCAGCGCGAACACGCCGTCGCGGATCGGCTCCGCGCTGCGCTTGCATAGCTCAACGCGGATGCGATATCGACCTTGCCGTGGGCGCATCCACTCGTGTTGCCTTGAGCGCATCGAAAGCCGGCCCGACCTGGTCCATTAACCATCATGCGTTTTGAGCACTACAAGACTCGGATCACTTGCCCAGTGCCGCATAGGCCGTATCGGTGAGCGCGATCCCAAGCCGTTCCAACGCTGCCGCTTCATCCTCGATCCTGTGCATCAGTTGCCAATCGCCGGTGTCGTAAAAGCCAGTCAGCAGCCGCGCCTGCATGCGCTTCTCTGCTTGTCGAACGTCAGCGTCAGTCAGACTCATGAATCTGGGAGGATCGACACTGGCGTGCTACCGTAACCCTCGTGCAAGAAAACCAACGGGATGTCGGCCTGGTCCGTGCAGTAGGGCCATGGGCGCTCGCAGCTAACATCGTTAGTATGGTCGTCGGCGCCGGCATTTTCGCGGTGCCGGCGGCACTTGCCGCGTGTGTTGGTCCATACGCGCCTATTGCCTTTGCGGCTTGTGGGCTTGCCGTCGGAGCAGTTGCGATTTGCTTCGCCGAGGGTGGCAGCCGGATCCCAACCAGTGGCGGAGTCTATGGGCCGATCGAAGTCGCATTCGGACCTCTCATAGGCTACGTCGCCGGCACCTTAGTCTGGGTCGGCGATGTACTCGCCTGCGGCAGCGTGGCCGCGGCTTTGGCCGACGTGGCAGTGAGTCTGTTCCCCCAGTCACTGGTCGCTCCAGTACATATCGCGGTGATTGTCGGGGTCATTGGCGGTATAGCACTGGTCAATATCGGGGGCGTATCACGTGGGGCGCGCTTGGTCAGTGCGATGACCACACTGAAATTGATTCCATTTGCGGTTTTTATCGTAGCCGGCATTGGTGCCATTCATCGCTCGAACTTCTTACAAGCGGTGCAGCCCGGCACGGGCGGCCTGGGTCGCGCAGCGATCCTCGCGCTATTTGCTTTTACTGGTATGGAGGTCTCGCTGTGCGCAAGCGGCGAGGTAGTACGCCCCAATCGGACAATTCCGCTCGCGTTGGCAATGGCAATGTTGTCAACGACGACCTTGTTCGTCACCGTTCAAGTCATCGCACAGGGAATTCTCGGTCCTTCGCTGGCACAATCGACGGTGCCGCTGGCAGATGCGATGGGGCAGATCCATCCGGCGCTGCGCGTGCTGATGCTCGTCGGCGCCGCATTATCGATGTTCGGCGTGGTCGGCGCCGACATTCTCGGCACTCCACGGCAGCTATTCGCGTTTGCGCGGGACGGCCTGCTGCCGCGCGTTCTGGGACGGCTTCACCCGCGCAGCCACGTTCCTCACATCGCAATTCTGTCCTATGCCACTCTTGCCATCGCACTTGCGTTGACGGGAACGTTCGCAGAACTGGCTGTACTCGCGGCACTCGCCACCGCCGCACTCTACATCGCAGGATGCGCGGCGGCATGGGTTCTTGCACGCCGCGGCGTAGCGCTCGCCGGCACGCCCCTGAAGTTCCGCTTCCTCGGAGCTGTGGCCGTGGCCGGCATTACCAGCATGCTCGCTCTGATTGCCTTGGGCTCGCGTCAGGAGATCATGGGCTTGCTGACACTCCTCGGTGTCAGCACCCTCCTTTACTCGGTCCAGACCCGGAGCGCTCTCGGCAGAAAGTAAACTGCCGATAGCCCCTCGGCGGGCTTTGGTGCCGTCTCCGCGCCGGAACCCTCGGCGGAATGATCACCCGCCCAAACAGTCGAGGGAGTACCGAATCGACACCGCACGGGATGAGAGCGGGTTGCGCGCCGGGCCGCACCTAACCCGACCAGACGATCGAATGGACAATGGTGAACCGCACTACATCAGCGCCGGAAAGCTGCTTGAGCGGATCGTCATCATCGTTTCGACGCCGCGCAGCAAGGCGCGGCGAATCATCTCCATGAGGAAAGCCAATGACCGTGAAATCAAAAAACTCGCGCCGCACCTCGCGTAATCCTGAGGACGCCCCGGAAATCACCGACAGGTGGATCGCCGAGGCAAACCTTTACCATGGCAAGAAGCTGGTGCGCCGCGGCCGGCCGGCCGGATCTGGCCAGAAGACTCAGACGACGCTACGGATCTCGAAGGACGTATTGGGATTTTTCCGCGCCACGGGACCTGGATGGCAGACTCGGATGGACAATGCGCTCAAGCGGTACGTGGCCTCGCAGAGGCGCTGAGTCCATGCGGTAAGCCTCAGAAACGTCGAGATCTATTGGTCCGAATTCAGTACAATCTCAGCCCCGAAGCCTAAACCCGCTGACACGACTGCCATATGAGGCACGTAACGATACTAGGGGTAGGTGACGAGGATTCGGGGTAGCGAGTTAAATTCTTGAGACCCAAATCGGACAGGCGGGGCCCGGAATAGCTTAGAAGTCTCCCTTTTAAGCCCTCTTCGGGCACCAGATTTTATTTGAATGGATCACTCTTGAATTTCTGCAGCAATTGCGGCTCACCCGTCGAATCCAAGATCCCCGCCGGGGATCATTTGCCGCGCTTCGTGTGCACCGGCTGCCATATGGTGCACTACAAGAATCCGCTCCTGGTTCTGGGGTGCGTGCCTGAGTGGCAGAACCAGATTTTACTGTGCCGCCGGGCGATTGAACCGCGCCGCGGCTTTTGGACCGTGCCGGCCGGATTCATGGAGAACGGCGAAACCATGCAGCAGGCGGCGGCGCGCGAATGTCACGAGGAAGCACTGGCGGTGGTGGAAATCGGTTCATTGCTGGCGGTGGTGAACGTGACGCGCGCCAACCAGGTCCACGTGATGTTTCGAGCCAGGCTGCTCGAGCCGAATTTCGGGCCGGGGCACGAGAGTTTGGAGGTCGCCTTGTACGATGAAGCGCACGTTCCGTGGTCGGAACTCGCGTTTGCCAGCGGTGAATACGCATTGCGGCAATACTTCGCCGACCGCAGCGCCGGGCGCGATGCGCATCATTTCACCGAGTTGAAGAGCCGTTCAACACCGTGAGGCGGTGCGGCGCTGGCGCTCTCCTTGCCGCCAAGGGACTTTCCGGCTGTGGCAGAATAGTATTAACGATTAACTGAGTAAGAGAAGGTTTCAGTATGGCGTTCGTGGTCACCGAAAGTTGCATCAAGTGCAAATATATGGACTGTGTCGAAGTTTGCCCCGTCGACTGTTTCCACGAAGGTCCCAACTTCCTGGTCATCGATCCCGATGAGTGCATCGACTGCACGTTGTGCGAGCCGGAATGTCCGGTCGAGGCCATCTATTCGGAGGAAGAGATCCCGGACGGTCAGGGAAATTTCAAGGAATTGAACGCAGAACTTGCCAAGAAGTGGCCGGTCATCAGCGAAAAGAAGGACGCGCCGACGGACGCCAAGCAATGGGAAGGCGTCAAGGACAAGGTCAAGCTTCTGGAGCGCTGAGCCGCGCCGAGTGTCAGCGCTTCGCCACCTGAAACTCTTTGAGCTGATCGAGCAGCTCGCGCGGTTCCATGTAGCCGGAAATGTAGTCGCCGTCTTCCGTCACGATCGCAGGCGTGCCGCGAACGCCGATGTTTTCGCCCAATTCATATTCGCGCTTGACCGGCGTCGGTGTGCAGATCTTGTTCATGTCCAGCGCGGCGCCGGCTTTCGCGCGCGTCAGCGCTTCTTTTCGATCGGCGGAGCACCAAACGACTTCGGCCTTCTTCCAACTCTCCGTTCCAGGTCCGGTGCGCGGAAAGAACATGTATCGAACGCGAATGCCGAGGCGGTTGAGCTCGGCAATCTGGCTGTGCAATTTCCTGCAATATTGACAATCGACGTCGGTGAACACGGTGATCGTATATTTCGGATTCGCCGGCGAGAAAATCAACATTTCGGATTCCGGGACCGCATTGATCAATGCCACGCGCGCATGCGTGCGCAGCGCCTCGGTCAGGTTGTCGCGGGACTTCAGGTCGTACACATTGCCGTCGATGAAATACTTGCCGTCGGCGGTCAAGTAGCTGATTTCGGCACCCTGCACGAATTCATAGATGCCGGGAATCGGCGACGGACGCAGGTCCTCGAGCTTGGAGCCGGCCGGCAAGAGCTTTGAGCAAGGCGGCTCGCGGATCGGCGGCCGGCTGCTCCGCGGTCGCCGGGGGCGCTGCGGCGGCCGCGGTGCGCCGCAGGCCGCGCGCTGTGCGCCGCGCGCCCGGGTTGCGCGGCACAGAGAATCAAGGTCAAGGCGGCGATGTATCGCAACATGCAGGAGGCTCCGGAAACTAAATGAGTTCGACCTCCGCAAATCGAGGAGGTTCACCCGATTCTAGCAGACCGCCGGCCTTGGCTTGGCGCGTCAGCCGCGCGGGTGATGCTGGGAGTGCAGGTCTTTCAGGCGTTCGCGCGCGACATGAGTATAGATCTGCGTCGTCGAAAGATCGCTGTGGCCCAGCAGCATCTGCACCACGCGCAGATCCGCGCCGTGATTCAGCAGATGCGTCGCGAAGGCGTGGCGCAACGTATGCGGCGACAGTTCCTTCTCGACGCCGGCCTTCTTGGAGTAGCGCTTGATGATGTGCCAGAAAGCCTGGCGCGTCATACGGTCGCCGCGGCGGGTCGGGAACAAATAATCCGTCTGGCGTTCCAGCAGTATTTCGACCCGCGGACCCTGCATGAATTGCTGCAGCCACTTGACCGCTTCCTCGCCGAGCGGAATCAAGCGCTCGCGATTGCCCTTGCCGATGACGCGCATGACGCCCTGATTCAGATTCACTTGATTGTGCTTCAGGCTGACCAGTTCGGAAACCCGCAGACCCGTGGCGTACAGAACCTCGAGCATGGTGCGGTCACGATGCCCCAACGGCTCGGACACGGTGGGGGCTTCCAGCAAGGACTCCACCTCGGCCTCGGTGAGCGATTTCGGCAGCGATCGGCCGATTTTCGGCATCGCAATCTGCGCCGTCGGATCCAGCTCGATCAATCCCTCGCGAATCATGTAGCGGAAGAACCGGCGGAAGCTCGACAATTGCCGGGCGGTCGACCGGGGACGGGACCCGCCCTCGACACGAGCTGCGATGAAGCCCAGCAATTCGATGCGCGTGGCCTTGAGCAAGGCGCTGTCGTGCTCATCCAGCCATCGGGCCAGCGCGGTCAAATCGGCACGGTAGGCCGCCAAGGTATTGGCAGAAAGACCGCGCTCCATCCACACCGCATCCAGAAAGCGTTGCAAGGCGGGATCCGCCGCCTCGCGGACGATGGGTACCGCTGCGCCCGAGGTGCGTGTATAAACCGTGCGTTTGAGAGCCGTCACCATATTTTCTCGCGAGGGGTTACGCACGAAATAGTGCTGTCCGCGCAATCAGTCCTCAGTATGCGAGGGGTGCTTTGAGGTCGGCGTGACCAGACTCACAGTACTCTGAAGTATTAACATAAGGAGAACCAGATCACAGAAGTCAAGCATTCGGAGTGGCCCGCGATTCTTGAATTTACCGTATGCGGCGTACTGCCTCGTGAGCTTCACCGTGCTGGGGTTGACCGCGTTGGCCATCAACATGTTCCTGCCGGGCCTGCGTCAGCGCCGCGTGGTCGCCGGTATGGTCGGACGGGTGTTCTTGCGCCTATCGGGCATTCCCTTCACGGTCGTCGGTTTGGAACGCCTGCCGAAGACTCCATGCGTGGTGGTCGCCAATCACGCCAGTTACATCGACGCCATTGCGATCGTGGCGGCTCTGCCGCCCGATTTTGCCTTCGTCATCAAGAAAGAAATGGTGCGGGTACCGCTGGCCGGCCTTTTGTTGCGCCGTCTCGGCTCGCAGTTCGTCGAGCGCTTCAACCGTCACAAAGGTGCGACCGATGCGCGCCGGGTTTTAAAGCTGGCGGCCACGGGCCAGTCCCTGATGTTCTTTCCGGAAGGCACATTCGACGAAACCCGGCAGATCGGCAAATTTCTCGGCGGCGCATTCACCACGGCGGCGCGCGCCGAAATGCCGGTGGTGGCCGTGGCCATTCACGGCACCCGCGATGTGATGCCTCCAGGCGGTTCGACCATACGGCGGCTGCCCATCCGCGTGGAGATTCTTGCCGTCCTCTCGGCCGAAGAAGCTCGCTTGAAAAGCCGGGAACTGATCGCCAAATCGGTAGGGGACCCCTTGGCGCCGTAATTTCGGGCGCCGCGGTTATAATGCTCGGCCTCGCAACCCTTGGGAACGCAAATGAATTCGGATCCTGTCGTTATTCTGGGCGCCCGGCGAACGCCGGTGGGCGCCTTTCAAGGCGCGTTGGCCTCCGTCACGGCCCCGCAGCTCGGCGCCGCCGCGATCAAGGCCGCGTTGGCCGATTCAGGCCTGGCAGCCTCCCAAGTCGATGAAGTCATTCTCGGCTGCGTCCTATCGGCCGGCATCGGCCAGGCACCGGCCCGTCAGGCGGCAATGGGCGCAGGATTGCCCACCAGCGTACCCAGCACCACCGTCAACAAAATGTGCGGATCGGCGATGCGCGCCGTGATGCTGGGAGCCGATCAGATCCTGGCCGGCAGCGCTCAAGTCGTCGTTGCCGGCGGAATCGAATCCATGACCAACGCCCCGTACCTGCTGCCCAAGGCCCGCGCGGGCTATCGCATGGGCCACCAAGAAGTGCTGGATCATATGTTCTTCGACGGCCTGCAGAGTCCATGGGATGGAAAGCTCATGGGCTGCTTTGCGGACAACACTGCCGAGAAGTATGGATTCACCCGCCAAGCCCAGGACGACTTTGCCGCCGAGTCGGTGCGGCGCGCACTCGCCGCGGTCAACGACGGTGGTTTCGAGGCGGAGGTTGCGCCGGTGACCGCCAAGACCCGTAAAGGCGACGTGGTCGTGGGTAAAGATGAAACCCCCTTCACGCTCGACATCGCCAAGATTCCCACCCTGAAGCCGGCATTCAAAAAGGACGGCACCGTCACGGCGGCGAGTTCCTCCGGAATCTCGGATGGGGCGGCCGCCCTCGTGTTGACGCGTGCATCTTTCGCCGCTTCGAAGGGCTTGAAACCGATGGCGCGGATTCTGGGGTACACCAGCTTCGCGCGCGAGCCGGAATGGTTCACGTTGGCGCCCGTGGGCGCGATCCAGAAATTGCTCACGCAATTGAAATGGCAGGCCAAGGACGTCGACCTGTACGAAATCAACGAAGCCTTTGCCGCAGTTCCCATGGCAGCGATGAAAGACTTGTCGCTGGAACACGCCAAAGTGAACGTCAACGGCGGCGCCTGCGCGCTGGGACACCCGATAGGCGCTACCGGCGCGCGCATTTTGACCACGCTGCTGTATGCGCTGAAGGCCCGCGGCAAGAAGCGCGGCATCGCCAGCCTGTGCATCGGCGGAGGCGAGGCCACGGCGATCGCCGTCGAACTCGTGTGAGCACCGGCACGCCGGTCACCCTCGCAGTTTCCGGCGGCATCGCGCACCTCGCGCTCAATCGCCCGGACAAGCGCAACGCCTTGGACGGCGCGACGATCGGGGCGTTGAGCACGGCGCTCGAGCGCTGCGCCGCCGATCCGGCGGTGCGCATGCTGCAGCTGACCGGCGCCGGAAATGTGTTCTGTGCCGGGGCGGACTTGGGTGAGATGCAAGCGCAAGCTCAGGCTTCCGAGGCGCACAACCTGGCGCATGCGAAAAAGCTGGCGAGCCTGTTGGGAGCCTTGGATGCATGGCCGAAACCCACCCTGGCCCGGGTCAATGGGGATGGTTATGGGGGCGCGCTGGGCTTGATCGCGGCCTGCGACATCGTCGTGGTCGCCGAAGGGGCAAAATTCGCCTTCACAGAGGTACGCCTCGGCATCATTCCGGCGGTGATTTCACCTTTCGTGCTCGGCAAAATCAGCGAAAGCGCTGCGCTGCGCTATTTTCTGACCGCGGAAACGATGAGCGCCGCGACCTTGAAGGACATGGGGCTGGCCCATGAAGTGAGCTCGGCTGACGGGCTCGATGCGGCCTGCAATCGCATCTCGGAAGCGATTTTGAAGGGCGCGCCCGGCGCTTTGACAGAGGCAAAGGCGCTGGTTCGCGATGTCGCTCACCGATCGGCGGCCGAACGCGCCGAGGCCTCCCTTCGAATGGCCGCGCGGCTGGCGCGACTTCGCGTCCAGAGAGAAGCCCAGGAAGGATTCAGTGCCTTCTTTGAGAAGCGCAAAGCGAGCTGGCGCCGGGATTGAGCGAACCGGCGCCAGGGATTAAGCCTGGGGCGGGCGTCCTTGCCCAAGCCATGCCCAATCCATTGGCCATCCTGGAAGACGGCATCCGTGGCCTGTCAACATGGTAGTCCCCAACGAGTAAAGCGACACCTGTCCGTCAAATACCCTCATCCGCTGTCCGCCTGTTGGACGTCTCCCCCGGGTTGAGACTATTAAGGCGCTGCGCGCCACCTTTCAACGGGGTCGAGGACGACCCCGTCCTTTGAGGGTCAGACCAAGAAGCTTTCCCAGCGACAGCCAGTTTCATGGGAAACTACTAAGCAGCGATTTTTCAGGGTGTTATACCGATTTTAGGTGTCAGTTCGATGAGCGAAAGTCAGCGCGATGTCATGGAGTACGAGGTTGCCATCGTGGGTGCGGGCCCCGCCGGGCTGGCTTGCGCGATCCGGCTGAAACAGCTCAACCCGGCTTTGAGCATCTGCGTGCTGGAGAAAGCGGCGAGTCTGGGTGCCCACTCCTTATCCGGCGCCGTCATGGAACCCGCCGCCCTGGATGAGCTGCTGCCCCAGTGGCGCGAGAATCCCCCGGAAATCTGCGTTCCGGCCGCTCAGGACGATTTCTTTTTCATGACGCGCCATAAGCGCTATCGCTCGCCGATAACCCCGCCGCAAATGAGCAATCACGGCAATCTGATCATCTCGCTGGGCCAATTGGTGCCGATTCTGGGCGCCGCAGCCGAAAAACTGGGTGTGGACATCTTTCCCGGTTTCGCCGCCGCGGAAGCCCTGTTCGATGCGTCCGGCGCCGTCAAGGGCGTGCGCGTCGGGGATATGGGCGTCGAGAAGAACGGCCAACCGGGACCGAATTTTGCGCTGGGTCCGGAAATTCACGCCAAGATCACGATGTTCTGCGAAGGCTGCCGCGGCAGCACCTCCAAGCAATTGATCGCCCGCTACAAGCTGGATGCCGGTAAATCACCGCAAACTTACGGACTGGGGCTCAAGGAGTTGTGGCAGTTGCCCCCCGGACGGGTGCAGCCCGGGCTCATTCAGCACAGCGCCGGCTGGCCGCTCGATAACGGCATTTACGGTGGCAGCTTTCTCTATCATCTGAACCAGGATCGGGTGTACGCCGGCTTCGTGGTCGGGCTGGACTACCAGGATCCCCGTTTCAAACCCTTCGAGGCATTCCAGCAATGGAAAAATCATCCTGACATCAAGCGCCTGTTGAAGGGCGGCGAGATCATCGCCGGCGGCGCACGCACCGTCATTGAAGGCGGCTATCAGTCCATGCCCACACTGGAGATGCCCGGCGCGTTATTGGTCGGCGACGCCGGCGGCACCCTCAACATGCCGAAAATCAAAGGCATTCATCAGGCCATCCGATCCGGCATGACGGCGGCTGCGCACTACGTGGAGACCGGCACCAGCACCGGGTTCGATAAGCGCTGGCGTGATTCACCGGGAGGCCGCGAGCTTTATAAAGTGCGCAATATCCGCCCCGGCTTCCGCCGCGGGCTGCTGCTGGGCACCGCAAATTTTGCATTGGAAACAGTCACCATGGGCAGGTTGCCGTGGACGCTGGCCAATCACGCGGACGACACGGCGCTCGAGCGGCTCGATGATTACGTCTCGCCCGACCGTCATTGGGGCGATCGAGAGCTGCCACCGCGCGATCGGGTCGCCTCGGTGTTTTTCGCAGCCACCACGCACGATGAAAACCAACCGGTGCATCTGCATGTGGCTGATACCTCGCTGTGCGCAACCCGTTGCATCGCGGATTTCGGCAACCCTTGCACCAACTTCTGCCCCGCGAACGTGTACGAAATGATAGCCGACGGCAAAGGCGGCAAAAAATTGCAGATCAACGCCTCGAACTGCGTGCACTGCAAGGCATGCGATATCAAGGAACCCTACCCCGGTCAAATTACCTGGGTACCACCGGAAGGCGGTTCCGGCCCGAATTACCACAGCCTTTAAAGAACAAAGAGTCGGTTGGCCACAGCAAGCAAGTCGGTCGCCTTGCGCCTGCGGGAAGAAACCGCGGCGCATCGGCTCGAGTTCAACGCCGGCCAGCAAGAGGCCGCTGCACGGCTCGATGAATTGAGCGACCGGCTCGTGCAGCAGTCTCAATCCATCGGCCACCTATTGCGCTCACAGTTGCGCCGGCTCTCCGCACAGACAGCCGGGCCGCCGCTGCGCGGCCTGTACCTGTGGGGTGCCGTCGGCCGCGGCAAGACCATGCTGATGGACTGGTTCTACGCCACCCTGCCGGCAGGCCTGGGCGAGCGCACGCATTTTTACCGCTTCATGCGTCAGGTACACAGCGAGTTGCGCAGCATCAAGCAGCGCGCCGACCCGCTCGAAACGGTTGCAGAACGGCTGGCCGCGCGCTTTTCGGTGTTGTGCCTGGATGAGTTTTTCGTTTCAGATATTGCCGATGCCATGATTCTGGCGGGACTTTTCGCCGGTCTGTTCAGCCGCGGCGTGGTGCTCATCGCCACTTCGAACGTCGCACCGCCGGACTTGTACAAAGACGGCCTGCAGCGGCAACGCTTTCTGCCGGCAATCGATCTGCTGACACAGCATGCGACCGTGGTGCACTTGAGCGGCCCCGTCGACTATCGATTGCGGCGGTTGGAACTGGCGCCCACATACATGGATTCGACCTTGCCGCAAACCGCGGCGCAGTTCGAGCAGTGTTTCTTGGCGCTGGCCGGCAGCAGCGCCTCGGGTCCGGCGACCTTGTCCGTGGAAGACCGGCCCATCGTGGCCCGGGCCACCGGCGCCGGGATGGTTTGGTTCGAGTTCACCGACATTTGCGAAGGACCGCGCGGTCAGAATGACTATATCGAACTTGCGTGCCTATACCACACGGTTTTCATCTCGAACGTTCCGCTGTTCACGCGCGACGACGAAAACGCCGCGCGCCGTTTCATCATGCTGATCGACGAACTCTACGATCGCAACGTGAACGTCGTACTATCGGCCGCGGCCGCACCTCGGTCGCTCTATCACGGCGAACGCTTGCAAGCGGAATTTCTGCGCGCGGCGAGCCGGCTCATCGAAATGCAGACGCAGCAGTACCTCGCAGGCCAACACCGTCCCTGAAACTGGCATAATTCGCGGCTGCCAAGCAAGAGATCAGGAAATGTACCAGGTTTTATCGGAACAACATCGCGACATCGTCTCGGCGATCTTGCCAAGCCCCGTGCGCCCCCCTAAATTCATGCGCGCGTTGGATTGGCGGCGCTTTCTTGAAGCTTACTTCGCCAACGTCGATTCGAACGACCTCGCCGAGCGGGACCCGAAAGAGCTGGCCGGCGCCGCGCTGTCGCACCTGACGTTTGCAATGCGGCGGCGCAGGACGGCGTTGGTGCGCGTATTCAATCCCACGTTGCGCGAACACGGATTCGTCTCGCCGCATACCATCATCGATGTGGTCAACGACGACATGCCGTTCCTGGTGGATTCCGTCGGTTTGGCGCTCACCGAACGCTCGCTCACGCTGCATTTCCTGGCGCATCCGATATTTGCCGCCACCCGCGACCGCTCCGGCACATTGGGTGCCTTGCAAAAGCGCGGCGAGTCGCAAACCGCCAAGCAGCGCCTGGAATCCTTCCAGCACGTCGAAGTGGACCGCATCGTCGATCCGGCGGCGCTGAAAGCGCTGGCCGCACAAATCGAGCGCAGCATGCGCGACGTTCGCGTGGCATGCGCTGATTGGGGCCGCATGCGCAATGCCGTGCGCAGCACCGCGCAGGACTTGAGTTCGATGAGTGCGCGCGTCGATGCCGCGGAATTGAGCGAGACCTGCGCCCTTCTCGAGTGGATGGAAAATCGCCATTTTACCTTTCTGGGTTACCGCGAATACCGGCTGCAGGGCCGCAAGGGCCGCGAAACGCTGGAAGCAATCAAATCCACCGGACTGGGAATCTTGCGTCCGGGTCACAGAAAGACCGAGAGCACGACGCGCGTTTTGCCGAGCGACATCAGGCGGCAAAGCCGCTCTCGCTCCTTGAGCCTGGTCACCAAGGCGAATTCGCTGTCCACGGTGCATCGGCCGGGCTATCTCGACTACGTCGGCATCAAACGATTCGACGCCAAGGGCCACCTGATCGGCGAACGGCGCTTTCTGGGTCTGTGGACTTCCGCAGCCTACAACAGCACCCCGCGGGAGATCCCCCTGTTGCGCCAGAAGGTCGCGCAAGTGGCGGAACATTTCGCACTGGCGCCGGACAGCCATGATGGAAAGGCATTGCAGCACATCCTGGAATCCTTTCCCCGGGATGAGTTGTTCCAAGCCAGCGTCGCGGAGCTCAATCGCATCGTCACGGGAGTTTTTGGACTGCAGGAAAGACCGCGGGTGCGTGTGCTGTTGCGCCGCGATTCGTTTCACCGCTTCTACTCCTGCCTGGTGTTCGTGCCGCGCGAGAAATACAACACGCAGGTGCGCCAGCGGATCGAGCGCGTGATACGGGACGGGTTTTCCGCCTTCAGCATGGAATCTCAGGTGCAGATCGCGGAATCGAATCTGGCGCGGATCCATATCGTCGCCCGAACCGCACCGGCCGAGAAGCCCCTGGCGGATGCGGATATTCTGGAGCGCCGTGTGGCCGCGGCCGTGCGCTCGTGGCACGACTCCTTCAAGGCCTCGCTGTTGGCCCGGTTCGACGAAGCCTACGCGCTGCAGCTTTTCGAACGGTATGCGCAGGCTTTTCCGGCCGCCTACACCGAGGACTTTTCGGGAGACGCCGCCGCTCTCGACGTCTCCTTCATCGAAGCCATGGAAAAGGAGCCCGCACGGCTGCATTTGGACATCTATAGGCCGGATCCGAAGCGCAAGGAAAAGTTCTTTCTGAAGATTTTCCGCGCCCAGGATGCGATCCCGATCTCCGACCTCTTGCCCATGCTCGAGAACATGGGGCTGAAAGTGATCGCGGAGCGGCCCTATGCACTGGACTTCGCGGGCGGCCGCCGCGCATGGATTCAAGATCTGGAACTCGTGATGCAGGCCACGCCTGCGATTGCCTTCGACGCGCTGGACCGCGAAATCAAGAATGCCATCACCGCCGTGTGGACCGGCCGCATGGACAGCGACAGTTTCAACCAGCTCACCCTCTCCGCGGGAATTCCATGGCGCATGGTCACGGTACTGCGTGCGTATTGCCGCTACCTGCTGCAAACCGGCCTGCCCTTCAGTCAGGGCTACATTGCGCAAGTGCTGGAAAACAACGCGCACATTTCCAGGCTGCTCGCGGATTTGTTCAACGCGCGATTCAACCCCCAGCAAGCTGCGGCAACGCGGCTGAAATCTCTCGCGCGCCTCGGCCGGGACATTCTTTCCGCACTCGAGGACGTGACCCGTTCGGACGAGGATCGGATCCTGCGCGCGCTGTGGAGCGCGCTGTCCGCCACCGTACGCACCAATGCCTACCAGCCCTACGCTTCGGGCCAGCTCAAGGAATACCTGTCCTTCAAGCTCGAAAGCCAGCAATTGCGGGAACTGCCCTTACCCAAGCCGCTGTTCGAAATCTTCGTATTCTCGCCGCGCATGGAAGGGGTGCACCTGCGCATGGGCTACGTCGCCCGCGGCGGCATTCGCTGGTCGGACCGCCGCGAAGACTTCCGCACGGAAGTCCTGGGATTGATGAAGGCACAGCAGGTGAAGAACACCGTCATCGTCCCGGTGGGCGCCAAGGGCGGCTTCGTCGTCAGGCGCATGCCCGCGGAGCGCGAGGCCCAACAGGCCGAGGTGATTGCCTGCTATCAAACGCTCATTCGCGGCCTGCTGGACATCACCGACAATATCGTCGATGAGAAAATCCATCCGCCGGCGATGGTGGTGCGCCACGACAAGGACGATGCGTATCTGGTGGTCGCCGCGGACAAGGGCACCGCCACGTTTTCCGACATTGCCAACGCCATCTCGCAGGAATACGGCTTCTGGCTGGGCGACGCGTTTGCCTCAGGCGGTTCTGCCGGATACGACCACAAAAAAATGGCGATCACCGCGCGCGGCGCGTGGGAGTGCGTGAAGCGCCATTTCCGAGAGCTCGGCGTGGACATCCAGAAACAGAATTTCACGGTCTGCGGCATCGGCGACATGGCGGGAGACGTATTCGGCAACGGCATGCTCCAATCGCCCTGTATCCGCCTGGTCGCCGCATTCAATCACCAGCACATTTTCATCGATCCGCAGCCGGATCCTGAGCGCTCCTTGGCCGAGCGCGAGCGCATGTTCAAATTGCCGCGCTCTTCCTGGGAGGATTATTCGCGCGATGCGATTTCCAAAGGCGGCGGTGTCTACTCCCGATCCGCGAAGAACCTGACGCTCTCGCGCGAGGCGCAAACCTTGTTGGAACTGCCGGCGCAGGTCACGCCCAACGACATCATCAAGGCCATCTTGAAGGCGCATGTGGATCTTTTGTGGAACGGCGGCATCGGCACCTACGTCAAGGCAAGCACCGAAAGCCACAGCGACGTCGGAGACCGCAGCAACGACGCGGTACGCATCGATGCGCGCGATTTGAACTGCAAGGTCGTCGGCGAAGGCGGGAATCTGGGCCTGTCGCAGCTCGGACGCATCGAGTTCGCGCGCCGCGGCGGCCGGCTCAATACCGACTTCATCGACAACTCCGCCGGCGTGAATTGTTCGGACGTCGAAGTCAACTTGAAGATTCTCCTGAACGGCGCGGTGCGCGCCGGGGAAATTACCCAGGCGGCACGCAATCGATTGCTGGTGCAAATGACCGGCGAGGTCGCCGGATTGGTGCTGAGAAACAACTACCTGCAGGGCCAGGCCATCAGCACCAGCGAATTCCAGTCGAAGCAGCGCCTGAGCGAGAGCGCCTACGTGATCCGGGCGCTGGAACGTGCCGGAGACTTGAACCGCGGCTTGGAATTTCTGCCCAGCGAAGAGGACCTTGCCGAGCGGCGCCAGGCCGGAGAGGGGTTGACGCGTCCGGAGCTTGCCATCACATTGAGTTACGGCAAGATCTGGCTGTATCGCGCGCTCATCCATTCCAATGTGCCGGAAGATCCTTATTTGTCCGCCGAACTCAACCGCTACTTCCCGACGCCGGTGCAGAAACGCTTTGCGAAGCGCATCAAGCGTCATCGCCTGCGCCGCGAAATCATCGCGACGGCGATCACCAACAGCTTGATCAATCGAATGGGACCGGTTTTTCCGGTCCGGGCGCAAGATGACACGGGGGCGGATCCGGCGGCGATTGCGCGCGCCTATAGCATCGCGCGCGAAGTATTCGCGGTGCGCAACATCTGGGCGCAGATCGAAGAACTGGACAATCACATCCCGGCCGACGTTCAGTACACGGCGATGTTTCAGACCACGCGGTTGCTGCGGCATATGACCTATTGGCTGCTGGAGAACCGGCGCAAAGATCTGGACATCGAGCGCGCCGTTTCGCGCTATGCCGACAAGGTGACGGAGCTGTTCCACGAATTGCCGGGCGTGCTCAGCGTCACTCAAAAGGCGCGCATGGGCGCGCTGCGCTCGCAGCTCATAGCGCAGCAGGTTCCTGAGCACCTGGCCGCGCGCATCGCCTCGCTCGAGGAGTTGCACAGCGCATTGGACCTGGTCGAAGTCGCCATGGCGGCCCGCGTGAGGATCGGCTATGCCGCCAAGGCCTACTTCGACCTCGGCGAGCGCATCGGCCTGACTTGGATCAAGGACCAGATCGAAGCATTGACGGCCGACGGTCATTGGCAGGCGGTCGCGCGCGGTACGCTGCGCGATAACCTGTACGCGCTGCAAAGCAAGATCACTCTGGCGGTGCTGCGATGCAAAGGCCGGGAAGCGGGAGCGCGCGTCGAGCAGTGGCTTTCGCGTCATTCCGATCCGATCGACGCCCTGAAGCGGGTCGTCGTGGACCTGCGCACCGGCTCGCCGCCGGACTTCGCCACGATCTCCGTCGCGTTGCAGGCGGTCAGGCGCCTTGCACAGGATTGACAAGATGCTGCAGCCGGTCAAATTCGGGGCGGATTACCTGCAAACTTGCATCGACCGGGAAATCATGCTGGCCAAACCCATGGGTGTGATCGTCGAGTCCGCGGATGAAACGGCCCTGGTTCTGCGCGCTCCGCTGGCGCCGAATTCGAATCACAAGGGCACCGCTTTCGGCGGCAGCCTGTATTCGCTTTCGGTACTGACCGGCTGGGCCTGGATGACGCGCTTCCTCGCCACGCGGCAATTCGACGCCGACGCCGTCATCCAGGAATCAACCATGCGCTTCCTGGCGCCGGTGCACGGTGAGATGCGCGCCTGCATCGAGATTCCGGCTGAAGCCGACATCGACAAGTTTCAAAGAATGCTGCTGCGCGCAGACCGCGGGCGCATTCGATTACGAGTAAATTTGTACCATGGCCTGAAGCTGGGTACGGTTTTTGACGGCTTGTTCGCGGCGGCCATGCGCCGCTAGGAGCCGGGATTATTCATGAAGGACAGCTTTTTTATGCCTCGTGATCTGTGTCGTGCTTGATGAATAATTCGGACTAGCGCCAGGAACTCGAGAATTCCCCCAGGAGGATGAAGTGTCCGGAAAACTGATCTTGGTCCGCCACGGCCAAAGTACTTGGAACCTCGAGAATCTCTTCACCGGCTGGCACGATGTCGACTTGAGCGATCGGGGCCGCCTGGAGGCGGCGCAGGCAGGGCGTGAGCTGCAGGCCGCAAAGCTCGAGCCGCAAATCGCCTTCACTTCCGTTTTGAAGCGGGCGATTCGTACGCTGTGGCTGATTCTCGATACCACCGATCGCATGTGGATCCCGATCGAAGGAAGCTGGCGGCTGAACGAACGCCACTACGGCGCTCTGCAAGGCCTCGACAAGGCGCAGACCGTGCAGATGCACGGCGAAGCGCAGGTCAAACTGTGGCGGCGCAGCTACGATATCCCGCCTCCGCCATTGAGCCTCGATGACCCGCGCCATCCACGCTTCGACCCTCGTTACGCGGGTGTCGATCCGAAATGGCTGCCCGCCGCCGAGTCGCTCAAAGATACGCTGTCGCGCGTTCTGCCTTATTGGGAGTCGCGAATAGTTCCGGAGCTGCGGTCCGACAAAACCGTGCTCATCGTCGCACACGGTAATTCTCTGCGTGCGCTGGTGAAAATGCTCGACATGATGTCCGAGTCCGACATCGTAGAATTCAACGTCCCGACCGGCGTTCCGCTGCTGTACGAACTCGATGAGCAGTTGCAGCCGGTATCCCGGCGGTTCCTCGGGGATCCGGGCGCCGTCGCCGCGGCCCAGGAGGCCGTACGACGGCAAGCGGAGAAGAAGTAGCTTAGGGATTGGCCGCACGGACTGCGGAACGCCTGCCGTGAATCCGCCGCCTGCCGTGAATCCGGCGCTTGCCGTGAATCCGGCGCTTGCCGTGCTTTATGAATCCGCCGCAACCGTCACTTTGATGCCGGACAATGCCTCTGTGAAATCTAACTGGCAGGAAAGGCGGGACGTGGCCTGGCGAAAGTCCGGCAGTTCGTTGAGCAGCTCGAGTTCGTCGCTTTGCCGTTTCGGCAGCAGCGGCATCCACTCTTCATCGACATAGACGTGGCAGGTGGCGCAGGAGCAAAGACCTCCGCAAATCGCTGCGACGCCGTAGTCGAGCTCGCGCAGGACTTCCATGACCTTCAAACCGGTTTTCGCTTCGATCTCGTGTTCTTTGCCGTCGCGATCCACCACAATCATCCGCGCCATCAAAACCTCCGTTGCTGCTCTGGGAGCGTGTCTAGAAAATCTTAGGCCGCGTAGTGTGCCGGAAGGCGCAGGCGCGCGTCGAGCTGTGTCGCACGCCGCGATATGTCACTGACGCCCTCGCGGCGCATGCTTAGGTAAAGTTTGCTCCACAGCAGGCAAACGTAGTCATACAGCCACATCAAAAGCCCAAAACGCTGCCGATCGCCCATACCAGGCGCGGTTCCCAGGTAATTCGCGAGCAATTCGCCTCGAGCGGCCGCGTCGAAATCGTTGTTGGCCGCCCACCCGGCCAAATCCCACAGTGGATCCGATATATGGGCATACTCCCAGTCAATCAAGATCAGACTCTCACCCCGGTGGAGCAAATTCATCGTATGCAAATCGCTGTGGCATACGACACCCGCGGCGGCCGGCAGCTGGGCGAGTTCCTGTAGTCGCGCGTCCGCCGCCGCGCGCAAGGCGCCGTCAGGTACGCCGCGAGCCCGCCGCGACAGCGCCGCACCATACACTTGCACCCACGACGGGGGGGGCATGAGGCGCGGCGCCGGCGGGACCGCAAGTGCGTGCACGCGGCGCAGGAGCGCGGCAATCCTGCCGATATTCGCCGGGTGCCGGACCTCCTGCGGCGACCATGACCGCCCCTCGACCCACCGCGAGACCAGCAAGGCGCGCTCAACATCGCAATACACCAGCGCCGGTGCCAGTCCTGCGCTGCCTGCACGCTCCAGCACTTGCGCCTCCCAGGCAATATTCAAGGCGAATTCCGCGGCGTACCCGGCTGCGGCCTTCAATGTATAGGCGCGCTCATCCCGCACGACGCGATAGCTCTCGCTGATGAGCCCTTTTGCCAAAGGATGAATCTCAACGGCGCCCGTGCCCGGGACGAAAGCTGTGCAGAGCTGCTCGATATCATGGGGCTTCCTGGGAATGCTCAGACAGGCTCCCATACCAGGGACGGCAAGCTGCGGCGCCATTCGCGCATGCCGATGACGATCAAGATGAGATATAGCCCGAACAGCAGCATGGTCACGTACAGATGACGGGTGAAATACAGATACATGCCGACCGAATCGATCACCAGCCACCAATGCCAGTTTTCGTACACTTTGCGCGCAACCAGGAACGTCGCGAACGCACTGGACCACGTCACCATCGAATCGACGAAGGGCCACGCCGCCGGCGTGAAGCGCCGCAGGAAAAAGGAACTGACCAGCGACAGGGCGATCACGCCCAGCAACGCGCCGGCATGACTTGCGACGGACCATCGCGTCACCGCCAGTGCGGCGCCTCCCCCGCCCCGCCGCCACTGCCGGAAGCCATAGACCGCCATGGCCGCATAGAACGCGTTCAGCACCGCCTCCATATACAGCCGTGCCGCAAACAACACCCACACATACAAACACGAGCTGACGAAGGCGGCGAACCAGCAGCCCAGGCGCTGGCGAATCGCGAGCAGCAGGTACGCGACCGCGAGCACGGCCGCCGTCAGTTCGATCCCGCTCGTGTCGTGCCAGGCACTGACGAGTTGGATCGACAGTTCACGAATCACGTTTCGCCTGATTCCGGCGGCGCCAAACCCGGCAGCACCTTCAAGACGAAGATCAACTGAGGCGCGGCGGCGGCCGAGCGCGCCATCTCTTCGGTGAGAATGCGCATCACTTGATCGAGCGGACCCCAGATTTGAGTCGCCAAGGCATTGGTTTTCACGATCAGGCCGGGATGCTCATTCAGGCGATCGATGAAGGCCTGAATCGGCGGACGATAGTCGCCCGTCAGTGGATACATGCTGATGTCGACGGCGGCGCGCATATGATTACCTGCTCCCTACGCCGGTACTAACCGGGTCAGGTTCAACGGGTTCGCGTTGCACCGGAGTATCCGATGGTCCGCGTCTCAGGCCCTTTCATGCCACCCCAAGGTTCATTGAAGTGTAGCCTGCCGGACGGATGCGTGCAAAACTCTGGCTAGGGAGACCGCCTTGCGCATTTTTCAAGTAGACGCCTTCACCTCCACCCGCTTCACCGGCAACCCCGCGATCGTCGTGCTCGATGCGGACGGACAGAATCAGGCTACCTTGTCCGCCGTCGCGCGCGAATTCTCGCACGCCGAGGTGGCTTTCGTGTTCGCCGCCGACGCGGCGGACCACGATGTGCGGCTGCGTTTCTTCAATGCGCGCAAGGAGATGCCTTTCGTGGGGCATGCGACCGTCGCGGCCCACGCGGTCCTGTTGACTCTGGGAAGGCGCTCGGTAGGCGTCTGCCGCCAGCACTCCGGCACCGGCATCATCGAGGTCAGTGCGCAGATCGAGCAGCGGGCGAGCGGGCCGGACACCGTCATCGAGTTCCGCCAGACCGTTCCGGAGTTGGAAGCGCCGTTGCCGTTCAAGACCACGCTTCGAGTTGCCGAAGCTCTCAAGCTGCCGGCAACTCAACTGCACGAAGTCATGCCGGCGCGACTTGCCCGCAAGGGCAGCAGCCGCCTTCTGGTGCCGATCGCCGACCACCGTCATCTGGAAAACCTTTCGCCTAATTTCGACACTCTCATGTCGCTTGGGCAGGAACTCGGGACGGAAGGCTTCTTTTTATTTGCAGTCAATCGCGATTCCGATGAGATGTGGACGGAATCACGCATGTTCTGCCCTGCTTTGGGTATTCCGGAGGATCCCGTCAGCGGCAATGCCCACAGCATGCTGGCCGCCTATCTCTGGGACCTGGGTCAGTTTGGAAAGAAATCACCCGTTTTCATGGGCCGGCAGGGCTACCAGATGAAGCGGCCCGGCCAGGTGCGGGTGCGTCTTGAAATCGACAAGGGCAGCTTGGCCGCGGTGCACATCGCAGGCACGGCCGTCATCGTCAGCGAAGGCACTCTGGCCCTTTGATCCAGGTGCTCCCTCAAGACCTGGCGGCCGCAGCGGCAAGATCCAGCTTCAGCGTCGCCGCCACTGCTTCGACCTTGCTCTGCACGCTCTGAGCCGTTCTCACGGCCTCCTCCATACTGCCGCCGGCGAAGGCCGCCTGCGCCTTGGACCACAGCGACCCAGCCTCGTCCAGACTGGTTTTCGCCGCATCGAGATCCATGCCTGCCGCCGCCTTCTTGTTGGATTTTTTCCGCAAGTCATCGAGGCGATTCTGCACAGCCGTCATGTGTTCCGGCACGGCGCCCGCCAGGACCGTCCATTGATCATTGAGTGCCTTCAGGGCTTCGTCCTTCTTGGCGGCCGCGGCCGTGGCCAGCGTCTCCGCCGCAGCGAGTACCGCGGGTCCTTCGCTCACGACCGGGGCGTAATCGTGCTTGTCGAAGGAGGCCTTGAGTCCGCTGTATTTGATTTGCACATCCATGAGTTGAGCAGGCACGTACTTCGCCGCCTCTGCGGACGCAGCCATCACGGCCACATCGATATCCGTGAGCAGCTTCTGTGCAGTCTCCTTCTGTCCGGTGCACGCGGCCACCATGATCAGGCCCAAGGATAGGAACGCGAAACGCATGCAGTGCGCGGTGGATGTCATGGCGAACCCCCAATTCAAACGAATTTAAAGCGGCTGCCGGATTCTAGCTCAATTCCCGCCGCGCGCGATCGAGCCATTCCGCCTGCGCCTTGCGATAGTGGGCCGGCCCTAGTTTGGCGCCATCCAACAAATCCTTGAGCACTCGCTGCGCCTCTTGCAACTTGCCGCGCCGCTTGAGCAATAATCCGTACCGCAGGCGTGCTTCGGCACCGGGGAATCCCGGCGCCAGCACGGCGTATTCGCGCTCAGCCTCATCCAATGCGCCTTGCGCGTCGAGCGTGCGGGCATACAGCAGCTGCGCATCCACCGACTTGAAGTCCGGATTCTGCTGCGCCAAACGCTCCAGTGTCGCGCGCGCAGCCGGGTAGTCCTGCTTGCCGAATTGCGCCCGCGCCAAGCCCAACAGCAGAGTTGGATCATGTTCAAAAATGCCTTTCAGGCCGCCGCGGTACACCTCGATGGCCTCGTCGTATTGATTCCGCTCGTAGAGCTCCTCGCCCAACCGCCGGCGGGCGTCGACGTTGCCGGATATTTCCACTTCCGCGCTGGCGCGCCGCAAGTCGCGGTTCGGGTCGATCATGCGTCGCACGCCGGCCTTGGCACGGCTCGCGGTTCTACCGCCGAACAGCTCCGGCAGAATCTCAGCCAGAAGATAGGCAACTGCGCCTATCCCGGGAAGCAGAAAGATAGCCCATATCCAGAGCTGATTTCGCCCGGTCTTGATGACGTGCACGATGCAGGCTGCCTGAACGAGAAGTAACAGGATCGATGCTGGAAACAACGGCGATGAACCCCGAATGCGCAAAACGCCACGCAGGCGCAATCGGCTATTGTAACGGCCGCCTGTTAAAGGAGAAACGATTGTCGAGCCGGGCTGCTAGCGCTGCGCTATCCGAATGCGGCGCTGCACGTCACGGCAGACTGACCAACCAATGTTGGACAGCGAATATCCCAAAACGCGCTGCGAACGCGCATCGACGGTGACTTCCATCTCGCAGCCCTGGAATCCCGACGCCGGGCCGTTCTTGGGCTTCTGCGGAAGGTACCAGACGTAAACCAGTTTCGTGGACGTCTTGTCGATCTTGCGCGGCTCGCCGAATGCTTCTTGCAGCACGCTCACCGGCTGGCCCACATTGTCAGCGGCAATTCGCGGCACCGGGCGGACCGCATATCCGGAGCCGCCGCAGCCGGCCAGAATGGCCGTACCTAAAATCCATGGCGCAGTGCCGAGACGCAACATAATCCCATTTCCACGCGATCCTCTGAGGGCGGCAGTCTCGCGCGCTTACCCCGGGCTGCGCCGCCGCTCACGTCGCAGAATAGGGATTCGTGAGGCCTGCGTGCCGCTTATGTAAATGCAATCCGTGCGTCATGCCGCGCGGCAGGTCTTCGGGGTGGTGCACGGCGGTAATCAATGTCAGGCGACGGTGCATCAGGCGTTCCAGCAATCGCTTCATCAAGGCACGTTGACCGGGGTCGAGGCCGGTGAGCGGCTCGTCCAGCAATAACATGCGCGGATCTGCCGCCATGGCGCGCGCAATGAGCGCGCGCCGCAGTTGTCCATAGGATAGTTCGCGCGGCCGGCACCTCGCCATGCTCGACAACTTGAAGAATTTGAGCCAAACGCGCGCCGCTTTCACGTCCGCCGCAGTGGGAGCGTCCACCAAGCCGATGCTTGAATGGCGCCCGCTCGCCACCAATTCCAGAATACTGGCGTCCATGGAATAGCTGCTTTGCAGTTCGGGGGAGACATAACCGACATGCCGCTTCCATTCCATGATCGGCGTTCCACGAGGAAAGCCCGTGCGTTCGACTTTGCCGCCCAGCGCCGGCGACAGATCACCGTAGAGCAATTTGAGAAAGCTGGATTTTCCGGCGCCGTTGGCTCCGAACACCGACCAGTGCTCGCCGCGCCGCAGCTCCCAGTTCAGATCTTGCAGCACCGCGCGGTAATCCACGTACAAATCGACATGGGTCAGCCGCAACAGCACAGGACCCGCGCGCTTCAGCGTTTTCTTCCTCGGCAACCTGCGCGGCGCCGCATGCTCATCGGCACCCGCCCTCAATCGCTGCGCGTCCTCGCGCCGCAGCCGCCTGAGGATGTGAATCCGGCCGCCGGACAGCTCCATCAGAAAGCGCGTTCCCTGCGGCACATCCATCGCCCGATGCGCCGTGGCGATCCATGATTGACCGCGGCGGCGCGCGGCGTCGAGCACCTCATCGATGCGCCCCCGGTAGTGCTCATCCAAGCCGTTGTAGAACTCATCCAAGAGCAGCCAGTCCGGCTCTTGCACCAGCGCACGCGCCAGCAACGCCAGACGCTTTTCTCCGTACGACAGCGACAAGAAGCGGCGGGTTGCCAAGCCATGCAGTCCGCAGGCGCGCAGCATGGCGTTCACACGCACGTGTTCGGCCCGGGTGATCGGCGTGAGCAGCAGATCCGTACGATGCAGCCCGGTGGCCACGACGTCGCGTACGCGCAGGTTCCAGCCATAGCGGGCGTATTTGTCCTGCCGCTCGCCGCCGATGTAGGCAATACGCCGTTTTGCGTCGAGCAAGTCGATCGAGCGGCGTCCTGATCGAAAGATGCGCGCCGGCTTTTCCTGCGCGGCCGGTGCCCGCGTGGGCGTCGGCCAGACATCGCCGCTCAAGAGTTTGAGCAGCTGCGTCTTACCGGCACCATTGTGCCCCAGCAGCGCCCAGCGTTCACCCGGCCGCAGCTGCCAGCTGATATCGCGCAACACCCATGTATCGCCGCGCCGCACGCTCAACGAGCGCAGCGATACGGCAAGCCGATCCTTCATGCCCTAGGAGGGATCCCTAGGAGTTCTCCTAGGGTGCCGCCAGACGCCGTTCAGTTGGTCGACCAGGCCATCGCGCTCGAGCTTGATCAAGTGCGCCTCCAACGTGAGCCGGGCCCATGTGTGGCGGTCGGCCGCGACATCGTCGTAAACCACGGGTGTCAGGGTGTCGAGAGTGGCCTCGGTCAGTTTGGCCAAGCTGCTCAATACCTTGGCCTCGCGCGCCAGGCGGTGCGCGCGCAGCTCCTCGAGAACATTTTTACCCCGCTCCATCAGGTCACCGTGGCCCGGCGCAATTTTCTCGAATCCCAAGGCAAACAATTTATCGATCGAATTCAGGTAATCCGTCATGTTGCCGTCGGGCGGCAAAATAACCGGCGAAACACCCTCCAGCACATGATCGCCCGTGATCAGCAGCCGTTCCCGCTCCAAAAAATAACACACGCAGTTTGACGCATGGCCCGGCGTGTGGATCGCGAGCAATTCGAAGTCCCCCAATCTCAAGCGCTCTGCATCGGCCGGCTGATGATGGGGCACGAAGGTTTCGTCCTGCCGCCCGTCCCCGGGCGGCGGCAAACCGATGAGCTGCGCACCGCTGCGCCGGGCGAGCGTCGCGGCCAGCGGCGAGTGGTCGCGGTGGGTATGGGTCACGACCACCCATCGCACGGGAGCGCCCGCGGCCGCCAGAATGGATTCCAAATGGCGCGCATCGTCGGGACCCGGATCGATCACGGCGATCTCGCGCTCGCCCAGCAAGTAAGTATTCGTTCCCGGACCGGTCATCAGACCGGCATTGCCGGCCACGATGCGGCGCACGCCTTTGGCCAAGGAGTGGGTTTTGCCGGGAGCAAGTTGAGGTCGGGCGTGCAATCAGATGCATCATACATCTGCAATCATTAAATTTTCCGGCCGTTCCCATGGCAGCCGGCGAGCGGACGCATTTTCAGGCGGAATTCGGCTATCGGTGATGTTCGTCGCAATCAGATAGTTGCGATGGGCGATAGAGCCGCTACACTGGGCATCATGTCGAAGTCGCCGAATGCCAGACGTATAGGAGGGCCTCTCTCCTGGGATCAGCTTTCGCGTCCGGACACCGAGCAATGCCAGCGATTCTTGGCAGAATCACTTTCCTTGCTTTTGGGCGACGTGCTGCGCTCCATTCTGTCCGATGCCAGCCCGGCCGCCGCTGCGGAAGAGTCGGCCATCGAACGGTATCGTAATCTTGCCGATTCACTGGCAGATGGCGAGTCGCGGCGGCGTACCGGCGTCGGCCTCACACGTGCCGGCCTCGCCAAGCGATGCGTTACCTGGCTGAAATTGCTGTTGACGCCGTCCCCGAGCGCGCCTTCCACCGCTGCAATGCGTGAATTCGTGGATGCGTTGGGCCTGTTTCCGGCTTTATTCGATAGTGACCCCTCCGCCCGCTCGCGCCGGGCGAGGCTTACCTGGCTTTTAACCCATGATAGGCGCCTGGATGCCAGCACCCGGGAGGCCGCCACGGCCCTCATCGAGGCTTGCGAGCATTTAGGGGTTCTGCTATGGCCTGATGCCGAGACTGCCTGACGCAAGTCCGTGCGTATCGCCATTCTCAGCGTATAATGTCAAGTTCACATTTACGTGCGAACGGGGCTTTGAGTGCAAAAATCTTCGCTTCCCAAACCAGCGGTTTCCGATCCCAAGCCTGCAGCGGCGCCGCTGCCGGTCGATAAATCGCGCTTTAGATTTCAAAAGTTGCTGCAGCCTTTTGCGGTCGATCCCGGCGTTACCACGCCGGTCATTTGGTTTTTGCTCGACTGGCTGGTGCTGGCGGTGGCGATCGCCAGCCTGCTCATCGTGGAATCCTTGTGGGTGAAAGTATTTGCCTCGCTGGTGGCGGCCCTGTGGATCGCCCGGTTGTTCGTCATCGGCCACGATGCCTGTCATGGCTCCTATACGCCGAACAAAACGCTGAACAAATGGATCGGCCGTATTGCGTTCCTGCCTTCGTTGACGCCGTATAGCCTGTGGGAAATCGGCCATAACCTGGCGCACCACGGCTTCACCAATCTCAAAGGCCGGGACTACGTCTGGACCCCCTACTCTCCGGCAGAATTTGCGAAACTGTCGGGTGTACGCCGGCTGCTGGAACGGGTCTACCGCAGCGGCTTCGGCCAGGGCGTCTACTACATGATCGAGATGTGGTGGAAAAAACTGTTCTTCCCGGGCCGCAAGCATGTGGCCACGCGGCGCATCAGCTATACCTGGGACAGCTTGCTGGTCGCCGGCTTCGGCACCTTGTGGGTCGGCGGGCTGGTGGTGTGGGGCGTCTACAGCGGCAAGTCGATCTGGTCGTTGCTGATATTCGGATTCGTGGTGCCGTTTTTCTTTTGGAACTGCCTCATGGGATTCGTGATCTACGTGCAGCACACGCATCCCCGCGTTGCCTGGTACGAGCGGCGCGATGAATGGACCGCCAATGCGGGGTATGCGACGACCACCGTGCATATCAAGCTCATGCGCCCGCTGGATGGCCTGATCCACTACATCCTCGAGCACGGCGCGCATCACGTGAACATGGGCATCCCGTTGTATCGCCTCAAAGAGGCACAGGCGAAACTGGCCGCCACGCTCGACGAAAGATTGAATTCGGAAGTCTTCTCGTGGCGCTACTACTGGAACACCGTGCGCAGCTGCAAGCTGTACGATTTCGCCCAGCATGTGTGGACGGATTTCGACGGGCGTATCACCTCCGAACCGCTGGTCCAGGTACGCTGATTCAATCCTTCGCAGCTGCGGAATACTGAGACAGGCGCCTGACCTAGGGCAACAACTGCTCCGCGTGATGGCGCAAGTGGTCGGCCATGAAGGTTTGGATGAAGTAGTAGCCGTGATCGTAGCCCGGCTGCATCCGCAGATTTAACCGCTGGCCGGACCCGGCCGCCGCCGCGGCAAATTTTTCCGGCTTCAGCTCCGCAGCGAGATATTGATCGGCGGTGCCCTGATCGATGAGGATCAGCCCGGGATGGACCCGGTGCGCCACCAATTCGGTGGCATCGTATTCGCGCCACGCCTGCCTGTCTGCTCCCAGATAGTGGCTGAACGCCTTCGTACCCCAGGGCGACTGCGAGGGAGCCGCGATGGGCGAAAAAGCCGATACCGATTTGTACAGCGAGGGATTGCGCAGCGCCAGAACCAAGGCGCCGTGGCCGCCCATGGAGTGGCCGAATATTCCAGCCGCGCTTAGGCGAGCCGGCAGGTGTGCCGCCACGATCTGCGGCAGCTCCCGGGTGACATAACTGTACATGCGGTAGTTTTGCGACCAAGGCGCTTGGGTGGCGTCCAGATAAAATCCCGCGGAATAGCCAAAATCCCAGTGATCGGCATCGCCGGGGATGCGCGGTTCGCGCGGACTGGTATCGGGTGAGACCAGCATGAGTCCCAATTCCGCGGCCGACTGCTGTGCATGGGACTTGATGCAAAACGTCTCCTCGGTGCAGGTGAGTCCCGATAAAAAGTACAGCACGGGCACCTTGGTCGTGCGCGCCTGCGGCGGCAGGTAGGCGGAAAATTTCATCGGCCCGCGGGTCTCGCGCGACTCGTGGCGGTAGAAGCGCTGCACACCGCCGTAGCAGGCGTGCTCCGAAACCAAGGTGATTGCACTCACGAGAACTGCACCACGCTGCGTATCGATTCACCGCTGTGCATCAGGTCAAAAGCACGATTGATCTCACGCAGCGGCATTTTGTGGGTGATGAGATCGTCGATGTTGATTTTACCCTCCATGTACCAATCGACGATCTTCGGCACATCGGTGCGGCCGCGTGCACCGCCGAATGCGGTGCCCTTCCACACCCGTCCCGTCACCAATTGGAACGGACGGGTCGAAATCTCCTTGCCGGCACCCGCGACGCCGATGATCACCGAGACCCCCCAGCCGCGATGGCAGCACTCCAGCGCCTGGCGCATCAGGTCCACATTGCCGACGCATTCGAAGCTGTAGTCGGCGCCGCCGTCGGTGAGCGCCACCAGGTGGGCCACCAGATCCGCGCCGGCTTCTTTCGGATTGACGAAGTGCGTCAAGCCGAATTTTTCCGCGAGCGCTTTGCGCCCCGGATTCAAATCGACGCCGATGATTTTGTTGGCGCCGACCATGCGCGCGCCCTGAACCACATTCAGGCCTATGCCCCCGAGACCGAAAACGACCACATTCGCGCCGGCCTCTACTTTGGCGGTGTTGATCACCGCGCCGATGCCGGTGGTCACGCCGCAGCCGATGTAGCACACCTTGTCGAAGGGGGCATCGGCGCGGATCTTCGCCACGGCAATTTCGGGCAGCACGGTAAAATTCGAGAATGTCGAACAGCCCATGTAGTGGTGCACGAGATCCTTGCCGATCGAAAAGCGGCTGGTGCCGTCCGGCATGAGACCCTTGCCCTGAGTGGCCCGGATCGCGGTGCATAGATTGGTCTTGTGCGAAGTACAAGATTTGCATTGCCGGCATTCGGGCGTGTAAAGAGGAATGACGTGATCGCCCTTGCGCAGCGAGGTGACGCCGGGGCCGACGTCGACGACGATGCCGGCACCCTCGTGTCCGAGGATGGCCGGAAATAAGCCCTCTGGATCGGCGCCGGAGCGGGTAAACTCATCCGTGTGACAAACGCCGCTGGCCTTGATTTCCACCAACACCTCGCCGGCTTTCGGCCCATCCAGATCGACCGTGATGATTTCCAAGGGCTTGCGGGCGGCGGTGGCGACAGCGGCTGTGGTTTTCATTTGCGGATATCCTGCCTATCTTTTGGGCTTGGGGGCGCTACCCTAAAACAACCGCCACCGAGTTGGAAGCCGTCTTGAACATTGAATTTTCGCCCAATGAAGCGCGCGTGATCGGCTGCCTGATCGAGAAGGAAATCACCACGCCCGATCAGTATCCCTTGTCGCTGAATGCGCTCACCAACGCCTGCAATCAAAAGACCAATCGTGATCCGGTACTGGAACTCAGCGAGGCCGAAGTCCAGCAGTCGGTCGACTCGCTGATGAGGAAGTACATGGTGAGCGACAAATCCGCGGGCTACGGCGGGCGCGTCACCAAGTACAAACACCGCTTCTGCAACACCGAATTCGGCTCCCTGAAGTTTTCCAAGCAGGAGCTGGGCATCATTTGCGTGATGCTGTTGCGCGGTCCGCAGACCCCTGGGGAGCTGCGCTCGCGCACCAATCGCCTGTGCGAATTTGCGGATGCCCAAGGGGTCGAGGCGGCGTTGAAAACCCTGATGACGCGCGAGGACGGTCCTTTCATCGCGCGCCAGCCCAAGGCCCCCGGAGCCCGCGAATCGCGCTACGCGCATTTATTTTCAGGCTTCCTGGAATCCGCGCCGGAATCGGATGAGGATGGCTCGGCAGCGGGCCCAACGGCGGCCGGTACTCTCACCATCAGTGAGCGCGTGCGAGCGCTCGAGGACTTGGTGGAGCAATTGCGGTTGAAGGTCGACGCGCTCACGCGCCCCGGCTAGAGCTGTTCGCTCGCTCACCCGGGCCGGGCTGATTCGCCCAGGCTGCTAGTTCGCCGAGGCCGTAGTCTTGGCGATGCCGTCCCGCTCCTGGACCCATTTGTCAAAGGCGTCGATATCCGCGGCGCGCACGCCGTCCGCCGCGGCCCGGTGCTTCGTCAGCCACGCCTGCATCCCGACCATCAGCTGATCTGCACGCGGGCGGGCGTGAAAAAACAGATCCATGTACGCGGCCTTCGCTTCGTCCAGGTAATCGATGCCCAGGTACGCCTCGGCGCGGTGTTGAGTGGCTTCCATCAGATCAGGCTTCAGCGCCAGTGCATGATTGTAGTCGTCGACGGATTCGCGGAATGCGCCAAAGCGCAGATGCACGTAGCCAATCTGGTTCCACGCATCGTACATGTCGTTTTTATTGCGCAGGACTTCTGTGAATTGATCCAGGGCCCTGCCGTAGGTGTCCTCCAGCTTCGAGAACTCCTTGGCCCTTTTGTCCGGGTCAGTGGCCTTTGCAACCTCTTCCTCCAACTCATGGGCCTTCGCCATGCTCTTGGTGCCCAGGGCGTAGGCCTTGGCGGCGGCTTTATCGGGCTTGATCTCCGCCGGTGCGGAAGGAATTTCCGATTGTTGCGGAGTTCTGCCGCCGCCACCCGTGATCGATGGAATACCGCCGGGGCCGCCGGGGCCGCCGGGGTACCCTTGAGCGCCGGCCGGTGCCACCTTGAGGTCGGCAATGGCCAATGCAAGACAACAGAATAAAATACGGCGCATTTCGCCCCCTGAGGCCATGGGATCCTTGGCCGGTGACAGATTTATGCAATACTCAGGCATGAGCCGCAATTTTAGGATTTTAATCCTCGGCGCGCAGGTTTTTTTCTGGCACCCCGCTGCGGCTGCCAAACACCAAAGTATGCCCGAGGTATTGGCGTCTTCGAACCCGGCCGATTGGCGCCCGCTCGACCCTGAAAACACCTTATATGTCGAATTGCCGGGCGGCCGCGTCGTCATCGAGCTCGCCCCCGCCTTCGCCCCGTTGCATGTTGCCAACATCAAGACATTGACCCGCGCGGGGTATTTCAACGGACTGTCCGTCATTCGCGAACAGGATAACTATGTGGCGCAATGGGGCGATCCGGACAACCGGCATCCTCTGCCTCCCGGCATCGGCAAGGTGGCTCCGGAATTCGACTCAGCGTTTCCGGTGCACATGGCCTTCACGCAATTGCCGGATGGCGATGTCTATGCACCGGAGGTCGGTTTCTCAGGCAGTTTGCCGGTGGCGCGCTCCGCGGCGTTGCACAAGGTGTGGCTGGCGCATTGCTACGGCATGGTCGGGGTGGGACGGGATTTGGACGCCGAGAGCGGCAGCGGCGCCGAAATGTACGTGGTCATCGGCCATGCGCCGCGGCACCTGGACCGAAATGTGGCCCTCGTCGGACGGGTGGTCAAGGGCATCGAGCTGCTGTCGAGTTTGCCGCGCGGCAGCGCCGAGCTGGGTTTTTATGCCAAGAACGAAAAGCCGCTCCCGATCAAGTCGATTCGAGTGGCGGCCGACGTCCCCGCGGCGGAACGATCCAACCTCGAGGTCATCCGCACCGACACGCCAACCTTCACGGCGCTCATCGAATCGCGCCGCAACCGTCCCGAAGAGTTCTTCAAGGTGGCGGCCGGCCGCATCGACTTGTGCAATGTGCCGATCCCGGTGCGCGAGCGGAAGGCCGCGAATTGATGCATCCTCATTGACTGCTCAGGAGATTTCAAATGCGCTCCAAGTACATCGTGTTGGCAGTGGCACTGAGCGTTGGCGCGGTCTCGATCGCCCGGTCCGCGGATGAGCCCACCAAGCCGGCAGCCGCCCCGGCTTCTCAACCGGCCCCGGCTTCTCAACCGGCCCCGGCTGCTCAACCGGCGCCAGCCGCTCAACCGGCGCCAGCCGCTCAACCGGGCCCAGCCGCATCAAGCACCTCGACCGAGGCCCCGGCAAAAGCACCCGCGAAGGAGACGGCGACGCCTCCCAGCGGCGAAGATTCCGAAACCGACGCTCAGGAAAAACACTTGATCGCCGAAGGCTATAAGAAGCGAACCCGCGGCGGCCAGACCGTGTTCTGCAAGATGGAGACCAAAATTGGCTCTCGCTTCGAAACCCCGCATTGCGGGAGCGCACAAGATATCGCCCTGGCGGAACAACAAGGCCGAGACCTCATGAACAACAGCAGAAACTCCAGCGGTTCCAGGGTGAACTGATTTATTGGCGAGACGCTGCCTCGATGCCGATGCGCAGCGTCGTGGTGGCGATGCGCACTTCGATCAGGAACGCCGACAATGCGGCTGCGAGGAACAGCATCGACAAGATGAACATGATGGCGATGAATGCCGAGAGATCCCAGTGCGCAAAGGCATTGACGAACAGCATCACCACCACCAACGCGATGAACAGCGCCGACAGCGTGATCAGGGTGATCGCCGCGTAGATGTAGCGGGCACGCCGGGCCAACACCCCAAGTGCCGCATGCAAATCGCGCCCACCGGCCTGGTAGTCGGGCCGGCACAATTCGTTCTCCATGGCGCGCGCGCGATCGACGATGCGGCTCAGCCGGCTGGTCAAGACATTGAGCGTCACACCGATCGCCGAAATCAGGAATATAGGCGTGAGCGCGACCTGAATCAGATGCGCCACGTCGGTTGCTTGTACGGCGGTCCCGCTCAACCGACCGGTACCTTGAGCGTCACAACGCCCGCATCGCGGAATTGCAGCGAGACCACGAATTCGCTGCCGGCGACGAGCGGAGCGGCCAAACCCAACAGCATCACATGCAGGCCACCCGGCGCGGCCTTGACCGTCTTGCCCGGCGGGCATTCCACCGCCGCCATTGCGCGCATTTCGACCACACCTTGCACGCTTCGGCTCTCATGAAGTTCGACCTTGGTTGCCACGGGCGTGCTGACGGAGAGCAGTCGATCTGCCTTGCTGCCGGTGTTGGTAATCGAAAAATACACTGCGCCCACCGAGATTCCGGGTGGGGTCGGCCGGGCGCGGGCCTCGGTGATCACAAGATTCCCGAGGCGCGAGTCTACCGTTTGCGCGCCAAGCGGCGACAGCGGCTGGACCGCAAACCAGAGACATAGCAGCGCCGCGCCGTATTTGCAGTCGATCTTGAGCCTCACCTGCGCGAGTATACCGATCTTGGCGCCAAGTGCCGGCCCCGCGAAGCAGCTCCGTGGATGCGCTAAATATTCGGTTCTAATATCCGTGGCGATACAGGACCATCACCGCAGCGGAGGCGACCAGACAGTAGATGCCGAACAAATACCAACGGCCGCTCTCGAGCCACCGGCTCAGCCATTTCAACGCGAGCAGGCCCGCGAAAAATGCGATCACTGCGCCGAACATGCTCAGCAGTGCAACCGAGCCTAGATCAGCCGCGCCATTCTCATGAGCGGACCGCATGAGCCGCAACACTTCCCGGCCTACCACGGCCGGCGTAAGGACTACCGCCAGCGCGAAGCTGAAAACCTCTGCTCGCTCCTTGGTGACTCCCAACAGCATGCCGGTGGAGATGGTGGCGCCGGAACGCGACAGCCCTCTGAACGGCAGGCACAGGCCCTGAACCATTCCTATGAGACCGGCTTGCTGCATGGTCAAATCATTGGTCGCTGCCGGACTTCCCGCGGATTCGTTTCTCATAAAAGCCCGCGACCAAAATGATGATCCCCGCCGCCGCCAGCGCCGGCGCGATGAATTCGAGATGACTGAACAGATCCTCGATCTCAGAATGTGCAACATTGCGCAACAAGGTCATTTCGATGATTTTGATGATGAGTTCACCGATCACGGCCGTGAGTGCAGTCGCAATGATCACCCGTACGGCAAACGCCTTGAAAGCCGGACCGGTTCTGAAATAGCTATCCAGCCACCGGCGCCAAAAGTAGACGATGACCGCAAACATGGTGCCGGTATGCAGCATGACCAGCAGCAGTGTCATCGGCGGCGAAGCAGGATCGAGGCCCAGAAGTTTCTCGGCGACGACGACATGGGCGGAACTGGATACCGGCAGCAGCTCGGCCAATCCCTGAACGATCGCAAGCATAATGACGTTCAAAAGTGACATCGCGCCATCCCATGTTGCCCGAAAACGAAAAACGCCCCGGCCGCCGTCAAGCGGTCGGGGCGTCATACCAATGATATTACTTGGTTGTCGCGGTGGTCGATTTCTTGTGCTTCTTGGCTGTGCTGTGCTTCTTGGCCTTGGCGGGCGCCGAGGTTGCGGAATCGGCAGTCGCGCCGGACTTCGGCGCATCGGCAGCCATGGACGCGGCGGCGAAGCCAAGGGTCAGCAATGCAGTGGTAATCAGGGTCGCGGACTTCTTCATGGGATCTCCAAAACGGTGGTTAAGGCTTGAGCGCTGCGAAGAATACGATGGATTGGCGCATTTCAGCCGAGATGAAGATCATTTCACATTGAGCGGAGCAGCCGCGGGGATCGGTCGGTTCTTCGAGCGCACGTGCCACACCAGATATGCCACGACGGCAGCATTGGCGAGCAGTATCAAGATTTTACCTATTGTCGGCCTGAAGAATATCTCCCAGGCCTCCAACGGCATCAGCGAGGCCGTAATGATGGTGGTCAACCATTCCGCCCAGCGTTTCTGCATCCACAAGCCCACGCCTTCGACCGCGAAAACGCCTGCATAGGCCAGGGTGACCATTCGCAGTGCATGAATTCTTGACACGCTCAAGCCGCTGAACCACTCCAACAACTGGGTGACGACGCGGTGTTCCAACCCGTAGGGCTGAGCCTGCGCCCATGAGAGCAACTTGGCCGCGATCGAAGCGTCCCGCAGCCGCAATTCCCCATAGGCAACCGCGAGCAACAACAGCACCTTGATGAGCTTGTAAAGGGCAATGGTGCGCAGCACCCCAAAGCGCGGCTTCGGCGCTGGCTCGTCGTTGCCTGTCACGGGATTTAGGCCTGACCTGCGGGGGGCTGGAAATCGAGCGTGGCATCCAACAGGGCGGGTATGTCAAAGACCGCCCGGTCGTTATCGATCACCAAAGGAGCGACGCCCGCCGCGGCCACCAACGCTGCCGGAACTTGGATGCGATCGCGCTCACGGGTGACGGTCCAGGTCTCCAGGCGTTTGTCCTGGAAAGCGAGGTTGAGCGCACCCCATCGCAACAGCGCCGCGCGTGCCAGCGGCGTATCGCCGCCCCAGTGACGCTGCGCCAGCGCCATCGCCGAACCGGCGGCAATCTCGCCATGCGGAAGTGTCATCAGATCCTGAATGTATTTCACCATTTCGTCCGGCGGAACATGCAGGGTCAAATAGGGCGCCTTCTCGGTCATTGCATCATTTTAAGTCGGATTCTCCAGACTGAACATGGCATTCTCGTCATCATAGGCAAATGACTCGGCATATCTGCCCCAACTGACCACCGCGCGCAGGCTCTGTTCGGCGGCCTCCTCCGACATGAAATCCTCCAATTCGTCGATGAAGCGGCTCTTTCGGGCGGAGTGCGACGCCCTTTCGTCCAAAACCCGCCGGACATGGGCGGCCAGCGGCACATAGCTGAGCAGATGGCGCATGAATATGCGCTTGCGCTCGTCCAGTGCCGCATGGGCGAAAGCCAATCCATCTTCCGTCAGCTTCAAATCGCCGCCTTCCAGTTCGGCGAAGCGCAGCATTTGCAGAGTTTCGGCCACCGGGAACAGCTCATCGATCTCCATGGTGAGATCAGAGGCTATTTCCGGCAGATCGGCCTTGCCATTGAAGGGCGGCGCGGCGACCGCTTCCATGAGGCCGGCGAGCAAGTTGGAGGACACATGGGGCAGGACGCTGCCTATCCCTAGGCCGGGAAAATTCTCCTTGCGCCCTGTCGCTCCACCAGCGGGCCGCGCGGTCATTTCGACATAGATGCGCTCCACCAGCTCCCGAAAGCTCGGATCCAGGCGGTTGCGAGGCTGCGGCAGAGCCACTTTGATCTCGCTCAAGATGCGACCCGGATTGCTGCCGAACACCAGCACCCGATCGCACATCAGCACCGCCTCTTCGATGTTGTGCGTGACCAAAATGACGCCCTTGATGGGCATGCGGCCCTCCGCCCACAAATCCAAGAAATCGGTGCGCAGCGTCTCCGCCGTCAGCACGTCCAAAGCGGAAAAAGGCTCGTCCATCAGCAAAATATTGGGATGCACGACCAGCGCTCTGGCGAAGCCCACTCGCTGTCGCATGCCGCCGGATAGCTCGCGCGGATACGCCGACTCGAATCCGTCCAAGCCGATCAAGTCGATCGCCGCCAGCGATCGCTTGCGGACCTCAGGCCGCGACATCCGCTGCGCCTCCAGCCCCAAGGCCACATTCTCAAAAACCGTCAGCCAGGGAAACAGCGCGAAACTCTGAAACACCATGGCGATACCGGGCGCCGGACCCGAAATGGGTTTGCCCAGGTAGCGCAGATTCCCCGCGGTGGGCTCGGACAAGCCTGCGATCAACCGCAACAAGGTCGATTTGCCCGAACCCGACCTGCCCAGCAACCCCACGATTTGCCCTTCGCGCAGCTCCAGATTCATGCCCTCCAATACCAGCAGCTCGGCGCCGTCCGGCTTCGGAAACGCCTTGCGAACGTCTGTGCATTGCAGCAGCGGAGAGTTGTTCATGGCAAAACCCTTACTAACTAGGTCAGTCGATACTTGCGCTCAGCGTAGTAATACAGAGGGCGCCAAAAAAGCCGATTGATGACCACGACGAATAAGCTCATGGTGCCGATCCCCAACACGATGCGGTGAAAATCCCCGGCGGTCGTCGCCTCGGCGATGTAGCTGCCCAAGCCTCGCGCCTGGACCTGAGTATCTCCCCAGGTGGCCAGCTCGGCGACGATGGCGGCGTTCCACGATCCGCCCGATGCCGTGATGGCGCCTGTCACATAGAACGGTAGAATCGCCGGCAATGCAACTTTGCGCCACCACAGCCAACCGGTGATGCGGAAATTTTCCGCAACATAGCGCATCTCCGCCGGAATCGAAGAGGCGCCGGCGATGACGTTGAATAGAATGTACCACTGCGTTCCCAAAATCATGAGGGGACTCAGATAAATGTCCGGATTCAGTTTCCATCGAACGATTTCGTACACAGCGATCGGGAATAACAGATTCGCCGGAAATGCCGCCATGAACTGCGCGATGGGCTGGACGATTTGCGCGGCGCGCGGCCGCATGCCCACCCACACGCCGATGGGCACCCAGACCAGACTGGCGAGCGCGATCAAGATGAACACGCGCAGCATGGTGAGCGATGCCAGTCCGCATACCTGCAGCGCTTCCACAAGCTTCGTGTTCTGAATCAGCACCACCACGATGTGCCAAAGCCCGGCCACGACGGCGGCAACGATCAACAGCACCCACAACAGATCGAAGGATCGTTTTGGTTTATCCGACCGGACCTGGAGCGGATCATCGCGGCGCTTCACGGCGCGGCTGGTAAACATGACGGCGGTGTGAAACGCAACGGTCGCCGCCTGAATGATCCGTGAGCGGCGGATCATGGTCAGTGCCCAGGAATCCGGCACGCGCGCTCCGGGCTCCTGCTCGACGCGAAAGCGGTCCACCCACGCCACCAGGGGTCGAAACAGCAGCTGGTCGTATAGCAGGATGACGATCAACATGGTCGCGATGGCCCACCCGATGGCGGTGAGATTCTTTTGCTCGATGGCAAGCGCGATGTAGGAGCCGACGCCGGGCAGCGCCACGGTGGTATGGCCGACGCTGATCGATTCGGAGGCCACCACGAAGAACCAGCCCCCGGACATGGACATCATCATGTTCCAGATGAGCGCCGGCATTGCGAACGGAACCTCGAGCTGCCAAAAGCGCATCCAAGGGGATAGCCGGAACGATTCCGCGGCCTCGCTGAGTTCGATCGGAATGGTACGCAGCGACTGATAGAAGCTGAATGCCATGTTCCAGGCCTGGCTGGTGAATATGGCGAAGATCGCGGCGAATTCCGCGCCCAGAACCCGTCCGGGAGCAAGCGACATGAAAAACACGACTGTAATGGAAATGAAACCCAGGATCGGGACCGACTGCAGGATGTCCAGAATGGGCACCAGCAGCCTGCCGGCCCGCTCGCTTTTTGCCGCCCAAGTCGCGTATGTCAGCGTGAACACCAGCGACAACGCCAGGGCCGCAAACATGCGGAATGTCGTGCGTGCCGCATATTCCGGCAAGTGCGCGGGGTCCAACGAGATCGGCGTCGTCTCGAGTGCCGTCAGCGGCGCAAACAGGCCGCGCGAGGTCTCGCCCAGGAACACCACCAGACCGATCACGACGATGAATGCCAGTACGTCCCAGCGGGTGGCGATGCCGCGCAAAAACACGTAGGGCTCGAAGCGTTTCATCGGCGCATTGTCTCAGGACATGCGACGAAGTAGCTAGTTTTCCATGGCGCTTCGCGCCCACCCTGCCGGCGAAGCCGACGAGACAAAAGAGCTTCTTACAGGGTGTGAGGATCGGAGCGCAGATCATCTGCAATTTGGAAGAGTTCAAAGCATGGCCAAGAGCATTGCGGCGGATTCGCCGGTCGTCCCAGCGGTGCAGACACGCTTCAATCTGCTGGGCGCATTGAGCTTCTCACATTTCCTCAACGACATGATGCAGTCGTTGATCGTCTCGATCTACCCCCTGCTCAAGGGTGAATTCCACTTGAGTTTCGTGCAGATCGGCACGATCACGCTGACCTATCAGGCTTGCGCTTCCCTGTTGCAGCCGCTCATCGGCGTTTACACCGACAAGCATCCGAAGCCGTATTCCTTGAGCGCCGGCATGTGCTTCACGCTGATCGGCATGGTGACCTTGGCCTTCGCGCCGAACTACGGCAGCGTACTGGCGGCGGCGGCCTTGATCGGCGCGGGGTCCGCGATTTTTCATCCCGAATCCTCGCGCATTGCGCGCCTGGCCTCCGGCGGCCGCCATGGTTTGGCGCAATCCATTTTTCAGGTGGGCGGAAATGCCGGCAGCGCCATGGGACCGCTGCTCGCGGCGTGGGTCATCCTGCCGCAGGGGCAGACCAGCCTCGCCTGGTTCTCGATCGCCGCCGTGATCGCCATCACGGTATTGGCACGCGTCGGGGCCTGGTACAAGAGCCACCACATCGATCGGCCCAAGGCCCGTCATCCGGTTGTGCCGAGCCCTGTTTCCGCAGCGCGCGTGCGTTGGTCGATCGTCGTGCTGGTCCTGCTCATTTTCTCCAAGTACTTCTACGTCGCCAGCATCAGCAGCTACTTCAGCTTCTATCTGATCGAGAAATTTCACGTATCGGTGCGCTCCGCGCAGGTTCATCTGTTCGTGTTCCTGCTCGCCATGGCTCTCGGCACGCTGTTCGGCGGACCCTTGGGCGATCGGATCGGACGCAAGCGCGTCATTTGGGTGTCGATTTTAGGGATTGCTCCCTTCACCTTGATGCTGCCGTACGTGGATCTGATGTGGGTGGGCATCTTGACCTTCGTCATCGGTTTGATACTGTCCTCGGCGTTCTCGGCCATCGTCGTGTTTGCGCAGGAGCTGATGCCCGGCAATGTAGGCGCGGTATCGGGACTGTTTTTCGGATTTGCCTTCGGCATCGGCGGCATCGGCGCGGCGATCTTGGGCGGCATTGCAGACACCCACGGGATCGAATTCGTCTATCGGATCTGCGCTTACTTGCCGTTGCTTGGAATGGTGGCTGCCTTCCTACCCAATATCGAACACAGAAAAAATTGATCCAACAATTCTTTTCGGTTCTCGGCCAGAACGGCTTTACCGTCGTGACCATCAATGTACTGCTCAATCAACTCGGTCTTCCGGTGCCCGTCGTGCCGACGCTGGTGCTCGCCGGCGCAATCGCCGCCAATGGGCAACTGTCCTTGGGCGGGCTTTTTTGGGCCGCGGTCGGTGCGTGCGTCGTGGCCGATTGCATCTGGTACGGCATCGGGCAGAAATACGGCATCCGCGTATTGAAGATCCTGTGCCGAATTTCCCTGGAGCCCGATTCCTGCGTCAGTGAGACGCAGAGTCAATTCGACCGCTGGGGCGTCAACTCCCTGGTCATCGCCAAGTTCGTGCCGGGCTGGTCGACCATCGCCCCGCCGCTTGCCGGCGCCATGCGCATCGGCTGGCTGCGATTCATCGCCTTGAGCACGATCGCGGCGATCTTGTGGGCCGGCGCCGGGCTGTTTGCCGGTGTGCTGTTCAACACCCAGATCGAGTGGCTGATGTTTCGCCTCGATCAAATCGGCGGCATTGCCCTCGCCGCCGGCTTGACTCTGCTGATCGCCTATCTCGGGTACAAATGGTGGGAGCGCCGCCGCTTCTATCGAATGCTGCGGATGGCGCGAATCAGCGTCGCGGAACTGTACGAACTGATTCAAAGCGGCGCGGCGCCGCTGATCATCGATGTGCGCTCGCCCACCGCGAGAACGCTGGAACCGCATTGGATTCCCGGAGCGTTGCATATCTCTTTGCCGGACGTAGATTTGCACCTCAAGGACCTGCCTCGTGATCGCGACATCATTCTGTATTGCAGCTGCCCGAGCGAGGCCTCGGCGGCGCGGGTCGCCAAGATTCTGATGAATCGGGGCTTCAAACAAGGTCCGACCCCTGCATGGAGGACTGGATGCCTGGGTTGCCGCAGGGCACGCCATTGAACGCCCGGTAGACATCGGGCGACCATAGGAGCCTTGTCCGCAGGCTCCTACCGCGGCCTTTTTCGGCCGCGTTTCCCAACCGGCGCCGCGCGATGCGAACCAGGTCCTGCCGGGCCGTGGCGGCGGCATTGCATAATCCGGAAATGCGCTACCCTGGCCCACGGACAATTTTAAAGGCGACACGCGTCTCGCTGTCGGCCTTGCTGGTCTTTTGTGGGGCATCTCACACAGCGCGCAGCGATTGGGTCGTGGCCACCGCACGCCGCCTTGAGCCACGATGACAACGTCGGTGACGCCCGCAGCTATGCCGACCTCGTGTCGGACTTCAGCACCTCAGGCACGGTGTCCCTGCTGAGGCTGATTCCCGTCGGCGAAAGCTACACACTGGTTGCCGGCGGCGATTTGTCGGGGCAACTCTATGACACCCTGGCCGGATTGCGAAATGCTTCCATCGATGGAGCGCTGTCGCTCAAGAAAAAGTGGGGCTACGGCGCCTTCGCCGCATGGGCCAGGGCGGGAATATCGGTAGGTCGATCCGATTACGAGGATGGCTATCGGGACGCCACGATCTATCGAGCGTCGCTGGAATTGGGAAAGCGGGTCGATGAGCGCTGGAACCTCGCCGTGAAATACGCCTTCGAGCGCCGCGCGGCAACTCCCGGAGCACAGGAAATATATGGCTTATCGAGCGATGCGTTCAGCCAGGCGGGGCGCAGTTTCACCGCGGATGCGCAGTATTCGCTGACCGACCGGATTTCGTTCAGCTTCGGATCGCTGTGGCGGCACGGCGATGTCGTCTCCACAACTCGCACCGCAGTACAATTATCCGGTCGTGGATTTCAAAGCCGTGGCGCCGGATCCGGCCTTTGGAGCTGGCGCCTATGCGTATCGACTGGAGGGCACGACCTACGGAGTGAGGCTCGGCGCGGATTATTCGCTGACCAACCACAGCCTGATCGGATGCGGATTCCAGCGCATGGAAACCCATGCTCGAGGCGGCAACGACTACACCAATTCGGTGCCGCAATTATCCTGGGACTATCAGTTTTAAATGAACAAGCGTTTCATGGTGACCGTCCCCCTGCTGCTGATTTGCGCGACGTTTGCGCAGCGCGGCGGAAATGCACGTACTGGTGAAGGATCACAAGGGCAAGGTGGTCTCGGACGCAGTGGTCTTGGCGATTCCCGCCGACCCGCGCAACGCCCTGCACGCCCGCCCCACGGCCGACGCTGTGGATCAGGTCGACAAGCAATTCGTGCCCTATGTGAAACCGATATTCGTCGGCTCCACGGTGCGCTTTCCCAACAGCGACAGAATCCGGCATCAGGTCTACTCGTTTTCTCCGGCGAAAAAATTCGAGTTGCCGTTGTATGCCGGCACGGACGCACCGCCGGTGGTCTTCGATAAACCCGGCGTCGTGGTCCTGGGATGCAACATCCATGACTGGATGATCGGCTATATCTATGTGTCGGAGACGCCGTTCTTCACGATGACCGGGCCGCTGGGAACGGCCGTGATCAACGACATGCCGGCGGGCGAATACACCGTGAGAATATGGCATCCAAGCATGGATCACGCCGAAGAGACGCCCAACCAACACATCACCTTGACCACCGACACCCCAGCCCTCGTGGAATGGCAAATCGGTCTCAAGCCGGGCATTCGCGTTCCGCGCGTATCGGGCGCGGCGTCTGCGACTTATCCCTAGTCGGCTAGAAGAATGCCTGTATCCCGGTCTGGGCTCTGCCGAGGATCAGGGCATGGATGTCATGCGTGCCTTCGTAGGTGTTCACCACCTCGAGATTCACGACATGCCGGATGACGCCGTACTCGTCCGAGATGCCGTTGCCGCCCAGCATGTCGCGCGCCATGCGTGCGACATCCAACGCCTTGCCGCAGGAATTGCGCTTCATGATGGAGGTGATTTCCACCGAGGCGGTGCCATCGTCCTTCATACGGCCGAGCCGCAGGCAGCCCTGCAAGCCCAGGGTAATCTCACACTGCATGTCGACGAGTTTTTTCTGGATGAGCTGATTGGCGGCGAGCGGCCGGCCGAATTGCTTGCGGTCAAGCACGTATTGGCGAGCCGTGTGCCAGCAGCTTTCAGCCGCACCGAGCGCGCCCCAGGAAATGCCGTAGCGCGCGGAATCGAGGCAGGTAAACGGCCCTTTGAGCCCCGTGACGCCTGGAAGTAAATTCTCCTCAGGCACGAATACATCGTCCATGAGAATTTGACCCGTGGTCGAGGCACGCAGGCCGACCTTGCCGTGCAAGATCGGCGTCGTCAAACCCTTCCAGCCCTTTTCGAGAATGAAGCCGCGAATGACATCGTCTTCGGTTTTTGCCCAAACCACGAATACGTGGGCGATGGGGCTGTTGGTGATCCAGGTCTTGGCACCCGAGAGCCGGTAGCCGCCGGCGGCCGCCCGCGCGCGCGTGACCATGCTGCCCGGATCGGAGCCATGATCGGGCTCGGTGAGGCCGAAGCAGCCGATGGATTCACCGCGCGCCAGGGGAGGCAGATATTTTTGCTTCTGTGCCTCGGTACCGAACCGGAAAATCGGCAACATCACCAAGGACGATTGCACACTCATCATCGATCGGAATCCGGAGTCGACGCGCTCGACCTCGCGCGCGATCAGGCCATAGCTGACATAGTTCAACCCGCCGCCGCCGTAGGCTTCGGATATGGTCGCGCCCAACAATCCCACGCCGCCCATTTCCTTGAAAATGCCCGGATCGGTGTGCTCGCGCCGAAATGCCTCGAGCACCCGCGGCTGAAGCCGGCCCTGCGCATAGTCGCGCGCGGCATCGCGGATCATTTTCTCCTCGTCGGTCAATTGCGCATCGATCAACAACGGATCGTCCCAATGAAAGTGTTCGCCTGCCATACCTTGAAGAGCCCCAGTTTTTGACCCGCGAAGGATCGCACACTTGAGCTCCCCGTGACATAGAATGGTGCGGTGAGCGCAATCATTCCGGATTCCGATGGGTATATGAGCGGCTTCGGCAATGAATTTGCCACCGAGGCACTGGCAGGTGCGCTGCCGCAAGGGCGCAATTCTCCGCAGCGCTGTCCGTTCGGGCTGTACGCCGAACAATTCTCGGGCACGGCATTCACCGCGCCGCGCGCCGCCAATCGGCGTTCCTGGCTGTACCGCATTCGCCCCGCGGTAACTCATCAAGCTTTTCAGCGCTTCAAACACAGGCTTCTGGACGAGCGCGGGGATGATGCGCCCGCATCGCCGAATCAGCTGCGATGGGATCCGGTGAACATACCCGCCGTATCCACCGATTTTATCGAGGGTCTGGTACCCATGGCCGGCAATGGGGCCCCCGAGGCTCACGCGGGCTGCGCGATTTACGTTTTTGCCGCCAACCGCTCGATGCAACGGCGATTTTTCTATGACGCCGACGGTGAACTGCTCATCGTGCCGCAGCTCGGCACGTTGATTCTCGACACCGAATTGGGACGCATACGCCTGGGTCCTCGAGAGATCGCAGTGATTCCGCGCGGCCTGCGCTTTCGAGTCGATCTGCCGGAAGGCGAGGCACGCGGCTATGTCTGTGAGAACTTCGGTGCATCGTTCAAATTGCCGGATTTGGGCCCGATCGGCTCCAACGGACTGGCCAATGCGCGCGACTTCCTCGTGCCAAAGGCGCGTTACGAAGATCTCGACGAAGAGTGTGAACTCGTGGCCAAGTTCGACGGCGGCTTGTGGGCGGCGAAAATGGACCACTCACCGCTCGATGTGGTGGCCTGGCATGGCAACTACGCACCGTACAAATACGATCTGCGCCGATTCAATGCGCTGGGATCCGTCTCGTTCGATCATCCGGACCCGTCGATTTTTCTGGTGCTGCATTCGCCGAGCGACACCGCGGGCACGAGCAATATCGATTTCGTGATCTTTCCGCCGCGCTGGCTGGTCATGGAGGATACGTTCAGGCCGCCGTGGTTTCATCGCAATGTCGCCAATGAATTCATGGGGCTCATCTGCGGGGTCTATGACGCCAAGAGTGCCGGCTTCTTGCCCGGCGGCTGCTCGCTGCACAATTGCATGAGCGGCCATGGACCGGATACGGCCACATTCGCCAAGGCGATTGCGGCGGACACATCCGTCCCGGCGCACATCACCGGCACGATGGCGTTCATGTTTGAATCCCGGTCCGTTCTCAAGCCGACGCGCTGCGCATTGCAGGGAGTGCCGCGACTGCAGGATGACTACCTGAGTCACTGGTTGGGTCTTGAAAAACATTTCGATCCGGCCAAGCCGTGACGGTCCTCGACCGCCTCGATGCCACGCACGATCCGAATGCTCGCAGCTGGCTGGCTGCCGCGAATCTGACCGGTTGCCCTTTTCCGATCCAAAATCTTCCCTTCAGCGAATTTCGACGCGCGCACAGCGCCGAACAATTTCGCGGCGGCGTTGCCATCGGCGATCAAATCGTCGATCTCGCCGCGGTTGCAGAGGCGAATATTTTCAGGGGGGCTGCCGCTGACGCAGTGCGCGCCGCCAGCCTGCCGTCGCTGAATTCCCTGATGCAGCTGGGTCCGCCCAGCTGGCGCGCACTGCGCCAAGCGCTGTTCGAAGCGCTGGCGCAAGGTTCACCGGCGCAAGGTTCAACGGCGCAAGATTCGCCGGCGCTGGGATCCGCCCAAGACGCATTGAGAAAATGCTTGGTGCCGCAGGCGGACGCAACATTTTCACTGCCCGCGCAGATCGGCGACTACACCGACTTCTACATCTCGATTCATCATGCCACGGCAATCGGCCGGCAATTCAGGCCTGACAATCCCCTGCTGCCCAACTATAAATGGATTCCGATCGGCTACCATGGCCGCAGTTCATCCATCGGTGTGTCCGGGCAGAGCTTTCCGCGCCCGCGCGGGCAACGGGCAGGAACCGCCGGCGCTCCCACGGTCGGCCCCAGCAATCGTTTGGATTACGAGCTTGAATTGGGCATTTTCATCGGTGAAGGTAACCCGCCGGGCACGTCCATCCCGTTGGCGAACGCCGAGAATCATATCTTCGGCCTGTGCCTGCTCAACGATTGGTCGGCGCGGGATATACAGGGGTGGGAGTACCAGCCCTTGGGTCCGTTCCTGGCGAAGAATTTTGCCACCACCATTTCGCCCTGGGTGGTGACCTTGCAGGCTCTCGCCCCGTTTCGCGTGCCCTTCAACCGGCCTGCGAGCGATCCACAGCCCCTGCCCTACCTGGAATCGCTGCGCAATCGTGAAGCGGGAGCCATCGACATCCGCCTCGAAGCACTCATTCAAACCGAAAAAATGCAGCGCCAACGGCAGCCCCCGCAACGGCTGTCGGAAACGAGTTTCCGCCATGCCTACTGGACGATTTCACAGCTGGTGGCGCACCACACCGTCAATGGCTGCAATCTTCGCGCCGGGGATCTGCTCGGCAGCGGCACCCAGTCGGGCCCGACGGCCGCTGAGGCCGGCTCATTGGTAGAGCTCAGCCAGGGCGGCAGCCGGCCGCTGCAGGTCGGCGCAGACGAGCGACGCACCTTTTTGGAGGATGGCGATACGGTGATTTTTCGCGGTTGGTGCGAGCGGCCGGGCGCGGTCAGCATCGGATTTGGCGAGGTGCGAGGCCGCGTACTGCCGGCGGTGGAACCCGCCGGATAGTGGCCCGCGGCGCTGACAATAGCAACAGCTCCCTAGATCTCAATTTGCCTGGCAATCTCGATCACATTCGAGGGCTCCAGATTGAATCGATCGACTATTTTCACCGAATCTCGATAAAGAAACGCGAACAAAACCAGGCGCCAGCCGCGGAGGCCGCGGACTGCGGTGCCTGCAACAGTGTGGCGCGAATGGCATCGATGCCCGAGCGCCAGGTAATCATGATCAGGAACAAGTCGCCTGCGAAGGTAAGGGGCAGCCAGCCTCCCTCGGCAATCTTCATGAGATTGGCGAGGAAGAAACTCAGATCGACGATGATGAACATGCCGGCGACAGCTATCGCAACCGCTCGAGGCCATCTCCACAAATCGCGCATGGCTCGATACAGCAGGAACGCGCGTAGCGCACATAAGGATAGTGCCTCGGCACTGAGATGATGACCGGTTGGCGTTATTCGCCCGGAAGTGCGAAAGCATCAAGGTAACGCAGAGATAAGTTACCTTGATGCTTTCGCACTTCCTGACGAATTCTCGAGCCGATCGACATCACATGCCTATGATGTTGAGCGGTCCAGCGCTAAAAGAACCGGTCAAATTCACGGGGCCGAGGTACAGGCGATGTTCGCGCGACCGCGCTGAGGCGAACGTCTCGAACGCCGCACGCTTTCCGCCCATACCCCAAGCAGACCCAGCAACGCCGTAACTCCGAGAGCCCCGCCGCCTCCTCCCCCATGGCTCGGCGCCGGCGCCGCCGCGTTCACACTGAGGGTCACGGATGTGGCGGGGGATGCGCCAGTGCATTCGTGCATAACAGAGTGTAAGTGTCCGTCCCCACGGCTGTCGGCGTAAAAGTCTGGCTGCCCGTGCTGGCCTGGGCGCCGGACCAGCTTCCGGAGGCCGTGCAACCCTGATTATTCGCGGAAGACCAGGTGAGCGTGGACGAGCTGCCCACCGTGATGGAACTCGACGACAGCGTCAGGTGGGCGCCGCAGGAAGGTTGCCGGGATCATGGCCGCGGCCATATCCGCCTGAACGAATCCGTACCCTGCCGCATAGTTGGGACTGGTCGAAGTAGTTGTCGGGAGTATCGGCGCCGCGCTCTGTTGCAGGGCTGTATAGATTTGCACCGGCGTCAACGAGGCATTCGCCTGCAGCAGCAGCGCAGCGATGCCGGCGACATGAGGCGCGGCGGCCGAGGTGCCGAAAAAATTCGGAAAGCTGGCATTGTTCAGGCAGGCGGTGACCGTGCTGGCGTCGTCGCCGGCCGCAATTTTAAATCCGAGAAAGGTATCGTTGCCGCCATCCGGACCGACGAAATCCGGCTTCTGTCGAAACACCGGGGTTGTGAGCCGCGTTCCGGTCACGTCGAACAGAATCGGATCACCGCCGGCCGAGGAAAAGTCCTCCAGACTCGGCGTGACAGCGCCGCAGGACGGCGTGTTCGCAAAGAATGCCGCGCCCACGGCCGCAGCGCCCGCGGCACCCGGATGACCCTGCAGGGTGCCGCTGTTGGTCGCGAACTGCGTGATCTTGCTGCCCGCGCCGTCATCCTCGACGACGACTTTGATTCGGCCGACCGGCGTCGTGCCGCCGTTAACCAAGCCGACCACGATATTCAGCGTTTCCGCTGAACTGTTGCCGGCGGCATCGGCTCGGTTATAGACGAACATTACCTGCACGGGATCATGGCCCAGCGCGTTCGCACCCGAGCAGGTCGCCGTTCCCAAGCTGCCGTCTGGATTCTGCTTGTTGATGATGTCATTGCCCATCGCACCTTCGATGCACAAGTCGATCTGATTCTTGGCACCGCCGCTGTTGGGCGCGCCGGTCACATAGGGCTGATCCCATTCGGCGACTATTGCAACGAATTCGCCCGGGATCAGCGACGGAATGGACACGGGCAACGTGGTCGGTCGTCGTCGCGCCTGTTGTATCGAAGTTCAAGCAAATGTTCGTTCGCGTTTACGGTACCCGGTGTACCCGGTGTGGCAAACGTCGGCGCATTGTTGTCATACGCCAGCGTGCCGTTGTTGCCCGCCGAGGAGAAGTACGCGACGCCTTGCGGCTACCACCGCATTCGATGGCCTGCGCTACGATGCCATCCTGAAAGAAAGGCTCATCGAAATAACCCACGTCATCGACGATTACATTGGCCCCGCGCCCCCGTTGGCCACCGGGGCGGCCAGGGCCTCGATGCCGGCGGCAAAGTCCGCTTCGCTGTTCTCCGCAGTATGGAAGGCAAGGCCGGCACCCGGGAGCCACGTCGTGAACGATCTGCATGATCGCCCGGCCTTCATCGCCGAGGGGCAACTGGATCGGCGCGCCATAGTTCAGACAATTCGCCTCTCCCGGGGTTAGGTCGGCGGATTCCGGAGGTTGCGCTGACCACATTGACCGCGGACGGCAAATCGCCGGTGGCGATGTCACCAGCGGCCGTCGTGTTGAATCCATTGTTGGCGTAGCCCGCGTTGCCGCCGGCCGGCACGCCGTTGGCGGCGTACACCGGGTAGCAATCATAACTGTCGGAAAGAACCCCGACGGTAATCCCCGCACCGTTCAGGGCATTCGCCGAGCGGACAAGATCACTGTTCTGCGCGAAGTCGCCCTGCGAGGTCACGGCACCGGCGCGCGTTCGCGGCATCGCAGCCCGAATGGCATGCAGTTCGCCAAGCGACGTGGCGGCATCCAATTGATCGACCGGCAGCCAACCGCCGACATCGTTCGAGTACTGCGATGCTCGCTGCAGCCCCAAACCCACCAGCGCGGATTTCAATTTCTGCGGATCGCCCGTGGTGACGGCATCGATCAATACCAGAGGTACGGAGCCGCTCACCGGCTGAACGAATCGCACCGCGGGATTCAATGCGTGCAGGTCTTCCAACGCGTGGCCGGGGCGCATGCCGCTCACGTGGCGGGATATTTCGGCGAGCGAGGCATCGAATTTCGATCCGGATGCGCTTTGGCGCTGCTGAAGGCTGCGGCTGCCGGCGATGTGCAGTTGGGAATTGCCGGGGGGATTCGGACGCTTGAGGATGGGTTGCGAAGGGCCGACGGCCGAGACCGCCGTGATGGCCGTCAATAAACCCGCCCCGATTGCCAAGAAACGTGAAGACATTCCGTGGTCTCCCTAAGTTGCCACGATTGGTCGCCCGCATGGTACCAGCAGATACGCGCTCAGGCGGAATAGTCGTCGCCTGGCGACGCGCGAATTCGTCAAATGGCCGGTTGAACTCAACCTTCGAGCCATGTCGTCCCGAACGACGCGGCGTGCAACTCGGCACGGTCCAATTCGTCTTCGAGCAGATGAAATGCGTCATCTTGAATGCGCCCCTGGCCGCGCCACTCGATGAGCAAACGGCGTTCGGCCGCGATCGCCTGCAGTCGCAAATGGTCGTAGTCGGTCATCGGCCGGGATCGATCCACGCTGGCCGCGCGCGCCGCTCCATATTCCGCCCGTACTGCGGCGGCGCCTTCGCCGGGCGACCCTGCCAATATCGCGAGCGCGGCATCCAACATCGCATTGCGCGCCCGGGAGACATCCTCATCGAGAGAAGCATCGGCATCGATCCGCAACAGAGCGATCAGCGGGCGGATGGTGAAACCCTGCAGAATCAGCGTGCCGAGCACCACGGTGAATGCGCTGAGCACGATGAGGTCGCGCCCCGGGAACTCATGCGGCAACGCCAGCGCCGTCGCCAAAGTCACGAGCCCGCGCATGCCGCACCAGGAGACCAATATACCTACGCGTACGTTGGGTACTCTTCCCGGCAGTCCGCGCTTTTCAAAATAAGCGTGGAACCGGCGCACCAGGAAACCGTAGGCCATGACCCAGGCGAAGCGCACGCCGATCACGAGGCCCAATACCGTGAACGCAAAACCCAGCGCATGCATCAGTGCTTCGCCCTGCATCCGGCTGAGAATGACGCGCGCTTGCAGGCCCATGAGCAAAAATGCCAGCACATTGAGTATGAAGACCACGGTCGCCCAGACCGCGTTGGTGTTGAGCCGATCGCGCGCCGTGGTGCGGGCGGGGGACGTGCGCGCGGCCACGGCCGCAAGCGCCACCACTGCCATGATGGGCGACAAACCCAATCGGTCCGCCAGTATCCAGGTCCCGTAGGTGAGGACGAACTGAACGATGATCGACGACAGCGTACCGGCGAGTGCTCGCACGATCCGGGTTGCCAGCACGCCGATCAGGATTCCGAGCAGCGCGCCGCCCGGCGCTGCGATGAGCAGACGCGGCACCAAGAGTTCCCAGGCGCTGCCCGGCGATGTTGCCACGCTAACCGCCAAACCGAACGCCAACAGGGCCACGGCATCGTTCAGCAAGCTCTCACCCTGCAGGACTGACATCATGCGGCGGGGCAAATCGAACTCGCGCAGTACGGCCGACGCGGCGGCGGCGTCGGGTGGTGCGACGATGGCGCCCAGGGCGAGGGCCGCCGCCAACGGCAACCCCACGAGCGCCACGCCCGCCCAGGCCACCGCAGCCGTGGTGGCCAGCACGAGCAGCACGGCCAGCGATACCAGCGGCAACCAATTGCGCAGCATTTCGCGCGGCGGCATCTCGAAAGCCGTTTCCATGACGACAGGAGCGACGAACAGCGCCAGGACGAGCCGCGGCTCCAGGTTCAAATGCGGTGCAAAGGGTAGGACCGCCACACAGCCGCCCGCCAAGGCCAACAGCGAGGGATAGGGTACGCGCAGGCGCCGTGCGACTTGCAGGAATACGACGGCAACGGCCAGCAGTAGCAGCGTGATTTCGAACAACGGCATTGTGCGAAGATTGTACTTGGCTGCGCTATATTTCAAAGCGGCCCGGCCGTGAAACCTGGAAGGAGCTTTGCGTGAGTCGACTATCCATCGCGGTTTGCTGTATAGCCGGTGTTCTTGCCGCCTGTCCGCCGGCATTCGGTGCCGATGCGGGCACCGGCAAGGCGGTCTTTCGCCAACGATGCACCGTCTGTCATACGGCGGAATCGGGCGATGACGGCGGCGCGCAGGGGCCCTCGCTCATCGGCGTTTTGGGTCGGCCCGCAGCCGGTGCGCCGCAGTTCTCTTATACCCAGGCGCTGCGTGAGTCGAAACTCGTGTGGGATGCGGCAACCTTGAAGCGCTTTCTCGCCGCGCCGGCCGGCATCGTGCCGGGTACCTCGATGGCAGTGGCCGTCCCCGATGAGGCCGATCGCGACAACTTGATTGCTTATTTTCAAAGCGTCTCGAGCCAGGCCCCCGCCGTACAGGCGATCGTGGTTCCGGCCGGCAGCGAGAAGTCGGCAAATTGGCGATTGGACGCTCCGGGCCGGGTGCACCGGATCACCGTCGCGTCACTACCGCCGCCGTTTGCCACGCCATCCTCGCGCAATAGCTCCTCGGTGGTACCCAAGCCCGCGAGCGCTATCCTGGCATTGCCTCCCGGTTTTCAGGTCGCGCCCTTTGCGACCGGTCTTGCCGGTCCGCGCAAAATGCTGCTCGCGCCGAATGGCGACGTACTGGTCACGGAGATCACCGGGGGGCGGGTCAGCGTGCTTCACCCCACGCCTGACGGGCGTCGCGCGGGCAATACCGCCGTGTATCTAAAAGGACTCAACCGACCATTCGGCCTGGCTTTTTATCCGAATGCACAGAACCCACAGTGGCTGTATGTCGCTGAAACGAATCGCGTCACGCGCTACGCCTACCACGTCGGCGACGTGAAGCCTCGCGGCGCGGCTCAAATCGTCGTACCGCAATTGCCGAGCGGCGTCGGCCACTCCACGCGCGACATCGCGTTTTCGCCGGACGGCAAGCTGCTGTTCGTCTCGGTGGGTTCTGGATCGAATGTGGCCGAGGCCATGTCCAAGAAAACACCCGAGGAGATCAAATCCTGGGAAGCACAGCACGGCCTGGGCGCCGCATGGGACGTCGAGACCGATCGAGCGGCGGTATTGGAATTTGACGCGGCTGCGCCTGCGGCGCCCAAGCTCTACGCAAGCGGCATTCGCAACTGCGTGAGTCTGACCGTGCAGCCGGCCAACGGCGCGCTCTGGTGCACGACCAACGAACGCGACGCGCTCGGCGATGATCTGGTACCCGACTATTCGACACGCGTGAAGCGCGGCAGCTTCTACGGCTGGCCGTGGTACTACATGGGCTCCAACGAGGACCCCCGCTTGAAGGGCGAGCGCCCCGATTTGGCGGGCAAGGTATCGGTGCCGGATGTCCCCTACCAATCACATTCGGCCGCGCTCAGCATGACGTTTTACCAGGCAAGCAGCGGCAACTCCGCGTTCCCCCCTGCCTACGTGGGAGATGCCTTCGTCGGCTTCCATGGTTCGTGGAATCGCAGTTTGCGTACGGGTTATAAATTGGTGCGCGTTCGTATGAAGAACGGCGAGCCCACCGGCGACTACGAAGACTTTCTCACCGGCTTCGTGGTCGACGACGGCCACGTGTGGGGACGCCCCGTGGCAACCGCCGAACTCGGTGATGGCTCTTTGTTGATGAGCGAGGATGGCGGCAATGTCATCTATCGCATTTCCTACACCCGCTGATCATTGAATGGCGAAACAGCATGATTCTTCGATTCACGGCAATATTCGTCATGCAATGTAATATCATTCACCCCACGCGGGACAAAAAATGGCCAAAGTCACTCGGCAATCCTTCGTCGCCACGGTCGGCGCTGCGGCTGTGGTTCCTGCCGCAGCATTGCTGACAGCCACCGCGCCATCGGGGTTTCATATGTGGAATCGATTCGCCATTGCTCTGATGTTCGCGCCCTGGGGCGGCTCACGCCGCAGCCCCTCTCGAGTTGGAATCGAATCAGGGCATGGTCGTGACCTCTCAGCACCTCGCCTCGGATGTGGGCGCCGCCATCCTGCGCCAAGGCGGCAACGCCGTGGATGCGGCGGTCGCGGTCGGCTATGCGCTCGCGGTGACGCACCCATGCTGCGGAAACCTCGGCGGCGGCGGCTTCATGACCATTCATTTGGCGGATGGTGAGAACAAGTTCATCAACTTTCGCGAAAAAGCACCGCTGGCTGCGCGCGCCGACATGTTCCTGGATGCGCATGGCAATGTCGCCGGCAAACGAAGCGTGGATGGATATCTTGCGGCCGGCGTTCCCGGGACCGTCATGGGTCTGGAGATGGCGCGTCAGAAATTTGGAACATTACCGCGGGCCACGCTGATCGCACCCGCCATCAAGCTGGCGGAAGAAGGCTTCATTTTGACCCGCGGCGACGTGGACGTCTTGGCGGATGCAACGAAGGCATTTCGCGAACAGGCCAATGTTGCCGCGATATTTCTCAACAACGGCGAGCCTTTCGTGCAGGGCGACCGTTTGATCCAGAAGGATCTGGCGGCGACACTGCATGCCATCAGTGATGGCGGCGCCGATGCCTTCTATCATGGCGCGATACCGGCAGCCGTGAGTGCCGCATCGCACGCTCACGGCGGACTGCTGACTGCCGAAGATTTTGCTGCATACACCGCGACCGAGTCGGCGCCGATCAGCTGTCTCTATCGAGGCTACACCGTCGTTTCGGCACCGCCGCCCAGCTCGGGCGGCGTCACCTTGTGCGAAATGCTCCAAGTGCTTCAAGGCTACCCGCTTCAGGCGATGGGCTTTCATTCGAGCGCGGCGGTTCACGTCATGACCGAGGCAATGCGCCATGCCTATCGGGACCGCAATACCTATCTGGGGGATCCGGCGTTCATCGATAATCCCACCGCGCGCCTGCTGTCGGTGCGTCATGCCGAGGCGATCAGGGCCCATATTCAACCGAATCGTGCCACGCCTTCCGCCGCGCTCGAGGGCCAAGCGGCCGCGGAAGAACACGCTACCACCACCCACTATTCGGTTGTGGATCACTGGGGCAACGCCGTGGCGGTCACCTACACCATCAACGACAGCTTTGGCGCCAAGGTCATCGCCGGCAGCACAGGTTTCTTTTTGAACGATGAAATGGACGACTTTACCGCCAAGCCCGGTGTGCCGAACCTGTTCGGGTTGGTGCAAGGCAAGGCCAACGCGGTCGCACCGGGCAAGCGTCCGTTGAGTTCCATGACCCCGACGTTGGTGCTCGAGGACGGCAAGCCGGTCCTGGTCGTCGGCACGCCGGGCGGTTCGCGAATCATCAGCACGGTCCTCGAAGTCATCGTCAATGTGATCGATCATGGCATGACGCTGCAGGAGGCGGTCGATGCGCCGCGCCTGCATCATCAGTGGTGGCCCGACACCATCGCGGCAGAACCGTTCGCCCTCTCGGTCGATACCGTCAGATCTCTGACGCGAATGGGTTACAAGGTGGTGGAACTGGAACCATGGGGTTCCGGCAATGCCGCCGAATCCATCGGCATCGCACCCGCGGATGCAAAGGCGGCCAAGGCGCTCGGGTTTCCGCGGCCCGACGTCCTGTACGGCGCGCACGACTCACGTGCGCCCGCCGGTTCCGCGGCGGCACCCTGATTTTTTTAGGATAACCGGGGACGGGCGTTGAGGCTTCGGCGATGACGGTACACAGTTTATTTCCCACGCTGGTCTATGCGGCGGCACTGCAAAGGGGCGATTCGCGGGATTTCAATCGGCAGCTGTTGAAGGAATGCCGGCAGCTTCGTTTGGACGATGCGGCGGGACGCCGCTGGTCGCTCGAAAACTACCCGGGCGGCTACACCTCCTATGGCTCCGTGCATCGTCTTCAGAGCATTTCACCGACCTTTGAATCGCTGCGGCGCAAGCTCGCGCGCCACATCGCCGCATTTGCCGCCGCCGTCGAATGGGACCTTGCGGGGCGCGAACTGCAGATGACCGATTGCTGGATCAACATCATGCCGCGGCACACCGTCCACGGTTTGCACCTTCATCCCCACTCGACCTTGAGCGGCACCTACTATGTGCAGGTGCCGCGAGGATCGCCCGGCACGAAATTCGAGGATCCGCGCCTGGATCGATTCATGGCCGCACCGCCACGCAAGGCAACGGCCGGGAGCAATGCACGGCCGTGGATCACCTTCCCGGCTGCGGCCGGTCAGCTGCTTTTGTTCGAGAGCTGGCTGCGACATGAGGTTGCGCCCAACTCCGTCAATGCCGAGCGGATCAGCGTAAGCTTCAATTACAACTGGTTCTAAAGGATACGTATGTCGGCCAAAGCGTCGGACGCCACCATGGCGGTCTTCCTGGATTTGGAAAACATCGCGCTCGGCGCGCGCGATGCGAAGTACCCTAGCTTCGATATCGAGAAAGTGCTCGAGCGTCTTTTGCTCAAGGGGCACATCGTGGTGAAAAAAGCCTATTGCGACTTCGAGCGCTACAAGGACTTCAAGCGCGGCTTGCACGAAGCGGCGTTCGAACTCATCGAAATTCCGCATGTCAGGCAGTCGGGCAAGAATTCCGCCGACATTCGCATGGTCGTCGATGCCCTCGATCTGTGCTACACCAAGGGACATGTCGACACTTTCGTCATCCTGAGCGGCGATTCGGACTTCTCGCCCTTGGTCAGCAAGCTGCGCGAAAACGCGAAGACCGTCATCGGTGTGGGCGTCAAAAATTCCACCTCGGATCTTTTCATCAATAACTGCGATGAATTCATTTATTACGATGATTTGGTCCGCAAAGAACCCTCCAAGGTGCGCCGCCGCACTGCGGCAACGGCGCGCGCTCCCGCCGCGGGCGGAAACGCGCCGAGCGAGCCCAAGGGACCGGATTTGAACGACGCGCTCGAACTGATCGTCGAAACGCTGGAGGCCTTGACCGAAGAGCGCGGCGGCAGCGAGCCGATCTGGGGCTCGATGATCAAACAGGCCATCAAAAGGCGCCAACCCGGCTTCAACGAGCGTTTCTATGGTTTCAAATCGTTCAACGACATGCTGGGCGACGCGGAGAAACGCGGGCTGCTAAACCTTAGGGCGGATGAAAAATCCGGCGGCTATACGGTGCGGGTAGCCGACCGACCCGCTAGGACGTGATCTCGATTCGGTTTCCGTCCACGTCGAGCACGACGCTCTCGTAGTAGCCATCGCCGGTGCGCCTCGGGCCGTCCAGCACCGGGTATCCGTCGTCCTTCAGCCGCTGCGTAAGCTGGTCGACCAGCGCATCCGACCCCACGGCGATGGCAATATGCGTCAACCCCATGCGCTGAGCACCCGCTTCGATCTTCATCGGATGCAGGGTCGTCGTCGACATGAGCTCGATGCGCGCTCCGCCCGACAGCGTGAGGAACACGGACTCGAACCCTTTCTTGCCGTTGATGTACGGCGCCCCGGGTGCCGCCGAGAAGTAGCGTCTGTAAAAGTCCACGCTGCGCCTAAGATCTTCCGTCCACAGTGCAATGTGTTCAATCCGCATCGTTGACCCCGCGATTACTCGACAAGCTTAACCGCATAACTCACGGAAAGCTTCGATGACATCCCCCAAGCGTTGCAGGCCGGACCCACGGCCGGTAGCCGGGTTATTTTTCCGACTGCGTCAGCAAACCCAGCCGTGAGCTTCCGGCAATGAGTAGCATCGCACAGCCCAGGCCGCCGAAGGCCACGTGCAAACTAGAGATATGGGCTACAAAGCCAATGAGTGCCGGCCCCGCCAATATCCCGACGTAGCCAAGAGTCGATACGGCGCTGATTGCGGCGGCGGGGGCCATGTCTCGTTGTCTGCCGGCCCCTGTAAATAAGATCGGTGCGATATTGGATGCGCCCATGCCTATCAGCAAGAAGCCGGCCAACGCGATCTCGGCGGTGGGCGCCAGTGTGGCGGTAGAAAAGCCGGCCGCTGCGCATAGCCCCCCGAGCGTCATCACTCGCGTCCTGCCCCAACGTCGAATTGCCCTGTCGCCCGTCAGACGCCCGACGGTCATGGCGACGGCGAATACCGCATAACCGAGCCCACCCCGATCAGGCGTAAATCCATCGTAAGTCGTCAAAAACAGTGCACCCCAGTCAAGCGTGGCACCTTCTGCCAGGAATACGGCGAAACACACGATGCCGAGAAGGATCACTGCCCCATGCGGGACCGCGAAGACAGGCGATTCTCTGCCCGCCGCGGTGGCTGCGCGCAACAGGTGCGGCGCGGCGACGCCCACGGCTCCGCCGATAATGGCGGCCATCCACACACAGGCCGTCAAGGGGCTCAGCCCTGCCGAAAGCATCAGCGCCATGCCTCCTGCGCCGATGAAACCACCGACACTGAATAGACCATGAAATCCCGACATCAAAGGCCTGCCGTGATTTTTCTCGATGATCACCGCCTGTATATTCATCGACACATCCAATGTCCCGATCGCAGCACCAAACAACGACAGTGCAATCGCCAACAGGAGCGGATGGGGAGCGATCGCGAGGAAGGGAAGCACGAGACTGGCGATCGCTCCGCTCGACACGATGACCCGGCGGCAGCCAAAGCGCGACGTCAACCGGCCCGCAAGCGGCATGGCGATGAGCGATCCCATACCCAGGCACAGCAGAACGAGTCCAAGCTCGGCCGGATTCAAGTCCATCCGAGTCTTCGCAAATGGAACCAACGCGGCCCATGCGGACATTCCCATGCCCGCTGCCAAAAAGGCCAGGCGGGTGGATAAGCGTTGCCTCGAATCGATACTGTGCATGATTTCGTGCCTGCTCGGTCCAGCTACCCATCGTCAATGCAGCCGAGTCAACAAGACCGCGGGTTACCCGTTAAGAATCGCGAGAGCCTTTTCGTGCAACTCGGGAGTAGCCGACAGGAGGACCGCCCCACCGGACTCCGCGCGTCCTCCGTCGAAGCGCGTGACCACACCACCGGCTTTCTCGACGATGGGAATGATGGGAATGATGTCGTAGGGCTTGAGGTTTGGCTCGACGCAGATGTCAATGCATCCGGCGGCAAGCATTGCGAAGGCGTAACACTCCCCGCCGTAGCGCGTCATCCGGACGGAGTTCTTCAGCGCTGCAAACGCGGCTCGCCCTTCGATGGGAAACTGGTCCGGAGAGGTCGTATGAAGAATGGCCTGCGAGAGATCCGTGAGCTTGCTGACACCAAGCCGGCGAGTGCCCGCGGGCGACCGATGCCATGCGCCGGAAGGGTCGGCCCAGAATCGCTCGGATGTCACCGGCTGACTCATCATTCCCAGAGTCGCCATGCCGCCGTCGACGAACCCGATGAGGGTCCCCCAAACGGGGATGCCGCACAGGTACGGCTTCGTCCCGTCGATTGGATCAATGACCCACTGCAGGGCTCCGGCCCCGGAGGAACCGAATTCTTCGCCCAGAATGGCATGGGTCGGGTATTCGGTACCGATCAGCTCCCGCATCACGGTTTCAGCGCGCCGATCGGCTTCGGTCACCGGATCGAATTCCTGACCTCGGATCCGACTTGGCATCGACCACCAGTGGGCGTCGAAATCGCGGCAGCGTCTCCTGATCGGCGAGATCCGCCAGGCGATGGAGAAAATCGACATCGGGTAACCGAGTCATCTCGGCCACATCGACGGCCGCCGGCGCCAATCCCTTCGCCTTCCGAGCGCCCCAATGTCCCGGTAAGCCCGCCGCGGAGCGCCAGCGTCATATTCGGTCATTTCCTTGCGTCCCCCTTTCGTCGTGTCGGTATACTCGTCCACGTGATCAGCCGCACAATTCTACGTATCTTTTGTATTGTCACGCTGCTGTCCTTCGCCGCCGCGATTCCGGCTCAGCAGCTCATCAACGGCTACGAACCCAAATGGTGGAAGCAAGCTGTCGTTTACCAAATCTATCCGCGCTCGTTCAAAGACTCGAATGGCGACGGTATAGGCGATCTGCCCGGCATCATCTCAAAGCTGGACTACTTGCAGAAGCTCGGCGTCAATGTGGTCTGGCTCAGCCCGTACTTCGACTCTCCGAACATCGATGGCGGCTACGACATCCGCGATTACCGCAAGGTCATGTCGGAATTCGGCACCATGGCCGATTTCGACACGCTGCTTGCGGGCGTCAAGCGGCGCCACATGCGCCTCATCATCGATCTCGTCGTCAATCACACATCGGACGAAATCAACTGGTTCGTTGAATCGCGCAGCGGCAAATCGAATGCCTACCGCGACTTTTACATCTGGCAGCCCGGCCACACCGCGCCTGATGGCACGCGTACCCCGCCCAACAACTACCGGTCCTATTTCTCCGGTTCCGCTTGGACCCTGGACCCCAAAACAAACGAGTACTACCTCCATTACTTTACGGCAAAGCAGCCTGATCTGAACTGGGAGAACCCCAAGGTCCGCGATGATGTTTACTCGATCATGCGCTTTTGGCTCGATAAGGGGATTGACGGTTTCCGTATGGACGTCATCCCGCTGATCTCCAAACCCGCGGGCCTGCCGAATCTCACCGCCGAACAACTGGAGCATCCGCCAAACGCCTACGCCAACGGTCCTCACCTCGCCGAGTACCTGGCCGAAATGAATCGCGAGGTCCTCTCGAAGTACGATGTGATGACCGTGGGGGAAGCGACCGGCACTACCCTGCAACAAACCGGTTCGCTCGTTGACGACCGTCGCCACGCACTCGACATGATTTTCAATTTCGACGCGGCCCTGCTTCGCCACCCCGACTTCGGAACCCCTCAGTTAGGTCCCTGGTCCTTGCCGGAGCTCAAGGCAATCTACGACTCCCACGCTACGGTGCTCACCAAACATGACTGGGATACCGTCTTCCTTTCCAACCACGACAGTCCCCGCCTGGTTTCCACCTTTGGCGATGATTCGCCGGCCATGCGCGCTTCTTCAGCGAAACTCTTGGAAACCATGATTCTAACCCTCCGCGGCACGCCATTCATCTATCAGGGTGACGAGCTGGGCATGACCAACTATCCCTTCAAGACGCTCGCGGACTATCAGGATATCGCCCTCAAAAATGCTTATAAGGCTGAGGTGGAGACCGGAAAAGTCTCTGCCGCAGCCTTCCTTTCTTACCAAGCCCAGTTCAGTCGTGACAATGCCCGCACCCCGATACAGTGGGATGGCTCCCCCGAAGCCGGTTTCACCGCCGGCACCCACCCCTGGCTCGCCGTCAATCCCAACCACAAGGACATCAACGCAGCCCGGGAAGAGTCCGACCCCGCCTCCGTCCTCAACTACGTGCGCGCCCTCATCAAGTTACGCGCTGGCATCCCGGCGTTCGTCTACGGTGACTACCAAGATCTTGACCCAGAGAACAGGGAGATCTACGCGTACACCCGCACTTTGGGCAAGGATAAGTACCTCGTGGTCGAAAATTTCAGCTCAGGCCGCGTGGCTTACACATTGCCCAAGGGCATGAAGGCCGAAGCGCTTCTGTTGTCCGACATTCCCTCGTCTCACGAGGCGCATGCTTCCAGTCTCAATCTCGGTCCGTGGGAATCCCGTATCTATAAGCAGTAGCGGACGTCGTCGCGATCTGCTGTGAATTTCGAGCAACTATGCGATTGAACCGAAATGCTTCAAAGACGATCCTTGTGTGCGGGCTTGCGGTTTTTGGTCTCACCGTGCGCAGCGCACAAGTCACGCACGACGCCAGTGCCGGTGCCGGTGCCGGTGCCAGTGCCAGTGCCAGTGCCAGTGCCGAACTGGCGGTAATTCAGCGGGCTGACGGACTGGTCAAGCAAATGACGCTGGATGAAAAGCTGCAGTTTCTGGTTTCAAAGTACCCCTTCGTCGTAGATCCAGCCGGTGGCGCCGGCCTGATTGCAGGGGTACCTCGCCTGAACATCCCGGATGTGGAAATTGCCGATTCGGGCACCGGATCGGCCAGTACGAAAATGTCGAGCTCCACTTTTCCGGCCACGCTTGCGATAGCTGCAAGCTGGGACCCTCAGCTTTCATTCGATTACGCGGGACATATCGCACGTCAGCTCCGGGCACAGGGATTCGGCATGGGTTTGGGCGGTGGCGCCAATTTGACTCGCGAACCGCGCGGCGGCCGTGGCTTTGAGTATTTGGGTGAAGACCCGGAATTGGCCGGTGACATGATGGCGCAGCGGACGTTGGGCACGCAGAGCAAGCATGTGATTGCCACCATCAAGCACTTTGCCGGCAACGAGCAAGAAACCAACCGCTCGGGCGGCAATAGCACGGTGGACGAGCGCACCTTGCGGGAGTTGTACCTCCTGCCCTTTGAGATTGCAGTCGAGAAGAGCCACCCGGGCAGTGTCATGTGCAGTTACAACCGGCTCAACGGCGACTACGCCTGCGAGAACAGCCACCTGCTCAACGACGTTCTGAAGCACGACTGGAACTTCCCGGGAATCGTGCAATCCGATTGGGGAGCGACCCATTCCACCGTGAAGGCCATCAATGCCGGCCTCGACGAAGAGGAAGGCTCCGAACCGGGACCGACCTGGTTCAACCGCGTCGATGTCCTCTTCGCTCTCGGCAATCCCAATCATGACATCACCGAGGCGAGAATCGATGACATGGTCCGCCGCCATCTTTACGCCATGATCACGACGGGGCTGATCGATGACCCGCCCAAGGGAGCGGGCAAGATCGACTTCTCCGCCGCCGCTGCCTTTGCGCAGCACGCCGAGGAACAGTCTGTTGTGCTGCTCAAGAATGAGGGCCGCCTCCTGCCGCTCGATGCCGGCAAAATCAAGGCAATCGCCGTGGTTGGCGCGCACGCCGATGTGGCCGTGGGTACCGGCGGCGGTTCGGGCGATACGCTCAAGCCGGTCACGGGTTTCATTGCAAGTTGCCGCGGGTTGATCTTTGCCCAGCATGGCGGTTGCGACTGGTGGAAGAGTCCCTGGTTGAAGCTCCAGGTGCCGATCGTCAAGGCAATCCAGGAACTGGCTCCCGCGGCCAAAGTCAGCTTTGCCGGCAATCAGGACGAGCAGGAACCATTCCGTGCCTATTCAAAACCTGAGATCGATGCGGCCGTCGCGCTGGCGGCCAAATCCGACGTTGCCATCGTCGTGGTCAACCAACCAGCCGGCGAAGAATTCGGCGATTTGACCTCGCTGGACTTGTCCAATCCCTCCAACCAAGACGAGCTGGTCGACGCGGTGGCCGCAGTCAATCCGCGCACCGTCGTCGTGATCGAGAGCGGCAATCCCGTGCTGATGCCGTGGAAGAACAAGGTGGCCGCGATCGCCGAGGCCTGGTATCCGGGCGAGGGCGGCGGCCGCGCCATCGCCAGCATTCTCTTCGGACGGGTGAACCCGTCCGGTAAACTGCCCGTCACCTTCCCCGAGCGCAACGAGGACATTCCCACCTGGGGCCGGGACGGGACCATCGCCAAGGACCCGGTCTATTCCGAGAAGCTGAACATCGGCTACCGCTGGTACGACTCAAAGAAGATCAAGCCGATGTTCGAATTCGGCTTTGGCCTCTCCTACACGCATTTCGCGTATTCGGATCTCGCCGTGAAGACGCTCGCCAATAACACTATGACGGTTGCCTTCACGGTGAAGAACGACGGGCCGGTCGCCGGCGCCGAGGTTCCACAGGTGTATTTGGGAATCCGCGACAGGGATGAGCCTCCCAAGCGCCTGGTGGGATGGAGCAAGATCGATCTCAAGCCCGGCGAATCGCGCAAAGTGTCGATCGCCGTCTCGCCGCGCCAGCAGAGCATCTGGAGCGTCGACGTCAATGACTGGAAGTTCATCCCCGGCAGCCGCGTGTATGTAGGCGCTTCCTCGCGCGACATCCGGCTCGGTACCCATTGAACAGGGCTCATACTTTGTTGAAAGAGCTGCCCATCGGTATCACCGGACTCGGTGTGCTGTCGCCGGACAACACCACCGTGGACTTGGACACCCGCTTCAAAATGGCCTGTGAAACGCGAATCTTTGATTACCTCGACCAGACGCCAGGACCGGGCGAGGTGGAGGCGTTTAGGGCGGCGAGCGAGCGTCATGGCTTGCCGCTGCGCGCAGGTGGCTTCTACTATCGCCTCGGCCGCGACGATGAACTGCTGATGTGGCATCTGCGTGTCGGGCGGGACCTCGGCGTACAGGTGCACAATGTTCAGATCTTCACCCACCATGCCGACGGACACCTGGTGTCCAACGAAGAAGTCGCCGACTTTTATCTACGTGCGCTCGAACTGGGTGAGCGAACCGGCGTCACGCCCTGCCTCGAAGTCCACGTCAACATGTGGTCCGAACGATTCAGTCGGGTGGCCGAAGTCGGCGAACTCGTGGAACGCAGAGGCGCGCCGTACTATCTGACGCTCGATCACTCGCATGTGATCTTCAAGATTGACAACCCGCGCGAGCAGCTGGTCCAGGACCTGCAGGCCGATATCGCCAGCGGCCGCACGATACTGGACCCGGCCAGCGCCAATTGCGTCATCTATGAATGGCTGCAGCGAAACTGGATCCGGCACGTGCACGCCCGTGCGACGGTGCCTGCGAACCCGCTGAATGTTTGGGCCCACCACCCGGACGGCAGCCCTGGCCGTGGCATTCAATACCCGTTCATCGAACCCGGTCCGGGACAATGGCATTCGGCGTGGGAACCGGGCAGGCTGGAGCCCTGGAAACAGGCGATGCGTGCCGTCCTCGCGCATCATGCTCGCGACCCGAAGAGCCCGCTCGGCCAGGTCACCATGGAATTCATCCCGTTCCCTGATTATGGCGGTGGCGCTCGCTATTCGATTTTTGCCAACAATATCGCCTGCGCCAAATGGGTGCGCGATACTTGGAACCAGCTATCCTCCTAAGCGTCGCCGCAGTGTTTCCCGCCGCATTTTTAGTTTACGGTACCGGTACCATTTAGTGTAATGGCCGGAGCGTCCATACCGATTAGAAGGCCCTGCAAGGGCCGCCGCGCGAGGATACGAATGAAAATCCTGCATAGTCTGGGCTTCGCCCTTCGCTATACGCCATGCAAGCGCCTGCCAGATTCGACGGCAACTTTATCGCAAAACGCAATGCTTACAGTTGTCCTGCTGTCGTACCGCTCAGCGGCTCCGTCTCTACGCGCACAGTCACAACGCCGAACGTCGGTACGGAGAGGTGTAGACCATCGGAGCTTACCGGCAATTCACGCAGCTTATCTTCAAGCGCATCGCAGAGCCACGCCCTGGCGAAGCGAAGATACTGGCTGCCGATACGAATGGAGGCTGCTTTGCCGTCAGTATCTTCGACGCGTAGGATGCTTCCGTCTCCATCCTCCGAGAGCTTCCATGCCGTCAACACCACGCCCGGTTGGTCGATGGAAAGAAAGCTGGCAGCGTCTTGCGCAAGCGCGCCAGGGGACGAGTCAGGATGCACAGGGTCAGACTCCAGATGCGTCATCGATTCCCAACCGAGGCGGGTCAGTTCACCGGCGTCAAACTCAGGCGCGCTCACCAGCGCATAGTGAAGATCAAAGTCGCCGCCCTGCGAGGCCGGGAAGTTCGTGTCCCAATAGTTGGACATGATCCACGAAAATATGGCGCTGCTCCCAGGCTCAAACTTCGCCGGCCATTTGCCGCGCACGATATCACCGAACGCCACCAGCGGCGCATCTTCCGGAAGAATGGCGGTCGTCACACCGGCGCTGCTCATGGCAGCCCAGTGGCCCACCGTAAACCATTCACGGCTTCCCCCCGCCAACTCGTCCCGCGCGGGATCCACGTAGCCATTCTGCGTCTCGTAGCGAAACGTAGGATGATCTCCTGCAAGTGGGAACGCAATGTAGGCCGCTTCTTTTCTCAGGGTTCGGTCCTTATGCAGGCTGTAATCAAAGTCGATGCGCTTCTGATCGGCACGCAGCGTAATTTCAGTGCGAATCGAGGGTGTGTTGGGCGCACTCGATTCGAGCACCGCGGTGACTCCTTGCGCCGTCTCGGAGATGCTGACAAGATGCCCATGCCCGGCAGGCATTGGCCGGAGCATCGGCAAATGTTGCGCAGCGCCAAAGCGGGAGAGAGTGCTATCCTCCACGTCGTCGCCGCCCTCGACATACACGTATTCGCCGAGGCGGAACCGGCTTGTGCGGTCCGCCAACTCGCGGTGTAACTTCTTGTCGAAGATGCTCGTGATGGCTCCATGCTCAGGATCAAGCGTGACGCGGTAATAGTGATTCTCAATCACCTGGCTGCGCACAGCGGCCCCGTCGCTGTGTGGTTGCAGGGCAGTGTCGTCAGCCAGCGGCACGATCTCCAAGAGCTTGTATCCCACCATCGGCACATCGTTCGCGCGAAAGCGAACGCGGTTCGTGCTGCTCCCGGAGCCAGATGTTCCGGGCCCTGCCTCCTGTTTCAGGACCACCTGTTCGGCCAGTCTGTTCGTCGTCGGATCGAGGATGGCCTGGCCGGCGGGAAGATCGGCCTCGACCCAGCCGCTGCGCGCCCAACTCAGTGAATTGAACACTGCAATCGAATCATGTTTCGGCCGCAGGAGCGATTCGATCTGCGCCCAGCTTCGTTCCACCGTCTCTGAAATGTCATTTTGCGCGATCAAGGCTTGCATCTGTTTCTGATGCAGCTGCCTGAGAGCCTGATCCCCCTCCGGCTGAGTCGCTGAGTTGGCTGCCGTCCAGGTATGCTCGTCGAACAGCAGCATGTTGTACCACGCGTCTGCCAGCTTCGCAGCATCCGGCCGCAACTCCGGATTCAGCAGGGCTGGAACCGTACTCATCTTCTCCGCGGTGAGAATTCGCTGCTGACTCTGGCGATATATCGCCGTATGCAGCGCGTCGGTGGCAAAGCCGTCCTCCCAGTAGGGGCCAAAGTCTCCGCGATAGACCGGCCGCTTGCCCTCGAATTGTTTGTCCAACGAACTCATCGCATCCTGGAAGGTAGTGAAGACCATCTTCGGCCATGCGTATTTGCCGGCCCATTGCTCCGGTAGTCCGGCCTGTGCGGGGTCCAGTGGCGTATTTTCCAACTGAGTTCCGTAGATGATTGCAGAGTTCGCCACATAGTCTGCGCGCGTATACGCCTGCAGGAAGACCGGCGCGGCATCCTCCACTGCGGGCAGCGTGGGTGGGGTACCGAACAAGGACGCCAATTGGAGATAACAGCGCGAGTACCACATCATCACTCGTCCGCCATCGGGGCCCTCCCAGTAGAAAGGCGACTTCTCAGTCCAGTGCCCTATCAGCATAATCGGCGAGCGCCACGAGTTGCTCCCGGCGGCCAGATACTTCATCCGGGAATCATGCAGCACGGACGCATACGACCAGCTATACGAGGGCACATCGGTGATATGGGCCGCGCCGACCGGCAGATGATACTTCGCGGCGAGCTCATGGCTGGGGTAGAGCGAGCGCACCAGCTCCTCCAGCGATGCGACCCCAGTATGCATGTTTGCAAGCTGGGGCGGAATCACGATCTCACCGGCACGAACGGCGTCGAGAAACTGCTTCTGCCGGGCTTCCGATCGGCCGGCAAGATACTGCTGCGCAATCCAGCTGCCGTCCAATGTCCAGCGAAAATTGGGTTGCTGCTGCAATATTCCCAGTACCCCATCGATGCTCTGTGCCTGTAACTCCGCCACTTTGGCACGGTAGTCCGTGTATCCGATGTCGAGATGTTCTCCGGGAACGATGTCGAGCGTCCACTTCTTGCCGGCCGTAAGGTTCTCCGGAAAGCTGTGCCCGGCGACCTGCACTGTCGCCCGTGTGCTGCCGGCCCATTCAGGTATCGTAAAGCGGACCTTCGCCTCACCGAAATCACCATCCACCGCTAGGGGCTGGCTGAACTGCCTGCCTGCAACGGTCAGCGTTACATTGCCGGTCGTCATGGCTCCATCGTTCAGCTCTGGAAAGACGTCGACGACCTCCTCCAACCCATCTGCCGACTTCTGATAGAAGATGGTCGGTACCGTAAGTTCGGACACCACTCCTTCCGGATACCTTGCAGCCGCATCCTGGATAAGCGAAAGCGCGTCGTATACCAACCCGCTCTGACCCGGAGCAATATTACCCTTCGAGCTCTGCGCAAGCGCTGGCGCGTCGATAGCTGTGAGCACAAAGCTGTTCTCGCCGCGCCGCAACCATCGCGCCGGAATACCAATGGTCTTTTCGTCGCGCGAAGTTTGCGGGACAAAGGTACCTTCGAAATCGCCAGCCGCAAAGTCCAGCTTTGGATGAAAGTAAAAGAGCCCTTTGTGCCCGTTGATGTTCAACTCAAGCGCAGAGAGCCTTGGCGTCTCATAGAGAACGGCCACGCGCAGGCGGTAGACGCCACGAGGTGGTTCACCGAGTGCGAAGTTGATGCGGAAGGGATGCAGCCGTCCTCCAGCAATTGCATTCGCCGGTCCAGGCTGGAACCGGATCCAATCCGCGTCCTTGCTGCTTCCCACCGTGTACACGAGATCCGATGTCGCGCTGGAGTAGTCGATATTCTGGTCCCGAAACTCCTGCGAAGAATCATCAAACTTCCCAATCTGCCACACGGAACGTTGCTGCGCGCTTGCACAGACTGCGAGGCTCATCATCAGAAGCGACCCGGAACATCGCTTCATCACGCCCATAACCGTCTTAATCACCGGAGCCACCTCTCAAGTCCCGCTATTGTCTGTCGCGCGATAATTGTCCGAAAATGTAACGTTTCTGTCTTTGCGAACTGAACGTTTACACGTCAGAGACGATCCCACAGCCGGCCGGAGCGAAGATCCGCCGCGATCGGCCCTGAGCGGATCATCGCGGTCATCTCACGATGCCAGCGTACGTCGCGCCACATGCCTTGGAATTGCGGGCCACAGAAATTGCTCGTCGCAATCCCCAGCCACCGGCCCGAATCCGACGCGGTCTCGGCGCCGATCTTGCACAAATCCTTGATCCACGACCATTCGAGCTTCGGCCAGTCCTTATAGTCGACCAGGGCCCAGCATTCGGTGGTGATGAGAGGCTTGCGTACCTTGGCGGCTTGCGCGGCCAGCGCCGTCACGCGCCTGCGCAAAAGCCCGGCCCAGTATTCGGGCCTCGCCCGATAGGTCGGCTCCGCCTTCAGCGCCAGGTTGCGATAGCCCTTCAGATCGAAGCGTTCGTAAAGGTAGTCAACCTCTTTGTAAAATTCGCTGTCGTTCTGCTGCGCCATCCAGAGGTGGTGTTCGAACAGGTCGAAAAAGCCGAGATCGTGGTCGAGATAGGCCTCGCTGTCCTCGTTGTCGAAGGAGAACAGCAAGGGCAGCGCGGGATACGCGCGGCGGATGGTCTCGATCGCGTCGCGCATATAGGCAAGCGACGCCGGCTGATACCAGTCGCCGCCATTACGCCCTGGCTCGAACCAGGGCGCCCACACGTCGAACGGCCATTCGTTGCACAGGTCCACATACAGGATGGCCTCCAGCAGGCCCGCGCTTTTCAACAGTCCGAGTGTGCGCAGCCATCCATCGATATGGCTTTTACCGGTGATCCCGCGCCGGATGCCCGATGTGTCCTCGCGGAACCAGCTCGACAGCGCAACCTTGATCCCGCGAGCGCGGCACTTGCCGATGAAGGCAACCAGGTTGGGCAGCACCACCACATCGATGAGGCCCGGGCTGCCCCAGTCGTTGGTGGTCCAGGCGGGCTCGAGCGTCCATGTCCGCACCGGATCGACTGCCAGCAGATGCGGGTAGGGATCGATCCGCACCGCATCGTAGCCGCGCTCGGCAAGTTCATCGAGTGCGCGGTCCCAATCTTCATAGCCTGCACCCGGCCAACGCCGCTCCAGCCAGGAGAAGTCCCACATCGCGATCGCCAGCGGCGCCTTCTTGGCGCCCGGACGCCGAGCACTGCTCGCCACAGCCGCTCCCGGCGCCGTGGCGGCGCCTGCCGCCAGTCCGAGTACACCCGCGAGGAACTGCTGACGGGACATGGTCATGATCGGACCCCTGGATCGTGATATGGCCAACGGACATCGCTATGAAACGTTTACCAACCTCCCCGAATACCGACCGTAAAGAACCGGCCGATGGCACTCTCTTGGGGCAAACTAGGATAGAACCCACCCGGAAATCCTCCGGTGGTTTCCGCGACGAGAGGCGGATTTGCGTTGCCGATATTTTGCACCGACAAATAAACGGTGAAAGATCCCTTCTCGAGCTCGAACTTCTTGCTGATCGTTGCATCGACAGTATCGAAGGACGCGATACGATTAGGATTGACGAAGACTTGGCTGGGCAGGGACTGTTGAGAAAAACCGCTGAGCCAATTGTTTTGAAGGTTGAGCGTCCAATTTTCCACCGCGTATTGGACGAATGTCGTGCTGCGCCCATGGGGGTACACGGAATCACTGGGCGCCTCGCCCGGGAGGTTCGTCGTCCTGATATAGGGCTGAAACGAATACAGGCTTCTTAGATTCACCGACCCGTTGCCCACGTCAAACCTATAGTCCACTTCATAATCGATACCCTGCGTCTTCACCGTTGCACTATTGACATTTTCCGAAATCAAATAGGACGGAAAGTTCGCGGGCGAGGTATTCGTGGCGGAGATGGGACGGACTATCAGGGAACACAGGTTCGACGTTCCGCCGGAAGCGGTACAAATACTTTGCACTGTCGGATCGGTGCCTGATACGGCGGTAATCGCGTTGTCTATCCCGATCCTATAGTAATCCACAGACAGCGTTAGATGGGGAACGAACACGGGCGTCAACACGACTCCCCCGGAATAGGTGTGCGCCTTTTCCGGCTGTAGGCCTGTATTGCCCTGCGTACGCAGCGCCAGTGTGCCCGAAGTGCCGGTGACAGGGTCGAAGAACCCATAACCACCCGAACTTAGCGGCTGGTACAGATCCGTCAGGGTTGGAGCGCGAATGTCTTGTGAGGCGGTACCCCGGAAACGGATTGAATCGTTCACATGATAATCCAATCCCCCCTTCCAAGTTTCCACCAATCCGGACACGCTGTAGTCGGTTACCCGCGCAGCCAAATCGGCAGAGAAGCTTTGAATGAGGGGCAGTTTTGCGAGGATGGGCACATCAACTTCGCCGGCAAACTCCCATACGCTGTCTTTTGCCCTGTTGGGGGATACGGTATTGTCGTCATGCAGCTGAATCGTTGGATCGCATAGCCGCAATCCCGTGCAATCGACCGTGGCGGTGGCAGATGAATTGCTGGTGATGTCCAAGCCCAGCCAGCGGGCTTCTGCCGACAAGGCAGCCTTTACGGGACCTGCAGGCAGATCGAAGATAGCGCCCGCGATATTTCCACCGATATTGTCGAGAGTGTTGGTCTCGACATAGTAGGTCGCTTCGTGACTGTAGTTGAACTGTTGGCGTGTAGCTGCACCCTCGCCGAAAAAATTGATAGGCACGCAGCCTGGATAAAGATTGGCATACTGCGTGGTTGAAACATAACAGGCAATATTGCCGGAAGGAGTCGCTACTGCATCGCTGGCGGCGTACAGCTTCTGGAAATTCGTGTTGTAAGGATCCGTCTCCTGCTGCCGGCTGGTGCCATGTGTGTAGTGCAGGCGCCAGTCGAACTTACCCAGCAAAGTACCATCCACCCCCAGCGTCACTCCGAGGTTTCGATCTGTAGATTTCTCGGTGTAATTGGGCGCAGCTCCCCCGCCGGGGCCGCCAAGGGATTCGATAATAGAAGTCAAATTGAATGTGTTGCCGGGATTTCCCGAATTCAGCTGCGCTTGTACGGCCGGACTCAGGTAGGGATTGTTCGTGAAAAAGGTGCTGGGTCCAAATCCACCAGCGTAGGTGTTCAGCGCAGGGGCGAATACGGCGCTATTCTCGGCTAGTGCAGCAGTTCCTTGAATGTAGAAAGTTGCCGTGTCGCTGAGCTTGTAGCTGAAACGCACGAAGGCATCGTCGGTGCTTTGTTTGGCTTGATAGCCCCCTACATTGTCGTAGCCCCCATCCCCCCCGTTGCTCACGCCGCCGTCAACGGTTGGCGTACCCGGGTCAAAGGGGCCAAGCACTCCGGGGGAGACAAATTGCATGTTGTTGGCCGCGCAGTTACACGAGATCAATCCGCCAAAACCCTGCGCAGGCTGTCGGCCGTACTGCTCAAAGGTGTATGGGTTTGAAGCCGTACCCTGCCCTACTCTAATCCATGCCTGTCCGTTGCCGCCATAAGGCCGGCTGCTCTGCGACACACCGCCCTGTTGGAAGTAGCGCAGAGACCCTTCAATGTGACCTCGTCCGCCAAACAGGTCGGTGCCCATCGCAACACCGATGGAAGCCAACGGGGCATCTCCATAGTTGGATATACCGCCATTGGCCTCGTACTTGACTCCGTTGAAATTCTTATCGAGTATGTAATTCACCACGCCGGTAACGGCATCGGAGCCGTAAACCGCCGACGCGCCGCCGGTTACGATGTCCACGCGGCTCAGCAGCAGTTGCGGCAAAATATCCACATCCACGGTGCCATTGGAGTTTGACGGCGCCAAGCGATCACCGTCCAACAAGACCAACGTCCGCTGCGCTCCAAAATTTCTCAGATTGAGAGTATTGCCCGCTGCGTTCGAGCTCGGGTTGTTGATGGTGCGCGGCGAGCTGGACCCGAAAAATACCGGCAGCTTGTTCAGCGCGTCTGCGATGTCGGTAGGCGTCGTGGCCTCGAGCTGATCAGCCGTCACCAGCGTCAACGGGGTAGGTGAATTCGCCGCGTCCGAAATGACGCGCGAGCCGCTGACCACGATCTGTTCAAGATTGTCAGGTGCTGCGGCGTTCGCGGCGGCAGGCGCCGGAGCGTTTGCGGCGGCGGGTGCTTGAGCGTTTGCGGCGGTTGCCAGAGCCAAAACGCCGGTTGCTCCCAAAAGCGCGCCATGGAATTTGAACTTCATAAATCCCCCCCCTGAGACGTGATCGGCTTCACTTAACTTAAGTAATTGAACCCATCAAACCGGTCGAGCCGGTCATATTTGTTACCGGTAACATTAAAACTGTATTTAGTACATGTCAATGATTTTGAGACACAAGACGTGAAGAGTTTGTCGGCGCTCCAAAATCCCCGCCGGATGAGCGGATGAGATGAGCGTCGGCGCAGTTGCCACCGTTATGACCCCATGGGACTCGACTAACCCCGGGACATCGAACCCGGCATAGCAAGCATGGGAAGATCGATCGCTTTAGACGAAGCAAGAACCGCATTGCAGCATCGTTACCAGGCGCGGACCTGTCGGCGCGGTGATCACAATTTCGCCGCAAGCTGAGCTAAGAGTCCGTCCGACGTCATGTTTGTTACCGGTAACATTCCAACTGTATACTGAACGAGTCGATAATTTTGAGACTAAGACGTAACGGGGTTGGCGAGCGAAGCTAGTATCTGGGGTTTCGACAGCGAATTGACAAAAATCACGACCGAAGGAGCCGACAAGTGAGACTGAAAAAAACAAGATCTTTCTTCGGAGGAAAAGCTTGGCGGTTACGACGGATTCAGCTTTTGGGTGTGGCGGATGGGCGGAGCGGCGCTGACCGGAGTCCTTGGATGCGGCGGCACTTTTTGTGGAAGTTTCTGAGTCACGGACTGAGTGTGCTGCTCCCCACATGCGGGCTGGTCGTGGCGGCCGTCGCCCAGGCGGGTCCCTTGGTGCTGGATCGAGATGGACGGACGATTTCCGTTGAGCCCTATGCTCCGAACGTTTTGCGGGTAACCATGAGCACCGATAAGGCGTCCGCGACAGCCGGCCCCGGATACGGAATTCTGGCCAAGCCTTCGGCGCAAGGGTGGACACAGGAGCGCGACGCGGAAGGTTACGATGTGTTCCGCTCGGCGCGGCTGGTGCTGCGTGTGGCGCCAAGAGACCTTCCGAAGCAGACACGGCCGCAGGAGATGCCGCTCGACGCATTGAACAATCAGCTGCGTGAGCATTACTTTCCGGGAGGAGTGGGGGACGACCCGCACGACGATGCGTTGCAGCTGACAACCGCCGGCGGCAAGACCTTGCTGAACATGCGTACTTGGACGATGACGCCGGTACGCGCGGCAACGGACAAGGACGGCGCGAAGGACTACCAGGTGGCATCGACCTTCGACTCTCCGCCCGGCGAGCACTATTACGGATTGGGGCAGCAGCAGAAGGGTTGGATGGACCTGCGGAACCACGAGATTCGCTGCTGGCACGACTACGCGGCGATTGGCGGCCAGGACGTCTGTGTGCCGTTCATGGTATCGAGTCTCGGGTACGGGCTGGTATGGGACAACCCTTCCAAGACCACGGTGGACCTGGGATTCAATGGGCAGAATGTGTGGTCGTCGGAAGCTGGAAACCGGGTTTCGTACTTCGTGATCGTCGGGGATACCACCGACGAGATTTATGAAGGCTACCGCTTGCTGACGGGCGTGACGCATATGTTGCCGAAAGCCGTCTATGGATACATCCAGAGCAAGGCGATTTACCCGACTCAGAAAGAGCTTCTGGATATGGCCAAGGGGTATCGCCATAGGAAGCTGCCTCTGGATGCCGTCACGGTGGACTTTCTGAATGCCACCAGGCAGGGCGAACTGGACCTGGACCCGAAGCGCTGGCCGGATCCGGCGGCGATGAATCGTGAACTGCATGCCATGGGCGTCGAGACGCTATTGAGTGTGTGGCCGCACTTTTCGCCGGGGACGCAGTTCTACGACATGCTGCTGAGCAAGGGCTGGCTGATTCGCACGCGAGACGGGAAGCCGGACTCCGGGGACTTCTCCCAGGAGGTCATCGGGCCGAATATCGACACCACCAACCCTCGAGCCGCGAACTGGTTCTGGGAGAAAATTCGCGATCGGTACGTGAAACCCTACGGATTCGATTACATCTGGCTCGATGAGACCGAGCCGGACGTGGATCCTGCGAATGACGTCTTCTCGATCGGATCTGGCACACGCTTCTACAACGTGTATCCGCTGTTTCATACCGCGTCGGTGTACGACGGCTTCCGGCGGGATTTTGGCGACAGCCGGAGGGTGATGATCCTGGCGCGGGCTGCCTACCTGGGCACGCAGCGCAACGGCACCGTGTTCTGGTCGAGCGACATTTATTCCACCTGGGACATGCTCAAACGCTCGATTCCTGCGGGGTTGAACTTCACCGCTTCCGGGCAGCCTTACTGGGACACGGACATCGCGGGCTTTTACTCCCCGCAGATTCCGGCGGACTATCACGCCGCACACAAACCCCTCATCGATGGATCGGATGTACGCGGCACCATAGGCAATTATGAGGATTATCCGGAGCTGTTCGTGCGCTGGTTCGAATGGGGCGCCTTTCAACCGGTGATGCGTGCGCATGGAGCGAGGGATCACAACGAAGTCTGGTCCTATGGCGGGCAGGCGGAACCCATCCTCGTGAAGTATCTGAAGCTGCGCTACCAGCTGCTACCGTATACCTACTCGGTTGCCCATCGTAGCTACCAGACCGGCGCTCCGTATATGAGGGCGCTGTTCATGGATTTTCCGCAGGACCCGAAGGCCGCGGATATTCCTGATGAGTATATGTATGGGCCGGCGTTCCTGGTGGCTCCGGTGACCGAGCAGGGCGCGACTCATCGAACGGTGTATCTGCCTGCCGGGTGCGATTGGTACAACTACTGGACCAACGAGCGGTTGCACGGGGGACAGACCATTGAGGCAGATGCTCCCATCGATACCCTGCCGCTCTTTGTCAAGGCGGGAAGCATTTTGCCGCTGGGGTCGGAGGTACAGAGCGCGCAGCAACCGCAGACGATCAAATCAGTGCGGGTTTACCCAGGAGCGGATGGCAGTTTTACCCTCTATCGGGATGATGGAAAGACCTACGCCTACGAGAAGGATGGTGGATCGGTGACCAAGCTGACATGGGATGACGCGGCGCACGAGCTGAAACATGAAGGAGCTCCGGGGTGGAATGAGCCGGATAGCTCGGTGGTCAAGGTGGTGAGCAGATAGGGCCAAGCCCTCCCCGCGCGCGCCGAAGGGACGATCGGCGCACGCCTCGACGTTCGTGTTGCTTCGCAGTTACGGGAACTTATAGAGGCGCTCGTTGGACCCTCGAGACTCACGAAATGCCTGGCAATACCGTGATATGCGGATCGCCATTTAAGCTCCAGACAGAATGAAGCAACGCTAGCCTCAGTATTTGCAGGTCCGGGCAATCAAACTCTCGGCCAACTCCTGTCTACCGGAGCGCGGAGCGGGATTGAAGCCCTGCTCCGTCGCCAGGTCCGCCAAAGCTGCCAGGTTCAACTTGCCACCGACGATGCGTCGTCCCAGATCGCCGCTCCAACCCTGGTAGCGTTCCGATTTGAGGCGCGCCAAGTCGCCGCTTTCAACCACGTCGGCCGCCGCGAGTAACGCACGGGCAATCGTGTCGATGCCGCCGATATGACCCAGGTACAGATCCGCCGGGTCCACCGACTGGCGCCGTAATTTGGCGTCGAAGTTGAAGCCGCCCGTGGTGAATCCCCCGTCCTCGACCAATTGCACCAAGGACGGTACGAGCTCCTGGGCGTTGTTGGGAAATTGGTCCGTGTCCCAGCCGTTGCGGGGATCGCCGCGATTGATGTCGATGGAGCCGAAAATCCCGAAGGCGCGCGCCGCGGCAATCTCGTGCTCGAAATCCAATCCTGCCAGGGTGGCATGATTGACTTCGATGTTGACTTTGACTTCCTCGGTCAAATCGTAATGTTGCAGGAAGGCATATACCGCCGCGACGTCGTGATCGTATTGGTGCTTGGTGGGCTCGAAGGGCTTGGGCTCGATGAGTATGGCGCCCTTGAAGCCGATGCGGTGTTTATGCTCCACCACCAGGGAAAGGAATCGCCCGTACTGATCCAGCTCGCGGCTCAGATCCGTGTTCAATAAGCTGTCGTATCCCTCGCGGCCGCCCCACAACACATAGTTCTCGCCGCCCAGGCGATGGGTGGTTTCCAATGCACATCGCACCTGGGCCGCCGCCCAGGCAAAGACCTCCGGATCGGGGTTGGTCGATGCGCCGCCGGCATAGCGAGGGTGGCTGAACAGATTGGCCGTGCCCCAGAGCAGCTTGACGCCGGTGGCCTGGATTTTTTCCGCCATTCCGGCTTCGATGGTTCGCAGGCTGTTCGCGTGCTCCTTCAATGTCGTGGCCGACGCCATGGCATCGACGTCATGAAATGCATAGTAAGGAACGCCAAGCCGCGAGAAAAAATCGAACGCGGCGTCCAACTTCATATCGGCCATCTCCTGGGTGACCTGCTGCCCGATCCACGGGCGCATCAACGTGCCGCCGCCGAAGATATCCGCGCCCGGCCAGTTGAAGGAGTGCCAGTAGCACACGGCGACCCTCAGCCAGTCTTCCATGCGCTTGCCCTGAACCATGCGGTCCTTGTGGTAAACGCGGTAGGAATATTCGTTGGTGGTGTCGGCGCCCCCAAACGTCACGGGCTCGATGTTGGAAAATATGCTCATGCTGCGTACTCCGCGAAAGTGTTCTTCAGATCCTGATACAGCCGCACGAAGGTGTGGCGCCTAGAAGCCAGCAGCGATGCCAGAGCGGGGTCAGGTTCCACGACGCGTTGCATGGGCGGCGCCACACACACGTCCTCTGCTTTTTCATCGCTCAGTGCGAGGCGTGCCAGCCGGGCGGCGCCCAGGGCCGCTCCGACTTCACCGCCTTGCCGGTAGCTCAACGGACGATTGAGGGCGGCGGCCAGCACCTCGCCCCAGTAGGGCAGGCGCGCCCCGCCGCCGGTAACGCTGATGTCGCCGACGAAGCCGCCCTTCTCCACCAGGACGTCCAGTCCATCGGCAAACGCCAGCGCCACTCCCTCGAGCACCGCCGCGGTCAAATCCGCGGCGGTGGTGTCCGCGTTCATTCCGAAGAAGACGGCGCGTGCATGGGGATCGTTGTGCGGCGTGCGTTCACCCGACAAATAAGGCAGGAAATACGGCGACCCAGAATGCAATCCCCGGGCCTCGGCCACGGTTGCCAGTCGCGGCAGATCGGTTTCTCCGGTCAGGCGTGCGATCCAATCCAGTGCGCCGGCGGCGCTCAACATGACTGACATTTGGTGCCAGCGATTCGGCAGGCAATGACAGAAGGCATGCGCCGCCCGGTCGGGATTGGGGCGAAACCGATCGGTTACCACGAACAGCACGCCGGACGTGCCTAGAGACAGAAACGCCTGGCCCGGCTGCACCACACCCAACCCCACGGCGCTGGCAGCGTTGTCACCACCGCCCCCGGCAACCGGCACTCGCGGCAGCTGCAATTCCTCCGCCGCGGCGGACCTGATCCGCCCCGACAGAGCCGAACCCTCGACCAGGCGCGGCATATGCGCTCGCGTCAATCCCGTGGCGTCAAGCATGGCATCGGACCAGTCGCGCTTGCCGACATTCAGCCAGCCGGTGCCCGAGGCATCGGACATGTCGGTGATTTTCTCGCCGGTCAATTTGAGTCGAATGTAATCCTTCGGCAGCAGCACAGCAGCGGTGTTGCGAAAGATCGCGGGCTCATGCCGCGCTACCCAGAGGAGCTTGGGCGCGGTAAAGCCCGGCATCATGATGTTGCCGGTAATGGCGCGTGACCGCGGCTCGCCATGCTCGAGGTCGATGCACTCCAATGACGACCTGCCGTCATTCCATAGGATGGCGGGCCGCAACGGCCGGTCTTCCGCATCCAGCAGAGTCGCGCCGTGCATCTGGCCGCTCAAGCCCACGGCCTGCACCCCCGATCGCGCCACGGCCGGCAAGCCATGTACGGCATTGACCGTCGCGCGCCACCAGGCTTGCGGGTCCTGTTCCGAGAAACCGGGCGCGGGGCGGCTGACGTCGAGAGAGTCCGAGGCCTGCGCCACGATGGCTCCGCGCTCATCGACCAGTACGGCCTTCACACCCGAGGTTCCGATATCTAGCCCTAAGTACACCTAGTGCTCTCCAACCGCAAATTGAACACGAATGGCAAAGCGTTCGCGCGGCGCGACGACGACGACCCCACCGGCACCGCGGCCGAGCGCACCGGCTGGGGCGGTCTGAGGCTCTGCGCAAAAGAAGTCCTTTCCTGCCGGGGCATATACATGCAAGTAATTGCACCGCGCGGCACGAATCGGAACCACGTGCACGTAGTTGCACTGCGTGGCACGAATCGTGACCACACGATCCGGCCAGTGTAGCGACGCCACGCCATCCCATCCTGTAAAGCAGTGATCCAGCGCCACCGATTCCATGGCCCTGGAGTCCTCGAAGCGCAACCGCAGCGGCGTTTGCACCTCCTCCAGTGGCAGCGCAGCGGCGTCCGTCAGCCAGATCCGCGGCAGTTCCGCCCGCAGCTGCGCGTGCGTGGCATCCGCGAAATAGGGATGCAGGCCCAGCATGGCCGGCATGGGTGAATCGCTTAGATTTTCGACGGACAGCTCGACCCACAATTCATCCGGCCCCAGCTCGAAACTTTGTTCGCTGCGATAGCGCCAAGGCCACTCATTGCCGCCGCCCTCGAAGCGTAGAGTTGCAGCCGTATTCGATGCCGACACCACATCCCACGACGCACGCCAACCGTGGCCGTGCAGGGGATGAGGATCGCCGACCCAGTTGCGCTCGAGCCGCACCGTACGACCCAAGAAGTCGAAACGGCCGTCGGCGACGCGATTGACATAGGGCACCATGGGAAAGCACGCCACGTCGAACGGATCGTCACCGGCCTGCGCCGGCGTCGGACGCAGCACGTCGAATCCGCGCCACGTGAAATCGCGGATTGCGCCGCCCCGCATGGGATCCAGCGATAGCTGCGCCGACTCGTAGCGCAGGACCACAATATGCGTATCCCTCATCACGCCGTTCAATGCGCGGAGGCGCTATTTGTTTAATGGTCTACTCCCCAGCCCGAGGCACAAGTTTCGAGTGATTCAGCCAGCCGGCGTAAGCCATGGTAGCGCTAGCAGAGGGTGGGGTCAATGAATGGCGCAGGTGCCGGCGGTGCCGGCGGCGCCTGCGGCCCGCGCCGGACATAATCGATTTAAAGAGCGGCCGCCAGCACTCCTAGTACTTCGGCACACTGGTGATGACCGGTTGGTGTTATTGAGCCGATCGACATCACATGCCGATGATGTTAAGCAGTCCCGCTCTAAAAGAACCGGTCAAATTCACCGGGCCGAAGTACCAGGGGTTGGGCGCTCAAATCGCCGCCGAAGACTCTCTTTTGACCAAAGTAAACTTCATGATGTGCAGCCGCGGCTCGAGCGTTTCGCCGAGCCGGCGCAGACGAATTTCCTCCAACAACAGATCCACCGCCTTGCGCGCCATCGCCGCGACCGGTTGACGCACCGTGGTCATCGCCGGCCAAATCGTGGTGGCCAGCGGCGTGTCGTCGAAACCGACGACGGTCAAATTCTTCGGCACGTCCAGGTGTAAGCGATGCGCCACCGCAATGGCCGCCGCGGCCATGTCATCGTTGCTGGCGAATATTGCGGTGGGACGCTGCGGCGAATGCAATATCTGTTCGGCCGCCGTCAAACCGGAGCGGTAGCTGAACGAACCCTGTTTCACCCAATCGGAACGTACCGGCAGCCCTCGCCTCCGCCAGTGCGGCTTCGTAACCGGCCTGGCGCTGCACGCTGGCGGTTTGATTTGGCGCGCCCACGATGAACCCGATTTTTCGATGCCCCAGCGACAACAGGTGACGCGTCATCGCGGCGGCGGCTTCGAAATTGTTGATACAAACGGATATACCCTCCGCCTCGGGGCGGCCCGTCGCCACCGCTATGAACGGAATCTTGGCATCGCGCAAGGTAGCCAACATGACCTTGGAATCGGATAAGGGCGGCGGCAGGATGATGCCGCTGACACCGTCGCCCAGCAGCCGTTCGATGGCCGCTCGCTCGTTGCGGGTGCCGCACTTCTCGAGGACGATCTGACATCCGGCATGACTGCTCTGTTCGAGCACGCCGACCAAAAGCTCGTTGAGATAGCCGGCGCTGGGGTTGTTATAGAGCAGACCGAGGTGAACGGTTGCGGCCTTGGCCAAGTTACGAGCCGCCACATTGGGCGTATAGCCCAGCTCCTTGATTGCCTGCCGTACGCGCTGCATCGTCTCAGGCCTGACGTTGGCGTCGCCGCTGAGGACGCGTGACACGGTCATGGGTGATACGCCTACCTGTTTCGCCACTTCATGCATGGTCACCGCATTGCGGCTGCGTCTTGGAGCCCTGTTTACTACCATCAGATAAATTTGCTCCGGCGATATCGAGCGTGGCCTTCAGTGTAACAAATCAGTGGGTTGCAACCTCCGTTAGTAACTGCTCAATAATCCGGGGCAATTATGCGAGGGCAGCTCTGGTTGCGATGAGGGTGGGCCAGGGGATGAGATCGGCCTGGGCGATGCGGTCATTCAGGTAATCCCAGAAAGAGAGGCCGAGCTTGCGGCAGGTCTTCTTCAAACTGATGAAGGTGTCGCGGCATTGTCTGCCGAGGTCACTGCGGGTGCCGCCGCTGACTTTACGTTTTTTCACATAGTCACGGATATCGCGCTCGCTACCGTTGGTGTGCAGGGGGATGTCGGGGCGCTCGAGGACCAGCAACAGCTCGGCCTTGTTCTGATGCAGGCGCTTGAGCAGCTGATTGAGGGTTTGGTAGCGTGTTTTCTGGGTGAACAACGTGTCAAAATGCTGCGCCAAGGCACGCTTGGCTTTTTTGTTGGGACGGCGCTGGTACTGTTTTCAAATCCGCGTACAACTCCCACAACTCGCTGCGCACCTTCGCGATGTCGTCGCGGTGGTCTTCATTTAACGGCAGCAGCGTGTGGATCAATCGCTCCGCGTGGATCCAACACAGCCGGTGCCGCAGCACCTTGAACTGACCGGCATCGTCGCTGACGATGGCGAGCCGCTCGTGCAGGCCGCGCGCGGCGCTCTCCGAGCACGCCCTCGGTGGCGATTTGCCGATGCCGTGGCCCCTCGATCTGCAGCGCGCTCAAGTGCACTTCCCAAGCGATAGCGTCATGAAAGAGGTGCCGGCGGTTCTCCTCCAAGCATTCACTGGCGTGTGTCCAGGTCTTGCTCGCGCATGTAGCCGAGCGCGGCCTCATTGATTCGATACTGGATGTCACCGGCACACAACAAGTGCAGGAAATTGATCCGGCTCGTGCTTCCCGTGGAGGCAAACCAGGCAAAATCCGCATCGCCAATGTGCGTCACAATGCCGTTTTGACCTCGATGTCGGGCGACCGAGTCATCGACCGTCCACGTAACGGGCGCTGCCAAGCGGAGTTGAGCAGCTCATCTTTCTCCGCATGAAAGGCGTCCTGCTGGCGCTCAAGAGCGCATCGACTGTATCGCTGGAGATATCGATGTCCCATTCGCGCAGCTGCTCGCGCAGCAACGGTTGGGTGACCTGGCAATGATGATGCTGATAACAACACAAAGCTGCGCAGCGTCGTCCCAAAGTGGTGCTCCGTCAGATGTGCCGGCAACTCGCCGATCACATAATCGCCCTTCGGTGTCAACCAGCGCGCTAACCGGTAGCGCGTGTTGTGGGCCCGGATCAGCAAATCTTGAATGACGATGTCCCGATAGCCTTTGAAACGCGAGC
>CAVXGV010000011.1:0-237187 GCA_963761345.1 uncultured Gammaproteobacteria bacterium
GTTTATACTGCCGGTATGTCAACGCGAGGAATGACTTGTGCCGAATGATCAGCCGAAGATAGTCGAGGGAGAACTGCTGGCCCGTGATTTGCGCTTCGCGCTCATCGCCGCGCGGTTCAACGATTTCGTGGTCGAGCCGTTGCTGCGCGGTGCGCTCGATGCCTTGAAACGGCACGGTGTGGTCGAGAAGCAGATCGACATCGTGCGCGTACCGGGGGCTTTCGACATTCCCATCGTGGCGCGCAAGCTGGCCATGTCGCATCGCTACGAGGCGCTCATTGCGCTGGGCGCCGTGATCCGCGGTCAAACACCTCATTTTGACTATGTTGCCGGCGAATGCGCCGGAGGCATTGCGCGCATTGCGCTGGAGTCCGGAGTGCCGGTTGCCTTCGGCGTCCTCACCACCGACACGGTTGAACAGGCGGTGGATCGGGCCGGCGGCAAGGCCGGCAACAAGGGCGCGGACGCGGCGCTGGTTGCGATCGAAATGGCAAATCTATTGCGTCGCCTGGATGATTAATTGCGTCGCATGGATAATTAGATTGCGTCGCCTGGATGACCGGATGAGTTCAGGGGACTCAAGCCATCGAGCTCGAAGTCTCGCGCGCCGCCTCGCGCTGCAGGCGCTTTATCAGATTCAGATCAATCCGCTGCCGTGGCAGGACGTACAACGGCAGTTCGCCGCAGATCCGGAGGCGGAGCGGGTCGATCGCGATTATTTTCGAGAATTGATCGAAGGGGTCGCGCCCAATCGCGAAGCGCTGGATTCCCGATTGTCCGGCCTGTGCGAAATTCCGCCCCAGGAGCTGGACCCGATCGAACATGCGGTTCTTTGGCTGGGGCTGCACGAGTTGCAGTCGTGCCCCGAATTGCCGTACCGGGTTGCGCTCGCGGAGGCAGTGCAGCTGACCAAACAATTCGGTGCGACGGATGGACATAAGTTCGTCAATGCCGTTTTGGATCGCGCCGCCCGGGAATCGCGACCACACGAGTATGGCCGCGCGGTGGATTGAGGCAGCTTGGTGTCCTCCAATCTCGGCGAGTTTGAATTGATTCGTCGTTTTTTCACTCGCGATCAACGGCCGCAGCGCGCACCGGGCGTGCTGCTCGGCATCGGTGATGACGCTGCGCTTCTCGATCTTCCCAAAGGATCCGACTTGGTGGCTGCCGTGGATACGATCGTGGCGGGGCGTCATTTCTTGGAAGACTGCGACGCGCGGTCGATCGGCCATCGGGCCCTGGCGGTGAATTTGAGCGACATCGCCGCCATGGGCGCAATTCCCCTGTGGGCGACGCTCTCCTTGACGTTGCCCGGCGCGGATCCTGCCTGGCTGGAAAAATTTGCGGCAGGTTTTCTGGAACTTGCGGACGCGTACGGCGTCGCGCTGGTCGGCGGCGATACCACGCAAGGTCCGCTCACCGTCAGCGTACAGATCTTGGGCCATGTTCCGCATGGAACCGCGCTGCGACGAAGCGGCGCCCAGGCCGGAGATCTGTTGGCCGTGAGCGGGACGCTCGGGGACGCCGCCGCGGGCCTGGCATTTCTGAAGGCTTCGCCGCGGCTTGCAAGCAGCGCCGCCGTGGATGAGCTGATCCGCCGCTTTGATTTTGCAGAGCCCAGGGTGCGGTTCGGCGCCTCTGCGCGCGGCATCGCGACTGCTGCGATGGACTTGTCCGACGGCCTGGTCGGAGACCTGCCGAAACTGGCGCAGGCCAGCGGCCTCGCTGCGCGCGTCGAGGTCGAACGACTGCCCTTGTCGGCCGCCATGCGCTCCGCGGCGAGCTCGAGCCAGGCGCTCGAATGGGCGCTTTCCGGCGGTGATGACTACGAATTGCTGTTGGCCGTGCCTGCGACGCGATTCGCCGAACTGAAGGCCGCGGCCGATCGATTGAACTTAACGTTGACCACGATCGGCGAACTCAGCGTCGGCGCCGGGCGTAACCTGGTCGCTGGACGGCAAAGTTTTTCAGCCTCGCGTCTCAGGTTTCGACCACTTCGCCCAAGCCTCGACTCAAATCACAGTTTAGCGGCAGCCGCACCAGTATCCTCGCGTCATCGAAGTCGAATGACGCCTGCTGCGCACGGTTACCCTTGACCAATACCCGCTCCACAAGTCTTGCGAAAGGCCAGCCCGGCCGCGGTTCGTTGCCGGAAAAAATCGGCAAGTACGTGATCATCAACGAAGTGGGGCGCGGCAGCACGGGCGTCGTCTACCTCTCGCATGATCCTTACTACGGCCGCGACGTGGCCATCAAGGTTTACAACGTGGATGCCAGCGGCGATGAAAATCGCAAACGCATCGCGCGCAAGATGTTTCTGTCCGAAGCGCACATGGTAGGCATGCTTCAGCATCCGAACATTCTCCCGATATACGACGCGGGCGAGGAAAACGGCCACTGCTACATCGTGACCGAGCACGTGCATGGCGCGCGCACACTGGCGGCCTACTGCCGTCCCGACAATCTGCTGCGCATCGACGATGTGGTCGAGCTGGTTTACAAAGCAGCGCGCGCATTGCACTACGCCCACAGCCGCGGGGTGATTCATCGCGATATCAAGCCCAGCAACATCATGCTCACGCTCGAGAGCGACGTGCGGATCATCGATTTCGGCATTGCACTGGTGGCCGATTCGGAGATCTCGCGAATCGAAGGGATCGCGGGCAGCCCGTCTTATATGTCTCCCGAGCAGGTCCAGTCGATCGAACTGACGAATCGTTCCGACCTGTATTCACTGGGCGCGGTGATGTACGAACTGTTGACCGGAACCAGGCCCTTCCGGGCCGGCAATCTGCAGAAACTGCTGCATCAGATCGTCTTTGCCACGCCGCCGCCGATTCACACGCTGCGTCCCGAGATTCCCGAGGAACTCGAGAACGTAACTGCGATGGCGCTGCAGAAAGATCCTGAAAAGCGCTACAAAACGGGGCTGGACTTCGCCGCTGAACTGACGCGCGTGCATCAAAAGTTGCGCGCACAGTACAACCGGATCGATCAGCAGGAGCAGTTCAGCCTGCTGCGCAAATTGAAGTTCTTCCATGAATTTTCGCATGGCGAGATTTGGGAAGTGTTGCGCGCCAGCAGCTGGCAGGACTATGCGGATGCCGAAGAGATCGTCAAGGAAGGCGAGATGGACGACCGGTTCTACATCATCGTTCAGGGGCGGGTCGGCGTTCAGCGCAACGGCAAGGCGCTGGGCTACCTGGACAGCGGGGACTGCTTCGGGGAAACCAGTTACGTGCGCGGAGCCAAGCGCACGGCGACCATCGGCGCCTCCGGTTCCGTTACCGTAATGAAGGTAAGTTCCACGCTGCTGGAGCAGGTCTCCGCGGAGTGTCAGCTGCGATTCAATCAAGTCTTCCTGCGCAGCATGATAGGACGCCTGCAGAACGCGGAGCGCGGAGCCTCCTGAAGCGCCGCCGGGTCGTGCCCGGCGCCGGGCGGGCAACCCTTAAGCGGCTGTGTCCTTGTCGTGCTCGATCATTGCGTAGGCCGAATGATTGTGGATCGACTCAAAATTCTCCGACTCGACGATATAGGCGCGGATGCGCTTGTCCTTGTTCAGCGCCACCGCGACGTCCCGCACCGTATCTTCGACGAATTTTGGATTGTCGTAGGCGCGCTCGGTGACGAATTTCTCGTCGGGACGCTTCAAAATACCGTAAACCTCGCACGACGCCTCGCGCTCGGCAATTTCGATCAGTTCTTCCAGCCACATGTGCTCGACCAGCCGCGCCGTCAATGTCAGGTGCGAGCGCTGATTGTGCGCGCCGTAGTCGGAGATTTCCTTCGAGCATGGGCACAAGCTGGTGGTCGGCACCACCACCTTGAGCCAGACCTCCGTCTTACCATTGCGATGCTCGCCGAAAATCGTGGCTTGATAGTTCATCAGACTCTCGACGCCTGATACCGGAGCCGTTTTCATGACGAAGTAGGGGAAGGTCATTTCGAGGTGGCCGGAATCGGCTGCCAGGTGATCGGTCATTTCCGCCAGCATCTTGCCGAAGGACTCGACCGAGATTTCGCGCTCGTGCCGATGCAGAATTTCCACAAAGCGCGACATGTGCGTGCCTTTGAAATTATGCGGCAAGTTCACGTACATGTTGAAATTCGCAACCGTGTGCTGCTCACCGCGCGACCGATCCTTCACCTTGACGGGGTGATAGATATCCTTGATGCCCACCTTGTTGATGGGGATCTGGCGCGTATCCGCGTGTCCTTGGACATCCTCCACGGAGCGGGCTTTCGGTTTCTTGACGGGCACGGCGGCGTTCATATTCACTTCCTGCTCACGGCGATCACGCCCGATATGGTGCCGAAACCGCATAACTCAAGAAATTTTAGACCATTCGACCGGTTTTGGCTGGAGACCCTCATGGCGCGCTGCGACCGACAGGTGGAAATCGCCGCAATTGGCTGATATTCGCCCTTTTGGGCAGCCAATCCGCCGCATTGACGGGATGCTCAGCCGTTTTTTGGTTCCTCGGGCATGAAGTCCTCAACTGCAGGTTCGCCAGCCTTCTTCAGCAGGATTTCGACCTTTTGTTCGGCTTCCTTCAGTGCGCTTTGGCAGGCACGCGTCAACATGACACCGCGCTCGAACGCCGCCAGCGACTCCTCCAGGGGCAAATCGCCGTGTTCCAAGCGTTCGACCAGCTCTTCAAGGTCGCGCAGGGCCGTCTCAAAGTCGGGTGCTTCTTGTTTTGTGGCTTTCGGGGTCGGCATGTGGGGACGGTACACATGCGCTTCGGCGGGGTCAAACGCACCGGTTGCGCCGTGTGCAGAGTGGAACATGGTCAAGTCGTGAGACGCGTCACAGGCAGGGGGTCGTTTGGGGCCCCATTTTGAGTAACATTGCCGGCGGGAAGCCATATGTCAATTTCACTCAAATCGCTGATCGCCTGCGGCTGCCTTGCCGCCATGGCCGTGCTTTGCGCCTGCAGTCCGCGGCGCATTCCTCCGATGACCGTGTCGGACCTGATGGAGGATCGCGTTTTGCTCGATGGCGTGCTCTTGAAGTGCAACCGCGATCCGGCCGGGTCGCGCTCGAATTCGGAGTGCTCGAATGCACGCATCGCGATCGAACGCCTCGCGGCGCGGGTCGACCCTGCCGTGGAGGCAAAGCGCGCCGAGGATTTCGAGAAAAGACGCGAGCAACTGCGGGCACTGCAGGAAAAACAGCGTGAGGAACAAGAGGCCAAAACCCCCAAAATGGACGCTTATCACCTGCCGGTGATCCCGGTGGAACCTGCACCGTCGCCCCAAGATCCGCCGTCGCCCCAAGATCCACCGTCGCCGACCGTCAGTCAGCTAAGCCAATAGTCCTTGGCGCAGCGACGCTTGCCATGGTCATGTACGCTTACTCTGCTGCGGTTCGCCGTCTTGCCTTCAGCAACACATCCACCGCTTCCGGCCGATCGTCCCAATAATCCAGACGTACTCTGCCGTCCGGCAATTGCGTCACGGTTGCGGGGGCCGCGCTGAAGGTGCAGTACCACCCCGACGGCAACACCACCGCGTTGCGAGGCCTTCCCAGGCTGCGGTCGAATACCAGATCATCGCCATCCAATTTGTAGCTCACCGGAGCCGTATAGGTCTCCGCGATGCGCAGCCGCAATGTATGTCCCGCCTGCACGGGGGGGAACGGAATGACGACGACGCGGGCCGCTGCGGCCACCGCCTCGCCGACATCGATCTTCGATGCCGCCAACTCGGCGCCGCTCATCTCCAGAGTCTTCAGCTGTTCGCCGGTATCCAGGATGCTTGCGGAGGGATGGCTGGCCACACTGCCTTCACGAACGACATTGGCATAGCCGCTCACGCCCGTTCTCGATTCGGTGTAGTCGTGGTACAGGCTGAACGCATGCGTTTCGGGCTGCTGCAGAAAATACACGATATCCCGATCCTGATGTGCGCGCTCCGACAGCCGCTCCTGCTCGGTCTCCCCGGCGAATGGTGATTCCCAGCTGCGCGCCGTCGTCAAGGGTCGCGGCAGCGCCGCCGCGCCCACCTGCGCACCCTTGGCCGCCCTGAGAATCAGAGGCGCTTCACCCGACCCAGCATGTAGAAAGCTGATGGCGATGCGTCCGTCTTTCTCCGTCAGAATCTGCGAGGGAACCGTCAGGCCGATGACTTCATAGCCGGGCGGCAGAACCACTTTGTTGCGCTTGACCCCCAATGGCCGGTTGAAGACGATGGTCTTCCCATCCAGGTAGTAGCTTTTCGGATCTTTGTAAGTCTTGACGATGAGCACGCGGCCCTGGCCGTGGGCGGGCACGGGGCGCCCAAGCGTGACCTTGATGTAGTCAGTCGCCAGCTCGGCATCAGGCATCAAGGCATCCATTCGTGCCTGCGCACCGCTCACCAATTCAAAATGCAGCGGCGTGCCGAGCATCGCGTCGTACACGCTTTCGTCACTCGCCGAGCTGCCTTTGCGAATGGGGTTGTAAAATGACTTCGCCCCAGGTGTGGTCGCGGACACCTCATAAAAAATCTTGAAACTGGCCGTCTCAGGCGCCAACAACTCATAACGCGTGTATTCGTCGGTCTCGGTCTGGCCTACAGCCGTCGGGAAATACGGGCCATCCTTCGGCGGGGGCGCCGGCGCGCCTGCGGCCGCTTGGCAGGCGAGCGAGAAAGCAAACGCCCATTCAAGGCAAGTGACCGGTTTCAATCTCATATCCTGAGCCCTCGGTAATTGTTCTTCGGCCGCAACCACGATTCATGGCACGGCTCAGCAAATCCCCGGCTTACTTCTGCCCGGAGGTCCCGTTAAACTTCGCGCGGATCATACTAGCCAGAAAACCCCTTGGGAGGACGAACATGAGGCGATTTAAATTTGGTGCTTGCGTAGGCTTGGCCATGGCGCTGGCGTTACCCGCGTACTTGGCTGCCGCACCCAACGCACCGAACCCGCCGGATAAGAAATCGGACGGCGACTCGGAGAAGACGGACGGCGGGAAGTTTCAGCCCTTCAAGCCCGAGTCGGTCAGCAGCACCGGCACCGTGACCATCGGCGGCCAAGCTATTTCCTACCAAACCGTCGCCGGCACCCTGGTCGTGCATCCGAAGGATTGGGACGATGTTCCGCGCGACCCCAAGGCCGACAAAGGCCCCGGAGCAGGGGATGACGGCGACAAGAATCCGACTGCCGAAGCGTCGATGTTCTATGTCGCTTACTTCAAAACCGGCGGCAGCCCGCGGCCCGTGACCTTCGTCTACAACGGCGGCCCGGGTTCTGCGACCGTCTGGCTGCACATGGGGGCTTTCGGGCCGCGGCGCATCGTCACCGCTACCGATGCACATACCCCCGCGGCGCCTTATTCGCTGACCAACAACGGCTCGAGCTTGCTCGACGCCACCGATCTGGTCTTCATCGACGCGCCGGGCACGGGCTTCAGCCGCATCGCGGGCAAGGACAAGGAGAAGGCGTTTTTCGGCGTCGATCAGGATGCGTATGCCTTCGCGGAATTCATATCGCAGTTTCTGTCGAAATACGGCCGCTGGAACTCGCCCAAATATTTGTTCGGCGAGAGCTACGGAACACCCCGCTCCGCGGTGCTCATCAATCAGCTGCAGAGCGACCGCGCAATCGACTTCAACGGCGTGATACTGCTGTCGCAGATTCTCAATTTCGACCTCAGTCCGGATCGGCCGACAGGCAATCCCGGTATCGATCTTCCGTACCAGACGGTTCTGCCTACCTATGCGGCGACCGCCTGGTACCACAAAAAGCTGCCGGGTGAGCCCAAGGATCTCGAATCGCTGCTGGCGGAAGTCGAGCAGTTCGCGATGGGGGACTACGCCCGAGCCCTTGCGGCGGGGTCCGATCTGAGCGCGGCCGATCGGCATTCGATCGCCGAGAAGCTTCACCAGTACACAGGCCTTTCGGTCGATTACATCGTAAAGGCGGATCTGCGTATCGACGGCGGAGAGTTTCGCCAGAATTTGCAGGACGATGCTGGGCTGACGACCGGCCGCTTGGACACGCGTTTTTCCGGCCCCGACATCGACCCCTTGAGCCAGCGTGCGGACTATGATCCGCAATCCACGGCGCTCAGCTCGGCCTATGTCTCTGCATTCAACGACTATGTGCGCAAGGATTTGCGCTATGGCGAGGGTAAGAGCTTCAAGCACAGCATTCAGACCTTCGGCACCTGGAATTTTCAGCACAGCCAGCCGGGTCAAAATCAGCGGCCGGGCTCCTCGCGTCAGGGTTCGAATGTCATGCCCGATCTGGCGAACGCGATGAAGATCAATCCGAACCTGAAGATTCAACTGAATGCCGGCTATTTCGATCTCGCCACGCCGTTTTATCAGGGCGTGTATGAGATGCATCACCTGCCGATTCCGGCGAAGCTGCAGGCGAACATAGAATACAAATTCTATGACTCAGGCCACATGGTCTATGCCAAGGACTCCTCGCTCAAGTTGCTGCACGACAACGTCGCCGGATTCATCCGCCGCACGAGCATCCACGGCAACCAATAGGCTGATCGCCGAATGCATGTCGCGCAGCCGCCCTCGGGCTGCGCGACATGCCGGCAATAGGCACCCGGCGCCTCCTCTCCACGCGCGCAGCGCGCCTATCAGACGGGTCGCATCGACCCGTTGAAAGTTGGCGCGTCGCCTAAATCAACCTGCCGGCGCGCCGTCTTTGAGATAGGTCGCGAGCCAGTTCTGCACTTCCGCATAGAAGTGACGGCTGTCTTCAGGTTTGGTTATCCAATGCCAGGCGTCCGGCCATACCAGAAGGCGGCTTGGCACCTGCATTCGCTGCAGCGCGCTCCAGTTCTCGAGCGTGTTATTGATGGGTACACGGAAGTCACGCTCGCCGATGCTCAACAGCATCGGTGTTTTCCAGTTGGCTGCATGGGTGATCGGGCTCTGGTCGCGCCAGACGGGGTTTCCTTCCCAAGGCGGTCCACCATTGGTCAGTTCACGGCCGTATATGCCGTCGCTGGTTCCCCATTGGCTCAACAGATCGACTTCGCCGGCATGGCTCACGATGCATTTGTAGCGTGTGGTGGTCGCTTCGATCCAGTTGGCCAGATGACCGCCGTAGCTGGCGCCCGCGGCGCATAGCCGCGATCCATCGATGAAGGAATAGCGCTTGATGGCCTCATCGACGGCCTGATTGATCTCATCGCCGGGCGTTTTCAGCGGGTCGAGTTTGATGGCCTGTGAAAATTTCTCGCCGAAGCTGGTCGAGCCCGTGTAGTCCGTCATCAATATCACATAGCCGGGTGCGGCCAGGAGATGATAGTTCCAGCGAAGCCCGATCTGATCGGGATTGTTGCTTGCCGCACCGCCGTGGATCAGGACCAACAGCGGGTATTTCTTGGCGGCATCGAAGGCAGGCGGCAGCACGATCATATTGTGAATATTGCGGCCCTTGGCGCTGATGAAGTAGAAATGCTGCGGTGGCTGCCAATCGATTGCCGCCGCGGCGGCGGTGTCGACATGGGTGAGATTCACGTGCGTGCGTCGCGAAGCATCGATGCGCACGATCTCGGTCGGAGAGACCGAACTGCCGTAGCCGGCGATCAAAATGGGCTTGGCCGACTTTTCCGCAATGACCAGCGACGTGTAGCCGCCCGTGACCGGCGCGATCACCAGCTCCGGTTTGCCGCCCTGCGCCGCAACGCGATAGAGGTTTTCCTTGCCGGCTTCCGGCACCAGCAGGTATGCGAACTTCCCGTCCGCGCCCAGCGCATAACGCGCCGCTTCCCGGTCGAACCCCTGCGTCACGAGCGAGGGCTGCCCCCCGGCCGGCCACATCACCTTGTGGAGGCGTGGCAGGTGATAAACCTCGTTGTCCTGTATCTCGTACTTGAAAAAGAGCGACTTGCCATCGCGGCTGAATGCGGCTTCCTCATATTGGCCCGCAGCGGGGGTGATGATGGCCGGTTCGCCGCCATCGGCGGCCATGCGATACAGGTGGTAACCCACGTGCGCGAAGGCCGCATGCCAACGTTCCGTGGTTGCGGTGAACACGACTTCATGCCCGTCAGGACTCCACAAGGGTGCCAGGGTGACGCTGCTCTCCGTCTGGGTTCCGGAGAATCCCGAGGTATGCGCCAGCGCGGTGCTGGAGAGGATGTCCTTCGGACTCGATCCGGGCTCAATCGACTGCACCATGAGGGTGGGTTGGCGGTCGTCCAGCCACTGGTTCCAATGGCGGATGGGGAAATGCTCATAGACGCGCACGTTGTATTTGCGCGCCTTGCGCTCGGCGGCGATTTTTTTATTGGCTTCGTCGTCCGCTGTATTGGGGTAAACCAGGGATTCGAACAAAATTGCCTTGCCGTCAGGCCGCCATTTCGGGCTCGAGGCACCCGTGGAAATATTGGTGAGCCGGCGTGCTTCGCCGCCCTCGGCGAGATTGAGGACATAGATTTGTTCGACATCGTCGGTTTCGCGCTTGGTGGTGAACGCGATGCTGCTGCTGTCGGGCGACCATACGACATCGCCTTCAGGGGCTTTGGTGTTGGTGATCCGTCGCGGGGGTTTCAATCCGTCGGCAGACACCAGCCACAGATCGCTGACGCTCTTGTCAGCCTCATAGGAGGGCTCGAGCACGGAGTACACCACCCATTTGCCGTCCGGACTCAACGCCGGCGCACCCACGCGTTTCATCATCCACAGCGCTTCGTGAGTGATGGGTTTCAATGGCACTGTGGCTTGGGCCAAGAGCTCGAGCGGCGCAAAAAGGCAGGCCGCAATCACGGTCGCGCAAAACTTGAATTGAAAGTTCATCGGGTTTTAAGCTCGCTGCGGATGAGGGGGCGTAGTTTAACCCGCGTTCCAGCAGCGCGCGGAACACCTGATCCCCGCTCAAATTGCTGCGGGCAAAATTAAGGCGAACAGCCCCGCGCTGCGATAGGCTGCGCCCGCCCGGTCGATCAGCGATCGGTTCACGCCAATGGAAGATGGTGCGGCCGGACCAGCATGTGCCAATCTTGATGCTCCTCGAGGATCAATTCGATGGCCTCCTGGATCGAGCCCTTGATCGGTGCCGGCTGCGGCGCTGTGCCGTGATTGTCCAATGCCCGTTGCAAGCCAACGATGGCGAGTTGCAATTCCGCCGCGAGGCGTTCCGAGGTCGTACCCAGCCGATAGGATTCGGATTGCGCCAGGGCGCCATGCAGCGAAGCTCCGAGGGCTGGGAAAAATGTCGTGATCATGGACAGCCACACGGTATGCACCACGAGGTGCAGCAGCGCTCCAAGCGCCGTCAGACCAAACAGTCCGATGTTTACCGAATGCACACGATGCATCAGGGCGTGCTGCCGTAAGGCGACTCGATGATGATAGTACGTCTGGCCCTCGAGAACGCTCACCGTCCATTGGGCGTACAGCGAGATGAACGCCGGATCGGACCAGGCTCCATCGAGCAGTGTTCGCGCCAAGGGCTCGTTCTTCGCGCATATCGCCTCAAGATCATCGCCGCTGCGCAGGTGATTGCCAGGATCGAATACGCGCATATACCAGTTTGCGGACGTCTCCGGCCGGCTGAAATCGAGCAGCGGTGCGACCAGCGGCAAGTACCAGATCAATTCAGCGGTGGTGCGGGCTTGCAGCCACTGCCCTTGCCAGTCCCGCCGGTGACCCAACCAATAAATTGCGCTCACCGTGCCGATGACCAGTACCTCCCCGACGGCCCACGCCCCCGCGACCGGATGCTGCAGGTGACGCCGATCGTCCCAGCCCAGAGCGAGGGGCAGCACCGCGAACAGCACCGCGATCGCGCTCAAGAGATAGATGGCCCAGAAGCCACTGCGATAGCGGTGGCCATAGTGCACGGCACGGGCATTGAACATGAGGTGGGCGGGAGCGAGAGCCTCGATGAGGGGCAGCAACCGTTGCGGGGGACTGGAGCGTTGAGGCGGCGGCGGAAGCTTCAGTCGGGTTCCGATCAGCAGTACTCGTTGAATCAGCTGGTGGAACGCCATGCTCGTGCTACCTCAGAATTTCATAGGTAGTAGCAAAGATGTCCTGGGCGACGATGCCGAGGCTGCCATCGCCGTAGTCCACCAGCCAATCGCCCGGATGGCCGCTGAGCGTGGATACGCCGTCCGCGAGCTGTACGTCGAAAGGCTCCTGCATCGGCAGCGCCAGAATATGGTACGGCAGGCTCATGTAATGCCCGGACCGGCCGGCGATGGTCGGCGGTATGGGCCGGTATTTGTGCAGGAATTTCGCGTGCGACACCCTCCAATGGTGACCGCCGTTGCCGGTCACGATCGCATCCCCCGGGTGCGCCTGAACCGCCCCCTCGGGCGTTCGCACGACGCAGGCAACGTCGGTGAAGTGAACCTCGACCTCGCGCTCGAGTTTTCGCGCCTCGACACGCTGTGGATGGCCGGCAACCTCGGCAGAGAATCCGCTCTTTCCGCTGCAGTGAAATATCAAGGCATTGCATCCCATGTTGTTCTAAGGCCGCGGGAATCATACACAACGCGGCGGCCGGCGGTGATGATCGAGCCGTAAACTAAGGGATTTCAGCCCTTGCTGCGCGAGTGAGGTCCGGGCCCGATGCTATTTCGTGTTGGCATGGCCGTTGATGCCAAAGCCGGTCAACGGCAGTGGGTGTTCATGCCCGCACAGTCCACGCCGCGCGCTTGCGCGGCAGGGCGGGACCGCCGGCCGGACCTTACTTTTTCTGTTCTTCCAAGGGATAGGTGCGTGCCGGCTCGACAGCCGGCGCTACGTTCGAGGGCTGTCCGGCAGTAGCGGGCACAGCCCCCTGCGGTACCGGTGAGGACCGTACAGACGTTCCCGTGGCCTGCGCCAGTCGTTCGAGGAAACGTTGTGCCGTGGCCGGGGGTGCCGGCGCTTGTCCCGAGAAGATCTCGGAAGCCGTGACGCCGCTCTGATGATAAAGGGCAGCATTGGCCGACCGGTCGATGGACATGACGCTGCCGTCCAGGGCAACGCCGCCGAATAATCCCCGCGTGCGCGCGTAGGAATAAATCTCCGCATTGAAGCCTACGTCGGTGGCGGCGGAGCCTTGCCGGCCCACAGGTCCGGTCGCAACCGAAGCATCGGCACCCAACGTGAGCTTGCCGCCGGCAATGCCTTCGATACCCCTCTTTGTGGTGAAGACCAATATGATGTCGGAAGATTGCGCGCCGGCTTGGAATCCCCAGCTGCCTCCGGTCAGTGAAACGAACACCGGATTGCTCCAGGGGCCGGTCAACTTGTCGCGCACCGAGAGCACGCCGTTGCCGTGCCGGCCGCCGAAGATGAACGCGACCTTGGTGACATCGGGTATTACGGCGATGCCGTAGGCATGCTGCAGCAAGGCATCCGGCAGGCGCGCGTCAGGCGCGGCCCTGATTTCTTCCAGCACTTCGGTTGCGGTGAGCAAGCGGCCCTCTTCGCGCGCACCCGCTTGCGCAATATTTACAATTGCCGCTGCGAATATCGCCGTTGCAAGCGCCGCCATCGGCTTATATCTGTTCGCCATCGAGGAGCCCTCCAATATTGCGGATAGTTTACCGCAAGACGAAGGTGTGCTTCAGTCGGATGAAAGAATCTTCACCGCGTCGGCCTCGCGGTGATGCGCGCGATAGTACTCGGCAAGCCGCGAGCTTGTGAGTTTCACCTCGGGGTGTTGCGCACCCAAGCTCGTCATGAGCTGAGCGTGAGCCGCAACCAGCATGGGTTCACCCGCGGCGGCCTGATCTTCCAGAATCAACAGCCAGCCCAGGCTCGCTTGGGCTCGGGCGGCCCGCCAATTCCCCGGGGCCAGGCTCAAGTCAAGATTCAATGCGGCGCGAAGTTCGATTTCGGCCGCTGCGAATTCTCCGCGACGCAAGAGCACTTCGCCGATCAGCTGTCGCGTTGCGGCTACATATAAATGGCGCGCCGGCAGCGACTGCGCGTAGATCGCGAGCGCACGGCGCGCGTGATCTTCGGCGGCGGTCAAATTGCCGGACAGGAGATAGATGTTGGCGAGCGCGTCCAGAAAGTAGCCCACCTGGTAGTGGCCGGGTCCGAGACGCGCGGCGATGATTCTCAATGCCTCCCCGGTCAATGCCACGGCCCGCTCGGAGTTGCCTTCGCGCTGGTAGATGATGGCCAAATTTGCCTGTATGCCCGCCACCCGCTGATTGTCCGCGCCGAAATCACCGCGCTCTATTTGCAGCGCCTCATTGAGTGCCTGCTCGGCCTCCGTGAATTTTCCGCGCTCCGTCAATATGTAGCCCAGTTGTTCCAGTGACGTTGCATAGTCCGGATAGTTGTGGCTGACGGTGGAACGCAGCAGATTGAGTCCCTCGCGCTGGTACTGCTCGGCTTTCACAAAATCGCCCGACCAGATTGCGGGCGCGGCAAGCGCGCTCAGGGTGGAGGCGATTGCCAGATGCTGATCGCCGGGAACGTGGCGATAAATGTCCAAAGCTTGCGTGAACAGCCGGCTGGCGCGTTCGGGATCGCTCTTGGCAATGAGCAGGAAGTACGCGTATTGAAACAGGATGTCGGCGGTTTCGGCCGAGACCGGTACTTCGCCGATTTGAGCGAGTGAGAGCGCCTGCTGCAGGTTCGTTTCCGCACTGACGAAACGCCCGGCATCGGATTGCGCCTGAGCCAAATTGGCCAGTGCGGCGGCAAGCTTGCGGTTGTCGATGGGACGCGCCTCGCGGCGGATGCTGACGGCCTGCTCCAATAAAGGAAGGGCGGATTCGCTCTGTCCTTGCCGCCGGTCGGCGAGGCCGATGCTCTCGAGCAGCTGCGCCCGGACCTCGGGCTGCAAAGTCGAGTTGGACTTTATTTTTTCAGCGCCTTGGGCGAGCAGGTCTTTGGCGGTGTCTTCCTTGCCTTGCGCCTTGAACGGATCCGCGCGCGAGAACACATCGACCATGAAAGCCGACACCTCCTGCGCCCGGTCGCGCTCCCGGGCCGTGGCGTCGCGTGCCATTTCAAGGCGGTGATTCTGCCAAAGGGTCACGCCGGCGATGAGCACCAGGCCCAGGAACAAGCACGCCGCAACCACGACCGGCAGCAGGTTGCGCCGCAGGAACTTGGCGGTGTTGTAGCGCCAATCGCCCTGGCGCGCCCGTACCGGAAGGCCTGCAAGGTGCCTGCGCAGATCCTCGGCGAGCGCTTCGACGGATGAGTAGCGCCGATCCGGTTCCTTGCGCATGGCCATGGCGACGATGGCGTCCAGATCTCCGCTCAAGCGGGCGCGCAGACGTTGCGGAGACAGTCCGCGCCGATCCGAGATGCGGCTGCGGTCGCCGTCGTTCTCGCCTTTTAGCTTGGAGACCACCATTTGACTCGGTCGAGCGGGGTCATCCATGCAGATGGCGCGCTCGAGCTGCAGCTGGCTATAGCTCAGCAAGCGATACGGCGAACGGCCCGTCAAAAGCAAGTAGAGGAGTACGCCGAGGGAGTAGGTATCCGTCGCGGTCGTGATGGGGCGGCCAAGAACTTGCTCGGGCGCGGCATTCTCAGGCGTGAGAATGCGCTCCTGCAGGCGTGTCACCGGCAGCGTGTGCGAAAGGCTCTCCGGCGCCAACAGCTTCGCAATCCCGAAATCCAGCAGCTTGGGCGCGCCTTGCGCCGTGACGAAGATGTTCGACGCCTTGATGTCCCGATGGACGATCAGATTGCGGTGCGCATAGTGCACCGCACCGCAGACGGCGATGAACAGTTCGATGCGCTCGCGAATGAACAGCTTTCGGCTGTCGCAGTAGGCGTCGATGGACTCACCATCGACGAATTCCATCACGAGGTAGGGCGTGCCATCTTCGAGGTCGCCGCTGTCGATCAGGCGTGCGATCGATGAGTTGTCGAGCGTCGCGAGGATGTGACGTTCGCTGTGCAAGCGGCTGCGCAAACGAGGATGCACGGACGCATGCTGCAATACCTTGATGGCAACGGTCTGATGGTATTGCGCATCGTCGCGCTCGCCGCGGTACACGGTGCTCATGCCGCCATAGCCCAAGATCGACACCACTCGATAGGGACCGACGCGGGTTCCGATCAAGCGATCGCGATGATCATCGAGCAGCGATTCTGCGGCGGCGCCGATGGCGTTGAGGAGCGGATCTTCGGCAGCCCTATCCGATGTGAGCAGCGACTGGACCGACACCCGTAGGTCGGAATCCTCTGCGCAAGCTTTGTCCAGATGTGCGGTGCGCTGCGCGCCGTCCATATCCGCCAATTGCTCGAAGAGAGACTGAATCTGCTGCCAGCGTACGCGCGGGATCATGCGCCGGTACCGCGCATTTCGCTGAGCAGCCAAGCCTTTGCAAGGCGTATGTCGCGGTGCACAGTGGCTGCCGATGCGCCCACGGCGGCCGCAATCTCGTCGTATGTCATCCCGCCGAAATAATGCAGCTCGATGACTTGCGCGAGCCTCGGTTCGAGCTGCAGCAGGCTCTCGAGCGCCTCATCGAGCGCGACGAGATTGACTTCGATCGGCGGCGTTGCCGGGCCCGATTCCTCCGCGCTCAGATCACGAATGCCGCCACTGCGTTTGAGGCGCGAGCGCGACTTCGCATGATCCACCAGCACCCGGCGCATCAGCCGCGAGGCCAATGCGAAAAAGTGTCCGCGATCGTGCAGATCGACATTCGCCTGGACCAAGCGAAGAAATGCCTCATGCACGACCGCGGTGGCTTGCAGCGTGTGGCTGCCGCGTTCCTCGCGCATATGGCTGCGCGCCAATCGGCGCAGTTCGTCGTAAACCAGTGGGGTCAAGCGGTCGAGTGCCTGGGGTTGGCCGGAGCGCCAATCAGTGAGCAACTGCGTGAAATTGGCAGGGACCGGCATCGTCATTACTCACAGCCACGCAAGGGTTTCGGCTCCCGGCATCGCCTCAGGTTTTCCCCTAAGCATACATTGTTTGGCAACGTGAGGGGAATCACGACCGATTGTCGCTTAAGTAAACAGGCCACACACGTGGCTGTTGCAAACCAGTGCTTTTGACAACTTTTCAATCGGGAGCAATCATTATGAAAGTCAGTCTAATCGCTTTGGTCGCGGGCTGTGCGGTAGCAAGTTCCGCTTTCGCTGCCATCGACCTGCCGCCCATCCTGCCGCCGCATGCAAGAGCGCTGGACCTGCCGCCCATCCTGCCACCGCACGCAAGAGCGCTGGACCTGCCGCCCATCCTGCCACCGCACGCAAGAGCGCTGGACCTGCCGCCCATCCTGCCGCCCCACGCAAGAGCGCTGGACCTGCCGCCCATCCTGCCACCGCATGCAAGAGCGCTGGACCTGCCGCCCATCCTGCCGCCGCACGCAAGAGCGCTGGACCTGCCGCCCATCCTGCCGCCGCATGCAAGAGCGCTGGACCTGCCGCCCATCCTGCCGCCGCATAGCGCCTAATTTGGGGTAGACCACTATGCATCGTCGAAGAGTTACGGTTGCCACTGCGGCAGCTTTTGCCGTCTGCGCCGCGTTCGCGGCCCAACCCACCTCGCTTCGCGCGGATTGGGGCCAAGGGCGCATACAACAGCGGTCGCCCTGGATTCCAGGGTCGGAGAGCCCGATGTCGGCGCACGAACCGTACCGGTTGCCGCCGGCGCCACCGCGCTAGGAGCCTGTCGGACAGGCTCCTAGGCGAAGGGCTAACTCGAGGGCAAGGTCGAGGACAAGGCTCCGCTGTGTCGGAGCCTCGTTCCTCGGTGTGCGCCTTCTCGTGCGCCTTGTGGTGCGCCTTGTCGTGCGTCTCGGCGTGCTCCGGGAGCCTGTCTGAGTATTCCGCGTGGCCGCGAGCGAGACGGATTTGCCGTCAGTCGAGGCGGAGCCGACGAAGTTGGGTATGCTCCGAAGGATGAGCCCCTCGTCTGGAGTAGTTGTCATTGCGCACCGCGGCGCGAGCGGCGAGCGGCCCGAACATACGATCGAGTCTTACCGCGTGGCGATCGAGGAGGGCGCGGATTACATCGAGCCTGATCTGGTGATGACGCGCGATGGCGTGCTCATCGCCCGGCACGAGAATGAAATCGGCGGTACGACCGATGTGGCGCAGCACCCGGAATTTGCCTCGCGACGCCGCACCCAGATCATCGATGGCGAATCCATGACCGGTTGGTTTACCGAAGATTTTTCATTGTCGGAGATCAAACGCCTGCGGGCACGCGAGCGGTTGGGAGAGTTGCGGCCGCAAAACCTCGGGTACGACGGTCGATTCACCGTGCCCACCTTCGATGAGATCATGCAGTTGGTCATCGGCGCCAACGGCCGCGCAGGCAGAAATCGACCGGTGGGCGTCTATCCGGAAACCAAGCATCCGGCGCATTTTTCGCGGATCGGCCTGCCGCTGGAATTGGCGCTGTTGGATACACTCCAGCGCTACGGCTACGCAGGCGCTGGTTCGCCCGTGTTCATTCAATCCTTCGATCCGCGCAATTTGGTCCAGCTACGCGACATGACGAAGTTGCCGCTGGTGCAGTTGCTCGAGCATGAACTCGGGGACCTGGGCGAGATTGCAAAGCATGCCGACGTCATCGGCATCGCCAAGGTGCTGGCGACTCCGGAAGCCATCGCCGCGGCGCACGCCGTGAATCTGCGTGTGCACGTCTGGACGTTTCGCGCCGAAAACGAGTTTTTGCCGAGCGATCTGCAAATAGGCACGGCGCCCGCCGCTCACGGCAACTTGGACGCTGAGATTCGCCGCTACCTGAATCGCGGCATCGATGGATTTTTCGTCGATTTCCCCGCCGTCGGCGTGCGGGTCAGAGATGCCTATATTTCAGCGGCCCAGCCGCTGCACCAACCGCTGATCGCGACGGTTTTGCCAGGGAACAAACTGCAGGGACGATAGTGGCTGCCGGTGCTGCCCTGCAGCAGCAGACAGTTCTCGCAGTTGGATCCTTTGATATACGCAGGGTATTTCTTCGGGTCGACTTGTTGAGCATCTTCCACGTAACCCACTGCGACAGCGGCCGGATCTTTGACGTCCAGGTGCGACGGCTCGGCGGCCGGCGACCGCCGGGTGGGCAGCGCCGCCGTGACCGCCGCCATCGCCAGTTTTTTCATGAGCGACCGGCGCGTGAAACTCTTGCCCATGGGTGCGGATCGGCTCATGCGCATGCTTCCTGTTATCCTGGCGGTTTTTGGGATTACGGTGCCAAGCATATCGCTATTGCTGAAAGTTGCGCGACTGGTATTTTTCGCGGCGCTGATCTTCACTTTCTACAGCGCCGTGATTCCCCCATCGCATGCATTGCAACTGACGCCCTGGGATAAGGCCACGCACTTCATTGCCTTCTACGTCCTCAGCGGACTCGCGGCGGCTGCGTTTCCGAGGCAGAACCTGTTGGTAATTGCGGGCTCCCTATCCGCTTTCGGGGCCTTCATAGAATTCGTGCAGGGGCTGCCCATGGTGCACAGAGACCGGGACTTCTGGGACTGGGTGGCCGATACGATTGCCATCGCTGCCGCGCTGGCGCCGATGCTGCTTTTCTGGTGGCGCGCGACCGTCAGGTCGGGTCAGAAATACATCGACAAGTAGACTTGATATACCGTCGCTGAGAATTGATACAGCGGCTCGGCACCCGGAGCGTATTGAGGAAGGCCGAAATCCCTGATATCCCGAAAGTCATGGTAGTTGAAGCGGATCCGGCTCACGTCGCCGGTCACCGTGCCGCGCTTGAAAATTCGCCAACCCTCGGGCAGGAACGCGTAGGTGACTTTGGCGCCGATCGTGGTGTTGTCCAGTGCGGAGAGATTTTGGTCGCGCGCCGTGAAGTTCTGCGAACCCGCAAAGGGGAATAGATCGCTGTAGAAACTGGCCGCGCCTTGCCTGTAGTAGCGTACACGTCCTTCGAATATCCATTTATTTTCTATGGGATGCGTGTAGTCGAGTTCATACGTGTTGCCGATCACGCCCCAGGTATCGGTGAAGTACCGATACAGGCCGGTGACAGCGGCCCGGTAGGGTAAGTAGTATTTCGCCTGCACCTGCACCGCCGTGCTGGTATGCGTATCCGGATACACCTGGCTGCCCAGACCATAGCCGCGCGCGCTGTTGTCGAGAAAGCGGATCGACCGGTACGGATTCGCCAGATATCCGGCATCGGTAATGACCTGAAGGTTTACATCGGCGATGAAATTCTTGGTAAGGATCTGCGACAGGCCGCCGCTATAGGAGCGGCTCAGCGCGTGTCCCACCCACGCAATGATGGGCTTGTCGGCGGTGCCGTTGTTTTCACCGACCCGGTCGTGAGTGTTGGCGAATCCCAGCGTCAACGTGGTCAAATCGCCGAACAGGGTCTGACTCAGCGAGAAGCTCGCGGTGTCCGATACGTAGTCGCGCTCCGTGCTGGTCATATACGACGCCGTGTAGGTGGTCTTGTCGTGCAGATATTGCACCGTGCCGCTTTTCTGTCTGCGTTCATCCTTGATGACGCTGGCCTGGCTCAGGACATCGACCGAAGCGCCGCTGACCTTGTCGACGAAATAATTGGCCTCGAGCGCGAAGTTCTCCGTGATCTTGGCGCGCGCCGTGGCGGAGTATCCCGTGATGTCGATTCCGCCGCCGCTGTACTTGCTGTAAAACACATCCGCCCGGTTGTCGGGAAGCACGTCCGCGCTGGTGCTGCGGATCAACAGCAGAGCAGCGATCATGGCTGCACGAGCGAGGAGGCTCCTGGACAGCATGGCAGTAATGGTCAATTGCAACCGCAGCCGCCGCCCGCGCCGCCGGTGCCGCCGCGCGATCCTTCTCTGGATTCGCGGATGTGATCCAGGTAAGCACTGGAAATGGCGTCGCGGTCCCAAGCCATGATGGGATCGGCCAACCGGTCACGCTCATAGGGCTTGACCCAGGGCTGAATGCTGCAGGCGCCGAGCAGGAGGCTGCCCGCCACGGTAACGAACAACACGACGGATCGGAGCCTCATGGCTTACTCCCGGATGAGCTGGCGAATGCGATCTTGATATTCGTTTTCGTCGCCCGGTTTGTAGCCGCGATGAATGTAGCGAATCTGCCCCTTGCGGTCGATGATCACCGAGCTCGGCATTTCATCGACATGGTAGGCCCTGCTCACCTGGTTCGCCGGGTCGAGAAGCACCGGGAAGCTGACCGGCTTGCGCGCCAGGAGTTCCTTCACTGCAGGGGCTTCCTTGTCGACGTTCACACCGATGAGCGCAAATCCGGCGGGTTTGTACTTCTTGTACATCTGATCCAGCAGCGGCATTTCCTGCTGGCAGGGGCCGCACCAGGTCGCCCAGAAATTCAGCATCACGACCTGTCCTTTATAGGCGCTCAAGCCGCTCGTCTTCCCGTCCAAGGTGGTGAGCGTGAAGGAGGGTGCGGTGCTCGAGGCGTCGCCGCCGGCCGCCAATGCCGTCGAGGCGACGATGATGGCCGCCATCACACAGCGTTTCATTAGGTTCGAAGTACTCAGCATATCGATACTCCTGATCAGTAAAAAATGGTCAAACCGAGGGTGGCCTCGATGTTGTCGACGTTCTTGGTGCGGCCGGTCAGGCTGGTTTCGAAGATATGGTCGCGTACGTCCACATGCACCGCCAGCCAGTCGGTAATCAGCAGCCGCTCACCCACTCCAAAGTTCAGCGCGAACTGGTCCCTGTCGGCAAATTTCACATCGCCCATGCCGACCGTCACGTAGAGGGCCGAATTGAATGCGCGGCCTCGTCCGAGAAAGATCTCGCCGGGAAGTACGTTGTAGCCTACGTCCAGGTCGTAATACGTGAATTGTCTCCCAGAGTCGCTGACCACCGTGATGTTCGGGAATACGTCCTCGAGACTGGTGGTGCCGGCCTTCGATCTGGCCAGATACCCTTCCAGGAAAATGTCCTCGGACACGTGGTATGCGGCGCGCACGCCGTATAGCGGATTGGTGCCGAAATCCTGGATGCTCAGCACGCCGTAGTAGCCTCCCAACTCGAAGTCTTTGGCCTTGATGTGCGGCGTTTTCACGGCGCGGCGCGGCACTTGGGGCTCGATGATGGACGGCTCCCCTTGCGGCTGTTCGGCCACGACTTCGGCCGGCGCCTTGTTGCCGCGGTGGAACCAGCTACAGCCCGAAAGCAGCACCGCGGCTAGAAGAAGACAGCTAAGCCGAATTTCCATTCTTCCAAGTCCTCGTACACATTCTGGTTGTTGAATACGACATAGTGGCGCCAATCGAAGCGCCACAGGAATCGCCGGGTGATGAATCCGCGCGCTCCCAGCGAAACGTAGGCCAATTCATTGCTCTTTTGCAGCGGCGCGGGCGGAACCTTGTCCTGTATGTACTGATACGCCGTGCCGATGCCTGCCGTGGGCGAGAACCATTTCCACTCCGGAATGAAGGTGTGGCGCACGCCGATGCTGGTGACGTATCGATTGTCCAGTGTACCGAAGGCCTGCTGCACGACAAATTCCACGTCAAGGCTGGTGGTCAGCCCGAAATCGGCATACGCCGTGACCAGATTCTCGCGGTTGTAGACGCCGTATCCGGCACCCAGCTCCCATCGATGCGAGGCGAAATCAGGATAGGGCGGTATCGGCGCCGGCTCGCCCGACTCCGAAAGCGTGCGCGCGAGGTCGGCGCGCCGCACCCAGCCCTCGTTGCCGTGCAAGGACCGCACCTTGAACCAGTCGGTGCGGCTGTACAGCACCGTCACCAGCTCATCGCGCCCGATGACGTAGATGACCGGAAAGCCGCGCCCGGGACCTGAGTGCATCTCCAGGAACGGATCGGTGACGACCAGCACGAGGTTCTTTGCCGCCGCATTTGCCAGACCACCATGTAACGCCTGCACCAACAGCACCAGCGCGAGCAGACGACGCATCAGGTCAGTTCGCTACGGGCGCAACAAACGGATCGTTGTAGTACTGGGCGCCAATATCCAACCATTCGGCAATCAATCGGAGCTCCGCGGGTGACAAAAAGCCTGTGTGATTGAGTACGGGGTCAGAGAAGCTACCATCAAACATCCTAAAAAATGCGGTCGAGACCCATGCGTTGCCGGCAGTCATCGGCGGCGCCAGGGAGACTGGTACCAGGATGGTCGTCGGCAAGCCGGTCACCGGGTCCGGAGGTCCTGGCGCCGGCACCAGCAGGTCCTGCAGCACGCCCATATTAAGCGTCTGTGCGTTATGTGCAAACAGCAGCTGCTCATAGGAGGTGACGACGGTGGGGTCGACATTCGATGGACTGCCGGTCAAATCGAGCTGACCCTGGGGCACTTGTATGATTTTCAGGGCATTCACCGGGTCGTGGCACACCGAGCACACGGTCGAGGTCATCACGCCGTTGACCAGGTTCATGCGGGTGGGCTTGTCCCATATGGATTGCAGGAAGAGATTGGGGGTAGAGACGCCCGTAAGCGTCACCGCATAGTGAATGGTGCTGCGGCATTGCGCGCTCCAGGGCGTGCAATTGGCATTGGTGGGCGCCGTCGGCGTGGCAGCCGCATAGGTATAAGAGAATGGCGTGTCCGCCTGGGGCGGCGTGGTGCCCACCGTCCAAACACCGTCGTAAATCACGTCCGAGCTGAGAATCTGTGAGCAGGGCGTAGGATTGCCGTCAACCGTGCTCGGCGGCTTGGGCGTGATTCCGTTCGAGCAGGTGATCCGCGCCAAAGTCTGCGCCATGGTTTCGCCGGCATTGGTCAGGGCAATGGCCGGATTGGTGTTCGGGAACGGCGAGCCGGTGGCCGGCACGCCTGGATTCACTGGATTGGTGAGGCCCGCGCGGCCGTGCGAAGTCTTATTGGCGGTGGTATGGCAGCCGTTGCAGGTTTTGGTTTCTCCCGGCAGCAGTTGCAGCCAGCTGGTGTGCTGCGCGGTGATCCGCTTGGTGTTGACATCGACGACGTCGATGGTGAAAGGCACGTTCGCGGGTACTTGGATCTGCACCGATCCGTCGGGTTGGATGGGCGCGTAGCCGAGAATTTCGCGCATACCCATGCCCGCCGGGCCGAATGCAGAGTTGTTGATCTTGCGAACGGTTCTGCCGGGAATTTCCACGGATTTTTCGATGCGGATGAAACGGTAGGGCCGGGAATAAAATGCCGGCTGTGGATGGATCCGAGACTCCGGCGATATTGGGCATCGCAGTATCGATGCCGTCGACATCGTACACACTGCTGATATCCAGGAGGCCGACGCCGGCAGCGGCCATGGTGGCGGCCTGGCCCGGCGCCGGTGCGGCATCGATCAAGGTTGCCGGCGCAGGTTTTCTGGGCTGCAGAATGACGGGTTCGACCACCATGGTGCCCAGATCGGCACTGAGCACCGGACCCAACGTGCCTTTGTCCAGGTCATAAATCCAGATCGTGTACTGCGGGGGGGCCAGCGTCACGTTCGCGCCCACGGTATTCGAAGCGTTGCACAGATTGGTGGTATTTGGGGTCACCGTGGCATCGAGAATCAGACAGGGAGACCAGCTCACCAGCATGCGGTTGGTGCCGTCGTAGAGCGGAAACACGGAAGCAAATCTGCCGCCCAGGGAGGGCATGTTCGCGTCCGTCGTCACCCCGAGCGTGGTCGCGCTGGTCTGCGCCGTGCCCGGGGCACCGCCCGGCGTGGCTGGTTGATGGATCTCGACGAAGCCTGCGGCATTGATCTGAACGATGTCGCCGCCCAGCTGCGTGCCGAGGAACGGACGCACCAGGGCGACCAAGGTGCCGTTGGCGAGTTCGCGAGCATTCAAGAATTGAATGACATTGTCATTGGTGCCGGCCATGTCGGCGCCGGTGGCATGGCTGTTCGCCCCATAGTAGAGCTGCAATCCGCTGCCGTCGGGGTTGGTCCGATACAGGCTGATCTCACCGCCGTTCTCGGCGTCCCAACGCGAAAAAATGATCTGGCCGTTGCCCAAGACGGACGGCGCGAAATCGTGATTGGTGTTGAAACTGATCTGGTGCTGGTTGCTGCCGTCGCCGTTCATCACATGCAACAGGAATATCGACTGGGAGCGGTCGTCCGTCTGCGCCTGGTACTGCGGACGGCCTTCGTCGAGCAGGATGGACTGCGTGGCGAGCTGGCGCGAGGAGGAGAATACGATTCGCCCGTCCGGCAGGTAGCGCGCACCCACGTCGTGGCCGGCGGTGATGCCGTCGTTGGTCAATTGAGTCACGGTCTTGGTCACCGCGCTGTACGTATAGATATGCCAGTTCGGCTGCGTGACGTCCGCATTGGGTTTATTGGGATTGAGGGGCAGGCGCAAGGAAAATACGACGGTGGTCCCGTCGGGCGAGACGTCCAGGTCGCGCACGTCGCCCAGGCCCTTGGTGAGCGAGCCGGTCACATTGACTTCGGCGCCGGCGGAGCTGGCCTGATCGCGTATGTACAAATCCCCGCCGGTAATGGAGGTGATCAGGTCGCGCACATCGATGTCCTTGGTGAGGACCGGGCGCTTGATGTAGGCCAGGGGAAAATTCGTGATGCCGGGCGTCAAGGTTTCGCCGCCCGCCACTCCGGGCGCGTGCCCGCTCGACGCGCTGCTGCATCCAATGACCCATAACATCGGCAGCGCCAACGCCGCGAGCTTGAGCAAACCGTGACGGTGTTCACGCAATGTAAAAGTGTTCATATGGCTAACCATCCCAAAGTCTCAGTTCATCGATTCGCCGTCACGTGCCCGTCACGCGCAAGCGGCATCATTGAACTTAATCGGTCTCATGCGCGCATCTTCGTTCGACGTTCCTGCGCATACTGTTAACGCACTCACAGAAGAACTTCTCCATATCCGTTTCTCTGTGCACGCAGCGGTGGACCGTGCGGAAATCGAGGCCAGGATATAGGTTTGCCATTGACGGTCGGTATGTCGCGAATCACCGACGTCGTCCGGATGAGACATTACTCCTGCCTATGTCTGCTGCGTATATTCGCCGCCAAGTCGAAACAACTCACGCCAGTGGATGTGCATATGAAGAACGGGATGGAGAAACCAATGACGCAGAAGGCACGCCGCGCCACAGCGACGCCGAATCGTGTTGCTCCGGCAATACGCGCAACGATGTGCGCCGGCGCCCTGGCGCTGCTCGGTGCCAACGCGCTCGCGGCAAACCCCAACGCCGATCAAGCGACGCGAATCTACAACCGTATTGCCGGCGTACCGCCCACGGCCGCTCAGCTTCAGCAAATGACGCAGACCGATGCCGTGAGCGCCGCGCTGCTGGCGACCCAGGATCCGGCATTCTACAACAACACCATCCGCAACCTGGCGGCGCCCTGGACCAACCGGGATCAGTCGGTGTTCGTGCCGCTCAATGATTACACGGCGACCGTGATCGGGATGGTGAAGGACAACGTCCCGTTCAACACACTGCTCAGCGGCGACCTGGTGTACGTCGGCGACGGCACGTCCGGAGAACCGGCTTACTCGCCCTCGAACAACGCCATGTATGACGCGCTCGATGCCGGCAACGTCGATCTGAGCCAGCATCTGGTCTCCAAGACGCAATCCTCGCTCACCGGCATCCCGGCCGCTGCGACCGCAGGCGTGATGACCACGCGCGCTGCAGCCAGCGCGTTCTTCATCAACGGCACCAACCGGGCGATGTTCCGCTTCACCATGGTGAATCATCTGTGCAACGACCTGCAGCTGGTCATGGACACCACCCGGCCGCCGGATAGGATTCGCCAGGACGTGACGCGCAGCCCCGGAGGCGTGAGCACCTTGTTCTTGAATAATTGCATCGGCTGTCACAGCGGCATGGATCCGATGGCGCAGGCCTTTGCCTTCTACAACTTCACCGCCACCGATCCGACCACCACGGATACCACCGGAACCATCGTCTACACCGCCGGCCAGGTGCAGCCGAAGTACCACATCAACAATACCAACTTTCCACAGGGCTTCAACACCTTGGACGATGCCTGGGAGAACCGCTGGCGCACGGGACCGAACTACATCCTGGGCTGGAGCGCATCTTTGCCCGGCAGCGGCAACGGCGCCAAGTCGTTGGGAACGGAACTGGAAAGCAGCGCGGCATTCGCGAGCTGCCAGGTCAACCGCGTGTTCAAGGACGTGTGCTTGCGCGCGCCGAACAGCGGGGCTGATTTCACCCAGGTCAATTCGATGATCGGTTCGTTCCAGGCGCATAACTACTCGCTGCGGCAGGTCTTCGCTGAAGGCGCCGCCTACTGCATGGGGACTTGAGCATGAACCTCACACGTATCACCGGCTTGGCAGCGCTCGCGGTGTCCATTGCCCTGAGCGCCTGCGGTGGCGCGGGCGCTCCGACGACGCTCAATCCGGCCCCATCGCAGACGGTCACCGCGGCCGCCTACACCGGGCCGCCGGCCGCGACCGCCGACGTCACGGCATTCCAGGTGAATTTCTGGAACAACGTGCGCGCGCAGAACCGTTGCGGCGAATGCCATAACGCCACTTCTCCCGGGCAGCTGCCGAACTTCGCACGCAGCGACGATGTGAATCTCGCCTATGCCCAGGCCAACACGGTGGTCAACCTGGCCACGCCCTCGACCTCGCTCATCGTCACCAAGGTGGCCGGCGGTCATAACTGCTGGCTCGCCGACAACGGTGCCTGCGGCCAGATCTTGACGACTTGGATCGCGAACTGGGCGGGTGCCGCGGGTGCCGCGTCCTCCACAACCGTGCAGCTGCAGGCGCCGCCGGATCAATCCGTCGGGCAGAGCCTGAACTTCCCGAACGACTCAGGTGCCGACTTTGGGGCAACAGTTTGGCCCATCACCCACGCGAATTGCGTGCGCTGCCATTCCACGACGGCGGACCCTTCGGTGAAGCAATCGCCTTATCATGCCGATCCGTCATTGCTGGTTGCGTACCCGGCGGCGATACCGAAAATCGACTTCACCGGATGCGCGGGGTCGGGCGGCAACAACTCCGGCAACACCCCGGGCTCGTGCGGCACGAACTCGCGCCTGTATCAACGGCTGCTGACCGACAATCACAATTGCTGGACCACCTGCGCGAACGATGCGCAGACCATGCTGTCCGCCATTCAGGCGTTCGCAGCATTGCTGACGCCGACCAACATCGATTCGAAGCTGGTGGTCAGCGAGGCCCTGAGCCTGACGCAGGGCACCATCGCCAGCGGCGCCAGCCGCTACGATGCGGATACCATTGCCAAGTACGAGTTCCAATCGGTCGTCAACAACACCACCTTCGACACCAGCGGCATCGACCCCGCCGCGGATCTGACCGTTTCCGGGAATGTCACCCTGGCCGGCGGCTGGGGCATCATTGTCGGCGCCGGCGGCAAGGCGCAGGCCACCACTCAGGCCAGCCAGAAGATCTACAACTTCATTCAGGCGACCGGTGAATTCTCGGTCGAGGCCTGGGTCGCCCCTGCGCTGGTGGCGGTCGACAAATCCTACATGGTCAGTTATTCCGGCGGCGACACCACGCGCAACTTCACGCTGGGCCAGACCAACCAGGACTATGATTTCATGCTGCGCAACTCCAATACTGCGCTCACCGGCCTGCCGCAGCTGCAGACGCCCGACGCGGCGATGGCGCTGCAGGCCTCCTTGCAGCACGTGGTGCTGACCTACGACGCCGTGAACGGCCGCCAGATCTATGTCAACGGCGTGAACGTGGGGCCGCCGGATCCGCAGAAGGGCGGCACGATTTCCAACTGGGACAATACTTTCGCGCTGGTGCTCGGCAACGAAGTGTCGGGCGACCGATCCTGGCAGGGCTTGATCAAGTTCGTCGCCATCCACAGCCGCGCCATGACGGCGGCGCAGGTCGTCCAGAATTTCAACGCCGGTGTGGGCGAGCGTTACTACGAGCTGTTCAACGTATCGACCGTGACCGGCGTGTCGCAGGCCTACGTGATGTTCACGGTCAGCCAGTATGATAGCTACAGCTATCTGTTCTACCAGCCGACTTTCGTCTCGCTCGATCCGGCTGTCACTTCCAGCACGCTGCCCAGCATCCCCGTGCAGGGAATCCGCATCGGCATCAACGGCACCATCCCGCAGGTGGGCCAGGCCTATATACCGCTCAATACCACGATAACCGCGGCGAACTACCTGCCCACCGGTGAAGTCCTGTCGAACATCGGCACGGTCATCGCCCTGCAGAGCGGGCCGGCCAACGACAAGTTCTTCCTGACCTTCGACAAGCTGGGTTCGCACAGCGACGTGGTGGTCGAAGCGATACCGACCACGCCTGCAGCCGCGCCCGGCCCGGTGGCCGCCGACATCGGCGTCAAAACCTTTGCCCAGATCAATTCGACCCTGTCGGCGCTCACGGGGGTGCCGACCTCGGATCCGAATGTCAGCGCGACCTACCTGGCCGTGCAGCAGCAGCTGCCGCCGACGCCGACGCTGGAAGGCTTCTCATCGGCGAACCAGGTGGGCGTCGCACAGCTGGCCATTCAGTACTGCAACGTCATGGTCAACAATCCGACTTATTTGGCCAAGGTGCTTCCGGGCGTGACCTTGAGTGCGGGACTGTTTGCATCTCAGGCCGGCATGGATTCCGTCACCGGTCCTCTGGCAGCCCGGCTGCTGGGCAGCGGTCTGCATAGCCAGCCGGCGGCTACGACACTGACCGGCCCATATAGCGCTGCCACGCCGACCACCCTGGGCACGGGCGAGCTGACCAACCTGATCGGCAAGCTGTGCACGACCACCGCTTGCAACACGGTGGCTCGAGTACAAGCCGTGACCGCCGCAGCCTGCGCCACGGCGTTCGGCAGCGCCGACATGTTGATCAACTGAGCAAGACGGAAAGAGGTCTTTAATCATGAACAAGAAGTCACAGGCGCTGGGAATCCACGATCCGCTGCGCCTCAATGAGCATCCTCGGCCGCGCACCCGCCGCGAGTTTCTCGCGCAGAGCTTCATCACCGGAGCTGCCTCCGTGGTCGGGCCGACATTGGCGGGCATGCTTGCCTATCCGCATGCGGCCAGGTCGGCTTCGCTTCTTGCCCCGGACATCGCGCAGGCGGTGACGGACTGCGGTATCACGACAGGCGCGGGCAAAATCCCGTTCATCTGCTTCGACCTGGCCGGCGGCGGCAACATCGCCGGCTCCAACGTGCTGGTCGGCGGCCCAAAGGACAGCTGGACTTCCTGTCGGTGGCCGGCTACAGCAAGCTGGGCCTGCCGGGCTCCATGGTGCCGAATCCCAGCACCGCCGGAAACTTCATCGATGCAAGCTTCGGACTTCGCTATCACTCGGACAGCGCGCATCTGCGCGGCATGAAGCTGCGCGCCAGCACCGCAACCATGGCGGGCACCACGGGCACCATCATTCCGGCGCTGTCGCAGAACGATACCAACACCAATCCGCACAACCCGATGTACGGCATCTATCAGTTCGGCGCGCGCGGCGGCCTGCTCAATCTCATCGGTTCGCAAAGCTCCCAGTCCGGCGGCAACTCGATGGCGCCGCCGACCATGGTCATCGCGGCGGCGCAGCCCACGAAAATATCCAGTTCCCAGGACAGCAAAGGCTTGGTCAGCACCGGACAGCTGACCACGCTGTTGCCGCCGTTGCCGGACGGCACCAATCCGGACGTCGTCAACGTCATGGAGTCCATGAAGCGCATCAGCGATGCCAAGTATGGCGTCGTTACGGCATATGCCGGCAACACCGCCTTGAATACGGCAGCCATAGGTCCTACCACCAGCCAGGGAATACAGGCCTGCAGCTTCACCAAGGCAGCCTACATCGTCGATCAGTACGGCAGTCCATCGGCCGTCAATCCGGACGTGGATCCCCACATCGTCGGTGCCGGCGGCATCTTCACGACCGCGGAATACCAGGCCAATTCGGACTATCAAAAGACCGCGGCCGTCATGAAGCTGGTGATCGACGGCAACGCCGCCGCCGGCACCATCGAGATGGGCGGCTTCGACTATCACTCGGGCAACCGCATGGATGGCGAGGCGCGCGACTTGAATCTCGGCAACTGCATCGGCGCCTGCCTGGAATACGCGTCGCGCGTCGGCAAGCCGGTGATGATCTACGTTTTCAGCGACGGCTCGCTGGCCAGCAGCGGCATGATCGACAACTCGGTCGGCGGACGCGGCAAGGGCGTGTGGACGGCGGACAATCAGAACGTCGCGGCCACTTACTTCCTGGTCTTCAATCCGGCGGGCAGGGCGGTCTCCGCACAGGCCAATCCGGAAATGAGCTTGCAGATCGGCAACTTCAATGCCGACGGTTCGCAAAACACCACCGGCAGTCCCGCCGGCAACAACGTGCCGAACCTGGTACAGATGGTGGTGCTGAATTACATGGCGCTGCACAGCGCGAATGCCGCCGCTCAATGGCCGACCTTGTTCCCGGCGCCGAACCTGAACAATACGCTCGGATCAGGAGCGACGACGTTGGATCCCTTGATTGCATGGCAGCCGCTCGCCGGTCTGGTGAATGGCAGGGTTGCCTGAGTTGACGTCGGTAAGAGGGGTCTGACCGCAACGTCGGACTCTTCTCACATCACCCTGCGCGGCCTGTCTCATTACGGAGACATCATCGCCCGCAAGGTATGCGACGGTGTTGTCATTGCGCACGTACCGCGCCGCTCAGCGGCTCTTCCATGAAATTCCACGAATGTGCGTCAAGTCATGCAGAAATTCAGCGAACACGCGGCCGCTGCGTTGACACTGGGGCGCGCATCTGCGATTTTGCATAAGGTCTGAATCAGGCGTTGCAGCGCATGCGTAGAAAACATTGCTCGTCGGTAGCTTGATTCTCAGCTGCCGCACTGGCCGCATCTTCGATGGCCGCAGCGCCGACCCTGGTCGGCAAGGATGCACCGGATTTCGTGTTGCGCGGTTTGGATGGGCGTAATCTGCGCCTGTCGGAATATCGCGGCCAGGTCGTGTTGGTCAATTTCTGGACCCGCTCGGACGGGGACTCGCGCCAGCAGATGCCTGCGCTCGACCGCATCAACATTACCTACCAGCGTGCCGGCCTGGTGGTGCTCGGTGTGTCGGTGGACGATGACCTGCGGCGCTCGAAGGAGTTCGCGGCAGCCATGGGCGTGTCGTACCCGATTCTGTTCGCCACCGACGCGCAGATCGGCAAGAGCTATCTGTTGCAGAAAGTGCCCATGACGATCCTGGTGGATCGCGCGGGCATCGTGCGTTATTCGGCCGTCGGCTTCAAGCGCGGCGACGAGCGCGTTTATCTCGAGCAAATTCGCGAATTGCTGCGCGAATAAAATGTAGGTCAGTTATGAATCTCAAGCATCGAATGGCATCGATCATGGTCTGCGGCGCCTTGCTGTCCCCGGCGTGGATGGCCATGGGCGAGACCCCGCCGCCCGCGACGGCGCCCGCTGCGGCTCCCGCGGCGAAAGCCGCGCCCGTCGCGGGGAATGCGGCTGCGGCCGATGCGCCCGCACCGCCAACGGCCCCCGTCGACGCGCCGTCGACGGAGCTCAAGACTCTCGATCAAGAGGTTCAGGGACTCAAGAAGGATGTCGTCGATCTGAACAAGGACCTGTTCGTGCTGCAGGAGGAACTGCTGTTTCCGGCCAACACACAGGTCGCGCTCTACGTTTCGATGGATGTGGGCACGTTTTTTCGCGTTGGACGCCGTGACCGTGAAAATCGACAACAAAGAGGTCAAGAATTATCTGTACACGGCGCGCGAGGCCGACGCCCTGCTCAAGGGCGGTGTGCAGCAGATCTACCTGGGGAACTTGAAGGTGGGCAAGCATGAACTGGTGGCATTCTTCACCGGCAAGGGTCCGGTTGAGCGCGACTACAAGCGCGGCGCCTCGATCAATTTCGACAAGGGTGTCGGCGCAAAATACCTGGAACTCAAGATCACCGATCGCGTTCCCAAGCATCAACCTGAGTTCCTGATCAAAGACTGGGAATGATGCGTGCAGTCGTGATTAACACATTTCGGCCGCTGCTTCTGGGTGGATTGCTGCTGGCGCTGCCTTGCGCGGCGCCGCAGGCGAAAAACGTCAAACCGGATCCCAATGGCCTGGCGCCGCATGCGGTCCAGGATCTCGCCTATGGCGATGTGCTGTTTTACTTTTATCAAGACGACTATTTCGATTCGATCACGCGGCTGCTTGCCGCGCGCCAGTTGAATCGCGTGCCGCACACCCAGGACGAAGCCGAACTGCTGCTGGGAGGTTTGTACCTGTCTCTCGGTGAGCACGTCGAGGCCGGCAGAATCTTCGAAGCGCTGCTCAACAAGAACACCTCGGAGTTCGTACGCAACAGGGCTTGGTTTTATCTGGGAAAGGTTTGGTATCAGCGCGGCTATCTGGAAGAGTCCGAGAAGGCGCTGCATGAGGTTTCGGACAAGACGGACCCACGCATCAATGCGGAGCGCTACATGCTGCTGGCGCAGCTCATGCTGCGGCAGGGGCGCTATGACGAGGCCATCACCGTTCTGGGCAACTGGCGTGGCGCGCCGGACTGGACGGCCTATGCACAATTCAATCTGGGCGTGGCGCTGGTGCGCCGGGACAGGCTTGCCGAGGCCATCACTCATCTCGATCGGGTCGGCAACATACAGACCAGCAGTGAGGAATTGCTCGCGCTGAAAGACAAGGCCAATCTGGCGCTGGGTTTCGCGCTGTTGCAGGCGCAGCGGGCGGCTGAGGCAAAACCCATTCTGCAGCGCGTGCGGCTCGAGGGCCCTTATTCGAGCAAGGCGCTGCTGGGAGTGGGCTGGGCCGACGCAGGCATGGGCGAATTCAAACGCGCTCTGGTGCCGTGGCTCGAGCTGCGCAAGCGCAGCTTGCTGGACTCCGCGGTCCAGGAGTCCTTTCTTACGGTGCCTTACGCGTACCTGCAGTTGTCGGCCACGGGTCAGGCCGCCGAATACTACAATTCAGCCATCGAATCCTTCGACGGCGAACTCAAGCACATCGATGATTCGATCGAGGGCATCCGCCGCGGCAAGCTGCTCGATCGGCTGTTGAACGATGACAAGCAGGACACGCTGACCTGGTATTGGCAGCTCACAACCGTGCCGAATGCGCCCGAGTCGCGCTACCTGTACGCGCTTCTGGCGAGCAACGAGTTTCAAGAAGGCCTGAAGAACTATCGCGAGCTCAATTTCATGAGCCGCAATCTGGACGATTGGCGCGGTGATGTCTCGGCTTACGACGACATGTTGGATACCCGCCAGGCGGCCTACAATCTGCGCGTGCCGAAGGCCGATGCCGTCCTGGCTGCGACCGATCTTGGCGGCTTGACCCAAAAACGCGTGGATTTCGAATCGCGCATCAATGAGATCGAGAAATCGAACGACGTGGCTGCCCTGGGCACTCCCGAGGAGCAGCAGACCTGGGCGCGATTGAAGCGCATCGAGGAGTATCTGACGACTCATCCGGATGATCCGGACCTGGCGGAGATGCGCGAAAAATACCGCCTCATGAAGGGCGTCATGTACTGGCGGCTGTCGGAGAGCTTCAAGGCGAGGCTGTGGAATGAACGGCGCTCGGTCAAAGAACTCGAGGGAATGCTCAAGGAGACGCAGAAACGCGCCGTGCTGGTGAGGCAGGCACGCGCGGGAACGCCTTCGACCACGGGTGGGTACGCCTCGCGTGTGGCGGCGATCCGCGCGCGCATCGATGAATTGCATGAGCGCTTGGCCGACGTCGCGGAGCGGCAGAGTCTTTTTCTGCAATCGCTGGCGATCCGCGAACTGGAGGGCCAAAAGCAGCGCATCGAGACCTACCAGATCCAGGCGCGCTATGAACTCGCTGCGATTTACGACCGCACCTCCAGCGGGCCGTCCAACGCGCCTCCCAGGCCCAAGCCATGAAGGTTTCGGTCCCGCAATTGTCATGTGCCGCCGCGATACTGGTTGCGGCCGCGCTCAGTCCGGCGATGAGCGTCGCTGCGCCGCCCAAGAAGCCGGCAACCATCAAAGATCTCGACGATCAACCGGTCGATATCAGCACCGATCCTCCGCGGAACGTGGACTCGGCCAAAACCATGGAGAGCTACAAACGCTTTCTGGACTTGAACGCCGGCGATGCCTCATTGCGGTCCGAGGCGCTGCGCCGCCTGGGCGATCTGAACCTGGAAAGCTCCGAATCCGAACGCATCGAGCACGAACTGGCGACCAACGAGGGCTTGCGCGCCACTGAAGCCATACATTTGTATTCCGCGCTGCTGAAGACCTATCCGAAGTATGAGCGCAACGATTCGGTGCTTTACCAGCTGGCGCGGGCCTATGAGCTGAACGCGCAGCCCGACAAGGCGCTGGCCACCTTGGATCAGCTCGTGGCGCAGTATAAGAACAGCCGCTTCATCGATGAGACGCAGTTTCGCCGCGGCGAGCTGCTGTTCTCGGACAAGGCGTACGCGAAGTCCCAGGCTGCCTATGAGGCGGTCATCAAGGTGGGCCCTTCCTCGGTGTTTTACAACCAAAGCCTCTACAAACATGGATGGTCGCTTTTCAAGGAGGGCGAAAATGAGCGCAGCCTGGATTCCTTCGCCTCGGTGCTCGATTCGGTCCTGGTGTCGAAGAAAGACCCGAAGGAATTGATCGAGATCGACACCCTGAGCCGGGCCAATCGAGAACTGGTCGAGGACACGTTCCGGGTGATGTCGATCACCTTCTCCTACCTCGACGGCCCGAAGTCGATCGCGGACTTCGTCAAGCACCGCACGCCGCCGGGCCGGCTGCCGCGGCCCTACACTTATCTCATGTATGCGCGCTTGGGCGATTTGGACATGGAAAAGGAGCGCTACACGGATGCTGCCGACAGCTATCGCGCATTCGTTTCACAGGATCGCAACAACGAGAAAGCGCCACTGCTGGAAATGCAGGCGATCGAGGCTTATTCGAAAGGCGGCTTCCCGCAATTGGTATTGCAGGGCAAGAAGGAGTTCGTGGAAAACTACAGTTTCGGCACGGCGTACTGGCAGGGACGGGACCCGAAGAGCGAACCGAAGGTCGTGGCGGTCCTGAAGACCAATCTCAAGGATGTGGCGCAGCACTATCACGCCCAGGCGCAACGCACCAAGGATGTCGCGGATTATCAAGAAGCGGCGAAATGGTATCGCAGCTACCTGCGCTCATTCCCGGATGATCCGGGGTCGGCCGTCACCAATTTCCTGCTCGCCGACACACTGTTCGAGAGCAAGCAATATCTGGACGCCGCCCAGGAATACGAAGTCACCGCATATCACTACGGCGATCATGAAAAGGCCGCGGCCGCAGGGTATGCCGCGGTCATCGCCTACGGGAAGCAAGAAGAGACCTTGTCGGGCGAGCCCAAGGCGGCTCTGCACGGCAGGACCATCGATAGTTCGTTGAAGTTTGCGCAAGCCTTTCCCGCCCACCCGGAAAGCGCGCAAGTCTTGACACGCGCCGCCACCGAGCTTTATGAGGCGAAGGATTATCCGCGCGCGGTTTCCGCATCGGAGACACTCCTGGCAAAGCAGCCTGCGGTGGACGTTGCCAAACAACGCATCGCGTGGACCGTGATCGGCAATTCGAATTTCGATCAAGGCGTGTTCGACAAGGCCGAAACGGCCTATACCCACGCGCAAGGTTTGATGCCGCCGAATGATCCGGAGCGCGGAGCGATAGTCGAGCGGCTTGCCGCGTCGATCTACAAGCAGGGAGAACAGAAGAGCAAGTCCGGGGACAGCGCGGCCGCCGTGGAAGACTTTTTGCGGGTATCGGCCCTGGCGCCCTCGTCCAAAGTGCGTTCGAATGCGGATTTCGATGCAGCGGCACTGCTCATCACCCAAAAGCAATGGGATCGAGCCATCGTCGTTCTGGAGGGGTTCCGCCGCAACTTCCCACAAAGCCCGCTGCAGGCCGACGTGACCCGCGATCTGGCCGTGGCCTATTCTGAATCGAACAAACCCGGCCAGGCGGCGGTTGAATTCGAGCAAATCGCGCAATCGCCGAAGGAGACGCCCGAGGTGCAACGCGAAGCCACTCTGCAGGCGACGGATCTGTATGAGAAGGCCGGCAATTCAGCGAAGTCCCGCGCCATGCTGGAGGCCTTCGTGAAGCACTTTCCGCAGCCCTTGGGGCCGGCCCTGGAAGCGCGCCACAAATTGAGCACGATGGCCGGCAAGGCCGGCGATTTCAGCGCACGTGATTATTGGCTCAAGGACATCATCGCCGCCGACCGCACGGCCGGCGCGGCTCGAACCGATCGCAGCAAGACACTGGCCGCCGAGGCTACCCTGATCCTCGCGGCGCCGGCTCGCGAACAGTTCAGGAGCATCAAACTGGTCGCGCCGCTCAAGAAATCCCTGGCTGAAAAGCGCAAGGCGATGGAGGCTGCGCTCAATGCCTATGAGGCCGCCGCAGACTATCAGGTGGCTGAAGTCACCACGGCGGCAACGTTCGAGAGTGCGGAACTGTACAGACAACTGGGCAAGGATCTGATCAGTTCGGAACGCCCCAAAAACCTCAAGAAGGATGAATTGGAGCAATACGATGTGTTGCTCGAGGAGCAGGCATTCCCGTTCGAGGAAAAGGCCATCAAACTGCATGAAGTCAACGCCGCGCGAACCAAGGACGGCACCTACGATGAATGGGTGCAGAAGAGCTTCTCCGCACTCGCGCAGCTCAATCCCGGTCGCTATCGCAAGGTGGAAATCAGTGAACAGCTGGTTGAATCGATTCGTTAGCTTTGGGGCGCTCGCGCTGCTGGCGGGCTGTCACAGCGCGCCGGTGCAGCCCGCGCGAGCGCCTGTGCCTGTCGCGGCCGCGAGCACCGCTGCGCCGAGCCCCGCTGCACCGGCCGCAGGCGCCGCGAGCGCAGGCGCCGCGAACACAGGTGGCGCGAACACAGGTGGCGCGAACACAGGTGGCGCGAACACAGTCCCGGCCGCTGAACCGCCTGCGATCCCGCCTCGGGCGGCGCAGCAGTATGCGCAAGCGCTGGATTTGATGAAGGCGGGCCGCAACACGGATGCGGAACTCGAGTTCAAGCAGCTCATCGCGGCTTATCCGCAATTTGCAGGTCCTCAATTGAATCTGGGGTTGCTGTACGTGCGCGATTCGCGGTTGCCTGAGGCGGAGGGCGCATTCAAAGCGGCTCTCGAGTTGGCGCCGGCCAATCCGGTCGCGGGCGATGAACTCGGGATCGTCGAGCGCAAGCTGGGAAAATTCACCGATGCCGAGGCGGCCTACATGCGTGCGATTGCGGCTGAACCAAACTATGCGCCGGCGCATCTGAATCTGGGCGTGCTCTACGATCTTTATATGGCGGAGCCGCAGAAGGCGCTGGATCAATTTGAGCGCTACATCGAGATCGCCGGCGAAAACAAGCAAGTTGCGGGATGGGTGGTGGAATTGCGCAAGCGCGTCGGGGGTCCGGCCCCCGGCAGCCAAGAAGGAACTCGCCCGAATGGAATAGCCTTATCGAAAATGCTGAGTTTGACGGCGGCTCGGTCTGGCCATTGACGGGCTAATGCGCAGCAACCCGCGCCTGCCGCGATTACCCCACCGCGAGCGAGCCCCCGGCGGAGTGTCTCCGCGCCGAGCACGGCGAATCTTATCGAAAATGCTGAGTTTGACGGTGCGTCGCCACAAGGCCACCGCCGCAACCCGCGCCGGACGCGCCCGGGAGCGAACCGGCGGCGCTCGGCGCCTCGAGCGGCGCCGCCAAGCGCCCGCAATTAGAGGCCGGGGAACCGCGCGCCGACGCCTCGCGGCCCGCTACACCCCAATCGGAGGCCGGCGAGCCACGGGCCAACGCGTCCCGAACTGCCCCCGCCGCTGCCCATTTGCCGGCAGGGTCTGCTAAAAAGACCCCGGCCGCCTCCGACAGGCTGGAATTGGGCACTGCCACGGTCACCGGCGACCGAGAGCAGCCAAAGGTCCTGTACATCGTCCCCTGGAAGAAGTCGGATATCGGCGATTTGGCCGGGAAACCGCTGAACAGCCTGGTGGATGAGATCCTGGCGCCGGTGGATCGGGACGTTTTCAAGCGCGAAGTCGGGTATTACAAGGCCGTGCAGGCCGACGCGTCCCAAAATGGTGCACCCGGCCGCCCGCCTCCGCAGGGTGAGAAGTGAGTCGTAGCTGATTTTACGGAATCTGGTTGAATTACATATTCGGGCGAAGAGTTTATTTAGGAGCGCAGATGAATTTCATGAATTCAGCAGTCAATTTCTTCAAAGACGGCGGGATTTTCCTATACCCATTGGCCTTGATTTTCGTGGTCGGCGTATCGATCGCCATCGAGCGGTACGTGTACCTGACCCGCGAAACCATTCGCAACCGCAGCCTGTGGGATGCGCTCGTGCCGGCGTTGAGCGCCGGAAACTTCAAGCAAGTGGTCGGGCTTACGCATAACTCGAAGGCCTCGATCGCCACCATTCTGAACTACGGCGTGGCGCGGGTCGCGAGCGCCCGGCGCCGCGATGACATCGAAAAAGCCATGGACGAGAGCCTGCTCGAGGTGATCCCTCGCATCGAAAAACGCACGCACTATCTGTCGTCGCTGGCGAACGTCGGCTTGTTGATCGGATTGCTGGGTACCATCACCGGCCTCATCGGCGCGTTCAGCGCCGTGGCAACCGCCAACCCGGCGGAGAAATCCAGCCTGCTGGCCGCCGCCATCTCGGTTGCCATGAACAACACCGCATCGGGATTGTTCGTTGCCATCACCTTGCTGCTGTCGCACATGTTTCTCGAGTCCAAGACCACTTCGCTGATCGACAGTCTGGAGATCGCGTCGGTGAAGTTCTTGAACTCGATCACCGAGCGTCAAACCGACAAGGTCCAGGAACCTGCGGCGCCCCCGCCGTCGGTGAGATCGCCCGCGGCCGCCCGCAGCAGCATCTAGAGCGAAGCCCTCTCAAGGCCGTCTCATGAAGTCAAAAGCCGCGCGCCTCGTCCGACGCAATCACGCCCGCTATCATCAGGGGCGCGACGATCTGAACATCGTGCCGATGATCGACATGATGGTGATCTTGGTGTTTTTCTTGATCTTTACGGCTGTGTTCTCCAAGACGAACATCCTGCAGCTCAATCTCCCGGCCACCAACACCGCTCCCGTTGAATTGCCGAAGGGCCTGAAGCTCGAAGTGATCATTCGTCCGGACGACCTGGTCGTCAATGATCGCAACTCAGGACCGCTCAAAGTCATTGCCAACACGCCGAGCGGCTATGATTTGGACCACTTGTCGGAGTTCATGCGCCAGGTGAAGTCGCAGTTCCCGGAAATGACCGATGCGACCATTCTGCCGGGACCCGCGGTGACTTACGACGTGCTGGTGCAGGTGATGGACACCGTCCGCATTTATCAACTTCCCGTGGCGCCGTTTTCCAAAGCGGAGCTGTTTCCCGACATCGCCATCGCGGATGCGCCGATATGATCTCCTATCGCATCAAACGGCATCGACAGCGCCGGCACGGCGCGAATCATTTCGCGCTGATTCCGTTCATCGACATGATGACCATTTTGGTGGTGTTCCTGCTGGCGCATACCGCGGATGTGGATATTCTGCCCAACACGAAGAACATTTCGATCCCGCAGTCCATCTCAGACCGCAAACCAAGCGCTGCCGTGGTGGTCATGATCACCAAGGATTCGCTGTACGTGGACGGCGTGTTGGTGGGCTCGCTGCAGGCCGTGATCGCCAATCAAGGCCCCTTTTTCGCTCCGCTGAAGACGGCATTGATGGCGCAAAACGACCGCAGTATCCGCAGCGCACGGCAGACCGATATCGCCAAGCGCGAAGTTACGATCATGGGCGACAAGAGCACGCCTTACAGCGTGCTGAAGAAAATCATGTTGACGTGCAGCGAAGCCGAGTACGGCAAAGTGTCCTTCGCCGTGGTCGAACGCGAACGGGCGGCGACGTAAATGGCTGCTCTCAATCCTGCCAACCCCGTCCCGGCCGGCCTGGTGCCTTACTACCGGCGCTATGATTTGCCGTGGGCGCCGTCCGAGGAGACAGAGCGTCGCTTCCGCGTCATTTTGCGCAACCTCGCGATCGCGTTCACGATCGTCGCACTGATCCTGTTCTTCCTGCCGCGCACCGAGCGGGTCAACAACACCGAATCCCTGCCGGAACGCGTGGTGCAGTTGGTCTTGGAACCGCCGCCCCCACCCCCGCCGCCGCCGCCGCCGCCGAAAGAGAAGCCGCTGGAGAAGGCGCCGGTTGCCAAAACACCGACGCCTCCGCAGCCGGTCGATCCGCGCATAAAGGCGTCCAAGAGCGGCTTGCTGGCAAACCTCGACGATCTGGCCGCTCTGCGGGACCAGATCGATGTGGACAAATTTACCAAGAATCAGCAAAAGACCACGGATCCGGGCGATGTCAGCCAGGTAACACGCAACGTGATCAGCTCCAAGGCCGGCGGCACCAGCGGCGGTATCAGCGCGCCCACCAGCAGCGGACTCGCCTCCGGTTCGGGCTCATTGCGCGGCATCTATACGACGCAGGTGAAGGATCCCAATCTCGGTGCCTCCGGCCATGCGGCCACGCGTGCCGGCGGCAGCGGCAAGGCCTCCCGCAGTGCAGACGAAATCGCATTGGTGTTCACCAAGAACAAGGGAGCGATCGATGCGATGTATGCACGCGCGTTGCGCGACAACCCCGCGCTGCAGGGCAAGGTCGTCATCGAACTGACGATATCGCCGGCCGGCGACATAACCGCCGCGCGCGTCATTTCCACCGAGCTGCATGATCAGCAATTCGAGGACAAGCTGGTGGCAAGAATCCGTCTCTTCAAGTTCGAGGCCAAGGATGTTGCAACCTTGACTGCCACCAAACCCATTGACTTCTTCCCAGCCGGATGAAACGCAGGATGAACGCAGGATGAACATTCAATCTGAAATCGAATTCTTCAGCGACTTGGGCCTGGTCGACAAGGCCCGGTTCATCACGCGCTTGATTTGTGAAATCGCCGAAGAAGCCAAAGTCGGCAGCGGCGACGGCGGCGACGCCGTTCGTTACAAATTCGCCAACGAAATGAACCAAAGGTTGGCGCGCTTCACATACCAGCTGTTGGGCGAGGATGCGGCGCGCCCGCAAGATGACGTGATGATCCGCATGCTGTTGGGCGCGCGCGCCGACAAGAATGCGCAGCGCATCGTGCACAATGCGTATCGCCGGGTGTTGATGAGTTTTGAGAGTTTCGATACCACGGTGTTGCTGAATCCGCACTAGCACCTAGACATTCGAGCCCGCGGTCGAGGGCTGCCGCACCGCGCGCGGCTCCGCTTCGGCGGAGTCGGCCTCGAACAAGTGCCGCAGCTGCTCGGCCGATTCACGTGTGGTCGCCATGAACTTGGTCTCATCGTCCCTGATCGCCTGCTGCCTGGCCAGCGTTGCCTCGTCATGAACGCGGAATTGATGCACGGTTTCGACGGCCTTGGATTTCGACAGGCCCAAGGATTCGAGCACCTGCACCGACATTTCCAGGCTCGACACCAGAGTCTCGCGGATGGTGTAGCGCACGGATAAATCCATCAAGCGGAACGCGTGCTGGCGGTTGCGCGCGCGCGCAAAAATCTTCAAGTGAGGGAAATGTTTGCGGATCAGTTCCGCGGTTCTTACCGAAGCGTCGACGTCATCGATGGCCAGCACGAAAATCTCGGCATTCTCGGCGTGGGCCGCGCGCAGCAATTCCAGCCGCGATGCGTCTCCATAGAATACCTGGTTGCCGAACTGCCGCACGAAATCCACCTGGGTCTGATTGGCGTCGAGTGCGGTGAAGGCGATTTTTTTCGCGAGCAGGATGCGGCCGACGATCTGGCCGAAGCGGCCGAAGCCCGCGATGATGACTTTGGGGTGGAGTTCGACCGGTGTCTCGAAAGGACGGCGTTCCGGCTCGTGCGGCTTGAACGTGACATCGAAGAGCGCCAGCAGCATGGGACTAATGATCATCGAGGCGGTGACCACCAGCACCAGAACATCGGCGATTTCCGTGTCCACAATCCTCAGGGCAGCGGCGAGTCCGAGCAGCACAAAGGCAAATTCGCCGCCCGAGGGCAGGCTGGTGGCGAGCCCACGGCCGGCAGCGGGTGACAGCCCGGATAAGCGCCCGATGGTCCAGAGAACGCCTATCTTCAACAGCATGAAGCCGATCGTCAGGCCGAGGATGAGGAAGGGCCTGTCTCGAACCAGGCTCAAGTTTGCCGACATGCCTACGCTGATGAAGAACAGTCCCAATAACAGGCCTTTGAAAGGCTCGATATCGGCCTCCAGCTCGTGGCGGAATTCGCTGTCGGCAAGCAGCACGCCCGCCAGGAAGGCCCCCAGCGACAGCGACAGGCCGACCTGGCTGACGAGCAGCGCGGTTCCCAATACGATCAAAAGACCTGCGGCGGTAAATGCCTCCGCCACACGCGTCGCGGCAATGATGCGCAGCATGGGACGGAGGACGTAGCGGCCGCCGATGATGACCGCGGCAAGAACGGCGAAGAGTTTGATCACCAGCCAGCCGCCTGGGCCCGCAGTTTTTGCCGACGCGACGCCGAGCAGCGGCAGTAAGGCCAACGCCGGCAAAACCGAGACGTCCTGAAACAACAGGATGCTGAAGGCGGCACGCCCAAACTGAGAGTTGAGCTGGCCGCGCTCGGCGAGCAGCTGAAGCGCCAGCGCCGTGGAAGACATGGACAGTGCGAAGCCGATGACGAAGGCGGCCTGCCAGGTCTGGCCGAAAAGGAAATAGGCCGCCGCGCTCAAGAATACGGTGGTGATCGCGACTTGTGCCGATCCTAAGCCGAAGATCGAGCGGCGCAGTACCCACAGTCTGGTGGGCTGTAATTCGAGCCCGATCACGAACATCAGGAGTACGATGCCGAACTGCGCGATATCCCGGGTGGTGTCGACGGTGCTGATCAACCCCAGGCTGGCGGGACCGATGATGATCCCGGCGGTCAGGTAGCCCAGGACCGATCCGAGCTTGAAGCGGCGGAAAATGGGTATTGCGATGACCGCGGAAGCGAGAAATATAGCGATCTGCGCCAACAAGCTCATAATATTTCCCTGTGTTCTCCCTTGGGAGCCAAGGAGCCTGTCTGAGCATACCGCGTGGCCGCGACCTTATGTATCGTCAAAGCATTCAATTTCCCATCAAAGACGCCGCGCTGCGCGAGGACGTGCATGCGCTCGGCCGGCTGATCGGCGAGACGCTTCGCGACCAAGGAGGCGAGGAGTTCTTCAAGCTGGTCGAGGGTGATCGGCTGGCGGCGATCCTGCGCCGGGAAGGCGACGACTGCGGCGCAGCCGAGCTCCAAGAACGCACGCGAGACCGGTCGCCTTCGGAGGCGACCGACCTTACGCGTGCATTTTCCCTCTGGTTCATGGCAGTGAACACGGCGGAAAAAGCGCAGCGGGTGCGCAGGCGCCGCGAATACTTGAACGATTCCGCCACATCGCAGCCGGGCGGAATTGCGGATTGCATCGGAAAGCTGCAGCGCTCGGGCGTGTTGCTCGAACAGGCTTTGGAACTCATCGGCAACATGAGCATCGAGCCGGTATTTACCGCGCATCCCACGGAGTCCACACGCCGCACCATCTTGCGCAAGCAGCAACACATCGCGCACGATCTGCTGGACCGTACCAATACCGCCTCCAGCAGGGCAGAGCTGGACCTGCTCTGGGCGCGGGTGCGGCTGCAGATTACCAGCATCTGGCAGACCGAAGAGCATCCTCGCGAAGGCTTGACGGTGGTCGATGAGCGCGAGCATGTGCTGTTTTACTTGATCGACATCCTCTATCGGGTCGTGCCGCTGTTCTATGAGGAAATCGAGGCGGCGCTGGCGAACGCCTATTCGGTGCCGGTCGAGTCGCTCGACGTGCCGAACATCCTGCGCTTCGGATCCTGGGTGGGCGGCGACATGGACGGCAATACAGACGTGCACGGCAAGACCATTCGCGAAACATTGCATCGGCATCAGCAACTGATCGTGTCCACCTATTTCAGCGAATGCGGGCAGCTGGCCGAGTCTTTGAGTCAAAGCGCAAATCGCGTCGGCGTAAGCGCCGCCTTGGCCGAGCGCATCGACGCGTACACGACCCTGTTGCCGGGGGCGAAGGCGCTGGCCCCTGCGCGGCACGATCGCATGCCGTACCGCATGTTTTTCGGACAGATCGGTGAGCGCCTCCAGGCAAGCTACGAGGGCCGGCCCAATGCGTATCAGAATCCGGAGGAATTGCTGAGCGACGTTGGATTGGCCGCCGACAGCTTGCTCGCGAACCGCGGACGCCATGCCGGATACTTCTTGGTGCGGCGGTTCATACGGCGGGTGCGCACATTCGGATTTCATCTGGCGACGCTGGACGTCATTCAACATGCGAGCGTGCATGATCAGGTCATCGCCCAAGGCTTGGATCTGAAAGCGTGGCCGGCGCTGCCGGCGCAGGAGCGCCTGAGACTGCTGCGAGAATTATTGGTACGCGATCAAGGGCCCGCGGCGGCATTCGGGGCCATGGGCCGGCGCAGCCTGTGGGTGTTCGAAGCCATCGCCCAGGCGCGCCATAAGTTCGGCGGCCGGGCCATCGGCGGATACATCGTGAGCGGCGCGCGCGGCCCGGAAGATATTCTGGCGGTTTTGCTGTTGGCGAGGTGGGCCGACATCACCGACAAGCGCACCGGCGAGTGTCCGCTCGACGTCGCGCCGCTGCTCGAGTCGATCGATTCTCTGGAGGCGGCGGGGGATGTTTTGCGCGCGCTGCATGCCGAGCCTGCCTATCATCGCCACCTCGAGTCGCGCGCCAATCGCCAAATGGTCGTGATCGGATATTCCGACACGAACAAACAGGGCGGGATCGCGGCTTCGCGCTGGGCCTTGCAGGTTGCACAGGTGCAATTGTTGGACGCGGCGCGCGCAACAGGAATCAACTTGTCGGTCTTTCACGGCCGCGGCGGGACGCCGTCGCGCGGCGGCGGGCGCACCGAACACCTGGTCGAGTCGCTGCCGGGCGGGGCCATGCGCGGTGTATTGCGCCTGACCGAACAGGGCGAAGTGGTCAGTCAGAGCTATAGCTTGCGTCCCATCGCAATGCGCACCCTCGAAAGGACTTTCGCAGCCGTCGCCTCGGCGACGGCGCAGGCGCAGATGCCGCCGATCGCGCCGGATCAGATCGAGACCATGCGCACCATCGCGGCCCGCAGCCTAACGGCGTATCGCGACCTGGTGTTCGGCAGCGAGGGATTTTTCGACTACTTCCGCGCCGCGACGCCGCTCGATGTCATCGAGCTCATGCACATAGCATCGCGCCCCGCGGCGCGGCCGGACGGCCGCGGCGTGCAGGCGCTGCGCGCCATTCCTTGGGTGTTCGCATGGACTCAAAGCAGGCATATGTTGCCGGGATGGTTCGGCTTCGGCAGCGGCCTTCAGGCGGCGCTGGAGCAGCACGGCGAGCAGGTCATTGCGCGCATGACGGCGCAGTGGCCGTTCTTCGGGCACTTGCTCGATGACGTGGAGACGATGTTGGCGCGAACCGACCTGGAAATCGCCGGCCACTACGATGCGCTGGCCGGCGACGAGTTCCGGGTTCTGGCGCAACCCATCGCGAAGGAATACGCATTGACGGTACGCCATGTGCTGGGTTTGCGTGGTTCGGCACGTTTGCTCGACAGCGATCCGACGCTGCAACGATCGATCAAGCTGCGCAATCCTTACGTCGACCCAATGCATCTCATGCAGGTGGACTTGCTGCGCCGTTGGCGCGCGACGCAGCGCCAGGATCAAGCATTGTTCGCGGCATTGCGGTCCACCATCGGCGGCATCGCGCAAGGATTGCAGGCGACCGGCTAGGCTCTTAGCACTCGGGCACATTGACCGCCAGTCCGCCCTGCGAGGTTTCCTTGTAGATCGTCGACATATCCAGGCCGGTTTGACGCATGGTGTTGATGACTTGATCGAGCGACACCTTGTGCGAGCCGTCGCCGCGCAGCGCGAGGCGTGCCGCATTGATGGCCTTTACCGATCCCATGGCGTTACGCTCTATGCAGGGAATTTGCACCAAACCCGCGACCGGATCGCACGTCAGCCCGAGATTGTGTTCCATGCCGATTTCCGCGGCATTTTCTATTTGCTCGTTGCTGCCGTGAAGCGCCGAGACCAAGCCGGCCGCCGCCATGGAGCAAGCGACGCCTACTTCGCCCTGGCATCCCATCTCCGCCCCCGAAATGGATGCATTTTGTTTGTACAGCATGCCGATAGCGCCGGCGGTGAGCAGAAAACGTTCGACGCCGCCGTCGTCCGCCCCGGCCTCGAAGCGCCGGTAGTAATGCAATACCGCGGGCACGATGCCGGCGGCGCCGTTGGTCGGGGCGGTGACCACTTGACCCCCTGCGGCATTCTCTTCGTTGACGGCCAGCGCATAGGCATTGACCCAGTCCAAGGCATGCATGGGACTCAAAGGGTCGCCGCTCATCAGTTGCCGATACAATTTTGGCGCCCGCCGCCTGACGCCCAACACCCCCGGTAGAAGTCCTTGAGCATCGAAACCGCGGCGTACGCAATCCTGCATCACCTGCCAGATGCGTAAAAGTCCCGCATGCACTTCCGCGTCGCTGCGCCAGGTGCGCTCGCGGGTCAGCATGAGCTCGTGCAGCTCCAACCCGTGCGCTCTGCCATGCGCGAGCAATTGCGCACCGGAATCAAATTCGTACGGCGGCTGCAGCCGGGCGGCGCCCACACCCATTTCGGCGCCGGCGCGAATCACGAAGCCACCGCCGATGCTGTAGTACTCCTCGCGTGCCAGCACGCCGAGGGCCGCGTCGTGCGCCGTAAAGCGCATGCCGTTGGAGTGACCGGGCAAAACCTGATCGGTGTGGAACAGCAGATTCAACGGCTCGTCAAAATCGATCTCCTGCCTTCCCAGCAAGCGCAGCCGCTTGGTGGCGCGGATCCGTTCCAGCGCGGGTTCCACCGCCGCGGAATCGATGGTATCGGGGCTCATGCCTTCAAGACCCAGTAAAATTGCGCGATCAGTGCAGTGGCCGCGCCCGGTGAGCGCGAGAGACCCAAACAGTTGCGCTGAGACTTGGGCCGTATCCGCGAGCACGCCGCGCGATGCAAGCAGCTCGACGAAGCCGCGCGCGGCGTTCATGGGGCCCATGGTGTGCGAACTGGAAGGGCCGATGCCGATCTTGAATATATCGAAAACACTTAAACTCATGCGCCATGATACGCCGCCGCATGAACCGGCGCTAAAGCGGGAGCGCTCGAGGGACACAAATGCTAAACTCGCTTCACAATAAGTTGTTTCGTCGGCCGACAATATCAACGGAGTTTCCTATGATTCGCTACCCGCTAGTTCTTGCAGCGTCGCTGATGGCATCGCTGCCGCTTGCCGCGACCTGGGCGCATGCAGCGAGCGCTCCCGCCAACATCACCGCGGCGGTTGCCGACAGCAACCGGCCCGATACCGACAAGCAGCGCGACGCCAATCGCAAGCCTGCGGACACCCTGGCGTTCCTTGGCGTGAAGCCCGGCGAGAAAGTCGGCGAGCTCATACCCGGGGGCGGCTACTTCACGCGATTGCTCAGCAAGGCTGTCGGCCCCAAGGGGCATGTATATGCGTTGGTGCCGGAACGTCCGGCCAATGCACCCGCAGACATGCCCGACCTCGCCGCGCGAGTGAAGGCGATCGCCGCCGATCCGCACTATTCCAATGTGAGCGTCGTGGTGGCGCCCTTGGCCACCCTCGCCGCGCCGGAACCGGTGGGTCTGATATTCACGGCGCAGAACTATCATGACCTGCACAACTTTCCGGTCGATGTCGTTGCATTCAACAAGAGCCTGTTGAACTCGTTGAAGCCGGGTGGGTTGTATGTCGTTCTGGACCACTCGGCGGAGGCCGGATCGGGCCTGCGGGATACCAACACCCTGCACAGGATCGACCCCAACGTCGTGAAGCAGGAGGCGACGGCGGCTGGATTCCAGTTCGTCGCCGGCAGCGATATTTTGGCGAATCCGGCCGACACCCGCACCGGCAAGGTGTTCGATCCGGCCATCCGCGGCAAGACCGACCAGTTCATATTAAAATTCCGTAAGCCTAAGAAATAGGGGGCTTGCGAACTTGGTGGCTCATTCCCTGTCAACTGAGAACGATGTTCGACGTTGATCTGAAGGGATGAGAGGCAAGAGGGTTGAAGGCATGAATTTGGCTCAAGATCGACGTTTTTCACGCACGGTGGTGCGCGGCGCCCTGGCGGCCGCGCTGCTCGGGCTGTTGAGCGCCTGCGTAACACCTCCGCCTCGGGCCTATCGGGTCCCGGCGCCACCCCCACCGCAACGAGTCTTCGTCTATCCCGCGCACGGGCAGAGTCCGGAACAGACCGAGCGCGACCGTTACGAGTGCCACACCTGGGCGGTCCAGCAAACGGGCGTGGACCCCAGCCGGGCGGACGCCAGCGCCTACGAGCGCGTGATCGTGCAGCCGTCGACACCGCCGGGAGCGAATACCGCCGGTGGGGCCATCGCCGGCGGAATCATTGGTGCCATCATCGGCGGACCACGCAACGCAGGGGCCGGACTGGTTCTCGGCGCGGCGACGGGGGCCATCGTGGGCTCAGCAGTCGACGCCAATGCGCAGGCGCAGGCGCGGCAAACCCAGCAGCAAATCAACCAGAGCGCAGCGGAAGGGCGCGCGCGAGCCGATGCCTACCGGCGCGCGATCGGTGCCTGCCTGCAGGGGCGCGGCTACACGGTCACTTAACGTTTTGAGCCGGATTTTGTTTTATGAACAAAGCATCTAGATTGGCGCTGTTGTATGTTTCGGCTTTGTTATTCGCTCAGGGCTGGCAGGTTGCGGCTGCGCAAGAACATGGCCGGCCCGAACAAGGGCGGGCCGAGGGTCGTCCCGCGGGCCGCGGTCCCGCACCCGGCCGTCAGGATGTGCGCGGCCAAGTGCTGGACGAACGGCACAATCACGGCCGCTATTACCCGCCTGTGGGCGCGGTCCGACCGGGCCTGCCCGAGGGCTACCGGCCTTACTATCGCGGCAGAGATCGCTTCTATTTCAGCGGCGGCGTCTGGTATGCGCCGCGCGGCCCCGGCTTCGTCGTGGTGACTCCGCCGCGGGGCTTGGTCATTTCGGTGCTCCCGCCTTACTACTCGACGGTGTGGTTCGGAGGGATTCCTTACTACTATGCGGACAACGTGTACTACACCTGGCAGCCCGACCAGAACGGCTACGCCGTGGCCGAGCCGCCCAATGACCCGAATGGCCAGAATGACTCGAACGACCCTAACGACCCGAACGCGGCTTCGGCGCCTGCCGCGCCGCCCGATAACGCTCAACAAGACCTGATCATTTATCCAAAGAATGGGCAATCCAAGGATCAACAAGCCGCGGATCAATTTGAATGCCACATGTGGGCGAAGGGCCAGACCGGCTTCGACCCGACACAGCCCGGCGGCGGCGAGCCGGGGGGCGCTGCGCTGAGCCGCAACAATTACGACCGGGCCATGTCTGCCTGTTTGCAGGCGCGGGGCTATCAAGTCAACTAGCAGGCTGGTGAAAAGGGCTTGAGCCTTTTTTTTCAGCAGCCTGCTGGTCCGTGAGGGGAATCCTACGCGCGCCGCTCAATTCCGATAGGTGATCGTCAACCCAATGGTACGCGGCCTGAACGTGTACTGGCGCTCCAGCGACGGGGCGACGCCCGGGTAGATGCTGAAATTATAATTGGTCACCGTGTGCGTGTCGGTGAGGTTGTCGACGAATAGAGACCCCTGCCAGCCGCCAAAATTCATTCCGGCGCGCGCCGAAGCCCGATTGGTCGAGGACAGCGGGTAAAACGCCGCGTTGAATTGCTGCGTGCTGGGGTCTTGAGCCGCGGACGCATATTTATTGCGGCTCGCGTACTCATCGTCAATCCGGACGAACGAGGGCAGATTGAACAAGTTGAATTTGTATTCCAATCCCAGCGTGAAGGTGAAGGGAGCACCCGGTTGCCCGGGCGGCTCGCCGCTTTGCCCGACGATGGCATCGCCCTTGGAGACGATGGGCTGAGTTTCGACGGCGGAGAATTTTGAATCCTGCGTATAGCGCGCGCTGGTGTAGCCCGTGGCGATTTCTGCCGTGAAATTGTCGGTCACGGCGATTTCGGCTTGAATGTCGCCGCCTTTCGCAACGGCGGTGCCCAGGTTCGCGATAAAGGTGATTTGACAGGTCGGCGGCAGGACGCTTTGCTGAATGTTGTTCCAACGAATGTAGTAGATGCTGCTGGCTATTTTCACGCGGTTGTCGATGTTGTTCTTCGCGCCCACTTCGAAGCTGTTGACGGTGTCGGAACCGAAGGTCGGGGGCGATTCCGTAATGCCGAATCTTTGGAAGTCCGGTGCGCACGCTGCCTGCGGCACAGGATTGTTGGCGCCGCCGGGGCGGAACCCTTTCGCGTACGTGGCGTAATATAAATTCCGCGGATCTTGCTGGAAGGAGAAGCTTGCCTTGGGCGTGAATGAGTTCTCCGTCTTCGAAACATCCACCGTCTGCGGCGGCAGGAATAGTTGCGGACCCCCGGTCAGCGAATCATTGGTGAATTGGATCCTCGAATAACGCGCGCCCAGCGTCAGCTTGTACTGATCGGTAAAGGCGTAGGTGCCTTCGGCGAACACGGCATATTGCTTATCGGTCGCCTGGGTTTGCAAAAAATAAGAATCATTGGGAAAGCGCGGATCGTACGTAACGGGCAAGTTGGTATTCGGATCCACGAACCAAGAGGTGTAAGGCAAGCCGGTGGCAGCGAGCGTCAACTCATTGAGCAACGGATCGTGAATCTGCTCCAGATACGTCTGCCGGTCGGTGCTGAAGAACACGCCCGTGGTCCAAAACAGCGGCGAAGTCGCATCCGCGGATTGCAGGCGAATTTCCTGGGTGATGTTTTGCTGCCCATTGTCGATGGAGTTCGGCGCACGATAATCGGTGGCACCGGCCGGCAGATGCACGCCCGCGTTGTCGAGCAAGGGATAGGGCGTGGAAGCGCCTAAAAACACTGAGTTCTGATAAAACCCCAGGTCATAAAGCGTGCCCTCGTAACCGGTTTGTTCCTTGCGGTGGAAGTACGAGGTATTGGAGATGAGCTTGGCGAATCCTACATTGCCTTCGATCTTCAAGGACGCCAGATAGAACCGGTCCGGATCGGAGCGCTGATCCGGATCTGCGCTCACGAAATTGTCCTTGCCCGGATTCGAGTAGAGCGGCCAGTAGTCCTCAACTTGATTGCGGTACCGGTCTTGGTAGTAGATGCCGGGCGTGATGGTCCATTGATCCGAGGGCGCATAGATGAATGCCAGCCGATACAGCACGGTGTCGTCGAAGTTGGCGTTCTTTTGCACGGTCGCGAGCGACACCGGATTGATCAGGTCGATGTAGCCGCCGTCGCGGCGATACCAGACGCTCAAGCGCGCCCCCAGCGTGTTGTCGATCAAGGGTCCGCCCGCCGCAATTCCCCCTTCATAGCTGATCGCTCCGCCCTGTGTGGAAGAGACCTCTTCGCGGCTGTAAAAGCTATTGGTGGTGAGGCTGGGCTGGGTCGTGATATAGCGCACCGTGCCGCCCTCCGATCCTGCGCCGAACAGCGTGCCCTGCGGTCCGCGCAGCACTTCGACCCGGTCGATATCGAAAGTCTTCGGCAGGGCATCATCGGGGTTGAAGGCGGTGCCGCGGATCTGGATCGGGGTGTCGTCGATGTAAATGCCGGTGGTGCCGGCGCCCCCGGTCGAGGCAATGCCGCGGATGGCAATGTTGTTGGTGCCTGAATTGTCGATATTCACGCCGGGCGTGAAGCGCACGATGTCTTGGAAATCCTTGATTCCGCGAAGGTCGATGGCGTCCTGGGTCAGTGCCGTGACGCTGATCGGCACCTTGCTGAGGCTTTCCTCGTGGCGGGTCGCCGTGACGGTGATTTCCTGCAGCGGGCCGCCGGTGTCCGCGGCGGCGGCGGTGTCGGCGGCGCGGGACGGGCCGGCACCGCACAGGGCCGCCGAGCAACCTAGAACCAGCAGTGAGCGATGAACTCGGAGGTCCGGCATGTTATGCATCCCTATTTGTTGCAGCTAACTTCATTGCAACATATTGGACTGCCGGTTGAAAGGCTTGGGTCAATCCAGTTGCGGACACGCCACGCTGAGTTATGGGATCATGCCGGGATGAGCAAGCCCGAGGAACGGCCCCCCGCCAAGTCGCTGCACCCGTTGTTGGCCTTGCTGCCATTTTTGCGGCCCTACTGGGGGATGATGGCCGCGGCGTCTTTCGCGCTGCTCATTGCCGCGGGCGCTCAGTTGGCCCTTCCATTGGCCTTGCGGCAGCTGATCGATCACGGCATTGCGGGGCGGGATGCCGGCACGATCAATCGCTGGTTCCTGGCGTTTCTCGCCGCTGCGGTCGTCTTCGGCGTGTTCGCTGCCCTGCGCTTCTACCTGGTCACGTGGGTGGGGGAGCGGGTGGTGGCGGATCTGCGCACCGCGGTGTATCGGCGCGTGGTGCGCATGGACCCGTTGTTCTATGAAACGACCCGGGTCGGCGAGGTGCTGTCGCGCCTGACCGCGGACACCACGCTGGTCCAGGCCATCTCGGGGGTCAATCTATCCATTGTCTTGCGCTCCAGCTTGAGCTTGGTGGGCGCGATCGTGCTCATGGGATTCACCAGCGCCAAGCTCATGGGCGTCATTCTGATCTTGATTCCTGTGGTCATCGCCCCGCTCATCATCACCGGTCGGCGCGTGCGCGGTCTGTCCCGCGCTTCGCAGGATCGCATCGCGGACACCAGTGGACTGGCCGACGAGACCTTGAACGCCATCCAAACCGTGCAGGCCTTCACCATGGAGGAGCTGCAAAGCGAGCGCTACGCCCACGCGGTGGAAGCCAGTTTCGCCACCGCCGTACGCCGCACCAAGGTGCGCGCCGCCCTGACCGCCATAGGGATCATGCTGGTGTTCGGTGGGATTACTTTTGTGCTGTGGCTGGGGGCGCGCCAGGTCGTCGGCGGCACGATGACCGGCGGTCAGCTCGCACAGTTCCTGGTGTACGCCGCCTTTGTGGGCACGTCGGCCGCCGCGCTGTCCGAGATGTGGGGCGAGGTGCAACGTGCGGCCGGCGCCATGGAACGCCTGAGCGAGCTGCTCCAGGCGCGGCCCGTCATCCGCGCGCCGGAGCGCCCGCTGGAAATGCCGGCACGGGTGCAAGGCAGCATTCGCTTCGACAACGTCACCTTTCACTATCCGTCGCGGCCGCTGCATGCGGCGCTCGATAATTTCAGCTTCGAGGTGGCCCCGGGTGAAACCATCGCCTTCGTGGGGCCGTCGGGCGCCGGGAAAAGCACGATCTTTCAGTTGCTGCTGCGCTTTTATGACCCGGACTCCGGCCGGGTGCTCATCGACGATGCGCGGCTCGCGGATTTGCGCCCGGAAGACATTCGCTCGCAGATCGGACTGGTGCCGCAAGATACGGTGCTGTTCGGCGCCAGCGCGCGCGAGAACATTCGCTACGGACGCCCGACGGCGAGCGACGCGCAGATCGAAGCGGCCGCCGTCGCCGCCGCCGCGGATGAATTCCTGCGCAAATTGCCGCAGGGCTATGACACCTTCCTAGGGGAGCGCGGCACGCGACTGTCCGGCGGCCAACGCCAGCGCATTGCACTGGCCCGGGCCATTCTCAAGGATCCACCGATCTTGCTGTTGGACGAAGCGACCAGTTCACTGGACGCGGAATCCGAGCGGCTGGTGCAGCAGGCGCTCGAGAAACTCATGCGCGGCCGCACGACCATCATCATTGCCCACCGGCTTGCGACGGTGCTCAAAGCCGATCGTATCGTGGTGATGGACCACGGCCATAAGATCGCCGTCGGCACGCATGCCGAACTGCTGGTGCATAGCCCGCTCTATGCGCGTCTTGCAGCGCTGCAGTTTGCCGCTGCCACCACGGAATCGCTGGAGGCTGCGGCACGCTAGGAGCCTGTCGAACTTAGGTCCATCTGCTGCGACGGCGTCCCCAAGTCCGACAGGCTCCCAGGTCAATTTTCGAGACCCGCGGATGGTACTACGCGCCTCGCGCCGATGAACCCCTTCGCGTAGGGTGCGGCGATGAGCGAGTCGATGCGCACGTGGCCGCCGGTGGAGGGCGCATGGACGAACACTTGACTGTCGAGCGCAATGGCCACATGCAATTCCTTGTGGGCCAGATGCATGAAAATGAGGTCGCCGGCCTGCAACTCCGCGCGATCGACGGGTGCGCCGATCCGAAGCTGCTCCGCTGCCGTGCGCGGCATGCGGATGCCGGCGCTGAGCGCGGCGTACTCGACCAAACCGCTGCAGTCGAAACCGCCCGGGGCCGCTCCGCCCCACCGATAGGGTTGACCGATCATGGATGTGGCAGTGTCGATCATCGCGTGCAGCGCGGAGGATTGCAGCGCCACAGATGCAGGAGGCGCGTATCCGGAGCCGGCGGCGCGTGGAGATTCGTGGCGCGTGGCAGCGCATGCGGCAAGCAAGAGAGATGCGGCGCCGGCGGCAACCGCTCTCGCTAAACCCGCGGGGAGGACTAAACCCGCGGGGAGGAAACCGTCGTGGCGTATGCGGCGCCCACGATGCCGGCTTCCGCACGCAATGTTCCGATGCATAACCGTGCCTCGCAGTGCAGTTTGTCCATGAACTTCTCGGGCTCTTCGGTGATGCCGCCGCATAGAACGATCAGGTCGGGCCACAGCAGGGCATGTAGTTCGTTGAGAACCAAATTCAGTTCATCCGTCCACGCATCCCAACTCAAGTTGCCTTGGACTTTTGCGTGCCCGGAGGCGCGCTTTTCCGCCTCGCGTCCCGCGACTTGCAGATGTCCGAACTCGGTGTTCGGCACCAGCCGGCCATCGACGAACAGCGCGCTGCCGATGCCGGTACCCAAGGTCAGCAGCAAAACCGTGCCGGGAACATCGCGTGCGGCGCCGTAGCGCAGCTCTGCGAGCCCGGCCGCATCGGCGTCGTTGATGGCGATCACGGGCCGCTGCAGCTGCTTTGCGGCGAGTTCGGCCAACGGCTGCCCGATCCACGCCTTGTTCAGATTGGCCGCGGTACGCACGATGCCGGAGCGTATGACGCTGGGAAATGCCAGGCCCACGGCGTGGTCGCCCGGAATATTCGCGACCACCGAGTCCAGCGCGGCGAGCAGGGCGTCAGTGGAGCCTTGTGCCGGCGTCGGCGTCGAGAAGCGTTCGCCCGCAAATCGACCGGTATCGAGATCAATGAGCGCGCATTTGATGGATGAGCCGCCGACATCGACGCCCACGGCCAAGGAGGAGGAATTCAATCCGGACGCCACATTGTGAGGTTTGCCCCGCTAGCCTGAATAACAACCCTATAATAACTCGTAATATGGAATCAATTGACTCCCAATTCGCGACCCGCCGCAACGTGGCCCTGCAGCCGGGCACGCTGCACGCGGCGCTGCTGGACCGGCTCACCAGAACCTTGGGCAAGAATCCGGGCTCGGCCACGCCTCGGGATATTTATGACTCACTGTCGCTTGCGGTGCGCGAGGAGCTGACCTTGCGATGGCTCGCAACACAACAGCGTGTATCGAACGCGCATGTCAAACGTGTGTGCTACTTCTCGGTCGAATATCTCCCCGGCCGGTCGCTGATCAACGCATTGTCCTGTCTCGACGGAGACCTGGTGCACGAGGCGCGCAATGCGCTGCGCAGCATGGGTCTCGAACTCGAGGACGTCGCCGCCCAGGAAGTGGATCCGGGCCTGGGAAATGGCGGACTGGGGCGCCTGGCGGCCTGCTTCTTGGATTCGCTGGCGACGCTGCAGTATCCTGCCGTGGGCTACGGCATCCGTTACGACTACGGGATATTCACGCAGGTCATCGGCACGGACGGGGGGCAGCGCGAGGTTGCCAGCAGCTGGCTACGCCTGCGCAATGTGTGGGAAACGCCGCGCAACAGTGCGCGCTACATCGTGCGATTCGGCGGGCGCAGCGAGGCGCCGGCAGGGGCCGCGGTGAGCGACGTGCACCGTTGGGTGGACACGAGCGACATCTACGCCGTCGGATTCGATCAATTGACGCCGGGCAACGGCGGCCCGACCGTCAATCACCTGAGGCTTTGGTCAGGGCGCGCGATCACGCCTTTCAAGATCGATGCCTTCAACGCCGGTGACTACGCTGCCGCCGTGCAAGACCAACTGGAGGCCAAAAACCTGTCGCGCGTGCTTTATCCGGACGATTCAACGCCGCAGGGAAAGGAGCTTCGGCTCAAGCAACAGTATTTTTTCGTGAGCGCCAGCCTGCAGGATATCTTGCGCACCCATTTGAGCGAGGGGCGATCGCTTGCCTCCTTGCCGGACTCGATCGCGATTCAGCTGAACGATACCCACCCGGCGGTGGCAATTCCGGAATTGATGCGCCTGCTCATCGACGAACACGGCTTGACCTGGGAGGAAAGCTGGCAGATCACGAACGGCGTATTTTCGTATACCAATCATACGTTGTTGCCGGAAGCCCTCGAATCCTGGCCGGTATCGATGTTCGAGCGTCTGCTGCCCCGGCATTTGGAAATCATCTATCTCATCAATCGGGATTTTCTGCGGGCGGTGGAGTCGGCCTATCCGGACGATCAGCAGCGCCTGCGCAGCATGTCCATCATCGATGACGGCGCAGACCGCCGGGTGCGCATGGCCAACCTCGCCATCGTCGGCTGCCATAAGATCAACGGTGTCGCGCAACTGCATTCCGATCTCATGCGCCGGCACGTGTTCAGCGGATTCGCGCAGATGTATCCTGACCGGTTCATCAATGTGACCAACGGAATTGCAGTGCGCCGCTGGCTGAAACAGTCCAACCCCGGCCTGTCCGCATTGTTGACGCAGCACCTTGGGCGCGCGTGGGAGAACGATCTCGAAGAGCTCGGGCGCCTGACCGGAGCCGCCGACGATGCGGAGTTTCGCCGCCAGTTTCGCGGCATCAAGCGCACCAACAAGCAGAGGCTTGCGGAAGAGGTGATGCGCCGCACGGGTGTTGAAATCGACGCCAACTTCCTGTTCGACGTGCAGGTGAAAAGAATCCACGAATACAAGCGTCAATTGCTGAACCTGCTGTACGTGGTGAGCCGCTACCGGAAAATTCGCGAGAACCCGGATGCCGGGATGGTGCCCCGGGCGGTGATCTTTGCCGGCAAGGCGGCGCCCGGATATGCGATGGCGAAGGCCATCATCAAACTCATCAACAATGTGGCGAGCACCATCAACGCGGATATCCGGGTGCGCGACACTCTGCGCGTGGTTTTTCTGCCGGACTATGACGTTTCGCTGGCGCAAACAATCATGCCCGCGGCGGATCTGTCGCAGCAGATTTCCACCGCGGGCATGGAGGCGTCGGGAACCGGCAATATGAAGCTCGCGCTCAACGGAGCGCTGACCATCGGCACCCTGGATGGCGCCAACATCGAGATTCTCGAGCATGTAGGCGCCGAGAACATGTTCATTTTCGGGCTCACCGCCGACGAAGCGGCGGCACGGCGCGCAGCGGGCTACAGCCCCAGGCGCGAGCTCGAGGCAAACCCGGAACTGCAGGGCACGTTGGAGCTCATCGCCTCTGGATTTTTTTCGCCGGATCGCCCGGACGATGCCCAGGTGGTTGACCGGTTGCTGAGCGAGGGCGAGCCCTACCTGGTGTTGGCGGACTATGCCGCCTACGCGAAGGCGCAGGACCGGGTGGATGCGCTGTACGCGATGGAAGATCAGTGGAGCCACAAGGCCGTGCTCAATTGCTTGAATATGGGCTATTTTTCAAGCGACCGAAGCGTCCGCGAGTACGCGGACCGCATATGGTCGGTGAAGCCGGTGATTTGAAAGTAGTCCACGCAGGTTCGCCACGGCCTTTGGGTGCCACGTGGGACAAGCACGGCGTCAACTTCGCGCTGTTCTCCGCCAACGCCACGCGTGTCGAGGTGTGCTTGTTCGACGCGGCCGGCGGCGCCGAGACCGCGCGTTACGATTTGCCCGGGCGCACGGGCGATGTCTGGCACGGACTGTTATCGCCGCGGCGCGCAGGTCCCGGCACGCATTACGCCTTTTGCGTGCACGGACCCAATGATCCGCAAAAGGGCCATCGCTTCGATGCGACGGTGCCATTGATCGACCCGTGCGCGCGCGAATTGTCGACGCGTATGCCGCTGCGCTCGCGCGTCATCGACCCCGCGTTTCATTGGGATGGCGACCGGCCGCCGACGATTCCGTGGCGCGATTCCATCATCTATGAGCTGCACGTCAAGGGCTTTACGCGCCTGCACCCTGCAGTGCCTGAGAAATGGCGCGGAAAGTATCTTGGGCTGTCGGTGGCGCCGGTCATCGAGCACTTGAAGTCCGTCGGCGTGACCGCTGTGGAATTGCTGCCGTGCCAGTCCTTTGCGGCCGAACAATTCCTGCGTGACCATGAGCTGACCAACTACTGGGGCTACAACCCGGTTGCATGGTTTGCGCCGGCCAATGAATATGCCGTCGATGACGCCGTGGTCGAATTCAAGACCATGGTAAAAGCGCTGCATGCCGCCGGCATAGAAGTGATCTTGGACGTGGTATTCAACCACACCGCCGAAGGCAACGAGTCCGGACCGTTGCTATCCCTGCGCGGCATCGAGAACTCGGTGTATTACCGCTTGACCCCCGGAGATTTGCGCTTCTACGAGAATCTCGCCGGCTGTGGCAATACGGTCAATTGCGAGCACCCGCGAGTGCGCGCACTCATCATCGATTGCCTGAAATATTGGGTCGAGGAAATGCACGTCGATGGTTTCCGCTTTGACCTGGCAACGGTGCTCGGCCGCGAGGAAGGAGGATTCAACCCCCACGCGGCTTTCTTCAAGGCGCTGCGCGCCGAGCCGGCGCTTGCCTACGTAAAGTTGATCGCAGAGCCTTGGGATGTAGGGCCGGGAGGCTACCAACTCGGCCACTTCCCGCCGGGGTGGTCCGAGTGGAATGATCGCTTTCGAGACGGCGTGCGCGCGTTCTGGCGCGGCGACGCCGGCAAGCTGGGGGAATTTGCCGAGAGACTTGCCGGTTCGAGCGATCTGTTCCGGCATAACGGGCGAAAACCCACCGCCGGAATCAATTTTGTGACTGCCCACGACGGCATGACCTTGAACGATCTGGTGTCCTACAACGGGCGGCACAACGAGGCGAATCTCGAGAACAACGGTGATGGTCACAGCAACGAGATGGGCTGGAATTGCGGAATTGAGGGGCCCACGAACGATCCGGCCATCGTCGCCTTGCGCAAGAGACAAATGCGCAATTTTCTCGCCACCCTGTTTCTGTCGCAAGGGGTGCCGATGCTCCAAGCAGGAGACGAATTCGGCCGAACCCAACGCGGCAACAACAACGCCTACTGCCAGGATAACGAGATATCGTGGGTCGATTGGCGCTTGCGCAGCACGAATCATGACTTGCTGGAATTTGCCCGATTGCTCGCGCAGCTGCGCCGCCTGCACGTAGAGTTTCGCCGAGAGACCTTCCTCAAGGGCGCAGCGTCGCGTGCGACGGTCAAGGACGTGAAGTGGTTGAACGTACATGGCACCGAGATGACGCAAAACGAGTGGCACGATTCGAGCTTGCGCACGCTCGGAATGTGGTTCGGAGAACACACCGGCTCGGCGGAACATCTGCTGCTGCTGGTGAATTCGGCGGGTTCGGATCACAGTTTCGGGCTCCCGGCCGCACCGGCCGACGGGCCTTGGATCTGTCTTTTCGACACCGCCTCGCAAGGCATCGGGGCAAGCAGCCTTGGAGGCGCCCGCAGCTACGTGCTCAAAGCGCACAGCGTTGCACTGTTGGAGTGCTGAAGTGGAAACGGCATTGATCGAAAGATTGGCGAAATTGCGCGGAATTGCCGACGCTTACCACAATTATCGCGGTGAACTGAAGTTCTTCAGCCTGCAAACCAAGATAGGCATCTTGAACGCAATGGGCTGCGCGGTGGAAGATGACGCCGAGCTGGCCGCTTGCCTCGAGCAAGCCGAGGGTGCCCGGTGGCGCAAGCTGTTGCCTTTCGTGGCAACCGCGCACGGCGCGCGAATCGGTTTCGACATCAACGTCACGGCGCACGAGCTAGGAGCCGCCATCGTCTGGCGCGTGTATTTCGAGAATGGATCGCGATCGGATGGCGTTACCTCGACGGCCGATTGCGCAGAGAATTGGCGGGGCGAAGTCGGCGGTGCCTGGATTACGCGTCGCCGTTTCGAGCTGCCGTTCGATCTGCCGCCGGGCTATCACGAGTTCGAGGCGCAAATTGCCGGCGGCGCCGCCGACCGCTGCGCATTGGTCATTTCTCCGCCGACATGCTACGAGCCTGCGGCGATTGCCGCGGGCCGGCGGCTCTGGGGAGTCGCGGTGCAGCTCTACACGCTGCGTTCCCGGATCAATTGGGGCATCGGAGATTTTCAGGATTTACAGCTGCTGGTCCGCTGGATGGCCACCAGCGGCGCGGGCTTCATCGGCTTGAATCCCTTGCATGCCTTGGTCCCCGCGGATCCGGCGAGATGCAGTCCATACAGCGCGTCGAGCCGCCACTTTCTGAACGTTCTGTATATTGCCGTGCCCGCCGTCCCCGAGTTCGCGACATGCGCGGCGGCGCGCGATCGCGTGGCCGACCCTGAGTTCGCAACCCGATTGGACGGATTGCGTGCGCAGGACCACGTGGACTATCACGGCGTTGCGGAACTGAAATTTGAAATTCTCGCGCTGCTTCATCAGAATTTTCGCGACCAACATCTGGCAACGGGCAGCGCACGGGCCCGCAGCTTTTGGGCGTTCGTTGCAGAGCGGGGCACGCCGCTGCAACTGCACGCGCGCTTCGATGCACTCGATCGCCATTTTCGCACGACCACTGCTTGCGCGTCGGGATGGCTGAGCTGGCCGCAGGAATATCGCGATGTGAACGGCACTGCGGCAGCGGTGCTTCGCGCTCGAACATCCTGCCGAGGTGGAATTCCATGCGTATTTGCAATGGCTGGCGCATGAGCAACTGCTGAGCGCGCAGGCTTTGGCGCGCGAGCTGGGCATGCCCATCGGGCTGTACGGAGACTATGCCGTCGGCGCCAACCCTTCCGGTTCGGAGACCTGGGCGGACCGGGCGAGCTATTCCCTCGGCGCCGAAATCGGCGCTCCGCCGGATCCTTTGGCCTTGAGGGGGCAGGGATGGGGAATTCCGCCGCAAGATCCGGCGGCGCTGCTGACGCAGCGCCTGCAGGGGTTCGCTCGTTTGATCCGCGACAACATGCGCTATTACGGCGCTCTGCGCCTGGATCATGTGATGTCGCTGTGCCGGCTGTGGTGGGTCCCGGGCGGCTGCGCTTCCAGCGAAGGCGCCTATGTTCACTATCCGCTGCAACAGCTGCTGACCGTGCTGTCGCTCGAAAGCGCGCGCAGCGCTTGCCTGGTGGTCGGCGAGGACTTGGGCGTGGTGCCGGACGAGATGCGCCGGGCCATGCCTGAATTCGGTCTCTATCACTACAAGGTGTTGCTGTTCGAAAAGACCGACGGAAGGTTTCGGCGGCCGGACGAATTCGTGAAGCGTGCGCTGGCAACGGCGACCACGCACGATCTGCCGACTTGCGAAGCTATTGGGAGGGTCGGGACATCGAGCTGCGCCGACGCCTGAATCTTTATCCCAGCGCCGAGATCGAAAGCATGAGATCGTGCGCGAGCGTGAGCATGATCGCGAAATGCTGCTCGCGGCGCTGCGCGATCAAGGCTTGAGTCCGTCGCGGCCGGGCACGGCCTTCGAGCCGTTTACCGCGGAACTCAGCCATGCGCTGCATCTGTATCTGGCGCGCTCTTCCACCACGCTGGTTGCGCTGCAAATCGAAGATCTATTGGGCATGGTCGACCCGGTCAACGTGCCGGGAACCTATGCTGAGTACCCGAATTGGCAGCGCAAGCTCGACGCGGACATCGAGGACATGGCGGCGCGCAGCGATTTCGCCGCGCAGTTCGCGGCGATCCAGCGCGCGCGAAGCTAGCGCAGACAAGGTTCCGCACTACCAATCAAATCGATCAGGGCCGCCGTCCTATCGTCCGATCCGAACTGGGATCGTACCCATCGGGCGGCGCACAACAGGGTTCAGGCAATCCAATGGAGACTCGTCCCAGGGACTTGGGGCCGGCTCCGAAGAAGTCCGGTATGCCAGGCATGATCGAAGATGCCGGGCCATCTGGATGGAAACGGTACGTCGAACCGGACTCTGCCGTGACTTCAAAGACCTCGCCGGAAAGCTGCGCCGGCGCGGTGGTATGGCCGGCAATACTTTGAAAAACGACGTGACCCGGCCATGGGTTCCTGATCCTGAAACGATGTGCTGAGCCGGCGACGAGTATAAATTCAGCCAGGCTGCCGTCCGAGATCTGCACGCGGATATGGCTGTTGCCACGGACGAACACACTGCCGAGCATCGACCAATGAGGAGGCACCGCGGCGGCGATGACCAAGTCGTCCGCCTGATCTTGGACGATCGACTCCGAGAGCGCCACGGCAACCGTGGCCATTTGCTCGATGTAGAATTCGCCGGCATCGTCTCCCGCATTGGCCATACCGTTCGGGTAGGTCTGATATAACTGGGTCAACGCATCAATGCTCGCAGCCATCTCAGCGCCGAAGCCCAGCCTGGCTGCGTGGATGGGATCATTGCTCCAGGTGGCGAGAGCGCGGAAGGGACGATAGGCGTATGTTCGCTGTGCAATGCCGAACAGCGTGCTATCGGGGCCGATCAGTCCGTACGGCCACAGGGGTTCGAGTCCGATGTTCTCACTGTTTTTGGACGGCGCTGCAAAGTCATAGCTCGGCGCAATCACATTTCCGGGAGACTGGGCAGCCGGCGGCAACGAGTGATCGGGTGTTCCGATCGCTTCCATGAGCGGCAGTTCAGGCGTCAATTTGAGCGCAGCCGCAAGAAGCGCCGAAAGTTCCGCATCGCGTCCGAGCAACCGTGCGGCGGCCATCGTCGCCGGATATAGCGCGCGAATCGCCGCAATATCCGTGGCCGGATCCTGCACATCGGTCTGCGTTTCGTGCGCGTTCGAGGGGGCCGTGTGCAGCAATCCGTCGGGGCCGGGCTTCTGGTAAGCCAGCAAGAATCGCGCAGCCTCCGCCATCAGAGGATAGTTCTCCGCGAGAAAAGCGCGGTCCTCGGTCTTGCGGTACGTCTCCCAGACCCAGAGCCCGAGTTCTGCGCCGCTCGACAAGGTGCGCGCGTTGGCGACCGCGGTCCAATTCGCGTCGCAACTGTGCGTGATGATGGCAAACGGTCGAAACGTTTCGCTCTCGGATTCCACGCCGACGCCGTTGAAACGGATCGTTTCCGGCACGCAAATGCCTTCCCGCCCCTGCATTTTCGCCCGGGTCCAATGTTGCATCGTCGACAAATGGTTTCGATAAAGAGCGAACAAAGGTTCGTTGAGTTGCGGCAGTCCGGCAGCCAGGTTGGCAGCCGCCTGCGTGCGCAAATTCCACAACCAGAAGGCTGCCGGATCCCAGTAATGTCTGTCCCTCACGGCGGAGAAAAGATCGGCGATTCCCGCTTGTGAGCCCGGTACGGAGCCGCCATTTTGCGCTGCCGAGTAGTAGATAAAGAGCGTCCGCAGGGTTTCGAAGTACTGAGCTCGACCATCGGGAGAAGACGCCGTGATCCTGTCGGCGCGGCGCCATAAATCGTTCCACCAGCGCATCGATGCCGCCGGATCGACCTTTGCATTCAGCGTCTGCGCCACCGCGGAACGGGGATCTAGGGTTCCATCGAAGGCTGGAGCGGCAATGATTACCCGATAGGTGCCGTTTGCATCGGGCCGAAAGCGAATCGCGAGCTGACGACGGTCGAGGGACTTGGCGTGCAGCCGACGGCCCTCGACGCGAACCGCCGCCAGCGAGCCGAAGGGTAGTCCGGAGGCACCCGGCAGCGTGTCGTCGAGCCAGTGCTCCGCTAGGATCACGCTGCTGCCGCGAACAATCGCGGCGGGAGAGCGGGGTTCCCAGAGTTTGAGGATCACCGTTTGATCAAGGTTGGGATTGGCGCCCGCGACATCGACGATCAAGCGATCGAGATCATGATCGACGAGCACCGACACCCGCATGCCCGCTCCCGCTTGGCGCCAAACTCCGTCAAAAAGATGGAGCTGTGCTCGAAAGCCGCGATCGGCGATCATGGGCTTCAACCCCGGAAACAGCACTTGTCCCGGAGAGAGGCGGCCCGGGAGGGTGTCGCTGCGGTTCAGCTGAATGGTCATGCCGTCGGCAGCCCAGATCGCTGCGCCCAGCCGGCCATTGCCGATGGCCATCGCTTGCGAGGGCAGTATGTTCGGTTGGCCTGCGAAAATGTCCGAGCGGGAAACCTCAGCTTCGACCGGTTCCAGAGAAGGAATCGCGTGAGCCGAGGCCCAGCAGATGCTCAGAGCCGCGGGTGCGAGCAGACGACATAAGAGCCGGTGCGAACAGGTCAAGACGCGGAGTTCCTGTTTGGGGTTGCGCGACAGACCTCCCATATCTGCGCGGCTAGGCGCCATCGCCCGGCCGCGCATTCTCGACGCTAAACTACTGTGCTTTGTCTTTGATCTTCGGCCAATTTTCTTCGGCCTTCGCGATGGTGGCGGGCGTGTCCTTGTCGAAAATCGCCTTGGCTTTTTCGTTGTAATTCACGTAAAGCTTGCCGTTCACCACTTTACCGGTCTCGGGATTGGCGTCGACTTTCTCACCTTCGGACGCGCCGAGGGCGCAATATCCACCGAATTGCGGAACATACTTCCCTGGGTTGGCGACGAACGACGCGCGATGGGCTTCGCTGGCGAAGAGATAGTGGGCGCCGCCATAAGCGGCCGAAAACTTGGCGATGCCGTGGGTCGGCTTGCTGCCGTCGAAATAGGCCACCGGATCATAGCCGCGCAGAGCGAGGCCATGCTCATCGACATTGACCTCGGACGTCGATCCGGGCGTTCCCGCCTGCACGATGGCCGCCGGTACCAAGCACGCCAGAGCGATTGCTGTGAACGACGCCATGATCAGGCGCCGAAATGTCATTTGGAACATCATTTATTCCTCTTCAGATAAAATCTTATTGCTAACCCAGCGTGACTTTACCACAAGGTATTGTTTTGGTGGGCGGGCTCAGCCGACGCATGGGGAGCAAACGTTTGCGACGAGGTCGTGCGGCGCGCCGTTCGCCGGTATCATCGGAACGATGTCATCTCTACCGCCCGCTTCTGCATTTCTGAGTTCCTCTGCACGCGTCTCTCGCAGTGCCTCAACGCTGCTGCCGCTCCTGGTCTTCATGCTCTGCTCCGCGTGCGCCTCCTCGGGCGGCCGCACCGAGACAGCGGACGACCCAACGCTGGTCGCGGAACCCGCCGCGGCGCCCGTCGTTCAGGACCTCCCAGCGGCCGCGAGCGGACCCAAAGACGAGGGTGAGACCGAGGTTCCGGCGGCCGTCGCCGAGTCGGAGCAGCGCGAGGCGCCGCCCAGCACTCAAGGCTTGCCGGAGGTGGTCGTGGAGGGTCGCGAGCGCAACCTCGTCATCCGCGACTTGGTTGCCGAGGGCCAGGCGCAGCTGCGCGACGTCGAACTGCACTACGTCTTCACCGGCAAGGGCGGGCATGAGGTGCTGCGCGGCCGGCCGGTCGCCTTCGCGTTATGGAGCGAGGCGCACAAGAACTGGACCATTGCTCACTTGGAGATCCCCCGCCCGCCGGTGAAATGGAAGCCCGGCCGCCGGCCGCTGCCCTTCGCCGTGCTCACGCACGGTATTGAGGCGCGGCACGTGAAGGGCACAGGGGCCGAGCGGCTGATGTTCGCATTCTCGGGCGGCGGCGAGGAGCTGAAGGTCTACGGCCGCAAGTTCCCGGTATTCGACAACACCCTCATCAAAAAGAAACGCTGGCGCGAGGCGGCGGCGACGGCACGACCCATCGTCTACCTGCCCTATACCCAGGATACCCTTGACCCGCGCTTCGTCACGGGCGGCAGGGACTTCCTGCTCACCACCGCACGGCGCGCCATGGACGAACTTCGTAACGCGAAGGTGCCGAGCGCGGCCTTTCCGGGGGAGCTGCTCGCGGATGTGATACCGGCTGAGGTGATCACGACGCTCGCGGTCATAGAACAGACCGACGACGAGGACTTCCATGAAAAGGGCAAAGATGCATTCGACGAGGTACTCAGCCAGTACGGCCTGAAGCGCGAGGAAGCGTTTCGCTACAGCGTCTCGAGTGCGAAAGCGCTGGGCCCGATGCAGTTCACCGACCGGCACGGCAATGGCACCTATTCTCTCGTCGTGCGCAGGTGCCGCGGCGCGCAGCTGGACTCAAACTTCGAGCGCGGCGCGACCCGCCTGCCGAACGCAATGAAGGCGGCCGTCTGCCTGCTGGACATCGAGCTATCACAGATGAGCGGTGAAATCCGCTCCGCCTATCGCACGAATCCGGAAGTGCTCGGCATCTTTGCGGTCGCGGCCTACAACGGCGGCCCGCGCAACGTCGCGAAGCTTTATCGTGCGCTCGAGCGCATGGGCGTCCCGCTCGGCGAGCTGCGCCGCGCGGGCCAGCTCACCCCGGGCTCAGCAGTCACCTGCCCCTGTGTCTGGCGCGAGCAAGCCTCTGTCGTGCGAGCAGTCAGTATTCCGCCTTACAACCGCGAAAATCGCGGCTACATCGAAAAGTATCAACGCATCCTCAGCCTGTTCGATTGAGCCCGCAACGGCAACCGAGCCGGTTGCACCCGATTTGACCGTCCGCGGTGTTGCTGCGCCGTTCAGGCCGCTCGAGAATTCGCGGCCATAGGCCGGCGCTTCGGCTAGGGAGCAGGACCGAGGCTTCCCCTCAATTGCAGCTCCCTTGCCCCAGCTGTCGCCACAGGTAGGTGTATTCCACCGCCCGGGCGGTCGCGCGCCGCCGCCAATCGCCCGGCGCCGGACCTCCCGCAAGCTCCCAGTAGTGGCCGCCTTGGGCGTCCTCGAAATAGAAGTTCTCGTGCCCCTTCTCCTCGAGCAGCGCGGAAAACCGCCGTGCCTGCCCCGGCAGCACGCGATCGTCGTCGGTGGAAGTGATGATGAGCGCCTTTGGATAGCGCACCTCACGCGGGGCAATATTCTGCATGGGCGAATAAGCGCTCAAGTATTGATGAGCGACACTCTCACGCGGATCACCGTACTCCGAAGTCCAGGTCGAACCGGGCGGGAAGTCTATGAAATTCAACATGTCGGTGAGCGGCCCGCCGACGATGACGGCGTTCATCAGATCGGGGAAGCGTTCCATCACCGCGGCGGTCATCAAGCCGCCGTTGGAACGGCCCATGATTCCGGTGTGGCTGGCTTGCGTGACGCCGCGGCTGTGCAAGTCGCGCAGGATTGAGGCCATATCATCGTAAACTAGCGGTCGACGAGCGCGCATGACGTCCCAGTGCCAATCGGGCGAGCGCTCACCCCCGCCACGAAGATAGGCATGCACGTAGACACCGCCGCGCTCCATCCACAGCTTGCCGAACACCGGCTCATAGCGCGGTGTGAGCGGGACATCGTATCCGCCGTAGCCATAGACAAGCGTTGCGCCGCAGTGGTCGAACTTGAGGTCCTTGCGCCGGGTTACGCTGTAGGTGATCAGGGTGCCATCCGAGCTGCGCGCCTGGTTGTATTCGGTGAGCAGATTCGAAGCCTCGAAGTACGCCGGCTGCTGGAACACCAGTCGCTTCTCTTCGCCGCTTTGTGGATCGACCTGTACGACCCGATCCGGCGTGAGCGGGCCTTGCTCATGCAGCACCAACAGGCCCTGGTTGAAGGCCATGGCCTGGATGTAGCGGCCGCCGGGCAGCGGGATGGATCGCGCCTCCCACGTTCCCGCCTTGCGCGGCGTGAGTTCAACCAGCCTGCTGGCATAGTCGTGCAGCAGCTCGACGAACAGCCGTCCGTCGAACGATCGGGTGCTGCGGATGGCATCATCGCCGCTCGGCGAATAGACCAGCTCGACCGAGGGGATTTTTGCATCGTGCATCAGCGCCTTCAGATCGACGGCGGCGAGCGTCCCGCGAGCCACCGTCACCCCGCTTTCCAGGATCCAGTCTCGGTTGGGACGGAGCAGGAGCTTGCCCGCGTGCACGCCCATGAAATCGGCAGTCGACGGCAGGGGCAGGGGGCGGGAATTGCCGTCCAACGAGAGCAGGAAATATTCACGCCGATCAAAGTCCTGGTGACGGACGGCTATGAAATTGCCGGATCCTGCGGCCTTGATGAACGCGGTACTGATGCCAGAGTCAGAATCCTTGCCCTCGTACAGCATGCGGGCCGAATTGAGCGGGGTGCCGCGCCGCCAGACCTTGAGCGTGCGCGGCATGAGCCCTTCGTTCATTTCGGCGCGGGCGAACGCCGGGGCGACGATTACGGTGTCGGCGTCGTACCACCAAGTTTCGGTCTTGCTCTCCGCGACATGGAAGCCCTTCGCAACGAACTGCCTCGTGCGCAGATCGAACTCGCGCTGTTCCACCGCGTCCTTGCCGTTGCGGGACAAAGAAATGAGGCAACGATTCTCCTGACAGTCCGCACCGGCGAATATGAATCTCGCCTTCTCGGCCGTCGCCATCGCCTGCACGTCGATGACGGTTTCCCAGTTCGGTGTTCCCGCCAGGTAATCGCCCGTCGGGGTCCGGCGCCACACACCGAACGGCTTTTCATGAGTCTGCCAATACTGGTAGACGTGCGCGTCCATGAAGGTCACCGGCGAAAAACGGCCGGGATCGGCAAGGATGCCGGCCGCCTCGGATTCGAAGGCTGCGAAGCGCGAATCGGCGCGCAACTGATTCAGAGTCTGAGAGTCTCGCTGCTCGATCCATTTTGCGGTCCGAGGGCTGTATTCATCCAGAAAAGCGCGACCATGCTCCTCGGTTGCGGCCCGCGCGGGCGCTGCAGCGAGCGCGCATGACAGGAACGAGATTCGGGCAAGACCACACAGAAGGATTTTCATAGTACTAACTCTCCGGCGCGTAAAGCGGGCCGGCCGGCTGCATCGGCCCGCCCGCCCTTGCCTGCGCCCGGGCAGCCCAGATCCACACCAACCCTCCCACCAGCACCGCGACCGGCAGGATGGTAATGGCCTGCTGCAGCGAGAATGCGTCCGACAACGCACCGACTATCAAGGGCGAGAGCGCGTCACCCAGGAGATGAATGGCGAATACGCTCAATGCGATGGCGGTGGCACGCTCGCCGGCAATCACCAGATTGATGATCGCCGCATTGATCGGACCGGTGGACAGGAACAGGCATAGCTGCGCCGTCACCATGTAAGTCACGTAAAGCGGATGCGAGTTCGTGGTGAGCGCCAGCCACACGAACGGCGCGGCGATGAGCGTGGCGATGGCTGAGAGCCACAGGTAGGCCTGCCGTGAATTCTTGGCAAAGTAGTCGCCCATCCAGCCGCCGACAAAGGTGCCGATGAATCCGGTAATGACGACGATGGTGCCGAAACTCACGGTGGCATCGCTGCGCGGGATTCCGCGCGCACGCTCGAGAAATGCCGGCATCCAATAGGCAAGCCCGCCGATGGCAAAGGTATAGGCAGCGTATCCCAGCACCGTGAGCGCATAGGGCTTGTTGCGAAGCAGCCGGCCATAGGTCGACCAGGCCTCGCGGCTGAGGCTCGATCGCGGCATGCTCGGCAACGCCTCGTCATGGCCCGGTGCCGGTTCCTGGATGCCGCGAGGCGGGTCGCGCAGCAACAAACACAATGCCGCCAGCAGCAATCCCGGGGTCCCGGCAACGAAGAACGCCGCGCGCCAGCCATAATGCTTATCGACCAGTCCGCCGACCACGTAGCCCAATGCCGAGCCCACGGGTATCGCGCAAAAGAAAATCGCCATGACGCGGCCGCGCTGACGCACCGGAAAATAATCCGACAGCAAGCTCGGGGCGATGGTGACATAGGCCGCTTCGCCGACGCCCACGGCGGCACGCGCGGCAAACAGCGTCAAGTAGTTGACCGCGAATCCGGACAGGGCCGTTGCAAAACTCCAGCAGGCTACGCCGAGTGCGATCAACCGTGGCCGCGAGCGCCGATCTCCCAGCGCGCCGAAAACCGGGGCCAGGAGCGTGTACACCACCAGGAAGCCCGACATGAGCGATCCCAGATTGGTGTCGGAAAGCCCAAGATCGGAGTGCTTCAGACTTTCGAGCACCCCTGAGACCACATAGCGATCCAGGTAGCTGAACAAATTGATGAAGGCAAGAATCGCGAGCCCAAAATTAGCGGAACTCAGCCAGGACTTTTGTTTTTGTTCCACCACGCCGAAGTATAGTAGCGATTGCGGCAATTGCACGCGGAAGCCATCTGTAGGTCTAATTGGTTGATTCTATTGGCAGGATGGTTCATGTTTGGCGGTTCGCGAAGCAGTGCAGGCAGAGTAAGATTCAAGATCAGCGAGCTAATCCAGGAGATTCATTTGGCCAAGCCGAATTACCGTCACGCTAAAAAGCAGAAAGAGGCCGCCAGAAAAGCTCGGCAAGACGCCAAGCAAGTACGGCGCTCCACCGTTCCCGAGGTGCCCGTCGAGCCCCCGCCCGCCAAGCCCGTCGCATGAACGCCGCGTACCTCTCGCCATGGATGGACGAGGATCTGTCGATATTTCGAGATGCGGTCGCGCGTTTCGTCGAGGCCGAAATGGTGCCGAACGACGAAAAATGGCGCAAACAGCAGCATGTCGGCAAGGACATCTGGCGCAAAGCCGGCGAGATGGGACTTCTGTGCACCGACATATCCGCGGATTATGGCGGCGTGGGCGGGGATTTTCGCCATGAAGCGGTGCTGTACGAGGAGACCGCGCGCCGGGGCATCTCCGGATTCGGCCAAGGCGTGCACAGCATTTGTGCGCACTATCTGGAGAATCACGGCACCGAAGAGCAGAAACGCCGTTTCTTGCCGCGCATGGCGGGCGGCGAACTGATCGGGGCCATCGGCATGTCGGAACCCGCGGCCGGATCCGATTTGCAAGGTCTGCGGACACGCGCGGTGCGCGACGGCGACAGCTACATCATCAATGGCTCGAAAATATTCATCACCAACGGCTTCCTCGCCGGGTTGATCGCGTTGGTGGTCAAGACGCAGCCGGGCGAAGGCGCCAAAGGCACATCGATCATCATGGTGGAGACCGAAAACCTGAAGGGTTTTCGAGTGGGGCGAATTCTCGACAAGATGGGCATGAAATCGCAGGATACTTCGGAACTTTTTTTCGAGGATGTGCGCGTTTCCGCCGCGAATCTTTTGGGCGGGAGCGAGGGTCAGGGCTTCTATCAGCTCATGGGTGATTTACCGTATGAGCGGGCGCTCATTGCCGTCTCCGGCGTGGCGGCAATGGAAGGCGGCCTCGCCGAGACCATTCGTTACGTCAAGGATCGCAAGGCCTTCGGCAAAGCAATCGCTGAATTTCAGAATACGAAGTTCAAGCTGGCCGAACTGGCCACCAAAACGCATGTCGCACGCTTGTTCGTCGACGACATCATTGCCAAAGTCGTCGCCGGAACTCTCGATACCGTTACTGCATCGATGGCGAAGTATTGGGTCACGGACACGCAGCAGGAAGTGCTCGATGAGTGTGTTCAGCTGCACGGCGGCTACGGCTACATGAATGAGTACCTGGTGTGCCGCATGTTTGCCGATTCGCGCGTGCAACGCATCTACGGAGGCACCAACGAAATCATGAAGGAATTGATCTCGCGTGCTCTTTGAGCCCCAACGCCGGGCTGTCGCAGGTCTGCGACGCGTGCGCCGCATTACGGCGACTTCACAGATCTTTTCGTGTTTGGCGCTTTCCACGCGCCTGAAATCGCTGAACAATAGCGCCATGCGAGCCTCAATCTCGAAGCTGCTCGCGTTGCCGATGGTTGTGGCGCTGCTGGCAATGGCGGCATGCAGCGGCAGCGCGGCCGTGGTAACCCTTACCGCGACACCCTCTTCGGACCGTTTCATTGCTTACCGCGTGGGACTGGCCTCGGTTCAGCTGACAAAATCCGGCAGCAAGGTGGGCGTGCAAGCTCTGCCGGCCGAGACGACGGTAGATTTTACAAAGCTGTTCGATTTGAGCGAAGTGCTGGGTGTCCCTGGGGTGGTAAAAGGAACCTATACCGGTGCCTTCATCACGCTCGACTACAGTGCGGCGCAGATCATCTATGACGACGGCAGTCTCGATGGCGTGGCACTTACGCCGGTCGATGCGAAGGGCAAAGCCCTGGGTCTGGTTTCCGTCGCGGTCACGCTCGATCCCAGTGATTCTTTGATAACCGGTGCCAAACAAGTGGGCCGCCTGGCGTTGGACTTCGACCTGGCGGCGTCCAATGCCGTCAACCTGAGTGCCAGGACCGTCACGATCACACCGATGATCTCAGCCAGTACGCTGCCGATCGACACCAAGCAAGTTCGCATCCACGGTCCGATCCTGGGTTCGAGCGGCACTTTTTTCGCAACCGGCGTGATGCCGTTCGACGGTACGGTGGCCGGCTTGGGACAGCTTTCGATCGAGCCGAGCGATATGACGACCTACGAGATCAATGGATTCGTATCGACCGGTACCACCGGTCAGGCACAACTTGCCGCATTGCCTGTGCACACCGTGGCGGAGACGTTCGGCACGCTCTCAATCTCGACGGCCACGACCACCCCCGCTGCCACGACCCCCTCTACACCAGCCCGACCTCGGCCGGCACGGCGGCATCAGTGGTGTCCTTCGCCGCGACGCAGGTGCTGGTTGACAGCAGCGTGCAGGGAATCGGCATCGATGTCGTATCGGGCGTCGTATCGGCGCGCAGCGGCAATACGCTGGGCATCGAGGACGCAACGTTTACTCAAAACGGCAACGCCATATTCATACCGGGTACGACCATCGTCAATGTCGGCCCCAACACGCTGATCACGTCCTTTGGACAAGGTGTTGCAGCCGCCATCAGCCCGCAGGAAATTTCGGTGGGATCCTCGATCGAGGCATTCGGCACCGCGACTCAGACCGGCACGCCGAGTCAGACCGGCGCGGCGAACGGCACGAGCGGTGTTGTTCTCGATGCCAGCGCCGGCCGGATGCGCCTCGATTTGGCCTCAGCGGAAGGTTTGGTGACTGCGCAGAGCAGCGCGGCCTTGACGCTCAATCTGACCAGTCTAGGCGGCCGGTCGATCCCGGCATTCGATTTCAACGGCAGCGGCGCGGCCCCAAATCGATATGGCGTGGCCACGCAGGGGTTGGACCTGACGAATGCGATCGTGGGGGCACCGGTGGTGGTAACAGGATTTCCCAACGCGTTCGGCGCTGCTTCGCCCAATTTCATAGCCTCGACTCTGCTCGATCCGACGACGATTCAAGCCGAATTGGTGGTCGATTGGAACGGCGGAACCGCGGCGCCGTTTACCTCGTTCGACAGTACTGCGATTACTTTCAACGTCAATAACAGCAGCATCGGCAGCCGCCATCAGATCCAGATCGGATCGCAGATCGTCGACATCCTCGGCTCGTCATCCGGCCTCACGATCGCACCGCCCACCACGGGCTCGGCAATGGTGTTTTCAATCGGTCATTCCGCCTCGTTCACCATCGAGAGCTTCGATACATACACGGCATTCATCACACAGTTACAATCAGAGCTGAACGGCGCCCTGGCGACCGGTATGACGGCGGTCGGACAATACGCCGTGTCGACAGCGGCATTTTCTGCGAGCAGCATTACGCTGTTCTTGGATAACTGACCACTCGATGGCTCGCCCGCGGGGTAAGGCTCGTTGAAATCAAGAATTACCCGGCGCAATTTACTTCAGGCATCCTCGCTGCTGCTCGCGCCGGCGGCTTTGCCGCAGCTGCTGCGCGCCGCGCAGGTGCCCACGCCCGGTGCGGCGCAGGGGCCCCAGCAGCGGGCGCAACGCCGGGCGCGCCGCAGTTCAACTATGCGTATGTAGGCACCTACACGCCGAACGGCGGCGGCATTTATCTGTTTCGTGTCGATCCCGTCACTGCCGCGCTGACTCAGTTGCAGATCGTCGACGACATTCGAAACCCCACGTGGCTGGCCATCAACCCGGCGCGGACGCGGCTGTATGCAGTCAGCGAAATCGACAACTTCCAAGGCAAGCATAGCGGTGCCGTGTTTTCGTATGCCATCGACCCGGGCAGCCTGCAGCTGAAGCGATTGGGAGCGGTCAGTTCCGAGGGCACCATGCCGGCACATGCCAGTGTGCATCCGTCGGGAAAGTTTGTGTTCGTCGCCAACTATGGCGGCGGCAGTGTCGGGGTTTTCCCGGTAGGAGCTGACGGAGCGCTGGGCGAGGCGACCGATGTGAGGCCAAGCGTGGGTCCACGGCATCACGTGCGCGCTGCGAGTGATCCGCCGGGACAGTTCGCCGTCAGCGACCACGATGGTCCGCATCTGCACATGGTGGCGCCGGATCCTTCCGGGCAGTTCGTCATCGCCAATGACGCGGGACTCGACCTTACACTGGTCTGGCGCTTCGACGCGGCAGCAGGGCGCTTGCTGCCCGCCGATGTACCGGTGATTCCGGCTCCGCCGGGTTCTGCGCCGCGACATTTTGCCTTCCATCCCAACGGACGCGTGTTCTACAACCTGTACGAGCACGACGGAAAGGTGGCTGTTTACGACTACGACGCGGCGCGCGGCGCCCTGACGCTCAAGCAGCTCGTATCCAGCCTGCCCGCCAGATTCGAGGGCAGCAATCTCTCCTCTGAAATCGTCACGACTGCCGACGGCCGATTTCTCTACGTTGCAAACCGCCTGCACAATGCCGTGGCAATATTTTCCGTGGCGGAGGACGGCCAATTGCGCGGTACCTCGGAAACCTGGGTGCACGCCGATTCCCCGCGCAGTCTGTGCATCGATCCCGGCGGCGCATTTCTCTATTCCTGCAATCAGCGCGGCGACTCCATCACTTCGTTCCATCTGAACGCGGCGAACGGTGCGTTGACATTCACAGGTCGATTCGAGGCCGTGGGGAGTCCGGCGGCAATGACCATCCTCAAGCGATCCTAATCCGCGATATACTCCAGCCAACGCGCTCGCGCGATCACGGGTTGGGAAATATGGAAATCGCAATGATTGGTTTGGGCCGCATGGGTGCCAACATGGCGCAGCGATTGATGCGCGGCGGGCATAAAGTCGTGGGCTACGATCCGGCCGAAGCGGCGCGCGCGATGCTGGAAAAGAATGGTGCGGCGACCGCCGCCTCGCTCGAGCAAATGGTCGCAAAATTGCAGACGCCGCGCGCCATATGGCTGATGGTGCCTGCCGGCGAAATCACCGACAACACCGTCAACGCTCTCGTGCCGCTGTTGGCCGCGGGCGACACCATCATCGACGGCGGCAACTCCAACTACCGGGACACCCAACGCCGCGCGGCGGCGGCGGCGCTGCGCAAAATTCAGTATGTCGATTCCGGCACCAGCGGCGGCATCTGGGGGTTGGCCGAAGGCTACAGCTTGATGATCGGCGGTGACGAGGCCGTGGTGCAACGTTTGCGCCCGATCTTCGAAACTCTTGCGCCCGCGAAGGACCAAGGCTGGGGCCGGGTCGGTCCGGTGGGATCGGGTCACTACACCAAAATGGTCCACAACGGCATCGAGTACGGATTGATGCAAGCCTATGCCGAAGGCTTTTCGATTCTGCAGCATAAGAACGAATTCAAGCTCGACCTGCATCAAATCGCAGAGATATGGCGCTACGGCAGCGTGGTGCGGTCATGGCTTCTGGACCTCACGGCGAGTGCACTGGAAAAAAACCCCACCCTGAAGGGCATTGCGCCCTTTGTCGCCGATTCCGGGGAAGGCCGTTGGACCGTGGCCGATGCCATTGAATTGGGCGTCTCGGCTCCCGTCATTACCTTGTCGCTGCTCGAGCGGCTGCGCTCACGCGACAATGACTCGTTCTCCGACAAGCTTCTGGCAGCCATGCGCAATCAGTTCGGCGGGCACGAAATCAAGAAAGAGTGATCGAGGGTAGAGCATGAGAATTCTCATCGTCGGTGCGGGCGCCATCGGCGGCTATTTTGGTGCGCGTCTGATGGCGGCAATGCGCGATGTCACCTTCCTGGTCAGACCGCGCAGGGCGGAGCAGCTGCGCCGCGACGGCCTGATCGTGACCAGCCCGCTCGGCGATCTGACTCTGCCGACACCGGCTTTGACGACTGCGGAAAGCCTCCGGAATTTCTACGACCTCGTGATTCTCAGCAGCAAATCCTACGATCTGGAAGCATCGATCGACGACTTCGCTGCAGCGGTGGGCCCAAGCTCGCAGATTCTGCCGTTGCTGAACGGCTTGCGGCACCTTGATGTGCTCGATGCACGGTTCGGTGCGCCGCGCGTGCTCGGCGGCCTGGCGCGGATTTCATCAACCCTGGATGCCGACGGACGCATCCACCAGATGGGTACTTTCAACTCCCTGGCGTTTGGCTCGCGCAGCCGCGACTCTGAAACCAACATAGCTTCCGTCGCCGATGTTCTGCGGGTACCCGGTTTCGATGCGCATTTGAGCGCCGACATCCTGCAGGAAATGTGGGAGAAGTGGGTGTTCATCGCCGCTGCAGCGGCGACGACCAGCCTGATGCGCGCAACGGCCGGTGACATCGTTGCGGCCGGGGCGCAGGACATTCCTGTCGGGCTGTTCAACGAATGCGGCGCAATTGCCGCGGCAAACGGATTCGCACCCCGGGCGGCGGCGCTCAACGCGGGAGTCTCGATACTCACGGCGCCGGGCTCCGTGTTTACCACATCGATGCTGCGCGATATCGAGCAACGCGGCCGCATCGAGGCCGATCACATCGTCGGCGATCTTCTCAGGCGCTCGCCCGGTTCTGTGCACGCGCCGCTGCTGGCCACCGCTTATGCGCACCTGAGAGCGTATGAGGCGAGGCGCAAGCGAGAAAACTCGGCGAGGTGAAGTTGGCCGGTTCGTAAGGGCCTGAGCTGTTCACGCTGCAGGTCAACGCAATGCAATCGCTGCGCTGCCTGCAATGGGTCCCTGGCCATCGCGCTGCAAGAGCACGGCGACCCGAGAGGCGTCGGCGGGAAAGGATTCCACCGGTGCTTGAAATACCGCGGCGTGGCCGCTCCAAGTGCCGATGGAACGAAATTGCCGCACGATATTGAATTCCTGAAGCGTCCTTCCGGAGTTCTCGCCGCGCCCAACCGGTGTAGAGGCTTGCGGTAAATACGCGGCGACGAAGACCTGATAAGGTTTGCGATCTTGGCCTTCAGGCACCCGGACGGTCAGCACGCCGTCAGATACTTCAAGACTGACCGGCACGGCGTCGCCGGCCCGATCGGCTAGAGCGTCCAGGATCCGCCGTTTGTCCGATCCGACGAAACTGCTGCGACCGTCAACGACCGCTTGCGGGGTAAAGGCCGACGAAAGTCCAAGCGTTTGGACGTAGCGGTACTGGCGCTCAACGGCATTCGGTATCGAATAGTGGTCGCGCCAGCCGATGTTGTCCCAATAGTCCACATGAAAGGCCAACGCGATGACATTCGGCATCGTAGCGAGTTCGCCCAACACGCGGTCTGCCGGCGGGCAGGAGCTACAACCCTGAGAGGTATACAGCTCTACCACGCTAGGACTGCGCGATGGGGTCGTTTGCGCTCGCAGGTCTTTTCCCGATCCGACCAAAACTATGAGACCCAGAATGCCTAAATTTGAGAGGCGTTTGGCAAGGTGTGACATGGCTTTTCTCTCGGAGATTGAAAACTGTCCGCCGCAGGCTCTCGAAGTGCGCGGCGTGGAAGGTATCCATCCATTGGGGAGCCTACCGCTCGCCCGCACTGGGAGATGAACCCCACACAATCGCACTGCGCACCTGGGCGGCGATCGCGTCGATCTCGGCAGCCGTGGTACCAGGCTCCTTCATCAGCACCGCGATGCTGCCATGCTGCGGAACCGGAATTATCGTTCCGCGGTAGCCTTGTTCGTCAAACCGGCTTGCTTTGGAGACCGACTCATGAATCAAGACCATGACGGTGACCGGTCCGCGGGGTGATTGCACCACCAAGTGAGGTACTTTTTGGCCGCGAAAATCGCAGCTATTGGCGTAACTGACGGATGGTGCCCTAGGATCGAGCGTGATGTTGGCACGCTCGAGCACGGGGGCAAGTTCCCCGTCGGACAGAGCCGCGTGGCGCGTCCAAGCGGCGGATTCTCCAGCCGTGTGAGCGACCACATCGGCGGCGAGACTGGAGCTGGGCGTGAGCCAAATACCAGCCGCCACAACGAAGGCAATCGCGACGCTCGCTGCCAACGCAAGCCAACGTCCCCGTTTTGCGTGACGGACCGCGCTGCGGGCGCCAAAAGGCAGGATCTTGGCGCTGTTTGGCGTTGCGACCCTCAGCGCATGCACCAGCCGTTGCTCGAAGGCGAGCACCCTGTCGGTGAAGGCGCGGCATTCCACACAGTGGGCGCGATGCGCCTCAAGCTCCGGATCGGCACCGAGCGGATTCGCCAGCACAGCGCGCCGGTATTGTTCGTGATTCATCATTCCTGCGGATCCTCACTCGTGTCCTCACCGCACAGCGCACGCAACTGATGGCGGGCGCGAAACAGCCTCGACAGCACGGCGGACTGCGAGAGGTGAAGTTCGCCGGCAATCTCTTTGGTGGAGTAGCCAAGGAGTGACTGCATGACCAATGGCTCGCGGTATTCCTGAGGCAGCTTGAGTATTGCGGCGCGCATTTCCGCAAGGTCTGCTTGATCACCGGCGGCCAAGGAGGAGTCCTCCATCTCGACCAGATCGTCAATGTTGACCGTCTTGAGCCGCTTGCGCTCGAAAGTGCGGGCGAGTTCGCGGCGTACTATGGTCACGAACCAGGGTTTGGCGGCTTTTTCATCCTCGAGCGAATCCTGGGCCTTCCAGGCTCGCAACATGCTTTCTTGAACGACGTCCTCCGCCAAAGCATGGTCATGGCATAACCAAAACGCAAAGCGCAGCAGGTCGGGGCGCAAGGCAAGGCACAGCGCCTGGAAGCGGGCGCGTCCTTGCTTGGCGCGGACACGATCCATCATGGTTGAATCACCAGGCGTTGGAGAACGACCGGGCGATCTTACCGCGTTATGGTGTTGAAGCGGACGACCCGCGGTCGGACCCGCGAGGTTCGACGTCAAACCGGCGAAAGCAGTGGAACGAATGGAAGTCACTTGAGAGGTGACCGGACTATGCGAGAATTCATTGCACACATTCCCAATCTCCTTGCAATAAGCTCGGCAGTGTCGCGGTCTCCTTAGCCGTGAGATGAGAGACTTTATTCAGCCGCTCATCCGCGATCTTAATCACCAGGAGAAATTTCAGATGCAATTGTCCAAGTCCGCTTCCAGTGCCGCGTTGGCCACGGCCGCCGCGCTTCTGTTCAGTGTTGCTTCGTTCACCACCGCCAGCGCCGCTGAGGCCAAAGTCCATTGCGATGGCGTCAATTCGTGCAAGGGCCAGTCCTCGTGCAAGACTGCGAAGAATGCCTGCAAAGGCCAGAACTCCTGCAAGGGAGAGGGATTCAAGGAACTGACTCAGAAGGATTGCGACGCAGCCAAGGCACAGGCGAGCAAATAGCTGATCCTTTATTAGGTTGCGGCTGACCGAGAGAGGGGAAGCCCTCTCTCGGCTTCCTTTATATTTTCCGTTGACTCCCGCGTTACATGGTCCCAATGCGCCTCGCAATCGCGCCCGTCTTGCGACGATGTCCCTAAGTCCGACAGGCTCCTAGATCAACTTTTGGCGTCTTCCATTTCTAAACTGGGTGGGCGTAACTTGCAAAAGCCGAAAGAAGGATCGGGAGAAGTTCACCGCACCTGTAAACCCGCAGCTTTCTGCGATTTTGGCGAGTGGCCAGTCAGTATTCAAGAGCAAGCGTTGCGCATGCGCCATGCGTCGTCGTAGCAGATACTTGTAGGGAGAATCACCGACGCTATTCTTGAAGGCCCGGCTAAAATGAAACGGGCTGCCGCCCGCCACCGCAACGAGATCATCGAGCGTAAGGGCATGGTCCAGATGGGCCTCGATAAAGTCCAGTATTCGTTGGGTTCGAAACGACGGCAGCGTTTCGCGGGATTTTGTGCGGCGCAGACACGCGGTGGAATGATCGAGAAGCAGCTTGATTAAGAATGTTTCCAGCAGCGTATCGAGGTACATCGGCGAAGCTGCGCGTTGCGAGTAAAGTTCCTCGCGCATCGCCGCATAGATCGCTTCCAGGAGCGGGGCTCGACAGCCCACGGTATCCACCAAACTCAGTTCATTGACCCGATCGAAACGCAACGCAGTGCGCGCCATCAGGGTTGGCGAGATGTAGAGGTGCGCGAACTCGATCGGACCCCGAGTGTGCCATTTAAATTCGGTGCCGGCCGGCACGAAGGTCAGGGTGCCCTGCTCGACGATCGTAGAAACCGAAGTCCCCCCGCACCGGCGGTCGACTTGCTTCGCACCGCCCAGATGCTGCACCACGTAGTGATGATCCAGCGGGGGCTGGTCCATTGCCGGATCCGTTCCCACCCAATGCTTTAGCAGCGCGGTGGGCCAGGCCGCACGGTCGCTGCTGACGCTGGGCGGGGCAGAGAGGCTGCGGGCCCACTCATCGGGCGTGATGCGATTGGTCGTGGGTGAATTGGATGCGGCCATACTGGGAAGCCGGAAGAATTGGAATCTTCAAGTAGGACCCTGGAACTTGGGGGTTTATTTCAGCAGTCGCCCGGGCGCGACGCCCGCCGTCGGGGTTTTGTCTGGATTGGGTCGCCAGAGTAGGGGCGCGACGCACCCACGAGAACTGTAATAAATTGCGATATTCATGCCTTTGATTGCCACAGGCACGTTCGGTAAGCACAGGCATAGATTTCTTTGGTAGGGTGATGTGCGGTTCCATTCACCGGAAGAGGAGTTCTTTCCGTCGTGCAATATCTTCGTACTGCAGATGATCGATTCCAACGGTTGCCGGGCTACGATTTTTCACCCCGTTATCTGATGGTGGACGATACTGAAGGCGGACAGTTGCGTCTGCACTACGTCGATGAGGGGCCAAGGCAAGGGTCGACCATTCTCATGCTGCATGGCGAGCCGTCCTGGTCGTACTTGTACAGAAAGATGGTCCCGATTCTCGCGGGCGCCGGACATCGCGTCGTCGCGCCCGACCTCATAGGGTTTGGCCGATCCGACAAGCCTACCCTGCGCACGGACTATACCTATCAACGGCACGTGGATTGGATTCGATCTGCGATTCAGCAGCTACGGCTGCGCGATATCACGCTGGTTTGTCAGGACTGGGGCGGTTTGATCGGCCTGCGCATACTCGGCGAGAATCCTGAATGGTTTTCCAAGGTCGTTGCGGCCAACACAATGCTGCCGACCGGAGATCATGATCCCGGCGAAGCATTCCTCAAGTGGCGAGCTCATTCGCAATCGACGCCGGTATTCTCGGCCGGCAAAATCATCCGAAACGCGACCACCACTCCACTGGCGCCGGAAGTGGTTGCGGCCTACGACGCACCGTTTCCCGATGAACGTTATCAAGCGGGGGCGAGACAGTTTCCGTTGCTCGTGCCCATTTCCCCCGAGGACCCCGCGACACCCGCAAACCGGGAGGCCTGGAAGTCCTTGCTCAAATTTGAGAAGCCCTTTCTCACCGCCTTTAGCGACAAAGACCCCATCACCGCCGCGGCGGCACCCATCCTTCAAAAATTGATACCCGGCGCGCGCGGGCAGCCGCATACCATCATCGAAAACGCCGGTCACTTTCTGCAGGAAGATCAGGGTGAAGCTCTTGCGCAGGTGGTTTTGCGCCTCTGCGAACGGACTCTCGCCTCGCAATAAACCCGGTGCGATTCCGGTCACTCTAGGAGCCTGTCGGACTTAGGGACATCGTCGCGAGACGGTGGGGGCCGAGGCCAATTGAAGGTTGAGGACCGGTTATGAACGCGGTATTGGCAGACTCAGGCCGGTTATCGAGCTTGCTTCACGTTGCGACCCTGTTGGCGCTGTTGCGTGCGGGTGAGCAATCCGCCGCCGCCGCCTTCAATCGGATAGCGCGTCGATTGTCCCCGGGGGAGCTCTCGCTGTCCCTTTCCACACTCGGCACGCTCATCAAAGATGAAGAACGGCACGACAGTGCGCTCGCCACCTTTAGCTCGGTGCTGCCGCCGATCGCTCTCGGCGACGGCGCCACGCGCGGATTTTTTCGACGGCTCGAGAGCCGCGAGCCGACCGTGCATTTGGCCCGGGTGGCCGCGCTCGATGCCTGTGTCTGCCAGGTCATTACACGTGTTCTGGCGTGCGCGGATGATCGCGTTTTGGACAGTCGCTTGATGGCGCTGTTGTCGAATATCAGGGCCGATGAGGCACGGCATGTGCGGGTTACCCGCGATCTTGCCCGGCTGCTGGGCGCCGATCTTGCGTTGCTTCGAGGTATCAATGCCGAGGTCCGCAGCGGATTTGCCCGGCTGCTTCTCGCACGTGCACCGGCTTTCGAAGCGTTGCGAGTGGATTCGACCCGCTTGGCAGCCTTGATTCGCCGTGAACAGTGACCCGATCGTGTTGCACACGCGATTGGCGGTGTTGGGCACCGGCAGCGTGCTGCCGGGCGCACCGATCAGCACCGCGGCACTCTTGGCGAAAGCAGGGAGGCATCTTCCTGAGGGCACTCCGGCGCTTGCCCTGAGAATTGCCAAGCGCTTGAATGTCGCACAGCGCCATATGGTCAGATCCTTTGACGAGGCGTTGGAGGTGGCGCGCCCATATGATTCGGGACCCAAACTCGCATCGCGCGCCATTACACTGGCTGTCGAGCAAGCGCAACTCGATCTCGGCCAAGTTCGCATGTTGCTGGGACATACCACCACACCCCATACGCTGCTGCCCGCCAATATTGCCTGGGTCGCGGAAGAATTGGGCTTCAACGGCGCTCATTTGGAGCTTCGCCAAGCCTGTACAGGGTTTGCAGGCGCGCTCATCGTAAGCGCCGGCCTGGCCGCGAGTGGTATAACGCCCGTCGCAATCGTGGGCAGTGAAACGGGATCGGTATTTCTCGATCCGCGATTCGCCGCGTTCGACAAAACTCAGTTGATCAATCTGGTGCAAATGGGCGACGGTGCGGGCGCCATTGCAGTAGGCCTGAATGCGCAATTGGGGGGGCCACGCATCGAATTGGCATTCTACGGCAGTCTTCGTGGATACCCACCGCCCGGCATTGCACTTCGTCAAGGTGGCTCGGGCCAGCCCTCGAGCAAAGGGACGCGCACAGCCCATTTCGTACACGACTTTCAAGCGGTGAAAACACGCGGCCTCGATTTGTTGCGTGAGGGGTTATGCATCGCTCGCGACGCCGGTGTCGAACCCGGCGGCATTCACTGGTGGATTGTTCATCCCGCCAACGGCCGAATGGCGGAGATCGCTGCAGACGCGCTCAACGTACCGCCGTCGCGCGTCATCTGCGAGGCATCGACACTGGGCAACCTTGGTAGTGCCGCGATTTGGGTGGCGCTCGATCGATTGCGCCGCTCCGGGAAACTGGCGGCGGGCGATCGCGTGATGGTATTGGGGGCGGAGGCCAGCAAGTACATGTTTGGCGGATTCCTCTACGTTCATGGTGATCGGCCGCAATGAGTGCCGATTCACCTCTCGCATTCGAAATGCGCGACGTCTCGATTGCCTTTAATTGGATGACGGTGCTCGACCACGTCTCGCTTGGACTGAAGCTCGGACTTCGCTACGCGATTCTTGGCCCCAATAGCAGTGGCAAAACCACGCTCCTGCGCGCACTCGCCGGCCGAATCGGCGTCGACGGGGGGGAGGTGCGTTGCATGGGGGTAAACCTTCGAACCGCCCCGGCTCAAAGCAGGCCCGATGTCCGATATCTCACCCAGCACTTTTCGCTCTACCAGGAGTTGACGATTCGAGAGAACTTGGAATTCTGCGCCGCCGTGCGGGGCGTCGACGACGTCGCTCACGCCATCGATGCAGCTTTGGGCGATTTCGGCCTTTATGCGTTCGAGCATAAGTCCGTTCACACCCTCTCGGGCGGAATTCGGCAAAGGCTGATGCTGGCTGCGTTGTTATTGGGAGATCCGAGAACGCTGCTGCTCGATGAGCCCACGGTTTCACTCGACCATCAAGCCCGGGCGGAGTTTTGGCGTCTTCTCGATCGGCGGCGGGCCAAAGCGACCACCTTGGTGCTGAGCACGCACTTGGAAGCCGATGTCGAACATTGCGACTGCCTGATTCATTTGCCTGCCGGGCACCTCGAAATGCGCCCGGGAGGAGCCGAGCGCGTGACGCCGGCGGCTTCCGCGGCGACCTTATGAGCATGCCCTCCACGCGCAAGCGTGTTTTTGCATTGATGGTGAAGGAATCGCGGCAATTGGGGCGCGACAGGGCGACCCTGGGGATGCTGCTTGGCATTCCTCTCCTGCAGATTGCGCTATTCGGAGGTGCAATTGAACTGGCGCCGCACCGGCTCGATATACGCATCGTTGCCAGTGATACCCGAGCCTACACCCGCATCGAGCGCGTGATCGCAGCCACCGGCGCCTCCGCGAGTTTAAGTCGTTCGTCGTCGGCCGCCGCTGCTCAAGCGGCTCTTGCGCGGGGACAGGCGCTGGTCGTGATCGACGTGGACGCACACCCAGCTGTCGTATATGTCGATGCCACGAACCCTGTGCTGGCAACGCAAGCCGAACTGACGATAGAGCGGGTGTTGGGATCGATATCGGGGCCGGTGGATGACGAAGCTCCGGCGTTCTCGGTACGTCGCCTCTATAACCCCGGGCTGACGACGCCGCCCTTTATGGTAACGGGCCTGGTCGGCGTCATTCTTACGATGAGCGTCGTCATGATGAGCGCGCTCAGCGTGGCGCGTGAGCGGGAGCGCGGAACCCTGGAAGGACTCCTGGCAGCGCAGGTAACCGCCGGCGAACTGTGGATGGGGAAATTCGCCCCCTACGTCTTGCTTGGTCTCGTGCAAGCCGCATTCGTGCTCGCCGTCGCCCGATTTCTCTTTCACATCGTGCCCATCGGTTCGGTGCTGCTGCTTGGGCTCAGCACGCTGATGTTTGCCATCGCGAATGTCGCTCTGGGGTTTCTGTTCTCATGTATCGCCAGGGTGCAGATGCAGGCGATGCAGATGACCTTCTTCTTCTTTTTGCCATCCTCGCTATTGTCGGGTTTTATGTTCCCCTTCGCGGCGATGCCGAGATGGGCGCAGCTTCTGGCAGAAACGCTGCCGCTTACGCATTATTTGCGAATCGTTCGAGGCCTGGTTTTGCGGGGCGTCGATACGCAATTCGTCCTTGCTGAACTGGTGCCGATTGCGGTATTCGCAGTCTGTGCGAGCATCGCAGCCCTCATGGTCGCCCGCCGCACCATCGATTAGCGCGAACTATTCATGAATGGTCGTTTTTTTGTGCACTCCTTCCAGCTTTTCCGTTGTTCATGAATAATTCAGGTTAGGGGTTTCGATTTGTCGCTTATTGCGGCGGCCGATGCAGCTGATTTCCCCGGAGCGGGCGGCGCGGATCTTATTCGCGCGCCGTGAAATATATTCACAGCGATGACGGTCTACCTTAAGGAACAGGCCCTTTTTATCACCCTCCGGGTGCGCATGGAGAGGAGAATCGCAATGCCAATTTCCGATGTCGATCCCCACGCCTTGCCGGCCAGGGTACTTCTGCCTCGCGCGATCTTGGAAGGCGCTCTTACTCGAAGTTCGCCCGGTGTTCGCGCGATGACCGACTTTTCCGCCGAAACACCGGTATGCGTTTTCCCGGGGCGGCATATCGATGATGCACTACAGGATATGATCGGTGCGGGTATCCGATCGCTGCTGGTCGTGGAGGAGGGGGCCGTCCTGGGACTGATAACAGCCGCCGACATTCTGGGCACACGTCCCATACAGTTTCTTCAAAGTCCGCTCTGCGAGTCATATCCGTGCCGCCATCAAGACATCCGGGTGTCCGACATCATGACTCCTTGGGCACAACTGCGGTTGATGGACTATAACCGGGTCACGGCGGCAAGCGCGGGCGACTTGGCGGATCAATTTCGAGGTTCGGATACCACGCACATGCTCGTTATTGAACGTGCGGCGGACAACACCATCCAAGTGCGCGGACTCCTGTCAAGAACCCGGCTGCTGCGCCAGCTCGGCGCACAACGCAGCGAGCTGCGCGGCACTACCCAATAAACGTTTGAAAAGGAATCGACGTGCCAATCAAACAACCCACGATTCAAGAGCCGCGCCAAAGCTGGCTCGCTGCTGCCAAGCCGATCCTCAAGGTCACACCCGCCGAGCCCGTTTGGTGTGTACATAGCACCGATCCGAGATGCCCTCGACCCGCCTATGCCTCTGGGCCGTCGTGGCTCGCGCGGGTGATGCGTCGATGAGCATCATTCACGATGCGAAACTCTCTAGATCACAGTAGGAAATATCATGTCATTGCAAGACCGTCTCGATGCCTTTAAAGCCGATTTCGAGGGACGCAAAGCACCGCCTGCCGTGGTTCAAGTCATGCAGCGTGCGACAGCGGCGCTGATCGCGTCGGGGCAGGCCGCCCAGGCCCTGAGCGTCGGTGCCCGTGCGCCCGAATTCGCACTGCCGGATCCGGCGGGCCAGCTGATCCGCTCGGCCCAATTGATCGCACGCGGTCCGCTGGTGATTACTTTCTACCGGGGAGTATGGTGCCCGTATTGCAATATGGAATTGCTGGCGCTCGAGGAAGCGAGCGCGGAGATTCGGGCGTGTGGCGCAACGATCGTTGCGATCTCCCCTCAGTCCGCCGCCGGCAGCCGCAAAGCCGTACGCGACATACACCTGAGCTTTCCGATTCTGACCGACTTCGGCGGACAGGTCGCGCACGCTTTCGGCCTGCGTTTCCGGCTGCCGGATGATCTGATCGCGATCTACAAAGGTTTCGGCAATGATTTGAGTGTCACGAATGGCGAGCCAAGTTGGACCCTGCCCATGCCGGCTCGCTATATCGTCGACACCGACGGTGTCATTGCCTATGCGGAAATCAATCCCGATTACACCCAGCGTCCGGACCCGGGTGAGCTGCTGCCCGTTTTGCGCCGGCTTGCGGATTCAGCGGCTGCATGAGCCCGGATCACGAGCCAAGTAACAACTGTGAACGCCAATGGCGCATCGGCTAGGTGCGCACGCGATGCGATGGTGTGCTCCATGGATTCATGGCTGCCGCCGGCGCCGCGCGCTTTACGGAACCATGACGCTCCCGGATAGGGCACCGCCGGAGCGTGTCGCCACGATCGGACAGTTGATGACGATGCTGGTTTGTTCGATCGACACCTCGCCCCGGTCCTTCGCCGCAAGGACCTCTTCCTCGCTTTTGAGCGCATGGTGATGATCGGGGCCGATCCATCGCACCAGCATCACCAACCAGAGTGGGCTGTAGGCAGCATCGGTGCTCGAGGGTCCGACCGGCCTCGGCGCCGAGGCGAATACCGCGTCCTGCCCGCCTCCCGGAAACTTGTAAACCCGTTCGAGCACCGTGCGCACCTCGGGCGGTTTGGGATACTCCGGCACCGCATCTATCAGGCGAGGCGCGTACGTGATGCCCGCGGCGCGGGCCATGCCGGCGTCTGTAATTTCGGTGGTGATGTAGTAGATGCGCTCGCCGGCATACCAGCCCGTGAAGACCGGCAGCGATACATGAGGCGCTGTCCTCTCTGAGGAGACGCAGCCGCAGCACGCGAAGGCGAGAACCGAAACGAGGACAGCACGCATCAAGCTTCTCCGTGAACGTTGTCAGCCATCAATCGATCGCTGTGAACCACTGATCGAGGCGCGGCGGGGTCCGGACACGCGCCGCCCCACAATGACCAGCGCCATGCCGCTCAATAATGCCGCCGACGCGAGCAGCACTCGTTGAGTCATTGGCTCGCCAAGTATGGCCGCTCCGCCCAGGGTGGCAAGCACGGGCACCGAGAGCTGGACCACTGCCGCCGTGGTGGCACGGAGCGAAGGTAGGGCCGTGTACCAAATGACGTAACCGAGCGCTGAGGTCAGCGCCCCGCAGACCACCCCATAACCTGCGCCTGCCAAATCCAGTTTGACGCTCGAAATACTCATCATCATCAATACGACGGCGGCGGGCACGGTGCGGATGAAGTTCCCCGCGGTCACCCACGTCGAATTCTGTGCGCCTCTGCCGCGCACAGAATATAAACCCCACGCGATGCCCGCCGATATCATGAGCGCCGCAGGAAACGGCATGGGCGTCGACAGGCCGGGCAGTAAAAGACCGATCAATGCCCCGAGCGCGATGAGAAGCCCGAGTACCTGGCAGGCATTCAAGCGCTCCCCCCGATAGAGGCCGAAACCAATCATCGTCAATTGGACCGCGCCGAATAGCAGCAATGCACCGCTCGCCGCCGATACGCCCTGGTAGGCGAAGGAAAACCCTGCCGCGTAGAAAAATAGCGCCAGCGCCGAGCCCCAATTGCCTGCATGCCACATCTCATGACCGCGCCTTTGCGCGAGCAGCCAAAGCATCAAAGCCCCGGATACGAGCCTGATGGCCGTGAAGCTCGCTGGATCAATCGTGGTTTGCGTCAAGGCGAGCCGGCATAAGAGCGAATTGCCCGCAAATCCGAGCATCGCCAGGGCGGTGAGTGAGGCCACGCGAAGCCTCGTCATGACGCGCGAGCAAGGCCGGTCAACGCGCAAACTCCATCGAAGTCATGCTGATAGGACCGGGGCGAGTGTAGTTTCATTACAACAAAGCCACGAAAAGACTTCCGCTAGGACGGCATTCTCAAAATCGCTTCGCAATAACCCGAACCCTGCCGCGGTCCCATCAATACATCGTATTGCTCACGCTGCGGACTCGGGTTGAAAACGTCCATTTTCGACTGAATCCAACGCGAAGCGCTTTTGGAACGCGCGAAAGAGACTTGGTGTCGTGCCCATGCAGCGGCGCACGACCGTGCACATGTGCTGCTGACTGGCGAAACCGCACTCATATGCAATGTCCGCCAAGCTTGCGTCCGATCGAGCGAGGAGTTCGGCAGCACGCTCAACCCGCAACATCATTACGAATTTGTGCGGCGATTGACCGGTTTGTTCCGTGAACGACTTGGCAAAATGGCTCGTTGACTGACCTGCTTGATTGGCGAGGTCTGCCACGAGAATCGGTTCACGCAGATGCGCATCGACGTAATCGCGCAGGCGTGTGATGACTTTGGGCGTCAGCCGATGGGACACAACAACGGTGCGCTGGAGATGACGAGACAGCCGGATGAGCACCAACCGAGCCAGGCAATCGGCGGCCTCCACATTGAGGATACCCGGAGTCCGTAACTCCTCCGCGAACTGATCCACCAGTCGCCCAATACCCGGCACCATCGCGTTGAACAGCACAGGCACGGTGCGAAAGAGAGGGACGTCCTCGTCCGTACCGTCAACTATATTCGGTTGGAAGTAGATACCCAGATGGCGGCTCGGCGCTTGCTTGGTCCATGTCACCGGGTGACCCGCGGGGGTCAGAAACAGCGAATGCCGGCGGTAGAGGAAGGTACGGGAGCGGTCGCGATCGAAACCGCCATGGACCGACCCGGCCAGCATGTTCACGGCCAGACGGGGCACGGATAGCGGCGGGACCTGCAGGCTGAAGGCGGGCGAAATGTACAGTGCGCCGTAACTCAACGCGCCAACATTGCTGTGCTGCATGGACGAGTGCTGTTGTCCACCCGCGTCGGTCAGCGCCCGATGATAGGACTCGGCCTCTTTACGCAGGTTGGGGTCGACGCCGCTCATTGCCATTGAAACTCCACACGAAAGGCTTTCACGCTATTACATAGAACACTCGGCGCTTGAACCGAACCATCAGAGCATTGTGCAAGACACAATTGACAACTGTGGTGCCTACTCACGCTTAGGCGGAACTCAATGTAGCTCTGCGACTTCATCTAAGTCGTCGCCGCGTGAGAACCAACCGTTCGTTAACATTGCAGAAGGATTAAGAAACCATGAATAAGACCCTGAGAGGTACCCGTTTATTGCACTTTGCGATGGCGGCCGGATTGTTATTCCTCAGTATCGGGGGGGCGCGCGCTCAAGGAGTCGCCCCCAAAGACGGCTCGCGCGGAGACGACTCTAAACTGCGACAGCTGATCGACCAACAAGTGGGCGGAATTGCGAAGCTCAAGGTTCCGGCAGACAATGCCAGCATCCCGGTGCCGCCGCCGCCGCCGCCGTCAGCCGGTATTCCGAGTAATACCCCGGATCGCTACGTGACAACGGAGGCGAAGCGCTTCCTCGGCAAGATGCTGTTCCACGATCCGGTGCGAACCGCCCGCATCGACATCAACCAGGGTCAGCCGGTTGATCTGCCCACAGGGACCGCCTTCGGCGGAACGGTGAGCGCCTTAGATCCGAGCGTCCAGGCAGTCGTGAATGCCACGAAACAAACCGGGTCGTGCGGCAGCTGTCATTTCGGCGAGGCGGCGAGCAAGGCCGGTCAGCAGATCAACTTGCACGTCGGCGCCGAGGGCCGCGGCTATACTGACGAGCAGGGCAACTTCATCGTCCGCCGCCGGGTCCAGCCGATCCTCACCAAACTGCGCACTACGCCCCTCTTCGCCGGCGACGTGCTGGTCGATGCGCTGCCGACGCTGACCGATATCGATTTGGTCAACGGCTCGCGCCTCGTGACCACGCCGGCCAACTTCCACCACGATCCCATGCCGGAAGCTCTGCTTGCCACTGGCCGGCTCGACGAGCTGGACAGCGTGGGGCGCCTGTCGATGTCCGTGATCGGTTTCGCGTTCAACCCCCGTCTGCTCTTCGGCGGATTCGGAGGGGAGCCGCCGGCCACGATCGGCTCGCTCAACCCGTTCAACGACCCGGCGGGGGAGGACATTGCGCTCGAGTTGCTCGACGCGCACCGCATGCTCAACTTTCAGTCCGCCGAGCTCATCAAGGTGCCGGCGTTCATCAAGCTGTTCCAGGACGCCTTTCCGACAGAAGCGGCTGCTGCCGCAGCCTCGAATGACATGACGCTGCTCGTGAACGATCAGACGGTGTTGCGTGCGACCGCGACCTTCATGCGCACGGTGGTCACCCGCAACACGCCGTTCGATCGGTTCGTAGCCGGGGACGACAACGCGCTGACCCCCGCTCAGCGACGCGGCGCACGGCTCTTCTTTACGAAGGCGACCGACGGTGGTGCCGGCTGCTATACCTGCCACAGCGGGCCGCAATTCAACAAGCAAGTCAATGATCCCGACCTCGCTGGAATCGGACAGTTCGTCGAGGAGAACTTCTTCAACGTCGGCATCGGCGACCATCCGATCCAGGCGCTGAACGCACAAGCGGCCGGCCGTCTTGACCCCTCCAAGCTGGGCAAAGACGGCTTTCCGTATCATGCCGAGGACACCGGGCGGCAGCTGGTCACCCAAAAGCCGGACGACGCGTTCAAGTTCCGCGTCTTGACCTTGCGCCAGCTGAGGGACGGCGGAAACTTCACGCACAATGCGTCGTTCACCAAAGTCCGTGATGTGGTGGAATACTTCAACGCCGGCATTCCGCAGGACCCCACTGCCGGGGCGGCGGCCACCCTGTCGACCCGCTTCACCAACCCTCGGGGGGCCGGTACCCCGAACGGTCTGGGCCTGTCGAAAGAACAAGTCGACGATGTCACCGAATTCCTGGTAAATGGGCTGTATGACCCGGCGTTCGTGAAATTCGACCCGAACTCGACCACCGATACCTTCCAGCCGAACTCACGCGACCTGACTTACTCGAAATTCCGTCCGGATCTGGCCGCGCTGGGAGCCAAGGATGGCTTGATGCCGAGCGGTCGAGCCATCTCCAACAACGATCCGCTGTCGAGGCGGGATGAAGGGCTCGAATTCCTCGACGTGACCTCTGAGGCGGCCGTTTCTCTGACCAGCAGCAACCCCGATGCCGACACCTTTAGCATCAAGAACATCAGCAAGTCGATCATCGACACGCACCTGCTCTTGATCGCGCAAGGATTGCCACCGGGTACGCAGCTACTCAATAAAAACAGCGGCACGACAAGCACCGGCGCGCCGTTCCTGAGAGTCTTCCTGCCAAACGGCGTACTGCTCCCCGGCCAGAGCATAGTGGAGACATTGCGCTTCAGGCGGCCGGATGGGTCTCAGCTACCTACGGTCCAACTCAAGTTGCTTTCGGGACAGGGAAACCCGTAACAGAATTCGATATCCACGCGAATACCTCCCGAGGCGCCCTCCGGCCTCGGGAGTTTTGCAACCAAAACAAGGCCCAACGAATTCTGGCGTCGCTTGCATGAGGCGCTGCTGTGCGTCGAGACGTCGACGGATAAAACAATCTTCAGCCGCCGAGCTTCCGTGCCAAGCTCTCTTTCAAGCGCTCGCTGAATCCCGCAGGCATGTCAAACACCCGGCCATCGCCGGCCTGGCGGATGACATTGCGGGTGTTCGAGTCCGGGCGCCAGTGCATCGCGTATCTTCAATCTCGCCCGAAGCAGCCGTGTCTTCACAAGAGCCTCGCTGATTTGAAGGACCTGCGCAGTCTCTGCGATGCTCAGATTCTGAATATCCCGCATCACGAACACTTCATGAAACGAAGGATTCAACGACGCAATCGCATTCCGCAGGGCTGAGCGAAGCTCGGCCCTCTGCAAGGTCTCGGATGGAGTATCACGCCAATCCGCGAAATCCTTCGGATAGCCGTCGCTTTCCTCATCCTCTGCCTTCTCGTCAAAGGAATCGTACAGAAACTTGTGATCCTTGCGGAGTTTCCTACGCGCCTCATTTATAGCTATCTGGATGAGCCACGTGCTGAACTTTGCATCTCCCCGGAAGGAATGCAGGTGCACAAAGGCCTTGAGGAACGCCTCCTGCGCCGCTTCCTCGGCGTCCGCTTCATTTTGCAATACCGAAACGGCGGCCACATAAACACGACGTTCATAGGGACTGATCAGCTCATAGAAAAGTTGGGACTCTCCGGAACACACACGCTCGATCAGTGCGGATTCCTCATCCGGTGAGCGTGCCATCTGAATCTGGGCCGGCGATGCCGATTTTGCCGATAGCCCCACTTCGTGCATTCGAAAGCACCCCTTGCTCTCACTCAAATCAGTTCCGGTTCCCTACCGGGACCTCAAGCACTAGACCGAGGTGAGGCAGGGATCATTTCATCGGCCGAAAATAATTCGGATTATGTATTGTTGACGCGACGCGGTTGTAAGAACTACACGATGGAGAGTCTCAATCGTCGTCATTTTTAAATTCAAGTGACACGGACATTTTGCCCGCAGCCTCCAAGGGCGCGACGCATGCGTCGCGCGGGTGGCCATGGACCAATCGTTCGAATAGCCAAGGCTAGATACTCGTCGGCACTTCCGCTTTGTGGCGGCTGATCGCCGCACCGTCCTGAGGCCTCAGGCGCATGAACACGATCGTGGATACGATGGTCAGTGTTGCGAGGCATAGGAGTGCCAGATGAACCCCGTGGATCATCTGCGCCTCGGTGGCGTGCAAGCGGTCGGGAATGAAGAACGCGGCGGCGAGCGAGGCGGTGGCAATACCGAAGCTGACGGCCAATTGCTGTACGGTACTGGCAATGGTGCTGGCGCCGCTCGCCTCGTGGTCTTTCACGTCCGCATACGCCAGCGTGTTCATGCTGGTGTACTGCAGCGAGGTGAGGAAGCCGTAAATGAAGGCCATCACTACGATGAGCCATACGGGTGTGTCGAGGTTGATCGTTGCGAACAGCATGATCATCACGCCGAGCATCAGGGTATTGATGATCAGCACCGTTCGGTAGCCGAATTTTTTCAATATCAGCGGCATGGTCAATTTCAGGCTCATGGCCGCGAAGGCCTGCGGCATGATCAAGAGCCCCGACTGGATGGGCGAGAACCCCAGGCCGACTTGGTATAGAAGCGGCAGCAAGAAGGGGATGCCGCCAATCCCCAGGCGCGTGAATAAATTGCCGCTGACCGCGACTCGGAAGGTGCGAATGGCAAGCAGCTTCAGGCGCAGCAAGGCGTGCGCGGTGCGTTTGGTGTGCAGACCGTAGGCTGCCAGCAGCGCCGCCGCGATCGCCAGCAATCCGAGCATCTCGCGGCCGCTCAAGGTGGTCTCGCCGAACACCTCGAGCACATATGACAGCAGCGCGATGCCGGAGCCGAACAATACCAATCCGATGATATCGAGGCGATAGTTGCGCTTTTCGCGATAGTTGGGAAGGTGCCGGTAAACCAGTACCAAGCCGCACAGGCCGATCGGAATATTGACGAAAAAAATCACGCTCCAGTGAAAATACCCGATGATCGCGCCGCCGAGCACCGGTCCCAGCATGGGTCCCACCAGGCCGGGAATGGCGACGAAGCTCATGGCGTTGATGAGTTCCGACTTGGCGAAGCTGCGCACCATGGTTATGCGGCCTACGGGAAGCATCATCGCTCCGCCGCCGCCCTGCAAAATGCGGCACGCCACCAGCAGGTGGATGTTGTTGGATATGCCGCACAGGAACGAGCCCAACGTGAAGATGCCGATCGCGGATGCGAAAACGCGGCGCGTGCCGAAGCGGTTGGCCATCCAGCCGCTGATCGGAATGAAGACGGCCAGGCTCAAGGTGTAGCTCGCCAGAACCGCTTTCATGCTCAAGGGCGGCACGCCGAGCGCCTGCGCGATCGCGGGCACCGCCGTATTGAGAATGGTGGTATCCAAGGATTCCATGAAGAAACCGACCGCCACCAACCAAGGCAGCAGCCGCTTGGCGGTAGCCGTCAGCGTAATGTCGTCGGTTTGCGCCACCGGAGTCAGGCGCGCTTAAGCGTCCGCGAGCGCGGCGTCTACGATGGTCTGCGCCTCAGCCGTAAGCCGGCGCAGATGCGCGTCATCGGAAAAACTCTCCGCGTAGATTTTGTAGATGTCCTCGGTGCCGGAGGGGCGTGCCGCGAACCAGCCGCCGCGCGAGGTTACTTTGACGCCGCCGATCGGCGCATTGTTGCCGGGCGCCCGGGTCAGGATTTGTTCGATCGGATCTCCGGCGAGTTCCTTGATGCGCACCTGCTGCGCATCGAGCTTGCCGAGCCTGGCTTTCTGTGCAGCGTTCGCCGGGGCATCGATCCGATCGGCAAAGGAGGCGCCCAATTCCTGCGTGAGCGCGCGATATTGCTCGCCCGGATCACGTCCGGTACGCGCCGTGATTTCCGCCGACAGCAGTGCCGGCACGATGCCGTCCTTGTCCGTCGTCCACGCCCGGCCGTCAATACGGCTGAAGGACGCGCCGGCGCTTTCCTCGCCGCCGAAGCCCAATTTCCCATCCATGAGCCCTGCGACGAACCACTTGAACCCCACCGGCACTTCGTACACGGCGCGCTTCAAGCGCTTGCCCACCCGGTCGATCATCGCGCTGCTCACCACCGTCTTGCCGACGGCCGCGTCCGCGCGCCAGCCGCTGCGGTGGCTGAACAGATAGTCGATCGCCGCGGAAAGATAGTGATTGGGCGGCATCAGGCCGCTGCTTGGCGTGACGATCCCATGCCGGTCGTGGTCGGTGTCGCAGGCAAAGGCGATGTCGTAGCGATCCTTGAGCCCGATCAGCCGTTGCATGGCGTAGGACGAGGAAGGGTCCATGCGGATTTTTCCGTCCCAATCGAGCGTCATGAAACGAAATGTCGGGTCGACCTCCTCGTTCACGACGGTCAGGTCGAGGCGGTAGTGTTCGGCGATGCGCGGCCAATAATGCACCCCGGCGCCGCCCAGGGGATCGACGCCCATGCGAATCTTGGAATCACGAATGACATCCATGTCCAAAATGGCGCCGAGTTCCTGCACGTAGTTTTGTACATAGTCATGCGAGTGCGTCGTTGCGGCGCGCCGCGCCTGCGCGAGCGGAACTCGTTTGATGCCGGCGCCGCCCACCCTAAGCAGCTCATTCGCCCGGTTCTCGATCCACTTGGTGACGTCGCTGTCGGCCGGACCGCCGTTCGGCGGGTTGTACTTGAAACCACCGCTATCCGGTGGATTGTGCGAGGGTGTAATGACGATGCCGTCGGCCAAACCTGCGGTGCGGCCGCGGTTGTAATTGAGGATGGCGTGCGAAATGGCGGGAGTCGGCGTGTATTCGTCGCCCGCGGCGATCATGAGCTCGACGCCGTTGGCGGCAAGCACTTCGAGAGCGCTGGCGAATGCCGGCGCCGACAGGGCGTGTGTATCGAAGCCCATGAACAGCGGGCCGTCGATGTGCCGTTGCCTGCGGTATTCGCTGATGGCCTGGCTGATGGCCAGAACATGCGCTTCGTTGAATCCGACGTCAAAAGAGCTGCCGCGGTGGCCCGAGGTGCCGAAGGCAACCCTTTGCGCAGGGATGGAAGGATCGGGAGTCCCGCTGTAGTACGCGGTAATCAGCCGCGCAACATCGACCAGCGCCGCGGGGGGTGCGGGCTGGCCGGCGAGCGGATTCACTCTGGAGTTCAAGTGGGGGCCAGTGCCGCGCTCTTTTCCTGGATGCGCCGCATCAGGTCAGTCCATGATTTGACGAACGATGCGGCGCCGTCGACCTGCAGTTGGGCTGCGAGTGCATTGACGTCGATTCCGGCGCGCGCAAAACGGCCCAGCACTTCCTCGGCATCGCCGCCATCTCTGGCCATTACGCCGTGGGGGCTGCCGCCTGCGGCAATGGCCAACAGAGTCTTCTCCGGCATCGTATCGACCGTGTCCGGCGCGGCCAGCGCCTCGACATACAATCCCGCCGGCGCCTTCGGGTCCTTGGTGCCGGTGCTGGCCCACAGCATGCGTTGCTTGCGGGCGCCCTTGGCCTCCAAATCCGTCCAGCGCTTGCCGGCAATCAATTCGCAGTGCGCACGGTAGGTGCGCTGCATGATGGCCACCCCCAAGCGGTTGCTCAATTCCTGCGGCACCTTGTCGACCACGGCGCGATCCCAGCGGCTGACGAACACGGAAGCGACGGAACTGATTTTCGGGTCGAGTCCCGCGGCGATGCGCCGCTCGATGGCGCGCATATAGGCATCGGCGACCTTCAAGTATTGTTCGCGCGAAAACAGCAGTGTCACATTGATCGGCACGCCCGCAAAGATTGCCGCCTCGATCGCGGGTACGCCGGCCGGGGTTCCGGGAATCTTGACGTAGAGATTGGGCCTGTTGGCCTGCTTGTGAATGCGCAGCGCCGCATCGATGGTGCCCTGGGTGTCATTCGCCAGCAGCGGCGAGACTTCCATCGACACCCAGCCGTCAATGCCACGGGTACGTTCGAACTCCGGCCGGAACAGGTCGGCGGCGCGACGCAAGTCCTCGAGCGCCAGTTCGATGAACAGGTTTTCGCCCGCCAAACCGGCTGCGGCCTTCTGCCGGATGCCCTTGTCGTAGGCCGCGGTTTTGCCGATGGCTTCGTCGAAAATCGTAGGATTCGACGTCAGGCCGGTGACCGAGAATTGGTCGATATAGCGGCTCAGGGTGCCGTCGTCGAGAATTTCCCGCGTGATGTTGTCGAGCCACAGGCTTTGACCCAGATCATGCAGGGCTTTCGTCATACTCATGGTCGCACCTTAAAGTCGGTTAGGTTGTAATTAAGAAGATCTCCGATGCGATCGATCGTCAGATCCGGCGCCGGTTGTGCCGATTTGGACTCCGGCGCAAGCGCGTAGTGCCCCTGACGCACGAAAACCGTCGTCAGGCGCGCACCCAGCACCCGTTTCATCGCCGCCAGAAGACCGGCCTTGTCGTCGACCATAACATAGCGCGGCGCCGGGAAGCGCTGTTGCATGTGATCGAGCGCTTTTTCCTTGTGCAGATAAATCAAGATGCGGCCGTCGGTGGCCGCCCAAATGCCGGAGCGCTGAATTTTTCGCGGTTGAAACACGATGTCGCCGTCCGACAGCACCACAGGCAACGCAAAGGTGCGCACGTGGGCGATGGCCTCGAGTGCCCGTGGAAACAAGCGGCTTGCAAATGGGTACTCGAGCAGGAAGTCCGACATCTCGAGCAATCGCGGATGGTCATCGAGGCCGCCGCGGAAATCTTGCAGGGCTCCAAGGTAATCGGCGAGCCCAAGCGCTTCGCGCCGCCGGCCAAAAATCTCCCAGTAACGGGCACGCTCGGCGGCGCCGAACGCGCTCTCCAGGCGATCGCCCAGATCCTGCGTGAAACGGTCGTTGTCCAGCAGCGTGTTGTCAACGTCCAGGAGAAATACGGCTTTCTCGTCGTTCAGCACGGCGCGGACCTCTCGATCTGCGGATCGTGCCAGGTCTCCCCGCCGTCGACGATTTTGGCGGCCGCACCGGGTCCCCAGGTGCCGGGTTCGTATTCGATCACGGGCGGCGCGCCGGTCAAGATCGGGTCCACCACCTGCCAGGCCGCCTCGACACTGTCATCCTGCGTGAACAACGAGGTGTCGCCGCGCACGGCATCTCCCAACAATCGCTCGTACGGCGATTTCTCGGATTGTGTGTTGTGGCGCGCGATCAATTCGACCGGCTCGCCGCGCATGTCCTCGCCGTTGAGCTTCGCCAGAGCGCCCTCGGCGATCACCACTTCGGGGCTCAAGCGCAACCGGAAATAATTCGAAGGCATTTTGTCGCTGGGATCGAAGATCGCCAACGGTGGCCGTTTGAGCGTCACCCGGACCTCGGTGGCGGTGATCGGCAGATTCTTGCCGGCGCGAATGTAGAAAGGCACATCCGCCCAGCGCCACGTGTCGATGCGCAACCGCAGTGCGGCGAAAGTCTCGACCTGCGAGTCCTTGGCGACGCCGCTCTCCGCGCGGTAGCCGCGGAATTGTCCGCGCACCACTTCTTTCGGATCGAGCGGACGCATCGCGCGGAATATGCGCAGCTTTTCCGCCTGCATGGTCTTCGAATCGTGGCCCACCGGCGCATCCATCGCCAGCAATGTGACCACCTGCAGCAAATGATTCTGTACCACGTCGCGGATCGTACCCACCTCTTCGTAGAAGGCGCCGCGGCCCTGCACGCCGAAATTCTCAGCCATGGTGATCTGGATATCCCGGATGTGTTCGCGATTCCAAATGGGTTCGAGGAAGGTGTTGGCAAAGCGGAAGTACAACAGATTCTGCACCGCTTCCTTGCCCAGGTAGTGATCGATGCGAAAGATCGAGGATTCGTCGAACACTTCGTGCAAGGTGCCATCGAGCACTTGCGCACTCGCCAGATCCCTGCCGAAGGGTTTCTCGACGATGACCCGCGCATTCAGCGCGCAGCCGCACTTTTGCAACCCCTGCACGACGCCGGCGAACATGCTGGGCGGGATGGCAAGGTAGTAGATCGGGGCTTTCGCAAGCCCGAGAGCGGTCTTCAGTTTGGCAAAGGTCTGAGGATCCGCGTAATCGCCATCGACATAACGCAGCAGCGCCGCCAGCTTTGCAAAGCTGGCTTCCTCGAAATCGCCGTTGCGCCCGATGCTGTCACGGGCACGCTCTTTGAGCTTGTCCAGATTCCAACCGGCGCGCGCCATGCCGATGATGGGTATGTGGAAGCCGCCTCTGTGCACCATCGCATATAGCGCGGGAAAGATTTTCTTGTAGGCTAGATCTCCGGTGGCGCCAAAAAACACGAACGCATCGGATTCCATGTTGACCATTAGCGTTTCGCCTCGAGCTCGCGGCGGAGCTGTTGAAGTTCTTCGATCAAATCGAGCGCCAATGCGACGCCCGCCAGATTCAATTCCAGGTCCCGCTCGAGACGAACGGCAAGCCGCGCGCGGCGCAGTGCATCGCCGGTGAAGTGCCACCCGCTCCTGACGTCGACCACATTGAGCACTCCTTCTTCGACGAATTCCACGATGTGCCGTTCCTCGACATTGCACATCCGGCTCAAGTCCTCGATGGTCAAGATCGCCGATTGATCGAAAATGATGCCGGTTAAAGCCTGATCATCCGTTGGCGGCATTTTCAGACTCCAAGGCCGGCGCGGGGATTGAACGGGAAGGCGGCGGCGAAGGCCGCGTAGGCGGCTTTGGCCTTGTCATCATTGGCCACGGGCAGCGCGATCTGCAACACGACATAAAGATCGCCCGCCGGCGAGGCCGGAATGCCGCGTCCCCTGAGCCGCAATTTGCTGCCGGCATGCGATCCGGCGGGCACTTTCAATTCGACCACGCCGCTCGGCGTGGGTGTCTTGACGGTCGCACCCAGCGCGGCTTCCCATGGCGCCACCTGCAATTCCAACGATAAATCCCGTCCATCGGCGCGGTAAAGCTGATGCGGATGGAATTCCACTTCGATGTACAGATCTCCGGGCGTGCCGCTTCCGGGAGCGTGCGCCCCCTGGCCGGCAAGCCGGATTTGCTGGCCCGCCAGAATTCCCTTGGGCACCTGAACGTTCAAAGTGCGCTCCTTCGACACCAAGCGGCCCTGCTCATCGATTTCCGGCATCCGCAGTGTAAATGTACGTGGGCCACCGTTGAGCGATGCATCCAAATCGAGCAATACCTTGGCGTGATGATCTTCGCCGCGGTCGGTGTGAAACCCGCCGCGACCGCGCCCCGATCGCGCCTGAGCGCCGAACAGAGAATCAAAAAAATCGCTGTACGCCGAATTGCCCGGGCCCGAACCGCTGAATTCAAAGCCGGAGTCCCAATTGGGCGGCGGCCGAAAGTCTTCGCCGGGGCGATGTTGGCCCAGCTGATCGTATGCGGCGCGCTTCTCGGGGCTCTTGAGTACCTCATAGGCCTCGCCGACCTCTTTGAACCGTGCCTCGGCGTCCTTTTCTTTGCTGACGTCCGGGTGATATTTGCGGGCGAGTTTGCGGTAGGCCTGCTTGATTTGTGCCTCGGTAGCATCGCGCTCAACGCCCATCACCTGGTAATAATCCTTAAATTCCACTGATCACCTGCCGGGCAACGCTCGAGAATGCTGCGTGTGAAAACGGCCGCTTCGAGAAACACGATAAACAACGATTCTACGCTACAATTGATACGCCACACTTAGCAGCAACCCTTCGCATAGGTCGCGCAAAAGACTCGGCGGGCGGCAATCGAACGGCACCGTCTCCGCAATCTGTCCGTTGATCCACTGCACCAGCCAATTGATTTCTTGCCGGCCGTAGAAAACAACGGCCGATTCATAGTTGAGCAGCAGGCTGCGCGAGTCCAGATTCACGGATCCCGACACGGCGAGCGAATGGTCGAACACCACGGCCTTCGCGTGGCTCATATGAGGCAACAAATGCACATTCACGCCGGCCTGGCTCAAGGCGCGCAGTGCACGGCTGCGCGCGAAGTCTGCCAAGCGATGGTTGGATTTCGCCGGAATGCATAGATCGATACGCACGCCGCGCCTGGCAGCGAGGCGCATGGCCGTTTCCAAGCTGGCATCCGGAACGAAGTAGGGCGTCACCGCCAGCATGCGGTCGCTGGATTGAAAGCAGGCATCGATCAGCAACGCGTGCACGGTATCCTCGGGCTGGTCCGGCCCGCTCGGCAGAAACTGCGCCTCGCTCAAGTTCGCGCCGGAGGCGCTGCGGGGCAGCGTGGCAGTGACGGCGGCCGAAGCGGGTTTGCCGCCCGCTGCGACCCAATCGAATTCGAATTGCGCGGCCGCGGCCCCCGCCACGGGCCCTTGCAAATCAAAGGTCAGGTCTCGCCAGGGCCGTGCGCCGGCCGCACCGTCGAAGTATTCGGCGGCCAGATTGCGTCCTCCTGCCCACAACCGTGAGCCATCGGCGATGACCATTTTACGGTGGTTGCGCAAATTGCGCGGACCCTGGGTGCGGCGTGCGAATAGGGGGCTGAAAATCTCCGTCTCGACGCCGCCCAGCGCGAGCGTCTTGAGGCATGATCGAGGCACTTGCAGCGCGCCAACGCCGTCGAGCAGAAGCCGCACTTCAACGCCGCAGCGCGCTCTTTCAATCATGCGCTGCATGACCTCGCGGCCGAAGGCATCATCGCCGAGAATATAGGTGCAGACGTCCAACCGCGAAACGGCGCTCGCTATGATCGCAAACAATGCCGTGGCGGAATCGCGCCCGTCCTCATGCATGTTGATTGCCGCGGGCGCGGATGATGCCAATCCGAAACTCTCGATGAGATTCTGTGCCCAGTGGCCGGCCGTGGGTCGCGTCCCGGAGCGCGGCAGCGTCTTGCGCGGCAGCTTGCGCCGTCCGAACATCAAGTACGTGGGCAATATCAGATAGGGCAGAGCGATCATGCCCAACACCCAGGCAATGGCGATGGAAGGCGGGCGGCGTTCACGTTCCGCGCGGGTGGTTAAAATATAGGCAAGCACGCTGACGACAATGGCGAGTGAGTGAAGGCTGACCGTCGGAATCCAAGTGCTCATGGATCAATCGGCCCGTGCCAAGCGCTTCAAAACGCCCGGCAAGAGATCGGGCAAATCCTCGGCCAGCAACCCCGGCCCGAATCCAGAGCCACAGGCACCGTGCAGCCACACCCCGGCCGCCGCCGCGGGGAATGGGTCCATGCCTTGAGCGAGAAGGCCCAGGATGAACCCGCCGAGGACGTCTCCGGAACCTGCCGTGGCCAGATTTGCCGACGCATTGCTGTTGATGATGGCGCGGCCGTCCGCGGCGGCGATCACGGTGTCGGCGCCCTTCAAGACGATGACCGCGCCGCTGCGCGCGGCAGCTCGGCGGGCGCGCGTCAGTTTGTCGCCCGAGGGGTCGAAGATGCGTTTGAATTCGCCTTCGTGCGGCGTGATGACGCAGGGCCCGCGAATTGCCTCGAATAGTTGCGCAGGCCGCGCTGAAAACACGCTGATGGCATCGGCGTCGATCACAACGGGTTTGCCGGTCTGCAGCAACGCGAGGGCCCGCTCGCGCGTGGTGTTGCCGGTGCCTGCCCCGGGTCCGATCGAAAATGCCGTGTAGCGCTGATCTTTCAGCAGAGCCGCAAAATCCTGATCCTGTATCAGCGGTTGCACCATGATGCTGGTCAAGGCCGACGCATAGATTGCAAAAGCCTTTTCCGGCACGGCGATGCTCGTCAGGCCGGCTCCGATGCGCGCCGCGCCGCGCGCCGCCATCCGCGCCGCACCCGTCAGGGGGTAGCCGCCGTACAGCAATGCATGGCCACGGGTGTATTTGTTGCCGGCGGCCGACAGTTGCGGCAGCTCTTCGCGCCACAGCGCGGGGGTGTTCTCCCAGGTGTCGATCGGGAGCGAATCCAGCACGGTTTGCGGTATGCCGATATCGGCAACCACCACGTCTCCGCATAGATCGCGCCCCGGCAGCAACAAATGGCCGGGCTTCTTTCGCATGAAGGTCACGGTGCAGGCCGCGGCTGCTGCACCCAAATCCTCGCCGCTGTCTCCCATGACGCCGCTCGGTATGTCTACGGCGATGATGGGCAGTCTGCGCCGTGCCGCGACCGCCAGCGTATCGCTCGCCTGCGAATCCAAAGGCCTGCGCAAACCCGACCCAAATATGGAATCGACCACCAATCCAGCATGGTCGATGACGGACGGCGTCAGCGGCTCGATATCGCCGGCCCAGCGCTGTGCGTGATCTCGAGCGTCGCCGCGCAGCGTGTTGATGTCGCCCAACAGGGCGAGACGCAACGGCCATCCTGATTGCGCCAGCGCGAGGGCCACGACAAAGCCATCGCCGCCATTGTTGCCCGGCCCGCACAGTACGGTGACCGGCCGCGGTGTCCATCGGCGCTCAATTTCACGTACCACCGCTTCTCCGGCACGTTGCATGAGCAGCGTGCCTGGCGTGCCCGCCGCTATCGTCGATTGATCGGCCGCGTTCATCTGCGCGACCCGCAGTACGGCGCCGTTCACAGTCGTCCGGCCGCCGCACCGACGGCGGTGGACACAATGCCGTCAGTCGCACCCGGTTCGGCGATGCGCGGCCGGCCGGCCGATCCCAGCGTGTGGCGGTCATGATCCATGGAACGCATCGTTATCCTGTATATGCAAACAGATTGTTTGGCGGTGGACCGCACTGCGGTGAATCCAATGGTAGCGAGCGCCACTCAACCCGGGTAGTCTTCGCCTTAAATAATAAATAACCTCGCCAACGCCCCGGACGGGGACAGAAGTAAGGGAAGCCGCCGATGTACAGTCCGCTGTTCTGGATAGAGTGGTTTGACCGTCTCAATCGAGTGCTGACCAGCGCCCGCCAGGACGTTGCCGTACTGAAACGCGCGGTCAGTCCGCGCAGCCTCGAGTCGATAGATCGTTCCAAGCGCCAGCTTTGCGCACTCATCAATGATCTACACTTGCTGGATCGCGATGTCTTGGCGACGGGCGCGGCACGCAACGGGGCGGACAATTTGGAAAAGGCACTCGACGCGACGGTGGTGCAACTGCGCGGCCTTGCCGGCATCCCGGCCGCAAGCGCGCCGGGCGTGCTCGATCACATGCTGGCTGCCAGTGATTCCGCTTTGCGCGACAGCTGCTATGAGGCGGCCATGCTGCTGGAACCAAAGCGTCGCCGCGCGTAGGCACCCGCCTGCAGCTTGGCAGCACTCATGCCTTGGCGGTCTTCGAGCCTTCCCCTGCGGTTGAACCCACACCTGACGCTTGGCGGTGCGTTGGCTATAAAATCAACAAAATTCCCCCGATTGCACTCAACAGCAATACCAGTTGCTCGAACAAGTTCTGATTCACGCGCACCAGCAGCCAGCGGCCCGCCAGCGCCCCCAGCAACACGGCCGGCGCCAGGGCGAGATTGAATCCAAAGCTTTGGGTGGTGATCAAGCCAAGATCCACCATAAACGGGACCTTGAACAGATTGAGCAGCATGAAGAACACCGCCGCGGTGCCCACATACTCCATCTTGGGCAGCCGCATCGCGACCAGATAAACCGCCATCAAAGGACCGGCGGCATTGGCGATCAGGGTGATGAAGCCCGCCGTCATTCCGATGGCCGCGCCCACCGGCCAGTGAAACGCCGCCGCGGGCTCTGCATTCGGCGCGGATACATATCTTCGCCAAAAACTCAAAATGACCAGCGAGACGATGATCCAACCGATCAAGACTCGTGCGGTGTGATCGGATATGCGGCCCAAGGTGATGTAGCCCAACACGACTCCGATGGCGGTCCACGGAAACAGGCGCCACAGGTAATGCCATTGAGTATGTTTGCGATACGAGAACACGGCGACGAAGTCGCCGAATATGAGCAGCGGCAGCACCAGACCGCTGGCCTGTTTGCTGCTGGAGAATACGTGATTGAACAGGGCAATCGACAGGATGCTCAATCCCGTGATCCCCGCCTTCGAAACCCCGACCATGAAGGCGCCGAGCGCTGCGAATATCCACAGCGAAAGATCGCTCATCACCGGGCTGGTGGCCTGAATCATTAATCCGTTACTCGCTGCGCCGCGTCTTTTCGCGCCGGGCGGCGTTGCGCCTCCTCGCCATAGTACGCAATGCCTCGGCGGCGAGCGAGGCAATCAGTTGTTTACGTAGAATCGGCGCAGCTGATGGAGGTTGATGATGACGTCATAGCGCTGGCCTTCGGGCAGTTTCGGCCCGGTCGCGAATTCATAACGCGAATCCAAATTGGCAATGTCGGGATGCAAGTCGTGCATTGCGCGCTTGAACATTTCGCGGGGAACCCACTCGGAGTTGGATGACAGCGAGCCGAATTCGTCGTGATAAATCGTCGCCGTGGAAATATCCGAGGGCGTCGATGCGATGGCGAAAATGCGCGGCCGAATGGCGGTCAAGTGCACCTGCCTGGCACCGGCCATGATCAGGTGCCACTCATTGCCCTGAGGCACCGCGATCAGCGCATAGACATGGTGTTGCGCGGTGAAGAAGGCAGTTGAGATGGCGAGCATCGCCATCATCCGGCGCGCGTTCGCGCTCCAGCTCCGGGTGAGCGCGCTGATCGAGGCCACCAGGAAACAGAGCAGTACGCCGGTCATCGCCAAGATGGTGCGATAGGTTGCGTAGTGCTCCGATGCAATCATGCTCACCGCGAAGGCAAACACGGGAAGCCCGATCAATGCGGACAACCAGATGATGCCGCGTGCCCGCCCATGACGGCGCCACTCGAGATAGGTGCCCGCGATCAAGATCGCGCCCACCAGCGCCGCGCAGCCGAAGTACAGCGCGTGGTCGCGACGGTTGTTGTCATTCAGCACGAACAGGCTGAGCGCGTTGGGCAGCGGCTCAGCCAAGAACCAGGCGATCTTTTCGCCCCAATGCGATTCGAAAGCAATTCGGCTGGACTTGATGAAGACATGCGCGGCATAGAGCATGGACATGGCAACGTAGGCCAGTCCCAGCGCGCCCGCGACAAATCCGAGATGGACTCCCACCCAGCGCACGGACTGCGCCAAGGTGCGTTGCCGCTGTACGATCAAGGCGCCGGCGAGCGGCACCAGATAAAAGAGGGCGCTCGACTGATAGATCAGTGCGCTCACCAGCATCAGACCCAGCGCGACAGCCCACTGACCCACGGCGCGTCCGAATCCGGCACCCAGGCCCAGAACCAGCGCCCCCTCCACGGTGAAAAACCCGCCAACGGCCAACAGCGCGGCGGCCGCGTATGGCCAGCCGACGGCCCAGCCGGCGATGACCTGCGCAGAGGGTGCCAACACCAGCAGTACCGCAAAACACAAGCTGGTGTTGAAGGACCATCCGACCGCTCTCAAGCCCCGGAAGCACACCAAAGAGATGGCGCCCAGCAGCAGGGCCGCCGTGAAACGCATCCACTGCAGATTCTGTACGGTGCCGGTCTCGCCATAGGTCGCCTGAAGCAGCCATCCATAAATGGGACGGGCATGAGACGCGCAAAACTTGACGACTTTGCCGACTTCCTCATGCGCTTCGCGCAGATTGGAATAGTCATCGCGCAGGCCGTAATCGTGAAAGGTGGCAGGCCAATAGGCAGTCAGCGGCACGAGGAAGAGCGCGGCCGTGAGCATCCAAGCGCGTGCCCGAACGCCGCTGCGCGGCGCGGCAATGGCGCTCGGATTGCCGATCGGCAGGGCAATCGCGGCATCGCTGAGTACTGTCTTCGGAATGCTGTTCATCGCGGTAAGTGACCTGGGATGCTGCAATACACTAATCTACGCACATGATCGTCTGTCCTGTCGCAAATGACTTAGGAGGCAATGGAAGACATCCCTGGCTAGGAGCCTCTCGGACTTAGGTTCATTTGCCGCGACGATGGCCCTAAGTCCGACAAGCTCCTAGGGCCGATTCTATCGACGATGCGCAAAAAATCAGTGCCGGATATCGATAAAATGCGTTAAATATCTGTTAACTAAGCGGAAGGGCGCGCCCTTGGGCCGCCTGGCCGCGACGCATGAATTCTTGCCGCCCTGCTTGGCGCGGTTAGCGCAGAATCCGTGTCGAACACCGTGCCCGCGGTGCTGCTTGAATGGTTTCTTGATGCAGGTCCCATCGGGATAAATCCCATCGAGGTAGGCTTTGCGCGAAGGATCGCCAACCTATGCTGAGACTTGCAATTTTTACGACAACATTGCTCGCCGCGTCGAGCGTCGCGGCAAACGCGAAGATTTACACCTATATGGACGCGCAGGGATCGCGGCATTACACGGATGTTCCGGACAACAAGCGCTATCGATTGCTGGTGCTGTCGCCTCAAGACAGGACTGCGAGCGGTGACCGCTACGATGCGCAGGTATTGGCCCGAGCCTCGCAGTACGACTCCATCATCGAACACGCCGCGGTTGACGCGGCTGTCGAACCGAACTTATTGCGAGCCGTCATCGTGGTGGAATCCGGCTTCAATTCCCATGCGGTCTCAAAGCGCGGCGCCATGGGCCTGATGCAATTGATGCCGGCGACGGCCAGCCGCTTTGGTGTCTCCAACCCCTATGATGCGGGGCAGAACGTGCATGCCGGGGCCCGCTACTTGAAATTTCTCATCGATCGTTTCGGTCACGACGTCCGCTTGGCGCTGGCCGCATACAATGCGGGGGAAGAGGCGGTGGATCGCAATGGTGGCCAAATCCCGCCGTTTAGCGAAACCATGGCCTACGTTCCGCGGGTGCTCAAGATCTACAAAATGCTGGGCGAGCAGGCCCGATCAACCGTTCAAACAATGGCGGATGCAAACGGAGGGGGATCATGATTCACTCGAGTAAATCGGTTGTGGCCGGCGCAGGTGTTCTGGCCGTGGCGGCATCGATCAGTGGGCCGGCGGCAGCGGAGGTGCTCAGCGCCGGTCAGAATGGATTCGAGGTTCGCGAGACAGTGCGTGTGGCCGCCGCGCCGGACAAGGCTTACGCCGCGCTGCTGCAGCCTGCGCGGTGGTGGAGTTCGGAACACACATTCTCGGGAAGCGCCGCGAATCTCGTATTGGATGCGCGGGCCGGGGGCTGTTGGTGTGAGACACTGCCGGACGGCGGTTCGGTCGAACATCTGCACGTGGTATATGTTGCGCCGGGCAAGGCGTTGCGCCTGCGCGGCGCACTCGGCCCATTGCAAGGACTGGGCGCCGATGGCGCGCTGACATGGACCGTGAAGGGCAGCGCGGGCGGAACCGAGATCTCCGTGAGCTATGCCGTCGGCGGCTATGCGAAGGACGGTTTTGAAGCGGTTTCGAAAGGTGTCGATCACGTCCTCGGCGAGCAACTCGAGCGCCTGAGAAAACTCATCGACGGCTAGCTGGCTTATCGATGGCCAGCCGGCTTGACGGCAACTCCCGCGATTTCAAAGCGCGCGCCACGCACCAGTTTGGCAACGCCGATGAATGCGCGCGCCGGATAGTTGTCGTGAAAATACGAGCGATAAACGGCATTGAACTTGTCGTAGAGATCAAGATCCGTGCAATAGACGGTGACGGATACCAGGTCCGCCATCGTCAGGCCGCCTTTTTCCAAGGTTTGCTTGACCGCATCCATCACCAGCCGCGCTTCGGCTTCGGGGTCGGCCGCAACCTTCCCGGTCGCGGGATCGACACCCAAGTGACCCGAGACATAGAACGTCCCGCCGACCATGACGCCGTTGTTGTAGGGCGGCGCGGACTTCGGATCGGCTCCTGGCGGTGCGATGAAAGTGCGTCCTGAATCCGCGGCGTGCGCGGCAACGGCGCAAAGGCCGATGGCAAGAATCGCCAAAGCTTGCTTGATATCCCGTAAGTTCGTCATTTGAATGTTCCTTGGTTTCATGAGGCTTTAGGGACGGCACCGGTGGGCGTCAACTTGTCGATCGCCTGAGGCAGAACCTGCGAGAGCTTCGCCGCCAGGACGTCGGGGGATAGGCCGATCTTGGCCGCCAACTCCTTGACCGTGTCAGCGCCGAAGGCTTGGTGAATCTGATCAGCGGTGATGGGCTGATTCGCGCCGGTTCCCACCCACGAGCGCACCGTGCCGCTCAAGCCCTGCTGCTCCAATTGGTCGACGATGCCTTGTATGCCGCCGTGTTTTTGAATCAGGCCGTTGACCACCGTGGCCATCTCGGCACCGACCACCCCGCCCAATATACCGTCGAACATGCCCATGAGGCCCCCTTGCAATGCGCTATGTCACTAAAAGCCGAAAACCAAGTTCACGCTCTCCACCGTGTCGAACTTCTTGAGCGGTGCCGGCGGTTTGGTGTTTTCCGTAATTCCATAGCCGACGCTGAGCGCCAGCTTATCCGACATCTTGACGGTGAGCGCAAGGTCATCATGCAGCAGCGTATCGCTCGCGAGATCACGAGTCCCGTTGCGTCCTTGTCGATGATCTCGGGCCGCAGGCGCCGGTATCCCGCGCCCGCTTGCGCCGTCAATTTTGTGTCATCGGTATTGATGAGCTTATAGCCGAGACCCGCGGTCAGGCTTGCCTGATATTGGAATCCATCGAACAAATCGTGCTCATAGCGAAGGGCGCCGAAAGAAAACAGATTGCCCGATATGGTGTAGTTGGATTGCCCGCGGGTTTCCCAGCGCTCCGCCGAAACGATGCCTGCGTTCTTGCCGTACAGTCCTGTCAAAAAGAACTCGTTTTTCCAGGCACCGTCGTAGCGCAGCATATCGATGCTGCCGTTCAGGGACTCCGCATCACTGTTGCCGTGCGAGTTCAAGAACCCGAATTGCCCTTTACCGATCCACACATCCTGCGGAGGAGGCGGGGCCGCATCCGCCCACGCGCTGATTGCGTGGGCGAGGACGCATAGGGCGAGGACCCATGGCGTGGCTGCGACAATGCGATGCGGAGCCATGATATTCCCTAGGCGCGTTTTGCCAGCAAGTCGCGAATTTCCTCGAGAAGCACTTCTGACCTGGGCGGGGGCGGTGGTGGCGCCGCGACCGCAGGCGCAGGCTTTTTGAGTTTATTGATGCCCTTGATGCACATGAACAATACGATCGCGATGATGATGAAATCAAAAGTCGTTTGCAGGAAGGCTCCGTACTTGATGAGAACGGCCTTGCCGGCAGGGTCCAATCCCAGACTGATCGCAAAATCCGAGAAATTCACGCCACCAATGACTTTGCCGAGCGCCGGCATGATCACATCGCCGACCAGCGAGGACACTATCTTTCCGAACGCGGCGCCGATGATCACACCCACGGCCAAGTCGACCACGTTGCCCTTCATGGCGAATTCTTTGAATTCTGATGCAATCCCCATGGTGTTCTCCTTCTTGTGAGCAGATTGATGTTTATCCCATTGCGCCGGAGGACGTCAAATCTGAGCGTGCAGGCGTATGGCAACTATCGATACGGGCCCTCGGTCGCGATTGTAGGCGGGATGACCGATCCATTGATAATCCAGGCCGAGATGCAGGAATTTTCCGACCGCGGCTGAATAGTAGGTTTCGATGATTTGTTCAGGGCCCGGATGCGGCAGTTTGCCGTCGCCGATCAAAATGCCCAATCCGCCGGCGTTCAAATAACTTTGACGCGCCGCGGATATGCCGTTGTCGATGGCTGCCAAGCCCAGCGTATCGCCGGGGCGATGCCAACTCGATCCGTGCAGCGACAGGCCCGCGGCGAGAGTGCGATCGATGTCGGTGAATTCATACGCTTCGACGTTGCCGGCGGCTTTGCCGGCGCGAATGAATACCCCCAACTGCGGCGCGATCTGTTGCTCAAAGACCAAACTTGCGCCCGCGCGGCCGCGATAGCGGCGAGCCGCTGCGATATCCACGGGACCGCCCGTGTTCTGCGCCATCTGCACCGCCTGATCGAGGAGGCCCATGCGCCCCCGGCTCTGAAAAACGGTCACCAGCCAACGGCCCGCGCGTGCGCCGACCTCATGGCGGTGCTCCAGTTCCAAGTCGGTTTGAAACTCGTGAAACCCAGGATCCAAACGCACGCTGTTCGGCACGTCGGACAGATCAAATACGCCTGCGCGCAACGTCCAGGCGTATTGATACCACTCCGCTGCCGCGCCCACGGTGTAGCCCCAGGCGTCCGCCGCATAGTCGAACGTGCCCGTGTCGATCGCCGTCCAGTTGAGAAAATCGCCGCGCGCATCATGCGCGTATTGACTGGTGTCGAATACGTCCACCACGCTGAATTTTCCCAGCCACAGCACCAGCCGATTTTCACTCTGGGTGCCGCCCAGCTGATTGGCGGCCGAATCTACCTTTTGCGTCGTGCCGCTCAAATCAATTGTCTGTCGCACGAATGCGCGCTGCAGCCGAAAATAAGGTTGATTCTTGCCTACCTTGTAAGCTTCGCCGCTGGGGAATCCAGCCGCCCCCAGCGTGTTGTCCAGTCCGAATCCCTGGTCCAATTCGCCGTTGATCCACGCTTGCGCACCCGGCCAGGGCCTTGCGCCCAAATACAGCGTTGCATCGGTAGTCTCCGCGCCCTTGTTGGGCGACAGGCTGTGGGCGCCGCGATAGGGCGCATCGAAGCCGTCCGTTTCCTGTTCGATGTAGGTGAATTGCCCATGAACCGCGAAAGCCTCGTCGTCCGCCGCAGCGCTCGCGGCTGCCGACAGGAGAACGATACCCAATGCAAGCGGGGTGGTGATCATGATTTCCAGAATGCGCGCGCCAAGAAAAGCAGCCCTAAGATCACGAACAGGATGGCAGCTCCGAAGTGAATTGCCTTGAGCGGAAGGCGGCTCGCAAAAGCCTTCCCCAAGAACACGACCGGGACGTTGGCGATCATCATGCCGGCCGTGGTGCCTGCCACGACCGCCAAGAGACTCGGGTAGGCGGCAGCCAGTGCCAGGGTCGCAATTTGCGTTTTATCGCCGATCTCCGCGATGAAGAAACTGGTTAGCGTCGCCAAAAACGCGCCCATGGCGCCGGTGGCGCCGGCCTCTTCGTCGATTTTGTCGGGTTTCAAGGTCCAGAGCGCCATGGCGATCATGCTGACACCGACCACGACGTCCAGCGTATGAGGGCTTTTGAACAAACTCCCAAACCAAACGCCGAGGGCGCCGGCTACCCCGTGGCTGGCCAGGGTCGCGCACAATATGCCGGCAATGATGGGCCACGGCCGCCGATAACGCGCGGCCAGGACCAGCGACAAGAGCTGGGTGCGATCACCGATCTCGGCAACGGAGATCGTGGTAACCGAGACCAAGAAAGCTTCCATCAAGAACTCCGCACTGGCCAGTGGACAGGGGATTTTGACATTCTCCTGGTTCACGCGGGGAAATAGGATGAATGGAGCAGGGTGTAAGATGAAATGCATGGGGGCAAGCCATGTGCAAGGGGGCAAGCCATGAACATCAATGAAGCAGAGAAGGGAATCAAAGTATTGGCAGCGTCACGCGGCGTGGTCGAGACATTGGATCGCCTCGAGAGGCTGGCGAAGCAGCGCGGCCTGACGGTATTCGCGCGCATCGATTTTGCCAGGGACGCGGCGGCAGCGGGTATCAAGATGCAGCCAACGCAGCTGTTGATTCTCGGCAATCCGGCCGCCGGAACACCGCTGATCCAGGCAAGCCCGGGTGCCGCGTTGGATTTACCTTTAAAAGTGCTTGCTTGGGCTGACGAGGCCAATCGCTGCTGGGTTTTCTTCAATACGCCGGAGTATTTGCAGCAACGGCATGGATTTCCCGCGGCCTTGATCGCGAATATCGCCGGGTTGGAAAAGCTGGTTCAGGCAGTGGTTACTGCATCCGATCCAACGTAGGGAATGATGCCTCATATTCTGACCGTCAATGCCGGCTCCTCGAGCGTTCGCGTCGCTCTGTTTGCGACCGGTGCGCCCTGGGTGAGATTGATGAGCGAAAAAATAGAACGCATCGGCAGCGAGGCGGCGAGCGTAACGGCCGATCGGCTGGTGCAGCAATTCCGGACGCAGGCCCACGTCACAACTCCCGATGCAATCGGCCATCGAGTCGTGCACGGAATGCTGCACACGCAACCTGAGCGCGTGACACCGGTCTTGCTCGACGAGCTTCGCCGTATCACGCCTTATGATCCCGAACATCTGCCGCGCGAAATTGCGCTCATCGAGGCACTGCAGCAACGGTTTCCGAATGTGCCGCAAGCGGCCTGCTTCGACACCGCATTTCATCGGCACATGCCCGCCGTGGCCACGCTCTTGCCGATTCCCCGCCGTTACTCGAGCGGCGGCGTACAGCGCTATGGTTTCCATGGTTTGTCGTACACGTTTCTCATGCGTGAGCTGGCGCGTATCGGGGATTCTGCTGCCGCGCGGGGCCGGGTAATCTTGGCGCATCTGGGCAGCGGTGCGAGTCTCGCCGCCGTGCTCAACGGCAGCTGTATCGACACAAGCATGGGCTTTACGCCGGCCGCGGGTTTGGTGATGGGAACTCGATCGGGTGATTTGGATCCCGGACTGGTGCGCTATCTTGCGCTGACCGAATCGATGAGTGCGTCGCAATTTCAAACGATGGTCAGTCATGAGTCGGGGCTCATCGGAATCTCGGAAACCAGCGCCGATGTTCGCGACTTGCTCGAACGTGAAGGTGCCGATTCCCGGGCGAGCGAAGCCATCGCGGTGTTTTGCTACCAGGCGAAGAAATGGGTAGGGGCATATGCCGCGGCCCTGGGCGGCGTGGACACCTTGGTCTTTGCGGGGGGCATCGGTGAAAACTCGGCGCCGGTGCGCCGCCGGATCTGCGATGGGTTGCAGTTTCTCGGCATCGAGATCGACGAAGCACTGAATGAGCGGCATGCGGCGCGTATCTCGACCGGCGCGGTTGCGGTCCGCGTGATCCGCACCGACGAGGAGATCGTGATCGCGGACTTGACTCGCCGCGTGCTGCAAATGACCGACGAAGGAGCGGGAACATGAAACAAACCAGCGTAGAGCCGGTGTTGAATGGCCAAATGGCGCGGAAGATCGACGCCTATTGGCGTGCTGCAAACTATTTGTCCGTCGGCCAGATTTACCTCTGCGATAACCCCTTGCTGAGAGAGCCTTTGGCCATTGCGCACATCAAGCGCATGCTGCTCGGGCATTGGGGAACGACGCCGGGGCAGAATTTCATTTACACGCACTTGAATCGCGTCATCAAAAAATATGATCTCGACATGATCTACATGTCCGGACCCGGGCACGGCGGACCGGCGGTGGTCAGCGGCACGTACCTGGAAGGCACTTACAGCGAAGTGTATTCGAACATCAGTCAAGATGAAGCGGGACTGAGGCGCCTGTTTACCCAGTTTTCCTTTCCCGGAGGAATTCCGAGCCATGCTTCCGCGGAGTGTCCGGGATCGATCCACGAGGGCGGTGAACTAGGCTATTCCTTGAGCCATGCCTTCGGTGCGGTCTTTGATAATCCTGCTCTGTGCGTCGCCTGCGTGATCGGCGACGGCGAGGCGGAAACCGGACCGCTCGCCACCTCGTGGCATTCGAATAAATTCTTGAATCCCGCGAGCGATGGGGCGGTGCTGCCGATCCTGCATCTCAATGGCTACAAGATCGCCAATCCCACGATACTGGCGCGCATTTCCCGCGACGAGCTGCGGCAGCTGCTGCACGGCCATGGGTGGACGCCATACTTCGTCGAGGGACATGAACCGATGCCCATGCATGAAGCGATGGCAGCGACGCTGGACACGGTCATTGAAATGATCCGGAAAATTCAGGCGGACGCGCGCAGCTCGCCGGGCACGGTGGAGCGTCCGCGTTGGCCGATGATCGTGCTCGTATCGCCGAAGGGCTGGACGGGTCCGAAGGTGATCGACGGCAAACGTATTGAAGGAACCTTCAGGTCGCATCAGGTGCCCTTGAGCGATCCTGCGAAGAATCGGCAACACCTCAAGCAGCTGGAGGAATGGCTTCGCAGCTACCGGCCGTCGGAGCTGTTCGACCAGAACGGGCGGCTGATCGCCGAGCTGGCGGCGCTCGCACCCACAGGCGAGCGGCGCATGGGCGCCAACCCCAACGCCAATGGCGGACTGCTGTTGCGGGATTTACGCATGCCGAATTTCGCCGATTACGCGGTGGACGTGCCCAGGCCGGGTGTCGCAGGCATCGGCGATACGCATGTGTCGGGCAAATTCCTGCGCGACGTGGCGAAGTTGAATGCGTCGCCGCGAAACTTTCGCATTTTCGGTCCCGATGAGACCGTCTCGAATGGTCTGGAAGCGGTGTTCGAGGCCACCAATCGCCAATGGATGGCGGAGACCACGAGTGACGATGAGTTCCTGGCACGCAGCGGCCAGGTCATGGAGATGTTGAGCGAACATCAATGCGAGGGATGGCTCGAGGGCTACCTGCTTACAGGACGGCACGGGCTGTTCAATTGCTACGAGGCCTTCATTCACATCGTCGATTCGATGTTCAATCAACATGCCAAGTGGCTGAAGGTGACGGCGGGACTTGCATGGCGGCGCAAGATTGCGTCGCTGAATTACCTGTTGAGCTCGCACGTCTGGCGGCAGGATCACAATGGCTTTACCCATCAGGACCCCGGCTTTCTCGATCATGTCATCAACAAGAAGGCGGAAATCGTGCGCGTGTACCTGCCGCCTGACGCCAATTGTCTGTTGTCGGTGTTGGATCATTGCTTGCGCAGCCGCCACTATGTAAACGTCGTCGTGGCCGGCAAACATCCGGCCCCGCAGTGGCTGTCGATGGAGCAGGCGATCATTCACTGCACCGAGGGAATCGGCATCTGGCAATGGGCCGGCAACGATCAGCAAAGCGAACCGGATGTGGTCATGGCTTGCGCCGGCGATGTCCCCACACTCGAAACTCTTGGGGCGGTATCGATTCTGCGCCGCGAACTGCCTGACTTGAAGGTTCGCGTCGTCAATGTGGTGGATCTCATGAAATTGCAGCCGCAGTCGGAACATCCTCATGGCTTGAGCGACCCTGATTTCGACGCGTTGTTCACCAAGGACAAGCCCGTGATCTTCGCGTTCCACGGCTATCCGTGGCTGATTCATCGCTTGACCTACCGCCGTCACAACCACGACAACGTGCATGTGCGCGGTTACAAAGAAGAGGGCACCATCACGACCGCCTTCGACATGACGGTGCTCAACGACATGGACCGCTTCCATCTGGTGATGGATACGATCAATCGGGTGCCGCAGATCGGAAGCCGCGGCGATCATCTGAAGCAGCGGCTGCAAGACAAGCTGGTGGAGCACAAGCAGTACATCGACAAGCACGGCGAGGACATGCCGGAAATCAAGAACTGGAATTGGCCCGGCTAGCGGCTATTGTCCTACAAGCCCTGTAGCCGCCAGCCGACAGGCCCTGCGGCGGCCCGCCTACGCCTTGGACGCGACCAAGATCAATAATGCCTGGGAGCCTGTCGGACTTAGGTCCATCTGCTGCGACGATGTCCCTAAGTCCGACAGGCTCCTAGGTAACAACAATGACCGCGCCCATCGCTGCGCGTCGAGGACCAGGATATTTCCAGCAACTCTGAACGGTCGAATCAGGCCGCGGGATCGCCCTTCCCGCGCGGCGCGAACTGGGACGGGAGGGGTGTCAACTTTTCACTGTTCTCGGAGTCCTCCGAATCGGTGGAACTATGCCTGTTCGACGGACCGCAGACGGTCGAGAGGCGTATCCGAATCCGTGAGCGCACCAACGGCGCCTGGCACGTCTACTTGCCGGATATCGGACCGGGACAGTTGTACGGCTACCGGGTGTATGGACCCTACCTTCCCGAGAGCGGTCTGCGTTTCAATCCCAACAAGTTGCTGCTCGATCCTTACGCCAAGGCCATCGGACGCGAGCTGAAGTGGGCGGATGAATTATTCGGCTACCACCTCGGCGATGCGAACGGTGATTTGTCATTCGACGATCGCGACAGCGGGCCCTTCGCACCCTTGGGCGTTGTAGTCGACTCCAGATTCGACTGGAGCGGCGAACAGCGGCCCGCCTACCCCGCGCACGAAACTTTGATCTATGAGGCACATGTGCGTGGCATGACGCGCCTGCATCCGGATGTTCCCGAGCATTTGCGAGGGACTTATGCCGGCATGGCCTCCGAGCCGGTCATTCAGCACCTTCACAAGTTGGGCGTGACCGCCCTCGAATTGATGCCGGTGCATTACTTCGTGCACGACCGGCATCTCGTCGACAGAGGGCTGCGTAACTACTGGGGCTACAACACGCTGGGATTTTTCGCGCCGCATATGAGCTATGGCGCCAATCGCCATTCGCCGGACGAGGGGGTCCGCGAGTTCAAAGGAATGGTCAAGATTCTGCACAACGCCGGCATCCAGGTCATCCTGGATGTCGTCTACAACCACACGGCAGAGGGCAATCACGCCGGTCCGACACTGTCATTCCGCGGAATCGACAACCTGGCGTACTACCGCGTGGTTCCGGGCGACGCGCGCCACTACATGGACTTCACGGGCACCGGCAATACACTGAACATGGTGCACCCTCATTCGCTTCAGCTGCTGATGGACAGCCTGCGCTACTGGGTTACCGAAATGCATGTCGATGGCTTCAGGTTCGATCTGGCTTCGGCACTGGCGCGCGAATCGAAGGACGTCGATCAGCTGGGCGCGTTCTTCGACACCATCTATCAGGATCCGACCTTGGCGCCGGTCAAATTGATCGCCGAGCCCTGGGATTTGGGCGAGGGCGGCTACCAGGTGGGAAATTTCCCCTTGGGCTGGATGGAATGGAACGGCAAGTACCGGGACACGGTGCGCAAGTTTTCCAAGGGCGACATGGGAGTGAACTCGGAAATCGCAACGCGCCTTGCCGGCAGCGCAGATCTCTACGAAACGACGCATCGCCCGCCTTCGGCGAGCGTGAATTTCGTCACCGCGCATGACGGCTTCACGCTCAGTGATCTGGTGAGTTATGAGCAGAAGCACAACGAGGCGAATGGCGAGGAGAATCGCGATGGTGCCGACGACAACAACTCCTGGAACTGCGGCGTAGAGGGGCCTGCCGACGATCCCGCCATCATCGAACTGCGCGAGCGGCAGAAGCGCAATTTTTGGTGCTCCATGATGTTTGCGCAGGGATCTCCCATGATCAGCGGCGGCGATGAGCTGGGGCGCACACAACGAGGCAACAACAACGCCTACTGTCAGGACAATGAAATATCCTGGTATCAGTGGAGCCTGGATGCCCCCAAGGCGCAATTCTTGGAATTCGCGCAGCGCGTGATTCAATATCGCAAGAAGCATCCGAACTTTCACCGCAATGCCTTTTACGACCACGACCCTGACGCCAAGCATCCCGACAAGAACATCGTGTGGTTCCGGGCGGACGGTAAGCATATGGAAGGGAAGGATTGGGAAGACGGCGGATGGATGCGCACGCTCGGCATGTTCATGAACGGCATGGCACCGGAAATCCGGGACGCCCACGGACGATGTTGCGACGATTGGGACTTTCTATTGCTCTTGAATGCGCATCACGAGCCGGTGGCTTTCCGCATTTCACACGAGCTATACCATGCCGGCTGGAAGCTGGCCTTCGACACGGCGCGGCCGACGCTGGAAATCGGCAGAGAAACCGTCAAACGCAATCGGCTCGTCCAACTTGCGGGCCGCTCAATGGTGCTGCTGAGCTATGAGCGCTAGATGGATTGCGACCTACCGGCTGCAGCTGCACGCTGATTTTCCCCTGGGTGCGGCGCAGGGTGTGTTGCCATACCTGGCGGAGTTGGGCATCAGTCACGTTTACCTGTCGCCCTGCCTGCAGGCGGTTCCCGGCAGTCAGCATGGCTACGATGTCGCAGATCCTTCCAAAGTGAGCGACGATCTCGGCGGCGAGCAGGCGTGGAGCGGTTTCGTGGATGCGGCGCGCGCTTTGGGGCTGCGAATTCTGCTCGACATCGTGCCGAACCACATGTCCGCCTCACGGCACAATCCATGGTGGGATCATGTGCTGCAGCATGGCCCCTTCAGCAATTTCGCCGAATACTTCGACTTCCGAGATTTTCAGGGCCATCGATTTTGTGTGCATCTGTGCTCTCTCGCGAAACCCTATGGGGCGGCGATGGAAGCGGGCGAACTGAGCATCGAGATGGTTCAGGGGAGGCCGCGCGTCAAACACCACGAGAATAGCTGGCCGCTGGGACCTGCATCGTGGGGGGAACTGCTGTCGGCAGGGGGCGAGCGCTGTTTCAGTGAATTGGAGCGTCTGCAGCACATCGAGTCGCCCGTCGAGGAGGACCTGACCGCCTATCGGCGCCATGCGGCGCGCGCGCAGCAGGTTCTCGACCAAGCCTTCGAGGCCGGGCGGATGCAATCGGCAATCGATCGGGTGCAAGGCGACAAGACGCGGTTCGACGCCGTCTTGCGCAGGCAGTTTTACATGCTTCACGGCTGGAAGCTTGCCGGCGAACTCACCAACTACCGCCGCTTCTTCGACATCGACACTCTCGTCGGTGTGCGCGCCGAACTGCCCGGTGTTGCCGCCGCCATGCATGCACGCATCGAGGAAATGATTTCCAAGGGCGAAATAGACGGTGTGCGCGTCGATCACCCGGATGGGCTGCGCGAACCGCTGCAGTACTTCGAGCGGCTGCGCGGCTTGCTGCCGGAGGGGAGAATTTATATCGAGAAGATCCTCGAAAACGATGAGCGGCTCAACGGGGACTGGCCCATCGACGGCACCGTGGGCTATGACTTCCTGGCGAAGGTGAACCGCCTGTGGATGGATGATCATCGAACCGATGTGTTGACCGCGACTTATTCGGATTTTACCGGCCACTCCGTGAATTTCGGCCAATTGGTGCGTGAGAAGAAGCGCGCCATCATCGAATCGACGTTTTCCGCCGCGCACGAGCAACTGGCCGCCATGGCGCTGGTGATTGCCCGGTCCGATTGGCAAACGCGCGACTTGAGTCCGCGCCAATTGCGCGAGGCGTTGGAAAAATTGATCACCGCACTGCCGGTCTATCGCACCTATCGTACCGCCGCCACGCTGCACGAAGAGGACAGGCGCGTATTGCTCGAGGCGCTGCAGAGCGCTCGCATCGGATCCCCGGACATGGACGCGGCTGCATTCGATTTTCTGGCGGCGCTCTTTACGAAATCACCGCTGAACGATGCCGAGGCCGATTTCATCGCCAACTGGCAGCAGCTGACACCTGCGGTGATGGCCAAGGGTGTGGAGGACACGACGTTTTATTGCTTCGACCGGCTGGTGTCGTGCAATGAGGTGGGATCGCAGGCTTCCCTGATCGGGATATCGAACGACAAATTCCACGAATTTTGCAACTACCTGAGCGATCGGTGGCCAAACAGCATGCTCGCGACATCGACGCATGACAACAAACGCAGCGAGGATGTGCGCGCGCGCATTTCCATTCTCTCCGAGATCCCCGAGCGCTGGTCCGAAGCGCTGCATCTGTGGTCCCAGCTGAACACCAATGCCTGGCAGAATCGTTTGCCGGATCGGCACGCCGAATACCTGTTGTACCAGACGCTGATAGGAGCATGGCCCATCGACCGGGAACGCGCTTGGGCTTATATGCTCAAGGCATGTCGCGAGGCGAAGATCAATACTTCGTGGCATGAGCCGAACAACAGCTTCGAGGAGAAAATTCGCGGCTTCGTCGGCGGTGTATTCGACTCGCCGGAATTCATCGCGAGCCTTGAACGCTTCATCGAACCGTTGATATTGCCGGGCCGGATCAACAGCCTGGCACAAACCCTGATCAAGATGCTCGCGCCGGGCGTCCCTGATTTTTATCAGGGAACCGAATTGTGGGACTTGAGCCTGGTCGATCCGGACAACCGGCGGCCGGTCGACTTCGAAAACCGCCTGCAACTGATGAGGCGTGCCCACCGGCTGAGTGCGAGCGACGCGCTCAAAGAGTGCGATTCCGGCATGCCGAAGCTTTGGATGACGGCCCGCGTCCTGGCGATTCGCCGGGAACGCGCCGAGGATTTCTCGGCCGAGAGCAAATACCAGCCCTTGGTGGCCCAGGGAGCGCATCTTGGGCGCCTGCTGGCGTTCCGCCGCGGCGAGAATCTCATCGCCGTAGTCCCGCGGCTCACGATGGCGCTCGCGGGGGAGTGGGGCGACGCTCGCTTGCCGCTGCCCGGCGGAGCTTGGCGAAATTGCCTCACCGATGAGCTTTTCCAACGGGAGGCTTCCCCGGTCGAGCTTTTCGGGCTGTTCCCGGTGGCATTGCTGATCCGGGAATCGCCGTGATCTTTTCCGTATGGGCGCCGAATGCCAGGTCGGTCGATTTGGTTTTGAGGGAGCAACGCTTCGCGCTTGCGCCATTGGCTGACGGCTATTGGCAAGCGGAGGTGACCGCCGATACGCGCGGTGGCTATCGATACTCCATCGACGGCGCTGACCCCGTGCCCGATCCGCGATCGCGCTGGCAGCCTGACGGCGTGCACGGCGCATCGCATGTGCTCGAGGCGGAATGGCTGGCGCCGGCCGCGTCACGCGAGGCCGCGCCGCGAGAGCCCGCGTCGCGCGAGTCCAGATTACGTGAGTCCGGATCGCGAGTGCACGGAGAATTTCGCGCCGTGCCGCTCAGCGAAGCCGTCATTTATGAGCTGCATCTCGGGACCTTCACGCCTGAAGGCACTTACGCGGCGGCGCAGGGCAAGCTGGCGTATCTGGCGGAACTCGGCATTACCCATGTGGAACTGATGCCCCTGGCGACTTTTCCCGGCCGGCGCGGCTGGGGCTATGACGGCGTCGATTTATTCGCGCCCTTTCCTGCCTATGGCGCGCCGTCGGAACTCGCTGCCTTCGTCCGCTCCTGTCATTCAACCGGTCTCGCCGTACTGCTCGATGTGGTCTACAACCATTTGGGACCGGACGGCAATTATCTGGCGCAGTACGGCCCTTACTTCACCGATCGCTACAAAACCGGGTGGGGCGCGGCGATCAATTACGACGGACCGCAAAGCGACGAGGTGCGCCGCTTCGTGGTCGACAACGCGCTGATGTGGCTCGGGGACTATGGCTTCGATGGCCTGCGCCTCGATGCCGTGCATGCCATTTTCAGCTTTGAGGCCGTGCATGTTCTGGAGCAATTGTCGATCGCCGTGAAGGCGCTCGGCAAAGACTTGGGACGCGTGTTCGTACTCATCGCCGAAAGCGATTTGAACGATCCCCGGCTGGTTCATGCCCCTTCGCGCGGCGGCTACGGCCTCGATGCGCATTGGGCGGATGATTTTCATCATGCCGTGCATCGCTATTTTACCGCCGAGACCGGCGGCTACTACTCGGATTTCCACGGGCTCGAGGATATCGACACGGCGTTGCGCGATGGCTACGTGTATCAAGGAAAATACTCCGTGCATCGCGGCCGGCGCCACGGCAGGCCTCCCATGGGCGTCGAACCGCATCAGCTCGTGGTGAGTGCGCAAAATCACGACCAGATCGGCAATCGCGCGCTGGGCGAACGGCTCAGCATGCTGTTGGATGTGCCGCAGCTCAAGGCCATCGCCGCGCTCACGATACTCAGCCCCTTCGTGCCGCTGCTGTTTCAGGGGGAGGAATGGGGCGCGCAGACACCGTTTCTATATTTCACGGATCATGAAGATCATGAGTTGGGCAGGTTGGTTGCCGAGGGGCGCAGCCGGGAATTCAGCGCCTTTCGCTGGCAGGGCGCGGTGCCCAACCCACAAGAAGCCGATACTTTCGCGCGCTCAAAACTGAATTGGTCGGAGCTGTCGCAGCCCCGCCACGCCGAGCTTCTTCAATGGTATCGACAGGTCATTCGGATACGGCGCGACAAAGTTGTCATGCCGCGTGAGGGCATGGCCAAGTCCAGTGAGGGCCTGGCAAAGTCCAATGGAGCCGTGACGGCTTTTGACGCTGAGGCCGGCTGGCTGACGTTCGTTCATAATGGCGTGCTCGCGGTGTTCAATTTGGGGGATCAGGCGCAACCGGTGCCTCACCCACGAGGCGACTGGAGATTGGTGTTGAAATCGGATTCGAACGAAGTGCAGACATTGGACGCGATGGCGCCTCGATCGACTCGTATTTATATCGGGGGATGAAATCGAAATGAATTTACCGGGCCTGCGTCAGTACATCGAGAACGTCTGGCAGAAATCAATCGTCGGACGGCTCGAGGCCTATGTCCGCATTCCCAACAAGTCCCCGGCGTTCGACCCGGATTGGGAGCGACATGGGTACATGGACCAGGCCATTGAGTTGATGGCTGAGTGGTGCCGCGCGCAAAGCGTGCCGGGCATGCGTGTCGATGTGCGCCGCCTGCCGGGCGTCACACCCTTGCTGCTGGTGGATATTCCCGGCGAGTTGCCTGAATGCGTGCTGCTCTATGGACATCTGGACAAGCAGCCGGAGTTTACCGGGTGGCTGCCCGGGCTTGGGCCTTGGGAACCCGTGATTCGAGACGGCAAGTTGTATGGACGCGGCGGGGCAGACGACGGCTATGCAGTCTTCAGTTCCCTGACGGCCATCGCGGCGCTCAAGGCGCAGGCAATTCCGCTGCCGCGCTGTGTGCTGATGATCGAGGCCTCGGAAGAGAGCGGCAGTGTCCATTTGCCGGCGCATCTCGATGCGCTGGGGAGCAGCATCGGCGAGCCGTCCCTGGTCGTTTGTCTCGATGCGGAATGCGGCAACTTCGACCAGCTCTGGACCACCACCTCGCTGCGCGGCAATCTCGTGGGCAAGCTCAAGGTGCGCGTCTTGACCGAAGGTGCACACTCCGGACTGGCGTCCGGAATTGCACCCACGCCCTTCCGGCTGCTGCAACAGTTGCTGGCGCGAATCGAGAATCCGCTGACGGGCGATCTTCTCCTCGATGAGTTGAAGGCCGACATTCCGAAGGATCGTCGCGCGCAAATCGCCGCGGCGGCGGGCGTATTGGGTTCACAGGTTCTGGAGAAAATACCCTTCGCTGCAGGTGTCCGTGCCGTGTCGGCCGACCCGGTGCAAGTGCTGCTGAACAATACCTGGTGCCCGTCACTCGCGGTCACCGGCGCGGAGGGCTTGCCCCCGCTGGGTGCCGCGGGCAACGTACTGCTGCCGGAAATTTCCCTGAAGGTCTCCCTGCGCTTGCCGCCGACGGTGGACCCCGCAAGCGCGGGTGCGGCGGTTCGCAAAGCGCTGGAGCGTGATCCGCCCTATGGTGCACACGTCAGTTTTGAGCCTGAATCTTCATCGGGCGGCTGGAACGCCCCCGCCTTTGCACCGTGGTTCGAGCAGTCGATGCAGCGCGCCTCGCGACACGCATTCGGACGCGACGCGGTCAGTCTGGGCGGCGGCGGCACGATTCCGTTTTTAAGAATGCTCGGCGAGCGCTTTCCGCAGACGCAGTTCTTCGTGACCGGCGTGCTCGGACCGCATTCCAATGCGCACGGCCCCAATGAGTTCTTGCATATCGGTTACGCGACGCGGCTGACCGAATGCGTGAGCATGGTGCTCGCGGATTTCGGCGCGCGCGAGTCTTGATCCTACTTTTCCGCGTGAGACGCCGGCCTTCAGGCCGGCGAGGGATGGCGGCACGCGCGACCTTCGAGGGCGGCCAGGAGGATGTCAAAGGCCCAGTTTGTCGAAGGCGCAGTTTGCCGGGCACCAGAACGTGGTCTAGGAACTGACGAGGCGATTGTTATTGACATTGTGTCAATAATTGTCTATCGTTCAGACTATGTCCTACATAGCCGAACGCCGAGTCGAGGAAAAGGAGCGCCGGCGCGCCGAGATTCTCGACGCTGCCGAGGCCTTGTATGCCAAGGAGGGCTGGGATCTGCTCACCCTCGATCAGGTAGCCCGCGGTGCGCGATTGTCGCGGGCGCTGGTGTACGTCTACTTCGAGGACAAGCAGGACATCCTGTTCGCCATTGGCGAGCGCGCCATGCGCCTGATCCGTGACCGCTTCATTGCCGCCGCCGAGGGGCAAGAGCTCGGACTGGAAAAGATCGAGGCCATCGGGCGGGCCTATATGGCATATGCTTTTGAATTTCCTCATTATTTCGATTTTTGTTCCAGATTTCACGCGCACTCGTCAGCGCCGGATCCAGGCTCCCACGATATGGCCTGCCAGGCGGCGGGCGATGAAACCATCGGTGCGGTCGTACAGGCGATCGAATGCGGGGTTCGCGATGGCAGCGTTCGTCCCGATATCGGGGACCCCATGATGTTGGCGGTCACGCTCTGGTCATTCAGCCATGGGCTCATTCAGTTGGCGATGGCAAAGGGCAGCGATATGGGCCGTATCGGCATCGGAATTCCTGAATTGAGCGATTACGGGTTCGGGCTGCTGCGTTATGTAACGCAAAACCTTAAACCCACCGCGGCCGGCAAGCACCCGCCACATCACATACCGCCCGAGGGTCAGCCATGACACAGCACATGTTGATTGTTTTGATGGCCACCATGGTCGCAACGTTTTACGGGCTCATCGGCTGCACCGGCAAGGGCGCCGAAAACGCTGCGATTCAGTCGCGCGCGGCACAGGTTCACCCGCGTGCAGATGGTAGTTCTGGACAACACCCTGCGGGGTCGGCCCTCACTTAGGCGGCCGCACTCGGGCGTGCCGAGACGCGCGCATGCCATGCGCTCAAATGCGTCAGTTCCGGCGGCGTCTCAATGCCGATGAATGTGGCGAAGTCGATGGTGGTCAGCGCAACGATGTCCGCCATCGAGAAATGATCGGTGGCGATGAATTCGCGATTCTGCAGCTCAGCGTTGAGCCAGTGCATGGCCTTGATCGCTCTGACGCGGCTGGCCTCTCCGAAATCCTTGTATTGCGTGCCCAAATGCGCGGTGTACTTGTGCGTGTTTATCCATACGGCGCCGATGCGGCTCAGCAACGCAAACTCGATGCGCCGCGTCCACATCTCCACTTGCGCGCGCTGCCAGGCGTTTTCGCCGAATAACGCAGGTTTGGGATGAAGCTCTTCCAAATAACGGCAAATGGCGATGCTCTCCGAGAGCGTCGTACCATCGTCGAGCTCCAGCACGGGCACCTGCCCGAGCGAATTTTTCATCAGGAACTCAGTGCTCTTGTGCGCGCCTTGGCGCATCGGCACGTGCACCAGCTCGATTGCCAGCTCCTTTTCCGCCAGAAAGATGCGAACGCGGCGCGGATTGGGCGCGGGATTATGTTCGTTATAGAGCTTCATGAGTCGTCGCGAGGTAAGGTTCGGCCGGCTCAATTATAATCATTTGATCCAAACTCACAGGATGCTTCATGACATCACCTCCACTGCCGCACGCCACGCCCGAAGATGTCGGTCTCTCCACCGCCGGCCTGGCGCGCCTCGGCTCGGTGATGCGCGGCGAGATCGAACGCGGACGGGTCCCCGGAGCCGTGGCGCTGGTGGCGCGCCGCGGCCGGTTGGCCTACTTCGAGAGCTACGGCCGGCGCGACCCGCGCGGCCCGGATCCGATGGCGAGAGACAGCATTTTCCGAATCTATTCGATGACGAAACCCATCGTGTCCGTGGCCGCGATGATGTTGTGGGAGGAAGGGCGCTTCCTGCTCAGCGACCCGATCGCTGAATACTTGCCGGAGCTTGGCCGGCCCAAGGTTGCCGTGGTGCGTGGCGCCGAGATGGAGTTGGTCGATGCCGAGCGGCCCATCACCATTCAGGATTTGCTGCGCCATACCTCGGGTCTCACCTATGAGTTTCGCGGCAGCGGCCCGGTGCACAAGATGTACATGGCGGAGAAGATTTACAGCCGCAACCAGACCAATGCCGATCAAGTCGCCACCCTCGCCAGGCTGCCGTTGCTGCATCAACCGGGAACCGAGTGGGAATACAGCCGTTCCACCGATGTGCTCGGGACGTCTGGTCGAGGTCTTGTCAGGGCTGACCCTGGGGGAGTATCTGCAGCGCCACATCTTCGCACCCCTCGGCATGGTCGACACCGCGTTTTACGTGCCGGCGCCGGAGCATGGGCGGCTTGCCGAGGCCTTTGCCAAGGACCCTGACACCGGCGCAGGCGTGCAATTGATCAATGTACACGATGCGCCGAAATTCGAGTCGGGCGGCGGCGGCCTGGTGTCCACGGCCGGCGATTACGCGCGCTTTCTGCAGATGCTGTTGAATGGCGGCCGGCTGGACGGGGTGCGATTCTTGAGCCGCAAGACGCTCGAGCTCATGACGGCGGATCACCTGGGCCCCATCACCGGCGCTCCCGACCTGCTGCTGCCCGGCTATGGATTCGGTTTGGGGTTCGCCGTGCGACTGCAGCCCGGAATCGCTCATGTTCCAGGATCGGTGGGCCAGTATTTCTGGGGAGGTTTGGCCGGCACCACCTTCTGGGTCGATCCGGCCGAAGCGCTGTTCGCGATCATGCTCATCCAAGGTCCCGGCCAGCGCGATTACTTCCGCACTTTGTTCCGCGATCTGGTCTACGCGGCATTCGATGATTGAGTCGCCAAAGCTGCTGCGGCTTCCGGCGCCAGCGCTGCCTGCGCACGCCACCATGAGGCGGTCAGCAAGCACTCGTGCTCGGCGAATGAACACCTCGCTCAAGGCGGACGGGATGGAGAGAAACGGCAGCCATTGCTCCGGGAAAACGTCGCGCGGTCCGAAGTGAAACCACGGCTCGGCGCTGGTTTCTTCTTCCTCGTTGTGCGCGCGCGGCAGGTCTCGGAAACACGCAGTCGGACACCAGGCATAGCTCGTCGTAGTCGTAGAATATGACGCGTCCGTGGCTGGTGACGCCGAAATTCTTGAGCAGCAAGTCGCCGGGAAACACGTTGCTCGCCGCCAGATCGCGCAGCGCGTTGCCATAATCGATGATGGCCGACTCGGCGGCCGCCGGCTCCGCCTCGCGCAGGAATAGATTCAAGGGTCTCAAGCGCCGTTCGATGTAGCAATGTTCGATGATCAGGTCTTCGCCTTCGACGCGGCAACTCTCGCCGGCCTCGCTCAACAATTCGTCGGCCAAATCCGGCATGAAGCGGGCGCGAGGCAGGCGCAGCCGCTTGAATTCCTGCGCGTCGACCAGGCGGCCGGCGCGGTCGTGGCGGAATACGAATTGATAGCGTTCGATCACATCGGCGCGCGTGGTGGTTTTCGGCGCGCCGAAATTGTCCCGAATCACCTTGAACACCAGGTCGTGGGAGGGCAGTGTGAAAACGATCATGACCAATCCGCGTTCGCCGGGCGCGTGGACGAAACTGTCGATCGATTTATCGAGGTGGCGTTGCAGGGCGAAATAGCGCTCGGTTTTTCCCTGTTTGGCGCGGCCGAGCACGGTGTAGAGCTCGTCGACGGGTTTGCGGGGCATGAAGGAGCGAAGCAGCGTGATCGCGGCGCTGACCACGGGCAAATCCACGTGGAAATAGGAGCGGGCGTAGCCGAACAAGGATCCCACGTCGGCGCGCGACAGCATCACGGCATCGACTTGCACGCTCTTTTGCAGAATTGGTGAATGCCAGCACCAGCGGCGTAATGGCACCGTCGCCGATCAGCCGGCCGACCACGAATGCCTGCATGCCGCGGTAGAAAACTGGCTCGATCAGTTCGATGGATTCCGGTGCACCGCTGTGCCGGCCGGTCGCGAAGTAGCGGCCGATTTCCGCGCTGATGCGATGCACCGAGGCTTCGATGTCGCCGATCGCCGCGCCGAACGGCAGGTCGGCGAGAATTTCCCTCACCGCCGTGGGCAGTGATCCGGCCACGCGGTAGACACGGATGGGCACCGATCCGGAGGCGCGGCCCACACTGGTGGCGCGAAAACTCCACCTCTTTGTTGACGCCGACGGTGCCGAACAGATCCCGGGTGACCGAATTGAAAAACGTATGATAGAAATCGCTGTCGGAGCGGCGTGCGACCAGCGTTTCATACGCGCGTTTGATATCGCTCCACAGGGCGACATCCAGGCGTTGCGTCTGCAGCCGGCCGCCGACGGCCGCAACGCACCGCGCCACCCGCTGTTCGTATAGCTCGATGCGTGCCACGGCATCGAGTTGCGCAGCGTGCCAATCTGCGGCAAGGAAGTTTCTTGCCGCGCGCCGGGTAATGCGCCCGAATTCGTCGTTGTAGAGGCGAAAGTGCTCGGCAATCTCCGCCGCCTCTGGCGGCGAAGTCCGCGCCCATCGGTGTTTCCTTACGCCACAACACGTTCAGGCGCCGATGCCGGTGCGGTGAACTGTTCGGTCTCGGTGCTGCCGGCCATGGCAACGGTAGAACTCTTGGCGCTGATGGCGGTTTGCACGGCATCGAAATAGCCGGTACCGACAAATGCCTGATGCTTGGTGCCGCGATAGCCTGATGCTTCCTGGCCGAACTCGCGCTGCTGCAACTGCGAATAACCCAGCATGCCGTCGGCACTGTAGGCCGATGCCAATTCGAACATCGACAGATTCAGTGCGTGCCAGCCGGCAAGCGTGATGAACTGGAAACGATAGCCCAGCGCTGCCAACTCTTCACGCCACTTTTTCATCGCGGACGCATTCAGCTTTGCCGCCCAGTTGAAGGAGGGCGAGCAATTGTATGCCAGCAATTTGCCGGGGAATTTGCCGTGGATGGCGGCGGCAAAGCGCTTCGCTTCGAGCATGTCGGGCTTGGAGGTTTCGCACCAGATCAGATCGCAGTAGGGCGCATAGGCCAGGCCGCGCGCGATCGCCTGCTCGATCCCGGCCTTCACGTAGAAAAATCCCTCGCTGGAACGCTCGCCGGTCAGAAACGCTTGATCGCGCGGGTCATGATCGGTCAGCAGCAGGTCTGCCGCGTCGGCGTCGGTGCGCGCGATGATGACGGTCGGCACGCCCATGACGTCGGCTGCAAGACGCGCTGCAACCAGTTTGTTGACGGCCTCGGCGGTGGATACCAGCACCTTGCCCCCCAAGTGGCCGCATTTTTTTGCCGAAGACAGTTGATCTTCGAAATGCACGCCGGCGGCGCCTGCGCGGATCAGCGCCTTGGTCAGTTCGAAGGCATTGAGATTGCCGCCGAAACCCGCTTCCGCGTCGGCGATGATGGGGGCCAGCCAATCTATCTCTAAGTTGCCTTCCAAATGGTGAATTTGGTCCGTGCGCAACAGGGCGTTGTTGATGCGTTCGACCATTTTTGGCACCGAATCGACCGGGTACAGGCTCTGGTCAGGGTAGACCTCGCCCGCGGAATTGGCGTCGCCGGCAACCTGCCAGCCTGAGCAGTAAATGGCTTTCAAACCGGCCTGCACCGTTTGGATGGCTTGATTGCCGGTCATGCAGCCCAAGCCTGCCACCACAGGTTCGCTGTGAAGCAGGCGCCAGAATTTCTCCGCCCCGAGGCGCGCCAGCGAATATTCGATTTTCACCGTGCCGCGCAGACGGGCTGCGTCGGCTTCGGTGTAGGGGCGCTCCACACCCTGCCATCGGTCGTGCAACTGTGCGTTCAAATCACTTCTCCTCAAGGTCAGCTTGCCAATCGGGATGCGGCAAGCTTAGAGTGTTTATGTTGAGGATTTACACTATGGAAATTTAACACTGTGAATTTCACATAAATGCCATGGCAGGACTGATCCGACAGGGACATTTTCTGGGCGCCAAGCTGCGTTCGCTGCGCAAGCGCAACGGGTTGACGCTCGATGAACTCTCGGCGCGCTGCATTCAGGTGGATGCCGGCGGCGCGCCGTCGGTGTCGTACTTGAGCATGGTGGAGACCGGCAAGCGCATGCCCTCGGCGGAAATGCTGCAAATGCTGGCCGGGATCTTCAGCAAAGATGCGCGCTGGTTCTTGGATGAGAACACCGATGTGGAAGCGGCGCCGGCGCCGCGTCAGCGCGGTGGACTGGAGGCCATGCCGCTCGAGCCGGCGTTCCTGTTTTCGAATGAGCTGCTACAGAACGCGCTGCCCGAGCTTTTGTCGCAGACCGGGACTACGGGACGGCAATTCGCGCAGTTGTTGATCCGGGTCTGGCAGGAGACCCGGCACAATAATTTTCCCGACATAGAACGTGCGGCGGAGGAGTGCGGCAAGCGAGAAATGCCCCTCGACCTGGATGCCGTCATCGGTATTTGCAAGCGGCACGGGCTGGACATCAAATGGTTCGACGGCGATGGACGCAAGCCCAACGGCGCACTGGTGCGTTCGCGTTTCGAGGCACCCGGCACCGTGTTGATCAACAAGCGCCTGCGCCGTCAGGAAGAACGCCTGAAATACGAGTTGGCGTTCTTCGTGGGGCATAAAATCCTGCACAATGGCGACGGCATGATATCGCCGCACAGTGCGGTTCTGGCCGGCGATGCGGAATCTCCCGGGTCGGTGCGCGGGATGGGTGCGCAGGACGTGCTGTATGCTTGGCGTGATTTTGAGTGCAGTTTTTTTGCCGGCGCGCTTTTATGCCCGCGCATTCCATTTAGGCGGTTCTTGATTCGCGAAGCGCACAGCGTGAGCGCGTGCCGCAAGGTCGGCGTGACGCCCGCGCTGGTGATGCGGCGCATGACGGCCGTTTCTCCCTACAGGCACTGGCATTTTTTCGATGCGTATCCGCCCGGCTACCTGCGCGCGGTTTACCGCGGCAACGGCATTCCGCTGCCGTGGGGCAACATGAGCCTGGTGTCCGATCCCTGTCCGCGCTGGGCGGTATTTCGCCTGCTGCAGCAGACGCCCGAGGCTCCCGCGCCGCAGCGGCCGAAATCCCAAATTTCCGTCATGCAGGACGGCAAGCGCGCGCGCCTGTATTGCTGCCACTCATTGCTCACGCGCGATGCCCTGGACGAATTGCATGTTCTGTCCGTGGGTGTGGATTTATTGCCGGCGCTGGATGCGCAGGGTTTTGACGGCGAAGGCATCGTGGCCGCGGTCGCCGAATCCTGCCGCCGCGGAGGCGGTGACGGCGCCATCCCCTCCGAAGCCGCCACCGCCATTCGCGCAGCTTCCCAGGTTTTGAATATCGCATGGATCGCCGATGCGCTCAGCTCACAGGCCAGCGTCATTTGTCCCCGCAGCGGCGCCTGTCCGCGGCCGCCGCAGTCCTGCGCGTCGGCTTAACCCGAAGGAGAGCCGATGGTTCAAGGCAAATGGCACATTACGATCAAGACCCCGATGGGCGACAAATCAGGTGTCCTCGATCTGACGGTCAGCGGCAAGACATTGACCGGATCGCTGTCGGATGACGAACACCACGTTGCCATCAGCGACGGGCGCGTCGAGGGCAACAAGCTCAGCTGGAAGGCAAAAATCACCAAGCCGATGCGCCTGAGCTTCAAATTCTCCGCGGTCGTCGAGCAGGATCGCATCAGCGGCGATGCCCGCCACCTGTTGGGCAGCGCCACTTTCAGCGGCACGCGGGTGTAGGGTATCTCGGCACTGTGACGATGATCGGTTGGTGTGCTCGCCCGGAAGTGTAAAAGCCTCAAGGTTACGAAGAGAAAGTAACCTTGAGGCTTTTACACTTCCTGACGAATACTCGAACCGATAGACATCACATGCCGATGCTCGGCGGGTGTCGGACGACAACGAATTTTCCGGCCGAGGAGTGCGTTAGCTCATGTGGTTACTCCCCCAGCACCCGTAAATTCAACCGCCGCTGCTTTGTTCCAACCCTCCGGCTGCACTTTGCACATAGTTCGGCAATCCCATCGTCTCGATCAATCCGAGTTGCTCTTCGATGAAGTCGATGTGTTCTTCTTCGCTCTTTTGAATTTGCACCAGCAAATCGCGGGTCACATAATCCTTGACGCTTTCGCAGTAGGCGATTGCGGTTTTGTACATGGGGTGCGCTTCCATCTCGCGGCGCAGGTCGCACCGCAGAATCTCGTGCACGTCCTCACCGATGAAAAGCTTGCCCAGATCCTGCAGGTTCGGCAGTCCGTCCAAAAAAAGGATGCGTTTGACCAGCCGGTCCGCGTGCTTCATTTCGTCGATGGATTCTTCGTATTCGAGTTTGCCCAGACGCTTCATGCCCCAGTTGTCGAGCATGCGGGAGTGCAGAAAATACTGATTGATGGAGGTCAGTTCGTTCTTCAGGGCCTGGTTGAGGAATTCCAAAACTTTCGTGTCGCCTTGCACGGTAGCCCCTTATGGATTGCGCCTGGAGTGGCGCCTGGATTGTAAGCCCGAATCTGGGCCCCAAGGAATCGATTGGCTGGATGCGTGTGGTTAGGGCGTGTGGTTAGGGCGTGTGGCGAGGCCTGCGTGGCGAGGCGTGCGTGGCGAGGCGTGCGAGGCGTGCGAGGCGTGCGTGGCTACGCGCCCGTGGTTAGGCGCGCGCGCAGGCGGAGTCTCTTAGAGTGCGAATTCGGGGACGGCGGGGGAGAACAGATGTGGCCTTGCCGACTCGCAGGCATCGAGAGAGGCGGACAACGCCGCCTTCGCCTCGGGCAGGCATTTCCCGCAACAAGTGCCGACGCCCAGTTCGCGGGTGAGGTCGCGCAAACTGCTCGCGCCGCCTTTGACGGCGGTTCGGATCTGTCGGTCGGAAACGGCTTTGCAAACACACACTATCATGGCCGCCATTGTAAACGCGAATGAGAATGATTGTCAATATCGCACGCTGATGGGTAGCAGACACTACCCGCTGATCGGTTGTCTCAGCTTGGTTCTAAACTGAGACAACCCACCGATCCGTCATCTTATTTCCAATCGCCGGCCTTCGGGCCGGAGAGGGGAATCCTGAGCCCCTTGAAGGCGAGGAGGATGTCAATCCGTTATGTATAACGGAGTAGTATCGATGTGGTGGAATGATCGGTGCCGTGGGATTTTGCGCCGTGGAATGGCGCGCAGAGCGGCCAAGAATACCAAGAGATCTATGATTAAAATCAGCAAATTACACGCTATTCCGATCCTCGTTTGCTCGGTTTTGACGGTCGCGGCCTGCGGCGGAAAGCCCGCCGGCGGACCCGCGCCGCCGCCGCAAGTCACAGTCGCGCAGGTGCTCGAAAAGCGGGTGAAAGACTGGGATGAATTTACCGGCAGGCTTCAGGCGGTGGAGACCGTGGAGATTCGGCCACGCGTATCCGGCTACATCGACAAGGTGGCCTTCACGGAAGGCAGCTTGGTCAAGCGCGGGACACTGCTGTTCGTGATCGACCCTCGGCCCTACCAGGCTGATTACGATCGCGCAGCCGCGGACGTCAAGCGCTTCAAAACCGCGCTGGATTTGGGCCGCATCGAATTGACGCGCGTGCAGCACTTGAAAGAGAGCGGCGCGGTGTCCCAGGAAGAGTTGGACGAGCGCTTGAGCACCGTGGCGCAGGCCGAAGCCAATGTGGCCGGCTCCACGGCCGCCCTCGAAGCGGCGGCGCTCAACTTGAACTTCACGAAAGTCACCAGCCCCATCGATGGGAAGGTCAGCCGTGCGGAAGTCACCCGCGGCAATTTGGTCACCGGCGGCAGCAACGGCGGGACTCTCCTCTCATCGGTGGTATCGATGGACCCGATATACCTGTATTTCGACGCCGATGAACAAAGCTTCCTGCGTTACACGCAGATGGCTCGCAGCGGCGAGCGCGCCAATTCGAGCGAGTCGGGCAGTCCGGTTCAGGTCGGCCTGGCCAATGAAGAGGGATTTCCCCACGCCGGCACCGTTGATTTCGTCGACAATCAACTGAATCCCCAGACCGGCACGATCCGTGCGCGCGCGGTGCTGCATAACAAGGATGGTCAATTCACGCCCGGCTTGTTTGCGCGCGTGCAGCTGCTCGGCAGGGGCGAATATTCGGCGGTCTTGATCGAAGATCGCGCCGTGAATACCGACCAGAATCAAAAGTATGTGTTCGTGCTCGGTGCCAACAATCAAATCGAATACCGCAAGATCAAGCTCGGGCGTGTGATCGATGGTCTGCGCGTCGTACGCGAGGGCCTCAAGGCGGGCGACGTCGATTGTCGTGAACGGTGCGCAGCGCGTACACCCGGGAATCACGGTTGCTCCGCAGCGCACGACCATGGGTGCCGACGGGAACGGCCGCTGCGTCCGGCGCGCCGGCCACCTCTTAAAGGTCCGCATGAATATCTCTTCGTTCTTCATCGAGCGGCCGATCTTTGCGACTGTTCTGGCGATATTGATCACCGTGGGCGGCCTGCTCGCGATGCCGAACTTGCCGATCAGCGAGTATCCGGAAATCGTGCCGCCCACCGTTGTGGTCAGCGGCCAATATCCCGGGGCGTCGCCCAAGACCATCGCCGAGACCGTCATCACGCCCCTGGAGCAGCAGATCAACGGCGTGGAAAACGCGATCTACACGAATTCCACGGCGACGCCGGACGGCACGTTTTCCATCACGGTGACCTTCAAGTTGGGCACCGATCTGGATATCGCGCAGGTGCAGACCCAGAACCGCGTGGCGCAGGCGGAGACCCGGCTGCCTGAAGTGGTACGGCAAATAGGCCTGGTCACGCAGAAGCGATCGCCCGACCTGACCATGGTGGTGTTCCTGAAGTCCGCCGACGGCCGCTACGACTCGCTGTATTTGCGCAATTATGCCGTCATTCAGATCAAAGACGTATTGGCGCGCATCCCCGGCATGGGCGACGTGCGTGTCTTCGGGTCAGGCGACTACGCCATGCGCTTATGGCTGGATCCCGGAAAAATGGCGGCGCGCAGCATGGATGTCGATGAGGTGGTGGCGGCGGTACGGGAGCAAAACGTCCAAGTCGCGGCGGGCCAGATCGGCGGGCAGCCAGCGCTTCCGGGGACGCAATTTCAATACATCGTCAACGCGCAAGGGCGTCTGACGACCGAGCAGGAATTCGGCGACATTGTGGTCAAGAGCGGCGCGAACGGTGAAACCACCTATCTGCGGGACATCGCGCGGCTGGAACTCGGCCCGGACAATTACGCATTGCGCAGCATGCTGGACGGCGGTCCGGCGGTGGCGATTCCCGCGTTCCAGCTTCCCGGCGCGAACGCGCTGCAGCTCTCCGATGCGGTCCGCGCCAAGATGAAGGAGCTCGCGGTGAATTTCCCGGAGGGTGTGAGCTACGAAATCGACTACGACCCGACGGTGTTCGTCCGCAGTTCCATCGAGTCGGTGATCCATACCCTGTTCGAAGCCGTGCTTCTGGTGGTGGTGGTGGTGGTGGTGTTTCTGCAAACCTGGCGGGCCAGCGTCATCCCGCTGGTGGCGGTGCCGGTGGCCATCATCGGCACGCTCGCTGTGTTGCTGCTGGCCGGTTTCACGATCAATTCCCTCACGCTGTTCGGTCTGGTGCTGGCCACCGGCATCGTGGTGGATGACGCCATCGTCGTGGTCGAAAATATCGAACGCAAGATCGAGCAGGGCTTGAACCCGCATGCGGCCGCACACGCCGCCATGGGGGAAGTGACCCGTCCGATCATCTCCATCGCTTTGGTTCTATGCGCCGTATTCATTCCCGTGGCCTTCGTCTCCGGGCTCACGGGGCAATTTTACCGCCAGTTCGGGGTCACCATTGCGGCCAGCACCATCATCTCGACGTTCAATTCGCTGACCTTGTCGCCGGCGCTCGCCGCGCTGCTGCTCAAGCCGCGCAATTCGCAGCCCGATGTTTTCCAGCGCGGCATCAACAAGGCCCTGGGAGGCTTCTTCCGCCTGTTCAATCGGGGCTTCGAGAGTGCCTCCGAGCGCTACGGCCACGGTGTGCGTCGGCTGACCGGGATTCGCATCCTCGTGCTGTGCATATTCGCCTTTCTGCTGTTTGGTACCTGGGGACTCTTCCGGCTGGTGCCCGGCGGATTTATTCCCGCGCAGGATAAGCAGTACCTGATCGGCATCGTGCAGTTGCCGGACGCGGCGTCGCTGGATCGCACGGAAAAAGTCGTGCGGCAAATGTCAGCCCTGGCCAAGGAAACCCCGGGGGTCGATCATGTGATCGGATTTTCCGGCCTGTCGGTGCAGGGCTTCGTCAACTTGAGCAACACGGCGGTGTTGTTCTTTCCGCTGAAGCCCTTCGATGAGCGCAAGACCAAGGATTTATCGGCCGGCGCGATCGCTCAAGCGCTCAACAAGAAATTCTCGGCCATCGAGGACGCGACCATATTCGCGGTGCCGCCGCCCCCGGTTCAAGGACTGGGAACGACCGGGGGATTCAAGCTGTTCGTGCAGGACCGCGCCGCTCACGGATACGATGAACTGGCCCGGGTCACCAACGAAGTGCTGAACAAAGCCAGGCAGCAGCGCGAATTGAATCCCTATGCGACTTATACGACTTACCAAAACAGCGTGCCGCAGCTGTTTGCGGATGTCGACCGGGTGAAAGCCAAGCGGCAAAGCGTTCCTCTGTCGTCCGTGTTCGATACGCTGCAGACCTATTTGGGCTCCACGTATATCAATGACTTCAATCAGTTCGGACGCACCTTCCGCGTCTATGCCCAGGCGGAGCGGCAATTCCGCAATCAGCCGGAAGACATCGCCAACTTGAAGATGCGCAACTTGAAAGGCGACATGGTGCCCATGGGGGCGGTCGCCGACATCCGCTTCGAGGCGGGGCCGGACCGGGTTTCGCACTACAACGTGTATCTGGCGGCGGACATCAACGGTCAGGGCGCGCCCGGTGTGTCGTCCTCTCAGGCCACGACGGCGATGGAACGCGTGTTGAAGGATACATTGCCCAACGGCTTCGGGTACGAGTGGACCGACCTGACGTTTCAGCAGAAATCGGCCGCCAACACCGCCGTGTTGATCTTCCCAATTTGCGTGATGTTGGTGTTCCTGATTCTATCGGCGCAATACGAAAGTTGGGCGTTGCCGCTGGCCGTGATTCTCATCGTGCCGATGTGCTTGCTGTCGGCCATGATGGGCGTGTGGCTCAAGGGCTCGGACAACAATGTGCTCACACAGATCGGATTCATCGTCCTGGTGGGCCTTGCCTGCAAGAACGCAATTCTAATCGTCGAGTTCGCGCGGGAGCGTGTGGAGCACGGTTTGGCGCCGGTCGAGGCGGCGATCGAGGCGTGCCGGTTGAGGTTGCGCCCCATCCTCATGACCTCGTTCGCATTCATCATGGGTGTCATTCCACTCGTGACCGCCACCGGCGCCGGCAGCGAGATGCGCGAGGCCATCGGCATCGCGGTGTTCGCGGGCATGCTGGGCGTCACATCATTCGGATTGTTCCTGACGCCGGTATTTTTCGTGACCATCGAAACCTGGTTGGAGCGGCGCAAAAAGCACTTGGACTATCCGGCGCTGTCCCTGGGCGAGGAGCAGCCCGGTGCGTAGCTGGCTTGCGGCCGCTGCGGCGATGACGGCCTTGGGCGGCTGCGCCGTGGGCCCGAACTACCATCGGCCGGAAACGCCGGTAGACGCTCGTTTCGCCAATGCCGGCGAGCCGGGACTTGCCGCGGGAGATGCCGTTGAAGCCTACTGGCTGGGCTTTTCAGAACCCATGCTCAATGAGTTGATCGAGGACGCACTTAGGCAAAACAAGGATTTGGCCGTTGCGGAGGCGAATTTGCGGGCCGCGCGCGCAGCCCGAAGACTGGCCGGTTTCGATCAGTTCCCGACCGTCACGTTCGCCGGAGGCTACTCGCGCAACCTCGATGCCCAGGCGCAGTTGCCCGGGGTCGATAAGCATGAGCGCGAGTTCGATGTTGCCCAGGCCGGCTTCGACGGTCTTTGGGAACTGGATTTGTTCGGCCGCGTCAGGCGCAACGTCGAGGCGGCGCGTGCCGACGTGGGTGTCAGTGCGGCGACGCTGCAGGATGCCCGGGTCAGCGTGATTGCCGAGGTGGCGCGCGATTATTTCATCTTGCGCGGACTGCAGGATCAGCTGACTCTGACCCTGCGTAACGCCGACAATCAACTCGATACGCTGAAGCTGACGCGCAATCGGCTCGAGGCGGGCAGAGGCAACCAATTGGATACCGCCCGCGCCGAAGCACAATGGCAGACCACGCTGGCGTCCATCCCGAGCTTGCAGGCGTCGATTGCCACCACCGGCTATCGATTGAGCGTTCTGACCGGGCGGCAGCCGCTGACCCTTAGCGCAAGTCTGACCGCGCAGGCGCCGCAGCCTGCATTGCCGCGTTTGAATACGATCGGCACACCGGAGCAATTGCTGCGCCGGCGGCCCGACGTTCGCGCGGCGGAGCGCCGCCTCGCGGGCGCTACCGCGCGAGTCGGTGTCGCAGTCGGCGATCTCTTTCCCAAGGTCACGTTGACCGGCGAGGTGGGCTACTTCGCCCCAACGTTCGGCGAATTCGGGACCGGCGGGGCGCGCTTTTTCTCCTTCGGGCCGAGCATCTCCTGGGCGGCGTTCGATCTGGGCCGGGTTCGCGCGCGCATCGGCTCCGCCAAAGCATTGACCGACGCCGCACTGGCGGCTTATGAAAGCGCCGTGCTTGGCGCGCTCGAAGACACCGAAGGGGCTTTGATCAGTTATGGGCGCTCGCAAACCCGGCGCGACGCGCTGCAAGTTGCCGCAGCGGCGAGCGACAAGGCTGCCGAGCTGGCCCAGAAGCGCTTCGAAGGCGGGCTCATCGATTTCCTCGAAGTGCTCGATGCCGAGCGCACGGCGTTGAGCGCCGAGTTGCTGCTCTCGCAAAGCCGCACCGATTCGGCAACTTCCTTGATCGCGGTATACAAAGCATTGGGCGCGGGCTGGGGCGGTTACAAGTCAAAATGAAAATCTATAGCTGGAATGTGAATGGCATTCGTGCCGTGCATAAGAAGGGTCTGTTCCACTCGTTCCTCGAGGCTCACCAGCCTGACATTCTGTGCCTGCAGGAAACCAAGGCGGAGCGCGGCCAGATAGAAATCGAGCTGCCCAATTACCGCGAATACTGGAACTCTGCGGTGAAGAAGGGCTACTCGGGAACGGCGATCTTTTCCAAGGCGGAACCGCTCAAGATCATCAATGGCTTTCCGAACGATTTCGCCAAGCGGTTCACGTTCGCCGACGAGCTGAAGCGCGACAGCGCGGAGGAGGGCCGGGTGATCACGGCCGAGTTCGCCAATTTTTATATCGTCACGGTGTACACGCCCAACGCCAAGGATGACTTGAGCCGGCTTGCCCTGCGGTACAAGCACTGGGATCCAGCGTTCCTGGCGTATTGCAAACAGCTGGAGAAGGCCAAGCCCGTGATATTTTGCGGCGACCTGAACGTCGCGCACACCGAGCTCGATCTTGCCAACCCCAAGCCCAACCGCGGCAAGAAGGGATTTACCGACGAAGAGCGCGCCGGCTTTCAGGCTTTCATCGATGCGGGATTCGTGGATACCTTCCGGCTGTTCACCCAGGGCAACGGCCACTATTCGTGGTGGAGCCACTTTGCCAATTCACGGGCGCGCAATGTCGGATGGAGAATCGATTACGTGATGGTATCGGCCGCATTGCGCGGCGCCGTCGAAAGCGCCCGGATTCACCCGGACGTCCTGGGCAGCGATCACTGCCCGGTGAGCATTACGTTTGACTCAAACTTCTAGCAATTGAACGGCAGCGCGTCGTGGGCTGTCGTCCCGGCGACGGAGTACGAGACAATTGTCCTTCAGGAATAATCCACCTTAGAGCGCTTCCATGACCGTTGCGATGCCTTGCCCGCCGCCGATGCACTGGGTGGCGAGCGCGTAGCGGCCCTTGGTACGCGCCAGCAACGATGCAGCCTTCCCCGTGATGCGCGCGCCGGTGGCGCCCAGCGGATGTCCCAACGCCAGGCCGCCGCCGTCGAGATTTATCTTGGACTGATCGAGGCCCAGTTCGCGGATGCAGGCCAGCGCCTGAGACGCGAACGCTTCGTTGATTTCAATCACATCCAGTTGCGCGGCATTCAGCGCGGCGCGCGCCAAGGCCTTGCGCGTGGCGGGAATCGGTCCGATACCCATCACGGCCGGATCGCAGCCGATGGTGGCAGCGGAGCGTATGCGCGCCAGCGGGTGCAAACCTCGGGCCGCGGCGAATGCCTCGCTGGTGACGAGCACCACCGAAGCACCATCCGTCAACGGTGAGGAGGTGCCTGCCGTCACCACGCCGTCCGCTGCGAATGCGGGCTTCAGGGCGGCCAGCGCCTCGAGCGTGGTGGCGGGCCGGATACAGCCATCCTCGCTGACGAGTTCTCCGGATTCGAGCCGGATCGGCACGATTTCATCGCGCAGGCGGCCCTGCTCGCGAGCTTGCGCCGCCTTGCGGTGAGACTCGACGGCCATGACTTCCTGATCGTGGCGGGATATTTTATAGCGCTGCGCAACATTCTCAGCGGTTTGGCCCATGCTGATATACGCGTCCGGAAAGCGGCTCTGCAATTCCGGATTGGGCGACCGGTTGAATCCCCCCTGCGGCACCATGCTCATGGATTCCACGCCCACGCACAGATACGCCTCGCCGATGCCGGCTTCGATCTGCGCGGCGGCAATGTGTATGACCGACATCGATGAGCCGCAAAAGCGATTGACCGTCATGCCGCCGACTTCCAGCGGCAACCCCGCCAATAAAGCCACGATGCGCGCGACATTCGAGCCTTGCGGTCCTTCCGGATAGGCGCAACCCAGGATCACGTCCTCGATCAGCTTAGGATCGAGACGCGTGCGTTCGAGAAGGCCGGTGACCACTTGTGCCGCCATGGTATCGGGACGAACCTGCGCGAGCGGGCCCTTGCGCGCAAAGTGCTGGGGCGAGCGAGCGTACGCGGCGATCAGTGCTTTCATGAAATATTCGGCTCCGCACCGTAACTCAAAGCGGCGCGACTCGATGCCGCGCGACTCAAAGCCGTGCAATTCGAAGCTACAATATCAAGGACATTTTTCAACATTCGAGTGATTGTACACGTCAGGCGCATGGCTGAAAATCGCGCCGGGTCGTGCATCAAGGGGTTTACCGTGACGGTATTGCTGCTATTCGGTTCCAATGTTTTCATGACCTTTGCCTGGTACGGGCACCTGAAGTACGGCCATTCTTGGCCGCTTTGGAAAGTGATTCTCATTTCGTGGGGCATCGCGCTCATCGAATATTGCATGGCCGTTCCTGCCAATCGACTCGGCTTCGGCGTCTATACCGGCTTCCAGCTCAAAATCATTCAAGAAGCCGTCACCTTGACTGTTTTTATGGTGTTTGCAATCGTCTATCTGAAAGAAAAAATGGCCTGGAATTATGCGGTGTCCTTCGTGCTGCTGATGGCGGCTGTCGTGGTTGCGTTTGCCTTTAAACCCGTTGCAGCGTAGTAGTGCCTCTCATGGCCAATCTCAAGCGCCGTCATGTGATTCTCGCCACGGCGGCAACCATGGGTGGCCTGGTGATCGGCTGGTCCGCCGCGCCCCAACGGCGCCGGTTGACCACCGACAAGCCCTTGGCGGTTGCCGACGGGCAGGTTGCCTTGAACGGCTGGGTGAAGCTCAGCTCCGACGGCACCGTGACCGTGATGATGTCCCAAGCGGAGATGGGCCAGGGCGCGCACACCGGACTCGCCATGCTGTTGGCCGACGAAATGGATGCGGATTGGGAGCAAGTGAAGATCGAGCAGTCGACGCTGGATGCCATTTATAACAACCAGGCCGCTCTCATCGATTCATTGCCGTTCCAGCCGGGTGATCACGGTGTCGCGAAGCGAGCCACCCGGCATTTGGTGGGCAAGCTATTGCGCGAAGTGTCCGGATTGCAGGGAACGGGCGGGTCGTCGAGTCTCACCGATCAATGGCTTCCCATGCGCGAAGCCGGGGCATCGGCACGCGCCATGCTGATCAGTGCGGCGGCGATGCGGTGGCGCGTTCCTGCCGGCGACTGCCGCGCTGAGAATGGGAAGGTCCTGCACTCTTCGGGCAGGAGCAGTACGTTCGGCGAACTTGCAGCGCAGGCCGCGCGATTGCCGCTGCCGAAGACCGTGACTCTCAAGACGCCGCAGCAATTCAAGTTGATTGGCCGGCCCATTCGGCGCATCGACAACGCCGCCAAGCTCAATGGCTCGGCGGTTTACGCGATCGATGTGCTGCCGCCCGGCTTGCTCTATGCCGGCATCACGATGTGCCCGACGTTCGGCGGCAAAGTGTTGCGTGTCGACGGCGCGGCGGCGCAAGCGTTGCCGGGGGTGCGCAAAGTGGTCGTACTGGGTCCGGTGGCGGCCAGTTCCATCATGTCGGGCACTACGTCGGGCGGTGTCGCGGTCATTGCAGACACGCCGTTTCACGCCATGCGTGCACTGGGCAAGGTTGGTATCGAGTGGGACCATGGCGCTGCCGTCGCCATATCCAGCGCCTCAATTCACACCGAACTCGCGCATGCCCTCGACACCCAGGAGGGCAAGGTTCATTTCGCGCGGGGTGATGCGGCAGCGGGCTTGAAATCCGCCGCCAAGGTCGTGCAGGCCGAGTACCACGTTCCCTTTCTCGCCCACGCGACCATGGAGCCGATGAATTGCACCGTGCAGTTCAAGGACGGTGCCGCAACCGTGTGGGCGCCGACACAGGCCGCCGGCTTCGCAAACGCAGCGGTGGCCAAGGCGTTGGGCATCTCTTCCGCGAAAGTCGAGGTCAGGGTACCGTATCTGGGCGGCGGCTTCGGCCGGCGCTACTTGACCGACTTCGTGGTGCAAGCGGCGCTGCTTGCGCGCGAAACCGGGGGCGCGCCCGTACAGTTGCTGTGGTCGCGCGAGCAGGACATTGCGCACGACTACTACCGCCCAACCTATCTGGCGCGTTGCGCGGCAGGCTTGGATGAGAACGGCAAGCTCCTTGCCTGGAAGACCACTTCCGCCGGCTCGAGCATGGGTGCACCGTCCCTCCTGGACACCACGACCGACGGTGCGTCGAACACCGCCTACGCGTTCCCGAATGCCCGGGTGGCGCATGTGACGGTGGAGACGGCGGTGCCCACCGGCATTTGGCGCTCGGTGGCGCATTCGCAGAACGCATTCTTCACCGAAAGCTTCATCGATGAATGCGCCGCGGCCGGCGGGCAGGATCCGGTCGCATTTCGTTCGCAACTGTTGAGTGCAGACGAACGCCACCTGCGAGTATTGCATCGCGCGGCAGAACTCGCGAACTGGCAGCAGGCTCCGGAGCCTGCGCCCGACGGTGCAAAACGCGCGCGCGGTATTGCGATCCATCGCAGTTTTGGCAGCGTGGTGGCACAGGTTGCAGAAGTGTCGGTGACCGAGAGCCGGCAGATCCGCGTGCACCGTGTGGTTTGCGTCATCGATTGCGGTGCGCCGGTGAATCCGAACCTGATCCGGCAGCAAATGGAAAGCGCGATCGTGTTCGGCTTATCGGCTGCGCTGCACGGCGAGATCACCGTCGACAAGGGTCAGGCACAGCAGAGCAATTTTCACGACTATGCGCCGCTGCGCTTCAACGAGTGTCCGGCGATCGAAGTGGAAATCATCGCCGGCGGCGAAGCTCCCGGCGGCGTCGGTGAACCCGGCACGCCGCCGATCGCTCCTGCCGTCGCCAATGCACTGTATGCGCTCAACGGCCTGCGGCTGCGCAGCCTGCCGCTGAAAATCACCCAGGAGCCTGTCTGAGTATTCCACGTGCCATGATCACGCTCACCATCAACGGCAAGATCACTTCGGTGGAGGCGGAAGCCGACACACCGCTGCTGTGGGTGCTGCGCGGCGAGTTGAAGCTGGTCGGGACCAAGTACGGTTGCGGCCGGGCATTGTGCGGCGCCTGCACGGTGCACCTGGACGGCGAGGCCGTGCGCTCCTGCGTCTTGCCGATTGCCGCGGCGGAAGGGCGCGAAGTGTGGACCATCGAAGGCGTGCAGGGCGCGCAAATCGATGCGTTGCGCCGTGCATGGACGAAAATCGATGTCGTGCAGTGCGGGTACTGCCAGAGCGGCCAGCTGATGTCGGCATGCGCGTTGCTCGAGAAAACGCCGCGACCCACGGACCAGCAGATCGATGCGGCGATGAGCGGCAATATTTGCCGTTGCGGCACTTATCCGCGCATTCGCGCCGCCATTCATCTGGCGGCGGAGAGCGCCGGCGACCGCGCCGCTCACACTTTTAACCCCTTGGGGCAAATAGATGAAGTCTGAAAAAGATTGGCGCAATGAAGGCGTGCGGGTCATCAAGAGTGACCGGCTGGATAAGAACACGCCGCAGACCCCGGGCATGCAGCGCGCGGCTGCGGTGAATTTCGCCCGGGTCGGCTCGCAGAAACTCTGGGCCGGCACGGTGATCATTCAGCCGAACGCGAAAACCGGCGCGCACCACCACGGCGCGCTGGAAAGCGTCATCTATGTGGTGCGGGGCGCGGCGCGCATGCGCTGGGGCGAGCGCCTCGAATTCACGGCGAAGGCGGATGCCGGCGACTTTATTTTCGTACCACCCTATGTGCCGCACCAGGAAATCAATGCGCTGAGCGATGCGCCGCTGGAGTGCGTGCTGGTGCGCAGCGACAACGAATCAGTGGTCGTGAACTTGAATATCGACGCCGCGGAGCGGTTCGAAGAGGTTTATTGGATCGACCCGATCCATCCCGCGCCCCGGTAGCGCGACATGATCGCGACAGCTGCCAACGCCGCATGTACCTCGCGGATGCGTTCATCGGTGACGGTGGCATGGTTCGCGTGATAACTCAAGTCAACACCGCTTCGCTAAAGGCGCGTCCGGCGAGCCACGCATGAATCTGAGCGATGATGGCGAGCGCAATGCCTTCGGGTGTCGCTGCTCCGATGTCGAGGCCCACGGGGCCGCGAATTCGCGCGCCGAGACTTTCGGTCAAGGGTCCCAATTCCTTGGCCAGACGACTGCGGCGCGCTTTGGGCCCGAGCAATCCGACATAGGCAGGAACACCCGCCAGCGCCAGCTCGCGCAAATAAATCTCGTCCGAAGGTAGATGGTGGCTCATCACAACGGCCGCGTGGCAGCGCGCAAGATCCACCTCGCCGCGCAAGGACTTCGGGTTGGCGACGCGCACCTCGGCGCCCGGAAAGCGCGCGGCAACCGCATAGGCCGGCCGATGATCGACCAGCGAAACGCGCCAGCCCAGGGCGCGAGCGGCGGCGACGACCGGCTGGGCATCGGGGGCCGCTCCGCAAATCAGCAAATGCGGCGGCGGTGCGAGCTGCTGTATGTACGCACGTGTACGTTCGGCCGGCGGCAGCTCCTGGCCGCCAGGGTAGGTGCCGAGTCGCATCTGCGCGGAGTCATGCACCATGATCAAGGCTGTCGTTTCGCCCGCGTGCGTGCGTCTCCCAACCGCTGCCAGCGCCGCTTCGGCGGAGCTCCCGGGTCCCGCCGGCTCCAGTAAAACGCGCATGGTGCCTTCACAGCCGGCGCCCACACCGAACAAGGTATCGTCCGGACCGCGGGTATCATATTCCACGGACCGCGCCACGCCGCTGTCCAGCACCTCGCGCGCATGAATCTGCAGATCTGATTCGAGGCAGCCGCCGCTCAGCAAGCCGATGTAACCGCCATCGGCCATGAGCAGCATGCGCGCACCGGGCTTTCGGTAAGTAGAGCCTGCAGTCCTGACCACCGTGGCCAGCACCCGGGAAGCCTGCGCGTCCGGGGCGTGCTCCAGCAACAGTTCGAAACTGGTATCAAGGCGAACTTCCATGGCCGTATTGTTCCACATCAAATCGCCAAAGTGGCGGCGGCGTATAATGTCGGGGTGCGCAGTTAGGACGCAGGCTGCGACACGGCCGCAGGCCTCGACGAGAGCGCCGGCTGCTGTGAGCCGGTACTCTCACCCAGTTCGCCTTCCCATTTGGCGACCAGCGTCGCCGCCACGGCGTTGCCGATGACGTTGGTGGCGGTGCGTCCCATGTCCAGCACGTGATCGACGGCAATGACGAACACCAGCCCCTGTTCCGGCAAGCCGAAGTAGCTCAAGGACGCGGCGATGACCATCAATGCGGCGCGCGGCACGCCGGCGATACCCTTGCTCGTGACCATGAGAATCAACAGCATCATGATCTGCTGATGGACGCTGAAGTCGATGCGGTAGATCTGGGCGATGAACAGCACGCCGAATGCGCAGTACATCGCGGAGCCGCACAGATTGAAGGAATATCCGAGCGGCAGGACGAAGGAGGCGATGCGGGGGCTGACCCCAAAGCCTTCCAGTTGTTCGAGGGTCTGCGGATAGGCCGCTTCGGAGCTGGCGGTTGCGAAGGCCAGCAGCAGCGGAGAGCGGATTTTCTGCAGCAGCTGCAACGTGCGCCGTCCGATACTCAAGTAGAGCACACAGGCGAAGATGGCCCATAAAAGCGCAAGAGCGAGGTAGAAGCTGCCGATGAACTTGGCATACACCACCAGGACGCCGGCGCCCTGGCTCAGGACCGTGGCAGCCAGGGCGGCGAAGATCGCCACCGGCGCCAACGCCATGACATACCGGGTCATTCTGAGTATCACGGCGGCAATCGCGTCAATCGCATCGATGAGCGGCTTGACCTTCGCGCCCAAGGCGGACGCGGCTGCGCCGAACAGGACGGAAAACACCACGATTTGCAGTACTTCGTTGTTCGCCATGGCCTGAACGATGGAGCTGGGGATGATGTGCTCGAGCATGTCCTTGAGCTGCATGGGGCCGGCCAGGCTCGAGCCGGGCGCGGCGGCCGACGCAGACAGCCCAAAGCCGGGCTTGAACAGCGTTACCGCCACGACACCGATGGTCATTGAAACCATCGTTGCGAGGATGAACCACGCCAAGGATTTGGCGCCGATTCTGGCGATGGATGCCGCGCCCTCCATGCGAGCGACACCGACGACGAGCGTGGAGAACACCAATGGCGCTATGATCATCTTGATGAGCCGCAGGAAGCTGGTCGTCACGAGCGATAATCCGGCCGCAGCGCCGTCGGCTGCGGGGCCGGTGCCGAGAGTTTCGTGCAGCAGCCATCCGCATAGGGGTCCGGCGATCATGGCGGCGATGACAAACCATGTGAGGCGGGATTTCATTTTGTACTTTTAGCATAGAGTTATGAATACACGTAGCCCACTGCCGCAACCGGCGCTGACCATGCAGTTGATCCGCGAGGCCCACGAACGGATCCGCGACAAGATTCACCGCACCCCCGTGATGACCAGCGAAGTGCTGGATGGGATGGCCGGAAGCCGCCTTCATTTCAAATGCGAGAACCTGCAGAAAGTAGGCGCCTTCAAGGCGCGCGGCGCCACCAATGCGGTGTTCTTGCTGACCGATGAGGAGGCCGCGAACGGCGTGGTCACTCATTCCTCAGGCAACCACGCGGCGGCATTGGCGCGCGCCGCCTCGCTGCGCGGCATCCCGGCATACATCGTGATGCCCGACAATTCGCCGCTCGCGAAGCAGGCTGCGGTGCGCCGGTACGGCGGCGATATCGTGCTGTGCGAACCGACGCTGGCCGCACGTGAATCCACGGCGCGCCAGGTCATGGAGCGAACCGGAGCGGCGTTCATTCATCCGTACGACGATTTGCGGGTGATGGCCGGGCAGGGAACCACAGCCATCGAATTGCTCGATCAAGTGCCGCAACTGGATGTGATCCTTTGCCCGGTGGGGGGAGGCGGGCAGATCAGCGGGGTCGCGGTGGCGGCAAAGGACATCAAACCCAGTGTCCGCGTGGTCGGCGTCGAACCGGCCGGTGCGGATGATGCCGCGCGCTCGTTCAAGGCAGGCCGGATCATTCCCATGGTCGAGCCGCGCACCATTGCCGATGGCCTCAAAACATCGCTGGGAGCGAAGCCGTTTGCAGAGATCATTCGCCTGGTCGATGACATCGTCACCGTGCGCGAGGACTCGATCGTCCAAGCCATGCGCCGGATTTTAGAGGTCATGAAGCTCTTGGTGGAACCTTCCGGAGCGGTCGGCTATGCGGCAATCATCGAAGGCCGGCTCGCGCCGCTGCCTAAGAACATCGGCATCATCTTGAGCGGCGGGAATCTCGACCTGAACCGCTTGCCGTGGCAGTGAGCCAGGAGGCCGGTCTGAACAACAGCAGCTATGCCGCCCTGCCGGAGCGCTTCTTCGCTCGAATTGCGCCGACATTGGTCGCAGGACCGCGTCTGGTCAAGCTCAATCATGCTCTTGCCGCCGAGCTGAACTTGAGTTTGGCGGGCCTCGATGCCGATGCCTTGGCCGGCATGTTTTCCGGCAACACGCTGCCGGCGGGTGCCGTGCCGATCGCGATGGCCTACGCAGGACACCAGTTCGGCCACTTTGTGCCGCAGCTTGGCGACGGCCGCGCAATTCTGCTGGGTGAGATGCGCGACCAGGCCGGCGTCCGGCGCGATATCCAGCTGAAAGGTTGCGGACGCACGCCGTATTCGCGCTCCGGGGATGGCCGCGCGGCCTTGGGTCCGGTGCTGCGTGAGTATCTTGTGAGTGAGGCCATGCATGCCTTGGGAATCCCCACCACGCGTTCTTTGACGGCGGTCACGACCGGCGAAACCGTTCGGCGCGACACCATCGTACCGGGGGCGATATTGGCGCGCGTTGCCGCCAGCCATGTTCGGGTGGGAACCTTTGAATACTTCGCGGCCCGCGGCGACGTTCCGGCCATTCGGATCCTCGCCGACCATGTGATCGAGCGGCACTTCCCGCAGCTTGCGCAGGCCAAGACACCCTGCTTGGCCCTGCTGACGGAGGTTGTTTCGCGTCAGGCTTCGCTCATCGCCGCTTGGATGCAGGTGGGGTTCATTCACGGCGTCATGAATACCGACAATATGGCGGTGTCGGGCGAAACCATCGATTTCGGCCCGTGCGCGTTCCTGGATGAATTCGATCCTGCTGCCGTCTTCAGTTCGATCGACGAACGCGGTCGCTACGCATACGGCAATCAGCCGCACGCCGCTGCGTGGAATCTGGCGCGCTTCGCGGAAACATTGCTGCCCATCATCGATCCGACTCCCGCTCGAGCGGTCGAACTCGCCACTGAAGCGGTTTCTACCTTCGCCGCGCGTTTCGCGGATTGCTGGCTCGGTGGAATGCGCCGCAAGCTGGGACTGGCGGTGAACGAGGCGGGGGATCGCGAATTGGTCGAAGATTTGCTCGGCGCGATGCATCGCAATCAAGCGGACTTCACGTTGACGTTTCGCGGACTGTGCGATGCGGCGGAACAATGCGAGCTGCGAACGGGATTTTTCGCTACGCGCGACTTTGATGTCTGGGCGCAGCGATGGCGCACCCGGATGGCGCGGGAATCGACGATGCCCATGGAGCGCGCCGCGGCCATGCGCCTGGTCAACCCTGCGTATATTCCGCGCAACCATCGAATCGAACGGATCATCGAAGCAGCTGTGGAGCGCGGCGATTTCGCGCCCTTCGAGGAACTCTCAGCCGTTCTGTCGCAGCCGTTTCGGGATCAACCGGGCTTCGCCGCGTATGCCAGCCCGCCACGGCCCGGCGAGCGCGTGCTGCAGACGTTTTGCGGCACCTAGAGCCTTTTTTGCAAGGTAATTGCCCCTGCGCCGGTCTCATCGGTACGGAGTAACATCGCGAGTCCAATGACCATCGTATTTTTGGTGTATTTCGGCGGTGTGCTGACCATTTTGAGTCCCTGCATCCTGCCCGTGCTTCCCTTCGTATTTGCCCGGTCAGAGCAAAAATTCGTCACGAACGGCCTTCCCATGCTGGCCGGGATGGCGATTACTTTCGCGGCCATCGCCACACTGGCGGCCGTCGGTGGTTCCTGGGCCGTCAGACTGAATCAGTATGGACGCATCTTCGCGCTGGGGCTGCTGACCGCTTTCGCGGCGACGCTCCTGTGGCCGCGCCTGGCTGACTGGTTGGCACGTCCCTTTGTCGCGCTGGGCAATCGCCTCGCGCAACCCGCAGCAGGAACAGGCAAGTCCGGATTGGTGCACTCTTTGCTTCTTGGCGTTGCGACCGGTCTTCTTTGGGCACCCTGTGCCGGCCCCATTCTTGGGCTCATTCTGACCGGCGCGGCCATCTCCGGACCCAATGCGCGCACCTCATTGCTGCTGTTTGCGTATGCAGCGGGAGCCGCAACGTCCTTGGCGGTCGCGCTGCTGGCGGGGGGAAGGGTTTTTGCCCTGCTCAAGAAGTCGCTGGGCACCGGCGAGTGGATAAGGCGGGGCCTCGGGGTGGCCGTGATGTTCGCCGTCGTGGCCATCCTGTTCGGCTGGGATTCGACGGTGCTTACGCGCTTGTCGCTGAGCGGCACGAACACCCTCGAGCAGTCCCTGATCGATCGGATCAGTCCGCGCGATTCTGCCGCTCCGGGCGGCAGCATGACCATGGCCATGAGCAATTCCAACATGGCCATGAGCAATTCACAGTCTGACGGCCACTCCATGATGATGTCGGCCGCGAAGCCTTCGGGAGATCTGCCGGTAGAAGGCGAAATACCTTCCTTTGGCGGCGCCACACTGTGGTTGAATTCGCCGCCGCTCACGCCGGAACTCCTGCGCGGCAAAGTCGTGATGGTCGATTTCTGGACCTACTCCTGTATCAATTGTCTGCGCGCGTTGCCATTTGTGGAGTCGTGGTACGAGAAATACAAGGATCACGGGCTGGTGGTCATCGGCGTGCACGCGCCTGAATTCGCATTCGAAAAAGACGCGAACAATGTGCGGCGCGCCGTCGCCGATTTGAAAATCACCTATCCGGTCGCGCTCGACAACGACTATGCCATTTGGCAGGCGTTCAACAATCAATATTGGCCTGCGCACTACTTCAGTGATGTCACCGGGCGCATCCGTGCTCACCACTTCGGCGAGGGGAATTACGACGAATCCGAGCAGACCATCCGAAAATTACTGATTGACGCCGGGCAAACCGATCTGCCGCCCCCCGGCATGGGTGGCGTGAAGCCCGCAGGTGTTCTGGCCCCTGCCGACGAAGCGCATGATCAGTCGCCGGAAACCTATGTCGGATTTGGTCGTGCGCAGAATTTCGCTTCAGCGGGTGGTTTTGCTGAAAATCACCCGCACACTTATTCGGCGCCCGGTGCATTGAAATTGAATCAATGGGCGTTGAGCGGGTCATGGGATGTAGACCCGGAAAAAGCCGTGCTGGGTGCCGTGCCCGGAAAAATCCAGTTTCGGTTTTATGCGCGCGATTTACACCTGGTCCTGGGTCCCGGCACCACGGGCAAGCCGGTGCGCTTTCGCGTGCTGCTGGACGGAGCCGCGCCCGCGGCGAATCACGGTTCGGACACCGACGCCAACGGCACGGGAGTCATCGATGGGCAGCGCCTGTATCAGCTGATCCGGCAGGCAGGAGAGGTGGGTGAACATGTGTTTTCGATCGAGTTTCTAGATTCCGGCGTTCAAGCCTATTCATTTACATTCGGCTGAGGGTCAAGGTATGAGTGCAACGGTGAGTCGTCGTCAAATGGTCCTGACCGCTTTGTCGGTCATTCCTCTCATGCGCATGGTGTCCGCCGCAACGGTGTCGGGACCGGCGCCGAACAACGAGGTGTCCATCGAGAAGTTTTCGTCCGCCGGCAAGAGCATGGGCGTCGAAAGAGTTTCGAAGCTGGCGAAGAGTGAGGCGCAGTGGAAGGCTCAGCTATCACCGCTTGCCTATAGCGTCGCTCGCCAGGCCGGGACCGAGATCGCATTCACGGGCGAGTACGACAGAAATCACGCCGACGGTATTTATCACTGCGTCTGCTGCGATACCGCGCTCTATGATTCGAAAACCAAGTTCGAATCCGGCACCGGGTGGCCCAGCTTCTGGCAGCCGATTTCCGCGCTGAACATCGTCAAAAGCAGCGACAAGAGCTTCGGATTGGAGCGCGACGAGATCTCCTGCCGCCGCTGCGACGCCCACCTGGGACATGTGTTCGATGATGGCCCGAAACCCACGGGCTTGCGCTATTGCATGAATTCGGTTGCGTTGCACTTCACGGCACGCGCATAAAGAGAGGAAAACGACATGACATTGAGGAAATTGGCTTCGCCTGTGCGGCTTGCGGTACTTCTGGGCGCTGCGATCGGCATCGTTCTGTGGCACTCACCTCTGTTCGGGGCGGAGAAGCCCGTGATCATTGCGCCTCCGGCAATCGACAACCCGAAGGCCGCCGGTCCGGCACAGACCGCGGTATTGGCCGGAGGTTGTTTTTGGGGCGTGCAAGGCGTGTTCGAGCATGTCAGGGGTGTGCAAAAAGTCATTGCAGGTTACGCGGGCGGCGACCAGTCAACCGCTCAATATGAGACCGTCAGTTCGGGAACCACAGGTCATGCGGAATCGGTGCAGATCACCTTCGATCCGGCGGCCATTTCTTACGGCCAAATTCTGCAGATCGCGTTTTCAGTCGTTCACGATCCGACTCAGCTCAACCGCCAGTCGCCGGATATCGGCCCTCAGTACCGCTCCGCGATTTTCTATGCCAATGGAAATCAAAAGCACATTGCGGAGGCCTATATCAGCCAATTGGATCAGGCTCACGTATTTGCGCGGCCGATCGTCACTCGCGTAGATCCGCTCAAGGGGTTCTATGCGGCGGAGGATTATCACCAGGACTACTTGATCCACAATCCAGAGCAGCCGTATATCGCGATCTATGACATGCCCAAGATCGAGAATTTCAAGCGCACGTTTCCGGAACTTTACAGCGGAAGGCCGGTTCTCGCCCACAACTAGCGCCGGAAATTGAGGACCTGACGCTGGATGAAAAAAATCCTCGGGATCTGGCTGGTGGCGTTTACCTGGCTGGCCGGGGTGCAGGCCGCCGCCGCGCAGAAGGATGCGCCGTCGATAACCGTCTTTGCCGCGGCGTCTCTGACCAACGTGCTTCAGGAGCTCGGCGATGGTTTCTCCAAGGACTCATCGATTGCCGTACGCTTCTCCTTCGCGGCGAGTTCGGCTCTCGCTCGTCAGATTGAAAACGGATCGCGGGCCGATGTGTTTTTTTCCGCAGACGTTGAATGGATGGACTACCTGCAGGCGCGCAACTTGATTCAGCCTGCGACCCGGCACGATGTGCTGGGAAACCAACTGGTCCTGATAGCCCCGGCGGGCAGTAAAATTACGCTGAAAGTCGAGCCGCATTTCGCGCTGGCTGCAATTTTGGGCAGGGGGCGCTTGGCGACCGGGGATCCGGATTCCGTGCCGGCGGGCCGCTACGCCCGGGAAGCGCTGGCCAAACTGGGCGTGTGGGATGAGGTTTCGGCGCGCCTGGTGCGCGCCGACAACGTGCGTTCGGCCCTCGCCTTCGTTGAACGGGGCGAAGCCACGCTTGGCATCGTGTATGCGACCGATGCGCTTATCGACAAAAACGTGCGTGTCGTTGACGCGTTCCCACCGGACAGCCACGTACCCATCATCTATCCTGCGGCATTGACGATCGGGGCGAAGCCCGATGCCGCCGGATTCCTGGCATATATCCGCGGCCCTGCGGGTGGCGCCGCGTTCCGGCGCTACGGCTTTACGCCGTTGCACTAGGACTTGGGTTCCAGCCCGCCGGCGAGTGCCGGGTCGAGCGGGGGAATGCCGCGGCGAATGTCCTCGGAGAATGTGTCGCTGCGATCGGAAAGCTTCGCCCTCTCCGTGATTCGTCCCAGCGCACGCAGCTCCGCCAGCGGGTAGCGCTGGTCCAAACCACCGACGCGGTAGACATACGCAGGCAAATAGCCTGTGAGCAGCAGCCGGTAGCTCCACGGCAGGTACCCGACGATGCGCTTCATCATGTGATAGACCAGCGTGGTGCAGTTGACGGTGATGGTGTTGTAGAAGCGGGGCTCATTCACGAGTGCGTCAGCCTGTTCGACGTAGCCGAGAAACAGTGAGCGCATGGCGGGCAGCGGCATGCGGATTCGATACAGATAAACGTCCTCGCCTCGAACATTGGTGCGGACCCTGATCACATCCCGCTCGTCGGCCGCAATGATGCTGAGCCCGTAACTCTTGAAAAATCCGCCGATTTCCGAATAACTCTTGTTCTTCTCGCGCCGTACTTCCACCGAGAATGCCACTTGCTGGCCATCGTCGAAGGCGAATGACACGATCATGTGTGCGATCGCCGTGCCGTCCCAGTACGACACGATCATGTCCACGGAATTCAATCTGTCGAGACTGTAGACGCGGGTTTCCCAACGTTGCGTATAGTCATCATTGCTGCGCCAATCGAAATTGCGCACGTTCTGCAGGGTGATCTGGTTGCCCTCGATCCTGCCGCGGGTGATTCGGGCGACGTCATCCGCCCACAGGCGATCATTGGTGGGCTTGATTTGCCGCCACCAGAAAATCAACGCGCCGAATGCCGGTGCAAAGGCCAGCAAAGCCATGCCGGCCCGGCCCTGCCACAGCGCCACCGGCACCGCAACGCTGAACGCTGCCCATAGCAGGATCATGCCGCTCTTCAGAAGCTGTCCGCCCGGCCCCTGATACCAGATCGCCAAAACCGCCCAGGCCGCCGGCAAGCCGATCAGCAACGTTGCCAGCAGCGTGGCAGTGAATTGCAGAACACTCGCGGCAGCGGCGGTCATGATCCTGGGCATTGTGCCAGCAACTCTTCATGCGGGTTAGGATCGATTGATTGACATGTCATGGCGGCCCAAGGTACGGTTTCGTGTGACTCAATCGACCGCATTCCGGTTCAATGTCCCGTTCATAAAGGAACTTGGTGTCGAGTTCATCAGCGCCGGGGACGGGCGCTCCGTGGTCGCGCTCAATCTCGAGCCATGGCATCTCAATAGCTGGTCGGTGGCTCACGGCGGGGTGCTCATGTCCCTGCTCGACGTGGCGATGGCGGTGGCGGGCCGCTCGCTGAATGCCGACGCCGGCGGCGGCGTAACCGTGGAAATGAAGACCAGCTTTTTGCAGCCCGCGCAGGCCGGTTCGCGCTTGCTGGTCTCGGGATACGCTTTTCATCGCTCTACGACCATGGCGTTCTGCGAGGGTGAGGCACGCGATACCAATGATCGATTGATAGCCAAGGCGATGGGGACTTTCAAATACTTGAAATCAGGAGCCGGATCCGATGGCTGAGCCCTTTGGAGCGCATGCCGGCCTGCGCGTGCCGCCATCCCTCGCCGGCCCGAAGTCCGGCGTAACTCGCGGGAAAATAGGATGAAACAAATCATTTTGCACCACTATCCGATGTCACCGTTTTCCGAGAAAATCCGGCTGATATTTGGATTCAAAGGCCTGCATTGGTCCTCGGTGCACATCCCGAACATCATGCCGAAGCCTGATCTGACCGCGCTTACCGGCGGCTACCGCAAGACCCCGGTCATGCAGATCGGTGCGGACATTTATTGCGACACTGCGCTCATCGCAGACGTCATCGACTTGCTGTCGCCGACCCCGACGCTGTATCCGAGCGGCATCGCGGGGGCGTCCCGAACCCTCGCCCAGTGGGCCGATTCGACGCTATTTTGGACGGCGATTCCCTTCACCATGCAGCCGGCCGGTCTTGCGCATATGTTCGCAGGCTTACCGCCGGAAACGGTCAAGGCGTTCGGCGATGACCGCAACATTTTCCGTGCGAATCTGCCGCGCATGCGTCCTGCCGATGCGGTCGCCGCATTTACCCTGTATCTGCAGCGGCTCGAGGAGATTGTGGGGAACCAGGCGTTCTTTTTTGGTTCCGGGCCGAGCATTGCGGATTTCTCGATTTATCACGGTATGTGGTTCGTGGAGCGCGGCGGTCCGGTCTCCAAGATTCTCGAATCCTACCCCGCGCTTCGGGCGTGGCGGGCACGCATGTCCGCGTTCGGTCATGGTACCCACGAGAAACTCGATGGCGCAGCCGCGATTGCCATTGCCCGCGGCGCTGCCGTAGAGCCGCGCGCCGGCGACAGCGCCGCGCCGCACGGCATCTCCGTCGGCGAGAAGGTGATTGTGGCGGCGACCGACACCGGGACCGATCCCGTCGAGGGCGCACTGTATGGCGCCACGCCGGATCGAATTTCAATCGCGCGCGAAGATGCCCGTGCCGGCAAGGTGGTCGTGCATTTTCCACGACTGGGATTCGAACTGCGCCGGGCGAAATCCTAAGGGCGATGCGCTCCGGGTCGCCAAACTCTGAAGCCGCCAAGGAACGCAAAGTCATTGTTTCCAAGCCGCGCGTTTCCCGGCAGTTTCTTCAGTTTGCGAGCATTGCCGCCGCCGATGACGACGTAGTCCGCTTCCAAGGCCTTGCTCAGCTGGGCGACCACATCAGCTACCACGCGACGCCATTTTTTGGCGCCGAGACGGTGCCGCCCCTGATCGCCCAAATATTCCTCGTAGCTGCGGCCGCGTTTGTAGGGCAGGTGGGCCAGCTCCATTGGAGCGACCGTGCCGTCGACAATGAGCGCGGATCCCAAGCCGGTGCCCAAACCTAAAAAGAGCATGCGTCCGCCCTCGTAACTACCGATTGCCTGCATGGCGGCATCATTCATGAGCACGGTCGGTCGGCCAAACGCCTTGCGAAAGTCAAAACCCACCCAACCGCGTCCGAGATTGAATGGTTCGGTGACGATCTTGCCGTGCACGACCACGCCCGGGTATCCGATCGAGACTGCGTCATATTTCAAATCGCCGGTCAGCCGGAGTACGCGCGAAACCATCCGGCGCGGCGTCATGGTAGGGCCGGATTCAAACTGGCGCATCTCGCGCCGGCCCGATACGCGGGTTTTTACATGGCTGCCGCCGACATCGATGACGAGCACGCGCCGCTGGGGCTTTCGTAGCATGATTCGCGCACAATAGCGCACTTCACCTGCACTCGTCAGGCGCAACGGCTGACATAATGCGCGATACGGGTGTTCAAATAGGAGGATTACGTATGAAGCTTCTGTCGTTTCGCCGAATGCTCCTGATGTCGGCGTGTGCATTGGCGGCGGGTTGCGCGACCGTGAAGTACTAACTCCGATGCACGATGAGTCTTTGGAAAGAGTCCAGTCCAAGATTGCCTACCTGGAACGCGCAATGGCCGAGCTGAGCGACGTGGTATTCCGGCAGCATGGGGAAATACAATTGTTGCAAGCGCAGATCAAGGCAGTCAGAGAACGCCTCGAGGGCGTGCTGTCCGAAGAGACGCGCCCGGCAGAGCAGGAACGGCCGCCTCACTATTGATGGTTGACGCCCGTTTGGACGCAGCCGGACGAGCCAGTGGTCGCCATTGTATGATGCGCCATGTCATTCGCAACCGATCCGGCCGGCTGGGTCGAACAGAACCCCGGCCGCGCGCAACATGTATTTCTCAAGACATTGCACGGACGGGAGATCAGCTATGCAGCGCTGCGCGAACAGTCCGGCCGGATCGCCTCCGCGCTGAGCGAGCGCGGGTTGCTGCCGGGCGAGCGCATCGCGGTTCAAGTCGATAAGTCCGCGGATGCGGTCGTTCTCTATGTTGCCTGCCTGCGTCTGGGTGCGGTATTCGTGCCCATCAACGTTGCGAACACGCCGAACGAGGTCGACTATCTTCTGCGCGATTCGCGGCCGCGAGTCGCCGTCGTCCGGCCGCAAGACCGGCATCTGATCGAGCCGATGGCGATCGAGACGGGAATGGCGCTCGAAACGCTCGGCGCAAACGGCGAGGGGTCGCTGCTCACTTTGGCCGCCCGGTCTGCAAGCGATGTCGAGCTGCCGAAAAATTTCGACCCGGATGCGATGGCGGCGATTGTCTACACATCCGGGACCACGGGGCGCCCAAAAGGCGCGATGCTCACGCGCGCCAATCTCGCGTCGAACGCCTCGGTACTGGCCGAAGCGTGGCGCTTCACGCGCAGCGATGTGCTGCTGCATACGTTGCCGCTGTTTCACATCCACGGATTGTTCGCCGCGATCAATACGGTTCTCGCCTCAGGATCGAGTCTGTTTTTGCTGGCCAAATTCGATGCCGCGCAGACCGTGGAGCATTTGCGGGATGCGACGGTGTATATGGGTGTCCCGACCCACTACACCCGTCTATTGCAGCAGCCGGGACTCAACCAAGAGACTACGGCGGCGGTGCGCTTGTTCATTTCGGGGTCGGCCCCATTGCTTCCTGAGACCCACCGCGAATTTCTGCGGCGCACAGGTCACGTGATTCTGGAGCGCTACGGTATGTCCGAGACGCTGATGAATACCTCGAATCCTTACGACGGTCCGCGGTTGCCGGGGTCCGTGGGGCCGCCGCTGAAAGGTACGGCGATTCGAGTGGTCAATGCCGAAACCGGCGCGATTGTGGCCGAGCCGGATGTGATAGGCACGTTTCAAGTCAAGGGTCCCAATGTGTTCGTGGGCTATTGGAGGGACGAGGAAAAGACCCGCAGTGAATTCAGCGTTGACGGATGGTTCAATACGGGCGATATAGGGCGGATCGACACCCAAGGCTACCTGCACATCGTCGGCCGGGCCAAGGATCTTGTGATCAGCGGCGGCTACAATGTGTATCCCAAGGAGGTCGAAACCGAATTGGATGCGCTGGCCGGCGTGCTGGAAAGCGCGGTGTTCGGGGTGCCGCATCCGGATTTTGGCGAGGGCGTTACCGCGGCCGTCGTGCCGATGCCGGGCGCGATTCTTTCGGAACAAGCCATCATCGATTCGGTCAAAGCGCGCCTGGCGCGCTACAAAGTACCGAAGCGAATCCTGCTGGTGGATGAGCTGCCGCGAAATACCATGGGCAAGGTGCAAAAAAATTCCCTGCGCAAAGCGTTTGCCTCGATTTACGTCAACGAATGAGCATTCCTCAAAGTTGATGTCCATCGGTTCGAGTATTCGTCAGGGCGAGCAACACCGACGAGTCATCATCGCTGGTCGGGCGGCAGCAGCGTGACCATGGTGAGCGTTCGCGCACCCAGTGCCGTGCCGCCCCCTTCAGATCGGTCGATCACCACGTAGAAACTCTTTGACTGAGCGCGCCGTGCCTTGCTCACCGGAATGCTCAGCGAAATGTCGGACTTTCCGTCGCCCACGTTCGCAGGCTGCGGCACCACCGCCGTGAAATCAATGCCCGGTTTTGCGGTACCGGATTCGGTCCACCAGGTAAAGTTTGCCGCGCCCCGCAAACTACCCTTGCGGTGCACGGTGACCTCCGCCGACGATTCAGCTGCCGGGACTTCGACCAAGTCCGCGGCCAATTCAATTTTCGATGCGCCGGAGGCAGCGCCGGCCGATGCGGCGGAGAGGGCGCCGGCCGATAGACCGGAGGCGACGCCCGCCGACGCCACGGTTGGCGGGGCCTTTGCCGCAGGCGGCGGCGCTGTGGGTGCCCTAAGCGTCGTTGAGTGCGCCTCGCGCGCTGTGCGTGCCGCGCGCGTTGCGGGCTCCTCGCGCGCCGCGGACGCCTCGCGCGCCGCGGACGCCTCGCGCGTTGACTGCGTCTCGCGCGCTCCAGACACATCACGCGATGCGCCTGCCACTCGTGCCGCAAGCGCCGGCGGGGTCGCGCGGGGGGTCGGCGAGGCCGTATGGGGGCTCGGCGGCGGAGCTGCCCGGGTGGTCGGCGCTTGGCTGCGATCGTTGGACGGCGGCTCGGATCCCGCAGGCAATGTCCTGGCTGATGGTGGGGACTTCTGCGGCGAAGAGGCGCCGGGAGCGAGGCTCGGGGCACCGCCATCAACGCTCGGTAGGACGCCGCGCCGGCCTATGACCCAATAACCCGCGGCGAGAAGCAGTACGATCGCGGCAGCCGCCGCCATTGAAAATCTCGATTTGCGCTCCTGGCGAGGGGGCGCCTCGACAAGTTCAGCCGCCGGTGCCAGATGTTTGGCCGCGCCGCCAAGGTGCAGCCGCTCGAGCCATTGCTGCACATCGGCCGGCCGGTCCTCGCGATCCCAGCGCAGTCCTGCGCGAAGCGCCTGCCATTGCTGATTCGTGAGCTTGCGCGGCCGCCGTGGAATCAGCCGGGCCGCGCGCGCCTCGATCGCTGTTTTCTTCGAGAAAGGATGTTCACCACAGAGCAGGACGTAGGCGATGCAGGCCAGCGCGAAGACGTCATCGCGCGCATCCGCGCGCTCCCCTTCGAGCACCTGGCAGCTGGCATAGCCGGAACTGGCGAACGGCAACGTCAATTCATGATCGGGCGCCGCTGCGGCCCGGATCGACTCGTGCGATGCTCCGAAATCCAGAACGCGCAGATCACCCGAGAGGGTGATGAAAACATTTTGCGGGTTGATATCTCCGTGCACCACGCCACGGGAGTGCGCGTACGAAATGGCCGCGCCGATATCGCGGATCGCCGCCAAGGCTTGGGCGCGGTCCAAAGGAATGAATTTTCTGGCCTGCAGTACACGGCTGAGCAGCGCGCCGCTCAGAAGCTCCATCGTGAAAAAAACTATCGGGCCATCGCGGTCAAATTCAAAAACGCGCAGGATGTTCGGGTGCGACAACCGCTGCATCTGCTGAAATGCCCGGCGCAGTTCCGTGAGCCATTCCGCGCGCTTGGTCACGGCCGATTGCAGTACTTTGATTGCCAAACGTTGGCCGTCCGGTGGTGCTTCCAGGCGATATTCATCGAGGGCCTGAAAGACGATGCCCATGGCGCCCTGGCCCAGCATGGTTTCGATCCGGTAACGCCGGCGCAGCACACTGCCTGGCTTCAGTTCGAGCACGGCATCCTGCGGCTGAATTTCTTCGCGGAAAAGATGCGGATCCGCAGGTTCTGCGCGCACGTGGCTGCGCGGGACAGCGACATCGTCGGCGACCGGGATCCGCAAGGCGTTGCCGTTGCGGGTGCCCGGTGACGACTCCGCCAAGGCGCTTTTGACCGCCTGGAACACCTCGGGCTTGATCCTTCCGCGCCGATAGTATTGGTCCAACTGCGACAGCACTTCCCAACTGCCGTCGCTGTCGGACCCGAATCTTTCGCGCACCGAGAGCAAGAACGCCGACGTATCGCAGACGCCGCTCGCCAGCGCGTCCAACCACGATTTGATGGCGCCTTCATCCGCTACGTCGGATTGCCGAACACCGGTTGGGCGCGTCACTGGGCGCATATCAGGTCCTTGAAGTCTTACAATGCCATGCATTGTACCCTTGGAACCCCACGATGAATTGCAACGGGATGATGCAGTGCAATTCAGCGCGAACGTCTCGACAATATATGAACTTTGTTATCTGTCAGCCATCCAAGGACGCGGCACGGCGATCAGAGCTGAGGGTTCAGTAAACCCGCGCGCGTTCCTACATAGGAAATATCCGCAGTCTGGGCGCGCATCAACTGCGCGAACTGATAAGCCGGCAGGGGTCTGTTGAAATAAAAGCCCTGCAGTTCATCGCATGCGTGGGCGCGCAGAAATTCCGCTTGTTCCTTGGTTTCCACGCCCTGTGCGATGACCGTCAGGCTCAACGACTTGCCCATCGCAATGACCGCGTCGGTCAGTGCCGACGCCTCCGATGGGCCGACCAGCTCACCGATGAACGAGCGGTCAATCTTGACCGTGTCGAGGGGAAAGCGCTGCAGAGTCGCCAGCGACGAGTAGCCGGTGCCAAAATCATCAACGGCGATGCGAACCCCCAATGACTTGATTCCCGCCAGGATTCTTAAGGTCGTCTCAACATCGCGGATCAGCAAGCTCTCCGCGAGTTCGATTTCGAGGAGTTGCGGATTCATGCCGGTTTCCTTCAGGATCGAGGTCAGGTCCTGCAGCAGGTATTCGTCCGAGAATTGCCGCGCGGTCATGTTGACGGCGACGCTCAAAGACGGCAGGCCCTCTTTTTGCCAGGCCACACTTTGCAAACAAGCCGTCTTGAGCACCCACTTTCCGAGCGGCACGATGAGCCCGGTGTCCTCGGCGACCGGAATGAACTGCATGGGCGCCACCGTGCCGAGGTCCGGATGCTCCCAGCGCAGCAGTGCCTCCATGCCCGCGATGCGACCGCTGCGGATATCGCGCTTTGCCTGATAATAGAGCCGGAACTCGTTGCGCTCGAGGGCGTGCCGCAGACTCGATTCCAATGTGAGGCGTTCGAGGGAATTAGCATTCAGCTTTTCTGAATAGAATTGAAAATTGTTCTTTCCCTCCGCCTTTGCCTGATACATCGCGATATCGGCATTCTTGGTCAAGGTTTGCTCGTCTTCCCCGTCTTGCGGATAGAGGCTGATGCCGATGCTCGCCGTGACGCGAAATTCATGGCCGATGAGAGTAAACCCCTTGCCGATGACCGCGAGTATTTTCTGGGCGACGGTGGCCGCGTGCTTCCTTTCCTCCATGTCCGGCAGCAGCACGACGAATTCGTCGCCTCCGAGGCGTGCCACGGTGTCGCTGTCGCGCACACACGCTCGCAGTCGCGCGGCCACCTCCTGGAGCAACTGATCACCCGCCTCGTGTCCCAGCGTGTCGTTGATCTGTTTGAAGCGGTCGAGGTCGAGGAACGCGACTGCAAGCTGCTTGTTGTAACGACGTGCCTCGCTGATGCGCTGACTCAGCAGTTTGCTGAACATGCTGCGGTTGGGCAGGTCGGTGAGGCCATCATGGTAGGCAAGGTACTCGACACGCCGCGCATGCTCCAGTTTTGATTCACTTTCGCGCAAGCGGCTCTGCGCGAGCTGCCGGCTCATGCGACCCAAAATTACCATCAACAGAATGACGCCGGCACTGCCGGCCGCCGCCCACCAAATGTAGGCAAAGGAGTCTCTCCGTGCGGCGGCAAGCTGTTCTTCCCGCGCCAGTCCGACGACTATCGCCAGCGGAAATCCGTAGATTTCACGCGCGCTGTTCCAACGCCATACGCCGTCCCAGCCGCTGCGCGTGACCGGCGGGATGGCATCGGCTGCTTCGGGCGTCGGCAACACGGACCCGTAGTCGACCACGTCGCCGGAGAACATGGACTCCCCGCTGCGCCTGACCCGGACGACGCCGTCGGTGCCCAGAATCCCGAGCACGCCGTGTTCGCCCAATTTTGCGGTGTCGTAACCGCTGACGAAAAATGCCGCATCGACCGCCACCATTACGATGCCGTCAAAATCGCCCTGCGGCGCATTCAACCTGCGGGAGAAAAGTAATTTGCCATCGCCGGTCGCACCCCGGGGCAACTTTCCGACCAGGATGGAACTGCTGTCGCGCTGCTTGCGGAAATAGTCATGATCGGCGACGCTCATGGCCTTGAGCGGGCGGGTGCTCTCAACGATGGTACCGTCCCGATCGGCGATGCTGACGGAAAAGACCAGATCCGGCGGCAACAATCCGCGCTCCTTGAGTTCAGAGAGCGCGCCGTGCAGTGTCGGTGCGTTCGTGCCAAAACTTGACCAGATTGAGAGTCTGGTCGATCTCGCGCAGGACGCGCACCACCTGGGCCTCATACGTGCCCAGCAGTTCGCGGCTCAACAGCGCCGCGTCGTGCTCAGCTTCGACGTGCTTGAGTCTGATGATGCCGAGCGCCGCTCCCCATATCGCCGACAACAGGACCACGGTAATCAGCGGAAACAGAATATGCGGTTCCGCGATGCGTCTCGCGCGGCGGTGCAAAGGTTCTGTCGAGGCCTGCGGATTCACGTCGTGCGACCCATCGATGGCATCAATCGAGCGGCAACGCGACTTTGACGGAGGCGTCAACGGCGGACTTCTCGATATAGCCCACCAAGTTCGGGTTTGCGGCGACCGCCTTCTTGACGGCCTCCGAATCGGGCAACTGCTTCGGCGGCAGCCCGCGGCCGGTGAACAGGATCCGCGACCAGATGGCCTTGACTTGCGCGGCGTCCCGGCCGGTGGCCTTCTTGTAGAACTGCACATAGATCGCCGAACCCACGGTTTGATCCAGCGGTGTCAGCTCTGCGCTTCTGCCCAGATACAGGTCGGCAATCTGCTCCTTGCTGATCGGCTTTGCGGCAGGATTGACGATGACCACGAGGTCCTCTGCCCGTATGGTGTTGGCGGCCAACAGGACGGCGATCAAGGCGCCGAGCGCCGCGGTTTTCATGCTAGGTACGCGTGACATGGACTACTACTAGAACACAAAATCCAAGGTCAAGCTGACCACATTGGCATTATCGCCGACCCGGAGTCCCGGTTGAACTTTGGTGAATGACGCGGGAGCATCCCGCGTTTCGATGTTCACACGTTGCAGCTGCAGCTTGAAGTCGATGTTCTTGGCAAAATCCCAGCGCATCCCGGCGCCCTCGGTGTGTTCGTCGCCCAATTGTGTCAAACCGGACGGCGGATGAGCATTCGGCGCATCTTCGATCGAGTAGACGAGGTAGGGCGTGAAGCGGCCCACGCGCAGGCCGACGCTCAGGTACCCAGCATAGAAGTCGCCGAAGAAATCATAGTGGGCATAGTTGCTGTCCCCGGTCACGAACCAAGCCCCTGGATCATAGGTGAACCCGGCGCTGGCCAGCTGCAGTCGCGCCGGCGGAAGCACGGAATACGTGTAAATCAGGGTTTGGTAGGCTAGATGCACGCTGGTATTGCCATACTGAACGGTATCGCTCAGCACGATCAGGTCCCTGCCATGAAACACCGCTCCCGAAAAATCCTCCGAGGTGCGCCCAAATTGCACCTGGAGGTCCTGGATCACGGCGCCGGTCTTGATGCGGTAGAGCACATCCACCCCGTCGCTGCGGGTCGCGGAGTTCGAAAAGCGGATTTCATTGGGTAAGCGTACCCAGGGCAGGGCGTAACCGACATTTTGACTGTCGGAACGTTCATAGGTGGGCAAGAGCGCGCGGCCCACCCGCACCGCCAAGTCCGGCGTGAAGGCGTACTTGATGTTGGCCCACTCGACGTGAGGCTTGAAGTTGCCTTCGTCGTTTTCGCGCGCGATGACTTGCACCACGCCGGTGAGGCCGTCGAGGATGCGCAGGTCGGCCTGGCCGCCTAAGTCGCTGTCGGGGATGGGGCTCCAGCGGTGGCTGAATCCCGCGCCGCGCGGCTGCAAGTACTCTCCGGTGAAATCGGCCTGACGATAGTCGGAGTACACCTCCCCAAGCGTGCCGAATCCGCTGAAATGCACATACTGGTCAATCGCGTCAATCGTGGGGCCCGCCTGCACCGGCAGGATACAGAGCCCGAGTATTGCGGCGGCTGCCGCGGGGTGCCATTTGAATTTCATTCGATCCTTACTCCACCACCAGCGCCGGCGCTGCCGGCAACGTCCCTGCAGCAGCTGCTGCCCGCCGGTTCCCAAAGTTCTGAAACGCGACCTGCATCACGCATCCCCGTAACTGCCAGCTTATGGTCAGTCGCGGAGATGGCAGAGTATTCGTTATCGGCAGCTAGGAAGCCGGGCTGAAGCACACTTTTTGAATAAAATCATCGCTTCGCCCAGCTTTTATGGCCATCGCGCGGCTTTCATCGACCGGCGCGGATGAATTGATATCGAGTCCGCCCAGGGTGGCCTTGATTCGCCGGCGAAGATCGGCTGCCCTGCCGAGCGGCCCGCAGACCCGGAAAGTGCGACAATATCTGCACGCGGAGCGTGCGCTTTTTGTATCCTGCCAAGTTTTGCTGCGGCAGTGGCGCGAGGTCACGGAGAATTCCGGTTTGCGCTGCGCGTTGCCGTTATCGGGGAACCGAAGGCCCTCCCCAAGTTCAAAGCCTCAATCGCGAAACCGGAGTCCTCATACGATTTCGCGGTGGGGTCGGAATTTCGTCAAAAAGGATCCAGGCATGAATCAGAAAGCTGCCCCGCCGCTCATTGAGCAGAATGCGAGGTATCAGCCCATCTCCGCTGTTCGAGAACCGCTTCCCCCGGCGGACCCGGGGCGGGCGGCACGCGAGACGGTCGCAGCGAGTTCAGCCTGGATCCGTCCGCTCCGGCAGGAGATGGCGCGCGTCATCGTGGGTCAAAATCACCTGCTCGACAGATTGTTGATCGCCCTGCTCACCAACGGGCATGTTCTGTTGGAAGGCGTCCCTGGCTTGGCCAAGACGCTCGCGTTGAAGACCTTGGCCGGTTGCATTGCCCTGGATTTCAAGCGGCTGCAGTTCACCCCCGATATGCTGCCGGCCGACATCGTGGGAACGATGATCTACAACCCGCAGGATGGAGCGTTCAGGACGAAGCACGGCCCTATTTTCAGCAATCTCATCCTCGCGGACGAAATCAATCGCGCACCGGCAAAAGTACAAAGCGCGCTGCTGGAAGCGATGCAGGAGCGCCAGGTAACGATCGGCGATGAGACCTATGGTCTGCCCACACCGTTCCTGGTGCTTGCCACCCAGAATCCCTTGGAGCAGGAGGGCACGTACCCGCTCCCCGAGGCGCAAATCGATCGGTTCATGATGAAGGTGATCGTCACTTATCCAAATCGCAGCGACGAGCGCGCCATTCTGGATGCCATGGCAACGACCGAAGCCATGCTCGTTCCGCGCACCGTGGTGAGCGCCGCACAAATCATCGAAGCACGACACGTCGTCAACACGCTGTACGTCGATGACAAGATACGTGATTACATCGTCGATCTGGTGCTCGCAACCCGGCCGCCGATTGCCGCGTCCTTGAATTTGAACGGCTACATCCAAAATGGCGCCTCACCGCGGGCCACCATTGCGTTGACGTTGGGCGCTCGCGCCATGGCATTCCTGAGCGGCCGCCATTTCGTGATCCCGCAGGACGTGAAATCGATTGCGCTCGACGTGCTGCGCCATCGGGTGTCGGTGACGTACGAAGCGGAAGCGGAAAATATCTCCTCCGAGAATGTCATCGAAAAAATTCTCAACGCATTGCCGGTGCCTTGACAATGGCGCGGGAACCCACCCAGTCGAGCAAAGCCATCATGAGCGGCATGCGGCAGTTGGAGATCCGCACGCGCCGCATGGTCAATGACAGTCTCGCCGGTGCATATCACTCGGTATTCAAGGGCCGCGGAATGGACTTCGATGAGGTGCGCGAGTACACCCCCGGAGACGAGGTCCGCACCATCGACTGGAATGTCACCGCCAGGGCCGGCCGGCCCTTTGTCAAAAAGTTTACCGAGGAGCGTGAACTCACCATCTTTTTGCTGGTGGACATCAGCGCCTCCGGAAATTTTGGCTCAGGTGCCGGCAGCAAACGCGATCTTGCCGCGGAACTGGCCAGCGTTCTGGCATTTTCCGCCATTCGCAACAGCGACAAAGTCGGCCTGCTGCTCTACACAGACCGGGTCGAGCGCTATCTGCCGCCGAAGAAAGGGCGTCGTCACGTGCTGCGCGTCGTCAGGGACATTCTCTACCATGCGCCGGAGGCAACCGGCACCGACACCGTGAAAGCGCTCGATGTCGCCAACCGCCTGCTGCATCGGCGGGCGATCGTATTCCTCATTTCAGATTTTGAGACTTCCGGCGACCCACTGGCCGCGCGCGCCGAATTGCGCCGCGCGATGCGCCGCACCAATCGCCGTCACGACCTGGTTGCCGTCCACATCGAGGATCCGCGCGAGAAGGAACTTCCAAATGTCGGTATCGTAGCGCTGGAAGATGCGGAAAGCGGCGAAGTGATCGAGCTCGACACCACGAGTTCCGTCATCCGAAAGCGTTTCAAGGAACTGTCCGCGGACAGGTCCCGCCGGCTGGTGAGCGACTTTCGCTCTGAGGGTATCGATACATTGCAGTTGCAAACCGGAGCGGCCTACATGCCGGCATTGCAGCGATTCTTCAAAACACGAGAGCGCCGACGCGTATGAGCGGACGCCTTTCCGGCATGCGCGCCGTCGCGGCGGTGGGGTTGGCCGGCCTGTTCCTTGGAGCGGGCCTGTGGGCCGCGCGCGGCGCCGGCGCCTGCGCCTGCGCCGACAGCCGATCCGGGCGCGGCCGCGGCATCCACTGCGACTGCGGTGGCGCCCGGCCCGGAAGAGGATATCCGCGACATCCGGGGGCCGAGGTACGTGGTGCCGGGCTGGCTGTTGCCCGCCGTCATCGCGGGCGTGGCGATGCTCGCCGTGGCCATATATCGCCTTTGGCGTTGGCGGCGCGGCCGTCGGGCCCGTATCCTGCTGCCATACGAGATCGCGCTGCAGCGTCTGGAACAGATTCGAGATCTCATGCAGCCGGCGAGCGCACGCGAATTCTCCACCGCGGTGTCGGATATCGTGCGCAGCTACATCGAGCGGCGATTCGAGGTTGCGGTCACCCGCCGGACCACGGAGGAGTTTCTGCGCGATCTGCTTCGAGACCGCGAATGTATCGCTGGCCCGGCATCAGTCGCTGCTGGGAGAATTCCTGCATCAGTGCGATTTCGTGAAGTTTGCCGGGATTTCACTCACCACGCAGAACATGGAAGCGCTGCGTCAGAGCGCGCGCACTTTCGTGTTGGCAACGGCCAAGCCGGAAGAAGTGTCCACGGTTCGGGAGGCTCATGACGCGCTTCCTACAGCCTGAATGGTTTTGGCTGATGACGCTGCTGCCGGTTGTGATGCTCTGGCATGGGCGGCGCGGTCCTGTCGCGGCCATCGAATATTCCGACGTCAGCCTCGCACGCGAGGCTTGCTCGCAGCAGCCGCAGCCGGATCGGTCTGTTGGTATGGGCACTGCCGCTTCTTGCCGGCGCTCTGATGATCGTCGGACTCGCTCGTCCGCAACGGACTCATAGCCGGACCGAGGTCACCGCCAACGGCATCGATATCGTGCTCGGGCTGGATGTTTCCGGATCGATGCAGGCGTTGGATTTTAGAATTGACCATCAAAGGGTCAATCGCATCGAAGTGGTCAAATCCGTCGTTTCAAAGTTCATCGATGAGCGGCCCGATGATCGCATCGGCCTGATTGCTTTCGCGGGCGCTCCCTACCTGGTCAGCCCCATCACGCTCGATCATGACTGGCTGCAGCAGAATCTGGAGCGGGTCACCGTCGGCGGTACCGACGACGGCACGGCCATCGGTTCGGCAATAGCCGCCGGTGTCAATCGCCTGCGCTTGACACCGGCGAAATCAAAAGTGGTGATTCTGCTCACGGATGGGGTGAATAATACCGGCAAGATCTCGCCGCTCGCCGCCGCCGAAGCAGCCAGGGCCATGGGCGTAAAGATATATACCGTTGGAGTCGGCGTGCGGGGCGATGCGCCCATACCGGTAAGAGACGCAGCAGGCAACATGCGGCTGATCATGGCCAAAGTGGATGTGGACGAGAAAACCCTTCAAGCCGTGGCGGACGAGACCGGCGGAAAGTTTTATCGTGCGACGGACACCGATTCCTTGCAGAAGATCTACGAGCAGATCAATCGCTTCGAGAAAAGCGCGCAAACCGTGCAGAAGTTCGAGCGTACCGAAGAGCTGTATCCTTGGGCGCTCATTCCATCACTGGCCATTCTGGCACTGAGCCTGACGTTGCAGCACACCCGGCTGCGGAGGTTGCCGTGAGATTCGCCAGCCCCTGGTGGCTGCCCGCCGCGGCGCTTGCCGTTGCGCTGCTCTTTTTGCTGTGGCGTCTGTATGACGCACGCCAACATGCCGCTCTCGCGAAGTTCGTCTCGGCACACCTGCGGGGTCAATTGACCCGATCGATTTCGTGTCAGCGAAGCGAATCGTGCAGCGCGGACTCTTCCTCGGGGCGATGGTCTGCCTGTTCGTCGCCCTCGCAGGCCCGCTGCTGGGATTTCGCTGGGAACAAGTCAGCCGGCGCGGAAACGAAATCATTTTCGCGATCGACACCTCGCGCAGCATGTCGACACCGGACGTCAAGCCCAATCGGCTGACGCGGGCGAAACTCGCCATCGACGACTTCGCAAAGCAATTGGACGGCGATGCGATCGGCATCGTGGCGTTCGCGGGAAGCGCCTTCCTGGCATGTCCCATTACGCTGGATTACGGAGCGTTTCGCGAATCCTTGAGGGCGATCGACACCAACACGATCCCGAACGGCGGCACGAATATTTCAAGCGCCATCCAGGCCGCGCAGGTTGCGCTGCGCCGGCGCGCGGCCAGCGATAAAATACTGATCCTCGTGACTGACGGCGAGGACCTCGAGGGCAGCGCTGTGGAGGCGGCCCGAGGGGCGGCACAGTCGGATGGACTGAAGATCTACACCGTGGGCGTGGGAACCGCCGGCCGGCGATTTGATTCCAATCGATCAGGCTCAAGGCGGCGGATTCGTCAAGGACGAGAGCGGTGCGCTGGTCAAATCGCGGCTGGATGAAGCCACGCTGAAAGCCATCGCGGCCGCCACGGGCGGATTCTACGTGCCTCTGGGGACGCAGGGGGAGGGATTGGAAGTCGTATTCCAGACCGTTCTCGGATCGATCGCGAAACACGAACTCGCATCGCGGCAGCAGAAAATCTACATCGAACGGTATCAATGGCCCCTGGCTGCGTCGCTGGCCATGTTGCTTGCCAGTCTTCTCATCGGCACGCGCCGGCGGGTCGGCGCAAGAGGCTCGGCGGCATCCAAGGCCGCGGCCTCCGCGGCATTCGCGCTCATTTTATCGATGGATGGGCCACGGTCGAGCGCAAGCCGCGGGCGACGGGCACACCAAGTGCGCACGGCATCGCATGGCGCACCTGCGCTCGACTCGAAACGGCCGGTGCTGGAATACAATGCCGGGACCGCCGAGTACAGAGCCGCCCAGTTCCCCCAGGCCGCACAATCGTTTGAGCAATCCATCAGCCATGCACCGTCGAGCGATTTGAAGCAACTGGCCGTCCAAGAAGACGCCTACTACAACCTCGGCAATGCCCTGTATCGCGCCGGCCAGAAGACTCAGCAGTCCTCCCCTCAGGAAACTCTCCAAAAGTGGAATGATGCGGTGAAGGCCTACGAGACCGCGTTGCAGTTGCGTGCCAATGATGCCGACGTCAAGTTCAATCGAGATCTGGTGAAGCGCAAAATCGATGCACTCCAGCAGCAAAGTAACAACCAGAACAAAAATAACAACCAGAACCAGAATAACAACCAGAACCAGAATCAAAGCCAGAGTCAAAATCCACAAGGCAAGGGTTCGGGGCAGCAAGGCCAGCCGCCCAAGGACGGCTCGCCGCCGAAGGGGGACTCGCCGCCAAAGGGGACTCACCGCCAAAAGGGGACTCACCGCCAAAAGGGGACTCACCGCCAAAAGGGGATTCGCCGCCAAAAGGGGATCCACCGCCAAATGGGGACCAGCCCCCGAAGGGCGACCCACCGCCGAAGGGCGGACAGCCCCCGAAGGGTGCCGGGCAACCACCCGCCGAGCCAAATGCCGGCGCGCCGCAGGAGTCCGATAATGATGCACAAGCGGCTGACAATCAGCGCGTTCCCGGTCAAATGACTCGGGAAGAGGCGCGCGAACTGCTCGATTCAGTGAAGGGAGACGAGCATCCGTCGCTCCCGGTTCCAGTGGCGCGACGCGGCGCCGTTCAGCCGCCGGACAAGCCATTCAAGAATTGGTGATGAGCACGAATCGCAATCACGGTCGGCGGTTGCTGGGGATCGTCAGCCTGGTGATCGTTTTGGCCGCGCGGGCCGTCGCAGATGACCCGCTGGTCTACGCGACGATCCAGCCCGCGCAAATCACGCTGGGCGAGTCGGCAAGGTTCACGATCACCAACCTGGGCGATGGCGCGCCGCCCATCACCATGCCGGTGGTTGCCGGTTTGCAATTCGAGATTATCGGCCGTACCCGCCAGATCGAAATCATCAACGGGACAACGCTCCCCTCGACTTCGATCGTGGTACGCGTTACGCCGCAAATAGCCGGAATTTTCTCCATCCCGGGTGTCACGCCGAAATCACAGCCGGTGGTACTGCAAGTCAATGCGCTGCCCGGCAGCGCGGGAGCGCCGCGACTCAGCGGCTCCCAGGCTCCCAGGCCTCCGCCCATCCTTTCCGGCGCATCAATACCCAAAGGGGTCCATTTGAGCGAAGACGGCTCAGCCTATGTAAAGCTGAGCGCGCCGAAGCGCGAGGTGTATGTCGGAGAGAGCATTCCGGTTGAAATAGAGCTTGGAATGCGCTCGGGATTCGTCACATCGCTCAACGGCCTGCCGAAGCTGGCGGGAGATGACTTCACGCTGAACTATGTCTCGCATCAACCTGAGCGCAGCGAGAAATTGATTGACGGTCAGCCCTTTGTGCTGCTCACATGGCGCAGCGTTTTGTCGGTGGTGAAGCCGGGCAGCTTCCCGCTCTCGGCCGAGGTGCCGCTCACCGTGAAAATCCGGACTCGACCGCGACGAGATTCCGCCCTGGACGATCAGTTTGGCGATCCATTCTGGCAAAATTTCTTCGGTGCAAGCGTGCCCAAGGACATCAATGTCCAAAGCCCTGCGCAGGAATTGAAGGTCTTGGCGCTTCCTGCAGAGGGACGTCCAGCCGATTTTCACGGCGCGATTGGCAGCTTCGCGATCGAGAGCGAAGTCACCCCCGCCAAAGCGGATGTCGGTGATCCGTTGACCTTGACCATGCGGGTGGCCGGTTCCGGCAACTTTGATCGGGTGGACAGCACCATGCTGGATCACCTGGAGCATTGGAAGACCTACCCGCCAAAATCGACGTTCAATACCAACGATCCGCTGAGGCACAAAGGCGAGAAGGTCTTCGAGCAGCCCCTCGTCGCGTCACAGCCTGGAGCGCAAACCGTTCCGCCGCTCAGCTTCAGTTATTTCGATCCCGGCACGAAGCGCTACGAAACCGCTCACAGTGCGCCGCTTCGTGTGACGATTTCGCCCTCCCTGGCCGACAGTACGCTGACGGCGACGCAGGTCGCTGCGAGCGGTGCTTCAGCGGCCGCAAATAAGGCGGCCGAGGGACTAAAACCTGATCACGGCGCCGCCGAGGCCATGGTCGGTTCGCTGATCCCGCCCTATCTGCAGTCGCGCTTCCTTGCGATCCCTTCGCTGCTGGCCATGGCAATTGCCGGAGGCTGGATGGCAGTCCGACGGCGCGGCAATCCAACCGGGCGCTTATCGGCGCGCAATCGTCTTGTGGCGAAGAGGAATCAGCGCGTGCTGACCCAGATGGAGGCCGCGGCCCGTGCGGGGAACGCTGCGGTGTTCTTCAATGCGGCACGCGACGCTTTGCAACAAACACTTGCGGTCCGATGGCAGGTGGGGCCGGAGGAAGTAACGCCGGCCGAGGTGCGGGCGCGGTTGAGCGATGATCCTGATATTGAACAGCTGTTCGCGCTCGCGGATGAATCGAAATATTCGGACCACGATCTTCGCACCGTCGATTTTGCGCGGTGGATGCATGCCGTTCGTCAACGGCTATCGGATGAGCCGGCTCGATGAAAACCTGTGCGAGCCTCGCTGTAGCGGTTCTGTACCTGTTCATGGGGGCCGGACAGATCCATGCACAGTCCTCGCAAACCGCCTACTCCGCCACGGGCCTGTACAACTTGGGAAATGCCTACATGCGCCAGGGCAAGCCCGGTATGGCGGTACTGAACTATGAGCGCGCAAACTTGCTGTCGCCGAGCGACCCCGACATCGAAGCCAATTTGAGCTACGTTCGCGCGTCGTCGCATTTGCCGGTGCCGCCGCGCAGCACATTCGAGCGACTGGCGCGCATCGCCAGTCCGTCCGCCATGTTTTGGCTCGGCGTGTTCGGACTGGTGATCGTCGGCGCAAGCGCGCTGGCTGCGCAACTGTCGTCCCGACATCCGTGGTTACGCAGCGCTGCCTTGCTGCTGGGCTTTTCCATGATCAGCCTGACGGCATGTAACGCCCTCGTGCTGTGGCCCTTGCTGCATGAAGGCGTAGTGATCACCGGGGTGGCCCCGGTGCGTGTGTCGCCGGTTCCGATGGGAGACTCGCTATTCTCGCTGCCCGAGGCTGAGACGGTGAGAATCACGGCGGAGCACGAGGGATTTTTCCTGGTGCAGACTCGTGCAGGGCGGACGGGATGGGTGTCGCGCTCCAATGTCGCGCCCGTCGTATCACGAAAATAACCGTGCTTGCGATCAGTGGGGCTGCGTCGTCTTCGGCGCGCCGGTGTGAAGCGGAAGCTTCGTCGAAGAGTCGTCGGATTTTCTCAAGGGACCGCGGCCGTCGCAGGGATTGGTGATGCCATCTTCCTTTAGATTTTTACGGGGTGGCGTGCCGGGGGGCGGCGTGCTCGATGAGCCTGTTGTTTTATCCGGCATGGTATTTCTCCTCCCGTTACCGGGGAAAGTTCCCGCTCTCTGGCTCGTTATGCGCCTGTTGGCTCGCCGGCGCAAGAGCCGACGGTCCAAAGGGGCTGTCGGGAACGGCCTACGCTAGCGCTCGTGGCCGAGCCGATTCAAGGCTTCACACGGGTCAAGCTGTCAGACGGTAAGATCTTGTGACTACGTCGGCCCTCACTGAAGGGCCACTTCGAGGGAAAATAGATGGGCCACCCCCAATCGCAGCCTAAACGCGCAATCGATCCGTTGTTCGAGATCGAGCTTGATTTAGGCATAAAGGGCTCACGCGAGGCTTCGCGCACCCTCTACCGACAATTGCAAGCGGCCATTCTTGACGGGCGCCTCCCAGCCGGCGCCAAGCTGCCGCCAACTCGAAAATCGGCGGCCTTTTTGGGCGTGTCGCGGAATACCGCAGCGGAGGTCTACGAGAGACTGGTAAACGAGGGCCATGCCGTCACGCGGCACGGTGCAGGCACCTATGTCGCGCAAAAGACACCTGTGGTGGCGCCCGGAAAGCGCGAAATCGAACCCTTATCCGAGCACCGGTTGAATGAGTTTTGGCTACGCCCCGATGTCACTGCGGCGATCAGTTTTTGGCGCGACCGGCCGGACGCGGCTTCGCCGCGCAAAGGCGCAAGCGTGGATTTCCGTCCTGCCATGGTCGACTCGCGGCTCTTTCCGCTGGATGTTTTCCGGCGGGTCAGCGCCAAGCAACTGCGCGGGCTGGAGAGAAAACCGGCGACCTATAAGAGCGCCCAGGGGAATCAAGGAAATTTCCACCTGCGCAAGGCGATCACCAACCACATTGCCGCCACGCGTGCAGTCGTCTGCCAGGCTGAAGATGTACTGGTCACTTCCGGGGCGCAGCAGGCCTTCGATGTGCTGGCAAGAGCGCTGGTCACGCCCAACGAGACTGTCGTTGCTTTGGAGGATCCCGGCTATCCTCCGATGCGAATCGCGTTCGCCGCGGCAGGAGCAGCACTCGTGCCCATCGGCGTCGATGAAGAAGGACTGATGGTCGCACAGCTTCCTGCCGATGCGCGCATCATTTGCGTTACGCCGTCGCATCAATTTCCCCTTGGCGTAACGATGTCCGCGCGTCGCCGCAGGGCGCTGCTCCAATTCGCCCGCGAGCGCGGTGCGGTCGTGATCGAGGATGACTACGACGGTGAATTTCGCTTCGAGGGCACTCCCCTGGAAGCGCTGAGAGCTTCTGAGGCGTCGGACGTGGTTTTCTATGTCGGCACTTTCTCCAAATGCATGCTGCCGGCACTTCGCCTGGGATTCATCGTCGCTCCGATTTGGGCGATGCAAACCCTGGTTGCGGCAAAGAACTGTATGGACTGGCATTGCTCGACGCCCGTTCAAAGCGCGGTCGCCGAGTTCATCGCCGAAGGCCACTTGACGCGCCATGTGCGCAAAATGCGTGAAGTCTACAAACAACGCCGTCAACTGCTGCTCGACTCCCTGCAGGACAAGCTCGCCGAGTGGCTGCATCCGATACCTTCTTTTTACGGCATGCACATTGCCGTCGAGAGCGGTTCCCTGGATGTGGAAATCGTGGCGGACACTCTCCTGCAGCACAATGTCAAAATACATGCGCTCGGCAGATATTTTTTTGGACCGCAGACCAAGGCGGGATTGATATTCGGCTACGGCACGGTGGATCTGCCGGAAATTCGCCGCGGAGTGTCCGCGCTGCGCAGAGCTTTGATGACCATGTAGGAATTACATTGGGCACGCCATACGACCATCCGAACGCAACAGTGTAAAGTCTTGAACGTGGAACAGCGCTGAGCACCGTGACAGACCCCAATACGAAAATCGCCGGCACGGCGTCTGACGCCAAAGGCACCCATCTGGGTTTCTTGCGCCAGCTCGGCCTGGTGATCCGAGCGATCTTCAGCGCGCCGGTGGGCAGGGCGTTGGCGATTCTGATGGCCGTGATCGTGCTCGTCATCGTTGCCACGGCTTATGGGCAAATTCGCCTCAACAGCTGGAATAAACCGTTCTATGATGCTCTGTCGCGTCGCGATTTACGGGACTTTTTCTTTCAACTCGGCGTGTTCTTCGCCATCGCTGGATTTCTTCTCGTCCTCAATGTAGCGCAACGGTGGCTCGCGGAATCCCTGCAGGTGAAGCTTCGCGAAGGCCTGGTCCGAAGTCTTCTTGCAGATTGGCTCATGCCGCGCCGGGCATTCTGGTTGGCCAATGCAGGAGCGATGGGCGTCAATCCAGACCAGCGCATACATGAGGATGCACGGAAACTCTGCGAACTTTCAGCCGATCTTGGCATCGGGCTGCTGCAGGCCTCGATCTTGTTCGGCACGTTTGCCGGCGTGCTCTGGGGACTTTCGAACGACTTCGCCGTGCGTATCGGCGACCGAGACTATGCGATCCCCGGCTTCATGCTGTGGGCGGCCATTGTTTACGCAAGCGCCGGTTCACTCCTGAGCTATTGGGTCGGGCGAGGCCTCATCAACCGCAACGCAGAGCGATACGGGCGTGAGGCCAACCTGCGATTTTCGCTGGTACGCGTCAACGAGCACGTCGATGATATTTCGCTGGCGGCGGGTGAAGCGGATGAGAAGCGCCGCATTGAACGCCATCTTGGCGACGTATTGCGCGCTACGCGCCGCATCGTGTGGGGTCATACCAATCTTACCTGGGTCACGGCAGGGTTCGGTTGGATTACGATTGTTGCGCCGATATTGGTCGCCGCGCCGCTTTATTTCACGGGAAAAGTTTCATTTGGCGGTCTCATGATGGCGGCCGGCGCCTTTACCCAGGCACAATCGTCGCTGCGCTGGTTCATAGACAATTTCAGTGTCATTGCCGACTGGCGAGCGACGCTGCTGCGGGTGGCAACCTTTCGCCATGCCGTCGTCAGCACGCATGAGCCGCGCGGCTTCGAAAGCCGCATCACCTACACCGAAGGCGATCCGGGTGCGATCAAGATCGATGACCTGGAGAGCGTGTCCTCCGCGAACGCCGACATGCTCCGGGAACCCAACGTCGTCGTGACGGCGGGAGCGCGCGTACTGATCCTGGGCGCCCCGGGGACCGGTAAAACCCAGCTTTTCCGCGCGTTGGCAGGCTTATGGCCATGGGGCACCGGATGCATCACCCTGCCGCGGGGCGAGCAGATATTCTACCTGCCGCGCGGCACGCCGTACTTGCCGCGCGGCAGTCTGCGAGAGGTTCTTGCCTATCCCTTGAAGGCAGAGAGTTTCAGTGACGGCGCTTTCACCCGCGCGTTATTCCGCCTCGGGCTTGAACGCCTCGCACCGCTCCTCGACGAGACCCGGCGCTGGGATCGGGAATTGAGCCAAGACGAGCAGCTGTGCCTGGTGTTTGCGCGGATGTTGATACAGACACCGCCGTGGGTTCTCATCGACGGCACTTTTGGTTCGCTTGACGATGATATTTTGGAACTGGTCATCGACGTGTTTACTCACGAGCTTGGGGGCACCGGGATCATCCATGTCGGCGGTGCCGGGGAAGCGCACGCTCTTTTCACGAAAACCCTGCATCTTGTAAAAGCCCCCAGGGCGCACGCACCGCCGGGCCAGGCACGCGACGGCCTCGTGGTGCCGAAAGATTCGGCGCCGAAAGAATCCGGACGGCGCCAGTGAGGCGGCGGATCCAAAGTCGAGCCATGGGCTGCGCCTTGGCGGCAACGAGTATTTTGCTGCTTTGGTTCTTTGCGCTACCCCCGGCGTGGGCAGCGCCGGAATTCGATTTTCGGCCACCCGCGACCCCATCGGATCCCAAGGCAGGGGCGATCATGAGCGATTTGGCGGCGCGGCTCATTCCTGTCTATCAGGATCCTGATCCTGAGCGGTATCTTGCGAACCTGTCGGCGCTGCAAATGGCCGCCGGTGAGTACGCAGCTGCCGATATCTCGCGGCAATCCCTGCGCGAGCGGCGGCGAAAATCGGATTTTGGCGCCCCGATCGGGCGCTCGCTGGTCTACGACATGTACGCCCGCGCGAAGACACTCGAGACGCAAAATCGAATGACATTCGCGGAGGCGTTCACCAGTACGTTCCGCGATACCATTCGCCGCCTCCCCGATCACGACGCCTACACCGCCGCCCGATGGCTGGGCGCCTCTCCGGCTGCCTATCAAGAAGCGCTGCAACTCGCATTTGATCAACAACGCGCCACGGACAGCATTGATCAGGCAGACGCCGTGGAACTGATCTGGAAATACGTGGCGTTTGATGCCTATCGGACTTTTGGACCGTTGGCCGTCCTGCTCAATGCAGAGGATGACCATCGGCGCTACACGGTCGATGATGAAATCCTGATTCCCACACCGGATGGAGCGAGCATCTCCGCTGTTGTGATTCGTCCAACCAGCCTCGACAATCCGCTGCCCACATTGCTCGAGTTCAGGTTTGAGGACTCGCAGAACTCCGCGAAGGACTGCGCCGCCCACGGCTATGTGGGAGTCGTTGCCTACGTCCGCGGCAGGCAAAAAAGCTCCGGGGGATTTGCTCCCTTTCAGCATGACGGCGAAGATGCGCGCGCCGTCATCAATTGGATCGCGAAGCAAGCATGGAGCGACGGGCGGGTGGGCATGTACGGCGAGGGCTATAGCGGCTTGATGCCTTGGGCCGCCGCGAAGCGACTGCCGCCTGCGCTCAAGGCCATTGCCACGGCGGCATCGACAGTACCCGGAATAAATTTCCCCATGGAAGGCAGCATATTCAAGAACGCGGGGTACTCATGGTCGCGGCAGATGGCCGGTACCGGCCCATCGGAGAGCGGCGCCGACGACTCGGCGAAGTGGCGCGCGCTGGATCAGAAGTGGTACCGGAGCGGAAGGCGCTACCGGGACTTGGGGAGGCTCTACGGAAAGCACAATCCGATCTTTATTCGCTGGCTGAATCACCCTAGCTACGACCGGTTCTGGCAAGAAATGGTGCCGTATCGCGAACAATTTGCAAAGATAAGTATTCCGGTGCTCACGATGACCGGATACTTCGCCGTCAATGAGCCCGGTGATTTGTACTACTTTACACAGCATCATCGGTACAACCCGCACGCTGACGACTCGTTGATCATCGGTCCCTACGATGACGCCATGATGCAGCTTGGGTCGGCGACCAGTTTGCACGGTTATCAAGTCGACCCGGCCGCGCACGTGGATTTTCGCGAACTTCGCTTTCAGTGGTTTGATCATGTCTTCAAAGGCACCTCCATGCCGTCCTTGCTGGAGAGAAGCGTCAACTACCAGGTCATGGGGCAAACGAGTGGCAGCATGCACCCTCGTTCGACGCCATGGCGGGCAGGTCGGTGAGGTATTACCTGGACAGCGTTGCAACCGGCGCGAATCACCGGCTCGCTCAGCATAAGAAAACCAACGACGCGTTCATCGAGCAGACGGTGAGTTTCGCCGATCGCACGGATGCCGCCTGGATGCCGTCAACCGATTTCATCACCCGGAGTCTGGCGCCGCGCCACGGCACAATCTTCATCAGTGAGCCGCTGTCCAAGGCGATCGAGTTCAACGGAGTGTTCTCGGGTCGACTCGATTTCACCGTCAATAAAGTGGACGTGGACCTGAGCGTCGCCTTCTACGAACTCCTCGCCGACGGCAGCTACGTCCGCCTTTTCAGCCCGACTTACGAGTTCCGTGCGAGTTATGCGAGAGACCGCACGCATCGGCACCTTCTGAAGGCCGGCGAGCGTCAGGAGTTGGCATTCAAGGGCGAGCGGATGACGAGCCGACTGCTAAAGGCCGGTAGCCGGCTCGTGATGGTTCTCGGCATAGGCAAGCGACCCGACCACGAGATCAACTATGGTACGGGAGGCGACGTGAGCGAGGAATCCATCGCCGATGGCAAAGTGCCTCTCAAAATCCGTTGGTTCAGCGACAGCTATATCGACATTCCGGTTCACAAATAGCGGGCAGACACGGTTCGCAGACAGCAGCGCAAGCCGCAACTCCCGCTTCGCAAGTCAGCCGAGACGTCGTATCAGGGAAACCGCTGCGGCCGGGTTGAGCACCTTGTGGCCGCTGATCACATAAAGATAAACATCGCGGGGTTTGCCGTCTGCGCGCTGCGGCGCGACACACTCGAGTCCCTCTGCCGCCGCGCCGGAAGCCATGGCACGCACTCGCGACACCCATAGATCGAGCGCAGCGTCGGAATAGCCGGATTCCTCGGCCGGCCGGGTGCCCATGATGCGGGCGTAAAAGAACGGGGCGGTCGCATCGGCGATCTGCGGGTAGCGCGAATCGCCGGAGATCACCACGCCGACGCCATAGCCGCGCACCATGGCAATGAAATCCGGCGTGCGGAAACTGTCGTGTCGAACCTCAACGACGTGGCGCAGCGCGCGGCCCGCCGCTTCCCGCGGCAGAAGCTTCAAGAACGCCTCGAAGTCGGCCGGTTCAAATTTCTTGGTCGGCAGGAATTGCCAATTGATGGCGCCGAGCTTGTCCTCGAGTTCCATCACGCCGCCGGCGAGGAATCGCTCGATCGTTTTGCCGGCCTCGGCGAGCACGGTGCGATTCATGGCGTAACGCGGCGCCTTGACGGAAAAGACGAAATCCTCGGGCGTTTCGTCGTGCCATTTGGCGAAGGTCGCCGGCTTCTGCGATTCGTAATAAGTGCCGTTGATTTCGATCGATGTGAGTTGGCGGCTGGCGTATTCGAGTTCCTGCTTTTGCGGGAGGTCACCGGGATAGAACGTGCCTCGCCAAGGCTCGTACGTCCAACCGCCGACGCCGACTCGAACAGCACCCGTAGCCTTGTTACCCCCAGCCATCGTCGTAGATTACACGTGATCTGGCCATCCGGCGCAATCACCCGGCAGGTCGGCCGATCCACTTGTCGGCGCCGGGAACTGAACAGCTGCTCAATCGATCCAGCAGGCGCCCGGGATCGGAGTCCGCCAACAACAAGTGACGGTGAACATCCACGACGAATCCCTCGGATAACGCCTTGTCCGCCATTTCGAGGAGCGGGTCGTAGTATCCATTGACATTGAGCAGGGCGCACGCCTTGCGCTGTATTCCGAGTTGAGACCACGTCAACATCTCAAAGAATTCCTCCCATGTTCCATACCCGCCGGGCAGAGACACGAACGCATCGGCAAGATCCGCCATGGCGGACTTGCGCTCGTGCATCGAACCGACGATGCGCAATTCCGTCAATCCACTGTGAGCAAGCTCTTTGTCGGCGAGAGCTTGTGGGATTACGCCGATGACGCGCCCGCCCTCATTCAAGCAGGCATTCGCCAGGGCGCCCATCAGGCCGACGTTTCCGCCGCCGTACACAAGCTCGATGCCGCGCCTGCAAAGCAGCCTGCCGAAAGCCTGGGCGGCTTGCCGATAAATGTCGCGGGTCCCTGAGCTGGATCCGCAGAACACGCAAATTCTTCGAAACATTTTACGGATTCCAGGAGGAGTGCGGGAATAAAACGCGTCCGCCGTAGGTCTGGCAGTCTCATGAATCAACATTGTACCTAGCTGTGGCTGGGTGTGGGCGCGAGTGTAAGTGCAACAGATACTGAGGACGTTCCTGCTGGCGCTGATGGGCTTGTCGGCCGGATGCGCCGAGGCGATGGCTGCGGAGGAAGGGGATTGCAGCAACAGCCAGACAGATATCGCCACGGATCGGCCGGACGTAACGAACTCGAGCCTGGTGGTTCCTCGCGGAAGCCTGCAGGTGGAGAACGGAATCAACTGGACTACGCGACCGGGCGCAACGGTGATCGATGGATCGAATAGCCGACTGCGCATCGGCGTCGCGCAATGCATCGGAGCTTCTGTTCGATCTGCCCGATTACTTCCATTCGCTGCGCGGCAGGACAACGGCAGGATATTCGGACTTCTCGCCGGCGATAAAACGCCAATTCGGACCTTTGCCCGGTGACATCGAATTATCTGCAACCGTGGGCCTGGAGATTCCGACTGGAACTGCTCGAATCGCAGGCTCGGGTTACGGGGCATACGTCCAGTTTCCCTGGTCGAAGGAAATTGGCGGCGGCTGGGGCCTCAGCGGCATGTTCACGGCCTTTTTGCTTCCGGGCGAGCCGGCGAGCAATCCAACGTTGGAACCCACATTCGCCGTCGAACGGCAAGTTGGATCGCGTGCCGACTTCTTCGTCGAGTACGTTGCCGATCATCCGCGCCGCGGGTCGACCAGCCAGCTCATCGACTCGGGCGGTGCTTTTCGAATCACTCCCACGCAGCAGATCGACGTTCGCGTGGGAGTCGGACTGAATCGCGCGGCGCCGGACTATCTTTTTGGACTTGGTTATTCCTTCCGTTTTGACAACGTGTTTTGAGATGCCCTCCAGTCCTCGGTCGCAGTGCTTGAAATGCCGGAATAAAGCCTGCGTGCTGCCGGTCTATCTAGATGCGAGGCGCAATGTGGTTGCGCGGAGAGAGCACTCCCAAACGAGCAACTGAGGTGACGTGATGACCAATGCAGCAGTGATTGCGAGGTTGCGATTCGGCGCCATGGCGCTGATCGTGGCGCTGACCCTGAGTTCGGCGCCCATCGCGCATGCCCACGGCGGCGGTGGTGGTGGAGGCCACGGAGGAGGAGGTTTCGGCGGTGGTCACGGCGGCGGCTACGGCGGTGGTCACGGCGGCGGCTACGGCGGTGGTCATGGGGGCGGCTACGGCGGGCGTGGCGGCTTTGGGCACCGAGGATTCGGCGGGCGCGGTTTTGGATACGGCCGCTTTGGCTATGGCGGCTTCGGCTTTTACGACGGCTTTGGTCTTCTCGGCTATGGTCTGTTTTTCGATGCTCTGCCGCTCTATTACTCGACGTATTGGTGGGGTGGTGTTCCGTACTATTATGCGAATGACAACTTCTATCAATGGAATGGAACGGCGGGTCAGTATCAAACCGTGCAGCGCCCCAGGGCCTCGCGAGCCAGGTTGCAACGCAGGGGTCCGAAAGTCTCAACTTATTTGCGTATCCGAAGAACGGACAGACGACTGAGCAGCAGTCCACCGATCGCACCGAGTGTCAGCAGTGGGCCACGGGTCAAACCGGGATCGATTCTCCGCCTGCCGGCAGCGCTTCTTCTCCGGCTGGCAGTACCGCGATCGCGGTCCCTGCCGCGAAGAGGCAGGACTACCTGAGAGGCTCAAGCGGCCTGCCTACAGGGTCGCGGCTATAGCGTGCAATAGAGGCCGTACATGCGGCGGCGGGCTGTCGTTGTCTGGCGTCAAGTGTGATTGTGAGCTGTCTCACAGTTAGAATTGAAGTATGTCGCGTGACAGCGGCGGCCGGTTATCCTTTGCCTTCGAAACCGCTCAGCGGTTTGATCGGCTCACACTTATTTCAAAGCCAGTCGCTGAACTACCCTGGAGAGGAATTTGAATATGCGTGTAATCGCAATCTTAGCAGTGTTGGCCGCCGGCTCGAGTTATGCAGGCGGAGTGGATGTCAGAGTCATGTTGTCGGGCCAGGTTGTTCCCGGCGTGTATGGTCAAGTCAATTTCGGCAACGCTGCCCCACCGCCGGTCGTTTACGCGCAGCCTGTCGTGATCGAGCCGCAATACGCTCCGCCGCCTGCCATCTATCTGCACGTCCCGCCGGGTCACGCAAGAAATTGGCGCACGCACTGTCATGAGTACAATGCCTGCAATCGGCCGGTGTACTTCGTAAATCGAGGGAATACGAGCCCGAGTATCAGCGTCACTATCAGGATCATGAGCGCGAGCGTGCAATGGAGCGCCAGCGTTGGGAAGAGCGTCGAGCGCGACCAGGAACGTGGGCGCGCGCACGAACACGAAGACCATGGTCACGGACATGATGATCATGGCACGAGTCGTGGGCACGGACACGATGACCACGACCGGCACGATGACCACGACCGGCACGATGACCACGACCAGCACGAGGCAACTGATTCGGCGCGTGCTCACCTAGGCGCCACCAACCGTCTGACGAAAGAGCAGAGCCGGTCGGGCGCGGTAAGTGCACGTGCACCGCTGCGCCAGACCGGCCGTACGAAGACTAGTAGGGGCTTGGGTTTGTGGTGGTGCTCACGATCGGCCCAACTGCATCACGGCATTGGGACTGGCGCTGTCATCGTTGAAATAGATGATCTGGTTTCCCTCAGCGCTTACCGTGGCTGCGAGCCCGAACAGCGCACCTTGGGCACCGTATCAACCTGCAGCGGCTGTCCCACGAAGCCGCCCGGCAACACCGGGGAGACTTCGATCAGCAAGTTCGTGGTTGTTGCTGGCGCCTGCACACCGATGTCGCCGTTGCCGACCACCAGATCGCCGTTCTTCAGCAGAGCTGCGCTGATCGGCGTGACGAAGGGCGCGCCGTGTGCAATGACTCGCACCGAAGTCGCCGAGGGCCCGTGAAAGTGGGAGCCGGGGTCGGGCGTCGTCGCGCTGCATTGGCCAGCGGCGACGATGCCGTCCTTCGGGACGCTGGACACGCCGGCAATGGCGATACACGCTGGCCGAGCTCGAGTCCACGACGTACAGGGTATCGCTCGAGACATCATAGGTAAGCCCCGCGGGTCCGAAAATGGACCCCGGTGAGCCGCCGCTGCACAAGCCGGTGACGATCTCCGTGAACGATGTCTGCACATTATTCGCGTCCAGGCTGATGCGATCGATGGTGCCGCCGACCGCAACGACGCCCTTGTTGGCGGGAGCGTTAGTGACATAGATCGCGGCGGGCTGCGTGCCGGTGGCAGCCACAAACGCCTCGCCCCAGGGCTGGGCGAAGGTGTCGGCAGCGAACGGCGCTCCCACCGTGCCGGTCGCGCTGACCAACGGATTCAGATTGGAACTCCACGCCGACGCGGAAATGCTGTCATCCGGCAGCATGGTGAGGGCGTTGCAGCCATTCAGCGCCGCCGATTGCGCGATCCGATACGGCGCGGCGGGCGTCGCGCCGGGGTGCAATCCAATGATGGTGGAGCCATTACCTTCAACCCCCGCGGAATCACTGAAGTTGCACACCACGAGATCTCCCTTGGTGATCAGCCCGACCGTCGCCGGCGCGATGGTGAGGCCATAGGGATTGGCGTCGCCGTTCATCGGATCGACGGTTGACCCCACGGTCAAGATGGTGCCGGTCGGTGCGAGCGCGGCGAGCAGGTTGGGAGTGACCGTCAGAGTGGCCGATGTCGACTTGGTGCCCCCGGCCCCGGTGCAACTGAGCGTGTAGGTGTAGCTCCCGGCAGCGGTCGGCACGACCGTCACCGAGCCGCTGGTCATCTGCGTGCCCGTGAATGCACCGGCGGCTGCGCTCGAGGAGGACGCGGTGCATGAAGTGGTGTAAGCCGATGTCCATGCCACTGTCGTCGCCTGCCCGAAATTGATGGTGGCCGCGGCCGCCGGCTGCGAGAAGTTGATGGTGGGCGAGAGCGTCGTTGAACCGTAGCCACCGCCACCACCTCCGCCGCATGCCGCCAGCATGCTGACTACCAATCCGGATGAAACTTGACCCCATGTAGAAACGCGCATCGTCATGCAAGACCTCTTTTGAAGTGGGTGATCACACTGAGAAGTGAAAATGGTTACACAATTAATGGTCACGATCCCCTCTCTCAAGGGTCGTAACCACTGAACGGATATGGATGCAGATCGCAAGTGCGATCTCTCATATAGCTAGACTCGAAGGAGCGGATTTTATTCCGCGAGAAGGCAAGATCTCACGAGGAAATGCCGCGCATTCGACGCGGCTGCGGGCAGACGTGCGCAGCGTGGTCATCAAGGGAGGTCGGGGCCGTTCAGTGCTTACGCCGCGAGCATGGCCTTGGATTGTTTACGTCGCTTCTTGGCGTGCGTTGCGCCGGAGAACTTGCGGAGGCTGACCGAAGGTTCGTAAAAATGCCTCGCGCATTCGGCGGCGATCGACAAAGCCGGTTTCCCGCGCGACGACATCAATCGGGTGATGGCTTTGCTCGATCATCAGCCGTGCGGCTTCAAGACGCAGCTTCTCGACGGCCTTGGCCGGAGATTGTCCCGTTTCCGCTTGAAAGGCCCGACTGAATTGACGCGGGCTCAAGACTTGCCACTTCGGCCAATTTGTCGACCGACAATGAGGAACCCAGATTCTTCTCGGCATAAGACAGCGCGTTTTGAATGCGGTCGGACTTCGGCGATAAGGCCAGTAATTCCGAATGCTGGGACTGACCGCCCGCGCGTCGATGATGCATCACCAGTTTCTTTGCCACCGATCGGGCGGCTTCCGCACCCAAATCTTTTTCGACCATTGCCAAGGCCAGATCGAGACCAGCCGTCGCGCCTGCCGAAGTCCATATCGGACCATCGATGATGAAGATTCGATCCTCCTCCACCTTTACGTCGGGAAAACGTCTTTGCAATTCTCGGGCGTAGATACCAATGCGTGGTGGCGCGGCGACCGTCGCAGCAAGCCCGCTTCGGCCAGGATGAACGCGCCGGTGCAAATGGATGTCACGCGCCTCGATTGCTTTAATCCACGTCGAATGAAATTCAGCAGCCCGGGCGTCGGTGTCCGGCGATGCATCCTCGGTTCCAATGATGATGAGCGTGTCAAAGGCCCGGCCGCTGAAGCGTTCCGTTTGAAGCGCGATGCCCAGAGATGAACGCACGGGTCCGCCCTTCTCGGAAAGCACTCGTACCTCGTAGACGCTCTTTCCGGCAACGCGGTTTGAATATTCAAACACCGCTTGCGCGGCAAGTCCGATCATCTGAAAACCTTCCTGGATCACAAATCCGATGCGTTGCATCGGAATTCTCCGCAAAATGCATGTCTCTAAAACGTACTATATACGTCATTTAAGACATCGGCCAGCCGAGATAAGGTATGTCCCATCCGCCGCTCATGGCGGCCAAATCAACGAAAGGAGACAGATCATGACTACTCAAAGCAAAGGCACCGCACTCATCACCGGGGCGTCCTCGGGCATGGGTGCCGTTTATGCCGACCGCTTGGCGCGTCGCGGTTACGACTTGATTATCGTTGCGCGCAATCGCGGCAAGCTCGACCAATTGGCGAGCCCGGCTGACGAACGAAACCAAGCGTTCGGTCGAAGTGCTGCCCGCCGACCTCAGCGACAAAGGGGATCTGGCGCGAGTCGAAGACGACGCTGAAAAACGACGCCAGCATCACTTTACTGGTCAACAATGCAGGCATCGGCACTTTCGCACCACTGCTCAACAGCGATGTGAATAAAATGGATGAGATGATCTCGCTCAATGTCAGCGCACTCACCCGGCTGACTTATGCTGCCGTACCGGGATTTGTGGCGCGCGGCACGGGCACCATCATCAACATTTCCTCCATCGTTGCCATCTCGCCGGAAACGCTGAATGGTGTGTACGGAGGCAGCAAGGCCTACGTGCTTGCTTTCAGTCACTCGTTGCAGCATGAACTGGCCCCCAAGGGTATTCGCGTTCAGGCCGTTCTTCCCGGCGCCACCGCGACGAACTTCTGGGATGCAGGCGGCTTGCCCTGTCCACAATTTGCCGTCCGGATTCGTCATGACGACCGAGAATCTCGTCGATGCGGCTCTGTCCGGACTCGACCAGGGCGAATTGGTGACCATTCCGGCACTGCCCGACAAAGCGGAGTGGGATCGGTTCGAAGCCGCTCGGCGCGACATGTCGACCCGCCTGTCGCGCACGAACCGGCGGCGCGCTATGGTATCGCGCACGTCGGGCAGCCGCCGCAGCGGTGATGCAGAGATTGTCGTACGGACGCTTCGGGAATTTCCCCGATAGCGTGTACGCGCGGATGACATAAATAATTCACAGCGGACCAAAGGAACCTTTACCAGGCGAGATCGGTCGTTAGCCAGATGGACTCGAACCAAGGCGCCGCGTTGCACATCCGTGTATTCATCGTCAGCAATGTGCGATTGCACCGGGAGGGACTGGCGGCGCTGCTGCGCGAGTGTCCGTCGATCGAGGTGCTGGGCGCCGACAGTGTGCAAGAGACGCAGAACGCGCTGCGCACGATGGCAACGGACGTCGCGCTGATCGATGCGCTGTCGCCGACGATTCGGAAATGGTTGGGGTGTTGCGCAGAATCTGCGCTGGAATGCGAATTGTGGCGGTCGGAATTCGCGAAACTGCCAGTGAGGTGCTGGCCTGCGCGGCCGCCGGCATTGACGGCTATGTGCCGATGGACGCCGCGTTGGGCGATATGGTCACCGCCATCGAGAACGTGGTGCGAGGCGAGTTGGCCTGCTCGCCCAAGGTCGCCGCATCCCTCTACCAGTCCATCGGCTTCTCGAGGGCCGCCATCGCCACAGGTCGGCGATGGCCGGCCAACCCTTGACCACGCGCGAACTTCAGGTCGCCGATTTGATGAATCGCGGCTGCGCCACGAAGGAAATTGCCTGGCGCCTGGGCGTGCAGCCCTGCACCGCGAAGAACCACATCAGAAACATCTTGCACAAGCTTCAAGTCCATCGGCGCGGCCAAGCGGTGGCGAAGCTGCGAACCTTGATCGGCGAGCGTTTTCGGCGAACATTCGACGGCGGTCAAGCGAGTGCGAGCCATAATCCTCACACCCACAGCCCTGCCGCACGCAGCTGCAGTATGGCAGGTTCATCGGATTGCCGAGGTACTCCGTCCGGCGCGGCGAAAGGCGTGTGCAACGTGCCCAAGGCCGGCTGCCCGCGACCGATTCCGCCACCGTAGAACTGCTGGCTCGCCGGCAGCAGCCCCGGGACTTGCTGAAGATCCGGAAGTCCTGCACCTACCCGGCTTGGGTCGACCTGCGCATAGGGTACTGCCGCAGCGCGAAGAAATCGTACAAGGATCGAGACTCGCTGATCCGGGCGCGCGCCATAGTTGATGCTTTGTAGCATGGGGTGATGCGAGAGCAGCAGCGCGGAAAATCCGACGACATGGGAGGCCGCCATCGCACTGCCGTCCCAAGCGGCATAGCCGCCTCCGGGAACGCTGGATACGACGGCGACACCGGGCGCACAGACGCCGACTTGCGGTCCCCAAGCACTGAAGTTCGTTGCATAGATGCCCGAGTATGCGATCAGCTGCGGCAGTGCTCTTTGCGCATGGCGCGTGTCCTGCGGATATTCGCCGAGTTTGCCCACCGCCGACACCGTCAGCACGCCGGGCACGTTGCCGGGAAATTGCACGGCTCCGCCCGAGTTGCCCGCCCCGGCGATGCAGGCGATTCCGTTCATCCGCGCTTCGGTGATCTTCTGGGCCACGAGTTCGGAGAATTGCTCGCCGCTGACGCCGATTTGCACGATATCCAGGCGCCGCTCGATGCACTGGTCCAACGCATCGATGAGATCGCTGAAGTGACCGCCCGGCACCACTTTGAATATATGCACTTCGGAGGCCGGCGCGCAGCCGATGATGTCGGACGATGCAGCGGGGGAGCCGGCGACGATGCCTGCGCAGTGAGTGCCCTGTCCCAACTCGTCGGATTTCCAGCTCTGCGGGTCCTTGTCTCGGGTGAGATCGACGCCCCGCACGACATGACGAAGCAGCGGGTGCGAGGTGTCGCAGCCTGAATCGATCAGGCCGATCTTCGTGCCGGTACCATTCCAGTCGGTGGATACTCGATCGAATTTCATGATGCGCTGGCCCCAGCCGTAGGGGCGCTCGCCCGGAAAGCTGCGTGAAGTCCGTCCAGCGGACTCAACCGAATGACGTTGACTTGTCCGGGTTCCAGCGACGGATTTCGGATGTACCGTTCCCAGTGGTCTGCCGCGGGACGCACATAGACCGCCTGAATGCCTGCGCCGTCGACGGCGTGGGTCTGCAAGCTCGCCAGGCCCGAGGAGTCCGTGATGGCCTGGGCCGGAAAGCCGGGTCCATAAAGATTGATGACCGCGTTCGCGAGCGGGCGGTCGCCTTCGCCGAGGATACGGAAGCGGAGTTCGCGGCGCGGACGAGGAAATGGCATCGCCTGCACAGCGTGCCAGGGTTCCGGTACGACCATGTCGGAATAACCCAGCGGTGCGTCGAGTTCGACGATCACATGGGGCGGTGCGTTCTGGCGCAACGCTTCGCCACGCTGCTCGTCCATCCGAACGACCACTGTCTCCGATGACATCGCGGTTGGCGCGGCGGTGGTCGACATCATTGGGGGAACCTGGGAAGTGGAGCCGGCAGACGTCGAATGATTTCCACGCCCTCCATCTGCTCGAGCCTCTTCGAGAAAGGGATCGCCAGGCATGATTCCGGGTAACCCAGGCATGATTCCTGGCAGCGATCGAAAGCCGATCAAGTATCGCTGCTTGCGGCGCACAACCGTGGCAGAAGCCTTGTCGCCGGTGGCACCAGCCGATCCAGTGAACGCGTCGGTCACGCCGCCCGCTCGAGTCGGCCTTTTGGTTTGCGCCGACTTTGCTGTCTGATTCGGATCATCTTTTTGCTCAGCCATGACAACTCTCCTGCCTCGGTTGTGTAATCCCCCATCCACGTGCATCAATGCATCGTGAAGGCCGGCACGAAGTTCGAACCTAATTGGCCCGGTATGAACTGACCGGCACTCGGTATGAACTGGCCGGTGTAAGGGCTGCCCGAAATTTGTGCGGCCTGTTGCGCCGCCAACTGGGTGAGCTGCTGTGCTGTCAAATAATGATATTGCGCCAGCCGTTGCAACAAATGCTGTTGCGACTGCTGTTGCAGCGCCGGGTTGATCTGCTCCGGAGTAACCTGCGGTTGTTGCCATCCAGCGACGGATTGAGCCGCCCCGTTTGCCATGCCATTGAGCGTTGCCATGCCATTGAGCGCATTCATGCCCGGCAGGTTTTGCAATCCGAACGGGTTTTGCAATGCGAACGGCTGCGAGGCCAACTGGGGTGTCAGAGGTTGCATCGCTTGCTGCTGCAGAGCAGCCTGCAACAGCGCCTGTTGCTGAGCAGGATGCTGCCAGCTCGGCACTTGTGGTACGCCCTGGAAGATGGGCCCCTGAAAGATGGGCTGTGCCACACCCTGCAAGCTGGGCGTCAGATGAGGATAACCGTACAAAGTGTTCGCGAAAGGAATGCCATTTGAGGCTCCCTGAAAACCCTGTTGGCCAAAGACGCTGCTAGCCGAACCCTGCGGGTAGCCGAAGCCCTGCGGGTAGCCGAAGCCCTGCGGGTAGCCGAAGCCCTGCGGGTAGCCGAAGCTTCCCTGAGAATGAAAGTTGCCTTGCGGATAAAACATGTTGACCTCCGTTGACTGACCAAGATCTACCAATTGCGTGCAGAACGTATCGCACCGATGGCGAACGTCGGGCTCGGTTGCCGCTGCGACGTTGATGACAGCCTAGGGCCCGCCGAAAGATGGGTGTATGGCTCGATGGGGCCGGTGCATTTCAGCCTCCACAGGGTTCAGGAGGAGTGATGCTTTTGGCTCATTGCAACGCGGACTAATCTATACTTGATCCTCGGGTGAACATCAGGAGTCGCCGTGATTCGATTTGGGGCGCCTCTTTTGTTCGTGCTCATTTGGTCGACAGGCTTTGTGGCAGCCAGGGTTGCGGCCCCGCATGCGGACCTTCAACTCTTTCTGGTACTTCGATTTGCGCTGACCGCCGCCGTGATGGGCCTGGCGGCGTTGGTCACGGGCGCGAAATGGCCGCGAGGCCGCGAATTGTGGCCGCATGTTCTGGCCGGCGCACTCATGCAAGGCGTCTATTTGAGTGCAAGCTATTGGGCCATCGGACGCGGCTTGGCGGTGGGTGTCATGGCGCTCCTGGGCGCTCTTCAGCCGCTGTTCACGGCGCTGTTCCTGGTCGCTACGAGACGAACGACGCTTGCGGCGCGGGCGTGGAGCGGACTTCTCATCGGATTTGGCGGCGTCGGGTTCGTCCTGGCGCCGAGCCTGGCCAGCAAGGGGGTCGGCTCGTTGACCGGGCTCACGGTAGGCGCCGCGCTTCTGAGTGTCGTCGCGGTAACAGCCGGGACACTGACTCAAAAGTGGCTTGCCAAGACCGATTTGCGCAGTGCCGCCAGCGTTCAGAATCTCGGCGGAGCCGCGATCTGCGCGCTGGTCATGCTGGACGTAGGAAGCGGAAGATGGGACGGAACCCCGATCCTTTGGAGTTCACTGGCGTGGGCTGTCCTCATTTTGTCGGTTGTAGGCACAACGCTGCTCATGTGGATGGTGCGCCATGGAGATGCAACAAAAGTGACCGCTCTGCTCCTGCTCGTACCACCGCTCGCAGCAATTCAGGCTTTTGTTTTCTTCCGAGAAACCTTGGCGCCGCTCCAAATCGCCGGCTTCGCGCTCGCGTTGGGCGGGGTATTGCTGACCAGATCGGCTCGAATGCGAGTCTAGTGTTCCGTCCCGCAGATAACTTAACTGGCGGTACGATCCGTCTCGGCACATAATCGAACGCATGGTCGCCAAAGCCACGTCGATCGACGTTGCGTATCTTGCAGGCGTCTCGCAGTCCACGGTATCGCGCGCCTTGCGCGGAAGCCCGACGGTCAACGAAGAGACGCGCAAGCGCATCCAGGAAATCGCAGAAAAATTAAATTATACCGTCGATAAGAACGCGTCTAATCTGCGCAGCCAGCGGTCGAATACGATCGCGCTCCTGTTCTTCAAAGATCCGACCCCGGACGACTCGCTCATCAATCCGTTCTTTCTGTCCATGCTCGGATCCATCACTCGCGCCTGCGCCCAATGCGGCTACGACCTGCTGATCTCGTTTCAGGAATCATCGAGCAATTGGCATGTTATCTACGAAGACAGCAAGAAGGCCGACGGCATCATCCTGTTGGGTTATGGGGATTATGTTGAATACAGGTCCCGGTTGGAGCAGTTGGTCGCGCAAGGCACGCACTTCGTAAGGTGGGGCGCCGTGATGGAAGGGCAGCCGGGCATCTCGGTGGGCAGCGACAATTTCAAGGGCGGCTATGACGCCGCAAAATATCTATTGAGCCACGGCCGCCGCCGGCCGGCATTTCTCGGCGGTGCATCGAACCACGTTCCGGAATTTCTCGAGCGCTACCGCGGCTATGCGGCCGCAATCGAGGAAACCGGTACGCCTCTCCTGCCGCAACTGCGAGTCGACGCCATCAGCACCCAAGAGTCCGGCTATCAGGCGGCGCGCGAGCTGTTGAGCCGCAACGAGCGCTTCGATGCGATTTTTGCCGCATCGGACCTGATCGCACTGGGGGCCATGCATGCGCTGCGTGATCACGGCGTCGGCATCCCTGCAGAAGTCGCGGTCATCGGCTTCGATGACATACCTCCCGCGAGCCTCGCGAATCCGCCATTGACGACCGTCATGCAAGATACCCGGCGCGCGGGACAAGCCCTGGTCGAGACCCTGCTGAAATTGATCGACGACGAGCCGGCAACATCCACGGTGTTACCCACACGCTTGGTGGTTAGACAGTCATGCGGGGCTCTGAATTATGAGCCTCAAATCCTGGCGGGTTCTGAAACTCGCAAAACCAAAGCGCCGGAGATCAAAAAACTCACGCCTCCGATGGCAAGCGCATAGATCGGAGCGCCGCCGAACAGCCACTTCAGCAGCAGTCCAAGGAGGCTGGCGGCCACCAGCTGCGGTATGACGATGAAGAAGTTGAATATTCCCATGTACAGCCCCATCTTATGCGCGGGCAGACTGTCGGACAGCAACACATACGGTAGCGACACGATTGATGCCCATGCAACGCCGACACCGACCATCGGCACCAGAAGCCAGTAGGGGTTGCGGATCACGAGGAAGGACAGCAGCCCAACACCGCCGATCCAGACGTTGATCAAGTGGCTGAACCTTAGGCCGACGCGATTCACCAGCATCGGTATGAATATAGCGGCGACCGCAGCGCAGCCGTTGTACGTGGCGAACAGTACGCCGACCCAATTCGCGCCCTGGTTGAATGCGTCCGAACGCGGATCGCTCGAACCGAAATGCACCTGCGCCACGGCGGCGGTGGTGTAAATCCACATCGCGAATAACCCGAGCCACGAAAAGAACTGAACCGGCGCAAGACGCCGCATGGTGTCGGGCATCGCCTCGAGATCACGCATCACCGTGCCGAACGCGCCCCAGCCTTGGGTGAAGCCGTGCGTCAGCAATGCAAGCCCCCACAGCAGGGCGCCGGCACAAACCAAGTACAGCTGCCGGTCGAGGTCGAGACCCCAGATGATGCCGACCCCCAGCAGTCCGCCGGCGCTCCACAGCGCCCCGCGTTGCAGGCCCGAAGCACCGACCGCATGCTGCGAATGCGCCTGCGCAGGAACGGCGTCGCTGAAGGCTTGCAATTCCTCCGGAGGATATTCCCGGGTGCGCAGCACGGTCCAAAAGATGGCGAGCAGCAGCACCACCGCGCCGACGTCAAAGGCATGGAGTACGGTGGCTGGAATCATGGCCTGTCCGTTCGCGGCAGCCCCGCTGTTGCTGAATCCGACTTGCGCCATGATCCAGGGCAGTGCACTCGCCACGACCGCACCCAATCCGATGAAGAAGCCCTGCATGGCGTAACCCAATGGGCGCTGCACCGGCGCCAACTGGTCGCCGACGAAGGCCCGGAACGGCTCCATCGACACATTGATCGACGCATCCAGCACCCACAACAATGCAGCCGCGAACCATAAAGTCGGTGCGCGCGGCATGAGCCAAAGGGCGCTCGCGCCCAGCACGGCGCCGATGGCGAAGTACGGCTTGCGCCGGCCGAGCCGCGTCCACGTGCGATCAGAGAGATAGCCGATCACCGGTTGAACCAGCAGCCCGGTCAGAGGCGCCGCAATCCACATGATGGGGATTTGATCCAAATCGGCCCCCAAGGACTGGAAAATCCGGCTGACGTTGGCATTTTGCAATGCGAATGCAAATTGCAATCCCAAAAATCCGAAGCACATATTCCAGATCTGCACGAACGTCAGCGCAGGTTTAGCCGGCCTCGTCCCGTCGGCGGGGCGGCTGGGGGAGTGTGGATCGTTGCGGATGACAGGAGTGGTCAGGGCGGACATCGAACGATCAGACCAGAGAGAGGCGGAAAACTCCATTGTTCAGCCCCACCCACGGATTCGATGATCTGCCAGTGATCCGCGTCGGGCCGCCAGTTGCGCTCGCTCATTTCTAGGTTGAATGCGCACAGAACACGGTTCCCGGCAGAACTGCGTTCGAACACGACAAGGTCTGTCGACGCGTCGATAAATCGCAGCGAACCTGAGCGCAGGGCGGGGGTGCGGCGGCGCAGATCGATGAGCCGGCGCGTGAGCGCAAGCTGAGAACCCGGGTCATGCTGCTGGCGGTCCACGGAAAGTGCAAAGTGTTCCGGGCTGACGGGAAGCCATGGCGCTGCCGTCGAAAACCCGGCGTGCGCCGCCGAAGATTGCCAGGGCATGGGCGTGCGCGCACCGTCGCGTCCCAGCGTGGATGGCCAGTTCGCGATCGCCTCCGGGTCCTTCAGATCCTCGAAACCAATGTGGGCCTGCGGCAATCCCAACTCTTCCCCTTGATACAAGAAAATATTGCCGCGCAGACACGTCAGCAGCAGCGTGGCGAGCCGGCAATACTCAGCGCGGTATTCAGGCGTCGACCAGCGCGACGCAACTCGCGGCGCATCGTGGTTCGAGAATGCCCAGCTGGGCCAGCCCATGCCTTCCGTCTCCGGCCACGCGCCGAGCGCCGTCCGAATCAGTTCTGGGGTCAGGCGGTTCGCGTACAGGAAGTTGAACCCATACGCGGTATGAAAGCGCGCGTTGCCGGAAGTCAGGCGTTGCATTTCCGGTTCGCTGCCTTCGCCGCCGATCTCCGCCACGGTGAATCGTCCGCCGTACTCATCGGCGATCTTTCTGATCCGCTCGATGAACCGCGGCAGGTCCGGATGCGACTTGTTGTAAAGCGCCTGTTGAAAATCGACCGGCCGCCGACGCGGCCTTTGGCGGGTAAAGGCGGGGGGATTGTCGCGCAGCAGGACGTCGTGCAGCGCAAAGTTGACCGCGTCGAGCCGAAACCCGTCCACGCCTCTCTTGAACCAGAAACGTGCACACTCGAGCAAGGCATCCTGAACCTCTGGGTTGTGCACGTTCAGATCGGGTTGCTCGATCAGAAAATTATGCAGGTAGTATTGGCCGCGCCGCGCGTTCCAGGTCCATGCCGAGCCGCCAAAGACCGACTGCCAATTTGAGGGTGGTGAACCGTCGACTTTGGGATCGGCCCACACATACCAATCGGCGCGTGCATTGGTTCGGTCGGTCGCGCTCTGTCGGAACCACGGATGTTGATCCGAGGTATGCGAATACACCTGATCGATGATGATTTTCAGCCCGCACCGATGTGCCGTTTCGAGCAAGCAATCGAAGTCCTGCAAGGTCCCGAAGATGGGATCGACGTCGCAGTAATCGGAAATGTCGTAGCCGAAGTCCTTCATCGGTGAGGTGTAGAACGGTGATATCCAGACGGCATCCACGCCCAGCGAAGCCACATAATCGAGGCTCGCGGTGATGCCGGGCAAGTCGCCGATGCCATCGCCGTTGGAATCTCGAAAACTGCGCGGATAGACCTGATAGATCGCGGCGCCGCGCCACCAGGGAACTTCGGGCCGCGCCTCGAGGATCAGCTCAGCGGGCCGACTCATGGTGCCGCGCAGTCGATGAGCGGCGCATCGGTGAGATTGTCGATCTGGAACACAACACCAGAACCCTCCAAGAGACACTTTTCCGAAGTCATATCCGGTTTGGAACGCGCTAATTTGCTCGTCCCGGACGCATTCTAGCGCCCGGGATTCGTGATGTCATAGATTCGCGCGAGGCCTCCAGGAGTGGGCGCATCACCTCGGCGGTAAGATGTTCCGGGAGCTGAGCGAGGACCGCAACGAAGAACTCCTCTACGTCATCGCAAGATCGATGCGCTCCAAACAATGGTAGAGAGCGTGCTATGGTTTCGAAGGTGGCCAAGCCCCTCAAAGATCGCAGTCAGGATAAACGCCGGCGCATTGAAGCGGCGGCTCTCGCACTGTTCACGACGCAGGGCTTTCACGGCACCAACAACCGCGAAATCGCCAAAAGGGCCGGCGTGTCCACGGCGGCGATTTACACCCATTACCCCAGCAAGGAAGCGCTTTTCACCGGCCTGGTGGAGCAGCACCGAGCGCTGGTCGCCAAATGGCTTAGAAAAACCATCGCCGGGCTCCGCGATCCTCTGGCCAAAACCAATCTGACGGCGTTCGCCTCGGCGATTCTGGCCAAGATGCGCAAGGATCCGGAGTACTTTCTGCTGATCTTCATCGACGTGGTCGAATTCAAGAACCAGCACTTCCGGGCATCGTTCCATGACGTGCCCGAGTGGTTCCGCCGCGCGCTCGGTCCGGTTCTCGCCAATGTGAGCAAGCAGCCGGGCTGGTGCGGGCAGGACCCGGCGTTCGTCCTGGCCGCGGTCTACATGTATTTCGTGCATTACGGGCTGATCGAACGGCACATGGGCGGACGCCGCCATCTCGGCGTCTCCAACGTGCAGGCCATCAAGCAGGTGGTCGAACTGCTGTGCGGGGGGCTGTGGCGGATGCCGCCCAATGCCGCGCGAGGCAAGGCCGCGCGAGGCAACAGCCGGCGCAAGCGGCCGAACGGTTCCGACCGGCAGAAACTGCTCGAGGAGGCGATGCAGAGCCGGATCGATTTCATCCGCCTCTTATCCGGCCGCATGTGGAGCGCACCGCCCGAGATTCCGGTTGGGAAGTCACGCGCCGGTGAGCCCGCGCCGGTACCCATGCTGTTTCTGCCGGAGATCTCCCACGATCGGCCCGACGATACGCAGCTACGGATCGAAGCGGCGGCGCTCGAACTCTTTACCACACAGGGGTTTCACGGCACCAACATCCGTGATATTGCGGAGAAAGCCGGCGTCTCTCAGGGCGCTATCTATACCTATTACTCGAGCAAGGAAGCGCTTTTCGAGAAGCTGGTCAAGACCTATCGCGCCTGCATGAACGCTTTCCATCGGCGCGCCGTCATGCTGCTGATCGAGCCTTTCTCGCGCGACGGACTGAAGCTCTTGGCCATGGCGATCCGCTCGATGGTGTACGACGATGCCCAGCACTGGCTGCTGCTGTTCATCGACATTCTCGAGTTCAAGAATCGCCACTTCGCCGATATGTACCGCGACGTGCCCGGAGGGATACGCCAGTTGTTGCGGCCGGTGCTCGACAAGGTCGCGCACCAGCCGGGTTGGTGCGGGCAGGATCCGGCCTTTGCTCTGGCGGCCATTTACCTGTTCTTCTTTGCGTATTTCGTCGTCGAGAGGCACATGCACGGCAACCAGCACCTCGGTGTCACGGAAGACGAGGCGATCGAGCGGCTGATCGATCTGTTGTCCACCGGAATATGGGATGTACCGGCGGTCTCCCAGGTCAAGCGCACCCGGCGCCGCGGGGCGGCCGATTCCGCCATCCGAGCCGATGCGGCGAGCGGCAACTATTTGCCCGCCCTCATCGGATCCCCGCCGGGCGCGAAATACTGATTTCTGTTGGTCGGCCTCGCGCTGTGCTTCCGGCAGGCAGATGACGCTTGTGCCAATCTGATCGCTCGTTCATTTTTATGAGCGATTGATTTTTATTGACGTAAGGTTTTTTTGATGTTATCAACTCCTCAGCAAGGTTTGCCGCGGGACAAATTGCAATGAATCCGCGGCCGGCCGGAGACGTATAACGACAAAAGGAGAGCCAGATGAGCGGAGTTGGCCCCCACCCCAAAGCAGTTTTGAATTTTTTACACACCCTCGCTGCGCTCGCGTTGCTGAGCGCGCCACTCCTGGCCGGATCAGCCCGGGCGGCACCGCCCAATTTCATCGAGTTCGAAAGCGGGCACGTGCGCCCGATCGCCATGTCGCCCGGCGGAACGCAGCTGTTCGCGGTCAACACGCCCAACGACACCTTGGAGATCTTCAACGTCACGGCGCAGGGGCTGGTATTCCAGGCGCGTGTGCCGGTGGGTCTGGAGCCGGTCGCGGTGGCCGCCCGAAATAACGGCGAGGTCTGGGTCGTCAATCACCTCTCGGACAGCGTCAGCGTGGTCACGCTCGCCGGCACGCCGCATGTGGTGCGCACACTGCTCGTGGGCGACGAGCCGCGCGACATCGTGTTCGCAGGAACGAGCGGCCGCGCCTTCATCACCACGGCACATCGCGGGCAGCAACGCACCGATCCCTCGATCGCCGGAGTCGAGGGCGCCGGCGATCCGCAGATGACCACCGCCGGTGTTCCGCGTGCGGACGTATGGGTGTTCGATCCGGCCCATCTCGGCACCACGCTGGGCGGGACGCCGCTCAGGATCATGAGCTTTTTCACCGATACGCCGCGCGCGCTCGCGGTGAGCCCCGACGGCAATACCGTTTTTGTGGCCGGGTTCAAGACCGGCAACCAGACATCGATCGTGAACGAGGGCCGGATATGCACCGGATTCAACACCAATCAGCCCTGCACACTGAGCGACCATTCCGTCAGTCCGGGCGGCCATCTGGGCCCTGCCACGGACTCTTTGGGCGAGCCGGCGCCGCAAGTCAGCATGATTGTCAAATACGACAACGCCGCCGGTCACTGGGAGGACGAACTCGGGCGCAACTGGGACAATTCGGTGCGCTTCAGTCTGCCGGATACGGACGTATTTGCCGTCGATGCCAACAATCTGACGCAAACCGCCAGCTTCGCGCATGTCGGCACCACGTTGTTCAACATGGTCGTGAATCCGGCCAGCGGTCACTTGTACGTTTCGAACACCGACGCGGTCAACAACGTGCGCTTCGAGGGTCCCGGAGTCTTCGGCGGCCACACCGTGCAGGGTCATCTGGCAGAAGCGCGCGTCACCGTGATTTCCGGTGCGACGGTTTCGCCGCGGCACCTCAACAAGCACATCAATTACGCGAATCTCGCCGGTTCCCCGGGCTTCGATCCCACCGCCAAGAGTCATAGCCTGGCGACCCCGCTCGACATGGCCGTCACGCGCGACGGAACCACGCTCTATGTCGCCGCCTTCGGCTCGAGCAAGATCGGCGTCTTCAATGCGACTGCGTTGGAGGACGATACCTTCGATCCGACCGTCAGCAGCGCCAATTACATTCCCGTCAGCGGCGGCGGCCCGAGCGGCATCGTGCTGGATGAGCCGCGCGGACGGATGTATGTCATGACCCGCTTCGATGATTCGGTCAAGGTGATTGACCTTACGACCAACAAGGAAATCGCAGCGCTGCCATTGCCCAACCCCGAGTCCGCTGCCGTGGTCCAAGGCCGGCCGATGCTCTACGACGCCACCCATTTCTCCGGCAACGGCGAGGCGTCCTGCTCGAGCTGCCATATATTCGGCGACAATGACGATCTCGCGTGGGATCTCGGGAACCCCGACAATCCGGTCACGAAGAACCCAATAGCCATCAACGAAAGCAACCCACTCATCCTGGCGGCGGGCGAGACGCTGTTCGGCGTCAACACGCCGCTGAACGGTACCGGGAAAGTGGACGATTTCCATCCGATGAAAGGACCGATGACCACGCAGACGCTGCGCGGCCTGACCAATTCCGGAGCGATGCATTGGCGTGGCGATCGGTCCAACGGCTTTTTCGGCATCGATCCTACCAACGAAAATCTGTCGTTCAACAATTTCATCGTCGCCTTCCAAGGTTTACTGGGCAGCGTCGATCAGCCGTCGGCCGCGCAGATGCAGGCCTTCACGGACTTCCAACTCCAGGTGGTGCTGCCGCCGAATCCCGTGCGCAACCTCGACAATTCGCTGACCGCGTCGCAACAGCGGGGCCACGATTTCTATTTCGGCCCGCACCCCTCCGACGGCTTCAACGTGCCGGGTGTCGGCTTGATTTTGGGGACGACGACGTTCACCTGCAACGGTTGCCATGCGCTCGATCCGTCGCAGGGTAAATTCGGCACGAGCACGAACGACAGCTTCGAGGGCATCGAACAGATTTTCAAGATTCCGCACCTGCGCAACCTCTATACCAAGGTCGGCATGTTCGGCATGGCGAAAGTGCCGTTCTTCGACAGTCCCGACACCGGCTTTACGGGACCGCAAATACGCGGCTTCGGCTTCACCAACGAAGGCTTGCCCGACACCATGTTCACCTTCTTCACTTCGGTGGTGTTCCGCTCCACGCTGACCGCCGGCTTCCCGCTGCTCGGTGGTGATCAGACCCGCCGGGATGTCGAGCAGTTCATGCTGGCCTTCGACAGCGATCTGGCTCCCATTGTCGGCCAGCAGGTGACTCTGACGAACCAGAATGCCGGCGCCGTCAGCCCGCGCATCGCGCTGCTCGAGCAGCGGGCGGCAACATCCTTTACTTCAAAGATCCTCGGCGGCACGGTGACGGAGTGCGACCTCGTGGCCAGTGTCGTGCAGGCCGGCACGGTGAAGGGTTATCTATATCACCCGAGTTCCGCCGCGTTCGTGCCGGGCGACGCATCGGCGCCGCTTTCGGACAGCGCGCTGCGAGCGCTGGCCGCCGTAGCGGGGCAGGAGGTCACCTACACCTGCGCGCCTCCCGGCTCCGGCGCGCGCATCGCGTACAGCAAATAGGCGAGCTTGCTTACCAACCGGTCATAATCGCAGTGCTGAGAGGTTGCTAGTCGTCATCTTTCTTCTTCTTTTTGTACTTGGCCGTCAGCATGGGTGGAGGCGGCGCGCGGCCCATGGCGTCGTGCCACAGAATCAGATTGAGCTTGCCCGGGTCCGCGCGATCGGCATGGCGGAAGTCCATTTTCTCGGACTGTGCGGCACCGGCTGCGTCCGCTGCATTGGCCGTGTAGATCAATCCGTTGTCGCGATTCGACACGTCCGCCACGAAGGGCGGTTGATCGCCCGGACCTGTGAATGGAGTCGAGATCAGCGAACTAAGCGCGTCGTTGTTATTCATCGGCGGCACCTGCAGCAAGGTTTCCATGGTGCGTATCATGCTCACGGTCGAATAAAACCGGTTGTCGACGACGGCGGCCTCGCTGGTTTTCGGATGCGGCGCATACTTGCTCACCAGCAGGGCCAGTGAGCGGTGCGCATCCACATGATCGGCGCCATTCTGAGCATCGTCTTCCAATATCAGGATTGCGGTGTCATTCCAGAATGGCGAGTGCGATATTGCTTCGACGACGCGGCCGACGGCCAGGTCGTTGTCCGCGACCGATGATTTTGGCGTCGGACCGCCCACCATGGTGCCTTCGGTGTGATCATTCGGCAACCGCAATTGGATGTAGTTCGGCATGGTGTCATTGCCCGCGGCGCGGTCGTGCACCCATTGCTGCAGATGGCGCATGAACACGTTGACGCGGATCTGATCGGGGACCCTCAGGTTGAAGTCCGGGGATTCCGGTGCGAAGTGCCCGACGAGCTCCGGCTTGGTGGCGATATTGCCGGCCAATCGCGGAATCGCCCATGGCCACAAGTTCGTGCCGCCGCCCCATTCCTCTGGGATCGCTTCGCCCGGCTTGATCGTGGGGGACGCGCAATGCGCAATGCCGCCGGACATGGCGCCGAGCTGCGGATCTTGGCTCCGCTTCGGCAATTTCTTGTCGTCGCAAAAGATCGAGGAGATGTACTCGGCGAAGTGATAGATGGTCTTGCCGTGCGAGGCGAAATTCGTCCACAGGTAACCGCTCGACGGCTCGGCCACATCGGGAATGTGCTGCAGCAGCGGGTAGCCGTCCGCCACCATGCCCTCGTAATCGTAGGTGCGCTGCTCGCTGCGATAGTTCAGCTGCCAGGTTTTCTCGACGAAATCAGTGCCGATGCCGGCGCTCGACCACACATGGCCGTCGCCCGACACTTCGCCGGAGTCGAAGAAATTGTCCAGCACGCCGAACTGCAGCGCCAACAGGTGCTGGTTCGGTGTGATGGCCGCGCCATACATGGTGAGTGAGGCGTCCCCATTGCCGACCCGCCTGCCCTGTTTCGCCAGATCGCCGAAGACTTGATCGTAGGTGCGGTTCTCTTTCAAGATGTAGATCACGTGCTTGATCGGGTTGCCGCCGCCGGCAAATTGAATCGTTTCCTGCGCAGCCTTCATGCGGTTCGATTCGAGCACCGCCGCCGTTGATGCCTCGAGCTTGGACTCCATCGCCGTTTGGTCGAGCGTGGCCAAGGAGCCGTACAACAACGTCGGCGCATAGGTAAAGCTGAGGCGCATCAGCGGGAAATTCTTGGTTGCGTCCGTCGGCCGCGGGGCCATGTCATTCGGACCCGTCCCCCGGCTCTTGGCGCTGGCGACGTACAGCGTGCGGCCCGCTGAGGCCAGCGCCATCGGCATCAACTCGGTGGGCACGAACCCGATCGGTTCCACCATGCCCTTGCCGGGAGACTGGCGCAGCAGCCGGTGCGGATCGAGGACCGCCACCGCGTCCGATCCCAAATTCGCCGCGTACAGCCGCGAGCCCTGCTCATTCAACGCGAGGGCGCCGGGCTCGGCGCCGAAGTAGCTTTGCCCCGGCAGCCGGGTATCGAAATAACCCCTGACCTCGAGCCTCTCTGCGGTCGAAGCGCCCCTGCCGATGTCGATCGCGGCCACGGCATCGCGGTTTGACAGCGCCGCGTACAGCATACCCGTGCGCTCGTCCAGCACCAGCGCGCTCGGATGTGTCCCCGGCGCAGTCGGCGAACTGGGCTTCAGCAGGCTCACGTGCCGCGCGACCGCGCCGCTCACCAGGTCCAGCTCCACCACCTCACTGACATTCCACAGCGCGACGAACGCGCGCCGGCCATTTTTGGTGACCGCCAATGCGATGGGGTATGTTGCCGGTACATTTTCACTCACCGACAGGTCGAAGCGCCGCAGGACGGCCCCCGAAGCAGTATCCAGCATGGCAACCGTGTCGGACAGATTTTCTGCCACCAGCAGCAGCTCCGGCTTGCCGGGCACGATGGCCAGCGCCGCGGGAAACGGACTGACCGTATGATTCTCTCGGCCGGGCAGGCTGGAATGCCGTCCCGGACCAAGCGTCACCGGGGGCAGGCGCAGAAATCCATCTGCCGTGGGCACGCCGTTCGCAAACGCGTATACCACGATGCCATTGCCGGTTTTCCGGCGACCGTCGCCCTCCGGATCGCTGGAAGAGGCGAGGCTCGCATACAGCTTGGTGCCGTCGGCACTGAAAACGATGCCTGAGAAAAACGTCTGCTTCGCACCGATAAGCGTGCGCGCATCGGGGAAGTCCCTGACATGTCCGGTCCGCGCATCAAGAACCCCGATCGATTGCATGTAACCTGATTCGAACGTGCCGAAGCCCGCGTTCAACGAAACCACCCAGCGATGATCGGGCGAGACCGCCAAGGACATCGGCAAGCTGTTGGTGCGCTGGGGATTGCCCGGGATCGGCGCAATCAGCTGTTTGCCGGTGGGAAGATCCAATGCCTGACCGGCGCCTTGCTGCGCGCCCACCGAGCTTCCCACAAACATCAGGCCGGCAAGCAGCGTCATGCGCCGCGGGCGGATACACATCATTGTTACAGACACGCTACGCAAGGGGGATAGCCTCGAGAGTGTTGGTTGCCGGTCGGTGACTGTATCAAGAATTGGGCATCACGCGCTGCAATGCGAACCGCCACGGGGTAAATTGACCCCGCTCTCGATTCCTTGAATTCTCAAAGACAGGGGTGGCCTGATCGAAGGCGCCAGCTTGGGCGAAAACAGATGTTTAGTTTGATTAGTGCCAGTGACCGCGACTACGCCCGGCAGCTACACTTCAGTCCGTGTCCACAACCAGCTCAACATATCTCAAGGAACGGCAAGCGACCCCGGATGCTGCCGCGCCGGGGGACTTGACCGCGGCCCTCAAACGCTGTTTCGGGTTCGATCGCTTCCGTCCGGGCCAGGAAGCGATCGTGCGCGACGTACTGTCGCGCCGCGACGTGCTCGCGCTGATGCCCACCGGCGGTGGAAAATCGCTGTGCTTTCAGTTGCCGGCGCTGCTGCAGCCGGGCGTCACGCTGGTCGTCTCTCCGCTGATCGCGCTGATGCAAGACCAGGTTCGCCAGATGCAGAACAACGGTATTCCCGCGGCATTCATCAATTCCAGCCTCGACGCCGCCGACATCCAGAGCCGGACGCAGGCGCTGCTGCGCGGCGAATACAAACTGCTCTACCTGGCGCCGGAACGGCTGCTGCTGCAGGAATTTCTCGAAGGCCCCCTGAGCCGTCTGAATTCAGGCATCGGCATCAACGCCTTCGTCATCGACGAGGCGCACTGCGTATCGGAATGGGGCCATGATTTTCGAACCGAGTACCGTCAGCTTGCCCGGCTGCGTCGGCGCCATCCCGAAGTTCCGCTGCTTGCCTTCACCGCGACTGCCACGGCGCGCGTGCGTACCGACATCATCGCGCAGCTCGAACTGCGCGATCCGGCCGTGCATGTGGCAAGCTTCAACCGGCCGAATCTTTTCTATCGGGTGCGCCCCAAGGACAAGACCTCCTACCGTGAGTTGCTGGCGCAGGCTATGAGCGGCGGGGCCGGCATCGTCTATTGCCTGTCGCGCAGGCGCGTCGATGAACTGGCCGCCAAGCTGCATGCCGATGGCATCCGCGCTGCGCCTTATCACGCCGGGCTCGACGCCATCACCCGCCGCGACACCCAGGACGCCTTCATTCGCGACGATCAGCAGGTCATCGTCGCGACGATTGCGTTCGGTATGGGCATCGACAAGCCGGACGTGCGCTGGGTGGTGCATTACGATCTGCCGCGCACCCTCGAAGGCTATTACCAGGAATCAGGCCGGGCGGGGCGCGACGGCGATCCGGCCAACTGCGTCCTGTATTTCGGCGGCGCCGATATCCGCACGGCTGAGTTCCTGATCCAGCAGAAGGTGGACGCGAGCGGCGAACCGCTGGAGAACGAGCAGCGTATCGCCCGGCAGCAGTTGCGCCAGGTGTTGCAATTTGCGGACTCGACCGAGTGCCGTCGTGCGGTGCAATTGCGTTACTTCGGTGAGACGTTCTCCGGCCCGTGCGGAGCATGCGACAACTGCTGCGAACCGCGGACCGTCGAGGACTGGAGCACGGAGGCGAGGCAGTTCCTGTCCTGCATTGCACGATTGGCCCAGCGCCGTCAACGCTTCGGCGCAGCCTATATCATAGACATTCTTCGCGGCGCCCGGACCGAACGCGTGCTCTCCGCCGGCCATGACGCGTTGAGTGTCTACGGAATAGGCAAACATCGCCGGGTCGACGAATGGCGCAATCTCGCGCGGGCTCTCCTGCATCAGGGATTGATCAGCGAAGCGCAGGACGGCTATTCGGTGCTGTCGCTCAACGCGCACAGCCGGCCGGTGCTGCGCGGGGAGATCCCCGTGAGCATTGCCCGCGTGGTGAAGCCCGCGCGCCGCTCCCAAGATGGCACGCGCGCATCGGCAGCGGACCATTCGCTGTTCGAACGCTTGCGGGCGCTGCGCAAACGGCTGGCGGACGAGAACGGCCTGCCGCCGTATGTCATTTTTCATGATTCCACGCTTCGGGAGATGGCCGAACACATGCCGCTCGATCTCGACCAGTTCGCCGCCCTGCCGGGCGTGGGGCAGGCGAAGCTCGCCCGGTACGGCGAGCGTTTCATCGCCGCGGTGCGCGAGCATCGAGCGAGGATGGAGGGCGGTGCAGCCGGCAGCGACGCTTGACTCACGCATCTCGGTTCAATCAAAAGGTGATGCGCACGCCGCCGAATGCCTCGAACGGCGCCGCCGGACTCAAAAATCGATTGTCGACTCCGGGACCGTTGGTCACGCCGTGCGGCGGAATTCCAGGCACGCCGATGCCAGTTGGGTCGCTCAACGTGCCCCAGGTAGCATACTTGCGATTGAAGAGATTGCTGATCGAGGCAAACACTTCGAAGTGGGGGACAGGCTTGTACGATGTGTGCAGATTGACGACCGTATGTCCCGGTATCTGAGCCAGTTGATTGGACTGATCGCCGACGTAGAAGAAGCTGCTGACGACGTTCACCGTGGCGCCCACCGTCAAGACCGGCAGAATTCCATAGTCCGATCCAAGCTTCAGCCGGTGCTGCGGGATGCCGGGCAACCGATCACCCGGCTGCACCTGAATATTGCCATTGGCGTCTTGATACGGATTCGACGGCGAGGGTATCAGCAGAGGCGAGCGAAACGTCGCCTGGACGAAGCTATAGTTGGCATAGGCTGACCAACCCTGGGTGCGGTAATTCAAGCCTGCCTCGACACCCTCACGGCGCGTATCGCCGATGTTTTGGAAGAACCCTTGCGCGATTGAAGTCGAAATGCCGTAGATATCATCCTTGAGGAGCGTGCGGAACACGCTCAAATTCCAGGACAGCTCGCTGCCCGTCGCGGCCGCGTCAGGGATTTTGCCGCGCAAGCCCAACTCTGCGGTGTGTGCGATCACCTGGCGCAAATTCGGCGGGTCGCCCGCGAGATTCGTGGGCAGGAGACACGGGGTCAGAGGATTCGAGCATTCAATCTCGCTCGCCGTCGGCGTGCGCGTGTTTTGCGAGAGGCCTGCGTAAAGGGTCATGGTCGGCAGCAGTTTATAAGTGGCGCCGACCGCGGGATTGAAATGAACGAAGCGATTGTTGCCGTTGAGATTGGTGCCCAATTGGTCCGCAAGATCGACATGCGTGATGTTGTACCGCCCGCTCGCCGTCACTGCCAGGTCGGGCGTCACATTGAAAGTATCGGTCAGGTAGGCGCCCAAGTTCTTGTTGATGGAGTCCACGCTCACCGGCACCGGATCGCCATTGGCGATTGCGCCGGGCGAATTTTCCGGTGTATCGACGATCAGGTTGGAGGGCAGCACGAGGAGCTGCGAATCGATGACGCCGATCTGCGCACCGGAATAGAAGCGGGTCGAGGCATAGTCGACGGCTGCACCCAACGTGAATTGATTGTCGTGACCGAAGATCGTCGCGTTGCCGGTGACCTGCAGTGTGGCGCCCCGGCCCCAGGCGCGGATCAACTCAAAGTCGTTTTCGCCGATCGGTACCGCTCCACCCTCGGAGATGTCCGGTAGAGCCTGTCCGGCTGCGTTCGCGAGCGGCGTGACCGCGTCGGGTTGGCACAGGATTCCCGGCGTGTTTGGGCAAGCCGCATAATTGGTGGTGTTGCCGTTCGAGACAGACTGCGCATGTTGCCGGTAATACAGCACGCTCTGCAGCGACCAAGCATCTGCTGACTTTCAAGGTTCCATTCAGTGTCACGAAGTCCAGCGTGTTGACATTGGTCTGCGGGCCGGTGAACACCAAAGAACGATTCACGGCCAGCTCCTGCACCGGCGCGGAGCCTGGACCGTTCAGCATGTTGTCGGCACGGCTATAGCTCAAATCGAGCGTTGCCCCGTCGGTCTGCATGCTGAAAACCGCGTACAGGTTGCGAATCCTATCGTTGGAAAAGCGGCGCCAGCCGTCCCAGTCCAATGCTTTGCCGGCAAGGTAGAAGCCGAAGGCGCCGGAGTTGTGGCCGAATTGCCCGGACACCGCGCGTTGACCGAAGGAGCCGCCGGACAGCTCCAAGTCGGTACCCTGGTACGTGAATCCGTTTTTCATGGTGACCGAGACGGCGCCACCGAGTGCATTGAGGCCGTAGACGGGACTCGAGCTCACGAGTTCCACTTGATTGATGGCGATATCGGGGAACAGGTCCCAATTGACAGTATCGCCGAACGCCTCGTTGATGCGCACGCCGTTCTGATAGACAGCCAGGCCCTGGGGCGTGCCGAGCACCGGTGATGCCTCAAAACCCCGATACAGAATGTCGGGCTGGAAGGGATCGTCCAGATCGTCGTTGACATTGATACTGCTGAGATTGGAGTTCAGAGCGCCCGTCAGGCTGGCCGGGCCTTCCCGAGTCAGGTCTGCGGCCGACAGGACTTGCACGTTTCCGGGAATCTTGTCGATGTCGATGATGGTGCCCGGTATCGCCGTCGCAGTGACTACGATGGCCTGCAGTTTCTCGAAACTGCTCGCTTCACTTTGGTTCGTGACCCGTGTCGAGGTGTCTACCGAGTTCTCTGCACTCGCGGCCATGCTCACTGAAATTGCGATCGCGCAATACGGCAGAATTGCGGCGAATAGCAGCCGGTTCACTGGCAAACCTTCCCCAAGTATTTTTGACGGCTGTCCCCGAACGCTCACCGTTCGACCAGGGAGAGACAGGAACGGTTCCGCGCTTGCGGATGGCAATTTTTTCACTGCCACACTCTGCCACAGTTGCCCCACGGCCTCGCCACAAAGGATTGCCAGACTCTTGTCGTCGGGCCGGTCGGCTCAAGCAACGGGAGCATGGCAAAAATGTCTGGTCGCTTGGATGCCTTTTTCGAGTTCGTGCGACGGGGGCTCGTCGAACCTCTGGGCCGGCTCGGTGGTTTATTGGCCGCAGCCCTCCAGTCCCTTGGCATCGGCCTCTGGCGCTTTCGTTGGCGCGTGGTAGCCATCGCGGTCTTAGGTTTGATCGCTTATGGTCTTTACACCCATCCACCATTTGATTCCGTACGCCGCGGCGAGGTCCTGGCGCGCAGCGACGCGCTCGACGGATCGGTGAACGTCTACACCGCAGGCACGGTGCTCGTACTGCCCGGTATCCATCAGGTGCGGCACTATTCGATTCGCGATCAGGTATATCGGCCGATCGAAAGCGCGAGCGCGACCGGCTCGGCCCCCTTCCAGTCCGATCGAGGGCCTGTCGATCGGCGTCGATCTCGCGGTCCGCTGGACTGTGGACCTTTCTCGCCTCTCCCGGATGACCAAGGAATTTCCGGACGACATCAGCGCGGATCTGGTCGCGCCCGCCGTCCAGGGAATCGTCTATCCCACCTTTGCCCGCTACTCGGTGCGAGAAATATTTTCGCAACGGCGGGCGGAGATAAAACAGGAACTCATCGCGGCGCTCAGGCCAAAATTCACCGCCATGGGCCTCGTGCTGCGCGAGGTCGATATAGGGAAGGTGGATCTGCCTCCCGATTATCGAGCCGGCATGGAGAAGCTCCTCTCCGAGGAGCTCGAGACCGAAAAAATTCATTACACCCTGCAGCTCAAGGAGGCGCAGGTCAAACAGCAGCAGCTCGAGGCCGAGGCCGACAAGGTGCGGCGGCAAACGGCCGCGGAAGCCGCCGGCCAAGAGCAAGTCATCGCTGCGCGCGCGCAGGAGGAGACCATGAAGCACATCCTGCCGTTCAAGCAGAAACAGATCGAACAACGGCAGCTCGAGGCCGAGGCCGACAAAGTCTCGCGTATTCGCACCGCGGAGGGTGCCGCGGAGGCGCGCCGCATCGAGGCCAGGGGCGAAGCCGATTCGCGGCAAAAACTCGCGGATGCGGAGGCCTATCGACTCGATCTTGTGGGCAAGGCGAACTCCGGCCAGATGGAGCGCGAGGGCGTGCTGGTGTCGCGGTATCCGCTTCTGATCCAGAAGACTCTGGCGGACAAGCTTTCCGATAAGGTGCAGGTCATCATCGCACCGCTCCCTGCGGCGGGTAAATTCATCGGCTCGAGCCTCATCGGCGACCAGAGCTTGGTGAATCCAGTCGACGACACGGCAGCCGCGCTTACCTCCAAGGCGGGAGCAGCGACCTCTAAGGCGGGAGCATCCCGGTGATGCTCGCCCTCGCAGCGACCCTCGCCATCGTGGTCCAGGACCACGCCGCGCTGCGCGCAGCGCCGCGCTCGAACGCCACCGAGCTCACTCGGCTATGGCAAGGAGATGTGCTCGAGGTCCGCGGCGAACATGCCGGATACCTGAAGGTCTACGACTATCGTCGCGAGCGGGGCGGATACCTGCGAGGGGACGCGGCCCGGCCGGTCGAACTCTCCGCGACTGCCGCCCCCGAGCTTCTCGCCGTGCTGCGCTTCCTGCGCGAGACCCCAGGATCCGAGGCGCTCGGTATCAGTTACGGCGCCGCGTATCTCAAGGCCGTACCCGCGCAAGCCGCGACTGCCGAGCCCTTCGACGCCATAGCCCAAATGGCCGAGCGGCTTGCCGATCAAGCGTCAGGCAGCACGGACCATCTGGCCGATTTCGCCCCGCACTTGGAAGTCGTAGAACAGTTCGGCGTTCGCATGCGCAGTTTCGAGCGCAATGGTCGGATGCGGGTCTGCTACGACGGCGAATTGTTTCATCGCGTTCTGACGCTGCCCGGGGCGCAGCCGGAGGAGCGTGCGCACGCAGTCCTCGGCCTCACGCGGCCTGATTGCATCGATCCGGATTTGGGTCCGGCCCCGCGCGCGTCCCTCGACACTGAACGCTCCCAACTGCTCGAGCAAGTTAAAGACGGCGAATTGAATGCGATGACGCGCAGCCGCCTGCATGCGCGGCGTGCCGGGGTGTGGGCCGCGCTTGCCTATACTCGAGACCGCCGCGGCGAGCCCGCCGGCGCTGAGGCGCAGCGTGCGCTCGCGGAGCTTCTCGCCGTGCATCCAGATGATCTGGGTGATGACCGGCGGCCGGAATACGTGGACGCGGTGCTGCGGGTCAGTGCCATCCGCTGGGCCGGCGCGTCGCACGCACCGCAGCCGGGACCGCTGACTGTCAGGCTGGCGCCCGGGAGTCCGGGCCAAACATGTATTGTCCTCGAGGATGCACATCGGCCGCGAGCCGCCGTACTCATCCAGCGCTGCACCTACGGGATAGTGAGGATGGCCTCGATGCAGGCCATCCCTAAAGGCCCGGCGCTGGTGCTCGCGGTGCAGCCGCTCGAGGGCTGGCGCGAGCTATGGGTATTTCATGAAAGAGCTGGAAGCTGGACGATCGATGTGCTCTCGCCCGGGCTCGACAATCCCGAGGAAGGCTACGTCGATTTCGCGGGCTACGTGCCGGGCGCGAGGCGTTTGCTCATCGCGAGAGAAGTGAAGGATCGAGGGCGATTCCGGCGCAGCTTCGAGGAGCTGCGGCTCGATGACCTCGCCTTGGTGCGGCAGGCAAGCCATCCTGATCTCTTGCGGGACTTTGGCCGGTGGCAGGACGTTGCGTGGCGACGGGATACACTGGCGCTGCATTAGCGTTCGCCGTCAACTAACCCACGCCCTGCGAGTCCTACGTCCCGAAAGTTCAAAGATTGAGACCCAAACAGGCAGATACCAGCATGTTATATTACTCGTTTCAATAGGCGAATAAAGCTATTAAAGCCATTTAACTCGCCATTATAGTCGACTTCTAAAATTAGAGTGAATATGATAGTATTCGCCGTATGAGACGAATATTATGCGCGGCGATCAATAAAATCGCCCATTAGACGAGTTATGAAAATCACTGATGAGCTGACCGATATAGCGGTCCTGCATGAAATCGGCGACCGCCTGGAGCGCCGCCGAATCGATGCGGGATTGACGCAAGCCCAGCTGGCCGAAGAAGCCGGTATCTCTAAGCGCACCGTGGAGCGGATCGAAGCGGGCCACAGCGCCGACTTTGTCATGCTGCTGCGCGTTCTACGGGTGCTGAAACTCTTGGAAGCGCTCGATCAATTAGTGCCCGATCTGCCGCAAAGCCCCCTCATGCTCCTCAAAGGCCGGGGCCGCGCGCGTAAGCGCGTGGGACATTCACGGCGACCGCTGGACGGCACCGCGGCACCTAAGCCGGCCGCGCCCTGGAAGTGGCGGGATTAGCGTTTGGCCGCCGTAGCGGAAGTTCGGCTGTGGGGCCGTACGATCGGAGCGGTCTCCCTGGAGGAGGGAGCCCGTTTCTCCGCATTCCAATATGACCCCGCCTTTCTCGCCAGCGGCATTGAACTCGCGCCGATCAGCATGCCCTTGTCGCGACGGATTTATCAGTTTCCATCCCTACCAGAGGTGTCTTTCCACGGCCTGGCGGGCCTGCTCGCCGATTCGCTGCCCGATAAATTCGGCAATGCACTGATCGATGCGTGGCTTGCCACTCAGGGTAGACGGCCCGAGAGCTTCAACGCGGTCGAGCGGCTCTGCTACATCGGAGTTCGTGGAATGGGTGCGCTCGAGTTCGCGCCCGCCAAGGGTCCGCCGCTGCAACGATCGGCCAAGGTAGAGGTGGATGAACTGGTCAAACTCGCCTCCCAGGTGCTCACGCATCGCGCCTCACTTCAAGCGTCATTTGCTCCTGGCCGGCGGCACGAGGGGCTGCAGGAAATGCTGCGTGTGGGCACCTCCGCCGGCGGTGCTCGGGCGAAGGCCATCGTCGCGTGGAACCGAAACACGGACGAAGTGCGCTCGGGCCAGGTGAAAGCGCCGGCCGGCTTCGACTACTGGTTGCTCAAATTCGACGGGGTCAGTGCAAACAAGGACAAGGAACTCGAGGACCCCAAAGGGTACACGGTGATCGAGTATGCGTACGCGCTCATGGCCGCTGATGCCGGTATCGAGATGTCTGAATGTAGAATGATGGAAGAGGGCGGCCGGCGCCATTTCATGACGCGACGGTTCGATCGTCTGAGCGATGGCGGCAAGCTGCACATGCAGTCCCTGGCTGCGCTTGCCCACTTCGATTTCAACTCCGCCGGCGCTTACTCCTACGAGCAAGCTTTCGACGTGATCAAGCGTTTGGGGCTTTCCATGCACGCCCGCGAACAACAGTTTCGCCGGATGATCTTCAATGTCGTCGGCCGCAACCAGGACGATCATGTGAAGAATATTGCATTCTTGATGGACAAGGCAGGCTCCTGGTCGCTTTCACCCGCGTTTGATGTTACTTACGCCTATAACCCGACGGGCTTGTGGACAAACCGTCACCAAATGACGATCAATGGAAAAACTGAGGACTTTACCCGGGAGGATTTTAAGGCGGTCGCGCAAGTGGCAGGCCTCAAGCGCGGAGCGCATGAAGCAATCCTCACCGAAGTGATGGATACGGTCAAAGAATGGCCGCGCTACGCCAAGACGGCAGGTGTGCTCGGCTCCCAGCGCGATAAAATCACGCTGACGTTGAGGATGAAATTCGATCGCCGCGGCATTTTGACGTCGCAGCGATGAGGCCTCGGCAGCGGGAAATCATCGGCCGATTGCCGAGGGTTGTTCGTGCGTTGCGCCCGACCGGCAAGTCAATCTGCCGCATCTGCGGCCGCCGCGATAGCGGAGTAGATCACATCAAGGTCATCGGCCGTCACGCAGTAAGGCGGCAGAACGTAGATGGTGTTGCCCAGGGGCCGCAGGAGCACGTGTGCTTCTTGAAAGCAGTGCTGAAGGTGCGGGCCGATCCTTGAGAAATAACCGGTATCGGCGGTCTTGAAATCCATCGCTGTAATCGTGCCGGCCTGGCGAACGTTTTCGAAGCGTGAATCGTCGCGAAATCGCTCCAGCATTCGCGCTTGCAGCATTTCGAGTGCCGCCACGCGCGCGCCCACCGGTTCGGTTTCCCAAATGTCCATGTTGGCAAGTGCGGCTGCGCATGCGATCGGATTTGCAGTAAAGGAGCTTGAATGAAAAAACGTGCGCCGCCGATCATCGGAATAGTGGGCTTGGAAGATCTCGCGGCGACAGAGCGTCACCGCGAGGGGCAGCGTGCCGCCGGTCAGCCCCTTCGAATAGCAGGCGATGTCCGGTGACACGTCCGCTTGTTGGCAGGCGAACAGGGAACCGGTGCGTCCCCATCCGGTCATGACCTCGTCCGCAATGAATAGGACGCCGTGAGCCGTGCATATGTGCCGAAATGCGCCGAGTACCGCAGGCGGATACATCAGCATGCCGCCGGCGCCAAGAACGAGCGGTTCGACGAGGAGGGCAGCTGCATCGCCGCGACGACATAAGGACTCGAGCGCGGCCAACGTGCTGTCCTCCCGGCCGGCGGATGGAAAGGGAATGCGATCGACATTGAAGAGCAGCGCATCGTACGGGTCGGTAAAGGCTCCGCGCGCGCCGACTGACATGGTGCCGATCGTGTCACCGTGATAGCCGTGCTCCAGCACGATGATCCGGTCGCGTCGCTCACCTGTGTGACGCCAGAATCCCAGCGCCATTTTCAATGCCACTTCCACACTCGTCGATCCACTGTCCGAGAAAAACACATGTTCGAGATCCTTGGGCGCGAGGGCAATCAGCCTCGCGGCCACCCGCTCGGCGGCGTCGTGCGTATATTCGGCGAAAATGACTTGATCAAGATCCTCTGCCTGCCTCTTGATCGCATCGACAATCCGGGGATGGCAGTGGCCGTGGGTAATAACCCACCAGGAGGAAATGGCATCAAGAATGCGCCGGCCACTTTCGGTAAACAGGTACGCACCTTCGGCACGCAGGACCCGGGGAAGTGAGGGGCGCAATGCATGCTGTGTAAACGGATGCCAAATTGGCGAATGCGGGGTGAGGTTCACGGCAGGGCCACAATTGGAATGAATTGCTCTGCACGAAATGCCGCCGCAAATGCTGCCGCGAGGATCTCGGCGTCGAGCGGATCGAGGCGCGGCAAGCGACCCAGAATTGAGACGCCGGACAGCGTTCCCAACGTGCGCTCATTGTCGGGATGCGCTTCACCAATCAGAGCGACGCCGAGTACAGGAATTCCGCGCCGCTGCAACGCTTCCAGAGACAGCAAGGTGTGATTCAGGGTTCCCAGCCCCGTCTTCGCGCACACTATGACGGGCACGCCCCACCGTTCGAATATATCGATGAAAAGTACTTGGCGCGTAATGGGCACCATGAGACCGCCGGCACCTTCGATGATCAGCGGGCGCGCGATCGACGGCAGAATGAGCGCTGCCGGATCAATGGTGACCGCGTCACGCTCGGCGGCCAGATGCGGGGAGGCGGCAGTCGTGAGCCGCCATGCCTCGGGGAGCATTCGATCGTACAAGCCGGACAACCGCCGCACAACGTCCGTGTCACTCTCATCGCTGAGCCCGGCCTGGATCGGCTTCCAGTAGGTGGCATCCAGCAAGCGGGTCAATCCCGCCGCAAACACAGTCTTGCCGATACCCGTATCGGTGCCCGTAACCACGATCCGGGCGCTCACGTGGGCATGACCCTCAGCTCCGTTCGCCAGCGCTTCGAACAAATCAGTGATCGCCTGCTCGTTCACATGCAGCGTGAGTGAAATCCGCAGACGCGCCGTGCCTCGAGGCACGGTCGGAGGTCGAATTCCCCGCACGTCGAATCCCTGCGTACGCAGCGCGGCGGCGAGCCGCATCGTGCGGCGCTCGTCGCCAATGATGACGGGCAGGATTTGCGAGCCGCAGGAGCGCGCCGGGGACTGATTTTTCAAGGTGTTATCGGCATGCGCAACGAGACGCGCCAACTGCTCGCGTCGTTGCGGTTCCTCCTTCAGTATTGCCAGTGCTTCGAGCGCCACCACCGCCATGAGTGGCGTCGGCGCCGTGGAATAAATGAATGATCGGCACCGGTTGATGAGGAAATCACACAGCACGCGCGGCATGCTCACCAGTGCACCGGCGCCGCCCAATGCCTTGCTGCAAGTGTGCACCACAAGCACGTTCATGCGGCCCTCGAAGGCGGCGCACAGTCCGCGGCCGTCAGGACCGAGAACCCCGGTTGCATGCGCTTCGTCCACGATCAAGAACGCATCGTGTGAGTCGGCGAGTGCAATCAGTTCCTGAAGCGGGGCGCGGTCGCCGTCCATACTGTAGAGACTCTCCACCACGATCCAGACCCGGCCGCAGCCACCCTGCGAGCGCCAGGCCAGAATTTGATCGTGCATCGCGCCCAAATCATTGTGCGGAGTCTCGAGCTTGGCGGCCCGCCCGGCGCGCGCCCCCTCGCGTGCACTGGCATGGATGAGTTGATCCAAAATCACAAGGTCATCGCGTTGCGGCAATGTTGAGAGGACGGCAAAGTTCGCGTTGTAGCCACTTCCGAAAAAAAGCGTGCGCTCGGCATGAAAGAAGGCCGCCGCAGCGACTTCAAGCTGCTCGTGTTCGGGAGCGTTTCCACGAAGCAATCTCGAGCCGCCGGCGCCAATCGCGGTGCCCCGGACCAGTGCTGACATCGCTGCTTTGATCAGGCGCTCGGAACTTGCAAGCCCCAAATAGTCGTTCGACGTGAAATCGAGACCGGAGCGTCCGCTCAACGCGCGTAATTGGCTGCGATCTGCAAGCTCGCGCAGTGCCGACTGATAGTAGTCAAGAGCAGTGGAATGCAAGACATGCTCCCCAATGCAATAAGCTGCCTATGCGCGTTTCCACGAGCTCTCGTTTGCCGCGCACGCGATTCTTGATACACATGTTGAGCAGGGTAGCATCTTCGTCAACCGTAATTGTCAATTATGGTTGACGAAGCTCCGGCATCGACCCTCCGCCTCTCGGTTGGTGTATCGTCAGTGGTCAGGAGCATTTGGGACTCGACAATCGCCAATGTCATCAACGAGTAGCGATACGCAGTCCTCCGCTACCGGTTCCACCGCCGCTCAGCACCTCCCGCGCCAGCTTAACCTTCGCGATCTGGTACTGTCGCAGGTGCTCACCGTCGTGGGCAGCGCATGGGTAGGCATCGCCGCGGGTCTCGGCCATGCGCAAACCGTCGTTTGGTTGCTGGCCTTCGGCACGTTCTACCTGCCCATGGCTGCTGCGGTCTATCACTTGAATCGCGAGATGCCTCTCGAAGGCGGCCTCTACGTGTGGACGCGCCGCGCGTTCGGCGACACAGCCGGCTTTCTCGTCGCCTGGAACATCTGGGCCTACGCACTCTCCACCATTGCCACGATCCTGTTTCAAATCCCCAGCGAGTTCGCTTACATGGTCGGCCCGCGCGCGGCCTGGATTCCGGAAAATCACCTGGTCGTTTTCTGCTTTCTTGCCGGCGTTCTCACCGTGCTGGCGCTCTCCGCCGTTCGGGGCCTCGCCATCGGCAAATGGATTCACAACATTTCCGGCATTGCCATGATCACTGCGTTCGCATTGCTGATCGTCGCGCCGCTCTGGGCGCTCCGGCATCACGCGCCGATGCATTTCGCGCCTTTCGATCTGCAGTTCCCGGATTCCAGCCCGACTTCGCTCGCCCTCATCGGTCAGACGCTGTTCGCGGCATCGGGCCTTGAGTACATCGCCATCATGGCCGGCGAGTCGAAGGCGCCGAGCCGCGATATCGGCCGCTCCATCCTGATCGCCTCGCCCATCATCTTTCTGATGTTCACGCTCGGAACGGCCTCCGTGCTCGCTTTCCACGAACTTACCGGCACGACGATCAACTACATCGCGCCCATTCCGCAGACGCTTCGCCTTGCGTTCGGAGACTCCGGCTTTGCCAACTTCCTTGCCCGACTCGTCATTCTCCTTCTGCAGATCCGCATTCTCGGTGCCGCCAGCCTCATCTTCACCGGCGTTACCCGGCTGCCGATGGTCGCGGGCTGGGATCACCTCATTCCACCTTGGTTCTCACGTCTTCACCCGCGCTACCGCACCCCAACCAACTCCATCCTGGTCGCCGCCATTCTCGTCGCCGCGCTGCTCGTGCTTGCCTCCGCCGGCGTCCGGGCGGCCGAGGCCTTCGCGGTCCTCAACAATGCATCCAACATCCTCTACGGCCTCGCTTATTTGGCAATGTTCGCCATCCCGGTCATCGGCGCAAAGCTCGTTCGGGTGCGCATGCCGACGTGGGTCGCCGTGCTCTGCGTCATTGGCTTTTGTGCAACGCTCTTTAGCTGCGCCACCAGCGTCTATCCTTTTGTCGACGTCCCCAATCCGTTTCGCTTCGCCATCAAGATCACCGCCGCCATTCTCTTGACCAACCTCATCGGGTACGCCTTCTATCGCATCCGCGGATTATCGGCGCCTGCACCGCGGTAGGAGTCCGTCAGAGCGCCGTCCGACTGATGTTGATCAGGTGCAGAACACCATACCGATAATGATCGCACCGATGCAGCCGTACTGGAGCGTCGAGATTCGCTCCTTGAGGATCAGCGCCGCGAACGCGAGCGTCACCACCGGATAGGCGCCCGTCAACGGAATGACGATCGAAATCGGCCCATAGCGGCTCGCGATCATCACACCGAGGTCGCCGCCGGCCATCATCCCCATGGGTACGAACGAGTGCAGATACTCGCGCGCCGAGTGCGCTCCCTGCCGGCCCTTGAGGAATCCGTACAGTCCCAGCGATAGGATGCCGCCGATGGTGTTGCACAGCATGAGGTTGACCTCGCTCGCCTCGGCAAACGAGTAAGCGTGTTTGACGATCGTGTTGGACGTCGCCCAGCACGTGAGCGCGAGGAAGGCTAGCGGGATCCAGCGCCGGCTGAGAATCTTTGCGGCGGCATCCGGCGGTGAATACGAAAGCCCGAGGCAGCCGCCGATCACGAGCGCCACCGCTGTGTACTTCATGGCGCCCAATTGCTCTCCCAGGAAAATCCGCGCGAGCAGGACGGTGAGTGCGGGATACGCCGCCGAGAGAGTACCGACGATGGTGATCGGACCTGCGATGATCGACTCGAAGTACAGGATCCAGCCGGTGCCGTCGATAATGTAAGCCAGGACGCCGAGTTCGAGGAAGGGCCGGCCGTCGGTCGACAACAGCGACGGATGGTCGTGGGTGAGAAACCAGGACAAGTTGACCATCGCCTTGGCGAGCACGAAGTACAGGCAGAAACGGGCCGGCGAGACCTCGCCGATGTACCGCTTGACCAGGCCTTGCCCGATGCCGTATAGGAACAGCGCAAACATCGAAGGCGTCAGCCAGACGAGCAGGGCGGCAGCGCTGGGTGTAGTGGACATTGCCTATTTTGCTGCACCGGCTTCTGCCGCGCTATCGGGATTTAGCGTCGCTCAGGCATCATAGGCGGGGCCGTTTCTGCGGCTTCAAGGGTTAAAACGCATGCATAAGATCCTGATCAACGGCGAATGGGTTGACGCGCTCAGCGACAGGAGCCGTGAGATCAAGAATCCGGCGACGCTGGAACTGCTCGGTACGGTCCCGGACTGCGGTCCTGCGGATGCGGCCCGTGCGGTTGCGGCGGCAAAAGCTGCGCAGCGCGGTTGGTGGAAAGTCCCGGGAGTCGAGAAGGCGAAGCTGCTGCGCGAACTTGGCGCCCGAATTCGCGCCCGCGAGCACACGCTGGCGTCGCTGATGACCGAAGAGACCGGCAAGCCGCTGTGCGAGGCCGTCGACTGCATTGATTGGGTCGCGGCCTGCTTCGAGTACTACGGCGAGGTGGCACGCTCATCCTACGGTAATTCGGTGCCGCCGGGCGCGCCCCACCAGCTCAACTTCACGATCAAGGAGCCCTTCGGCGTCGTCGCGGCGATCGTGCCGTTCAATTTTCCGCTGCTGCTGATGGCCTGGAAGGTGGCGCCGGCAATCGCGGCCGGCAACACGGTGGTCTGCAAGCCGCCGCATCAGAACCCGTTGTCGAACCTCAAGCTGGCCGAAGTCTACGATCTATTGCCGGCGGGCGTCGTCAATGTCCTGACCGGCGCGGCTGACACCGCGACCGCACTCGTCGAGCATCCGGACGTAGACCTCATCGCCTTCACCGGATCCAACGCAGTCGGACGCAAGATCGCGGCTGCCGCCGGCGCCCAGCTCAAGAAAGTCAATCTCGAGCTTGGCTCGATCGATCCGTTTATCGTTTTCAAGGATGCCGATCTCGACGTCGCGGTCCCGGGCGTTGCCTGGGCGCGGCTGCTCAACGCCGGTCAGGTTTGCACCTCGAGCAAGCGCATCTATGTGGAGCGGCCGATTGCGGCGGAGTTTACGGAGCGCATGCATGAGTATGTCGCGCAGCTCAAAGTCGGGAACCCCATGGCGCCCGACACGGACTTAGGGCCGCTGATTTCGCACGAAGCGGCGCGGCGGGTCGAAGAGCAGGTCGCACGCGCGGTGAAGGATGGCGCCACCCTCACGCTCGGCGGCGGAATGTCGCGGCCACCGGGACTACCCGGACACTTCTTCCAGCCCACCATCCTGACCGATGTGCGCCATGGCAGCGTCGCCACGCGCGAGGAGATCTTCGGGCCGGTGCTGTCGATCACGACGGTGGCCGATGCGGACGAGGCCATCCGGTTCGCGAACGATTCCGAGTACGGGCTGGGTGCTTCGATTTACACCAAGGACCTGGCAACAGCGATGCACGCGATGGAATCGATCAAGGCCGGTACCTTCTGGATCAACGATCCCTTGACCGACAATGACGCGGCGCCTTTCGGCGGCATGCGCCACAGCGGCATCGGGCGCGAACTCGGGCCCGAGGGGCTCGACGCGTTTCGCGAGCCCAAGCACGTTCACCTGGATTGGGTGATGGAGCGCAAACCCTGGTTTTTCCCGTACCGCGATCGTAAGCCGTGAGCCTGGAAACGGCGCCGTGTTGGCAACCGACGCGACGTCCCAGGGGCTTCGCGTGGCCGCCTGGTTGCGCGACACATTCAAGAACTCGGTTCTCGCCAGGGAGGGTCGGCTCAGGTAGCCTACTGCGACCGGTTGCAACCGTGGGGAGGTGCCGTGCTTGTCGTGACAACAGAGAACGTGCCCGGACATCGCGTGCGCGAGGTCAAGGGTCAGGTCTTCGGCGTGGTAGTCAGAAGCCGCGGGCTTGGCGGGAATATCATGGCGGGGCTGCGCTCAATCGTCGGCGGCGAAATTACCGAGTACACACAATTGCTCGAGGAGGCGCGGCGTCATGCCGTCGACCGGATGGTCCGCAACGCGAGTCTCATGCACGCCAATGCCATCGTCATGATGCGATTCGATTCGTCCGAGATTGGCCAGACGATGAGCGAGATCGTTGCGTACGGAACGGCAGTGGTGCTGGAACCGGCAGCTTGATCATGTTGCGGACTGTCGTGATTGCGGCGGCAGCGATCCTCACGTGCGTCGGTATCGTCCTCATCGCCTGCGGAGTCCACGCACCTGGCTGGCAGGCGCTGGTCATCGGCGTGATCGTCCTCATCGGCACGCTGTTCGAGCGCTGGCGATACCGTCACATCGAAGAGCCGTCCGAATGGCCACTGGCAGCGGACTGATGAGAAATTTATCGATCCGTCGACCGGCGATCCCGTTGAAGTGATGTTTGACCCACGCACCGGTGAGCGGCGCTATGTCGCCGGAAAGTCGCGCGGAGCAAAGGATCCGGCACCCTGAATCGCAAGGTCGTGCAAAGGCCGGCGCTTTTGCCTAAAGGATCAGTGCAGCGCGCCAAATACTTTTGAGACGATGGCGCTGCCGGCCGCCGCGGGATTTTGCCGGATCTCGTGCTCTTCCTCGCCTATCATGAGGTACAAGCCATCCAATGTCTTGTGGGTGACATACTCCTCGATATTGGCTGCATCACCCTTGACGAGACCGAGTTTGACTCCCTGGCCCGCCAGCCGATCGTATTTCTGTGCCAAGCCCACCCGATCGGTTGCCTGCTTTACGATCGGCAGGAACTTCACGCCCAACGGCGCCGCAGTCTTGGTGCGAAAGAAATTTGTCACCGATCCATCGCCGCCCGTGAGAATAGCCTTTGCGTCGCCTAAGGACATCGTCTTGACTGCGTTGACCAGAAGGTCCCTTGCTTCGGGGACGGCCTGTTCGGCCGCATGATTCATCGCCTCGACCAATTCATCCGCCTCTTTGCCTTGTCCGATCATGCGCATGCCCTTGGCGATCTCATCGAGGGCCGGTGGCAACGGGATTTTGACCTTGGGGTTATTGAGAAATCCACCCGCAACGCCCAGTTTATCGATGGCCGAGGCAGCCCCTTTGTCGAGCGCCCCCTTGATGCCCTGAGCAGCATCCCGATTCGTCAAATCGGCAAGGCTGAGAGCGTAAGCGGACCTGAGATAGAAACAGGCCAATAGCCCCGCCAGGCAGACCGCACTGACATGCAGCACACGCATAGCACCGTCCTTGATGAATCCACGATCTGTGGAGTATATCGCTTCGAATTACGTAAACACGTCCGGGGACAGCCGAAATCTCGCGTGATTTGTTTTTCGCGGCGAAACTGGAACCGTGTGCGGTTGCAGCAATTCTACTTACATTCAAGCGTCCACCAGGCTTATCGATAGGTAAGCGACCAGCTAACGATGAATGGAGCATTCGCTTTGCGCGGGCCGCCCCGGCAAACGACTCGCGTTATCATTGGGCCGACATCCGATTCGTAGTCTGGATCGTCTTGGATCGATTCTGAAACGCAGGCATCGAGTCCCTCGACTCTGAAATCTGTAATCGCACCACTGAGATGAACGCTCGAGGGAGTGTTGGTGAGCAGATGCGAGAAGCTCGCGAAGTCGAGTCGGATGCTCGCGATATCAAGGGGGCCTTTGGGGGTGTAGACATCGGTGCGCGTAATGCGTCCTTTGTCAAAGACGTAGGTGGAGACCAACGACAACCGATCATCGGGGATGGGACTGTCCTCGCCTAGGCGATCGAGCTCCGACTGGCGATAGGTCACTATCGTCTTTTGCAGCCGATGCGTTATGTTGACATCCCGGATGAAAGCGAGAGGCATCAAGTGGGTGCCATCGGTCAGTGAGAAATCGGGCAGGAGCAGCGGTCTCGTGCCATCGGCCACGCCCGAGAGCATGTCGCGAGCAAAAGGAATCGGAAAATAAGGACTGTGCATATGCTGCGACGTTCCCCCATTGACCAGAGGCAGGCCAATCACGTGTCCGCCGTCGCGTCGCGTAAGCAGCATTCGGTCGTAAGCTCCTCGCGCAAACCAGGTCACATTCTCACGCGGCAAGGATTGCAGCGCGGTAGCGAATTTCGCCATCGGTGGCCTGTCCTTGAATCCCATATCGTTCCATAGCGCGTTCGTGTAGAGAAACTGGTGGGATAGGGAAAGGTTCTCGCCGAGAATGCGAAACTTGCCGCGATACGCGTCAGTGCGCCGCCCATGGTCCCAGAGATTCACGGAGCCTGTGTTCTGATTGGTCCAAAAGGTGACAAAACGCTGGGCCGCGAGCGATGCATAGGCATAAGCAATCTCTTTCTCAGATGCGCTCAACACGTTGAGTGTCGCTGCGACCGAGAGAACCTCAATGATCGCGGTCTCGCTGTAAGGGCCGAGACTGCGCCCATACTCGAAACCCGATCCGTTCTCGTGAATGCGGAGCAGCATCAGCTCCGACGATTTGCGCAACCAACCGAGAACGGCGGGCGGTGGACGTTCTCCAGTTTCCATGAAGTGATGCGCGAGTTCCGCAGACAGCAGTACGCTGTAGCGATCAAAGCGGCCGTCCCCGTCAGTTTCGTCTGCAAAACCGTAGATGCCGGAATATTGCTGATAGTGCGCGACAATTTTCTCGTAAAGTGCCGCGGCGCCGGCGCCATCCTCCCATCCCATCTGCATCCGCAGCCGCGCAATGCCGAACGCGACACAGTAGTAGTTGTTGGGATGATCGATGAGGGAAAAATCGTTTACATCCACAAACATGCGCCAGTCGAGCTTGACGCGCAATTTGGCCAATGTAAGCCGGTCGATGGCTTGTCCCAGCAAATCGGCTCGACGCAATTGATTCAATGCCAGCAAATAATAGTAGGCGCCCCAGGTATCGTTTGCGTCGTCCACCGTCAACTGTGCGATTTTACGGAAGTCTTTTAGATAGGTCGGTAACCGCGGATCACCGGCAGGCAATAAGCTGAGAAATTCAGCGAGCGAGACGGCGATCTTGCCGGGGAGGAACTTGTCTTGGCCGTTGAAAACGGCCACGCCATCCATTGTGAGCGCGCGTCCGTCTTTTACCAGGCCGAGCAAAAGCGCTTCGATGTGCGGCTCGAGCGAGTTGCGGATTGTTTGGTTGTAAGCAGGCGCAACCGGGTCCGCCTCTGCCGCCGATCCTAGGCAGAGGGCAAGGACTCCGAGCATCATCGTCGCAATCGCTTGCATCTGGCCCGTTTCAAAAGTTGAAATCGAATCTGACTCCGGCATAACGGAATGCGTCCCGACCCGGGACCCAGAACGTCGCGTTCGTGATGGGGCCCGCTTTGCCGCCATAGGGATTGACGTTCAACAGCGTTTGAGAGCCACGTTCCAGCGCGTATTGCTTGTCGAACACGTTGTTGACAAACACAGCTACCTTCCAATGGTCGGTCTTTGTGCCTACCGACAAATTCATCAGCCCATATCCGGATTGAATCGAATTGGGGTCGAGCGATGTGTTGAACCACACCTTTGACTGATATCGATAGTTCAAGTCTACGAAGCCAGCGAAATTACCGACGAGGTGAAAGTCATACTCGCCGTTCAGGTACCCGCTCCAGCGGGGCGCATTTGACAAGGTCATGCCCGAGAGGTCCTGGACGCTGTTGACGCAACCCTGCGTTACTGTTTGAGATGCGAAACAAGCGGCGCCGGGAAAGGTGTTGGATTTAGCGATGTCATAGGCTCCGCTGGCGGTGAAGATAAGACCCGCAAGTGGCTGTGCGGCCAACTCAGTCTCTACACCCTTGGTAGTCACCAGCGGAACGCTTTGCAGTTCCTTCAATTGAGTCACCGGATCTTCGCGAGAGGATTGATAATTGTGGAATTCCTCATAGAAAACCGTGGTGTTCCAGGTCAGCCGCCGATCGAAGAATTGACCTTTGAATCCGACCTCGTAGTTACGGCTCGTCTCAGCCGCAATGGGTTGTTGCGCGACGATCACATCCGCGTTCGGAGAGCCACTGAACGCGCCTCCTTTAACCGGCGTGCGCACGGTCATTGCACTGGTCAGATCGTAGGCTTCGCCCTTGAAGCCGGATGCCCAGTCGGCGAAAACCATAAAATCGGGTGTGAATCGGTACTGAATGGCTGCTTTGCCGGTGGTCGCATTGGTGTTGTTACATGTGTCACCCGCCAGATGCGACGGCGTCACCGTCGAGCACCTCGGTGCGCCGTACACCACGTCATTGCCGATGTCGTAGAATCGGTAACTGTTCTCCTCATGCTCGAATCGTGCTCCACCGACCAGCGAAAGCCTGTCGGTAAGATCCCACGTTGCCTGGCCGAACAGTGCCGCGGTTTCGATCGTGTCGAAGGCGTCGTAAAACGAGTAAGGGGATGAGGTTGCAAGCGGCGGCTGACCGTTGAAGGTGCCAAGCTCGTCGGAGCCACGCACGAAAAGTCGCTCAGCCCGGGTGTCGCTCCAAAAGGCTCCCGCTACATATCGAAATCGACTTGCGCCTGGGGAAGTCAGCCGAATTTCCTCGGTATAGTTCTTGACTTTAAAATGGCCCCCATTGGCAGAACCGCCCTTCGGCAGCAACGGATTCAACAACGCGAAGTTGTAAGCGCTCTGATCGGTACTCTGAAGATCATCGAGTTCATAGTGATCGAAGGAGGTGATCGATATCAGAGAGTAACCGTTCGCGAAATTGTAGTCTGCCTTTAGACCGCTACCGTAGTCCAGAGCGTTTCCTCTGGCATCAACGCTTTGCGATATCTGGGTATTGTCGGCCCGTGGGGCGATGCCGGGATAGGCTTGAGAGAGGGGAACCAAGGTCTTGCTGGTGCTCGGAAAGGTAACACCCGGCGTAATTCCACTCAAAACGACGGCGCAGCAACTTGCGATCGTGTTCGTGTAGTAGGGAATCAGCGAGACACTCAACTCAGTTGTCGGCTGCCACAGAAGATTCAGACGCGCAGTCCGATCCGAATCGCCATCCACCCAATTGCGTGTCGTTACGTTGAAGATCTGCCCTCGGTAATGGCTGTCATTGACCGTCAAACGGGCTTTCAGCTGATCGGTAATGGGCCCGGAGACCGCGGCCTGAACCTCTTGTTCATTGTCGCTGGTCACCATCACCGAGCCTTCCGTCGAGAAGTGATCAGTGGGTTGCGCCGTGGTGATACTGATCACACCTGCGTCAGCCGATTTCCCGAATAAGGTGCTTTGGGGTCCACGCAGAACTTCGATTTGCTGCACACCGACCAGGTGTGAAAATGCTTCAGCTTGAATTGACTGCGGCACATCATCGACCACGACTGCCACGCTGGTTTGCGAAGCGATCGATAAGGAATAAGTGCCCACGCCGCGCATATTGATGCTGTTGTTGCCGGGCTGCGACGTTTTTGTGATCGTGAGATTCGGCGCAACGTCGATCAAGTCATCGAAGTCGCGAATATTTTGCGTCTTGAGTTGTTCCGAAGTGATCGCCAAAACAGATGCCGGAACATCTTGCAGTCTTTCCGCCCGCTTGTTTGCGGTGACAACGATCTCTTCGAGCGGCGAACTCGCTTCCGTTGTTGCTGTTTGCCCAAGCACGACCGCAGCGCAGCAGTTGAGCGCGCAAACAGCCATTGAGATTCGAAGATTCGATACAAAGCCCATAATTCCCCCCGGACGAGCCTGTTACGAGTCGGTTTTCAAAACTCTTGTCGCACTATGCTACCGGTGTCATAAAAAGATTGTCAAGCCTCGGGGTTGCTACAGAGGCGTGTTTTCTCGTGATTGGGGATATATCAGCGCTGTTTAATACGCCGATGATCGACTGACACCGGTAGCGGATACTGGATGGAGGATGTCTAACGAGCGAGCCAGCCACCGTCGACCGGAATAATCGCGCCATGGACATAGTCGGAAACACTGGCGGCTAGGAACACGGCGGCGCCGCCGATATCCGAAGGTTGTCCCCAGCGTCCAGCCGGTATGCGCGCCAGGATCTCTCGATTGCGAGCCTCGTCGGCCTGCAGCGCCTGTGTGTTGCTGGTGGCTATATAGCCCGGAGCGATGGCATTCACATTGACGCCTTTGGCAGCCCACTCATTGGCTAACAATCGAGTCAACCCAGCGAGAGCAGACTTGCTCGCGGTATAGCTCGCAACCCGAATACCGCCTTGAAACGACAGCATTGAAGCGATGTTGATGACCTTGCCACGCCGCGCTTCGAGCATGCGGCGCCCGACGGCCTGTGTCAGGAAAAAAGCCGATTTCAAGTTGACATCCATCACTGCGTCCCAGTCGGCCGCACCGAAATCGACGGCGTCGTTGCGTCGAATGATTCCGGCGTTGTTCACCAGAATGTCGATTTCCCCAAACTCAGCGAGGGCCGCTTCAGCCACCGCGGACATGTCTTGCGGCTGACTTAGATCCGCGTGAATCGCCGAGAAGCGTCTGCCCATGTTGAGAACCGCGGACCGGGTTTCGGCGGGATCGCTGCGACCGACCGCGATAATGTCGGCGCCGGCGGCTGCGAGAGCGATGGCGACCGCCTGACCAATGCCGGTGTTGGCTCCCGTGATCATGGCGCAATGTTCCGCCAGCGAGAAGGCGTTGCGAATTCATCGATGCTTTATCGCAGTTGGCAGATGTCGAGCACCTGCATATCGGTGTAGTCGAGATTTTCGCCGCCCATGGCCCAGACAAATCCGTACGATTGAGTGCCGGCTCCCATGTGAATCGACCATGGCGGCGAGACGACGGCCTCGTTATTTGCCACCGCAATGGGGCGTGTTTCGTGAGGCTCTCCCATGAAATGAAAGACACGCTCGTTCGGTCCCAGTCCGAAGTAGAAATACACTTCGGATCGCCTATCGTGGAGGTGCGGCGGCATCGTATTCCAGACGCTACCTGTTTTGAGAAGCGTGACGCCCAGGAGCAACTGCGCCGAGCGGCACGTAGCGGGCACGATGTATTGATATATCGTGCGCTCGTTACTGGTCGCCAGCGCACCTCTCTCGAGAGCGACGGCTTGGGCGATGGGGATTTTGACGGCATCGAAGCGCGCGTGGGCCGGCGTCGACACCAAATAAAATCGCGGCGGATTGGCAGGATCGCTGCCTTCGAAGCGCACTGCCTGGGTGCCCATCGGAAGGTAGAGACCATCGTGCTGCTGAAGATCAAACGTATTGCCGTCAGCGATGATTTTTCCAGGACCACCTACATTGACGACGCCGAGTTCGCGCCTCGATAGGAACGGCGCCCCCGCGGTCGGGGCCGCTTGAGTCGGTAGGTCGATGGATCGGCTTCGAGGTACGGCACCGCCGATTACAAAGCGCTCATAGTGCAGATAGTCCAAGACAACCCGATCCTCGACGAACAGCCCAGACAGCAAATACCGCTCCCGCAACGCTTCCGCGCTCGCGTGCAGCATCATGTCGGGGTGAGTGGCCTGAATGGTTTTGCGGAACATGAGAGCGCTCCCCGGTCGAAGTAGCGGGCATAGTAACCGGTGTCATTGCTAGATTCCAATTCCAGGCCGGGGTAGGGGGTTCAGGCCTACCCGGGCACGGGGCCGCTTGACTCGCGGACCACCAACGAGGGAAGCGGAGTTGCCGCAGTGCCGTCGGCGGAGCTGTCGCCCTCGCGCGCAAAGAGTTTTTGCGCGGCCAACCGCCCCACGCTGCGTATTGGGCTGTGCACCGTGGTCAAGGTGGGAAATACCTGTGTGGCGACCTGAAAATCGTCGAAGCCGACCACAGAGAGATCCTCCGGCACGCGAAGATGCGCACGCCGCGCAGCCAACAGCAAGCCAGCGGCCATCTCATCGTTTGCACAGAAAATCGCGGTCGGGCGGTCCGGCTTGTTCAGCAAGATTTCGCCGCACGATCTGCCGCTTTCAAATGTGTAGGCGCCCTCCGCAATCAATTCCGGACGCAGTTGCAGGCCCGATACGGCCAGGCCCTCTTCAAGGCCTGCTCGCCGTTCGTAACTGGAGCGGAAGGTGGATGGCCCGCTGATAAAACCGATGCGGCGATGCCCCAGGGAGGTCAAATGCCGGCCCGCCTGGGCACCGCCGTTGCGGTCATGGGAAACAATCATGCGATCCGGGCGGTCGAGCGGCACTGAAGCGATGCGCACATAGGCACAATTCATCCGCTCGAGCATTCTCGCCAATTGCTCATCTTCGGACACCGACGGAGTCAAGATGACGCCGAACAGCTTCTGACGATCCGCAAAATTGCGAACCGATTCAAGGTACCCGCGGCTGAGCCGATCGCATGGGTGGATCACCAATTCGAAGCCCGATCCTAGTAAGCCGTCGAGGATGCCCTGCTGCATGTTGACGACGTACTGGGGGTTCGGGTTGTCGAACACCATCCCGACGAGAAAGGAGCGCCGGAACGCCAGCCCGCGCGCTTGGGGGTCGGGCGTATAGCTCGTGCGTTCAATGATCGCTTCAATCTTTCGTCGGGTCTCCGGCGATACAAAGGGCGACTTATTGAGCACTCGCGATACGGTCTTCTTGGAAACTTCAGCGATACGCGCGATATCGTTGATCGTAGGACGCTCGGGCAGAGCGTCAGAGTCCCGTTCCGGCGGGGGCTTTACGCCCGGTGTCATGGCTTTTTTCTTGCTCCGCATCCACAAACTCTCGACTTTTCAGGAATTACAACCAGCTGTTTAACTCAAATTTGTCGGCCGCACCACTTGAGGAGCCAATTGACACCGGTTACCGCTACAATTACGCTCTCGCACGATGCAAAAATTAAGCGACCCACCCAAGAACGCGCCGGCGCCGAAACCGGGAGAGTTTTCAGCGGATGCAATAGAGGCCATCGCGCGGGCATTCGTCCGCGCGCGAGAGACTGCACAAGCGCTGCCTGGATTTCCTGGGGAATTACCCCACGACATGCGCACCGCCTATGCAGTACAAGAGGCCGCCATTGCTCTTTGGCCCGACCAAATCGCCGGCTGGAAAGTGGGTTTGGTACCTCCGGCCGCGCAAGCTGCGATGGGAGCCGCTCGCCTCTCCGGTCCGATTTTTCAAAAAAATGTCTTTGAGATGGTGAAGGATGAGCCCGTCAAGCTCTCAGCAATCGCCGGTGGTTTCGCGGCGATCGAGGTCGAGTTGGTCGTCGCGGTCGCTCACGATGCGCCCGCCGGGCAAACCCATTGGACGTTGCAACAAGCGGCAACCCTCGCGCACGAGTGGCGAGCCGGCGTCGAGTTTGCGGCCAGCCCCTTGGCAGATATCAATGAGCTGGGCGCGACATCGATTGCATCGGATTTCGGCAATAATAGCGGCCTAATTCTTGGGCCGCGGCTCGATAGCCGCTTGATCGAAACTCCGAGCCGTCTCATCTGCGAGACCAAGGTCGACGAACAGCGCGTGGGTTTCGCCTCCGCTGCGGATCTACCCGGCGGCGCGCTCGAGTCCTTGCGCTTTCTGTTGGGTCACCTTGCGGAACGCGGCCGGCCTTTGCGCAAAGGCCAGTGGGTCAGCACCGGCGCGATAACTGGTGTGCATCAAATTTTCCCTGGCCAGCGCGGTAGCATCAATTTTCTTGGGCATGCAGATATAAACGTGCTAATCGAAGCGGCCGTGCCCAAAAAAATCTAAACGCAGCAATTCAGGCTTTAGAGTGGACCAGAATTGAACGAGGCGGACGTCGGTCATCTAGAGGGGAAGTCGACAATGTCGTCGAACAGCGCTGGAGCAGTCGATTCGATCGAGCGCCTGCGTGGACGCATCAGTCACTATCGCTGGGTGATTTGCGCCCTCATCTTCGCGGCGACCGTGATCAACTACATCGATCGACAGATGATCGGGGTCTTGAAACCGACGCTGCAACAAGAGTTCGGTTGGACCGAAGTCACTTACGGCGACATCGTGTTTTGGTTCCAGGCCGCGTATGCCGTGGGCTTCGTCGCCTTTGGGCGGCTCATGGATCGGTTGGGAACCCGGGTTGGGTACACGCTTGCGATGACGGTCTGGACGTTGGCGCACATGGCCCACGGCGCGGCGCGTTCTGCGACAGGGTTCATGTCCGCACGCTTTGCACTGGGAATCGGCGAGTCTGGCAATTTTCCGGCGAGCCTGAAGGCCGTTGCGGATTGGTTCCCCAAACGCGAGCGCGCGTTGGCCATTGGCATTTTCAACGCGGGCGCAAACATTGGCGCGATTCTGACGCCTCTTTTAGTACCGGCACTGACGATCGCGTTCGGATGGCGGATGGCATTCTTGCTGACGGGTTTGTTCGGCGTCATTTGGCTTCCGTTCTGGTGGGTCATTTACCGGCTGCCCGAGGATCACGCCCGGGTCGGAGTGGAGGAATTGGCTCACATACGCAGCGATCCGCAGACCCCGGTCGTTGCGGTCTCCTGGGGACGCATGTTTCGTGTCAAGGAAACGTGGGCGTTTGCGGCGGGCAAATTTCTCATCGATCCTATTTGGTGGATGTTTCTGTTTTGGTTGCCGGACTTCTTGGTTCGCCGCCATGGTTTGAATCTCAAAACCTTCGGACTACCTCTTATAGCTGTTTATCTCATGTCGAATTTCGGCAGCATCGCCGGAGGGTGGATGTCCTCACTGATGATGCGACGAGGTGCCAGTGCCAATCGAGCGCGAAAAGTCACCATGCTGATCTGTGGACTGTGCGTGCTTCCGATAGTCTTTGCCAGCGTCGTCGATAATCTCTGGCTGGCTGTATTTATCCTCGGCCTGGCAACGGCAGCTCATCAGGGATTTTCCGCCAATTTGTACGCGCTGCCATCCGATGTTTTTCCGCGCGAAGCCGTGGGCACGGTCGTAGGCATCGGCGGTGCCGCGGGCGCCGTTGGCGGCATGGTTATCGCCAAGTACGCAGGCTGGGTGCTTGATCGTATGGGCACCTATACACCGATCTTTGTCGTCGCAGCGAGTGCCTATTTGATGGCGTTGCTCATCGTCCATGTGCTCTCGCCGCGGCTTGCGCCGGCGAAGATCTCCTGAGAGGCGGATCTGCTTTTTGGGATTCTACTCTGTCTGCTCCGACAACGTCCCTTGGCTGGCCGAGGGGCTTCCGGTGGATTAATTCTGTCTTCTGAGCATGCGATGGACCGACCGGCTCATTTGCTTCAAAATAAATCCGGGCGCCACGCGACTCATCATTTTGAGTTGATTCGCCTGACCTGGACGAATTTCAAATCGATCGGATTGCATTCCCTCGACGGCGACTTTAACCATGTCTTCCACCTTCATGATAGAAACGTCTTTCAGGTCTTCAGGGTCAAAGTCACCCAAGAGTTCGGTTTGTGTCACCGGCGGCGTCAGCTCAAACACCTTCACTTTGGTGTTTTTCAGTTGCACGCGAAGAGACTCGGTGAACGAGTGCAGACCGGCCTTGGCGGCGCAATAGACCGGTGAAATGGGCAATGGAACAAATGCCAGCAACGATGAAACGTTGATGATTGCGGCTTCTGATTTTGTCTTCAAATGCGGCAAGAATTGTTTCACCATGCGAATCGGCCCGCTCAGATTGGTTTCAATCTCTCGCGTGATGTCTTCGAGGCTTCCAGCTTTGTCGTGAACATTGATCTCACGCATGATGCCGGCGTTGTTGATCAAAATGTTGAGGTCAGGAAATTGTTTGGTGACCTTTTCGTAAAGAGCGGCGATCGCCTGCGGATCGGAGACGTCGCTTCGAAAAGTGTGAATGTTTGGAAAGGCCGCCTTTGCACGGTCCATCTTGGCTTGATCGCGGCCCGTGATGAGAATCGTGTTACCAAATGCCGTGAGTTGTCTGGTGAGTTCGTAACCGATGCCACCCGCGCCGCCGGTGATCAGGATCGTATTGCTCGTGAGTTTCATGACTAAAACCAAAAAATTTATATGAAGTAGCCGGGCGGTGTTCTGATAAACGCTGGGTGAGCTCAATCGACCTTGTAAATTCTGCCGGTTTGCGCCCCCAAGATGGCGCGTTTGTAGGCTTGTCCAACTCTCCATCCTTCGACCGGAATCACGCCGGGAAAGAACGAACCCATATGCGCTTCGGATTCTTTTAGGATCGTAGGATTCACCACATTGATGCGCAATCCCTTAGGAAGCTCGATTGCGGCAGCCCGAACAAAACCTTCCAATGCGCCCGAGACGGTTGCGCCCGCGACGCCGGCGAAGATCGGTTCTTCATTAAGCACGCCCGAAACCAAAGTGAATGATCCCTTTTCGTTGATGAACGTGATTGCCTCCTGAACCAGATTAATCTGACCCATGAGCTTGCTTCCCAACGAGAACTGCCACTTTTCAGCCGTGAGTTCCGAAAGCGGAGCAAATGCGACTTCACCTGCTGCAATGGCCACGGCATCAAACGAGCCGACGGCTTGATAAAGCTTCCTGACACTTTCGCGGTTCTCGATCTCGACGCGGAAATCGCCCGATTTGCGTCCAACCTTGACTATCTCATGGCCAGCACCCGCCAATGCCTTTTGAACCAGTTCCCCGATCGTTCCGTTTGCGCCAATTAAAACAATTTTCATAAAAACTGCATTCTCGTTTCTGATCTCAGGATCAAGGTGGATCGAACGTTACCTCGTCACTCCGGGGTGTTGTCAGTTGACTAACTCATTGCGATGCGCAGTTTGCTCGGCCCGCTTCAGGTTTCACCGTGTGGGTCTGCGGGGTCAGCCCGCCTGGTGTCTCACAAGCTTTGAATCCAACTCTTGAGGCGCTTGGTCTCCGTCGCCACAAGATCGGAGTCATGAAAGGAATGAGCCAGGACCGAAACGCCTTGCATGGCGGAAAGCAGGTGCACGGCAAGGCCGTTGGAGTCTTTCCCCTTCCCGAGCGCCCGAAACTGGCTCTCGATCCAGGCCAGGTGTTGAGCGAAGATCTCGGTCGCTCTGGTGGCGACTGAGCCGCCCGCCTTGTGGAGCTCGGAGCAAAACGTCCCGACTGCGCAGCCATGCTCTGCCAAGAAATCCTTGTTCTCGAAGACGCCTTGGACGCAGGCGAAGAGCCGATCCTTGGGCGATCCAGCTTCGCTCCATCGCTGCCGCTGCGCGGACAGCTGGGCTAGCCTGAACTCGACGATCGCCTCGCCAATCTCGTCCTTGGTCTTGAAGTAATAATAGACGTTGCCCAGAGGAACCTCGGCTTCGCGCGCGATGTCGGCAAGCGAGGTGGCGCCGAACCCGTTTTGGTACGCCAAGTCCATTGCCGCACTCACCAGCCGCGATCGCTTGTCGATATGTGTCCTAGTCATGTTTGCTCATAGTCAGTCAACCAACTTAGCATGACGAGGATAAGCAAACCTGTCAAGCCCCCGGCTCGTGGCGATGCCGCGAGCGAAATACGCGAGCAAAAAATATGTGAAAATTAGTGGTCGGGGTGAGAGGATTTGAACCTGCGACTTGCGTGCCTTTCCAGGCGCGAGACGAATCCAGTAATGTCCGATCGTGCTGCGGCGAGAGTTGACGCTCGTCAAAGATCTTGAAATGACGACTTCGAATCGAATTCCCGTGCTCACGCCGCAGGGGCACCTCGTGCTCGCTCCGACGGATGAAGCGCGTATCTTGCCGGACAATCTGCGAGACCGTCTGGAGTCTGCGTTTGAGCGCGGCGCTGGACACGGGCTGCTGGAGCTTGGGATTCGCGAGGTCGGCACGGCTCTCCCCGCGGATTTCGCCTATTGGCGAGATTTTGCCGGCCGCTACGTCACCACACTATGCACGTCCGCGCAATCCAGCGGGGCCACGGGCCCCGCTGCGGTGAGCACCATCGAAACGCCGCCGGCGGAAATGCTGGCGGAAATGGCGAACGCCGCACCACCGATGCCGGGCGGGGAGTATCTGAACGCCGAAGTGCTCGCCGCGCTGTGGGAAAAAATTGATACGGCTTGCCGCGCCGAACTCGCCGATGCGAAGCAAACGCTGCAGGAGTTCCTGAAAGGGCGAAATCCCGCCTGGCACCTCGTCGGCCGCGTGCATTTCAATCTGGCCGAGAACCGCTCCGATGAAGAGGCACCTTTCGCGTTCATTGCGACCTACACGACGCGTCTCTCGGCTCAATTTCGCGCGCAGCACCTGCCGCTTGCCGAGGCGTTGCGCGAGTACGCCGGCGCGAAGAACAAGGCGCGTTTGCTCTCGCTTCTAAAACCGGTGCAGGAAGCTGCGAGAGAGTGCCTATGGCTCAAGGCAATGGTGGAATCCGGCGAGCTTTACCATCCCCTCAGATGGTCCGCAGGCGAAGCCTTTCAATTCCTGACCGATGTACCCAACCTCGAGGCCGCTGGGATTG
>CAVXGV010000012.1:0-209183 GCA_963761345.1 uncultured Gammaproteobacteria bacterium
AGCTCGGCTGCGCGAGCCAGGAATCCGGCGCCAGCCAGCCATCGAACGGCGACAGCCATCCGCCGAAGAAGAAAATCGAGGTCAGCGCCGAAATCAAAATCATGTTGACGTATTCGGCGATGAAGAACAGCGCAAATGCCATGCCGGAATAGTCCACATGGAAACCGGCGACGATTTCCGACTCGCCCTCCGCCACGTCAAAAGGCGCGCGATTGGTTTCCGCGACGCCGGAGATGAAGTACACGATGAGCAGCGGAAACAACCAGGTCCAATTCCACCCGAACAGGCCCTGCTGCGCATGGATGATGTCGCCGATGTTGAGGCTGCCCGCGGCCATCAACACACCCACCATGGCGAAACCCATGGCGATTTCGTAGGCGACGATTTGCGCCGCGGAGCGCATCGCGCCCAAGAAGGCATATTTCGAGTTCGCGGCCCAACCGGCGAGGATGATGCCGTACACACCCATCGAGGTCAGCGCCAAAACGTACAGCAGGCCGGCATCGATGTTCGCGAAGGCGTGCTCCGGACGCAGCGGAATGACCGCCCAGATGCCGAGCGCGGGTACCAGGGCGAGAAACGGTGCGACTCGGAAAAGAAATCCATTCGCATCCGCCGGAATGATGATTTCCTTGAATACCAGTTTGATCACGTCCGCGAACGGCTGGCCCAAGCCCGGAATCCAAAACAGATTGACGCGGTTCGGCCCGCGCCGCAATTGCATCCAACCGATGACTTTGCGCTCCGCCAGCGTGTAGACCGCCATGGTCAAGATGAGGCAGATCGTGACTATCACGGCCTGCACCAAGGTCAACAAAGGGAAAGTCCAATACGGCGTGATATAGCCGGAGAGCCAATCGCGTATAGGCGTCCAATCCCACATGATCAGATCACGGACCGGGTCAGACGCCCGTCCTTGGTTTTTTGCAACGCCTCTGAACCGCGCACCAGCACGTCGCTTTGGTACGGCGGGACATCCACCCAAGAACCCGCCGGCACCCGGCCATTGGGTATTGCGCGCGCGGGCGAGGACGACGGTTCGATGCGCGCACCGCACAGCAATTTCAATGCGTCGCGAATTTGATCCGAACTGTCGTAGTCGACGCCGTGCAGGCCGAGCATATTCGCCAGCACTCGCAAGACCTTCCAGCCCGGGCGGCTCTCACCCGGCAGTTTGGCCGCACCGGCCCAACTCTGCCAGCGGCCTTCCGCGTTCACATAGGTGCCCGAGGTTTCGGCAAACGAGCCCATGGGCAGCACGACGTGCACCACCCCACGCAGGGATTCGGGCAAATGCGTGGTGACCGCCACCACCAAATCCGCGGACGCGAGCGCGCCGGGATCCACGGCGAGGTCCTGAGCCGGGTCGATGCCGCCAAACAGCACATAGGCTTTGAGCGGCGCATCCAACATCTGGCGCGCCGATAAACCCGCGCTGCCGGCCGGCGCACCGCCGGGGTTCCGATGCGGCACCGCCCCCGCCAGGTACGCACCGGCGGCGTTGGCACCCTCGGTGATGCACCCGACGCTGGCCGCGCACAAATCCGCGAGGATGGCGCTCAACGCTTTCAGCTGCGAATAGGCAGGATGGCGCTGCGCCAGGGTGCCCAAGATCACCGCCCGCCGCGCGCCATGCGACAAGGCAGCGATGAGCGAGCGGTGGGCGTCGGTCACGGCTGCGCTCTCCACGCCCGCAGGCACGGGCCGTCCTGCGGCGCCGGCCGCGGCATGCACCAGCGCGGTGAGCTCACCGACCATGTCGGTCTCGGACGTCACGTATCCGGCGACCGGGAACATCAATTCGAAGCGGCGCGGATTCAAGAAGGCAATTCGCGCCCCGCCCTTCACCGCCGCCTTTCGAATGCGATGCGCCAACATGGGTATTTCACGGCGTAGATCCGAACCCACGATCAGCACGCCTTCCAGCTGCTCGACATCGGCAATCTTTACGCCGAGATGAGGGTACGGCGCCTCGTTTTCCTGGGCGCGAAAATCCAGCTGCCGCAACCGGTGATCGATGTTGGCGCTGCCCAGGCCGCGCGCGATTTGCGCCAGAAGATACAGCTCCTCGACGGTGGCGAGCGGCGAGGCGAGAAATCCCGTCGCCGCTTTGTCCATGGCGGCGCTGCGCTGCAAGCCCTCGGCGGCGGCGGTGAGCGCGACTTCCCAATCCACGGCCTGCAATGCCCCGTCGGTGCGCAGCATGGGCTGGGAGACACGATCGCCCGAGTACATGCCCTCGAAACCGAACCGGTCGCGGTCGGCGATCCAGGTTTCGTTGATCTCTTCATTCTCGCGCGGCACCATGCGCATCAACCTGCCGCGCAGCACGTGCCCATACAGGTTGGTGCCGAAGGCATCGTGCGGCGATACCAGCGCAGCCTGGGTCATTTCCCAGGCGCGCGCGTGATAGCGGAACGGCTTGTTGTTGAGCGCGCCGACCGGGCACAGATCGATGATGTTGGCCGACAATTCATGATCGACGCTGTGTTCGATATAGGTGCCGATTTCCATATGCTCGCCGCGGCCGGTCGCGCCCATTTGCGGGTAGCCCTGAATCTCCGCACCGAAGCGCACGCATCGTGTGCAATGAATGCAGCGGGTCATGTCGGTGGACACCAAGGGGCCGATGTTCTTGTCCTTGACCACGCGCTTGCGTTCGCTGAAACGCGAAATGTCGCGCCCGAACCCCAATGCAAGATCCTGCAGCTCACACTCGCCGCCCTGGTCGCAAATCGGGCAATCGAGGGGGTGATTGATGAGCAGGAATTCCATCGTCGCGCGCTGGGCCGCAACCGCCTTGGGCGACTTGGTGAATACCTTCATCCCCTCCGTCACGGGAGTTGCGCAGGCCGGCAAGGGCTTCGGCGCCTTTTCCACTTCGACCAGGCACATGCGGCAATTCGCAGCGACCGTCAATTTGTCGTGATAGCAAAATCGCGGAATGTAGATGTCCGCCGGGTCCGTGACCTGCATGATCATCTGACCCTTGCGGGCCTTCAAGGGTACGCCGTTGACTTCGATGTTGACCGTATCGTCTGCCATGATTTTTAAGCCGCGACGGCCGGGCGGCCGTCCAAGTGCGTGGCGCCTTCCGTGATGGAGCGTCCCTTGTGCTCGATCATGTATTGAAATTCGGGCCTGAAGTGCTTCAAGAAGCTTTGCACCGGCCATGCGGCGGCATCCCCCAGCGCGCAAATCGTGTGCCCCTCGATGCGATTGGCGACATCCATCAGCAATCCCAAATCCTCGCTGCGTCCTTGGCCGGCAATGATCCGCTTGAGCATGCGGTCCAGCCAACCCGTGCCTTCGCGGCAAGGCGTGCATTGACCGCAGGATTCCGACATGTAGAAGCGCGCGAGCCGCTCCAGTGCCCGCACCATGCAGGTGGTCTCGTCCATGACGATGACGGCACCGGTGCCGAAGGAGGAGCCGGCCTTCTTCAGCGAGTCGTAGTCCATGTTGGTGTTCCACATGATCTCGGCGGGCACAACCATGCAGGAGGACCCGCCGGGAATGACGGCCTTGAGCTTGCGGCCCTTCCACACGCCACCGACCAGGTCCATCAAATCCTTGAAAGGAATCCCCATCGGCAATTCGAAATTGCCGGGCCTCTCGACATGGCCCGAGACGGAGAAAATCACGGTGCCCCCGGAATTCACGGGACCCAACCCGGCAAACCAGGCCGCGCCTTTGCGCATGATCGCCGGCACCGAGGCAAAGCTCTGCGTGTTGTTGATGGTGGTCGGCTTGCCGAACAAGCCGAAGTTGGCGGGGAACGGCGGCTTGAAGCGCGGCTTGCCGGGCTTGCCCTCGAGGGACTCGAGCAATGCGGTTTCCTCACCGCAGATATACGCCCCCGCACCGATGAAGGTGTGCAGATCAAAATCGACGCCGGAACCTAGAATATTCTTTCCAAGCAACCCGGCCGCATAGGCTTCCGCCAGCGCCGCTTCGAATCGCGGAATCGGCTCGGCCAAGAATTCGCCGCGGATGTAGTTGTAGCCGACCGTTGCCGTCATCGCATAGCCGCCGATGGCCATGCCCTCGATCACCGAATGCGGGTTGTAGCGCAGGATGTCGCGATCATGGCAGGTGCCCGGCTCCGATTCGTCCGAGTTGCACACCGCATACTTTTGCACCGGCGAGCTGCGCGGCATGAAGCTCCATTTCACGCCCGTCGGAAACGCCGCGCCGCCGCGGCCCCGCAACCCGGAGGCTTTGACTTCATCGATGATTTTCTCGCGCGGCGTTTGCTCGCGCAGGATTTTCTCCCAAGCCTGATAGCCGCCGAATTGGCGATAGCCTTCCAGCGTCCATGGGCGCTCGTATTTCAGCGCCTCGAATAACACCAGGTTCTGTTCGTAAGGCATCAGCGGCACCTGCTCACGTCAATTCATCCAATACTTTATCGATGAGCTGCGGCGTCAGGTTCTCATGGAACACATGATCGACCATCATCATCGGCGCCCCGGTGCAAGCGGCCAGGCACTCCTCTTCGCGCTTCAGATAGATGCGCCCGTCCGGGGTGCTCTCGCCGGTCTTGATGCCGAGTTTTTTCTCGACGTAGTCCACCACCTCTTGGGAGCCGCGCAGCATGCAGGAAATGTTGGTGCACACGGAAATGTGATGCCGGCCGACGGGCTTGGTCTCGAACATGGAATAGAACGATGCCACTTCGTAAACCAAGATGTTCGGCAGCTCCAAATAGGCCGCCACCGCGTCCATCAGATCCGTCGTCAAGAAACCCCGATTCTCGTGCTGCACGGCATGCAGCGCTGAAATCACCGCGGAGCGCTTGCGGTCGGGTGGGAACTTGGCCACCCAATGATCGATCTCGGCGCGGACGTGATCCGACAATTGCGCACTCATTTCGCCATCACCGTCAGCATTCCGTTCATCGGTCGATCTCGCCGAACACGATATCCTGAGTTCCTATCACCGCGACCACATCTGCCAGCATGTGCCCGCGCACCATCTCATCGAGCGAGGCGAGATGCGGAAATCCCGGCGCGCGCACCTTGAGCCGATACGGCTTATTGGCGCCATCGGACACCAAGTACACGCCGAGTTCGCCTTTGGGCGCTTCCACGGCGGCGTAAACCTCACCCGCCGGCACGCAGTAGCCCTCAGTCATGAGTTTGAAGTGATGAATCAATGACTCCATATCCCCCTTCATCTCTTCACGCCGCGGCGGCCGCACCTTGCGATCATCGATCATTACCGATCCGGGATTGGCCTTGAGCCACGCCACGCACTGCTCGACGATGCGATTCGATTGGCGCAGTTCTTCGATGCGAACCAGATACCGGTCGTAGCAATCGCCGTTGACGCCGACCGGGATGTCGAAGTCCATCTTGTCGTACACATCGTAAGGTTGTTTCTTGCGCAGATCCCACTCGACGCCGGAACCTCGCAGCATGGGGCCGGAGAATCCCAGCTGCTGTGCCCGCTCGGGGCTGACCACGCCGATATTGACGGTACGTTGCTTCCAAATGCGATTATCGGTGAGCAGCGTTTCGTATTGATCGACGCAGGCCGGAAAGCGCTTGGTGAAGTCGGCGATGAAATCCAGCAGCCCGCCGGAGCGGCGCGAATTCAACCGATCCACCTCTTTCTTGCTGCGCCACTGCGATGGCTGATATTGCGGCATCGTTTCCGGCAGGTCGCGGTACACGCCGCCGGGCCGGTAGTAGGTCGCATGCATGCGGGTGCCGGAAACTGCCTCATAGCAGTCCATGAGATCCTCGCGCTCGCGGAAACAGTAAAGGAACACGGTCATGGCGCCGATATCGAGTGCGTGCGCCCCCAGCCACATCAAATGATTCAAAATCCGCGTAATCTCATCGAACATCACGCGGATATACTGCGCGCGCAGCGGCGGCTCCAAGCCCAATAGCTTCTCGATGGCCATGACGTAGGCGTGCTCGTTGCACATCATCGACACGTAGTCGAGCCGATCCATGTAGCCGATCGACTGATTGAACGGTTTGCTCTCGGCCAGCTTCTCGGTTGCCCGATGCAGCAAGCCCACATGCGGATCGGCCTTCTGAATCACCTCGCCATCCAACTCCAGCACCAAGCGCAGCACACCGTGCGCGGCAGGGTGCTGCGGGCCGAAGTTCATGGTGTAGTTGCGGATTTCAGCCATCGGATTTCGCAATGCTCGCGGTGTGGACGGGGGCATTCGTGAGCTGCGGGTCGTAGCGATTGTCGTGACGGATGACTTTCGGCACCAGGATGCGCGGGTCGATGGTCACGGGTTGGTACACCACGCGGCCTTTTTCGGGGTCGTAGCGCACCTCAACATTGCCCGACAGCGGAAAATCCTTGCGAAACGGATGGCCGATGAAGCCGTAGTCGGTGAGCAGGCGGCGCAGATCCGGATGCCCTTTGAACAGAATGCCGAACAGGTCGAAGGCCTCGCGCTCGAACCAATTTGCCGCCGCCCAGATTCCGGTCACCGAGTCGACCATGGGCTGCTCGTCATCGGCGCAAAACACCCGCAATCGCAGCCGCTGATTCAGTGAAATCGACAGCAGGTGGTAGACGACGGCAAAGCGGCGTCCCGGCGGCAATTCGCCGGGGTGCTGCGCGCCGCGCGCCACGCCGCGGCTGAATCCGGAAGAGGTCGCGCTCTGTGTGTTCCATTCGGCCCGTCCATGCGCAAGGTAATCCACCCCGCACACATCCATGCACATCTCGAACTTGAGGTCCGGGGCATCGCGCAGCACCGCAGCGACCGCCAACAGCTGATCCGCGGCAACTTCGTAGGTCAGTTCGCCGACCGTGTTCGCCACGCTGACGAGCTTGCCCGGCAAAGCCGCGATAATCGCTCGAGCCAACCCTTCCAGGCGGGTCGGTGTTGCAACCGCCGCCGCAGCATCTGGGATCGCGCTCATCGGATGATCGCCTTGTTGCGCTTGATCTTGTTCTGCAGTTGGATGATCCCGTAGAGCAGCGCCTCGGCCGTGGGCGGGCACCCTGGTACATACACATCCACCGGCACGATTCGATCACAGCCTCGAACCACTGCATAGGAATAATGATAGTAGCCGCCGCCATTGGCGCAGGAGCCCATGGAAATCACCCAGCGCGGCTCGGTCATCTGGTCGTACACTTTGCGCAGCGCCGGCGCCATTTTGTTGACCAGCGTGCCCGCAACGATCATGACGTCGGATTGCCGGGGGCTTGGCCTGAAGATGATGCCGAAGCGATCCTGATCGTAGCGCGCGGCTCCCGCATGCATCATTTCGACGGCGCAGCACGCCAAACCGAAAGTCATCGGCCACAGCGACCCGGTTCGCGCCCAGTTGATGAGCTTGTCCACGGTGGTCACTTCGAAGCCGCGCACGGTGTTGTCGGCTTCTAATCCCATTCCAGCGCCCCTTTTTGGTAGTCATAGGCCAGCGCAACCACCAGCACCAGGGCGAAGATCAGCATGGCCAGAAGGCCGAAGGTGCCGGTAATCTTGAGCGACACCGCCCAAGGGAAGAAAAATGCAATCTCCAAATCGAACACGATGAATATGATGGCCACCAAGTAATAGCGCACGTCGAAGCGCATGCGCGAATCCTCGAAGGCCTCGAAGCCGCATTCATAGGGAGAGAGTTTTTCGGCATCGGGGCGCCGCGGGCCAAATATCCAACCAACGGTGAACAGCGCAAGGCCCAGAACCGTGGCCAAACCTAGAAAAATCAATATCGGTAGATACTGTCGCAACATTATCGGCGCCGTAGTCGATGCGGATTGACCATAATTGTATCAGGCGCAAGCGCGTTGCGTCGCGCGGAACAACTTGAGTGTTCCGCACGACAATGTTGGTGCCGACGGCCGGACTCGAACCGGCACAGGTTGCCCCACTAGCCCCTCAAACTAGCGCGTCTACCAATTTCGCCACGTCGGCTTGATCATGGGTTTTTTATGGCCTGACGGCCAAATCTTCTCCCGGGGTTCGCGGAGCGAACCCCGTCAATTAGGCGGCGCTGCGCGCCGATAAGAAAATCTCTTCATTAACAATCTTTTCACTGAACAATCGTTTCACTACTTGATTACTTCGGTGGCGGCGTTTGCGGTGCGGTCTCCGGTACCGGTGCGGTCTCCGGTACCGGTGCGGTCGGGCCGGTGCGGTCGGTGCGGGCGCAGTCGCGGGGGGCGTGACGGCCGGCGGCGGTGCTGCCTTGGTGGCGGCAGCGGCTGCTTGCGCGGCGCGCTCCAATACCGACGTGGGCTCGGCTGGTGAGTGCGTACCGAGATACGCCAAACTCAAACTGGTGAGGAAGAACAGCCCGGCAAATATGGCCGTCAATTTCGAAAACAAGGTGCTGGTGCCGCGCGCACCGAACACGGTGCCCGATGCACCGGAACCAAATCCGGCGCCCGCCTCCGCACCCTTACCACGCTGCAGCAGCACCAGGCCGATAATCATCAGCGCAAGGAGCACATGCACGCCCAAAATCACACCACGCAACATAGGAAATCTCTTTAGTGACGAACGGCCGCAGCCGCGCAAATCTGCCGAAACTCATCAGCGCTCAAAGAAGCGCCGCCCACCAACCCACCATCCACGTCAGGCATTGCGAATAGCTCTGCGGCATTGCCGGCTTTTACGCTGCCGCCGTACAGGATACGCAAACGGGCCGCCATCTTAGCATCATGCGCACCGATCCGACTGCGCAGGAATGCATGCACCTGCTGAGCCTGTTCGGGCGACGCTGTGCGGCCCGTGCCTATAGCCCACACCGGCTCGTAAGCCAATACCGCCTCGGCAAAGCCCCCGACACCGTGCATTGCGATCACCGCGTCGACTTGGCGTGCCACCACCGATTCGGTCTGTTTTGCCTCGCGTTCTTCCAAGGTCTCCCCGACGCACAGCACCGGGGTGAGCCCTCCGGCCAGCGCAGCCGCAAACTTGCGCGCCACCAAGGCATCGTCTTCGTGATACCAGCGACGCCGCTCCGAATGCCCCACGATCGCGTGGCTGCATCCCACGTCCTTGAGCATGGCGGCGCCCACCTGGCCTGTGAAGGCACCGCCGGACTCGGCACAGACATCCTGCGCGCCGACCAGAATCCTGCCGTCTTCCAGAACCCGGACCGCATCGGCCAGATAAACATAAGGCGGAAAAACCACGATGTCGATCGGCCATTCGGGCCTGATCTGACTCTCCAACTCGGCGAGCAACGCCTGATTGGTGGCCTGTGAGCCATGCATTTTCCAATTGCCGGCGACGATCGGACGACGCATAGCCAACCTCGGGCATTTTGCCCTGCGGGAAAGGCGGCGAAGATTAGCCGCGCGGCCTGGTAACTGCAAGCCCCCGCTATGAATTGTTGCCGGATGCGGCCTCAACCGCCGCTGCGATATCCTTGGCGCCCTTTTTGACCAGCGCCGCATCGGAGCCCTCGACCATGACGCGGATGACCGGTTCTGTGCCCGAGGCGCGCAGCACAATCCGCCCGCGGCCCTTGAGCCGGGTTTCCACCTCTTCGACCACCCGCGCCACACCCGGTTCTTTCAGCGGATCAAATGGCTTGGCGATCCGCACGTTCAGCAGCACCTGCGGATACTTCTTCATGCCGGCGGCCAGCTCGGCGAGTCCGGATCCGGTTTGCTTCATGACGGCCAGCACCTGCAGGGCGCTGATCAACCCATCACCGGTGGTGGTTTTATCCAAGCACAAGATATGGCCGGAGGTCTCCCCTCCCAGGGTCCCGCCCGCCTGATTGAGCATCGCGAGCACATTGCGATCCCCGACCTGTGCCCGCAGGAATTCGACGCCGCGTTCGGCGAGCACATGCTCCAGCCCCAGATTGCTCATCACCGTGCCGACCACAGGCCCCTTTAGTTCGCCTGCCAGGCGACGGGCCGTGGCAAGAATAAACAGCAATTGATCGCCGTCCACGCAGCGCCCGAGCTCATCGACCATCACCACCCGATCCCCGTCGCCGTCGAGCGCCAGCCCGACCTGAGCACGGACCCCCGGCACGGTGAGCTGCAGCAACTCCGGTGAGGTGGAGCCGCAGCCGTCGTTGATATTGCGGCCGTTCGGCGAACAGCCGATGGGCACGATTTCCGCGCCCAGATCGGCCAGCACCCGCGGAGCCACTTTGTAGCCCGCACCGTTGGCGCAATCGATGACGATCTTGAAACCTTTCAAGCTCATGCCGGCCGGAATGGTGGAGGCGCAAAAATCCTGATACTGCGTGCGGCTGCGGTCGATGCGGATCGCCTTGCCCAAGTGCTGCGATTCCTGCGTGACCACCGCCAGATCGAGCAAGCACTCGATATCCTGCTCCACGCGGTCGGACAACTTGCTGCCCGTCGCATCGAAGAACTTGATGCCATTGTCCTCATAAGAATTGTGTGAGGCACTGATGACGACGCCGAAGCTGCAGCCCAGGCGCTGGGTCATGTAGGCGATGCCCGGCGTCGGCAGCGGCCCGATCAACATCACATCGACACCCGCGGCAACAAACCCTGCCTCCAGTGCCGATTCGAACATGTAGCCGGACACGCGCGTGTCCTTGCCGATGAGCACTCGACCGCCACCAGGGCTGAGCACGCGCGCCGCAGCGCTTGCCAGGCGCAGCGCAAAATCCACCGTCATCGGCGCGGTGCCCACTCGGCCGCGTACGCCGTCGGTACCGAAATAATTCATCATGCCGCGGGTCCCTGCAGTACGCAGCTGACCGTGCGTATCGCATCGCACGTCGGGCCCACATCGTGGGTGCGAATGATGCGCGCGCCGCCGGCCACGGCCAGCGCCGCCAAGCCCAGTCCGCCGTAGAGCCGATCATCGAGTGCCTTCCCCAAAATTTTGCCGATGACGCTTTTGCGCGAAACGCCGATCAGGAGCGGCGCGCTCAACGCAGCAAATCGCGGCAATTCCTTCAATAGCGTCAAGTTGTGCTCCAAAGTCTTGCCAAAGCCAAACCCGGGATCGAATGCGATGGACTCACCGGCGACCCCGGCATTCACGCACGACTGTCGTTCCCGCAGCAGGAATTCGCTCACTTCGGCCACCACGTCATCATAGTGCGGACTTTCCTGCATCGTACGCGGCTCGCCCTGCATGTGCATGAGGCACACGCCCGCTTGCGTCTCTGCTGCGACCGCGCGGGCGCCCGGCGCCCGCAGAGCGTAGACATCGTTGATGATGCAAGCGCCGGCGGCAACCGCCGCGGCCATGACGGCCGGCTTCGAGCTGTCAATGGAAATCGCGACATCGCAGGTCGCCGCGATGCCTTCGATGACCGGCAGAACGCGCGCAACTTCCACCGACTCCTCCACCGGCGCCGCACCGGGGCGGGTCGATTGCCCCCCCACATCGATGATGGCCCCACCTTCCGCCACGATTTCTCGCGCACGCGCCAAAGCCGCCTCCACGCCCGCATAGCGCCCGCCATCGGAAAATGAATCCGGCGTGACATTCAGGATCCCCATGACCACGGGCCTGGTCAGATCAATAGTTCGTTGTCGACAACGCCAAAGCATAAGGGATTAGCAGCGTAACTCTGCGCCTACAGCACAAGGGTTTAGCAGCGTAACTCTGGGCCTACAGCACAAGGGTTTAGCGGCGTAACTCTTGGGCCCACAGCATATGGGTTCGGCAGCGCAACTCTTGGGCCGGAATCCGGGAAACGCCCCGAATCCCCGCCCCTCTTAGTGTTGGCCCGCCGGATTCACCAGCGGCGCCGCCGGCTTCTCCGCAGTTGGCCCGCGCGGAGTCGGCGTCGGTGTATCGTCCCAGTCGCGCGGCGGGCGCGGCGCGCGGCCTTCCATGATGTCCTTGATCATTTCCTCATCGATGGTCTCGTACTTGATCAAGGCCTCCGACATGCTCTGCAGCTTGTCCATGTTGGTCTGGAGGATCTTGTAGGCGCGCTGGTAATTGCTGTCGATGACGCGACGCACCTCCTCATCGATCACATGCGCGGTCACGTCGGACACTTGCTTGTGCTGCGTGACGCTGCGGCCGAGGAATACCTCGCCGGACTCCTCGCTATAGGTCTGCGGACCCAGACGATCCGACAGGCCCCAACGCGTAACCATGTTGCGCGCAAGTTCCGTCGCCCGTTCGATGTCGTTGGACGCACCCGTGGTGACGGCATCCGCGCCAAAAACCAGCTCTTCGGCGATGCGTCCGCCGAACAACGTGGCAATCCGGCTCTCGAGCTGACGCTTGCTGGTGCTGTAGCGATCCGCTTCCGGCAGGAACATGGTCACACCCAGCGCGCGACCGCGCGGGATGATGGTCACTTTGTACACCGGATCGTGCTCGGGCACGCTCAAGCCCACGATGGCATGTCCCGATTCGTGATAAGCGGTGTTGCGCTTCTCTTCCTCGGTCATGACCATGGAGCGGCGCTCGGCGCCCATCATGATCTTGTCTTTGGCACGTTCGAACTCTTCCATGGTCACCGAACGCTTGTTGCCGCGCGCCGCGAACAGCGCCGCCTCGTTCACCAGATTGGCAAGATCCGCACCGGAAAAACCGGGCGTGCCGCGCGCAATGACCGAAGGCTTGACGTTGTCGCCGAGCGGCACCTTGCGCATATGTACTTTGAGAATCTGCTCGCGGCCGCGCACGTCGGGCAGCGGCACCACCACTTGGCGGTCGAAACGGCCCGGACGCAGCAGCGCGGGGTCCAGCACATCGGGCCGGTTGGTTGCGGCGATGACAATGATGCCCTCATTGCCCTCGAAACCGTCCATCTCGACCAGCAACTGGTTCAAAGTCTGCTCACGCTCGTCGTGGCCGCCGCCCAAGCCCGCACCGCGATGCCGGCCGACGGCGTCGATTTCATCGATGAAGATGATGCAGGGAGCATGCTTCTTGGCCTGTTCGAACATGTCGCGCACGCGCGAGGCGCCGACGCCGACGAACATTTCCACGAAATCCGAGCCCGAAATGGTGAAGAAAGGCACTTTGGCCTCGCCGGCTATGGCGCGGGCCAGCAGGGTTTTGCCGGTGCCGGGCGAACCGACCATCAAGACACCTTTCGGTATCTTGCCGCCAAGTTTCTGGAACTTGCCGGGATCTTTCAAGAAATCGACGATTTCGACCACTTCTTGCTTGGCTTCTTCCACCCCCGCCACATCGGCGAACGTGATATTGACCTGGTCCTCGCCGAGCAGGCGTGCCCGGCTCTTGCCGAAAGACATGGCCCCCCTGCCGCCGGAGGCTCCCTGCATTTGCCGCATGAAGTAAGCCCAGAAGCCAATGAGAATCAATATCGGGAAGGCAGAGATCAACAGCTGCAGAAATACCGACTGCTGCTTGGGCGGCTCACCGCCGAATTTCACGCCCTGCGCCGAGAGCAGGCCGATCAAGGCGGTGTTATTGGTCTCGGGATTGAATGTGACGAACTGCTCACCCGAGCGGCGCTTTCCCTCGATGATCTCACCCTTGAGGGTCACGGATTCGACCGTCCCGCTCTTCACCTCGGTGAGAAATTGCGAGTAGATGATCTGTGACGGCTGGCCCGTGCGCATGCCGAATTGGCTGAAAATCGCGAGCAGAATCACCGCCAACGCGACCCACAATAGAATCTGTTTCGTCAAATCGTTCAAGTTTCACCTGCAACCGTCACACAAAAGGGCCTGCAATTCTGACGGGCGTTGCTCAACTTACACCATCCTAAACTGCCGCGCCAACAGATAGATCTCAGGACTGCGGGTTCGTGACGCCTTCGGCTTTTTCGTCACCACGCGGCCGTACCGGGTGCGTGCATCCCTGATGATCTGTTCGAATCCGGCGCCTTGAAACAATTTCACCAGCAGACTGCCTCCGGGCGCCAAAACACGGTCTGCAAACTCCAGGGCAAGCTCCGCCAAATACATGGAACGAGGCTGGTCCACCGCATCTATTCCAGCCATGTTGGGGGCCATATCCGACAAAACAAGGTCGACCTTGTCGGCCCCCAGGCATTGCAATACCTGCTCGAGCACCGCTTCGTCCCGAAAGTCGCCCTGCACGAAGTCGACGCCCGCAATGGCATCCATGGGCAATATGTCGGTCGCCACGATACGACTCTTGCCGCCGACGATTCGAGCGGCATACTGGCTCCAGCCGCCCGGCGCCGAGCCTAAATCGACGCAGCGGATCCCGGGGCGCAACAAACGCTCGGTCTCCTGAATCTGCGCAAGCTTGAACACCGCGCGCGAGCGCCAGCCCTCCTTCTGTGCGCGCTTGACGAACTCATCGTTGGCATGCTCGGCAAGCCAGCGGGAACTGCTTTTTGAACGCTTGGGCATTTTCAGTTACGACTATAATCCGCGGATGACAGCACTTTCCGAGAAACAGAAGAAACACTTGCGCCGTCTGGCGCACCCCATGAGTCCCATCGTGATGCTGGGAAATGCCGGCTTGACCGCAGGCGTGGTGCAGGAATTGGATCGTGCCTTAAATGACCACGAATTGGTAAAAGTTTCCGCGCGGGTCGGCGAACGCGGCGCCCGCGATGCGGCGTTGGACGATTTGGCGAAGCAGACTTCCAGCGAGATCGTGCAGCGCATCGGCAATGTCGGGGTGTTTTATCGCCGCTGCGCTCAGCTTCCCAAGATTCTGTTGCCCGACGCTTAAGTGAAGAATTGCGAAGACTCTTGAGCGTCAGCGCGCCGTATGCGCCGCCGCAGCGAGGTACGCGTCGGCTGCCTTGACCAGCGCCAGTTTCTGCGCCGCGGAGTGATGCGCGGTTTCCATGCCGCGCGCCAGATTGTCGGACGCTCCTTTGGGAATGTTCGCACGCACCCACGCTTCGAGCTGATCCAGCGGCAACGCATCCCAATAGACGGCCGGCGCTTGCTGCGCGACCACCAACGGCCGAACCTCGCTCGCTTGCGATTTCATCAGCTGATCCTGGTGGGCGATATAGGTGTCCCAGGAAAGCCGGGGATGTTCGCGCGCCAACGTGATGATCAAGCGCAGGCCGAGTGTGTTGGCCTGCGGCGGCAGTTCGTCGGACAGCGCGATTTGCACCACTTGGCGGGCGAGATCCGGATCCCGCACGCGTGCCAGGACCCCGTAGCAGCGCAGCATGAACGCGTCGTCTTTTGCGCCCTTGGCCAAGGCGCGCAGCCGGGCAAAAGTCGCGGCGTCCGCGTTTTGTCCGACGATCGTGAGCAAGGTCGCCTGCGCGTCCGCGCTCAAACCGTGCGGATCCTCGACGAATACGGCGAAGCGCCGGCGTGCCTCATCGATCGTGGCTTGATCGCCCCAGCGGCTCAAGTCCCGCAACAGGGTGGCGCGCAGGGCAACCACATCCGGCGTTTCCTGCGGCGCCGCGTCCCACCCCAACTCATCGGCCACCGGCTTGATCAGTGCGCGCGCATAGGCCGCGAAGGCTTGATGTCCGGGCGCTCCGCGTTCTGCGTATTCAATGACGGCGAGCGCTTGAACGATCTGCGCCCAAGCCCGGGCGTCGCGGTCGGCGCCCATGGACGATGCCAGCGCCAGGAAATTCTGCAATGACGCCTCGCCGCTTCCCACCAACGCCCACTGATCATCGAGCAGGGCGATGCGATCGCCGTCGACCGCACCGGGAAATAGCCGCGTGTTCACGGCCAGCGTCTCAGCATCGTACTGCACGCGGTAATAGCCGACGGCGTCGGCATTGACGGATAAAGCCTCGTCGCAGCGGCCCGCGGCGATGTTCTGGTCCTGACGGCCGAGCAGCACGGCGCGCGGCGCGGCAGTGCCGGCGCGAACTCTCATGGGTACCTGCCACAGCGCGGTATCCGCGCTGACGCCGTTCAGCAGGAACCGCTTCTGGCTCAAGGTCACACTGCGATTGCCTGACGAATCGCAGGCCGCCGTCGCACCGACCAGGGGGAATCCCGGCTTCTCGATCCACGGCGCCGCGACCGCGGGAACGTCCTTGCCGCTTGCGTGAGCCAGGGCATTCCAGAGATCCGCCGCGGTCGCGTTCGAATAGGCGCGGTCCTTGATGTAGCTGCGGATTCCTTGGCGAAACACGTCCTCGCCGATATAAGCCTCCAGCATGCGCAGCAGCGCCTCGCCCTTGTTGTAGGTAATGTCCGAATCAAAGGAATCGGCCGCTTGCAGCTCGTCGGCGACGTGATGCTCGATGGCATGCGAACTGGCGCGCGCATCCGCCGCCATCGCCGACTCCCTCGATTCGTCTTCCTGCTCCCACCAGCGCCAGGCGGGATGGCGTGCCGCCGTCTCCTTGGCGGCGAGCCATGAGGCAAAGCTTTCATTCAGCCAGGTATCGTCCCACCATCCCATGGTGACCAGGTCCCCGAACCATTGATGCGCCATCTCGTGCGCTTGAATGCTGAAAACCGTCTGCCGGTTCTGCATCGAGCTCGAGGGACCGATCAGCAATGCCCGATCGTTATAAGTAATCGCGCCCCAATTCTCCATCGCGCCGGAAAAGCCGCCCGGCACGGCGATCGAATCGAGCTTGGGCAAGGGATACGGATAGGCGAAGTACTCGTCGTAGTCGCCCAGAATATCCTGGGCGCTGGCGAGGGCGACCGCACCGTCTTGTTCGTGCCCCGCGACCGCCCAGACACCGAATTGCGTGCCGCCGCGCGTCGCGGACATTTCACGCATGTCCCCGGCCGTGAACAACACCAGGTAGGACGGCATCTTCGGAGATCGCCGAAAGCTCACCGTCGCTGTTTGGCCGTGGACAGTGCGGCGCGCGACCGGCATGTTTCCCACCGTGGCCCAGGACTTAGGCACCGTGACGGTCAGACGAAAATAGGCGCGAAATGCCGGCTCATCCCAGCAAGGGAACATGCGCCGCGCATCCGTGGCTTCCATCTGCGTCGACAGCAGAATGCCCTGGCCGCCGCCCGGTTTCGTGTACTTCTGTGCAAACAAACCCTGCGGCTGCGTTTCGATTTTGCCGCGGTACGAAAAACTCAATGTGTGCAGGCCGGTTACAGGCTTCGTCAAGGTCACTGTGGTGAGCTGCTGCTCATCGTTGGAGCTCACGTTCTTGACCGGCTTGCCGTCCAACAGCACATGGCGCAAGGTCTCGTTGAGCGAATTGAATTGCACCGTCGCGGTCGGCGCGCGGAATTGCAGCTGCACCGACTCGGTTCCGGTCAATCTCAAGGCATCGGCATCGGGCACGACCGCGACGTCGTAACTGACGGGAACGACATTCTTAGGCAGCCTGCCCGGCGCCGACTCGAAGGAGAATGGCGCTGCGCACCATGCCGCGGGCGCCAGCGAGCAACAGAGTGCCGCGAAACAGAACCTGGTGCGATCAACCATGACGATATTCCTCCTTGTAAATGACCAGGACAACGGACAAACAGGCCAGGATGTAGAGTACGGCCGAAATGCCGTGCCAGGCGCCGAAGCTCAAGCCCGCCGCCGTGCCGTGAGCCTGAGCCAGATGCATCGCCCGCTTCAAAATCCACTCATTCATCGCCAATAGCGCAACGGCGAAGTAGGCCCCGACGTACCGACTCCTGCCGGGGAGCAGGATCGCCAGCGCCGCCACGCCGAGACCGAGGTAGGTCTCGATCTGGAAGAACCTCGCCGCCAACAGGCCTGCCAGATGCCGATCGCCCTGCGCCTGGAACAAGACGGCGGCAACCCAGAGCAGCGACCAGAGGCTGCCCGCCCACAGAACCATGAGCACCCGGAAAATGCTGCGCAGAATCTTCACGTTTCTTTACACGTAGCGGACCGAGACGATCTCGTAGCTGCGCGTGCCGCCGGGCGTGGTCACATCGACGACATCGCCCTCGGACTTGCCGATCAGCGCACGGGCGATGGGCGATGAGACCGACAGCAGTCCCTGCTTGATATCGGCCTCATCGTCGCCCACCAGCTGGTAGGCGACCTTGTTGCCCCCGTCCTGATCTTCCAGCTCCAGTGTCGAGCCGAACACCACGCGTCCATTGGCGGTCAATCTGGTGACATCGATCACCTCGGCATTGCTCAGGCGATTCTCGATTTGGTTGATGCGCCCTTCAATGAAGCTCTGCTGTTCACGCGCCGCGTGATATTCGGCATTCTCGCTCAAGTCGCCGTGCGCGCGCGCCTCCGCGATCGCCTTGATGACATTGGGGCGCGCCTCGCTCTTCAGCTGCTTGAGTTCCGTGCGCAAACGCTCCGCGCCGCGCAAGGTCATGGGAGTGCGATTCATTGCGGCGGCACTCCGTAGCAAGCATTAGAGGTATGCTTCACGTCCGCAGCTCTCTGTGCAAGGTCATGGGGGTCCGCGTCACGCCGTCAATTCCTTGTGCAAATCCTGCAATCGATTCACTTCTATATCGCCTAAATGATCGAGCGCATCGCAAGTCGCGCGCGCACCGGCCACGGTAGTGTAATAGGTTACTCGCCTCGCTACCGCCTCGCGACGGATGGAGCGGGACTCGCGCACCGCCTGCTTGCCCTCGGTGGTATTGACGATCAGCGCCACCTCGTCATTTTTTATCATATCAACGACGTGCGGGCGACCCTCGCGCACCTTATTGACACGGCGGCAGCTCACACCCGCTTCTTCCAGAACCAGGGCCGTACCGCCGGTGGCCGCGATCTCGAAGCCGCGGGCGATGAGCATTTGCGCCAAAATCGCGGCTGCGGGCTTATCGCGATCGCGCACGCTGATGAAGCACAAGCCGCGGGTGGGCAGGATCACGCCCGACGCGGCCTGAGCCTTGGCATAGGCTTCGCCGAAGGTGTTGCCGGTTCCCATCACTTCGCCCGTGGATTTCATTTCCGGACCCAAAATCGGATCCGCTTCCGGGAATTTGTTGAAGGGGAAAACCGCCTCCTTGACCGAAAAGTAAGGCGGTATGCGCTCGACCGTGCGTTCCTGCATCGCGAGAGTCTTGCCCGTCATGACGCGCGCGGCCACTTTCGCCAGGGGAATACCGGTGGCCTTGGAGACGAAGGGAACGGTGCGCGAGGCGCGCGGATTGACTTCCAGAATATAGATCACGCCGCTTTGAATCGCGAACTGGATATTCATCAAACCAATGACGTTGAGCGCCTTGGCGAGCTTGCGGGTCTGCGCCCGCAACTCATCCTGGATCTCCGCCGACAGGCCGTTCGGCGGCAGCGAGCAGCCCGAGTCGCCGGAATGCACGCCGGCCTGCTCGATATGTTCCATGATGCCGCCGATCAGCACGTCCGTGCCGTCACTGACCGCATCGACGTCGACTTCAATGGCCAGATCGAGAAAACGATCGAGCAGCACCGGGCTGTCATTCGACACCTTCATCGCATCGATCATGTACTGGCGCAAGTCATCCTCGTTGAACACCACTTCCATCGCCCGCCCTCCGAGCACATAGCTGGGACGCACGATCAGCGGAAAGCCGACTTCCTTGGCCATGGAAACGGCCGCCGCCTCATTGCGCGCGGTGGCATTGGCCGGCTGCTTGAGCTTCAAAGAGGCCACGAGCTTTTGGAAGCGCTCGCGATCCTCCGCGACATCGATGCTGTCGGGGGTCGTGCCGATGATCGGAGCACCTGCGGCGGCGAGCGCCCGCGACAATTTCAACGGGGTCTGTCCTCCGAATTGCACGATGACGCCCTCGGGCTTTTCCTTCTCGATGATTTCCATCACGTCTTCAAAGGTCAGCGGCTCGAAATACAGCCGATCCGAGGTGTCGTAGTCGGTGGAAACCGTCTCCGGATTGCAATTCACCATGATGGTTTCGAAGCCGTCTTCGCGCAGCGCCATGGCGGCGTGCACGCAGCAATAATCGAACTCTATGCCCTGTCCGATGCGATTCGGGCCGCCGCCCAAGATCATGATCTTGCGCCGATCCGAGGGTGCCGCTTCGCACTCTTCTTCATAGGTCGAATACAAATACGCGGTGGAGGTGGCGAATTCGGCCCCGCAGGTGTCGACCCGCTTGTAGACCGGATGCAACCCCAGCTTGCGCCGTTCGCGGCGGATATCCGGTTCGTCCCGCCCCGCCAATTTGCCGATGCGCGAATCGGAAAAGCCCTTGCGCTTCAAAGCGCGCAGGCGCGCGAGGTTCAGGCTCTCGAATCCCTCCTTGGCCAGTTGCGCCTCCTCGCGCAGCAGATCCTCGATCTGCGACAGGAACCAGGGATCGATCTTGGTGGCCTCGAACACCTGTTGCAGCGACCAACCGGCGCGGAAAGCGTCGGCCACATACAGAATCCGATTGGGTCCCGGCCAGCGCAGTTCGTACGACAGCTTCTCGGCAGCCTCGTCCGTCAACGGCAAGGTCAGCTGCTCATTGAACCCGTCATAGCCGGTCTCCAGGCTGCGCAGCGCCTTTTGCATGGATTCCTGAAACGTCCGGCCGATGGCCATGGCCTCGCCCACCGATTTCATCTGGGTGGTCAGGCGGGTATTGGCGCCGGGAAATTTCTCGAACGTGAAGCGCGGAATCTTCGTGACCACATAGTCGATGGTCGGCTCAAAGGAAGCGGGCGTGGCGCCGCCGGTGATTTCGTTCTTCAGCTCGCTCAAGGTGTAGCCCACCGCCAGCTTGGCGGCGATCTTGGCAATCGGGAATCCGGTGGCCTTGGATGCCAGCGCCGAGGAGCGCGACACCCGAGGGTTCATTTCGATGACGAGCACCCGCCCATCGTCCGGGTTGATGGCGAACTGCACGTTCGACCCGCCGGTGTCGACGCCGATCTTGCGCAACACCGCGATCGAGGCGTCACGCAGCCGCTGATATTCGCGATCGGTGAGGGTCTGCGCCGGCGCCACGGTAATCGAATCGCCGGTGTGCACGCCCATCGGGTCCAAGTTCTCGATCGAGCACACGATGATGCAATTATCATCATGGTCCCGGACCACTTCCATTTCGTACTCTTTCCAGCCGAGCACGGATTCTTCGAGCAGCACCTCGTTGGTGGGCGAGGCATCCAGTCCACGGGCGACCGTGGCCTCGAATTCCTCACGGTTGTAGGCGATGCCGCCGCCGCTGCCCCCCAGCGTGAAGGACGGCCGGATCACGGTGGGGAAGCCGATCTCGGACTGTACCGCCAGAGCTTCCTCCATGCTGTGTGCGATGCGCGCGCGTGCCGTTTCCAGGCCGATGTCGGCCATGGCGCGTCGGAACAGTTCCCGATCCTCCGCCATGTCGATGGCCCGCTGCGACGCGCCGATCATCTCCACATTGAATTTCTCCAGGATCCCCTCGCGCACCAGATCGAGCGCGGTATTGAGCGCCGTCTGGCCGCCCATGGTCGGCAGCAGCGCGCTGGGGCGTTCCTTCTCGATGATGCGTGCGATCGTGCGCCAATTGATGGGCTCTATATAAATGGCGTCGGCCGTCTCCGGATCGGTCATGATCGTGGCGGGATTCGAGTTCACCAGGATGACTCGATATCCCTCTTCTTTCAGCGCCTTACACGCTTGAGCTCCAGAATAGTCGAACTCGCAGGCCTGACCGATGATGATGGGCCCCGCGCCGATGATCAGGATGCTGCCCAGGTCGGTACGCTTCGGCACTTAGCCTTCCGCCGATTTTTGTTTGACCGGCGTGCGCCCGCGGGAATTGGCCTGCACGCGCTTCACCATCAAATACATGAAGTGCTCGAACAACAGCCGCAGATCGTGCGGTCCGGGACTCGCTTCCGGGTGTCCTTGGAAGCTGAATGCCGGGCGATCCGTGCGCGTCACGCCTTGCAGCGAGCCGTCGAACAAGGAACGGTGGGTGGCGCGCAAGGTGTCCGGCAAGGTCGCGCCGTCGACCGCAAACCCATGGTTCTGGCTGGAAATGAGCACGCGGCCCGAGTCGATTTCCAGCACCGGATGATTGGCGCCGTGGTGGCCGAATTTCATTTTCACGGTCTTCGCGCCGCTGGCGAGGCCCAGTAATTGATGTCCCAGGCAAATTCCAAAAATCGGAATCTCAGTCTCCAAAAAGCGCGTAATGGCTTGAATGGCGTAGTCGCAGGGCTCCGGGTCCCCGGGGCCGTTACTTAAGAAAATACCGTCAGGATTCATTGCAAGCACTTGATCTGCCGGAGTTTGTGCAGGCACCACCGTCATGCGGCAGCCATGCTCGGCGAGAATGCGCAAAATGCTGCGCTTGATGCCGTAGTCGTAGGCCACCACGTGCAAGCGACTCTGTGGGCGCGGCGGCTTCGCGGCCGTCTTCCAAATCAAGCCGTCATTCCACTGATAGATCTTCTTGGTGGAAACCGCCTTGGCCAGATCCATGCCTTTGAGGCCGGGAAATTTCTTGGCCGCCCGCACCGCCGCGTTCTGGTCGATATTCTCCCCGGTCATGATGCAGCCGGATTGCGCACCCTTCTCGCGCAGCAGCCGGGTCAGCTTGCGGGTATCGATGTCCGCGATCGCCACCACCTTGCAGCGAAGCAAGAAGCTTTGCAAAGACTCGGTGGCGCGCCAATTGGAACTCAGCAGCGGCAGATCCCGAATCACCAATCCCGCAGCGTAGACGGCGCCGGATTCCAAATCTTCCGGTGTCGCGCCGGTGTTGCCGATATGCGGATAGGTCAGGGTGACGATCTGCCGGCAATAGGAAGGATCGGTGAGGATCTCCTGATACCCGGTCATCGCCGTATTGAAAACCACTTCACCCGTCGTGTTGCCTTTTGCGCCTACTGAGACGCCTCGGAACACGGTGCCATCTTCGAGAGCTAGCACTGCAGGTGTCGACACTCCGGTTCCTCGCTTTGCCCTATGGCGGTGTGGCGCAGATGCGCAAAGCGGGAGGGGTTCTTGAGAACGCACTCCCGCTTTATGGAATTAACACGCGATCGATTCCGGGCGCGAATATTAACGATGCAGTCGACCACTGTCCATGATTCTTCTCAAGTCTTCAGAACATCTTGCATGGCATACAGGCCCGGCGATCGGCCCAGCAGCCAGGCGGCCCCCCGCAGGGCGCCCCTCGCAAAGGTCATGCGGTCGGTGGCACGGTGGGTGATCTCCACCCGCTCGCCTGCCGCGGCAAACATCACCGTGTGCTCACCCACGATATCGCCCGCCCGAACGACCGAAAAGCCGATGCTCCCGGCGCTGCGGGGGCCGCTCGTCGCATGGCGGTCGTATACTGCGACATCGCTCAACACCTGGCCGCGCGCGTTCGCCACCGCCTCGCCCAAGCTCAAGGCCGTCCCCGACGGCGCGTCGCGCTTCAACCGATGGTGCGCCTCGGAGATTTCGACATCGTAACCCCCGCCCAGGGCTTGCGCCGCCTGTGCGACCAAGTTGCGCAATACCGCGACCCCGACGCTGGTGTTGGGCGCCAGCAGCACCCCGATCTTGTGCGCCGCCCGCTCGAGCTGCGCATGCGCCGCAGCGTCGAATCCGGTGGTACCGACCAGCAAGGGGACGCCCGCCTCGGCACAGGCCTGTGCGTGCGCGGCGACCGCGCTGCCGAGACTGAACTCCACCGCCACCGAGGCGCCCTTGAGGGCGGCAGCAACATCGGCGCTGATCATCACCCCCGTCGGCTGTCCTTCCGCGGCGCACTCCTGACCCAGCCTATGGCTGCCCGGCGAGGCGATTGCGCCGTGCAGTTGAAATTGCGACCCCTCGCGCAGGGCTCGGATCAGCGACTGCCCCATGCGACCGGTAATGCCGAACACGACCAGCGGCTGCGAGGCCACCTATTCGACCGCGCGGGTGAAGAATTTTTTGACGCCGTCGAAAAAAGTCTGCTCTCTCGGATGATGGCTGCCCTGCTCCAGCGAGGCCTCGAACTTCCTCAGCAGTTCCTTCTGCTCGGTCCGCAGGCTCACGGGGGTTTCCACCACGACGCGGCAGAACAGGTCTCCGGGGGCACCGCCGCGCACGGGACGCACGCCCTTTTCGCGCATGCGAAACACGCGCCCCGATTGCGTTTCACCGGGGATCTTCAAGATAACTTCGCCGTCGAGAGTCGGCACTTCCACCGAGCCACCGAGCGCCGCGGTGGCGAAGGTAATGGGCACCTCGCAGGACAGATGGCTGCCCTCGCGTTCGAAGATGGCATGCTCGCGCACGCGAATCTCGACGTACAGATCGCCCGCCGGACCGCCATTGCGGCCCGCCTCGCCCTCGCCGTTCAGGCGAATGCGATCGCCGGTGTCCACGCCCGCGGGCACTTTCACGGGAAGCGATTTCTCCTGGCGAACGCGACCTTGGCCGTAACAGGTATCGCAGGGATTGGGAATGATTTTGCCGCGGCCTTTGCAGCGCGGACAGGGTTGCTGGATGGTGAATATCGATTGCTGCACCCGAACCTGACCCTGGCCATTGCAGGTATCGCAGGTCTTGGGGGTGGACCCCTTGGCCGCGCCCGACCCTTTGCAGGTCTTGCATTCGCCCATGGACGGAATGCGAATCTCGGTCTCGGTGCCGAACACCGCCTGCTCCAGATCCAGGTCCAACTCGTAGCGCAGATCTGCGCCGCGAAACACCTGCGAGCGGCCGCGCTGGCCGCCGGAGAAGATGTCGCCGAACATTTCGCCGAAAATGTCGCCGAACGCCTCGCCGGCACCGAACCCGCCGCCGCGGTTGCCTTCAAGGCCGGCATGGCCGAACTGATCGTAGACGGCGCGCTTATGCGTGTCGCACAGGATCTCGTAGGCTTCTTTGCACTCTTTGAAGCGGTGTTCCGCATCCGGATCATCGGGATTGCGATCCGGATGGAATTTCATCGCAAGGCGGCGATAGGCCTTTTTGATGTCCGCTTCAGTCGCGTCCCTGCTCACGTCGAGAAGCTTGTAATAATCCTGCTTCGCCATTGCTTACCCAACCCTCGAGACCATAAAAACGAACCGCCGGTACTTATCACACCGGCGGTTTCGATCACCAAACTATCCCGTCACAAAAATCCCACTCAACAAGCGTCAGGCCTTCTTGCGGTCGCTGTCCTTCACTTCCTCGAACTCCGCGTCCAGCACGTCGTCCTTTGGCTGCTGCGTTTGGCCGGCCGATCCGCCGTCTGCGGCGGATGCCGCGCCGGCCGAGGACTGTTCATACATCTTTTGCGTGATGGCGCTCGATGCCTGTTCCAGCTCCGTGGTCTTGCGCTCGATCTCCTCCCGATCATCGCCGCTCATCGCGGCCTTGACTGCCGCCACCGCATCGGCGGCCGACTTCTTCTGATCCTCGGAGATCTTGTCGCCCACATCCTTGAGCGCTTTCTCGACGCTGTGAATGGTCGCATCGGCCTTGTTGCGCGCGCCCACCAGCTCGCGAAACTTCTTGTCTTCCTCGGCATGCGCTTCCGCGTCGGAAACCATGCGCTTGATCTCCGCCTCGGACAAGCCGCTCGAGGCCTTGATGACGATGCGCTGTTCCTTGCCGGTTTTCACATCCTTGGCCGAGACGTTCAAAATGCCGTTGGCATCGATGTCGAATGCGACCTCGATCTGCGGCATGCCGCGCGGGGCCGGCGGAATGTCGGTCAGGTCGAAGCGGCCCAATGACTTGTTGTCGGTCGAGCGGTCGCGCTCGCCCTGCAGCACGTGGATGGTGACGCCGGTCTGATTGTCATCCGCGGTCGAAAACGTCTGCGCCGCCTTGGTCGGAATGGTGGTGTTCTTCTCGATCACTTTGGTCATGACGCCGCCCAGGGTTTCGATCCCCAAGGACAATGGCGTGACATCCAGCAGCAGCACGTCTTTCACGTCGCCTGACAGAACACCGCCCTGAATCGCGGCGCCTACCGCCACGGCTTCATCCGGGTTCACGTCCTTGCGCGGCTCCTTGCCGAACAGGTCCTTCACCACTTTTTGCACCAGCGGCATGCGGGTTTGACCGCCGACCAGAATGACTTCGCCCACGTCCTTCATGGACAACCCGGCATCCTTGAGCGCGATGCGGCAAGGCTCCATGGTCTTCTGCACCAAATCCTCGACCAAGGACTCGAGCTTGGCGCGGGTCAACTTCATGTTCAGGTGCTTCGGACCCGCCGCATCCGCCGTGATGTAGGGCAGGTTGATTTCGGTCTGCTGACTCGAGGACAGCTCGATCTTGGCCTTCTCCGCGGTTTCCTTCAGGCGTTGCATCGCGAGGGGATCCTTGCGTACATCGATGCCGCTCTCTTTCTTGAATTCATCCGCCAGATAATTGACGACGCGAAGATCGAAGTCCTCGCCGCCCAGGAAGGTATCGCCGTTGGTCGACAGCACTTCGAACTGGCGCTCGCCGTCCACCTCGGCAATTTCGATGACCGACACGTCGAAGGTGCCGCCGCCCAGGTCGTACACGGCGATCTTGCGGTCGCCGCCGTCCTTGTCGAGCCCATAGGCCAGCGCGGCCGCCGTCGGCTCGTTGATGATACGTTTGACGTTCAGGCCCGCAATGCGCCCGGCATCCTTGGTGGCCTGGCGCTGCGAATCGTTGAAATACGCCGGTACCGTGATGACGGCCTCGGTGACGGCCTCGCCCAGATAGTCCTCGGCGGTCTTCTTCATCTTTTGCAGGACGCGCGCGGAGATTTCCTGCGGCGCCATCTTCTTGCCCTGCACTTCGACCCAGGCATCGCCGTTGTCGGCCTTGATGATCTTGTAGGAGACCATTCCCATGTCTTTTTTCACCACGTCGTCGGTGAATTTTCGGCCGATGAGGCGCTTCACCGCAGCGACGGTATTCGCCGGGTTGGTGACGGCCTGGCGTTTGGCGGACTGCCCGACCAGCACCTCGCCGTCCTTGGTAAAGGCAACGATCGACGGCGTGGTACGGTCACCTTCGCTGTTCTCGATGACCTTGGGCTTGCCGCCTTCCATGATCGCAACGCAGGAATTGGTGGTGCCGAGATCGATACCAATCATTTTACCCATGGTGAAAACCCTCTAGAAAATTCGAACGTTTGACCGTACGTGGGGACATGCGACGCATTTTTCAATTGGCGTCCCCAGCGGGCGCCTTGCTGACGATAACCCGCGCCGGACGCAGCAAGCGCCCGTTCAACGAGTAGCCTTTTTGAATGACCGAGAGGACCGTGTTGACCGGCTGATCGCGGCTCTCCTGCGCCACCATCGCCTCGTGCCAATCCGGGTCGAAGGGCTGGCCGGGCGGGTCGATGAGCTTGATCCCCGCCTTCTCGAAAGCCCGCTGCAACTGTTTCAAAGTCGCCTGGGCGCCTTCGAGGAGCGCCGGACCCGGATTGGCCGTCGCGGCGGCGATCCCCGCCTCCAGCGAATCCACGACGCCGACCAGTTCCTGCGCGAAGCGCTCGACCGCGTACTTGCGCGCGTTCTCGAGCTCGCGATCGGTGCGCTTGCGGTAGTTGTCCAATTCGGCCACGGCCCGCAGGTAGCTGTTCCAGTTCTCACCGGCCTTGGCCTCCGCCGCCGCCAGCGCCGAGGGGGCTTCCGGAGGGGGAGCCGTGCTCATGTCCGCCGCTTCGGCTCCCGAAGGCTGATTGTTCTCATTCACGCTGATAGACCCTCAAAAGAAAGGCGGCTATGGTGCCGCTTTGACCGACCATTTGGGGGCTATTTGCGAGCGTTCAAGGCCGAACCCAACAGTTTGGCCGTGATATCTACGATGGGAATGACACGCTCGTAGGCCATCCGGGTGGGGCCGATGATCCCGAGGACGCCGACCACTTGATTGTCGATCATGTAGGGCGCGGTGACGACGCTGATGTCGTCCAGAATCCGATAGCCGGATTCATGCCCGATGAAGATCTGGATGCCGTCGGCCCGCAGGCAGTTGTCCAGCAGCCGCAGGATATCGTGCTTCTCGTTGAAGGCTTCGAACAGGCGGCGCAGGCGATCGACGTTCGACAATTCGGCAAATCCCATCAAGTTGGTTTCGCCGGCGATGACGTATTCCACGCGCTCCGAAGGCGTAGAGTCGAAGACCTTCTGCGCCACTTGGATCGCGTCCTTCATGAGCTCATCCATGTGCTGGCGCGTCTCCTGCAGCTGCGCGAGCAGCAGCGCGCGCACATCAGGCAGCGAGCGGCCGGAAAATGCCTCATTCAGATAGTTGGCGGCGCGGCGCAGCTCCTCCGGCGTGTGGTGGCGATCGAGCTGAACCACACGGTTCTGCACCTCGCGATTGCTCATGACCATGATGGCCAGCGCCCGGTTTTCCGACAGCGAAATGAATTCGACCTGCGACAGTGCGATGTAGTTCGGGTTCGGCAGGGTCACGAGCCCGGCCATGTGGGTCACGTTGGAAAGCATGTGCGAGACGGTCTGCACCAATGAGCGGCCGTTTGCAGCATCCGATTTCAAGCGCCGCTCGATCTCCTCGATCTCCTCTTGACGCAGCGGCTTGAGCTTCAGCAAGGTATCGACGAATAACCGGTAGCCCTTGTCGGTGGGTATGCGGCCGGCGGAGGTGTGAGGCGAGGCGACGAAGCCCAAGTCTTCCAAGTCGGCCATCACGTTGCGGATGGTGGCCGATGACAAGCTCAATCCGGAATCGCGCGACAGGGTTCGAGATCCCACCGGCTGACCGTCGCGGATATAGTTCTCGATCAAAGCCTTGAGGAGCATCTGCGCCCGCTCATTGAGCCCTTCGTCGGCACCTTCTGTCATAGTAGGTCCATATATCATGTTTGAAGCTACCTAGCATCCGGCCTAAGTCAAGTCCGGCCAAGCGCCCGATAACTCGTTTTCAGTGCGTGACCGCCTTGCGTCGGTCATGCTACAAGGAATCGATCATGCCTCAGTCATTTCAGTCCATTGCGCTGGTGGGCAACGCCAAAGATTTGCGTGTCGCCGAATGTATGTTGGGGCTCGCCGCGCATTTTCAGGCCAGCGGCGTGTCCGTGCTGGTCGACCCCGGTGTCGGCTTGGCATTCAAAGCAGACTGCGTTTCCATGTGCCCCGAGCAGTCTTTTGCAACACGGGCCGATCTGATCGTCGCCATCGGCGGCGACGGCACGCTGCTGTATGCAGCTCGACTGGTCGCCGGCCATTCGGTGCCCTTGCTGGGCGTGAATCGCGGCCGGCTTGGATTCCTAACCGATGTCAGCCCCACATCCATGCTCGAGGACGTCGATTCCGTGCTGGCCGGGCGCTACAGCGAGGACCGACGCTCATTGCTGGCGGCACGGCTGGAAGGCCGTGACGGCAAGATCGTGCGCGCGCTGGGCTTGAACGATGTGGTGGTCAACAAATGGGAGACGGGCCGCACCATGGATTTCGAGACCTCCATCAATGGCCGTTACGTCAATTCGCATGGCGGCGATGGCATCGTGATCGCCACCGCGACCGGTTCGACCGCCTATGCCCTGTCGTGCGGCGGTCCCATCGTCGAGCCCGACCTCGATGTGTGGGTGCTGGCCCCCATCTGTCCGCACACCTTGAGCGACCGGCCGATCGTCGTGCGCGCCGGCAGTAAGATTCAACTGCGCATGTCGGATCGTTTCGAGTCGCGCGCGCAGGTGACTTGCGACGGCTCGGCCATCGGCGCTTTGGGGCAGGGCGACACCCTGTATGTCGAGGGCGCCGATGTACAAATCACGCTGCTGCATCCTCCGGGCTATGACTACTACCGGTTGCTGCGCTCCAAGCTGCATTGGGGCCGCGGTGGGCACGGCGGTGCGCCGGATGCTTAGGATCTCGCGGCCGGGCGGAATACCCGGACAGGCTCCTCGGACGTGCTGACGCATCTTCAACTACGGGATTTGGTCCTCGTCGATCAAGCGGAGCTCGAATTCAGCGCCGGTCTCACGGCGCTGACGGGTGAAACCGGCGCCGGAAAATCCATTGTCGTCGATGCGCTGCTGCTGATCTCCGGGGGTCGGGCCGCCGGCGATATCGTTCGCCAGGGCGCCGAGCGCACCGAAATCACCGCGAGCTTCGCCGCCCTCCCCGCTGCGGCCGTCAGTTGGCTCGATGAGCAATCGATCGACCACGACGGGGAACTGGTCGTGCGCCGCGTCGTCGGCGCGGACGGCCGTTCGCGCGCCTATGTGAACGGCCAAGTCGTGCCGCTCCTGGCATTGCGGGAACTGGCGGAGTTACTCATCGAAATCCACGGCCAACAGGAATTTCAGCACCTGGTGAGCCGCGGCGCCCAGCGCGAGCTGCTCGACGAGCGCTTGGCTGCTCCCGCTTTGAAGAACACCGTCGCGGAACTGTTCAGCCGCTATAACGCCTGCCACCGCGATCTCCGGGCGCTGCAAAACGCCGCCGAAAATCGCGAGGCCCGCCTGGACCTGTTGCGCCATCAGCTGCGCGAGCTGAAAAACGATGTATCGACGGTAAGCGACATCGAAGCCCTTTTCGCCGATCAAAAGCGCGTCGCGAGCCGCAGCCGGCTGGGCGAGGCCGCCCGTACCGCGCTCATGGCGGCGTATGAAGCGGAGGCCGGCAGCGCACACGACCTGCTCGGCAAGGCAACGGCTGCACTGCGCAGCGTCTCGGACATCGATCCGCAATTGGCAGAGGCCGCCAAATTATTGGGCGAAGCTTCCATTCTGACCCAGGAAGCGGCCGCCGCGCTCAGGCGCTACTTGGACGATCTGGATATCGATCCTGCGCGCCAGGACGAGATTGAGCGCCGCGCCGCCGCACTCGAAGCCTTGGCGCGCAAGCATCGGGTCGCGGTGCTGGAGCTGCCGGAGCACATGGTTCGCCTGGAACAGGAACTCGCCACCCTCGATGATGTGCAGCTGAGTTTGGCGACCCTGGAGCGACAGGTCGCCGATCTGGCGCGCGACTACCGCAGCGCCGCCGGGGCTTTGAGCGGCGCGCGCAACACCGCCGCGCAACTATTGGGGGGTCAGGTGACCCGGCTCATGCAGACCCTCGGCATGGCGGGCGGCGAGTTTGCGGTGAAAATCACGCCAAGCGAACAGGAGTTCTCATCGAACGGCAGCGATGAGGTGGAGTTCCTGGTGAGCGCGAATCCCGGTCAGCCTTTGAAAAGCCTCGCGAAAGTCGCCTCCGGCGGGGAACTCTCGCGCATCAGCCTCGCGGTCCAGGTCGCCGGACGCGCGCAGAGCACTTCGCTTTGCATGGTATTCGATGAAGTGGATGCGGGCATCGGCGGCGGCGTGGCCGAAATCGTCGGCAGGCAGTTGCGCGAGTTGGGCGAGCGCGCCCAGGTGCTGTGCGTGACGCACCTGGCGCAGGTCGCCTCGCAAGCTCACAGCCAATTTCGCGTCACGAAACTGAGCGACGGCAAAATCACGCGCACCGCCGTCAAGCCCCTGGGCCAGCCTGAGCGTGTCGATGAAATTGCCCGCATGCTCGGCGGCGTCGACGTGACCGAACAGGCGCGCGCGCATGCGCTCGACATGCTCGCGCGCGCGGTGCCGGCCGCCATACTCAAGAAAAAGGGCTCGCGCAGCGCGCCGCGTTGAGGGACTCGCCGTTCATTGTTGGGCACTCGCCGCTTTGGGGGCGCGCCGCGTTAGGTTTAGCGACTCGCCACCCTGGGCGGGAGCTCTCTGCCTAGGAGCCTCAGGCAGGGGACTTGGGGCGCTTCTGGTTGGGGCAATTGGCCTTGCGGCAGTGCCCGTACAGGATCAGGGCGTGATCGCTGATCTCGAAGCCCAAGCGTTTGGCAACGGCATGCTGGCGCTCTTCGATGCCGCCGTCCATGAACTCTTCCACCTTGCCGCAGTCAACACACACGATGTGATCGTGATGCGCGCCCTGATTGAGCTCGAACACCGCCATACCGCCTTCAAAATGATGGCGCGTGACCAGGCCGGCGGCCTCGAATTGCGTCAGCACGCGGTAGACGGTGGCGAGACCGATGTCTTCATTGGACACCAGGAGTTTTTTGTAGATGTCCTCGGCGCTCATATGGCGCGCGGACCCATCCGCGAGGATGTCCAGGATTTTGAGGCGCGGCAGCGTGACTTTGAGACCTGCATTGCGCAGATCATTGCTTTCGCTGGTCGCGTCGGGTTTCAGGCGCTGCGGCATGCTGGGCCTTTGGGTTATGATGGGTCCCGATTATCAATCATTTGACGGCCATTCACCACCTTCATGAAAATAATTCAGTGCCTCATTCTGGGATCCGCGGTCACTCTGACGGCCACCGGCTGCGTGTACCGCATCAACATTCAGCAGGGCAATTTTCTCAATCAAGGCGCCGTCGATACCGTCAAAGAGGGCATGACGCGAAGTCAGGTTCGCTACCTGTTGGGCACGCCGATGGTGGCCGACAGTTTCGACAAAGAACGTTGGGACTATATTTACTATCTCAAGAAGGGCCGCACGCGCCACGTCGACTCGCGCCGCGTGACCGTGTATTTCGACGGGGACAAAGTCGCCCGGCTGGACAAGCCCACCGACGCGGAAGCGGCAAAGCAAGACGCGTCGGCCGCGAAAATCAAAAACGGCCGGATTTACTGAGGCGCTTTCTGCGCGCGAGCTTGGGCTCCTCCATGAGCGGCCTGTAGATTTCGACCCGATCCCCGTCCTTGAGGGGCTGGTCGCGGCGCGCCACCCGGCCGAAAATACCCACCGCCGCATTGGCCAAATCCACGCCGAGGAAGTCCTTCTCCGATGCCACCGCGGCGAGCGCGTCGCCAAGCGTCGAGCCCGGCGCCAGTTGCAGCGATTTTATGATGCTGTGCTGCGGCTGTGCACAGACGACCTCGATGCGGATCACTGGTCGTGGCCCAAGAGCTGAGGACCTAACTGTAAACCTTCCGGGCGCGCGCCACGAAGGCGTCCACGATGCTGCCGCACAGCGACTCGAACACGGCGTTGAAGGCCGCGGACGTCAAGCGGTTCTTGAATTCGAATTCCACTTTGAAATGCACGCGCGAGCCGCGCGTGCCGATCGCCTCGAAACTCCACGCTCCCGTCAGGTCGCGGAAAGGACCGTGCGTGAGCCGCATATCGATCCGCGCGTCCGCTGTGAGCGTGTTGCGGGTGGTGAATTCGGTTTGCAGCACACCGTGCGCAATTTTCAAGGTCGCGATGCGCTGCGCGGGTGAGACATCCTCGATCCGGGCTGCGACGCACCAGGGCAAAAACTCGGGGTAGCGCGGCACATCATTCACCAGGGCAAACATTTGTGCGGGCGTAAAGGTAACTAGGGCACTGCGCTCGACTACCTGCATGGGAATTGTCATGCGCTTCGCGCAACTATTCACGGGGCCGAGGCGGCCCCGGCCTATAATATCCTGAACTAAGATGAAGACCACCGAAAAATTGCCGCCCATCGCCGTGAACCGCAAGGCGCTGTATTCATGCGCTTCGCGCAATTATTCCCGGGGCCGAGGCGGCCCCGTCCGATATGATGTGAGTTAGGATGAAAACCGCCGAAAAGCTGCCACCGATCGCGGTCAACCGCAAGGCGCGCTTCGACTACTTCATCGAGGAGCGGTTCGAGGCGGGCATTTCCTTGATGGGTTGGGAGGTCAAGAGCATGCGCGCGGGCAAGGCGCAGATCGCGGAAGCCTACGTCTACGTCAAAAATGGCGAGGCGTTTCTGTTCGGCGCCCACTTGAACCCCTTGAATTCGGCCTCCACCCACGTGGAGACGGACCCGACCCGCACCCGCAAGCTGCTGCTGAATCGCCGCCAGCTCGATCATCTGGTGGGCAAGGTGGAGCGCAGCGGCTACACCCTGGTGCCGCTGGAGCTGTATTGGAAGGCAGGCCGGGCGAAGCTCGAGATCGGCCTGGCGAAAGGTAAAAAACAGCACGACAAGCGCGCCAATGAAAAGGATCGGGACTGGCAGCGCGACAAGGGCCGAATCATGAAGGCGATGCGCCGCTGACACGGCCCGTTGCGGGTGCGGGCGGAACGCCGGCAACCCCATTTGGTTCACGGGCCCGGAAAGCGTAAACTACCCCTTCGATCGGGGCCGACCGGTTTCGACATGGGTTGCGAAACTGCAGGTGCGTACCGAGGTGCAGGTTCCTCGTAAAACTATTTGCAAACTTATAGTTGCCAATCAAGACAACTACGCTCTAGCCGCCTAATCGCGGTTGAAACCCAAGCGGCTCGTGCTGATGCGAACGTTTGGGTGTAGCGCTCATCAGATAGTGGGGCACACGTGTCTGGGGTGTGTTCGACGAAAAAATACCGGGCTGGCCGCGCGCTTTCCCTGCCCGTTGGGTAGTACGTGGTGAGAACAATAGACGTGGCTACGTACGTAGATCTTGTAGCGTAGGACTTATGGACGGGGGTTCGATTCCCCCCGGCTCCACCAATTAACGGCCGCGAGCGCGCATCCGCTATGACAAGGATTGAGGTTCCGAACACGGCCGGAAGGCGTCGCTCCGGCCGCGCCGGCCGTTGGTTCATGATTTTGCTGCTGCTGCTCGTCGTCGGCAGCGGCCTGTGGACCTGGCTGACCCTCGCCTGGGCCTATGCGGAAGGCGAGCGCGCCGGCGTGCTGCAGAAGTTCGTGCGGCGCGGCTGGGTGTGCAAGACCCAGGAAGGCGAAATTGCGCTGTACTACGGCGGCGGCCAGTACCTAGGTCCCGGCAGCTCGCCGCAGCTGTGGGACTTCAGCGTGCGCGACAAGTCGGTGGCGGATCAGTTGAGCAAGGCGGTGGGACGCCGCGTTCAATTGCATTACACCGAGCACCCCGGCATTCCCACCAATTGCTTCGCGGACACGCGTTACTTCGTGGATCGGGTCACGATTACCGATAACGAATCCGGGACCGGTCCGGCGCTACCGCCGCCAACCGCGCCGGCCTCGGTATCCGGTTCGGCGCCGCCCCCCGCGGCGCCGGCGCTGAAGCCGGTGCGTTAGGAGAACTTGCGCATCGAGCTGGCAACTTGTTCGGCGATGCTCACCGCGGTGCTCAGCGCCAACAGACCATCTTCCCCGGTCACCGGAGGCGGCTGGCCGCCGGCAACTGCCTCCAAGAAGGCCTCGATCTCTGATTTGAGCGCATCGCCCTGCTCGTAGGTGTTCTCCTCGATGGCGACCTGCGGCATGCCGTCGGCGCCCACTCCGGTTCCTTTGCGGATGACGGTCAGGATCTTCTGCTGCAAATCCAGCGACATGTAGGCATCGTCCTGAAACAAGCGCAGCTTGCGTTCGGTTTTCAGGCTCACGCGGCTCGCCGTGGCGTTCGCGACGCAGCCGTTGGCGAAGCGCAGGCGCGCGTTCGCGATGTCGATCTCCTTGGAAAAGACGCTGCTGCCGATGGCGTCGACCGACACCACGCGCGAGCGCACGATGCTCAAGATCAAATCGATGTCATGGATCATCAAGTCCAGCACCACATCTACATCGGTGCCGCGATGCTTGAACGGCGCGAGGCGCGCCGATTCGATGAAGCGCGGAACGGTGAGCGCGGGTTGCACCGCCAAAACCGCGGCGTTGAATCTCTCCAAGTGCCCCACCTGCAGGATGCGCTTCGCTCGAGCCGCGATTTCAATGAGCCCCTCCCCTTCGGCGACCGTCACCGTCATGGGCTTCTCGACCAATACGTGTGCGCCGGCATCGAGGAAAGCTTTGGCGACTTCGTAATGCAAGGCCGTCGGCGTCACGATGCTCACCGCATCGACCGACCCCAGCAGCTCGCGATAGTCGGCGTATCCCGCGACGCCCAGTTCAGCAGCCACGCTCGAGCGTGCGGCCTCGGCAGGATCGGCGATGCCCACCAACCGAGAGTTTGGCAAGGCGGCATATTTCTGTGCATGGAATCGGCCCAGGTAGCCGGCGCCGACAACCGCCGTGCGAATCAAGGCGGAGCGTCTCGGCGCCACTTGCTCTTGGCGCGGTAATCCTGGCGCATTTGCAAAGTGGCGCCGCCGACGATGGCGAGTCCCGCGCCGCCCAAGCACAGCAGTCCGCGCCAAACGGTCCACAGCCCTGCCCATAGCGACATGAGCATCATGCCGATGCCCAGTAACGCACCGACCACGAGGAACACCCATGGCTTGGCGTCGTACAGTTTCTGAGGCGTCCAAGAACTCATCTGCCGCATTCTACCGCGGCGGGCGAGGCGCCGGGATTCGTTTACAATTGTATATGGCTTATGATTTCCGCCGTTTCGCAAAAAACAGCCCCTGGTCCGTTGAGTTGGGTGCCGCCGCGGTAGGCCTGTTGCTGGGGATAACCCTGATGCCCATCCTCATTTTTTATACAGGGGCGGCCACGCTGGGCCGGTTCGAGGGGGCGAGCCTCGGTCACCTCTACGGCAGTCTTTTCGCCGGCCTGCGGGAGGCATCCATCGCCTCGTGGGTCGTCTTTCTCGGCCCCTACGGCTTGTATCTCCTATTTCGAGCGCTGCGCGGCTGGTGGCGCGCCAGCGCAAAATTCAACTGACTCATTCAAGTTCTCTGCGGCGCGGACGCTAAATCCATAAGCGGATTCTGATCCGTTTTTGCGTCTGGAGTCGCGTTTTGAACCCCGAGATCGAAGCCCATCTTCGCCGATCAGTGAACTTCCCCTCGCCGCCGGGCGTGGCGACTCATATCATCGAATTGGCGCAGGATCCCGAGATCGAAATGGGCAAGGTTGCCAAAGCGCTGAGCATGGATTCAGCGCTGTCCGGCAAGGTACTGAGGATGGCCAATTCGCCCCTGTACGCGCAGCGCCGTAAGAGCGAAAACTTGCGGCAGGCCTTGGTGGTGCTGGGCCTGAATGCCACGCTCACGCTCGCCTTGAGTTTCTCGCTGGTGAAATGCCTGCGCGGCGCGAAATCCAACGGCCTCGATTACAACTCATACTGGCGTCGCGCGCTGCTGGCCGCCACCGCGGCGCGCGCGCTCGGCGATGCCATGCGCCAAACTCTCGCGGAAGAAATCTTCCTGGCCGCGCTGCTGCAGGATGTCGGCATGCTGGCCCTCGATCGTACCGTTCCCGACTTGTATCGAGAGGGGGAAGAACTGCAGCGCGATCATGCTGCGCTCGCCGAGCACGAGAAGAAGCACGTGCAAGCCGATCACGCCCATGTCGGCGGATGGCTGATGCGCAGCTGGAACTTGCCGGAGCGCCTGTGTCGCGCGATTGAGCACAGCCATCATGTGGAATTGGCTCATAGCGTGCATCCCGCGGGAATATTCGACCGCTGCGTCGCGCTCTCGGGATCCGTGGCCGATCTTTTCCTGCTGGAGCCCGAACAGCGTCAATTCGCGGAAACCGCACTATGCGCCGAACGCAGCCTGGGCCTGGACAGGGTGGCCTTCGGACAGGTGCTCGGCACCGTCGGCGCGATGATTCCCGAGACCGAAGCGATTTTCGAGTCCGAACTTCTGGCCAAGCAGCATCCGGATCTGATCCTCGAACAGGCACGCGAAGTATTGATGCTGCGCAGCCTGCACGCGCTGCGGGATATCAATACCTTGCGCGCCACCGCCGGCGCCTCCTCGACACAGTCGATGGAACTGGAGGAAGAGACGCGGCGCGATTCCTTGACCGGCGTCTATAACCGCAGTTATCTCGGGCAGATCCTGGCGCGAGAGTTCGACAACTCGACGCGCCACAAGTGGCCCTTGAGCATTGCCTACGTCGACTTGGATAACTTCACCCAGATCAATGACAGTTTCGGTCACCAGGCGGGCGATCGCGTCTTGCAGGCGACCGCGCGCATTCTGCGCGGCAACACGCGCGAGACGGATTCGATTGCGCGGCACGGCGGCGCGGAATTCGTGGTGGTGCTGCCGGCGACCGATGCGGAAACGGCACACAACATCTGCGAACGCATCGTCATGGCGTTTCGCAACACCGGCCATGTGGTCGGTTCGCACCATGCCAAGGTCACGGTATCGGTCGGCTGCGCAACCCACGGCGGGCCCATCTTATTCGGCCATTACAATGATTTCGTGAAAGCAGCCGATCACGCGCTGTACACCGCCAAATCGCGCGGCCGCAATCGCTCAGTGCCCTACGATCGGCAATTATCCGCGGTGCGCAGCGGCTGAATCACGCTTCGAAGTCGCCATCGAATCCAGGAGCCTGTCCGCGTCGCGCCGCGCCGATCTTATGTCTTGCGCCGATTTTGAACTGCGTCACAGTTTTGCAATGCTGCCGAGTGCCGCCTGTCGCAATTTGGGAACATTCATCCAGCGGAGAGATCAACAAAATAATTGACGGCGCATGGCTGTTTTTTTGACGAGGCGGACGATGGCAAGCGATTACACAAGACCGAGCGATGATTCCAGTTTCACCTTCGGCGTGCAGGAGCTGAAGCAGGCGCGAGCGGCTGCCCAAACACTGAGGCTCGATCCGGGTCCGAAGAAGGTCTCATACAAAGAGCAGGGCTCCGATCCTTACAACACTTCCGGCAGCTTCGACCGCACGAAAAACTGGTCACGAGTGGGTAGACGCTAGGAGCCTAATCGCCCGCCGAGTCGTTCGCGCGGCGGTGAGCGGTGCGAAATTCGCTGTTCGGATACCAGCGCGGAAAGCGCCGGCTGTTCGCGACACGCAGCCCCACTTGGTAATCAAGCATGAGATCGACGACCGCGCCGCCCACATCCCAATCCGGTGAATACTGGTCGCTGGTCTGGCGATAGCGGCGCGCGAAGTAATCGTCGATCTGCGCCTTGCCCCACGCCGGTCCACGTGCCGCGCTGTCGATGCCCGCTTGCAAGTACAGCGCCGGCACACCTCTGCGGGCAAAACTGAAGCTGTCGGAGCGAAAATACAAGCCTAGCTGCGGATTAGGCTCGGCGTGCGCGACTCGCCCCTGCAGCAGCGCCTCGGCACGCGCGGCTTCTTCCAGGTCCGTGTTGCCGAATGCGAGGATGCTGACATCGCGGGTTCGACCACTGTTGAGCAGGCTGTCGAGGTTGATGACCGCCGCCGTTTGCCGCAGAGGCAGAACCGGATTATCGACGTAGTACTGCGAGCCCAGTAAATCCGGTTCGGCCGCGGTCGTGGCCAGAAACGCGATGGAACGCTCAGGCTTGGGAACCGTGCGCACGAAGGACTGGGCCAGCGCCAACAAGCCCGCGGCGCCGGTCGCATTGTCGACGGCGCCATTGAAGACGCTATGACCGGGCCGTGCCTGGTCTACTCCCAACGAGTCCCAATGGGCCGTGTACATGACATATTCATGCCCCCGGTTTCCCGGCCACAACGCCAGCACATTCTGCGAATTGAAGGCGCGAATCGCGTTGTGAAGCGTCGCATCGACCTTGATGCCCATCGGCACGGCTTTGAACCCAGGATAGGCGGCAGCCACCGCCAGCCGGGTGAAATCCAGTCCCGCCGCGCTGAACAGCGCGCGCGCGGCATCGTTTTGAATCCAGCCTTCGATGGCCGCGCGCCCTGCGTATCCGTCCGCCGCCGCCAGTTCGAATTGCGCCCCGGTCCACGTGGATTGTATGACGTTCCAGCCGTAGCCCATCGCCTGGCTGTCATGGATCAGCAGCACACCTTGCGCGCCCTGCCGGGCCGCTTCCTCGACCTTGTACGCCAAGCGGCCGTACTCGGTCATTGCATTGCCTCTGAACACCGTCGGGTCCCTCGACGCATAGCCTGGGTCATTGGCCAAAACCACGACCGTCCTGCCGTGAACATCGACGTTCGCGTAGTCATTCCACGAATATTCCGGCGCGACGATGCCATAGCCGACGAACACCAACTCGCTGTGCGCGACCTGTATTTCAGGCACGGCGCGCTTGGTCCAGATCACCATGTCCTTGCCGAAAACCAGCTTGCGCGACCCGCTGATGGTCGCGGCCGAGAGCGTCGCATCGGCGCCGGCGGTAATTTGCACCAAAGGTACTTGCTGCACATAGGTTTTGTCCTTGCCCGGCTTCAACCCCAGCTTGCGAAAATTTTCGATCAGATAGCCGACCGTCTTATCCTCGCCCGGCGTCCCCGGCTTGCGGCCCATGAAGTCATCGGAGGCCAGCACGCGGACGTGATCGGCGAAGGCGGTATCGTCAATGTCGGTGGAAGGCAGCTCCTTGGGGTGCACCGTGCAGCCCGCCAGGGTGAGGGCGAACGCCAAACAGGCCAAAAACCGCTCGAGTTGTCGCATAGTGCCGATTGTGACCGTCAATTGCGGCGCGGCCAATACAACAGGACCATGATGCATAGGGAAATCCCCGTTGCCAGATGGGCCCAAACCCGCCACGGGCGCAGGCGGGCTTGGCCGAGGAAACTCCCGGCGCTGGCCGTGGTCAAAACCCCGAAGGCCATGAGGCTGCGTGCCAGCCGGGGCAGCTCGTGCGACAAATCCGGGTGCTCGCCCATCAATACGCAGAACACGACCATGACCGCGCCCAGCCCAAAGGTGATCGACGCGGCAGACCCGAGGACAATGCCGATCAAAACCGTGAACGGACGCATATCGTTCGGCTCATATACACTGCTGGCTACACTTGCTAGGAGGCACGGGCTTCTCTAGCCTTGAAGGGAGTGGGGAATGAAGTTTACAGGAGAACTGCGACGGTGATACTCAAACGCCTCAAGGCCACTCGTTCGCGATGGATTACCGGCATTGCCGTCTGCGCCGGCGCCGTGGGACTTGCCGCACTGTTGGGCGCCGCCATGACGCCGCAGGCCGCAGCGCCGGTGCCGGCGCCGGCAGCGACCGCCGCACCTGCCGTCCTTGCGCCGACCGAGCAGGAGAATTACGTCGCGCGCCGCGTCGCCGACATCATCGCGCACGAGCACTACCGTCGCGCACCGCTCGACGATCATCTTTCCAGCTTGATCCTCGACCGTTATCTCGATGCCATCGACGGCGCCAGAAGTTATTTCTTTGCCAGCGACATCGCGGAGTTCGAGCGTTACCGTTACCAACTCGACGACGCCATCAAGAACGGCGATGTCGAGCCGGCGTTCGTGATCTTCCGCCGTTATCAGCAGCGCAACCGCGAGCGGATGGCCTACGCCATCGATCTGCTGAACAAGAAACCGGACTTCGAGGTCGACGAGTCGTTCAACTTCGACCGTGAAAAGGAACCATGGCCTGCCAATGCCGCCGAAATGAACGAGCTGTGGCGCAAGCGCGTCAAGAATGACGCCCTGTCGCTCGTGAGCGCCGGCAAGCAATGGCCGGAGGTTGTCGATGTTTTGCGCAAGCGCTACGAGCATGTGGCGAAGCGCATGGATCAGAGCAAGCCCGACGATGTGTTCGAGGCGTTCATGAATGCCTTCGTGCTGTCGTTGGATCCGCATTCGAATTATTTCTCGGCCCGCAACTCCGAGGAATACAACATTCAGATGAGCTTGAGCTACGAGGGCATCGGCGCCTCGCTGCAATTGACCGATGATTATGTGACCGTGATCGACGTCATTCCCGGCGGTCCGGCGGCGACCAGCGGACCACCGGCTAGAATCTCCGCCAATGATCGCATCACGGCTGTCGGCGAGGGCAAGAGCGGCGAGCTGACCGACGTCATCGGTTGGCGATTGGATGATGTCGTGCAGAAGATTCGCGGACCCGGCGGCACGACGGTGCGGCTGCAGGTGCTGCCGGCCGGCGCCGCGCCGGGTTCGGTGCAGAAAGTCGTGGACTTCACGCGCAACCGGTATCGCTCGATGGCCAGGCCTCCCACAAGGCCATGCGCACCGTGATGCGCAACGGCAAGGAAGTCAAAGTCGGCGTGATCACCGTGCCGAGCTTCTACCAGGACTACGATGCCAGCCGCGCCGGCGCCAAGGACTACCGCAGCACCACACGCGACGTGCAACGCCTGATCGGCGAACTGCGCAAGGATGGCGCCGAAGTGATCATCATGGATTTGCGGGCCAACGGCGGCGGCTATCTGCCCGAAGCGGAATCGCTCACCGGTTTGTTCATCGATCGCGGTCCGGTGGTGCAGCTTCGCGACACGTCGGGGCATATCGAAGTGGACGATGATCCGAATCCGGCAATCTTCTACAGCGGCCCCATGGTCGTGCTCGTCGACCGCTTCAGCGCTTCCGCCTCCGAGATCTTTGCGGGCGCCATTCAGGATTATGGACGCGGGCTCATCATCGGTCAGCAAACCTATGGCAAGGGCACGGTGCAAAATGCACACCCGCTCAATTACACGATATTCGGGCGCAAGCCGGAGCTGGGCCAGTTGAACGTCACCATCGGCAAGTACTACCGGATTACCGGCGAGAGCACCCAGGACCGCGGTGTAACGCCGGATATCGCGTTACCCTCGCTCATCGACGCCAACGAAGTCGGCGAAAGCACCCGCGATCGTGCCCTACCCTGGGATCACATCGAGCCGGCGACCTTCCGCGTCGAAGGCGATTTGAAACCGGTGGCGGCCACCTTGGAGAAATTGCATACGGAGCGAACCGCAGGCAGCGCAGACTTCAAGTATCTGCGCGAGGATATTGCGGCCCTTGATGCCGTGCGCAGCCAGAAAACGCTTTCCTTGAATCTGAAGACTCGCGATGCAGAACGCAAGCGCTTGGAGGGAGAACGTCTCGAGCGCGAAAATGCCTGGCGCGCGGCGCACGACGTCAAGCCGGCCAAATCGCTGGAAGAGATCAAGGACGACGCCACGGCGGGGATCTTGCTGGATGAGGCCTCGCAGATCGCGGCCGACCTGGTGATGGTCTCGGCGCGCCGGAATGCTCCGACTCAAGCCCGGCGCACCGACCCGCACTAACGACCGCCGCACACGCTCCTCAGCGCAGCAGCAGGGTATAAAGATCCCAGTAGTCCTCCGCCAGCACATTCCACGTGCTGGCGGAGGCTGCTTTTGGTTTGTCGAACTCCGCCTCGGTCACCGGCGGTGACAGCGAGTCCGCCGTCGGCACCGTGTCTGCGGTATTGCGGTATTCGCAGGTGGCACGCAGCCGTTCCAATTTCGCTCTGACCAGGCTGCCGATCTGCTTTTGATTGGCCACCGCCAGTTGGGCTTTCTGCACGCGCAGCATGTAGCTCTCGCAGTCCGCGCGCGTGCCAAAGTTCATTTCATGGACTCGCCGCGCGACCGCCTCCTTGGCGCGCGCCGCCAGTCCAAAGGCGTCGGCGTGCTCGCACAACAATTCAGCGTAGCTGATGATGGCGAGATTGATGTTGCGCCGGGCCGCCAATGACAGGCCCGGAAATTCCAGCAGCGCCTCATGTTCGATCGCGCTGCATTCGGCATGCAGATCGCCGACGGCTTGGTCGGCGATGACCAACCGGCTGCGCAGCGACTCCAACGACTTGAGCCGGCGCCGGCGGCTGAAGTAATGCCAGAAAGCCGTCAAGCGCCCGATCTCCGCTTGCGCTTCGGCCAGAAGCCGGCGCTGATCGTCCGCAGCGGCGCTTGCCGCTCGCAGGCGTTGATCCGCGTCGGCCAACCGCGCGCTTTTCTCCGCCTCGGCTTCCGCCTTGTGCTTCGCCACCTCGCGTGCTTCCTGCTGGCGCGTCAAGTCGGCTGCAAATCCCGAGAGCTGCTGATGGCAGGTTTTCCACAAGGCGCGAAGTTGAAAGAACACCAGCGCGCCGAATCCGGTCTTCGGATCGCCCAGCAGTTCGCCGAGCGCATCCATCTGTTCCTGAATGCGGATGGTCGCGCCTTCCTGCTGCTTCAGCCGGTCGCGCAGCAGATGAAATTCGTCCTTGAGATCGGCGTAGGCTTTCTTCAGCCCGGCACGATTTTGGAACAGCTGCATGAGCCGTTCTTCATCGGGACTCGCCGCGCCTCCTTCCGCACCGCCTTTTAGAAACGCAAGCTTGTCGATCAAAGTCCCGCCTCATCCCATGACAACCGCAGGTCACCCGATACGAAGCCTATCTTCGCGGCTAGAAGTGATGTCCCCGCTCGGCACAATATTCCAGCCATTTATTTAACATCATGTTTCGGGCCCAGCGCTGATCCAGTTCACGCTTGAGTCCGGACTGCAGCTTGGCGAGTTGCGGGTGCCGTTGAAAACCGCGGAAACTGCGCACCTCGGCCAGGCGTGCGTCGTGGTACACGCATACCTCCAAATCCGGGTCGCGGAGCCGTGACGCGTCGAATTCGAACTCATAGGTGAGGCGAAACACACTGGTGTAGCGGCTCGACTCCAACGGGATGAGATACAGATCACAGTCCGCGCCCACCTTCGACACGCACTGCGTTCCGATTTGGCGAAGATCGCTCACGAGCCACCCCATGCGCACGAAATTGCTTTCGTACAGCGTCATCAGGCTTACAAAGCTGCCAGGCTGTGCACGCCACGACGTCTCGCACCATTGGTCCGCTATCATTGGAGAACTATACCATGCAGCCTGAAGTTTTCAGGGCCGCAGTCGCCGCTCGAGACCCATGCGGTCGAGAATCCTGGTGGAAATTTCTTCGATCGAGACCTCGGTCGCATCGAGCACCGGCACGCCGTGGCGCTCGAACAAGGACTCGGCGGCGCGCACTTCAAACGCCACTTGAGCGGCGGATGAATAGCGGCTGTCGGGCTTACGTTCGTTGCGAATTTGCTGCAGTCGATCGGGCCGGATCGTCAGGCCGAATAGTTTTCGCGGGTGTCCGTCGAGTGCACGTGGCATTCTCCGGGATTCCAGATCATCGTCGGTAAGCGGGTAATTCGCCGCGAAAACTCCGTATTGCATGGCCAAATACAAACAGGTCGGCGTTTTACCGGAGCGCGACACGCCGACCAGGATGACATCGGCACGCTCGTAATCGCGCACCACCGATCCGTCATCGTTCGCCAGCGCGAAGTTGGTCGCATCGATACGCGTCGCGTAGGCATGCGTGTCCGCCATGCGATGAGTCCTACCTGCCGTATGGCTCGATTGCGTCTTGAGTTCGCCGGCAAGCGGTGCTAGGAATGGATCGAAGAAATCCAGGAAAAATCCGGTGCTGCCTCGAACCACGTTGCGCACGTCCTCCTGCACCAGGGTGCTGAACACGACCGGCCGTACGCCCTCTTGCGCCGCGACCAGATCAATCTTTCGAACCGCCTCAATTGCCTTGTCAACGGTGGAGATAAATGGCACAGTCACTTGGCGAAATTCGATGCCGTCGAACTGCGTCATGAGACTGTGACCCATTGTTTCTGCGGTAATTCCCGTTTGGTCGGAAACGAAGAACACGGTTCGTTTAATCACGGTAACCTCATCGAGTCGGCCCTATCGCCGTAAAGTGTTTCACTTAAACCACCGTCGGACAAGCAGTGCACCATGAAGCCTTACATCATCCCGTTTGAAAAACTGAAAAATAAAGACGTCGAACTCGTCGGCGGCAAGAATGCTTCGATCGGCGAAATGATTTCCGGCTTGGCGAACCTCGGGGTTTCGGTGCCGGGCGGCTTTGCCACCACCTCGCATGCCTACCGGGACTTCCTGGCGCAGGGCGGCGCTCGACGAGCGCATTCGCACTCTGCTCGAGAGCCTGGACGTGGATGATGTGGAACGGCTCGCCGTGGTCGGCGCGCAGATACGCGGGTGGATGCTGGCGACGCCGTTTCCGGAAAGATTGCAGACGGAAGTCCTGGAGGCGTGGCGCGCGATGAAAGGCACCGGCGATCCGAAGGAATTCGCCGTCGCGGTGCGTTCTTCGGCGACCGCCGAAGATCTGCCCGAGGCCTCCTTCGCAGGCCAGCAGGAAACGTTCCTCAATGTGCGCGGCGAGGAACATTTGCTCAAGTCCATGCACGAAGTGTACGCCTCGCTGTTCAATGACCGCGCCATATCCTACCGGGTGCACAATAAATTCGACCACAGCGCTGTGGCGCTCTCGGTCGGCGTGCAGCATATGGTGCGCAGCGACTTGGGGTCGGCCGGAGTCATGTTTACGCTCGACACGGATTCGGGCTTTCGCGACGTGGTGTTCGTCACCTCCGCCTATGGACTGGGCGAAACCGTGGTGCAAGGCGCTGTGAATCCGGATGAATTCTACGTGTACAAGCCTGCACTACGTGCAGGGCGCCGCTCGATCTTGAGAAAGAATCTCGGCGGCAAGGCCGTCAAGATGATTTATGCGGACCCGGGCTCCAAGGACCGGGTGCGCACCGTCGAGGTGGCAAATGAGGATAGGCACCGCTTCTCGTTGAGTGAGGAGGACATCACCGAACTGGCCAAGCAAGCACTCATCATCGAGGAACATTACGGCACGCCGATGGACATCGAATGGGGCAAGGATGGCAGCACCGGCAAGATCTACATCCTGCAAGCGCGCCCGGAAACGGTTCAAAGCCGTGCCGGCCGCACGATATTGCGCTTTACGCTCAAATCCCGCTCCAGGGTCCTCACCACCGGACGCAGCATCGGACAGCGCATTGGCGCAGGTCATGCGCGCATCGTCAAAGACGCGAAGGAAATGTCCCGGGTCAGGGCCGGCGACGTTCTGGTGGCGGACATGACCGACCCGGACTGGGAACCGGTCATGAAACGTGCCTCGGCGATCGTCACCAACCGCGGCGGCCGTACCTGTCATGCGGCCATCATCGCCCGCGAACTCGGGATACCCGCCGTCGTCGGCTGTGGCACCGCCACCAGCGACATCCGCGAGGATCAAGCCATCACGGTTTCCTGCGCGGAAGGCGACGCGGGATACGTCTACGACGGCATGCTGGATTTCGATCAGCGCAGCATTGAAATGGACGCGATGCCGTCGATTCCCGTCAAGATCACCATGAATGTCGGCAATCCGGACCGTGCGTTCGATTTCGCCGGCATTCCACATCGAGGCGTGGGCTTGGCGCGCCTCGAGTTCATCATCAATCGGATGATCGGCGTCCATCCGCGGGCACTGCTGGAATACGACAAGCAGAGCGCCGAACTGAAGGACAGCATCAAGAAGCAGATCGCCGGCTATGACGGTCCGGTCAACTTCTATGTCGACAAGCTCAGCGAGGGCATCGCTCAGATCGCGGCCGCCTTCGCGCCTGAACCGGTGATCGTGCGTCTGTCGGATTTCAAGTCCAATGAATATGCGAATTTGATCGGCGGCAAAAACTATGAACCGCACGAAGAAAACCCGATGCTGGGATTTCGCGGCGCGTCGCGCTATATCGACAAGGTATTCCGGCCCTGTTTCGAACTCGAATGCCGGGCGTTGAAGCGGGTGCGCGACGACATGGGACTGACCAACGTGCAGGTCATGGTGCCCTTCGTGCGCACGCTGAGCGAGGCGCGGGAGGTGACGCAGCTGCTGTCCGACAATGGCTTGAAACGCGGTGACAACGGCCTGAAGCACATCATGATGTGCGAGCTGCCCACCAACGCCCTGCTCGCCGATAAATACCTCGAATACTTCGACGGCATGTCGATCGGTTCGAATGACATGACGCAGTTATGCCTGGGTCTGGACCGCGATTCCAGCGTCGTGGCCAAATCCTTCGATGAGCGCGACGAGGCGGTCAAGTCGCTGATGTCGATGGCCATCAAAGCCTGCAAGGCACAGGGCAAGTATGTCGGGATCTGCGGTCAAGGTCCTTCGGATCATCCCGAGCTCGCGCGTTGGCTGGTCGAGCAGGGAATCGACAGCCTATCCTTGAATCCGGACACCGTGGTCGAGACCTGGATGTTCCTAGCGAGCAGCGCCTAGAAAACCCGCATCAGGTGTTGACGATAGTATTGCAGCTCACGAATGGAGTCGCGTACATCGTCGAGCGCGAGATGAGTCGAATTTTTTCGAAAACCTTCCGCGACATTGGGCGCCCAGCGTAGGGCCAGCTCTTTGAGGGTGCTCACATCGAGGTTACGATAGTGGAAGAAAGCTTCGAGCGACGGCATGAGGCGCGCAAGAAAGCGCCGGTCCTGGCAGATACTGTTGCCGCACATCGGTGAGCGCTTGCGTTCCACCCACGCTTCGAGAAATTCCAGCGTGCGCCGTTCGGCAGTTGCCGCACTGATGTCGCTGGCCAGGACACGCGCAGCCAGGCCGGAACGGCCGTGTTGCTTGCGATTCCAATCATCCATCGCGTTCAATACCGATTGGCTCTGGTGCAGGGCGATCACCGGCCCCTCGGCAAGCACGTTCAGGTGTTTGTCGGTTACGATCGTTGCGATCTCGATGATCAGGTCCGAATCGGGCTTCAAGCCCGTCATTTCCAAGTCGATCCAAATGAGATTATCCGGGGATTTCATGGCGCTCAACGGAAATAATACGTCATGGTAGCAGGCGGCACCGGCACCGTGCTTGCGAGTTTCGGCAGAAGCGTCCTGGTCCAGGCAAGCGAAGGCCTCGTGCGTTGCGGGCTCAAGGGGCGCAAATTGCGCGTGGTATGCGGCGATCGGGTCATATGGAGTTATCCGCCTTCCGCCGACGGCCCGTCGGTGGAGTCCATCGAGCCGCGCCGTAATCTCATCGAACGAATCGACTCTCGCGGACGCCCCGAACCGGTGGCGGCCAATATCGACAAGCTGGTCATGGTCGTGGCGCCGCAGCCGACCACCGATTGGTTCCTGGTGGACCGCTACTGGGCCGGCGCCGTGCTCAAGGACCTGGCTGCGCTGATCATCGTGAACAAAAAAGATCTGGGCGCGGATGCAATCGAGCCGCAACTCGACGAATACCGAAAGTTGAACCTCACCTGCATCGAGGTGAGCTGCCAAACCGCGGACGGCATTGCCGATCTCGAGCGCCTGCTCAGCGGCAGCGTGAGTTTGCTGGTCGGCCAGTCCGGCGTCGGCAAGTCATCGCTGGTCAACGCCATCGTCCCCGAGGCGGCGGCACAAACTGCCGAACTCACCCGCGACGCCGAAGGCCGGCACACCACGACCACCGCCCGCCGGTATCAGATCGCCACGGCCTCGGCCATCATCGATGCTCCCGGAGTCCGCGACTTCGCTCCGCCCGCCCACCTGGCGCGCGCCGCTGAACGTGGTTTTGTCGAGATCCACGAGCGCAGCGTGCTATGCCGCTTCAAGGATTGCCGGCATATGGAAGAGCCCGGCTGCGCGGTGCGCACGGCCGTGATCAATCAACAAATCTCGGCCCGGCGCTACGAAAGCTATCGGCGGCTGTTCCGGCTGTACGAGAAGCTCGCGTCCTAGCGCGAACTATTCATCACGTTCGATTTTTTCGTGCACGAGCAGTTCAGGCTGGGCGCAGGCGCGGCGTTCACCTTCAGGAGACCGTGGTGCGTCCGGCCAGCGCATGCGCCAGAGTGCCGCCGTCGACGTATTCCAGCTCGCCGCCGACAGGCACGCCGTGCGCGATGCGTGAGGCCTTGATTCCCAATCGCAAGGCGAGTTCGCCCAGATAGTGGGCGGTGGCCTCGCCTTCGGCCGTGGGGTTGGTCGCGAGAATCACTTCGCGAACCTCGCCGCCCTTGAGGAGTTGCTCGAACTCATCCAGTCCCAGTTCGCCGGGCCCCACTCCATCGAGCGGCGACAAATGTCCCATGAGCACGAAGTAGCGCCCACGAAATCCGCCCGACTGCTCGATGGCCACCACGTCCGCGGGCGACTCGACCACGCAGAGCTGCGCGAGGTCGCGCTGCGGGGAGGCGCAGATCGCACACAATTCGCTCTCGGTCAGCATGCGGCAGCGTTTACAGTGCCCCACCTGCTGCAGCGCCTCCGCCAAAGCCTGGCTTAAGGTTCTGCCGCCATCGCGGTCGCGCTCGAGCAGGTAGAACGCCATGCGCTGCGCCGATTTGGGACCGACCCCGGGCAAGCATCGCAGCGAGTCGATCAGGCGCGCCAGCGTCGGCGTGTATTTCATCTAGATCAACCTCAAAACGGCAATTTCATGCCCGGCGGAAGATTCAGCCCCGACATGAGGCCCGAATATTTCTCCTGACTGCGCGCGGCAATCTTCCTTACCGCGTCATTGACGGCTGCGGCCAGCAGGTCTTCGAGCATTTCCTTGTCCTCGCCAAGCAATTTCGGCTCGATGACCACTTTCTTCGCTTCGTGCCTACCGTTCAAAATCACCTTGACCATGCCCGCGCCGGATTCTCCGGTGACTTCGATTTCCGCCAGTTCGGCCTGCGCCTTCTGCATGGTCTCCTGCATTTGCTGCGCCTGGCGCATCAGATTTCCCAACCCACCTTTCATCATTGGACCTCGCTCGTCAGTTCGTTGGTTTCACCGAGGATGCGTCCACATCGGCGCCGAAGCGCTCGCGCAACCCCTTCACGGCCGGGTCCGATTCGAACGCGCTCGCGGCGCGCGCGATCCGGTCCTGTTCCGCCTGCGCACGCTGGCGTGCCGGCGAATTCAAAGTGGATTCCGCCGTTTCGAACGCCACGCGGATATCGCGGCCAAAATACTTGGACAAGCCCTGCACCAGTTTCTCCTCCATCGGACGCGTGCGCCGATCCGACGCGGCCTGGTCCAGTTTCAAGGTCAGCAGGTTGTTCTCAAAACTGCCGGGCACGCAATTCAGCGCAAGCTGACGCACCATCCCGGTGAGCCCAGCAGCCTCGACTACGGCCGGCCAATTGTCCGCGTCAATGCCGGTCAGGCGCGCCCTGTCGGCGGGCGGTGCTGCGCCGGACGCCGGTCCGGGAGCCGCAATCGCCGGCGAATCAGCCGGAACAGTGCCGGAGTCCGGCCGTCCCACTCTCACGGGCTGCACCGCACTTTCGGGCCGAAATGCCAGCATTCGCAGCAAAGTCATTTCAAAACCAATGCGTGGCTCCGGCGCCATGTTCAAATCGCGGCGACCGCCAAGCGCAATCTGATAATACAGCTGTGCATCCTCGGGTGAAATTGCCGTCGCGAGCTTGTTCAAAAGAGCGGAATCGAATTCCTCGTCCTGTTGCGCAGCTTCGGGCACGATCTGCACGATGGCTATGCGCTGCAGCAATGTCGCCAGTTCCACCAGTGCGCGATCATAATCCGGCGCGCCACGATCAAGTTCCCGCACTTCGGCCAACAGTCCTGCACCGTCCGCCCGGGATAACGCATCGATGAGACGCCCGACGTGCCCGCGATCGATCGTACCGAGCATGGAACGCGCATTGGCTTCGTTTATCGCACCGCCGCCGAATGCAATGAGCTGATCCAGCAGGCTCAGGGCATCTCGCATGCTGCCTTCGGCTGCGCGGGCGAGCAGCGCGATGGCGGTGGCCTCGAAGGCCAAGTTCTCCGCGGCGGCTATGAATTTCAAGCGTTCGCCAATCAATGCGGCCGGCAGCCGTTTGAGGCTGAACTGCAGGCACCGCGACAGTACGGTCACCGGCAACTTTTGCGGGTCAGTGGTCGCCAACAGGAATTTGACGTGCGGCGGCGGCTCCTCGAACGTTTTCAGCAGCGCGTTGAAGGAATGGTTCGAGAGCATGTGGACTTCATCGATGAGGTACACCTTGTATCGACCGCGGGTCGGTGCGTATTGCACGTTGTCGAGCATCTCACGGGTGTCATCGACCTTGGTGCGCGAGGCCGCATCGACCTCGATGAGATCGACGAAGCGGCCCTCGTCAATCTCGCGGCACGCGGCGCATACGCCGCATGGGTTGGAGCTGACGCCCGCCGTCTCACAGTTGAGCGACTTTGCCAGGATTCGCGCAACCGTGGTTTTGCCGACGCCGCGGGTTCCGGTGAACAGGAATGCATGGTGCACTTTGCCGCTGTCGAGTGCGTTGCTCAGGGCACGCAGCACGTGCTCTTGCCCGACCATTTCGGCAAAGCGTTTGGGGCGCCATTTGCGCGCTAATACGACGTAGCTCATAACCTATTGTCGCACGCCTTTGGGGGAGGCGGCCCGCGCCGGCAGGACTTCGGCGCCCGACTTAAAGCCTCTACCGCTGCTCCCTTCCGGGCCTGACGGGGTTCGTGGCCAGTCGTCGCGAAGATGCAAACGCGAGCCACCATAAACTGACGGGTGGCTCGTCTGAACATTATGGCGGAGAGGGTGGGATTCGAACCCACGAACACGGTTAGGTGTTACACACTTTCCAGGCGTGCGCCTTCGACCGCTCGGCCACCTCTCCTCGCGGCCGCAAGGGTACCGGAGCGGACTCGCGTGATCAAATCCGGGCACCTGCTAGCCGCTGGCGGCCTTGTTCGGCGGCGCCGGCTTGTAGCGCGGCGGAACGTCGTAGCACGTGTCCTTGCGCCCAGGCGGCGGCGGTACGTCGGTGACGCTGGGAATGACCAATGCGCCGGCGGTATTGGGCGAATCCAATCCCGGAGGCACTTTCAGCGGTGGGGCTGACAGTGCGTTCTGATAATCCTGCCGGCTGTGGCAATCGGGGCTCAGCTTCGTGAACAAATGGCAACCGCTCATCAGGGCGCTTGCGGCCACCAATACTAAAACTCGCTCGAAACTCATGCAGCTTGGTCCTCAAGGGTAACGCCGGCGGCCCGCATCGCGCGCAGCACGGTCTCATGGTGCGCCGTCGCCAGTTCGACCAGCGGAAGCCGGATTGCGTTCCCGATCATCCCCATCCTCGCCACCGCCCATTTGACGGGTATGGGATTGGCTTCGACAAACAGGTCCTTATGTAAAGCCTGCAGACTCGCGTCGATCGTCCGCGCCCCGGTCGAATCGCCCGATAACGCCGCCGAACACGCCTCGTGCATCCGGCGCGGCGCGACATTTGCGGATACCGAAATGACGCCGCGCGCGCCTACACCCATCAAATCGATGGCGGTGGCGTCATCTCCCGACAACAGCACGAACTCCGGGGGGCACGTACTCACGATCTCGCGCGCCCGGCTCAGCGACGCCGTCGCCTCCTTGATCGCCACGATGCGCGGATGCCGTGCAAGACGCGCAATGGTGCTCGGCAAGAGATCCACCGCCGTTCGGCTGGGCACATTGTACAGAATAACGGGCGCCGCGGATGCGTCTGCTGCGGCCATAAAGTGCCTGTAAAGCCCTTCCTGCGGTGGTTTATTGTAGTACGGCGTGACCAGCAACACGCCATCGACGCCGAGACGGGACAAAGTGCGCGTTCGTGCCACCGTCGCGTCCGTTGCATGAGAGCCCGCGCCGACGATGACCTTGACCTTGTCGCGGCAGCGCGCGACCGCCCGGCGGGTCAGCTCCTCGATTTCGCCCTGGGAGAGCACCGGCGATTCGCCGGTGGTGCCGGCAACCACGATTCCGTCGCTGCCCTCGCGTACGTGGAAATCCAGCAATCCATCCCATGCCGGCCAGTCCAAGGCCCCATCGGCGGTCATCGGCGTGACAATTGCTACCAGGCTTCCGCAAAACATCGAGAGACTCCACAGGAAATATCGCTACCTTAAGTGCCGGACAGCACCTAAGGCAAGCGGCCATCCGGTAGAATTTGCGCCGATGAAACAACATATCGTAATTTCCGCGGTCGGCGGGGACCGCGTCGGCATGGTCCATGAACTGTCCAAGGCCATCGCCGATTGCGGGGGCAGCATCAGCGAAAGCCGCATGACCTCGCTCGGCAATGAGTTTGCCATGCTGCTGTTGGTCAACGGCAACTGGCATACGCTGGCCAAGCTCGAAGGCGAATTCAAGAAGCTGGCAGATGCCACGGGCATGAATATTCAGTTGCGGCGCACCGAGGAGAGGTCCGCGCGCAATGACATGCTGCCCTACTCCATCGACGTGGTTTGCCTCGACCAGACCGGCATCGTGGCGGGACTGTCGGGGTTTTTCGCGCAGCGCGGCGTCGACATCGCCGAGCTTATCCACCCGCTCCTACGCGGCTGCACACACAGGCGCTCCGATGTTCTCCGTACAAATGATCGTGAACGTCCCGAGCCGCCTGCATATCGGGGTGTTGCGCGAAGAGTTCATGGACTTCTGCGATCACCTGAATCTGGATGCCATATTTGAACCCGTAAAGAGCTAGAGACCATGAGCAAGATCGAAATCGGTAAGAAGGCGCCGTCATTCACCTTGGAGGGCACGGGCGGGCCTTGGTCGCTCGAAGAGGCCGGAGGAACGGCGGTGATTTATTTCTATCCGCGCGACAACACCTCCGGCTGCACCCAGGAAGGCTTGGATTTCTCCGCACTGCACGCTCAGTTCAAGCGGGCCAAGGCGCTGGTTTTCGGCATCTCGCCTGACAGCGTCGCCTCGCATGAGAAATTCAAGAAAAAAATGTCGTTTGCTTTCGATCTGCTGAGCGATCCGGACCAAAAGGTGTGCAAACTGTACGATGTCATTCAGGAAAAAAGCATGTATGGCAGGAAATACCTGGGGGTCGAGCGCAGCACGTTTCTCATCGATGGCAAGGGCGTGCTGCGGCACGAGTGGCGCAAGGTGAAGGTAAAGGATCACGCCGCGACCGTATTGGCAGCGGTGAAGGCGCTGTGACCGGCAACGTGCGGCCCTTGGGAGCCGCGGTATTGAAAAGCCGTCAAGGCAAGGCCGAGCGCCGGATATTCGTGCTCGATACCAATGTGCTGATGCACGATCCCACGGCCATCTTTCGCTTCGAAGAGCACGACGTCTATATCCCGATGACGGTGCTCGAAGAACTCGACGCCGGAAAGAAAGGCCTGTCGGAACCTGCACGCAACGTGCGCCAGGTCAGCCGCTTTCTCGACGAGTTGATGCAAGGCGCGACCAAGAAGCAAATCGACCGCGGCCTTCCGTTGCCCACCGCCGTGCCCATCAACCACGGCAAGCGCCCGCCCGGCGGCAGGCTGTTTTTCCAAACCCAATTGATGGAATCGGTGCTGCCGGACAGCCTGCCCGGCCACGGAGCCGACAATGCAATATTGGCCAATACACTGGCGTTGCAGCAGAAATTTCGCAATGCCCGCGTAACGCTGGTCTCCAAAGACATCAACCTGCGGATCAAGGCGGCCATCCTCGGCGTGCAGGCCGAGGACTACTCGAGCGACAAAACCATCGAGGATGCGGATCTGCTCGTCAGCGGCGTGCAGCAATTGCCGCAGAATTTCTGGGAAAAACACGGCAAAGGCATGGAGTCGTGGCAGCAGCAGAGCCGCACTTATTATCGTGTGCGCGGCCCGCTGGTGCGCGAGTGGAAAGCCAATCAATTTGTTTACGACCCCGGCGAGAACGGCGTCGAGGCCATCGTGCGCAAGCTCGAGGGAGATTCGGCGATACTGGAACTCACCACCGACTACCGCACCGAGCGCAACAATGTCTGGGGCGTGACTGCGCGCAACCGCGAACAGAATCTTGGGTTGAATTTGTTGATGGATCCGGAAATCGATTTCGTGACGGTGCTGGGTCCTGCCGGCACCGGCAAAACCTTGCTCACCCTGGCGGCGGGCCTGGCGCAAACGCTGGATCACAACCGCTTCAGCGAAATCATCATGACGCGGGTCACCATCCCGTTGGGCGAAGACATCGGATTCCTGCCCGGCACGGAAGAGGAAAAAATGGAACCCTGGATGGGCGCGCTGATGGACAATCTTGAAGTGCTGACTCAGAGCCAGGCAGGCGGCACCTGGGGACGCGGCGCCACCAACGATCTGCTACGACACCGCATCAAGATTCGCTCATTGAATTTCATGCGCGGCCGTACCTTCCTCAACCGCTTCATCATTCTCGACGAGGCCCAGAATCTGACCCCCAAGCAAATGAAGGCGCTCGTCACCCGTGCGGGCCCGGGCACCAAAATGGTATGCCTGGGCAATATCGCGCAGATCGACACTCCCTACTTGACTGAAACCACGACCGGCCTTACCTATGTGGTCAACCGATTCCACGGATGGTCGTTTTCAGGGCATATCACGCTGGTTCGGGGCGAGCGCTCCCGATTGGCCGACTATGCCTCCGAAGTTCTTTGATTTTGCTTCTTTTTTGAGCGAACTTTGGGGTTCGGCGGCACTCAAAGCGTAGGCCAATATGTCAGTTCTGAAGTCCATTACCGCCCTTCTTGCCGCCGCGGCCGTCACCGCGAGCGTGGGCGTGGGCTACGCCCAAGGGGTCAAGGATGCCCACGGCCAAGATCTTCCCGATTTGGGCAGCCCCGCGAACGCCGCCGTCTCCATCGACGAGGAGTACCGCGTAGGCTTGTCCTTCGTAAACGAGATCCGCAATACGGGCACGATCCTCAACGATCCCGAGGTCAGCCAGTACGCTCAGGAGATCGGCCATAGCCTCTCCAGTCAAGCGGAAGAAGGCCAGCACCAGTTTTACTACCTGGTACTTCATGACCCTGTGGTCAACGCCGCCGCCATCCCCGGCGGCTTCGTGCTGATCAACAGCGGGTTGATCCTGGCCACACGCAACGAGAACGAACTGGCCGGCGTACTGGGACATGAGACCGCACACGTCACCCAGCGCCATCTGGTCCGCCAGCTCATCGATCAAAGCCACGAAGGGCTGTTGGCCTCCGCGGCGCTCCTGGCCGCGATACTGTTGGGCGCCACGGCAGGCCGCGGCTCTCCGGGCGCGACGGAAGGCGCCATCTTGGCGGGCCAGAGCGCCGCGATTCAGCACCAGATCAATTACACCCGCAAGGACGAGTTCGAGGCCGACCGGATCGGCATCGGTACCATGGCAGCGGCCGGATACGATCCTTTGGGCATGGCCAGCTTTTTCGAGTACGCGGGCCGCGAGGGCCCGAATCCGAGCCGCATCAATGCCGTTCAGTTCTTGATCGATCACCCAATTTTCTCGGATCGCGTCGCCGAAGCGCGCGACCGGGCGGAGCAGATAGGCCGCATCCATCATGAGGATTCATTGGGCTACCGGCTCATGAAGGAACGTTTGCGCTCCCTCGCCGCCGATCCGCAAGCGGCCCGGCAGTACTACGTCAACCTGCTCAAGAACGGCGGCGGCAAAACCATTGAAGAGCGTTACGGCAAGGATGTGGCGGAGATAGCGGTTCGAAATCCCGCGGCGGCGATTCCGGACCTGCAGGATCTGGTACGCGATTATCCGAAGGTGACGCAGTTCTACGGCGCCCTCGGCCAGGCGTATCTGGCCAACAATCAGCTCAAAGAATCGACGTCGGTGCTGGAGAGAGCCGTAATCTTGTTCCCGCGCAACGTGCCCATCACCATCCGGCTCGCCGAAACGCTGATGCGTTCAGGTAACAGCAAGCGTGCGCACCTGGTGTTGCTGGATTTGTTCAACAGCGTCGAACCTACCGCGGATCAGACCCGGCTCATCGCCAAGGCGGCAAGCACTGCCGGCGACTACGCCGACTCCTACAGCTACATGGCCGAGTTTTATCTGATGACCGGAAATCTCACGGCGGCCGCCAACCAATTGCAGATTGCATTGGGCCTTCCCGGGTTGGACGCCGTGCAGCGGGCTCGCTACAGCGCCCGCCTCGAAGAGATTCGAGCAGCGATACCCAAGAAAAACAGGGGCACTGTGGCCGAGGACAATCGCGACGCCACGGGGAACGGTCGCTATTGACCTTTGCTCTTCCGACAGTCCCGCCAACCCGTTACTGGCTGCGCCGTGTCTTTTCACCGGCGGATCGAGCAACGGATGAGTGATTCAGGACACTAGCTTTTGCGGCATGATATCGTTGCCGGCGTCCATCAGCGTCGGAGAGCTTGAATATGGGGAGAGTCAATCGCGCACGCGCGGTCCTCGGCATCGTATCTGTGGTGGCCTTGAGCGGCTGCGTCACGCTGCCTGCCGGCCACAAACCGCCTCCCCAGGACCCGTGGGAGTCCTTCAATCGCGGGGTGTACAAGGTCAACGACAAGCTTGACCGCGCCGTGGCCAAACCCGTGGCCCGCACCTATGTGCGCGTAGTGCCGTCGCCCGCGCGCACCGGCGTCAGCAATTTTTTTGCGAATCTGCGCACCACGACCGTCATGGTCAACGATGCCTTGCAGGGCAAGTTCGTTGCGGCCGCGAATGATCTCGCACGCCTGGTCGTCAATACGACCGTTGGCGTCGGCGGAATTTTGGACCCCGCGACGCAGATGGGCCTGGCCAAGAATAACGAAGATTTCGGGCAAACTTTGGGCCACTATGGCGTTCCACCCGGACCTTTTCTGGAAATTCCTTTGCTCGGGCCGTCCGATGCCCGGGACGGTCCGGCGCGAGGCGTCGATGTATTTACCGGCCCTACGCACTACATCAGCAACAACTGGGTCTCGTACGGGCTTTACGGCTTCGAGTTTGCAGACACCCGCGCTGCCTTGCTGCCGTTGGATGAAACCCTGCAAAAGGTGTTCGACCCCTATGCCTTCATCCGCGACGCCTATTTGCAGCGCCGCGCATACCTCGTGTCGGACGGCAAAGTCACGGAAGAAGTCCTGGAGGATCCGGGCGCTGACGACAAGGACACCGCCGCCCCGCCGACCCAGCCACCCGTCGCACCGGCGCCGGTCACCCCGCCCTCGCCTCCCTGATTGGGCGGATTGTTCGCTTTGCGAAATGCGACGGTTGCCTGCAGCATCTGCAACTAACCTACCGTCAGCAACTCCTCAACATCGCTCAGGCGCGCGAGCTGTTGCAATTGCACCGGAATGTTTTCGTAGCGCAGGCTGCGGTTCGCGGCTCTGGCGATGCTCAGCCACTCGATCAGCAGGGCAAGACCTGAACTATCGCTGTCCTTCACGCCTGCCAGATCGATGATGCCGGCACGCCCATTGCCGATGGCCGCAGTGCCGTCGTTCAGCAGGGAGGTCACGGTGGTGAAATGCAGCACGCCATTGACACGCGAACGCTCGCCTTCCTGAACCTCGAAATCAGCCGTGCGCACGGTACCGTTGCTAAAAGTGCGCCGGGCGCGGCGCCATGGCACCTTATTCAATGGCTCACCGCGGCGCCGTTGGGCCCGACCTTGCCTTCCTTTTCCAAGCGCGTGATCACATCATCGAGGCCCTTCTGCTGGATCTCCGAGGCAAAATCGGTGCGGAAACTCTTCACGTAGGAGATGCCTTCGATCACCACGTCCCAGGCCTTCCAGCCCGCGGGGGTCTTGTGCAAACTGAAATTGACCGGCACCTTGTCCCCCGACGATCTCTTCACTTCCGTACGCACGGTCGCCGTCGTTTCGTTAGGGTCGCCCTTATAGGGCAGAACGATGAAGCGATCGCCGGTAAAGTCGACCAGCGCCGCACCATAATTTCGCAACAGCGAGTGATAGAACGCTTCGACGAAGCGCTTGCGCTGCTCGGGTGTCGCCGTGCGCCAGCTTTGACCAAGAACCAGCCGCGCGGCATATTCGGTGTCGAAATTCGGCAGCAGTACATTGCCTACCAACGCATCGAGCTTCGCCGGATCATTCTTGTACACGGCCCGATTGGCGTCCAATTCGGCGAGCATGCGCTTTGCGGAGTTCTCCACCAGCTCTTGCGGGGTCAGGTTGTTCGCGTTCGGCGCGGCGCTCGGCGCATCGGCTGCCTGTACGCCGCCCGCCAGCACGGCCATCAACAGTGCGGTGATAATTTTGATCATTTCGTTTTCTCCGTCGCTTTCGGATCCGCAGCCCCCTGAGGACTGCTCGTCCGCTTTTGATTTGGTGAAGTTCGCAAGCACCTGACCGATCAGGTTCTCGAGCACAAAGGCCGATTGCGTGAAATCGATTTGACCCTTGTCTTGGAGATAAGTATCGGCACCGCCGGCGGTAAGCCCGATGAATTTACCGCCCAACAAGCCCTGCGTATAGATGCTCGCATCGCTGTCCACGGGAATCTTGTTGTAGCGTGCATTCAATCGCAGCAGAACCACTGCTTTGTATTCGTTGGAATCGAAGTCGATTTTGGCCACACGTCCGACTTCGACGCCGGACATCGACACCGGAGCCCCGACTTTGAGATCCCCGACATTGTCGAACTTCGCGGTCACCTCATAGCGCGGCGGACCGAAGACAGCCAGTCCATGACTCGTTGTCTGGGTCGTCAGGAAAAACAACGCCGCAAATCCCAGCAGGACAAACGAGCCGGTGCCTAGATTCAATGTGCGCGACTTGCCCATAGCAATACTCCTACAAAAACGCTGCGGTAATCAAATAGTCCAAGAATAAAATCACCACGGCCGACGTCACGACGGTGCTCGTGGTGGCTCTGCCGACGCCCTCCGCAGTGGGCGTTGCGTAATATCCTTGGTAGACGGCAATCAGGCTGCAAGCGACGCCGAATGCCAGACTCTTCGCGATGCCTTCGGTAACGTCCGACAAGCTGATCGCGGCGCGCATCTGAGACCAGAAGCTGCCCGCGTCGACTCCCATGATCTGTACGCCGATGAGCTGCGCGCCGTAGATCCCGATCACGCTGAATATGGCCGCCAGCAGCGGCATCGCGATCACGCCGCCCAAGAATCGCGGCACCACCACGCGCTGGATGGGGTCGACCGCCATCATTTCCATGGCCGATATCTGATCCGTGGCGCGCATCAACCCCAATTCCGATGCCAATGCCGTACCGGCGCGGCCGGCAAACAGCAACGCGGTCACGACCGGGCCCAGCTCTTTGACCAGGCCGATGGCCGCGGCGGTGCCCAGCGCTTCTTCGGATCCGAATCGCTGCAGAAGCTGGAAGCCTTGCAACCCAAGCACCATGCCGACGAACAAGCCGGAGAGCATGATGATGATCAGCGACAGGGCACCCGAGTTGAAGATCTGTTGCGAGATCAAATTGAATCTCAACAACACTCGCGGCGAGTTGACCACCAGGCGAAGCAGGAAATGAACGACCGAACCCAGGCCCTCCAGGGCGTCGGTAAAAGTCTCCCATAGCTCGGCGAACATGCTCTAAAGATCCTCGCTTCGCGACAGCAGTTCGTCGAAATATTCAGGCGCAGGGAAATGAAACGGCACCGGACCGTCCGCGAGGCCGCCGATGAATTGTTTGACGATCTCGGTCGGGTTGGTTTTCAGCTCTTGCGGCGTGCCGCCTGCGACCACTTTGCCGCCCGACAACAGGAATATCTGATCCGCGACGGTGGAGATCTCCTGCACATCGTGCGAGACGACGATGCTGGTGATGCCCAGCGTATCGTTCAGGCGGCGAATCAGACGCAATATGACGCCCAATGAAATGGGGTCCAAACCGACAAAGGGTTCATCGTAAATCAACAGTTCGGGGTCCATGACGATGGCACGCGCCAGCGCCACGCGCCGGCTCATACCGCCGGACAGTTCTGCCGGCATCAGTTGCGCCGCGCCCCGCAGGCCCACCGCCTGCAATTTCGTCAGCACCAGTTGCCGAATCAACCGCTCGGTCAGGTCGGTGTGCTCGCGCAATGGGAACGCGACGTTCTCGAACACGCTCAGGTCGGTGAGCAGCGCGCCGTTCTGAAAAAGCATTCCCATCCGGCGCCGCAGCACATAAAGCTCCGCGCGCGTCAGGGCCCGCATGTTCTTGCCCGCGACTTCGATCTCGCCGTTGTCGGCCATGACCTGGCCGGTGATCAGGCGCAGCAGCGTCGTCTTGCCGGTGCCGCTGGGGCCCATGACCGCGGTGACTTTGCCGCGCGGAATCTGGATATCCAGACCCGCGAACACCGGCCGCCGGGTCACCGCGTAATCTAGGTTCCGTATATCAACGATAGGGGAAGACTGATTCAAAATATTGGCTGCGAAGCCGCGTCCATATGGCGCGCGCCCTGGCGCGGAACTCAAGCCGCCGCTGATTCCATGGCGGCTTTGTATTCGCCGGCAGCCGCCAAGCCATTCAGCCTGGCTCGCTTCGCGAGCGCCTTCTGCCCATCGCCAAATCCACCCGGCTTGCCTCCCCAGGCATTCAGTGCGTCTTCCTGCAACGCGCGTCCGTAGCTGAACGTCAGTGCCCAGGGCAGAGATCCCGCCGCATGCATGAGGTTCAGGTGCAACGTTGCGTCCGCAGGACTTTGCCCGCCGGACAAAAATGCAATGCCGGGAACCGCCGTGGGAACCTGGCGCTTCAGCGTGCGAACGGTGGCTTCCGCGATGCGTTCGGGACTCGCCTGATCGGGCGATTTCCTGCCCGGGATCACCATGTTCGGCTTCAGGATCATTCCTTCCAGGATCACGCGCGCTGCGAACAGGTGGCTGAACACACTGTCCAGCACCGCGTTCGTCACTTCCTCGCAACGCTCCAATAGATGGCCGCCATCCATGAGCACTTCCGGCTCGACGATGGGCACGATTCCGGCTTCCTGGGCCAGCGCCGCGTAGCGCGCCAACGCCTCGGCATTGGCATCGATGGCGTAACGTGTGGGGATTCCCGAATCGATATTGATGACCGCGCGCCATTTGGCAAATCTCGCCCCCAACTTGTGGTACTCGGCGAAGCGCTCGCGCAATCCGTCCAACCCTTCGGTGATGGTCTCACCGGGAAAGCAGGGTAGCGCCTTCGCGCCCAGATCAACCTTGATACCCGGAATCATTCCGGCCTTCGCCAGATACTGGGCGAAGGGAACGCCGTCCTTGGTCTTTTGACGCAGCGTTTCGTCATACAAAATCACGCCGCTGATGTACTGCTTGGCATCGGGGGCGGTAAACAACATCTCACGGTAGGCACGGCGATTCTCCTCCGTGGATTCCAGTTTGATGGTGTCAAAGCGCTTCTTGATGGTGCTGGCGCTCTCGTCCGCGGCGAGGATTCCCCGGCTTTTTGCGACCATGGCGCGCGCGGTGGCGTTGAGTTCTCCGATATTCATGGCTTGCATCTCGCTGATCTTGGCGGTTAATTGGGCGCAGGATAACAAACCTCAGCTTGCTGCGCGCCCCGGGTGGCACTTCCATTCAAATAGGACTAAAATGGTCCCACATGATGCTTTTGCTCGGGGAACCATTTTTATGCTGCGTATGGGAAAAATGACGGACTACGCCACCGTCGTGCTCGCGAGTTTAGCGCAAGACTTCGGCCAACATCATGCCGCGGCCGAATTGGCCGAACGCACACGACTGGGAAGGCCTACGGTCAGCAAGGTGCTCAAGGGCCTGCAGCGCGCCGGCATGGTGATTTCTTCGCGGGGCGCACAGGGCGGCTATCGCCTGGCGCGGCGTCCCGAAGAAATTACCGCAGCGCAAATCCTCGATGTGTTCGAGGGCCCGATCGCCATCACCGAATGCAGCGGGGCCGCGAGCCAATGCGGGATTGAGCGCCTGTGCCGCGTAGGAACCGCCTGGCAGCGCGTCAACGCGGCCATTCGGCGTGCCCTGGAAGACGTGACCTTGCATCAATTGGCGGGCTTGGATGCCACAGGCGTGCGGGTCGCCGATCTCGCCGCGGAAATTCGCGTGAATCCTTGAATTCCGACCCCATCTAAATCACCAGTCCCTAAAGCACCGGAATACCGTGTCAACCAAATCTCAAGAAGTCGAAGCCCTCGTCGGTCAGAAGTATCGTCATGGGTTCATCACCGATATCGAATCGGACAGCTTGCCGCCCGGCCTCGACGAGGACGTGGTGGCGGCCATATCGAAAAAGAAGCACGAGCCGCAGTTCCTGCTGAACTGGCGCCTGAAAGCCTTCAGACATTGGCAGACCATGAAGGAACCGACGTGGGCGCATGTGCACTACAAGCCCATCGACTACCAAGACATCTCCTACTATTCGGCGCCCCGCGCGCCGGCCAATGCGCCGAAAAGCTTGGATGAGGTCGACCCGAAGCTGCTCGCGACCTATGAGAAGCTCGGAATCCCGCTGCACGAGCGTGCCCGCCTGGCGGGTGTTGCCGTGGATGCGGTGTTCGACAGTGTTTCCGTGGCGACGACTTTCAAGGAGAAGCTCGGCAAGGCGGGCGTGATTTTTTGTTCGTTCTCGGATGCCGTTCGCGATCATCCCCAGCTCGTCGAACGCTATCTCGGCACCGTGGTACCCACCGCCGATAATTTTTTTGCCGCGCTCAATTCTGCGGTGTTCTCGGACGGCTCCTTCGTGTACGTGCCGCCCGGCGTGCGCTGCCCGATGGAACTGTCGACTTATTTTCGAATCAATGCCGCCAAGACCGGCCAATTCGAACGCACGCTGATCATTGCCGCCGAAGGGGCTTCCGTGAGCTACCTGGAAGGCTGCACGGCGCCCATGCGCGATGAGAATCAACTGCACGCCGCGGTGGTCGAATTGGTCGCGCTCGACGACGCGCAGATCAAGTATTCGACCGTGCAGAACTGGTATCCGGGCGATGAAAACGGCCTCGGCGGCATTTACAACTTCGTCACCAAGCGCGGCGAGTGCCGCGGCCGCAATTCCAAGATCTCTTGGACTCAGGTGGAGACCGGTTCGGCGATCACCTGGAAGTATCCGAGCTGCGTGCTCAAGGGGGAAAACTCGATCGGGGAATTCTATTCGGTCGCCGTCGCGAATCACTACCAGCAGGCGGACACCGGCACCAAGATGATCCATATCGGGCGCAACACCAAGAGCACCATCGTGTCCAAAGGCATCTCGGCCGGGCACGCCGAGAACACCTATCGCGGACTGGTGAAAATTCTGCCGAGCGCCGCGGGCGCGCGCAATTTCACGCAATGCGATTCGCTGCTGATGGGTCCTAAATGCGCGGCGCATACCTTTCCTTATATGGAGGTGAAGAATCCGACGGCGACGGTCGAACATGAGGCCAGCACCTCCAAGATCGGCGAGGATCAGCTGTTTTATTGCCTGCAGCGCGGCATCTCCGCGGAGGATGCGGTCAATATGATCGTCAGCGGATTCTGCAAGGTCGTATTCAAGGAGCTGCCGATGGAATTCGCGGTAGAGGCACAGAACCTGCTCAGCGTGAGCTTGGAAGGCGCCGTCGGTTAGCGGCCACAGAGAGAGAAACAATCTTGCTAGAAATATCCGATTTATCCGCCCGCGTCGCGGGCAAAGAAATACTCAACGGCGTCAATCTCACGGTCAATGCCGGCGAGGTTCACGCCATCATGGGACCGAACGGCTCCGGCAAGAGCACGCTGGCTCAAGTGTTGGCCGGCCGTGAGGATTACGAAGTGACCCGCGGCACCGTGATGTTCGAGGGTCGCGATCTGCTGGCGATGCGCGCCGAGGAACGCGCGCGCGCCGGGTTGTTTCTCGGATTCCAGTATCCGGTGGAAATTCCCGGCGTCAACAACGTCTATCTGCTGAAAGCCGCATTGAATGCCAAGCGCAAAGCGGCCGGCGAGCCTGAGGTCGATGCGTATGAGTTTCTCGCGCTCATCAGACAGAAAATGAAGTTCATGCAGATGAGCGAATCGTTTCTGACCCGCGGCGTCAATGAAGGATTCTCCGGCGGCGAGAAAAAACGCAATGAAGTCCTGCAGATGCTGGTGCTCGAGCCGAAACTTGCGATTCTGGACGAGACCGATTCGGGGCTGGATATCGATGCGCTCAAGGTCGTTTCCACGGGCGTCAACAGTCTGCGCGATCCTAACCGAGCCGTGGTGCTGGTCACTCACTACCAGCGGCTGCTGGATTACGTCATCCCGGATCAAGTGCATGTCCTTTCCGGCGGACGCATCGTGAAATCCGGCGATAAGTCGCTCGCGCACGAACTCGAGCGCCGCGGCTACGATTGGGTGCTGGGAGCGCAAGTCGCATGAGCGCCGCCCTACGCTCCTTCGAGGCGCAATGGCGTGCCCGCGGCGCGGATGCGCTGCAGCCTGTCCGCGCACAGGCGATGCAGCGCTTTTTGACGCTCGGACTGCCGACCCTAAGGGATGAAACCTGGCGCTATACCGATCTTCGCAGTCTCGCCGCGCAGAGCTTCCAGGACGCCGCATGCGAAGTGCGCGGTGCACCGGATCCGAGCGCGGCGCTGTCGTTGGTGGATGCCGAACAGCACGCCGCGACTTTGGTCATGGTCAATGGATGCGCGCCGGAGAATGCCGACAGCGTCAGTATAAACGGCTTTGAAATCAATAGCATAAAGACACTCTCTAAGATAGATTCTAAGTCACTGCAGCGCTTCTTTCCGCCGGTATCCGATGCAGATCAGCGACGTTGGGTGTTGCTCAACACGGCATTGTTCAAAGACGGCCTGTACCTGAAGATCACCCGGCAAGTAAAAGCCCCGTTGGTCATTCTGCACGTCTCGAGCGGCGACCGCGAACACGAGGTGGCGCACCCGCGAATCATCATCGATGCGGTCCCCGGTTCGAGCGCGACCATCATTGAACATCACGTGACGCACGGGGAAATTGCGCCGCTCAATAATTCCAACACGCACATCGCGCTTGGGCGCGATGCGCAGATCGAGCACTACCGCGTCTATGCGACGGGAGCCGGCGCCACTCATTTGGACGCGTTGGACATCCACCAAGCTCGCGGCAGCCAATGCAGGCAGTTCACGATTGCCCTCGGCGGCGGCCTGGTGCGCTCGTCGCTCGAGGCGCATTTGAACGAGCCGGGCGCCTCCCTGGAAAGCTTCTCACTGTTGATGGGACACGAAGACCGGCACGTCGATTGCGTCAATATCGTCACGCATGCGGCGCCCGATACGCGCAGCCGCCAAACGGCCCGCGCCATCGCCGGCGATATCAGCCGCGTCATCTTCAATAGCAAGGTCATCGTCAATGCGGGCGCGGTGCATTCGGATTCGCAGCAGTCCTGTCGCGGCTTGCTGCTGTCGCCGAGTGCGGAAATCGACACGCGGCCGCAGCTTGAAATTCATGCCGACGAGGTCAAGTGTGCGCATGGCGCCACCACGGGCCGGCTCGACCCCGACATGCTGTTCTATCTGCTGTCGCGCGGCCTCGATCGCGAGACCGCGCAGAGCCTGTTGGTGTACGCATTCCTGGCCGACGTACTTACCGGCATGTCCGTGACTTCGGCGCGCTCCGCGATCGAAGCGGCGCTCATCAGCCAATTGCCCGACTCGCAAATACTGCGGAAGTTCAGATGAACAATATCGCCCTAGCCCACGCTGATCGCACCTTCGACGTCGATGCCGCGCGCAGCCAATTCCCGATCCTGGCGCGCATGGTGCACGGCAAGCCATTGGCCTATTTGGACAATGGCGCCTCGGCCCAGCGGCCGCAATGTGTCATCGACGCAATGAGTGACTACGAACGCCGCCACCACGCCAACATCCATCGCGGCGTTCATACCTTGAGCCAGGAGGCCACGGCGCTGTACGAAAGCGCACGGGACCGGCTGGTTCGCTTCATCAATGCGCGCTCGCGCAGCGAGATTATTTTCGTCCGGGGCACCACCGAGGCGATCAATCTGGTGGCGCAAAGTTACGCGCGGCCTAGCCTAAAACCCGGCGACGAGGTGCTGATCACGCATCTGGAGCACCACGCCAACATCGTGCCCTGGCAAATGGTCTGTGAGCAGACGGGCGCCAAACTGATCGTCGCGCCCATGGATGCCCAGGGCGAGGTGCATCTCGATGCAGTGGTGGCCTTGATGAATCCTCGCACCAAGATTCTCGCCTGCGCGCATGTCTCCAACGCGTTGGGGACCGTTCTGCCGGTGCGCCGCCTGGTCGCGGCCGCCAAGGCCCGCGGCATCGTGACCTTGATCGACGGGGCGCAGGCGGTCTCGCACATGCCTGTGGACGTGCAGGAACTGGGCTGCGACTTTTACGCCTTCTCCAGTCACAAGATGTATGGTCCGACCGGCGTCGGCGTGCTGTATGGGCGCGAACAACTGCTCGAGCGCATGCCGCCGTGGCAGGGGGGCGGCGAAATGATCCTGGCCGTGACGTTCGCCAAGACCACCTACAACGCCTTGCCGAACAAATTCGAGGCCGGCACGCCCAATATCGCCGGTGGTGTCGGCTTGGGCGCTGCGGTGGATTTTCTGTCGGGATTGGACCTCGATGCTGCCCATGCGCACGAAAGCGCGCTGCTTCACCGCGCGACCGGTGTGCTGACGAGGATTCCCGGGCTGCGCATCGTCGGCACGGCGGCCAACAAGGCCAGCCTGGTTTCCTTCACGGTTGCCGGCGTGCATCCGCATGATTTGGGAACCATCCTCGACGAGGATGGGATCGCGGTTCGTACCGGCCATCATTGCGCCATGCCGGTCATGGATTTCTTCAAGTTGCCGGCGACCGCCCGTGCCTCGTTTGCGTTCTATAACAGCTTCGAGGAAATCGACAGGCTTGGCGCCGGTATCGAACGCGCGCGCAAGATGTTCGCCTGAGGCTGCCATGGAACTCAACGATCTTTACCGCGACGTCATCCTCGACCACAACCGTCAACCGCGAAACTTCGGCGACCTCGAGCCCGCCGACGCCAGCGTCGAGGGTTTCAATCCCATGTGCGGCGATCATCTGACGCTGCGCCTGCGGCTCGATGAGGACACCATCTCCGACATCCGTTTCAAGGGTGAAGGTTGCGCAATATCGACCGCCTCCGCTTCGCTGATGACGGAAGCGGTGAAGGGCAGAACCCGCGATGAGGCGCTCGAGCTGTTCGAGCGCGTCCATCGGTTGCTCACCGACGATGCCGCACCGGGGGCCGAGGAACTGGGCAAACTCGCGGCGCTGTCCGGCGTGCGGGAATATCCCGCCCGCGTGAAGTGCGCCAGTCTGTGCTGGCACACGCTGGCGTCCGCGTTGAAGTCCACGGACCTGAAGTCCGTGCCGGCTGTGTCCACCGAATGAGATTGCTGAATGCGCTCCTACGAAAATGAACCCGTCGTCGTGCAACGCGAAGTCAAGGCAGTCGCGATTCCCGCCGGCACCGAGATCACCCTGAAGCTAGGATCGGTGGGCTATATCACCCAGGCTCTGGGCGGCAGCTTTACCGTCTACATCGACGGCAATTTGTTCCGCATTGCCGGGCACGATGCCGACGCCATCGGCAAGACATCGGCGAAGGCGCCGGAAGTGCCGCCCGGCGCGTCCGAAGAGGACATCAAAAACGTCATATGGCAGCAGCTCAAGACTTGCTTTGACCCCGAAATTCCGGTCAATATCGTCGATCTGGGGTTGGTCTACGAGTGCGACGTGACCAAGAACGAGGACTCGACGCGCACCGTGGATATCAAGATGACCTTGACGGCACCCGGCTGCGGCATGGGCGAGGTGCTGGTGCGGGACGTGCGCGACAAGGTCGAAATCATCCCCACCGTGGCCCACGCCAATGTCGAGCTGGTATTCGATCCGCCGTGGAATCAAACCATGATGTCGGACGAAGCTCGCTTGCAAACCGGCATGATGTGAGCGCACGAGGGGTTCTTGTGAAGGGGATTCACCGTGAAGTGGATTGATGCGGGACTCGCCGACAGCTTGCCGGACGGTCAATCCAGGTCCATTGCCGCCGGCCGGCGCACGATAGCCGTCGTGCGCAGCGGCGCAGGTTATTTTGCGATCGAGGATATTTGCACCCATGACGGAGCCCCCTTGACCGGCGGGCAGATCGAGGGCAATGAGATCATCTGTCCGCGTCATGGAGCCCGATTCTGTTTGCGTACGGGCGAGGCGCTGACACCGCCGGCGTATGAACCCGTGCGCGTGTTCACCACCAAAATCGAGAATGGCCATTTGTGGGTACACGCAGACTGACACTGCTGCGTCACGGTAAGGCCGAGGCCGCCGACGCCTATCCGGAGGACTACGAGCGGCCGCTCACGCACCGCGGCGTCATCGAGGCGCAGGAGATGGCGAACCGCCTGGTCAAACGAAACCTGGTGCCCGACCTTATATTGGTGAGCCCCGCGGAACGCGCCTGGGCAACGGCCGAGATCATCGCCACCACCTGCGAGCTCGATGCGAAGCAATTGCAGTGCGCGCGTGAACTGTACCTGGCGACGCCGGAGAGAACCTGGCAGCTTCTTGCGCACCGCGCCGCCTCGTTGAGCCACATCATGATCTGCGGGCACAACCCGGGATTGAGCCAGCTCGCGAGCCGCTTGGGACCGAAGCCCCAGCGCCGTGAATTATCCACCGCCGGCATCGCCACGGCCGTTTGGCACCATGGAGAATGGGCGACCCTGCAGCCGGAGACGGCCGAAAGCTGCGCAATGGACGATCCGGAGGATATGGACGAATCCTGGGCCTAAGGCGGGAACGTTTAGCAACTCGTCCAGCGGTCAGGTTTGATCCCTGTGCAGCCGCATGAGCCTGCGCCGTTCGCGTTTATCCGGACGCGCATCGGGCCGCGGCCGCGAGATGTTCGCCAGGCGCTGCTGTTCCTCGAGTCTTGCACGGCGCTCGGCGCTGCCGGCGGTCTCCAGATAGTGCGTGAGTGCCTCGGCTGCAGGCCCGCGCCGCACGGGCAAGCCGCGGACTTCGAATTCCGCCACGATTCCTTGCAGCGACAGGCTCACATGATCGCCGATCCGGACTCGATGCGCGGGCTTGACGCGCTCGGCATTCAAGTGAACCTTGCCGCCGTTGATGGCCGCCGTCGCGAGGCTGCGGGTTTTGAAGAATCTGGCATGCCACAGCCATTTGTCCAGGCGATGAATATCACTGTTCCGATCGGTTGTCATAAGGGCTTGGGATGTCGCGGATAGACGGGAGGGAAGCCTGCGAAATCGCTATAATAGCGCCATGCACGGTGAAGAATTTCTTGAACGCCTGCGCCGCGACACCGGGTCGCTCGATGCTGCGGGTCTGCTGAAGCGCGAACGCGTCATCGGCTCGGCGCAGGGCCCTGTGATCCGGCTTGCCGACGGGCAGGAGATGATCAATCTCTGCGCCAACAACTACTTGGGCTTGGCCAACCATCCTTCGGTGCTCGAGGCCGCACACGACGGCTTGAGGCGCTATGGCTACGGTGTCGCTTCCGTGCGCTTCATTTGCGGCACGCAGAGCGTGCACCGCGAGCTCGAGGAACGCCTGAGCGCGTATCTGTCGATGGAAGATACGATCCTGTACTCCTCGTGTTTCGACGCGAACGGCGGCTTGTTCGAGACGCTGCTCGACGAGCAGGATGCCGTCATCAGCGATGCGCTGAATCACGCCAGCATCATCGACGGCATCCGCCTGTGCAAGGCGCGGCGCCTGCGCTATGCCAACAACGACCTGAATGAACTGGAACAGGCGCTCAAAGATTCCCAGGACGCGCGGGTGCGGCTCATTGCCACCGACGGCGTGTTCTCCATGGATGGATCCATTGCGCGACTCGATGAGATCTGCGGCCTGGCCGATCGATACGGTGCGCTGGTCATGGTCGATGATTCGCATGCGACCGGCTTCATCGGCGCCCGTGGCCGCGGGTCGCCTGAATTTCGCAACTGTATGGGCCGCATCGATATTCTCACCAGCACGCTGGGCAAGGCCTTGGGAGGAGCCAGCGGCGGCTTCGTCGCAGCCCGCAAGGAAATCGTCGCGTGGCTGCGCCAGCGCTCGCGGCCCTATTTGTTCTCGAACAGCATCGCGCCGGCGGTCGCCGCGGCCACCATCCAGGTGTTGAATCTACTGGAGAGCACACCGGAACTTCGCGATCGCGTGCATGCCAACGCCCGCTACTTTCGCGGGCGGATGCAGGCCTTGGGCTTCGATCTGGTCCCCGGGGAGCATCCCATCATTCCTGTGATGCTGGGAGATGCACCCTTGGCGGTGCAGCTGGCCGAGCGGATGCAGAAAGACGGCGTGTATGTCGTGGCCTTCTCTTTCCCGGTCGTACCCCATGGAAAAGCGCGAATTCGCACCCAAATGAACGCAGCGCACACGACTCAGCAGCTCGATCAGGTCATTTCCGCCTTTGGTCGCGCGGCGCGCGATCTCGGCGTGATTCACTAAAGGCAAGCATGAAAGCACTCGTCAAAGCCCGCGCGGAACCCGGCATCTGGATGCAGGATGTCCCCGAACCTGCAGTAGGCCACAATGATGTACTCATCAAAGTACATCGCTCCGCCATCTGCGGCACCGACATGCACATCTACAACTGGGATGCCTGGGCGCAAAAAACCGTGCCGGTGCCCATGGCCGTCGGCCACGAATATTCCGGAGAGATCGTCGAGGTGGGCAGCGAGGTGCGCGGCTTTCATACCGGCGACCGCGTATCCGGCGAGGGACATATCACTTGCGGGCATTGCCGCAATTGCCGCGCCGGCCGCCGCCATTTGTGCCGCAATACCTCCGGCGTCGGCGTCAATCGCCCCGGCGCCTTCGCCGAGTACCTGACGATTCCGGCGTCCAATGTGTTCACGCTGCCGGCAGCCATCGACGATGAGATCGCCTCGATCCTCGATCCGCTTGGCAATGCCACGCACACGGCACTGGCCTTCAACGTGGTGGGCGAGGATGTGCTCATCACGGGAGCCGGGCCGATCGGCGTGATGGCCGTGGCCATTGCGCGCCACTGCGGCGCACGGCATGTCGTGATCACCGACGTCAATGACTACCGATTGGATCTGGCGAAGAGAATGGGCGCCTCGCGCGCGCTCAACATATCGCGCGAGTCATTGGACGATGCCATGCGTGATTTGGGGATGGAGGAAGGCTTCGATGTCGGCTTCGAGATGTCGGGCAATCCGGCGGCGTTGCGCGAATTGCTGCGCACCATGAACCATGGCGGCAGCGTTTCCATGCTCGGTATTCCGCCGGGCGAGACCGCCATCGATTGGAATCAGGTCATATTCAAGGGCCTGACCATCAAAGGCATCTATGGCCGGGAGATGTTCGAGACCTGGTACAAAATGTCGAGCATGCTGCAAAGCGGCCTGGACATCCGCCCGGTGATCACCCATCGCTTGGGGATCAACGACTATCAGGAAGGCTTTCAGATCATGAATTCCGGGAAGTCCGGGAAAGTAACGCTCGACTGGTCCAGTCTCTAGGAGCCTGCCGGACTTAGGTCCATCTGCGCATTTAACGCGGTTCGCGGCACCAGCAATACGAGTACAGCCCGCGCGGGTCTTTGAGCTGGGTGATGGCCCGCGCCTGTTCCAGCAGCGGATCGAGGATGCGCTCGGCCTCGGTGCGTTGTGGAATGATTCCCGCCAACGCGCCCAAGCGCACGGCCTGCGATCGTATCTGCATCAGCAGCTCTTCGCGCAAGCTCAAGTCAGGCTCGATGTAATCGACGTCGTAGTTTGCGCCCAGTTCCGCCAGTTTCGCGGCCGCATCGGTGGCGTCTTTCAGTCCGCCGAGATGATCCACCAAGCCGATGCGCTGCGCATCGACGCCCGCCCACACCCTGCCCTGCGCAATCTTGTCGATGTCCTCGACGGACTTCTTTCTGCCGTCCGCCACGCGCCGCACGAATTGCGCATAGGCGTGATCCACCGACGCCTGCAGCAGCTGCTTGGTAGCGGGCCCAAGCGCTCGATCGATGCGTAGATCGCCCGCCAGAGGCGTCGTGCCGATACCATCGACCTTGATGCCCAGCTTCTCCAGCGTACGCTGAAAGGTTGGAATGTAAGAGAACACGCCGATCGAACCGGTGATGGTGGTTGAGCTGGCGAATATCTGATTTGCGGCGGCGGCGATGTAATAACCGCCCGACGCCGCGTAGGTGCTCATGGATACGACCACCGGTTTACCGGCCTTGCGCAAGGCCTGCACTTCGCGCAGGATTTTTTCCGATGCGAATTCACTGCCGCCCGGGCTGTCGATGCGCAGCACCACCGCTTTCACTGCGTTGTCGTAGCGCGCTTCCCGCAACAGGTTCGACGTGCTGTCGCCGCCGATCGCTCCCGGCGATTGATGGCCGTCGAAGATTTCACCGGACGCCACCACGATGCCGATTTTGGCGTCGGATTTTGATTTGAGCGCCCGCTTGGGACGCACCGCCGACAGATACTGACTCATGCCGATGGAATTGAACGAATGATTGTCTTCGTCCTCGCCCACCAAGCCTTTCAAATCATCGGCCACCTGCCGCCGGCTCTTCAGCGCCGTCACCAAGCCGCGCTGCAGCGCCATTTTGGCCATGTCGCCATTTACGGCCTGCAACGAGGCGGGTTGCTCTGCGATGTAGTCCTTGAGCGCGCCGGCCGGCAAAGACCGGGCACGCGTGACCTCCTGTGTGTACGCATTCCACAATGACTCGAGCCACACCGAGGTCTCTTCGCGCTCGCTCGGCGCCATGTCGCTGCGGGAAAACTGGTCCGTATAGCTTTTGAACGTGCCGGCACGAAACACGTTCAAATCGACGCTCAGCTTTTCGATCGCGTCCTTGTAATACATGCGGTAGTAGCTGAAGCCGTTCACGGAGACTTCGCCCATGGGGTCCAGGTAGACCTCGCCCGCCTGCGCGGCCAGATAATATTGCGATTGGCTGAAGGAGTCGCCCGCGGCAATCACGCGCTTGCCGGAAGCCCGGAAGTCGCGCAGCGCCGCGCTGATCTCCTGCAATTTGGACAAGCCCGACGGCTCCATGTCGTCCAAATCCAGCACGATGAGCTTGATTCTGGAATCAGCCTTGGCCGCCGCGATGGCTTCGGTCACGTCCCTCAGCAAGGTCTCGGGCGCGGGGCCGCCGGATGCCTCGCCCAATGCGCGGCGCACCGGATCGCCCGAGAGCTGTTCGACCAATTCGCCTTGCGGTGCAATCACCAGCGCGGCGCTGCGCGGGATGGCCGGTATCGAAGTATGCAGCGCGGCGAGAACGAAGCCGAAAATCAACAGCAGGACCGCCAGCTGCAGCACCTTGCGGATCCCTTCGAGAATTCGCCAGATCAGCCCGAAGAATGTCCTGAGAGCAGAGCCGGCGCTCATTCAGATGCTCAGATCTTCTCGTCGATGCGTGCGGCTTTGCCCGACAGGTCGCGCAGGTAGTACAGCTTCGCACGGCGCACGCTGCCGCGGCGCTTGACGCTGACTTCGCTGATCGACGGGCTGAAAGTTTGAAATACGCGCTCGACGCCTTCACCGTGGGAAATCTTGCGAACCGTGAACGAAGAATTGATGCCGCGGTTCTTCTTGGCAATCACCACACCTTCGTAGGCCTGAACACGCTCGCGATCACCTTCGACCACTTTGACCTGCACGATGATGGTATCGCCGGGATTGAAGTCCGGAAGCTTGCGCGTCGCCCGCTCGCCGTTGAGTTCTTGGATGATCTTGTTCATAGCTATTGCCTCGCACGTTCATTCTTGAATTCTTCCAACAATTCTCGCTCTTCATCGCTCATGCCGCGGCGCTCGAGCAGCTCCGGCCGGCGCAACCATGTGCGGCCCAGTGCCTGCTGCAGCCGCCAGCGGGCAATCGCGGCGTGATCGCCCGACGCCAACACCGCGGGCACCTCGTGGCCTTGCAGCATCTGCGGCCGCGTGTAATGCGGCCAATCCACCAAACCGCCGCTGAAGGATTCCTGCAGCGCCGATTCCGAACTGCCCAAAGTACCCGGCATCAACCGCGCGATCGCATCGATGACCACCAGCGCCGGCAGTTCGCCGCCCGACAGCACATAGTCACCGATGGACCATTGCTCATCGATGTCTTGCTCGATGAAGCGCTCGTCGATCCCTTCGTAGCGTCCTGCAATCAAAACCAGACCGGGCCATGCACATGCCTCGCGCGCCATGCATTGCTCGAACTTGCGTCCGTCAGCGCCCAAGTACACGCGCCGGCTGCCCGGCGGCAGAACCCTCACCGCGTCGCGAACCGCGCTGCGCATGGGTTCCACCTTCAACACCATTCCCGGTCCGCCCCCATAGGGGCGGTCGTCCACGGTTCGGTGCAGATCGGCGGTGTAGTCGCGAGGATCGAAACAATCGACCTGAAAAATCCCGCGCTCCAACGCCCGCCCAACCACGCCGATGTTCAGCGCTTCGCGGATCATCTGCGGAAACAGCGACACCACCGCAATACGCATACTCAATCCGCTGCGGTGTCCCAGTCCACCACCACCCGGCGCGCCTCGAGGTCCACGCGCCGCAGATGCTGCGGCACTGCCGGCACCCAATATTCACGTTCCCCTCGCACCACCATCAAGGCCTGCGCCGGGGTTTCCAAAAAATGCTGCACCACACCCAAGCCGACACCGGCCAGATTGACCACCTCGCAGCCGATCAAGTCAGCGCGGTAGAAATCCTTATCATCCCGCTGCGGCAACTCGGCGCGCGGCACGCAGATCTGCGCGCCTCTCAACGTCGCCGCCTGATCCCTATCCTCAACTCCGGCCAATTTGACCGTCAGCGCACCGCCGCTGCGGCCGCGCTGCTCAATGCGGTAGCTTTGCCACGCACCCTCTCGCCCAATCTGCAGGCTGCCGTGTTCCAGCAGACGTTCGGGAGGATCGGTGTGTGACCGTAGCTTGACCCAACCTCGGACGCCAAACGGGGCGCCTACGATTCCCAGTTGGATGAGCGCCGATGATTCGTCGCTCATACCCTCGAGCCTTTAAGCGGCCTGTTTACGGAAGCTGGTGAGAAGAAACTTGACGCGGTCGGACATGTGAGCTCCCTTGCTCACCCAATGCTCGATCCGGGCAACGTTCAAACGCAGCTTGACTTCCGCGCCGCGCGCCACCGGATTGAACAGGCCGACGCTCTCGAGGCTGGTGCCGCCCTGGCGCTTGCGGCTATCGGTCACCACAACGTGATAAAAGGGCGTCTTTTTGCCGCCGCGTCGAGTCAAACGGATCGTCACCATCGTTAATACACCTTAGGCGAATGCCAAGCCGCTAATTGTAATGACAATCAGGGCTTAAGAGCAACAAATGCTTTCGGCGGCGGCGCTCTTAGCGGCCCGGTCCACCGGGCCCGAACCCGCCTGGAGGCATCCGGCCGGCCATTCCGCGCATCATGTTCTTGAGCATTCCGCCTTTGACCAGCTTTTTCATGGTCTTCTGCATTTGGTCAAACTGCTTCAGCAGCCTATTGACCTCCGGAAGGGGCACCCCGGCGCCGTTGGCGATGCGGCGCTTGCGGGAATTGTCGATCATTTCCGGCCGCCGGCGCTCGCGCGGGGTCATCGAGTCGATGATGCCCATCTGGCGCTTGAGGCTCTTGGCGTTCACGGTGCCCGCGGCAGCCGCGGCGTTGACCTGCATTTGGGCCGGCAATTTGTCCAGCAAAGCGGCCATGCCGCCCATGTTCTGCAACTGGCTCAACTGATCGCGCAGATCGGTCAGATCGAAAGACTTGCCCTTGCTGATTTTCTTGGCGAGTTTTTCGGCCTTTTCCTGGTCGACCTGCTCCCGGACTTGCTCGACCAGCGACAGCACATCGCCCATCCCCAATATGCGCGACGCAATGCGCTCCGGTTGAAACAGTTCGAGTGCGTCGGATTTCTCGCCCGTCCCGACGAACAGGATCGGCTTGCCCGTCACATGACGGACCGATAGCGCCGCGCCGCCGCGAGCATCGCCATCGGCCTTGGTGAGGATGACACCGGTAAGGCTCAGCGCCTCGTTGAATGCTTTGGCCGCGTTCACCGCATCTTGGCCCGCCATGCTGTCGACCACGAACAGGCGCTCGTGCGGTTGGATCGCCGCCTCCAGTTCCCTGACCTCTGCCATCATTTCGGCGTCGACATGCAACCTGCCGGCGGTGTCCAGCAACAGCACGTCATAGGCCTGCAACGTCGCTTCCGTGAGCGCGCGCCTGGCGATGGCCACGGGTGCCTCGGTTGCCGTTGCGGGCGCAAAGCCCGCGCCCACCTGCGCAGCCAGGGTCTGCAATTGCAATATGGCCGCGGGACGATACACGTCGGTGCTGACCATCAACACCTTCTTGCTTTGTTTCTCGATGAGCCAACGCGCAAGTTTTCCGGCACTGGTGGTTTTGCCGGCGCCTTGCAAACCGGCGAGCATCACGACCACGGGCCGCTGCGCACGCAGGTTGAGGCCGGCGCTGGCCTCACCCATCAGCGCGGTCAATTCCTCATGCACGACCTTGATGAATGCCTGTCCGGGCGTGAGGCTTTTGCTCACTTCGACGCCGACGGCGCGCGCTCTGACGGCATCGGTGAAACTCTTCACCACGGGCAGCGCGACGTCGGCATCGAGCAGCGCGAGGCGCACCTCGCGCACCGTGTCGGAAATATTGTCGTCGGTGAGTCGGCCGCGGCCGGAAAGCGACTTCAGCGCCGAGGACAGGCTGGCAGTTAAGCGGTCAAACATAGTGCGGCCATTATACTTGTACTTGTGTCATCATCGGAACGTCATCCAGGAACCCATCTCAAGTATTCCACGTGGCCAGTCCATCCGTGATTCCCGCCATCAGTTTGTTTCTGCTGTACACCGCAGGCGCCTGGGCCATGTTGCGCAGTGTAAAGAAGCCGCGGCTGGAAGCCATCGCCTGGGTGCTGATTCTGGTGGCGATCATCGGCCACAGCGATGTCATCATCCATATCATGCGCCTCAATGCGCGCTTCTCGCTGGGCTTGTTCGAAGCGACCTCGCTGCTCGGGTGGACTCTTGCAGTGCTGGCCTGCCTGATTTCCATCGACAAGCAAAATCGCGTTCTAGGCGCCATCCTGATGATGAGCGCGGCGGTCGGTGCCGCAATGACGGGCGCCGGGCGTAGCTACGCCGAAGCCACCACGACAGGCTGGGAACTCACCGCGCATATTCTGTTGTCGATGGGCGCCGCCGCCCTGCTGTTTGCCGCGGCTGTCACCGCCATTCTCTTGGTGTTTCTCGATCGGCGCCTGCGCACGCGGCGCATTGCCGATCTGCCCAGCGCGCTGCCGCCGCTCGATGCGCTGGAAAAAGTCATGTTTCGGCTGATCGCGGCCGGTTTTGGCCTTCTGACGCTGGCGCTCATCACCGGGTTCGTGTTCGTCACGAATTTATTCACGCAGAACCTGGTGCAAAAGACCGTGCTGTCGCTCATTGCGTGGCTGCTGTTCGGCGTGCTGTTGATCGGTCGATTGCGATTCGGCTGGCGGGGACGATCCGCGGTGCGCTGGACCTTGTGGGGCTTCGGGATCCTGGCGGTGGCCTATTTCGGCGTGAAATTCGTGCTCGAGTATCTATTCGGGCGGCACTGGGGCTAGGCGCCCGCGCTCACAACCAAGACGCCAATAAGCAAGAATGGAACACCCGTCCCTCGGACTCTTGTACGCGGCACTGGCAGGGTTGCTCGTTCTCGCCGCATTTTTCGCAGGCAGCGAAACGGCGCTCATGAGCTTGAATCGCTACCGCCTGCGGCACCGGGCCAATGAAGGCGGCCGCGGCGCGCGCCTGGCAGAGGCACTGCTGGCGCGTCCCGACCGATTGATCGGCCTGATTCTGCTGCTGAATACGCTGGCCAATGTGGCGGCGCCCATGTTGGTGGGCTATATCGCCCTGCGCCTGGGCGGCGAGTTTTTCGTGGCTTTCGGCGCCGGGCTTCTGGCATTCGTACTGCTGATCTTTTGCGAGGTCGCCCCCAAGACGTATGGAGCGCTGCATCCGGAGCGTCTGGCGCTGCCGGCGGCGTATGTCTACACCCCGCTGCTGTTCTTGCTGTATCCGTTCGTTTGGTTCACGAACCTGCTGGCCAACGGCGTATTGCGCCTGTTCGGCGTCTCGCGGCAAGTCGCGGCGAATTCCTTGAGCAGCGAAGAGCTGCGCACGGTCGTGGCCGAGGCCGGCGCCATGATTCCGCGGCGCCATCAACAAATGCTGGTCAGCATCCTGGATCTGGAGAACGCCACCGTCGAGGACATCATGGTGCCGCGAAATGAAATCGTCGGCATCGACATCGACGATGATTGGGATCGGATACTGGAGCAGCTGCGTCAAAGCCAACACACGCGATTGCCCGTATACCAAGGAGAAATCGACCACATCATCGGACTGTTGCACATGAAGCAAGTGGTGCGCGAATTGGCGCGCGGCCGGCTGAACCGGGAAACGCTGGCCGCCGCGGCCGGTGCGCGCGAGGCGTATTTCGTCCCTTCCGGCACCACGCTCAACACGCAATTGCTGAATTTTCAGCGCAACAAGCGCCGCATGGCATTCGTGGTCGATGAATACGGCGATATCCAAGGCCTGGTGACCATCGAGGATATTCTCGAAGAGATCGTCGGCGAATTCACCAGCGATCCGGCCACGATGATGCACAAGGACGTGCACGCAGAAGCCGACGGCAGCTTCGTCGCCAATGCCTCCGCCACCATCCGCGCACTGAATCGCTCCATGCGTTGGAACCTGCCGACCGACGGACCGAAAACCCTGAATGGAGTGATCGTCGAATTTCTCGAGACCATCCCGGAGCCCGGCACAACCTTGAAATTGGCCGACTACATGCTCGAGGTTTTGCAGACCGGCGACAATGCCATCAAAACCGTGCGCATCCGGCCGCCGGAGCCGACGCCGCCTGAGGGCTAGAACGCTTCCAACGCTTGATTCAAGCGGGTGACGCCACGCACGCTCATCCCGTCGGGGGGCCGTTTCGGCACATTCGCCTCAGGAACGACCGCCAGCTTGAATCCATGCTTCGCAGCCTCGCGCAGACGCTCCTCGCCGAACGGCACCGGGCGAATCTCTCCGGCGAGCCCCAGTTCGCCGAACGCTATCAAGGAATTCGGCACGGGCGAATCATTCAAGCTCGAGCGTGCGGCCATCACGATGGCCAGATCGCCGGCCGTCTCGGCCAGGCGCACGCCGCCGACCACGTTGGCGAAGACATCTTGGCCATGCAGCAGCAGTCCCCCGTGGCGATGGGCCACCGCCAACAGCATGGTCAGGCGGTTGCCGTCGATGCCGACGGCGACGCGACGCGGATTGGCGCTCAAGGCTGCATCGGCCAACACCTGCACCTCGATCAGAAGTGATCGCGTTCCCTCGCGCATCACGGTGATGACGCTGCCTGGAACCGGCTCGGCATGGCGCGAGAGAAAGATCGCGGAAGGGTTGGTTACCTCGCGCAATCCCTGCTCGAGCATCGCGAACACACCGATCTCGTTGGCGGCGCCGAACCGGTTCTTTACCGAGCGCAGGACACGGTAGCGGCTGCCGGTGTCGCTCTCGAAGTACAACACCGTGTCGACCATGTGTTCGAGCACGCGCGGTCCGGCAATTTGTCCTTCCTTGGTGACATGGCCTACCAGTAGCACGGCAGTGCCGCCGGCCTTGGCGAAGCGTACCAGCTCAGCGGTGCATTCCCGCAGTTGCGAGACGGCGCCGGGAGCCGCTTCCACCCGTTCGGAATGCATGGTCTGAATGGAATCCACGATGAGGACGTGCGCCGACAGACCGGTCGCGGCGCCGACAATCTCCTCCACGCAGGTCTCGGCGATCAAGCGAGCCGTGGCCGCTTCCAGCCCCAGCCGCCGCGCGCGCAGCGCGACCTGTTTCAAAGACTCCTCGCCGGTGGCGTACAGCACCACACCCGATGCATTGAGCGCCGCCGCAGCCTGCAGCATCAAGGTCGATTTTCCGATGCCGGGGTCCCCGCCGATCAAAGTCACGGAGCCCGGGACCAGTCCGCCACCCAAAACCCGGTCCAGTTCCGTCGAACCCGTGCTCAGGCGCGGAGATTCCACCGTCGCCTCGGCCGCCAACGACGATGAAGTGTCGTTGCGTCTCGGCCCGGCGGAGTTTTGTTTGCGGGGGTTCGCACTCAAAATCTCCGCGGCCAGCGTATTCCATTCGCCGCAGGTTGCGCACTGGCCCTGCCATTTTGGCGCATCGGCACCGCAGTTCTGGCAGACAAAAACCTGTTTCGACTTCGCCATGGGCGTACTTAGCACCGATCTGTGAATTTAGGATTGCCGGTATTGTGGCCCAATCACCTATACTGCCCGGCTTCTTGGCTCGGATTATGTCTATTGCATGAGCAAATTTGGACTGATTGCAGCGATTGTGGGCGCAGGGATTCTCGCCGCCGGCCTGTTGCTCCGATTGTCGCCACATCTGCACACTTGGGCCTGGCTATGGATGCCTGGGGCTGCGCTCTTGGCCGCCGGTAGCGCCTTGTTCTTGTGGACGCGCAGACCTGCGTCAGTCCTCCCAATGCCTGCGCCCAAGCTTGCGCTGGGCACCGACACCGCAAGGCTGCTGGACAACTTCGAACAGCGCTTCGCGGAGCTCAAAGGCCGCAAACCCAGTGCCAGCGTTCTCGGCGACTTATATACGCTCGGGAACCAGCTGGAGACGCGGGGGCGTACTCCCCAGGCGACGGCGGTCTACCGTCACTTGGCACGCTTCGACAACACCTATAAGGATGTCTCGGCCCGCTTGAGGCGTCTCATGGATACCGACCGCGGCAAGGCCAAGGGGAAGGCCGCAACGACGGCCACCGCGGCGCGGCCACAGGCAGCCATGGGTGCGACCACACCGGACTTGCGGGCCGCTCCGAGCCGCCCTGCCGCGTCTGCTGCGCCGGCAGCTCCAGGCGTCCCCGACACCGAGCGGCTTGGGCGATACCAGCTCGAGCGCGAGATCGGCCGCGGAGCGATGGGCATCGTCTACCTCGGACGCGATACCGCCATCAACCGCATGGTCGCCATCAAGGCCATCCCGCTCGCCAGCGAATTCAGCGATGCCGAACTGGTGGAAGCTCGGTCGCGTTTTTTTCGAGAAGCGGAAACCGCCGGCCGGCTCAATCACCCGAACATCGTCACGATCTACGATGTGGGTGAAGAGCGAGGCTTGGCGTATATCGCGATGGAATATTTGAAGGGCAAGCATTTGAGCGACTACGCGAAGTCGAACAATCTGCTGGAGCCGCGTAAAGTGCTGGAGATCATCGGCCGCACCGCCGAGGCGCTGGGATTTGCGCACAAACAGCAGGTGGTTCACCGCGACATCAAGCCCGCCAATCTCATGTACGACCCGAGCACCGATGTGCTGAAAATCACCGATTTCGGCATCGCCCGCTTGAGCGGTGCGGGCAGCACGCGCACGGGCATAGTTCTCGGAACGCCGTCATTTATGTCACCGGAACAGCTCGAGGGACGAACTGTGACAGGTCACTCGGACTTGTTTTCCCTGGGTGTTAGCCTATTTCAATTGTTAACCGGCCAGCTTCCGTTCACCGCTGATTCGATGACCGGCCTGATGCAGCAGATCGCCGAAGCGCCCCACCCGCCGCTGCGAGCATTCCGGCCGGACTTGCCTGCCTGCGTCGAGAGCGTGATCGATCGAGCGCTGGCCAAGAATCCTGAAGCACGGTACGACTCGGGTGCCCAGATGTCCGCAGCCCTGGCGGACTGCCTGTCGCGGATACCGAGCGGATCACCATGAATCGATTTAATTGCATGACACGAAAAGCAGTCGAAAATCCATGAGTTTGAAGGGGAAAATCGCCAGCGTTGCACTCACGGATACCGGCAAGGTCCGTGAACACAACGAAGACATGATCGGCAGCGAGGCCGACATCGGCCTGTTCGTGCTGGCAGACGGCATGGGCGGCTACAATGCCGGGGAAGTCGCGAGCGGCATCGCCGTGAAGACCATCATCAATCTGGTGCGGGATGCATTCTTGAGGGAGGATCTGACGGTCCGCGACCAAGAGTCCGGATTGACGCGTCCCAGTATCATCCTGCGTGACGCCATTCACAGAGCCAACAAAATCATCTACCACACATCGAAGACCCAGCCGCAGTGTGAGGGCATGGGTACGACGGTCGTTGCCTGCTTGTTCCATGACAACAAGGTCTCGATTGCCCACGTCGGTGATTCCCGGGCCTACCGCCTGCGGGACAACCGCTTCGAGCAGATGACTTTGGATCATTCGTTGCTGCAAGAGCTGGTCGACCGGGGCTTTTATTCCCAACAGGAAGCACAGCGGGCGACGAATAAGAATTATGTTACACGGGCGCTCGGGGTGGAGCAGAATGTGGAGGTCGAAATCCACGAGCAGCCGGCGCAGAAAAGTGACTACTACGTACTGTGTTCGGATGGCCTTTCTGACATGATCGAGGACGAGGACATTCACTTAACAATCAGCACCTTTAGTGCTAATCTTGATACGGTTGCTAAACAGCTGATACAGCTGTCGAACGATAATGGCGGCCGGGATAATGTCTCTGTGATTATGGCGCACGTCGAGGAGCCGTTCCCGGCGCACCGGCGTATATTTGACAAAATCTTGGGATGGTTCGGCTAGGAGTCTGAATGGCACGCCTGATGCTCAGCTTGGACGGTAACGTCCTTGCGGAATACAACATGAACAAAGAGCGCTACACCATTGGGCGCCTCCCGGATAACGATATCCGTATCGACAATCCGGCCGTGAGCGGTCATCACTCGCTCATCATCAATATTTTGAACGACTCCTTCCTGGAGGACTTGAACAGCACCAATGGCACTTACGTCAACGGCAAGCTGATCAAGAAGCATGCGATGCAGCACGGCGACGTCATCACCGTCGGCCATCACCAATTGCGTTTCGTCGACAGCGGGGACGGCGATGTCGAGCAGGATGAATTCGAAAAAACCATGGTCATCACCCCGAGTTCGCAGGGTGAGGACCGTATCCGGCGGGTCAGTGCGGCAGTGGACCAGGCAGCCAAGGCGGTTGCGGCCAAGCGGCCCAGCGTGCCGGACAATGCCACCGCCCTGCCCAAGGCGAAATTGCAGGTGCTCAGCGGCGCGTTCGCCGGCCGGGAGTTGGAACTGACCAAGGCGCTCACGACGCTGGGGCGTCCCGGCGTTCAGGTCGCCGCGATCACGAGGCGTGCCGAAGGCTACTTCATCGTGCACGTCGACAGCGGCAAGGAAAACGATTTTCCGCAGGTCAACGGCGTGCCGATCGGACCGCAGGCGCGCCGCCTGAACGACAACGACGTCGTGCAGCTGGCGGGCGTGAAGATGGGGTTCTTCGAGAGCTGAAAAATGGCAGGCGCTAGGGCGCGATGCCGTAGCGCAGATACCACTCGGCCATTTTCGGCACAAGCGCCTGTGCGGCGTCCATGTCGGCTCGTCCCGCATCATTCTTGTTCTTTTTGGATTTCGCCACCCCTCTGCCGTAGAGGGCCAGAGCGTTTTTCGGCATCGCTTTCAGCGCTGTGTCGAAGTCCGAAATCGCCTTATCGTAGCTGGCTTGGCGCAACCCGATCAATGCGCGGCTCGCGAATAGATGGCTGTAATTAGGATTCCTCTTTTCGGCAATGCTCATCGCGCGATTGCAATCGCTGAGCCCCCCGGCAAGATCCTGGTTCTGGATGGCGCTGGCCAGACAACGCGCGCCCAGTGCGGCGACGATCTTCGAGTCAACCGGATGATTCTGGATCCACAGGTCATACTGAGCGATAGCCGGGGAAAATCGACCCATCGCCTCGTAGCGCTGGGCCAGCGCAAACCTGAGGTCATCCTGCTTTGAAGCCAACCGATCCACGGCATCGAGATCCCCAACAGCGCCGTCGACATTTTTTTCACGAAATCGAATTTCCGCACGAGGCATGTAGGCGCGCAGAAAATCCCGGTTGAGCGAAAGCACGCGGTCGAGATCCGCCAGAGCCAATTCGCCCTGGCCATTTTGCCGATAAACCAGCGCACGCTGGTAGAGATACTCCGGATCATCCGGCCGTGATTCGACGGCCTTCGACAAATCGGCAAGCGCATGCTCGAAATCATGTCGTGCCGCAGACGCTTCGCCACGGCGCGCGAGCGCGTCGGGATCGAGCTGTTCAACCGGCCCCGCACTGGCTTGATGGTCACTCTCCGCCTCGTCCTTCGGCGCTTCGTCTTTGGGTGCTTCGGCAGCCTGGGCCGCAGTGGCCGATGGTGTTTTCTTCAGATTGAAGACCGGACCGCCGTTGTAAGTCAGGTAGAGCCTGTGCTGGCTGTTGGAGACGAAGATGTGATGGGAAACAAAAAAATCGGATCCGAGCAGCATGTCACCTTCCGGCAAATCACTTTCGGATATCCGCAATCGAGCGTTTTTTATTTCTTCGGTATCGCCGATCTTGAAGCTCGATGCCGTGGCAAGGTATGTCTTTACCGTGCCCCGCCCAATACCGGAGCTATACCCTGCCTCCACGACCCCGGGTGAATCGAGATTGATTCCCGCCCGTGCAGCGGCCTTGCGGGAAAGCACCGATGTGTATGCGCCGGTATCGAACATCACGCGGATCTTTTGGCCATTCACGTAGCCCTCGCCGATGGTATGCAGGCGCGCTTGCCGCACAGGCTCGATCTCCATCTCGGAATAGTGTTGCCCGGGCGTTATCCAGTAGGCCAAGCGGGATTTCTTGCAACCCTCGGGCTTGAACAGCCGTACCACGCCTTCGGAAAAATCGTATTCCACATCCCACTGCTCGAGGAAATTCTGTCCGATCAGCCCTGCCCCGCCGATCTCGCTGCCGCCTACCAGGAATTCGACGTTATGGATGAGTGCACCTGCAAACGTCAACTCCTTTACGGTCGCGATGCTGGTACTCACCGAGCCGCCAACACCTTGAAGCTTCAAGCCGTACGGAGCCGCCTTCAATCTCAGGTTGAATTCGGCTGCGGTTGCCGCACTCATCAAGCTGAAGAACGCGCCGCTGTCCAGGACAAATCGCGCCTCTTTGTCGTTGATTTTGGCGGTGATCAAGGGGCGGGTGCCCGCCATGGTGATGGGCAGTTCCGCTACTCTGCCCAATCGGCAACCATCGGAGGCGTGCGCCGGGGGTCCCGGAACGATTGAAATGAGCGCAATCACACTGACATGCGCTAGCGATAATGCCGTCCGCGTTGGCCACCCCATGGCGCGATTCTGCAACGAAGCGGCACCCCCGTCAAAGCAAACGTGCCCGAAGTCGCAACACCAAAGTCACTTACACCAAGCTCACTGCCACCCGTCGGCTGATACCGCAAAGCAAGGTGTAGGGAATCGTCTCGGCCCAAACCGCGACTTCTTCCACCGGAAGCCCGTCTCCCCACAGCACGACCGGATCACCCATCTTTGGCGGGCGCTGCACATCGGTCACGTCGATGGCAATCATGTCCATCGATACCCGGCCGGCCAGGGCAGCGTGCTCGCCGTTCACCAGCACCGGTGTGCCGGACGAGGCGCCGCGCGGGTATCCGTCTCCATAGCCGATGGCCGCGATCGCCAGACGCGTGCGGCGTGTCGCCGTCCACTCGCCCCCGTAGCCCACCTGATCGCCAACCTCAAGGTCTTTGACGAGCAATGACTCGCGAACTCAAGGTCATGACGGGCCGCAACCCGTGGTCCGCGCCGGTGGAACCTCGAAAGGGCGACACGCCATATAGCAACAGTCCGGGCCGGACCCAGTCGGCCTGCGCGTCCGGAAAGCCGATCAGCGCCGCCGAGCTCTCGACGCTTCGCTCCCCTGCCAGCGCCCGCGTCGCGGCAGCAAACACCATCAACTGCTCGGCGGTGGTCGGCAAGTCCGGCGTGTCCGCAGAAGCCAGATGCGTGATCAGGTGAACCGGGGGCTTCACGGTCGATGCCTGACTCAAGGCGGCGTGAGCTGAGTGGAAAGCCTCGCCCCTGAAGCCTAAGCGGTTCATGCCGCTGTCGAGTTTGAGCCAGACCTTGAATCGCACACCGGGCAACGCCGCTCCCAGCAACTCTATCTGCTCGGGCGCGTGCACGACCAGGTCAAGTTGCGCGGCAGCCGCGGCCTCGAGTTGCTCGCGATCGAACACGCCTTCGAGAAGCAGAATGGGCGCCTTGATGCCGGCGTCGCGCAGGGCAAGACCTTCATCGACTCGAGCGACCGCGAACGCGTCGGCCGCATCCAGCGCTCGCGCCACGCCGACGAGCCCGTGTCCGTAGGCATTCGCCTTGATCACCGCCATGACGCGCGACTTGGGCGCGAGCCGGCGAATCACTTGCAAATTGTGTCGTAGCGCCGCCGCGTCGATGGTCACGCTGACCATGGGTGTCACCGAAACACGCCCTCGGCGTAGGACTCCGGCGCGTAGTTCTCGAACTTGGTGTACTGACCCAGGAATGTGAGCTGCACATCTCCCGTCGGACCATTGCGCTGCTTCGCGATGATGATGTCGGCGATGCCTTTGCGGGTTGTGTTCGGCTCGTACACTTCTTCGCGATAGATCAGCAGAATCAAGTCTGCGTCCTGTTCCAGCGCGCCACTTTCACGAAGATCCGACATCACCGGCTTCTTCTCCACGCGCTGCTCGACGCCGCGATTGAGCTGCGATAACGCGATGACTGGTACCTTTAATTCCTTGGCGAGCGCCTTGAGGGATCGAGAGATTTCGGAAATTTCAGTCGCACGATTTTCCTTGGTGCCCGCAACCTGCATGAGCTGCAGGTAATCGACCACGATCAAGTCCAGTCCGCGTTCGCGCTTCAAGCGGCGTGCGCGCGCGCGAATTTCCGTGGGCGAAAGCGCCGGCGTCTCATCGACGAAGATCTTCGCATTGCCGAGCTGCGTCATCGCTGAATCGATTCGCGGCCAGTCCTGCTCTTCGAGTCGTCCAGAACGGAGATTGCTTTGATTGATGCGTCCCAATGACGAAATCATGCGCAGGGTCAAAGATTCGGCCGACATTTCCATGCTGAATATCGCGCAAGATTTGTTCGACCCCAGGGCGGCGTTTTCGGCCAGGTTCACCGCGAGCGTGGTCTTCCCCATGGAAGGCCGGCCGGCGATGATGATCAAATCACCCGGCTGCAACCCCGAGGTCATTTCGTCGAGCTTTTTGAACCCGGTCGATATGCCGGTCATGGTGCCGTCGGAGTGATACAGCTCATCGATGCGGTTGACCACGTCCGGCAGGATGCTCTTGACGGTTCTAAAGCCTACCTTGCCGCGCGACCCGCGCTCCGCGATCTCGAATACGGCGCGCTCAGCCTCATCGACGACTTCCCGTGCCTCGCGGCCTTCCGGCTCCAAGGCAGAACCTACGATCATATTGCCTGCGCTGATCAGTTGCCGCAGCACCGAGCGTTCGCGCACGATATCCGCGTACGCCCGAATATTCGCGGTGGTCGGGGTATCGCGCGCCAGTGACCCCAGGTAAGACAGGCCGCCGACCTGGTCCAGCAATCCCTGGCTTTCCAGATGTCCGGACAGGGTGACTGCATCGCAGGGTTGGCTGCGCTCGATCAACACCGCAACGGCTTCGAAAATCAACCGATGATCGTTGCGATAAAAATCTTCAGCGATGACGCGATCGGCGATTTGGTCCCAGGCGGCGGCGTCCAGCATCAAGCCGCCGAGCACGGATTGTTCCGCCTCGATGGAATGCGGCGGCAGGCGCAGGCCGTCGCCGGCCCCCAGGGTTCGATTTATGACGCGAGCGGACATGCGCTACCCTAACGGGACGCGATGCCGGGCGCTACTCTTCAGCGATGATTGTGACCGATAGGGCCACATCAACGTCCGTGTGCAGGTGCAATTGAACCTGGTGGTCGCCCGTGACGCGAATCGGACCGGTCGGCATGCGCACTTCACTGCGGCTGATGGGCTGACCGGCCTTGACCGCCGCTTCGGCGATGTCGGCGGTGCCGATCGAGCCGAACAGTTTGCCCTCGGTGCCGGCCTTGGCGCGCAGCTCGAGCTTGAAGTTCTCGAACTTCAACGCGCGCGCCTGCGCCGCCGCAAGTTCCTCGCCCGCTTTGGCTTCCAATACGTGCCGCTGCGCTTCGAACTTGGCGATATTCGCCGCCGTCGCCATGGTGGCGCGGCCGGTGGGAACCAGGAAATTTCGCGCGTAGCCGGACTTGACCTTGACGCGATCGCCGATCGAACCTAGGTTCGCGACCTTCTGCAACAATATGATGTCCATGTGCCCTCGCCGATTTAGTGCTGATCTGTGTAGGGCAGCAAAGCCAGGAACCGTGCACGGCGGATCGCGAGCTGCAGCTGGCGCTGATAGTGCGCACGCGTGCCCGTGATCCGGCTCGGAACGATCTTGCCGGTTTCAGTGATATAGCTCTTGAGCGTGGCGAGATCCTTGTAGTCGATCTGCTTGACGTCATCTGCCGTGAATCGGCAGAACTTCTTGCGACGGAAAAAACGTGCCATGTTGCTCTCCTTTACCGCATGCCTAAGGGCATGTCGTCGTCGTCACCATCGTCGCCGAAGTCATCGTGGCGGCGGGCATTCTCGTCCGGGGCCCGGGCCATCGGAGAGGCCTCGGTGACCGCTTCGTCCATCTTGACCACCAGACTGCGCAGCACCGCGTCGCTGAACCGGAACGAACCGGTGAGCTCGGCCAGCGTCTTTTGATCGACTTCGATGTTCAGGAGGATGTAGTGCGCTTTGTGCACTTTGGAAATGGGGAATGTCAGCTGGCGCCGGCCCCAATCTTCAAACCGATGCACCGAGCCGCCGCCGGCACTGATCATGCCTTTGTAGCGATCGACCATCGCAGGAACTTGCTCGCTCTGGTCCGGATGGACCAGAAGCACTATTTCATAATGCCGCATTGTATCTCCCTAAGGGTTTAGCCTCCCGTTGCGAGCGGTGAGGCAAGGAGCGAAACCGGCTGCCCGGCAAAAAAGAGCGCGAAGGATACGTTTAACGGGGGGTTTGGTCAACCTGCCCGCTGACGCAAGGCCTCAAATAGCGCGATTCCCGCGGCCACGGACACGTTCAGGGACTGCATATGCCCCGCCATGGGTATCCGCACCAAGAAATCGCAGGTATCCCTGGTCAGGCGGCGCATGCCGCTGCCTTCGGCCCCCAGGACCAGGGCCAGCGGCCGCTTCAGATCGGTCGAATAAATGGCCTTTTCCGCCTCCCCATCGGTTCCGACCACCCACACACCGCGCTCCTTGAGCGCCTCCAGGGTGCGCGCGAGGTTGGTCACGCTGGCGACAGGAATGAATTCCGCCGCGCCGGCGGCCACCTTGCGCACCACGCCATCGACCGAGGCGGCCCGATCCTTCGGGATCACGACGGCGTGCGCCCCGGCCGCGTCGGCCGTCCGCAGGCAGGCACCGAGATTATGCGGATCGGTGATGCCATCGAGAATGAGCAGCAAGGGATCCACGGTCAGTTGATTCAAGCCTTCGCGTCAGATCGTGTTCGTCCCAGGGCTTCAAGGGACGCATGGCCGCGACCGCCCCCTGGTGCACCACATCGCCCACCAGTTTGGCCAGCGCATCGGCGGAGACCGAATGCACATGCACGCCCACCCGCTTCGCGCGCTCGTTCAGATCGCGAGTGCGGGCGTCATCGCGGGCACCGGCGATCCAAAGCTCCAGCACACGTTCCGGCGCTCGTTCGAGCGCGGCATTGACGGCGTGCAATCCATAAACAAAGTTGCGCTTTGAATCGGCCATGAGCCTTGAGCTAGCGGCCGCCGCGCCCGCCGCGTTTTGCGCCACCACGCCGCTGCCGGCTCTGACCGCTGTTGCGCCGCGCCTGTGGCGCGCCATGCTCGGCGCCGCGCCGGGGTGCGCGCACTGTGCCGCGGCTGGCGGAGGCGTCGGCATCGACCAGTTCGAAGTCGATTTGCCGTTGCGTGAGGTCGACGCGGTTCAGGCGCACCCTCACCGAGTCCCCTAACTGCCAGCGCCGGCCGGTGCGTTGGCCGACCAGGCCCATGCCGCCGTCTTCGAGTTCCCAATAATCTCCGGGGATGGCGGAGATATGCACCAAACCATCGATGGGCATTTCCTTCAACTGCACGAACAAGCCAAATTCCAGCGCGCTGGAAATCGTCGCATCGAACGTCTCGCCGATTCGCGGCTGCATGTACAGGCACTTGAGGTATCCCATGACATCGCGCGACGCATCATCGGCACGCCGTTCGCGCTGCGAGCTTTCCACGCCCAGGACCTGCAGCTCGGCCGTTGTGTAGGCATGCCCCGATGCCGACTGCGGCACGACCGCCGCCTTGATCGCCCGATGCACCAGCAGATCCGGATAGCGCCGAATGGGCGAGGTGAAGTGGGCGTACTCTTGCAGCGCGAGACCGAAGTGACCGATGTTGGTTTGCTGGTAGACGGCCTGTGCCAAGGAACGAATCACCAGGCCCTCGAGCAGCAGCCCGTCGGGCCGTGCGGCCAGTTTCTCCACCAGCTGGCGAAACTCGCGCGGCGTGGGCTTTTCCGAGAAGTGCGCACCCACCTGCAGCGCGCTCAGCACCTTCTGCAGCTCCGTCACTCGCTTATCCTCGGGCTGACCATGGACGCGGTACAGGCTTTTGGCTTTCGAGACGCGCAACGCCACCGCGGCTTCCACATTGGCGGCGATCATGCACTCCTCGATCAGGCGGTGCGCGTCGTTGCGCGTCACGGCATAAAATCCCTCGATCGTGCCCGCGTCGCCGATGCGCGCCTTGACTTCACCACCGCGGAAATCCAGCGCGCCGCGGGCATCGCGCGCCGTCTTCAGCGCGCCGTACACCGCGTACAGCGTTTGCAACGAAACACCGACCGCCGGCGCCACGTCGCGGGCATGTGCGTGCGGATTCTGCAGGTAGCTCCACGCCTGGTCATAGGTGAGCCGCGCATGCGAAATGATCACCGCTTCATAAAATCGGGACTTGCTCAGTTTGCCGGCCTTGCTCACATGCATGTCGCAGACGAATGCCAACCGCTCGACGCGCGGCACCAGCGAGCACAGATGATTGGACAGGTGCTCCGGGAGCATGGGAATGACCCGATCCGGGAAGTACACGGACGTTGCACGCGCACGCGCTTCGCCATCGATCGCGCTGCCGACGCGCACATAGTGGCTGACGTCGGCAATGGCGACGATGAGCCGCCAACCGCCGCCTTGCGCTTCGGCGTATACGGCGTCATCGAAATCCTTGGCATCCGCGCCATCGATGGTGATCAGCGGCAGTTCACGCAGATCCTCGCGGCCCTCGTGATCGGCGGCAGTCACATCGGGGGGAAACAGGTTCGCGGCGTCAAGAACCTCAGGCGGAAATTCCTGCGGCAGGTCATGCCTGAGAATCGCAAATCGGGCGGCCAGGTGTGCCGGGCTCAGATTGTCCAGCACCTCCACAATGCGCCCGTGCGCAGGGGCTTCGCCTTGCGGACGCTTGGTGACTTCGACAATGACGTGATCACCTTCTTGCGCGCCATGCCGGTCGCGCATCGATACTTCGACGGAATACCAGTGGCCCGGATCCTCGAGTTCGACGCGGCCGCGAGATTGTCCGGCGTGCCAGACGCCGCCGATGCGCTTCGATGCATCGCCGATGCGTTGGATCAATCGCGCGATGCGCCTGCCGCGTTCGTTCATGCCGACGGCGAGCACTTCCACCCGATCGTTGTGCATGAGCGTTGCCGTATCCACCCGCGCCATCACCAAGGGCGCCGATCCGTCATCCGGCAACACCAGCACATCGCCGTTGGCGCGGCCGCGCACCCGACCTGCCACCCGCTCACCCTCGCCCGCCGTGGCAAAACCGTTCGGCCCCTCGATGGCCTGACCGTCGCGCACCATCGCGGCCAGACGCTTGGCCAGCGCGTCGCGCTGCGCATCGGTATTCAACCCCAGCCGCTTGGCGAGACGGGCTGCGCTCAGGGGTTCAGGGGCCTCGCCCAGGTGCTTCAGCAGCAGTTCCCGGCTTGCAATCGGATCCGCATACCGCGACTTTTCGTGCTCTAGATTGGGATCCTCGTGGCGCCAGTCACCGGCAGTTTTGGCTGCGCCGCTGGCTTTGGGCCGCGAGTCGCTCGATGAGCCGTTCGATCGGCGTCGCGTCATGGGGTATTAAAGTCGGACTGAAGGCGATGCATGCATTGGCAAACCAGTGAGATGGGGGGCAATTCCCACCCTACCGCAGAGGCGGCTGAGGAGATTTACGGTGTCAGGTTATCAGTTTTGGGCCTCGCGCGCCTAAGCCGGCACGGGCGCTCCGGATTGACAAGCCTCAGGTCAGTGCGTACATTTCTGCGCCTCGCGTGCGGCGGACCCATCTTGCCCAGGTGGCGGAACTGGTAGACGCGCTGGTTTCAGGTACCAGTGGAGCAATTCGTGGAGGTTCGAGTCCTCTCCTGGGCACCATTCCTCGAGATCGGGTGCAGGCTCCTGGACGGCGCCCGGCCTGCGCAGCTACTGACGTGTAGCCCGCCGAATCCCGGTCGTGGTCAGGAATTTCTCGTCGGCGACCCGCACCAGATCGCGCCCTTCATTCTTCGCCACATACAGCGCGGCATCCGCACGTGCAATGAGCTCATCGAGCGAGCGGACTTGCGCGTCACGGGTGGCGAGCCCTGCGCTCATGCTGACGCGCAACCCCGCACCGGACGCCGGCAGGTTGATTCCAAATACCAAGGTGCGCAGACGCTCGAGGGTGGCGACGGCAACTTCCAGGGTCGCATCGGGCATGATGAGCAGGAACTCTTCACCGCCCCATCGGCCAAGCATGTCTTGCGTGCGCATCGCTTCCCTTCCTAAGCGGGCGAATTCTCTCAACACATAGTCCCCGGTCGCGTGTCCGCAGCGATCGTTGATGAACTTGAAGTGGTCCATGTCGATGATGGCAATGGTCAAGGGTGCATCGGACGCGGCCGCAGCCGCGAGTTCTTCGCTGGCCAATTCCGCGGTGCGGCGCCGATTCAGCAGTCCGGTCAGGCCATCCTGGCTCGCCAATCGCACCAGCTGCTTACGAAAGCGCAAATTGGTGACCAAGAAATAGATGAGCAGCGCAATCACCATGACGGCCGACACCGCGGCAATTGCATTCCAGCGTAGTTGCCGCGCCTGGCGCTGAGACTGCTCGTGCGACAGGTCGAGTTCACGCTTCAGGAGCGCATTGCGCTCGATCTCCCGATCCGTCTCGAAGCGGGCACGCAGCGCCACCCCTTGCTTGGTGCGATCCGCGTCATTGTTGGCGACGTAGCGTCGCATGTATTCGGACAAATCGTTGTAAGCATCCCGGTAATTATGCAGGGCGGCGTTGGTGCGTGAGCGCCATTGATACAGCGAGGCGACACGCAGCGGCAGGACATCGGTGCCGCTGTGATCGAGCACCTCGTTCAAGGTGGCGAGCGCCTTCTCCGGATGACCTTCGGCCAGATCGATTCGCGCCAGCAAGGCCTCCGTCTCTTTCACTTCGTCCGAAAATCTCGACGCAATGAAGGTGAACAAGGCGTTCTCGCATGCAGAGCGCGCCTTGATCAGCTGCCCCAATTCGATGCGAGCTTCGCAGACCCGCACATCGGCATAGGCGACGCCCTGGGAATCGTTCAACAGCGAGCTGAGCTTGCGGGCATCGTCGAACTCTTCTATGGCTTGCGCGTACTTCGGCAGCAAGATCAGAATCCGCCCGCGCAGGAATCTGTCCACCGACAGCGCAAGAGGTGCATGCCGCGCCGTGTCCCAGTCGATCGCTTCCTGGTTGAGGGCCAAGGCTTGGCTGTAGTCACCCACGCCGCGCAGCACCGTGGCCAGCACGCCGGCAGCCAGAATGTGCGGCTCTGCAAACGCCGGTGAGGTGCTGGACCGGTAAGCCTGGGTGAGGCTGTTGATGGCCAGGTCCTCGCGATCCTCTCGGTACTCCAGGAGACCGCGCCCAATGAGCAGACAGATGTCTTCGAGCGATCCGCGTTTTTGAACGGCCTGCGCCTCTTCGGTGACTTTGACGGCCGCGGCGATGCCGGCCTGGTCGTAGACACTCTCCGAATACAGCGAGAGCAGCATGATCCGCACCGGATCGGTATTGTCAGGCGCAAGCTTGAGTCCCTTGAAGACGGCGTCTCGGGCCTTCGATTCCAGCTCGAGGATGGTGTAGGCCTGTGCCTGTACGCTGTAAAGAGATGCCAGGCGCTGCGGACTGGGGATGGGTGTCGCCAATTCGGTTTTGAGCAGCACCGCGACTTTTTTCAGAGCGGCATTGGCGTCTTGATCCACCAGCTCCTGCAGTGCACGGATGGTCGGATCCGCGTTGGGAAGACATGCCGCAACGACCGGCGATGAGCGTAGCGCGCCAGCCAGCAACAGCAAGGTGAGAACACCCGCTATTCCCGCTCGGGAAGCACGCCGGCCCGCACACCAGAATTTACACATAATTGTCACGAAATTACGGGTTTCCCGGTACCGGTTCGTTATCTAAAGTCACGGTTTTGAACTTCTACACAGCGCTTATCGGGCGGCGGACGCCATCGTTTGTGCGAGTGTGATCTAATTCGCATGCAGTTGCGCCGTTCTGCGAACGTTTTGCACGCGTTGCGTGACAAGATCGAGGGGAATGGGGCATATTGGCAGCCAACTCATATATCTTGCCCCGCAACAAACCAAAAACAGGATAGGGCCGCTTATGTCATCCTCGTTCCTAGATCGCCAGAACACCGTTGCCGGCCCTGGTTTCAACCGATTCATGGTGCCTCCCGCTGCCTTGGCGGTGCATCTGTGTATTGGCCAGGTCTATGCGTTCTCGACCTTCAACCTGCCACTCACGAAACTCATCGGCCTCACCCATTCCGCTCCGGGAGACTGGAGTCTGAAGGACTTGGGGTGGATATTCTCCATTGCCATCGTATTCCTGGGTTCATCGGCGGCCCTTTTTGGGCGCTGGGTGGAACGGGTCGGTCCGCGACAGTCGATGTTCGTGGCGGCCCTGTGTTTTGCCGGCGGCTTCCTGGTCTCGGCCGTCGGCATACACCTGCATCAGCTGTGGATCATTTATCTGGGCTATGGGGTGCTCGGGGGCTGCGGCTTAGGCATCGGCTATATCTCACCGGTTTCGACACTGATCAAATGGTTTCCCGATCGTCCGGGCATGGCCACCGGCATGGCCATCATGGGTTTCGGCGGCGGCGCACTGGTTGCCGCTCCGCTGTCGGTAATCTTGATGAAGCATTTCACCACCGCGGCCTCCAATGGCGTGCTGGAAACCTTCGTCACCATGGGTGTGATTTATTTCATGTTCATGATGATCGGCGTGATCTCGGTTCGCGTTCCGGCCGAGGGCTGGATGCCGGCGGGCTGGGTCCCTTCGGCGCATCCTCAGAAGCTGGTGACCACCGCCAACGTTGCCGTCGACGTGGCCTGGCGCACGCCGCAGTTCTGGCTCTTGTGGGGAGTGCTGTGCCTGAACGTCACCGCGGGTATCGGTGTTCTGGGACAGGCATCGCCCATGATTCAGGAAATGTTCAGCGGTAAAGTGACGGCGGCCAGCGCGGCGGGTTTCGTCGGCCTCATCAGCCTTTTCAACATGATCGGTCGATTCATCTGGGCCAGTGCTTCGGATTACATCGGCCGGCGCAATACCTACATGGTGTTCTTTGTGCTCGGAATCTTCCTGTACTCGTTGGTTCCGACGTTCGGTCACATGGGATCGACGCCGCTGTTCGTTGCAGCGTTCTGCATCATCTTGTCGATGTACGGCGGCGGTTTCGCCACCATTCCTGCGTACCTCAGGGATATATTCGGCACCTTTCAGGTGGGGGCGATTCACGGCAGGCTGCTGACCGCATGGTCGGCGGCGGGCGTGCTGGGTCCGGTGCTGGTCAATTACATTCGCCAGTATCAAATCGACAACGGCGTGCCCAAGGCGCAGGCCTATTCGGTCACCATGTACATCATGTGCGGTTTGCTATTGATCGGATTCGTGTGCAATTTCGCCATGAAGGAGGTCAAGGCGAAATACCACTATCAGGCCGGATCAGCGGCCGGGAGCAAAACATGAAGCTGCGACTGGTGTTGCTATGGCTCGCGGTTGGAATTCCGCTATTGTGGGGCACTGCCAAGACGCTCGAAAACGCCATGAAGTTATTTCAATGACCAGCCGGGCGCTGCTCCCGGCAAGGGAGTTCGCATGCATGTCAATTTGAGTCTCGCGCCGCTCGTGGCACTGATCGCCGGTGTCCTCATCCTGGTGATGCCGAAGCTGCTGAACTACATCATCGCTCTGTACCTGATCGTGGTCGGCCTGCTCGGTCTGTTCGGCACCGGCGGCTCTCTGCACTTCAGGTAGCGGCTGCCCCGTCTACCCGCTGCCGGCCCGCCGCACAGCTTCAGATGACTGTCCGCAGGCGGCCATTCGGGCTGCCCAAACCGGTGCAGGCATCCCAGCCTGAGGCCGCGGCAAAGTCGCCGTTGTTGCCTGAGATAATGTCGCGCAAGGCCTGCGGATTCTTGTACAGCTGGGGGTTTAAAAAGCCGCCCGGCTTGCCGGAAAGTTGATTGACTCGGGCGATGAGCGCCGCCCAGAGCGGCGCCACTGCGCTGGTGCCGCCGATCACGCTGGCAGCGCCGTCCACGCGCACCTCATAGCCGGTCGCAGGATCCGCGTTACCGGCGACATCCGGTACCCCTCGCCGCGTCAGCGCAACGGTTTTGCCCTGAGTGTCGACGGCTTTCAAAGCGGCCTGCCAGGCCGGTCGCGCGAAAACACCGCTGACGCCGCCGCCGCTGGCACCGCCGTTGGCGCCGTCATTCCAAACGACCTCGCTGTCGATGGCGCTCAGCGAAGCCCGGAGGCTGGTGCCGCCGCAGGCCAGGGCGAATGAACTCGATGCGGGAAAATCAACGTGGTCGGCGCCATCGGTGACACCGTCGCTCGAGCCATTGTCGCCCGAGGCAACGCACACGGTCAACCCCAAGGTCGCCGCTGCCTGGAAGGCCTCATCCATGGCCGTCATCGCCTGCGTCGTCCAAGACGATTCCGCTCCGCCCCAGCTGATGGAAATGACCGAGGGTTTGTTGGTGGTGTCATGAATGGCGGTGGTGACGGCATCCAGAAAGCCGGCATCGGTGTTGGGTGCAAAGTACACGGCAATTTTTGCCTGCGGTGCAATCGCGCCGACCACTTCGATGTCGAGCATCACTTCGCCGTCCGGCCCGTTTGCATCGCCGCTGGGAGCATTCTGGGCGTGATCCACCGACACGGCTGTGACGGTGGGCGGCGACAGTCCCAGGCCTTTGAAATAAGTGTCCAGGTCGGCAGGACGAAAGCCGCCGCCCAATTCAATCAACGCCACGCACTCGCCCGAGCCCGTGCCGTTCGGAAATCCATACAACGACGCTACCTGCGGCGGCGTAAATGAGCTGGCGGTGCCGGCCGCCGGGCGGATTCTGAAATGCGCCGCTGCCTGCGGCCGGCTGTCCAGACCCAGTACCGCTTCGACCACCCCGGAGAGCTCCGCCGGCAATTGGATGCTGCCAACGCGTCCGCGGTAGCTGCAGGTATCATGCTGCATCCGCTGCAACTGAACATGAAAGGCAGCGTTGAACTGAGCGACCGTGCCGGACAACATCACCGTGCGCCGCGCCGCATGCTCTTGAACCACCTGGAGTCCATGCGCGGCGGCGAAGGCACGCACGGCGGCCAGATCCGCAGGGTCAGCGCCATGCCGTTGCGCAAATTCCTCGCGGCTCATGCTGGGCCGGCCGGCGCCTCCCGACGCCAGCTCGGCGACGCGCGCGCGAAACTCATCGGCGGCGCTGCGCCGTACGATCACGCTCACTTCCAACCGTTCCGCAGGATCTGCCGGCGCCAGGACTCGGGCGCCCGGCAGGGCAACTCGCTGGCTGCCCGTCAAAGGAATGCTGGCCATGATTACCTCCTTGAATACCAAACCTAAGTGTACTCAAGGCGGGATTTGGCGCCATGTCGTCGCTTGGCGACCGCGCCGCGTGCCGGGCAGGCCGGCCTCAATTGAAAGGATTTTGGCGGATGATGGTCTGGTCGCGATCCGGGCCGGTCGAGATGATGGTGATCGGCACGCCGACCAGTGACTGCAATCGCTCCAAATATTTGACGGCGTTGACGGGCAGATCATCGTAGCGGGTAACGCCCACGGTGCTCTCCTTCCAGCCGGGCATGTCCTCATACACCGCCTGGCATTCGGCAAAGTTCCCCGACAGCAGCGGCGGCGTGGAGGAGATGCCCGCGTCGGTCCTGTAGCCCACGCAGATGCGAATCGTGTCCAACCCATCGAGCACGTCGAGCTTGGTCACGCACAGCAGCGAACAACTGTTGTGTACGATGGAGCGGCGCAAGGCCACGGCATCGAACCAGCCGCAGCGTCGACGCCTGCCGGTCACCGAGCCGAATTCGTGGCCGACGCGCGACAGATATTCGCCCGCCTCGTCGAATAATTCCGTCGGGAAAGGGCCCGCGCCAACACGCGTGGCATAGGCCTTGACGATGCCGAGCACCTCGTGCAGCCGCCGCGGACCCAAACCGGTGCCGGCCGCCGCGCCGCCGGCGGTCGTCGTCGAGGAGGTCACGTACGGATAGGTACCCAGGTCCACGTCCAACATCGCGCCTTGCGCGCCTTCGAACAGCACATTGCGGCCCTCCACACTGAGTTGCTCGAGAATGCCGGTGACATCCGCCACCAGCGGCTTCAAGCGTTCGCCCAGGGCCAGATTCGATTCCAGCACTTCTTGAAAATCGACCGGCTTGGTTTGGAAGTAACGCTGCAAAACGAAATTGTGAAAATCGAGGATTTCGCCCAACTTCGCGGCGAAGCGCTCGCGATGAAACAAGTCGGCGACGCGCAGCGCGCGCCGCGCCACCTTGTCTTCATAGGCAGGACCGATGCCGCGCCCCGTGGTGCCGATGGCATTCGGGCCCTGCGCCTTCTCCCGCGCCTTGTCGAGCGCGACGTGCGAGGAGAGGATCAGCGGGCACGCGGGACTGACGCGCAGCCGCTCGAATACCGGCACGCCCTGGCCGATCAACATCTCGGCTTCCTTGAAAAAGGCCTCGAGCGCCAGCACCACGCCGTTGCCGATCAGGCACTGCACATGCGCGTGCAGGATGCCGGAAGGAATCAGCGACAGAATGGTTTTCCTGCCGTCGATGACCAGCGTGTGCCCCGCATTGTGGCCGCCCTGAAAGCGCACCACCGCCTGCGCCTGGTCGGTCAGCAGGTCGACGACCTTGCCCTTGCCTTCATCGCCCCATTGCAGGCCGATCACAACCAGATTTTTACCCATTTCGCGCCATCCACAGCAATGCCAGTCCGGCCACCATACTGATCAATCCGCCCCAGCGAAGTTGCGACACGTTGGTCTTCGAAAGCTTCGCCATCAGCCGCTGCGCAGCGGCCGGATTGACGAAGGGAAGAATTCCTTCGAGTACCAGGTACAGAGCGAAGGCGCCGCCCAGGTAGCGGGCGAGTTCAGTCCAACCGATATCCATTGTGACTTAAGGTTTCTGCGGTGATAGGGGTTGGGTCTGCGGCTTGTTGAAATACTTGAAGTACGCGCTGTCCGGGGCGATCACCAACATGTCGCCTTGAGTACCCACGGCTTCCCGGTATGACTGCATGCTGCGATAGAAGCTGTAGAACTCCGGGTTCTTCGAATACGACTTGGCGTACACCTCGCTCGCCGAAGCGTCGCCCTGTCCGCGGGTCTGCGCCGCCTGGCGTGCCGCGTCGGCCAGAATCTCGGTTTGCGCCTTGTTCGCCTCGGCACGGATGCGCTCCGCGGCCTCCACGCCCTCGGCGCGCAGCTTGGCTGCCTGTGCCTTGAAGTTGGACCGCATGCGGTCGAACACCGAGTCCTGAACCTGCTGCGGCAGGTCGATCTTGGTGATGCGCACATCGACCAGTTCGATGCCCAGCTGTTCGGCGAGCGGGCGCGCCGTTTTCATCATGGCTTCGGTGAACTCCGCGCGCTCGGCGGTGATCACCTGCTGCAGGGTGCGTTGCGTGACCACGCTCTTGATGCTGTCCTTGACCGTCTCGCCCAGACGGGCGTTGGCCACCTCTTCGGTGCCCCCGGTGGCTTCGTAGAATTTGCGTAGATTGAGGATGCGCCACTTGACGTAAAAGTCCACATTGAGCTGTTCCTGCTCGCGCGTCAGGAAATGCTCCGCCGGATACATCTGCGTCAAGATGCGCGCATCGTAACGGCTCACTTCGTTGACCAGCGGGATTCGAAAGTGCAGACCGGGCTTGTAGTTCGACTCGACGATTTCGCCGCCGATCGATTTGATGGCCAGCTGGCCCTCGCTCACCGTGAATACGCTCGCGCGCACGATCAATATGGCGGCGACCACGGCCAGCAGGATATAGAGCATCCGGTTTTGCATCAGCGCGATCCTCGCGCCCGGGCCGGATCTTCGATCGGCGTCACCTGGATCTCCGGCAGGCGCGGCGGCGCCACCGTCATGGTGTCGTTGGGGTTGGAGATGGACTGCGGTCCCGCCGCGATCAGTTTCTCCAGCGGCAGGTACATCAGGTTGTTGCCGCCCTTGGTGTCGACGATCACTTTGCGCGAATTCCTGTAGACATTCTCCATGGTCTCCAGGTACATGCGCTCGCGCGTGACCGCGGGCGCATGCTCGTATTGATTCAAGACCTGGTCGAATCGCGATGTCTCGCCCTGCGCGATTGCCAGCACTTGCAGGCGGTACGCTTCGGCATCGAGGAGATTTTTGGCGGCCTGGCCACGGGCGCGCGGCACCACATCGTTGCGATAAGTCTCCGCGTCCTGCTGATAGCGCTGGCGGTCCTTGTCGGCCTTGATGGCGTCGCGCTGGGCGTCCTGCACCGGATCGGGAACGATGACGTCCCCCAATTTGACGCTGATGATGTTCACGCCCAAATCGTAGTTATCGAGCGTTCGCTGCAAGAGGGTCTTGGCACGGATCGTGATCGACGGGTCGAAGGCAAGCGCCTTGTCCAGCGAGGCCTGCCCCACCGCCTCACGCATCGCGCTCTCGCTGACCTGCACCAAGGTCTCTTCGACATTGTTGACCTGGAACAGGTACTTGCGCGGATCAGGCTTGGTGTACTGCACCGCCGACTTGACCTCGACCAAATTGGTGTCGGACGTGAGCATTCTGGCATCGTCGACGACGCTGAATTGCTGCGAGACGTTGACGATGCGCTTGCTTTCGATCGGCCAGGGCAGATGCCAGTTATAACCCGGCCCGGTGGTTTGCATGTACTTGCCGAAACGCAAAATCACCGCGCGCTCCTGCGCATCGACGCGGTACACGCCGCTGCCGATCCAAACGGCTGCGATCAGCACCAAAATACTGCCGACGCCCCGGCCAAAGCCGACAGACCCCTGCCCGCCGCCGAGGCCGCCGCCGCCGCTGCCGCTGCCGCGACCGAACAGCGAACTTAGGCGCCGCTGGAAATTTCGCAGCACATCGTCCAGATCGTTCTGCGATTGTTGGGGTCGGTTCCAGGGATTGCGTTTCTCCCCACCAGGTTCGTTCCATGCCATGGCGATATGCCTAAATGATGAGTTGCGAAGTTCGGGTTCGTGAATGACGAAGCCGCACATTCTAGCAGGCGGGCCGCTGCCTACCTAGCGCGCGCGCTTCAGGCCACGCGCTGGACAACGGGTCGGGCGGTTTCCACCAAGTTCACGCCCTTGGCGCCCGTGAGTTTGGCAACCTCGCCCAAATCCAGTTCAACCTCCATGTCCCAACTGCCGTCTTCGCATTGCCGCTCGGCGCGCACCGCGTTGCGTTTATACAGCTCGGATCTGAGCGCGGCGGCCTGTAGCTGGAGGTGGAAAGTGCGGCGCACCTGATTGGGACGGACGGCGTGCGCCATCGCCTCGCGCAACAGGTCCAGACCCTCACCGCTCGCCGCGGAGACCCAGGCCTGGCTCGCGACGCCGTCGGCCGCTTCAACGGTTTTGGGTTTGTCCTGGCTCAGATCGATCTTGTTGAATACCAACAATTCGCGGATCGCGCCCGCGCCGATGCCGCGCAGCACTTCGCGCACTTGTTCGATGCGCTCATTGCGCAGCGGATCGCTGGCATCCACGACGTGCAGCAACAAATCAGCCTCGCGCGCTTCCTGCAAGGTGGAGCGAAATGCGGCGACCAGTTCGTGCGGCAGCGCGCGCACGAATCCGACCGTATCGGCCAGCACGACCTCGCCGACGCCGGCCAACTTGACCCGTCGCACGGTCGGATCGAGTGTCGCGAACAGCTGATCTGCGACGAAAGTATCCGAACCGGTCAGCGCATTGAACAGCGTGGACTTGCCGGCGTTGGTATAGCCGACCAGCGCCACCGTCGGCACCGGTACCTCGCGACGGACGTGGCGACCGGTGTCGCGTTGCCGATCCAGCTTTTCCAAGCGCGAGCGCAACGTTCGGATGCGCTTCGCGATCAAGCGCCGATCGGTCTCGAGCTGCGTCTCGCCGGGACCTCGCAATCCAATACCGCCCTTCTGCCGTTCAAGGTGAGTCCAGCCTCTGACGAGGCGGGTCGCCAGGTGCGACAGCTGGGCCAGTTCCACTTGGAGTTTGCCCTCGAAGCTGCGTGCGCGTTGGGCAAAGATATCCAAAATCAAGCCGTTACGATCCAATACTCGACGTCCAGTCAGCTTCTCTAGGTTGCGCTCCTGGCTGGGCGTGAGGGTTTGATCGACCAGGATCAAATCAGCTTGGTGCGTTTCGGCAAAGGCATGAATCTCCTCAGCCTTCCCGGATCCTACGAAATACTTCGGATCCGGGCGCGCGCGGCTGCAGAGCACCGTGCCCACCACGACGGTACCGGCGGAAGCGGCCAGCGCCGAGAATTCCGCAATGTCGTTCGGATCGACCGGATGTCCGATGCCCACGCCGACGAGAACGGCGCGCTCACCGCCCCGTGGGCGTTCAAATAACTGCAGAGCACCACCCAATCATTCGACGATGGCCGGTTCCGTCACTTCTCCGTCCTCGCCTGTCGGCAGTCGCACATTGCGTGCGGGCACGACGGTGGAAATGGCGTGTTTGTACACCATCTGGCTCACGCTATTTCTCAACAACACGACGAACTGGTCGAATGAATCGATCTGTCCTTGTAGTTTGATGCCGTTCACAAGATAAATTGAAACAGGCACCCTTTCTTTGCGCAGGGCATTCAAAAATGGATCCTGCAGAGACTGGCCACGGGCCATGGGTAAAGCTCCTTGTTTTTAGTGTCAAATGTATTGCCGTATCACTTCCATGCGGCACGAGGCACATACACGATTAATGCTAGCACAGCGCGATGGCCCACGTTAATGGTTAGACCAATTTGCAAATCCGCCCTCGGACAGTGCATCAATAATCGTGCGTGCAACGTCCGGACGCATGGAATCCAACCATAGCGCTTGGCTGCGCCGGCGAAGCCAAGTGAATTGCCGCTTCGCCAGTTGTCGCGTCGCCGCAATCGCTTGTTCCGTCGCTTCACTCAATGCAGTGAGTCCCTCCAAATATCGCCATAGTTGCCGATATCCGACCGCGCGCATGGATGGATGTTCCGGGCTCAAATCGCCTCTTTCGTACAGGCTCCTGACTTCTTCGACGAAACCGGCCTCGAGCATTGCGTTGAATCGCTGTTCGATCTTGGTGTGTAACTCATCGCGTTCAAGGGGCGCAAGTACAAATTCCATCAGATTGACGTCGGCAAACACCGACACGCGCGCTTGTTGCAGTTTTGTGATGGTCTGGCCGGTGATCCGGTGCACTTCGAGTGCGCGCTGGATGCGCTGCGGGTCATTGACGTGAATGCGCGCGGCGGCCTGCGGATCGACTTCGGCCAGTTCGTGATGGACCGCAGCCCAGCCGCGCAGCGCCGCGCTCGCGTCGATTGCGGCGCGCACCGCAGCGTCGGCCTCAGGGAGCGGGGCGATGCCGGCGGTCAATACATGGAAGTACATCATCGTCCCGCCGACCAGCAAGGGTTGGCGTCCTCGCGACCAGATGTCCTGCATGGCACACAGCGCGTCTTGCGTGAATTCCCCCACCGAATAACTCATCGCCGCATCGCGGATGTCGATCAGGTGATGCGGCACACGCGCGCGCGTGGCCAACGTCGGTTTGGCGGTGCCGATGTCCATGCCGCGATAGACCAGTGCCGAATCGACACTGACGATCTCCAAGGGCAGTTGCTCGGCCAGCCGCAAGGCCAGATCCGATTTGCCCGCGCCGGTCGGTCCCATCAACAATACCGCCGAGCGGCGATGCGGCGCCCCCGGCATCAACGCCCGCGCAGGAACAGTCGATCCAGCTCGCTCATGGACAAACGAACCCACGTGGGGCGGCCGTGATTGCACTGATCCGCGCGCTCGGTGCCCTCCATTTCGCGCAGCAACGCATTCATTTCCGGCAAGCTCAAAACGCGCCGGGCGCGCACGGCCGCGTGACAGGCCATGGTGGCGAGCAGGTGGTTGATCGATTCCTCCACGCGCCGCGAGTGACCGGCCTCGAGCAAATCCGACAGCACGTCGCGCACGATGCCGGCGGGGTCACGGCCCGCCAGCAGCGTCGGAATCGCACGCAGCGCCAGTTGATCGGGACTCGAGCGCGTGACGCCGAATCCCAGCGCCGCAAACTCCTGCAGGTGCCCCTCCGCGACATCGGCCTGGGCCGGCGTCACGTGGAGAATTTCCGGCATCAAGAGTTGCTGTTGCGCGGTGTGGCCCGACAGTAATTTCTTCATACTTTCGTACATGATCCGCTCGTGCGCCGCGTGCATGTCCACCAGCACCATGCCGTCGGCCGACTGCGCCAGGATGTAGACACCGTGCAGCTGCGCGATGGCATAGCCCAAGGGCGCCTCGCGCGACCCCGCGCCGTTCGGCCCCGAGTCGAGCGACCCCACGCCATGCGGCTCCGACTGCGGCCCCGAGTCACCTGACAACGCGCCATGCGACCCCGCGCCGTGCGACCCCGCACCGTGCGGCCGCGAGTCGAGCAACCCCGCGTCAAGCGACAACGCGTCATTCGTCCCCGCCTCATGCGACCCATTGCCATCGAGCGTGGCTGCTGCGCGCCAATCCTCGCCCACGCCCGCGGCGCCGGGACCGACATAGCCGCGATAAGCGTCCGTGGATGCGCGATGCGTCGCCTCCGGCAGCATGAAACGCGCCTGGGTGGGACCCGCCGCGCCGGCAAAGCGGGATGCGCCCGTGAGCCAGTCCGCCGGGGCGCTACCGGCGGATTCCGCAGAGGGCCGCGTTTCCGCCAGCACCTTCTCCAGGGTTCGAAACAGAAAATCATGCACGCGGCGCGAATCGCGGAATCGCACTTCCAGTTTTTGCGGATGCGCATTGACGTCGACCCAGCGCGGATCCATCTCCAAGTACAGCAAGTAGGCGCAAAATCGGCCGTGAAACAGCACGTCGCGATAGGCCAGGCGCGCGGCGCCCACCAACACCTTGTCGCGCACGAAGCGCCCATTCAAAAAACTGAATTGCAGGTCCGGTTGGCTGCGAGAAAAGGTCGGCAGCGCCAACCACCCCGTCAGGCGCAAGGATTCCGTGTCATGGCGCAATTCGATCACATGCGCGGCGAAGTCCTCACCGCAAATTCTGGCCACGCGCCCCAGCCGCTCGAGGTTGCCGGTCGCCGCCGGCAGCGTCCAGATGTTCTTGCCGTTGTGAACCAGGCTGAATGCCACGTCAAAACGCGACAGAGCCATGCGTTCCAGCATGCGAACGATATGCTGATATTCGGTGTTCTCGGCGCGCAGGAATTTGCGCCGCGCCGGCACGTTGAAAAATAAATCCCGCACCTCGACGCTGGTTCCCTGGCCGTGCGAGGCGGGCACCGGTGCGCCAAACTCGCCGTCGCGGGCTTCGATGCTCCAGGCATGCGTGCCCTGGCCTGAGCGCGAGACCAGCGACAAGCGGGACACGGACGCGATACTGGGCAGCGCCTCACCGCGAAATCCCAGGGTCGACACCTTCTCCAGGTCTTCCAGCGAGGCGATCTTGCTGGTGGCATGCCTGGTCAACGCCAAGGCGATTTCCGAGGGGTCGATACCGATGCCGTCGTCGCGAACGCGGATCGATCCGCAGCCGCCGCGCTCTACCTCGACATCAATTCGCCGCGCGCCCGCGTCGAGCGCATTTTCCACCAGCTCTTTGACGACCGAAGCCGGCCGTTCGATGACCTCGCCGGCAGCGATTTGACTGATGAGGGAGTCGGACAGGAGTTGAATGGGCAATGGCGACCTCGGCTCGCCCATTTTCGCACAAGCTCGAGGTCTTGAGGGGCGTGCGACCGAGACCTTCGCGATCGCACTCCGGATCGCGCCGGGTATCGCGGTATCGCACCCCGATCGCGCCCCGATCGCGCCCCGATCGCGCCCGATATCGGGCGACACAGGCGGTCTATTCGCCCGTTCCGCCGGCGCCGGCCGCCAACACCGGATGTGCGGCGTTGCCGCCGGCAAGCTGCGCGATACGCGTGCCCATCGGCGGATTGGCATAGAAATAATCGCGCACCCCTCGATGAATCGCGGCGGCGAGCTTCGCCTGATGCGCCGGCGAGCGCAGGCGCTGCTCTTCCTGCGGGTTCGAAATATAGGCCGTCTCGATCAGCATCGAGGGAATGTCGGGCGATTTCAGCACCATGAATCGCGCCTGCAGCACCTCGTGCTTGCGAACTTCGCCGGCTTGAGTCAGTTGGTGCAGCACGCGTTCGGCCGCCACGTGGCTTGCATTCAGCGAAGCCGATTGCGACAGATCGAGCAACACCGAGGCGAGCACATCGTCCTTATCGTCCAGCGAAACTCCGCCGATCAAATCCGAGGCATTCTCCCGCTCGGCGAGCCAGCGCGATGCCTCATCGGTCGCGCCACGCTGCGACAGGATGTACACCGAGGAACCGTCGACGCTGCGGTCGTGAGCCGAATCGGCGTGGATGGAGACGAACAGATCGGCCTGTTGCGCGCGCGCGCGCCGCATCCGATCGCGCAAGGGCACGAAATAGTCGCCGCTGCGGGTCAGAATGGCGCGCATGCCGGGTTCCGCGTTGATTTTAAGCGCCAGTTCCCGGGCGATGCCTAAGACCACGTCCTTCTCGCGCGTGCCGTTCTTGCCGATCGCCCCTGGGTCCTCGCCGCCGTGTCCGGCATCGATGGCGATGATGAGATCGCGCGCATCCGTCGGCGCATGTTTCACCTTGATGGGCTGATCGGCGCGGGGGGCGGTAAGGCCAAGATCGATGACCAGACGGTATCCGTAGTGCGCGTTGGGGGCCGTTAGAAAGCTCTTGGCCTGAATGGGCCGCGCCAGATCGAGCACCAGCCGCAGATTTCCCGACGCATCGCGCGACATGCGCACCCGCTTGACTGCACCTGCGCCGGCCGGCGGCACCCGTGCACCTTTACCGAGCCGGGCGCCCGACACATCCAGAACCACCCGCTCGGGATTGTGCAAGACCAGCAGGCTGTGGCGTGCGTTGCCCGATAAGTCCACCACCACGCGCGTGCTTTCCGGCCCAGCCCACAGACGAACATTGCGCACATCCACCGCAAAGGCAGGTTGCAAAAGCAGCGTTGCGAGCAACGATCCTAGGCAGCACTGCAGCAATTGACGGCGCATGGCCAACAAGTTAACGCCGTTTCAGCTTCTTTTTCAAGTTAAATTAGATACATAGGGCATTAAGCTAGTGTCAAGTCCCAGCTTGGCCAGCCACTCCAAGCCCACCTCGCTCCGCGCGCGCAGCGAGGCCGCGCGAGATTCACCCGCGTAGCGAAGCTGCAAGACCACATCGGCCGGCGGCACCGCGGCCCCGCCCCGCTCAGGCCATTCGATCAGCATGAGGGAGTTTGGGCCGGTCAGATCGCGCAATCCCAACTCCTCGACCTCGGCGCTGGACTGCAGGCGATACAGGTCCACGTGCACCAAACTCAGCTCAGGCGCGCTGTACGTATCGACCAAGGTGTAGGTCGGACTGCGCACCGTTGCCGTCACCCCCAGCGCATGCAGCAGGCTGCGCGCACAGGTGGTCTTGCCGCTGCCCAGTTCGCCGCGCAAATACACCACCGCCCCGGTGCTGCGCGCGCAGAAGGCATGCGCAAGCGCCGCACCCAAGCGTTCCGTGATACCGCTGTCGGGCAAGGCGAAATCCAGGGAGGCCGTTGGCATGGGTTTATTATGGATGCACATGACTGCCTCCGCATTACCCGCCGCGCACCTCGATCCCGCCACCCTGCCGGCTTCTCTGCGCGCTTGGGCGGCGGACTTGGGGTTTACCGGCATCGGCGTGGCCACGATCGATCTGCCCGCCGACGAGGCGTTTTTTCTTGACTGGCTGCGCGCCGGATTCAACGGCGAGATGGGCTACATGTCGCGCCACGGCTCGAAGCGCAGCCGGCCGGCGGAACTGATTCCCGGAACGGTCAGCTGCATCAGCGTGCGCATGGACTACTGGCCCGAAGCAGCAGCCGACGCCACGACCACGCTGACCGACGGCAACATTGCCTATGTCTCGCGCTACGCCCTGGGGCGCGACTATCACAAGGTGTTGCGCTCGCGCCTGCAGGCACTTTGCGACCGCATTCAAGCCGCGGTAGGTCCTTTCGGCTACCGTGTCTTCACCGACAGCGCGCCGGTGTTGGAAAAGGCCCTGGCCCGCAATGCCGGACTGGGCTGGATCGGCAAGCATACGAACTTGATCGATCGCAACGCCGGGTCGTATTTCTTTCTCGGCGAAATTTACCTCGACCTCAAATTGCCGGCCGATGAGCCCAGCACCGCGCATTGCGGCACGTGCAGCGCCTGCATGCCGGCCTGTCCCACCGGTGCCATTGTCGCGCCCTATCGTCTCGATGCGCGGCGCTGCATTTCCTACCTCACAATCGAACTGGCCGGCAGCATCCCGGTGGAATTTCGCCGCGCCATCGGCAATCGCATCTACGGCTGCGATGACTGCCAGCTGGTCTGTCCCTGGAACAAATTCGCCCGTCCCGCGGCGGAGAAAGACTTCGCCGTGCGCCATGGCTTGGATCGCGCGCCGCTGGTAGATCTGTTCGCCTGGAGCGAGAAAGATTTCCTGGAAAAAACCCAAGGCAGCGCCATTCGGCGGATTGGCCACGAGCGTTGGCTGCGCAATATCGCCATTGCACTGGGCAACGCCCCCAGTTCATCGGCAGTGGTGGCGGCGCTCCAGAGCAAAATCCAGCATCCCTCTGCGCTGGTGCGCGAGCATGTGCAGTGGGCGCTGGCGCAGCACCGGTCGCGTGCCGCAAGGGTCAGTGCCCTGACTGCCTAACTCGCCGGCAACAAGCTGCTGCCGGGATTGAAGAAATGTCTGCCGCGCCGTGCCTTGGTGATTTCCGCAAACAATTGCGCGTAGTCGCTCTCGCTGTTCACCGGATCGATGGCCGCCGAATTGACGATCAACAGCGGCGAGGCGTCGTAACTGTGAAAGAAACGCGCGTACGCCTGGGTGAGTTTTTCCAGGTATGCGCGTTCGATGTGTTGCTCGTAGCGGATGCCCCGCTTGGCGATGCGATCCATCAATACATCGACCGGCGCCTGCAGGTAGACCACCAGGTCAGGCTGCGGCGCGTCCACCACCACGCGCTCGTACACGCGCTCGTAGAGCGCGTATTCGGCATCGTCCAACGTGACCCGCGCAAACAGGCGATCCTTCTCCAGAAGATAGTCGGCCACACGCACGGCGCCGAATAAATCCTCCTGGCGAACATCCTCGAGTTGACGTGCCCGCTGAAACAGGAAGAACAATTGTGTCTGAAAAGCCGCCGCACGCGGATTCTTGTAGAAGCGCTCGAGGAAGGGATTCTGGTCGGCTTGCTCCAGGATCACCTGGCCGCCCAGGGATTGACTCAGGCGGCGCGCCAAACTGGTTTTGCCGACGCCGATCGGTCCCTCCACGACAATGAATCGATGCGCTGTTGCAACTGCCATTTACAACTCTTCTTCTTACTCTAGGAGAGAAATCCCTTCGCCGCCCGCGTCCCGCTTGAGATCGAGTACCTGCCCAAATCCGGGAATCTTGATCGTCGGAGCAATGTCCGCCAGAGGATACAGGACGAAGTTACGCCTCGACACTCCGGGGTGCGGCAGCGTCAAACCCGGCTCGTCGATGCTCAAATCGACCATCCACAACAGGTCCAGATCGATGATGCGCGGTCCCCAGCGCTCCACCCGCTCGCGGCCCATGCTGCGTTCGATGCCGAGCAATCCGCTGAGCAAATCCTTAGGACTAAGCTGCGTGAGCAAACCGGCGGCGGCGTTGACAAAGTCCGGCTGATCCTGCGGCCCCATGGGGCGGGTCAGATACAGATGCGAGCGCAGTTCGATGTGCGTCGCGTCCAGTGCTTTCATGCGCTCAATGGCTTCGAGCACGCGTTCGCGCGGAGAGTCAAGATTGCCGCCGATCCCCACATAGGCAGGGCGCCAGAGCGGATTCATCGTTAACTGCGCGCCGCTCCGCCGCGTCGCCTGCGGCGGCGTCGACGGCCAGGGGCAGCTGTCCCTTCGGCCACCGGCTCGGCAGGACGTGCCTGAACCAACGCCACCCTCTCCTCCTGCGGCAACAATTGAATATCGGTCCACCACTTGGCGAGTTCGGGGTCCGCGACGCCGACTTGCGCGCGCAACAAGAGGAAATCATATGCGGCGCGAAAACGCGGATGCTGCAAGAGACTCAAGGATTTCACGCCGCTGCGCCGATTGAACCTCGGCTGCAGCATCAACAGCTCGCGCATGGGAATGGCAAAGCGCCGCGGAATCGCCACGCGCGACTGCTGCGTGCGCAGCACCGTGTCGCAAGCCTGCATCAACAGTGCAAGATCGGGGCTAGGACCGGCCTGCCTCTCATTGAGTTCGCGCAGCACCGCACTCCACAGCAACACCGCGAACAGGAACGTGGGCGTGACCGGCTTGTCCGCGGCGATGCGCGCGTCGGTGTTGGCGAGGCCCATCTCGAGCATTTCGCCGGCATACGCATAGGGAGCCAGTGCAAAGGCTGCGGCGAGACTGGGGAAACAGATGCTCGAACAGACCATATTGCTGAAGCAGTTGATACGCCTTCGCACCGAATCCCGATAGGAATAATTTCAGGACTTCATCGAACAGCCGCGCGGGCGGCACGCCGTCCAGCAAGTACGCCAGCTGTTTGATCGGCCGCTCCGTGGCAGGTTCGATGGAGAAATCGAGTTTCGCCGCGAAGCGCACGGCCCGCAGCATGCGCACCGGGTCTTCGCGATAGCGTGTTTCCGGATCGCCGATCAGCTTGAGGCGGCGCGCCTTGATATCGCTCACCCCGTCGACGAAGTCCCAAATCGAGAAGTCTTCGATGTTGTAGTACAAGCCGTTGGCCGCGAAATCACGCCGCCACACATCTTCTTCTATGGTGCCGTAGATATTGTCGCGAAGGATGCGCCCACGGGGGTCGAAGGCTCGATGCTCCGAATCGCTGGGCGGCGAGAATTCAGCCACCACCTCGTCGGCACGCGAGTCCGCCCCGCCGTCTGCCTCAGCTGCGCCCTCGCCTTCCGCCCCATCCGCGCCGCCGTCGCCCGTCTCGGCGTCCGGATCCGCATCTTCCGCGTCCTCGCGCTCCGGCGCGGCCGTGGCGCGAAAAGTCGCCACCTCAATGATCTCGCTGCCGAAAAACACATGCGCCAGGCGAAACCGCCGGCCGATCAGCCGGCAGTTGCGAAACAGACGCCGTACCTCATCAGGTAGCGCATTGGTCGCCACGTCAAAGTCTTTGGGGCGCAGCCCCAGCAACAGGTCGCGCACCGCGCCGCCCACCAAAAAGCCCTGATATCCCGCCTCTTTGAGGCGATAAAGCACCTTCAACGCGTTCGGCGAGATCGCCGCACGGGATATCGAATGCTCCGACCGGGGAATCACTAAAGGCGCGAGAGGAGTCGACGATGAGTTCAAAAAGAGGGGTTCCGCTTGAGTCCAAAAAATTGGTCCGTATACTACCAGCCCTCTTGGGCCCCCAAGGCCCAAAGATCCGCCAGTCCGCTCCCTTCGTCTAGAGGCCTAGGACACGGCCCTCTCAAGGCCGGTACATGGGTTCGAATCCCATAGGGAGCGCCATTTCTGCCGCGGGGCGTCGATGAGCTGCGAGTTCGACGACGACGCGCAGCGGCGGCGATCGCCCGCAGGGCGACCCCGTAGGGGCGAGGCGCGCAGCGCCGAGTAATCTCGTAGGGAGCGCGAATAATCAATGACTTACAAAAATTGGATGCCACCATGTCCGCTTTTTGTCCACTATTTTGACGGTCTCGCGGCCTTGATTAGGGCCGAGACGACGCTCTTCCGGACCGAGTCTTTTTCTTGATCGGAAGCAGTCGCGCATCGAAGGCGTAGGCATCGGGACCGGCCACGACCCACATCGGAGAGAACTGTGGGTGCAGTGGATTGATGAGCACATTCCATTCGCCCGGCGTGATGATCGTGGGCACGAGCATTGCCGGCGAGCTCTTGGCGTCAAGCCACGCATCGCCAAATGCACGACTCACCGCGACCCGGCTTTTCCAACGCGCCGGATAGGAATCGGGTTTGAGGATCAGCGAGTCCGGAACTTCCGCCGCGTAGGCAAAAAACGGTTGGATGTCATTCGTCTGTTTGAGGCGGACCAAGATCTCAAGAGCTGCGAGCGAGAGCGATTGCGCCGTGTAAACGATCGGGTGGCCTGCCGTATGCCAGCGGGCCGAAGCGTACATGCCGCCGTTAGCGCTAAAGGCTTCTTTCCGCGAGCGTGTGAAGACCGCTGCCCCGATGCGGAAAACCCTCATCTGCTAGTTCAGACGAAGTGGCCGTAAGCGAGCGCGCGCAGGAGATTTTCCACTTCGCGCGCACCAAGATCGGTATCCAATAGGTCCAGGGGCGCCACGTTGCCCAAGCTCGCGTCGGGCTTGGACAACCATTCCGATACCGCTTCGTCTGTCGTAAAGAGCGCGCGGCCGAGATTACGCACGCGGGCAGCTCGCAAAAGCTTCTCGGAAATTTCAGTGGACAGAGGCGCACCGTTGCCGCGTTTGCGAGTCACGGTGCGCCGTGCGATGCCCAATTTCGCGGCCAGCGTGCTGGCAGAAAGTCCCAACGTCGAGGCGACCTGCTCGAACATGGCGGCCGGCAATCCATTCCGGACCTGGGTCAGGATCTCCAGAGGGGGCTTTTCAGCCAGGACAAATGCAGATTCCATAAAATCGCCTTGGGCCAAATGGCTCATCGTCATGAGCCATAATACCGTTCGCAACGGGTGGCGTGCAATTTACTGCATCCGACCGCCGGAATGTCCGCTGACCTAACTGCGGCCTCCATCCACGTCGACACCTGGGTCCGCCGCAAACCTAAGAGGCCGGCAATCTGAATTGGGTCATTAATTCAGCGACAGCTAGTCTTTTGATTTTCCAGCTGTTTTATAGGACCGTAACCAAGTTGCTCGAAGCCAAGCATCGGCCTATAATGTTATATACATTATAAATGCTATATCTGTTATGAATAACCTCGACTGGTTTAACAGGAAGCAAATTAGACATGGAAATAGTCATCACGCAATGGGCATTGGATTCTTATCTCGGGTTAAAGCACGACCGTCAATTTTCGAACAGCGACTACAAGGAGATCATCAGACCGGACGTTTTGTTGTTGCTGGATTTTCCGAGTCACGCGAAATTCAGGAACAATAAGTTTTGGTCGCAAGCCTCGATAGCCGGAAACATCTTGTCATATGGCTTCAAGATGAAGTGGCACAACCTCGGAGAACGACGCATACAGTTGCGCTTGCCGGTGGGCCTTGGATTTCCGGACAGCTTGGCAGGTTTGGCATTTCTATTGGACGCTTACGTGAAAACTGATCCTAAATTTGAAGCACGACAACTCGCAAAAATGCGAGTTCGATTGCAGTTACTTCAGAAGCAAAAGTTCCATGAAAGAGGGCGATTGAAATGACAGCCGGTGCAGTGTCTTCAAAGCACTTCGACGAAACGGCAGATCTTGCAAACGCGTTTCGAGTTCGGTCCTACGCAATCGGCACTGAGATGCAGAAGGCCGGGCTTCCGAATAGCTTCATTGTTGCGGCCGTCACCACGGCCAGTGAATACGAGGGAGTTTTCGAGCTTCTTCAATTGTGGTCAGCCGAATCGGATCAGGCGGAAAGAGACGAAATTGTTTCCGATTTGCAGGAGCTCATTGACGACTGTGCACAACCCGAAAAGATCGAAGGCGTCTATGTTCGTTTCGACGACCTCGACCAAATTGCTGCCAATGTGCGCAGGTTCAAGGACAGTCTCCGGACTTTAGTTGATGGACGGGGCGGTATCGGCAAACTGGCGGCACTGACGGGCATTCCACAGCCGTCTCTGTCGCGATTCTTCAATACCCCGGCAATGCCCCGGCGTACGACGTTGCACAAAATCGCGCGGGCTCTTGGTCTAAGCCAGATTCAGATTGCAACCGAGTGGTCTGTTTAGCGGTAACTCAGTGCGCCTTTTGGTCGAGCCCCTCGACCTCGGCCGCCGTGATAAGCCGGCGTGCGACGAACATCCCCATGATGCGGGTATCCCTCGCAACGACCTCGCGGAGTTTCGTCTCGCAGCACTTGAAGTGTTTGCCTGTGGTCAGCACATCATCGAAGAGGACGATCTGGCGTTTCAAGGGCTTTGATGCGAGAGACTGTTGGTCAATCTGCAGTAGCGCCAGTAGCTCCTCGGGACTCAGGCGTTCGTTGCGGACGTGGTCGGCTTCAGTACTTTTTGTCTGATGCAAAAGCGTTCTTATGTCGACGTCATAACCGGCAAAAGCCAACTTGAGCGCGCGAAGCATCCGATCGTCATAATCGGGATGGCCTTCTATTTTCGAGGACGGAATCGGCACCCAGGTGTATTGCTCGGCGGAGCTTCGCTCGACCACTTTGCGCACCCCGGCGGCGACGGTGCGAATCGCGCGCTCCTTGTGAGCATGCCGATGAGGATTTTCGATGGCGACCGTCGGCTCAATTTTTAAGTTGTGTATGAGCTGATTTGTTTCCCCACCTTGCGAACCCTTCCCTGCAAAATATTCTCCGAAGAAAAGACAGCGATCCTCCACCTGCAGATAATGATGGACATCTCGATTTGTCTCATCGATCCATGTGACTCTGTCAGGATGCAAGATTCGCCTTGATTTCTTCGAATTCCGTGACTCGAATTGCTCCTCGTCCCAAAAACCTTGCCGGCCACGTTAGCTGTGGATTTCGGAAGCAACTTTCGAGAATGAACAACTTGCGTCTCTGTTGTAGAGCGTGCCGTGCTTGTATGAGCGTTCCCGAGGTATTGCCTGCTTCTACGATCACCGTCGCCTCCGTGAGCGCAGACATCGTGGCATTTCGCTCGGGAAAGAATAGTCGATTTCCTTGCGGCCCTTGACGCGAATATCTAACGATTGGCACTTGGCTGATCACTAGAAATTGATCGGCAATTCGTTTTTGTAAGTCGATATTTGCAGGCGGATAGCATGAGGTGATCGGCGTCCCCAACACGGCAATGGTTCTGCCGCCGGCTTCAACTGCCGCCGTGTGCGCCGCAGTGTCCACGCCTTGAGCGAGACCGGAAACCACCGTGAATCCGTTCTCTGTGAACAATCGAGAGAGCTTCGCCGTTCTCCTGAGTCCCTCCTCGCTTGGGGTCCTCGTTCCGACGATCGCGACGCAACGTGATGCGGTGAGGTCCCAGTTCCCTCGGAAATAGAGAAGCTCCACCGGATGTTGAGCGTCCCGTAGTTTTTCTGGGTATTCCCCTGCGCCGTGTACACGAATGCCGAATTGCTTTATACCCGCTGCGCGTATCGCGCCTAGTGCCATACGCGAATATGTCTCCGTTTCGCTGCCACCCGCGAAGTCGGACGGTACCGCGCCTGGCTGCGCTCGAAACATGTCCGCTATCGTTTTGAAACTGGTGCCTTCGCGCCCCCAAATTGCTTCATATGCGCCCAGCTCGCGCGCCGGAACCACGGCGCGAGCCTCGAAATCGGCTGGAATTTGCTCACTGAATTCCCTTTTCTTGGGCATGGGCATCTTTAAGAAAGCTACAGTCTTTCTCAGCCGTGACTCACGTCACCAGGTCCACGCCAACGACATCTGACCGCGCTGGGTGGCAATATTCGGCCTGCAGTGGCAGGTGATCGAGTCACATCGCCTTCTGGTCCAGCGCCCCGACCTCGGCTGCCGTGATCTGGTCCTTGTAATGGTTGCCAAAATGCGAGCGGACGTAATTGATTACCGCCGCAATCTGCGTCTCGCTGAGCACCGCCGCCGGACCGCCGAATCCGATGGCATGTCTGGCGCCGAAGGCCGGCATGTTGCGTCTTCCCATCAGAATCGTCAGCGCCATGTACTGTCGCGATGCCAATGCCGGGTTCTTGGCGAGTGCGGGATAATGACCTGCGCCGGCCGCACCGGCTGCATCCTGCATGTGGCAACCCCGGCAAATATGCTCGTATATCTGCCGGCCATCCGTCGTATCGAACGGCGCCGCGTTCAGAATTCCAGCGGTATGCGCGAGCGCCGGCGCCTCCATGAGCACCGCAGCCGTCAAACCTAGGCAACAGGCAGCGGTGGCGCACAGCCATGTCGCGTGCCGTGGTTGATCGCTCATACGGCCGCTCCTTGCACCAGCGCCCGTTGGTGCAGTCGTCCTATGGCATCCAGCGCCGAAGTCACCGCACCTTCTTGCCAGGCCGGCAGATAGGAGGCGTGTTCCCCCGCAAGAACGATACGGCCATCGAAGGCGCATAAATTGTCGTAGTGCTGGGCGCGCGTGTCGTCCGTCCAAAGACCAAAGCAGCCCAGAGCAAACGGTGCTCGGTGCCAGGCGACGGCGACCCCGTTGTCAAACTCCCGAGGGTACTGCGGATGGATTTGGGTGCCATATTCGACGGCCTTTGCGACGCGTTCCGCGGGCGGCATGGAGGAGAAATCCATGGAGTTGATCTGATCCCAAATGTAAGCCCCCAGCAGCACGCCCTTGCCGCTGTCGAAGTACCGGCTGCTCGGATAGCTGATCTGTCCGATCGGCAGATCGGTGTAGGTAACACCGCCGTAGATTTGTTCGTCTTCTTCCCAGAAGCGGCGTTTGAATTGAAGCCCTACTTTGAGTCCCGTGCAGTAGGGAACCGCCGCGATGGCCTGGGCCATCGGGCCGCCGACGTTCATGGGTATCTGGCCTAAAATGGACAGCGGAATCGTGCAGACGCACCAGTCCGCGCGCAGCGTTTGCCGAGCCGATCCGGCGGCGAGATCTTCAAAGGTCGCGGCGACCCCCTTGTCGTCCTGATGAATGTCGACGATTTTGGCGTTGTAGCGGATCAAGGAACCTAGCTCCCGTCCAAACGCCTGCCCGACCTGGCCCATACCGCCGACCGGCTGAAACATCGTGGTCTGAAAATCGTAGGCGTCGCCAAACTGCAGCACGGACCAGAGGCCCGAATGGAGCAGATCGCTCAATGCCACGGGATCCGAAAACGCCGGGCGGCCGCTCAAGCCGCCCCCTGGATCACGATCGTAACCTCGCCGCTCACTGGTGTCGGAGCCTTTGACGAATCGATAATTCGCATCGAGCGCGCCCCACATGCGCAGCGAGTCGAGCAGAATCTCGCGGTCCTCCGCCGTGACATCGGCGTCGAGCGCCTGGCTGCGCGTCGCCTTCGACAGCAACTCGGCCACATGACCGTGGTAATCGGCTTTGACCGCACGCAACCGCTGCGGTTTACCGCCGAACGCTTTCTGGCTGTGCAAATAGGCGTTGTAATTGATTTGCACGAAGGGCTCGAGCGCAACGCCGAGCCGCTTGCAGTAGCTCAGCATTCCGCGGTGGTGATACGGCAGCCGCCACGGACCGGGATTGATGTACAAACCCGGATCGAAGCGGCATTCCTGAGTCTCTCCGCCCAACTCCGTATAGCGATCGCCACCCCGCAGCGACCAGTTACGGCCGCCGGCACGGGCGTTGTACTCCAATACCTGGACCCGGTATCCGGCATTGCGCAATTCGTACGCGGCCACGAGTCCCGCCATACCCGCACCGAGCACCAGCACCGAGGCGCCCTTCGGAGCCGCACTCAGCTGGATCGGGCCGCGGAAGGTTGATTCCGCCGCGAAGCCGAGGCTGTGCATCGCCTGGTACATGGCCGTACTGCCGGCAGCCATGCCGATCATGCTCAGCAAGCGGCGTCGCGAAATCGATGTCCCCGGTGCGTCTGTCATGCTGTTCGCCCTATTCTTATGATCAGGCAAGCATAGCGCGGAAACGCCGGCGAGCAATTTCCTTATGCTCCGGCTTGCCGGCGGCGGGGGGTTGGACCTGCCCAAGACACGCGCCGTCCGCACCACCCAGTGAACCGCCGCAGCTTCGCAGGCTCGACTGCCATACCATCCACGAACGATGCGTTAGAATTTGCACATCAAGAATGGGCACCGGCATATGAACTCCAAGCGCGCATTGAAAATCGCTGCCACGACGACCGCGGTCATCGCCGTTCTAATCATTGGCTTGGTCTCGCTCGTGCTTTGGGAGGGATCCAGCGCCCGGGAAGATGCGCCGATGCTCGAGGCGAAGGTCGCCCAGTGGCTGTTGCACTACACTGTGCCGGCCGATGCGAGGGCGATGAAGAATCCTTTGGATGTGGCCGCGAACAGCGCCGATGTCGACGCGGGACATGCGGTGTATACGCAGAAATGCGAGATCTGTCACGCCTACGACGGCGGCGGCAAGAGCGAGATCGGCAGCGGCCAGTATCCCCGGCCGCCGGATTTGCGCAGCGCCGACGTGCAGCGGATGAGCGACGGGGAATTGTTCTACCACCTCAAGAACGGGATTCGTCACACCGGCATGCCGGCGTGGACACTGCCTGATCGAAAGCTCTGGCAGCTGAGCGCGTATCTGCGCCACCTGCCGACGGTGGCAGCGCTGTCCCCGCAGATGGCCGCCACACAGGCGTCGGCAAGCAGTACCGCGCACTACGTCGGATCGGCCGCCTGCAAGGACTGCCACGCCGAGATCTACGAGCGCTGGACGAAAACCCTGATGGCGAATGTCGTACAGGATCCCCGCGCCCATCCGCAGGCCATCATTCCGGATCTGTCCAAGCCCGACCCGCTGCTGACATTCACGAAAGACGACATCGCGCTCACCTACGGCAGCAAATGGAAGCAGCGCTACTTCAAAAAGGTTGGCGACGACTATTTCGTGTTCCCGGCGCAGTGGGACGTCACTCACAAGTTATGGCGACCGTACTTCGTCAAGAACGGCACCGATTGGTGGGCGCCGCTCTATCCGCCGGACAATATGCAGCGGCCGACCGGCCCGCTCTGCGACGGTTGCCACTCGGTGAATTACGACATCGACACCAAGAAGGTCACGGAGTGGAACGTCGGCTGCGAGCGCTGCCATGGACCCGGCAGCGATCACGTCGAGCATCCAAGGCAAGCCCAATATCATCAATCCGGCGAAGCTCGATTACGTGCAGGCGAGTGACACCTGCATTCAGTGCCATTCACAGGGTCAACCGCTCAGCAATCCGATCAAGGGCAAATACTACGATTGGCCGGTCGGCTTTCACATGGGCGAGAAGCTCGACGATTTCTGGAAGCTCGAGGACCACAAGCTCGGGGAGCTGTCGTTCACCCACTTTCCCGACGGCACGGCCCACAAGAACCGGATGCAGGGCAATGATTTCGTGCAGAGCCTGATGTACACGCGCGGCGTCACCTGCTTCAGCTGCCACGATGCGCACGGATCCGCCAACGACGCGATGTTGATCAAGCCGGTCAAGGAGATCTGCCTCGACCTGCCATGGACCCAACACCCAGAACGGGCCTCATGCACCAACGCTCGAAGCGCACACCCATCACGCGCCGGGCAGTGCCGGCAGCGAGTGCGTTGCCTGCCATATGCCAAAGATTGAGCAGACCATCGCAGACGTCAACGTGCGCGCACATACCTTCAGATTCATCACCCCTGCCGAGAGCGACTCACTGAAGATCCCCAATGCCTGCAATCTGTGTCATGCGGACAAGACAACCGGCTTGGGCCACCAAAGCGTTGAAAGGCTGGCAGGACCGGTCCCCCTGGCGCGTTGCGCAGCAGTAGGCTGCTATACTCGGGCAGCGAAGTCGGCTTCAAGGTCCAATATCCACCGAGGGACTCACCATGGCCACCGAAGCTCTCCATTTCAGCGTCTGCAGCTCCCGCCCACCCCGCAAGACCGATTGCGATTCACGCGAGATAGCGATGGGGCATCTCGAGGCCAACATCAAAAAGGCGCGCGACACCGGCGGCTCAGCCGGCATGCTCGACAGCGGCCGCTGGGAACTGCATTTTCCCAATACGTCGATGATTCTGTACTGGGTCGAAGACTCGGATGGGGACGTACAGAAGCTTCCGTAACTTGGCTATAGCGCGAGTTCTGTGATCCGGTTCCGGTGCCGGCGGTCATCCAATATGCGACGCTCGCGTTAATTGCGTATGAACCGTTCATCTCACAGACCGCTCTTATGTCTCCTGGCTGTACTCGGCGGGCTCGCGGCGGCGCGGACGTCGCGGGCTGCTGAGCCGGTTTCACTATCCGCGATGCAGTTATTGCGCGAAGGCGGATGCGGTGGGGTTTTACCGCCCGCTCGGCCGCTGCAACATATTGCCTCATTGGATAAAGCAGCCGAACACTGGGCCGCCGGGCACTCGCTCTCGGATGCGGCCGAACGCAGCGGCTATCAAGTGCATGCCGCGGCCGGACTGCACATCAAGGGACCTGCGCCTGCGACCGTCCAGCTGCTCAAGCAGGCTGGCTGCCGCACCGTGAGCAACCAAGCGTTGCGCGACGTCGGCGTATATCAACGTGGCTCGGATACATGGCTGGTACTGGCATCCGCGAATGTGACGCCGGCCTTGTCACAAGCGCCGATCCTGGCGACGCGCGCACTGCAATTGGTCAACGAGGTTCGCGCGCGCGGCGCACGCTGCGGCGAGCAAACGTTTGCGCCCGCACCGCCGGTGAAATTATCCGACACCTTGGCGGGTGTTGCGTTTGGGCACGCGGCCGACATGGCACGGCATAACTATTTCGAGCATGAGGATCGGACGGGTCACTCGCCGGCGGATCGCGTGCGTGCCGTCGGCTATCAGGAAAAATTGGTGGGTGAAAATATTGCCTACGGGCCGAAATCAGCCGATGAAGTGGTGAAGGGCTGGCTGGATAGTCCGGGTCACTGCGAAAACATCATGGACCCTCGATTCGCTGAGATGGGCATCGCATTTGCGGCCGGTCAGTCCACCAAACGCGGTCTTTACTGGGTTCAATTGCTGGTTGCGCCCAAGGCCTGAGCGCCCGCGTTCCGGCCGCGGGCTCGACTCCTCGTGCCGGACGCTCTAGCATCGCCGAGAATGACCATTGAACCAGCGAACGCCGCCGACCACCCACCGATGGCTGCCTGCAAGTGAAATCCCGCCTCAACAACTGGAGCGACATCCAATACGTCATCGCCACGGCGAAGCTCGGCAGCTTTCATGATGCAGCAATCGCATTGGAGACCAACCAGTCCACGGTGGGGCGGCGCGTCGCACGCTTCGAAGCCTATCTTGGCACGAAAATCTTCGAGCGCCACCCGACCGGTATGCGACTGACGGCCGCCGGAAAGATTCTCTACGACAAGGCGGTCCTCATGGAAGCGGCGGCCAACGACATCGAATCCAGTCTGCTGGCCTTCGATTCGCGCCTGTCGGGTACCGTGCGCGTCTTTGCCACCGAGGGTGTCGGCTACCTTTGGCTGGTGCCGGTCCTCGCCGACTTCTGCCGCTTGCACCCCGGCGTGAATATTGACCTGGTGACCGATCGCGAGGGACTCGACCTGTTTTCTCTCGAGTCCGACCTTGCGGTGTTCATCGAGCGGCCCAAGAACCCCCGCCTTGTTGCCTCCAAAATCGTGAAGGTCGAACACTCGCTGTTCATCTCCAAATCCTATGACGAGAGATTCGGCCGCCCGCGCGACCTCAAGAACCTGGGCCAGCACCACTTCGTGGACTACGTGCCGTACCGCGTCTGCGCCGACCTCGCGTGGTGGACCAAAAGCGTGCTGCCCGCCCAGAGGATCCAATTGCGGGTGGACTCGGCATCCGTTTATTTGGCGGCGATACGCAACGGAATGGGCATAGGCCTGCTGCCGAATTTCTACAAGCGTGCGGCCCCCGACCTCATCGCACTGCCGCTGCCGACGGGCTGCCACCTGAATCTCTGGCTGGTGTCGCGTCAGATACCCAACAAATCGCACCGGATCAAGATACTGCACAAATTTCTTCGCGAACGATTCAGCAAGGACCGCGTGAATTGGTTCGGAGCGTGAGCAGTAGCGCCAGCAAGCTCAACCCGCAGGCAAACATCACATACCAGGTCGGCGAAAGCGGATTTCCCGTGCGCGCGATCAAGCTGGTGGCGATGAGCGGCGCGAATCCGCCGAACACGGTGACCGAGATATTATAGGCAAGGCCCATGCCCGAGGAACGAACGCTGACCGGAAACAGTTCGGCGATTGCCGCCGGCGCCGGACCGATGAACAGCGCCGCAAGTACGGCCGATACCGCCTGAAACACTGCGAGAGCGGAGGCATGCGGATGGTTCAACAGGAAGCCGAAGCCGGGCCGGATCAGGAGCACGATCGCAACAGCAGCCGCAATCATCAGATGGTAACGCCCCAGGCGGTCCGATAGATGGCCGGCCAGGGGCGCGACGCCCAGCATCAATGCGAGCGCGAGGCTGTTGGTGAACAGCGTGGTGCTCATGGGAAGCTCGAGCACGGTGTGCGCATACAAGGGCACGTAGACAAAAAAGAAGTACGTCGAGACTGTCCAGATGATGGTGATGCCGAATCCGCGCGCGACGGCGGCTCTATGTGTCCGCCACAGGAGCCTCAGGGGCGACGAGGCGGCGTGCCGGCGTACGAACGCCTCCGGGTCGTCGACGCGCCTGCGGATATACAGTCCCAGCGGAACGATCACCGCACTGGCGAAGAATGGCACGCGCCAACCCCAGGCGTTCAATTGCTCGGGCGACACCAGCGCCGAGACGGTTGCCGCCGCCAAGGCTCCCAACAACAGCGCGCCCGCTTGGCTGGCCGCCTGCCAGCTTGCAAAGAAGCCGGCCCGGCCGGGCGGCGCATGCTCCGTCAGCATCGCGGTCGCGCCGCCGATCGCACCGCCCGCGGCGAGCCCCTGTAGCAGTCGCGCAAGCACCACCAGCAGCGGCGCGGCGATGCCGATGACCGCGAAGGGCGGAATGAGACCGATGGCGAATGTGGCGGCCCCCATCAGGCCGAAGGTCAGCAGCAACGCGAGTTTTCGGCCCTTGCGGTCGGCCAGCACGCCGAAAACCAAAGCGCCGACCGGCCTCGTCAGGAATCCGACCCCGAACGCGCCGACCGACATCAGCAACGAGGCTGTCGGATCGCCGGCGGGGAACATGACTTTGGCGATGACCGAGGCCAGAAACCCGTAAACCGCGAAGTCGTACCATTCCAGCATGCTGCCGACCACCACCGACAGCAGCACGCGGCGCGGCCGTGAGTTGCCCTGGTCGTGGGATGGATTGATCGGGTTCAATCAGGCTCGGTCTGCGACGCCCACTCGCCCACTTTTGACATGAATCGATCCGCCTCGTCGAGCGCCGCGCCGCCAATCCACTCATCCGGCCGGTGCGCCTGATCAATGGAGCCCGGGCCGCATACCACCGAAGGAATACGGCTGCGTTCAAATATACCCGCTTCGCTGCCGAATGGGATCGTGGTCACCGGTAGCTTGGCGCCGAATCCGGTCAACACCCGCAACGCTTCCTCGCCGAGGTGGCTGGAGAACTGCGGCACGTCCATTTCAATGTCGCTCTCGACGTCGAGAGCCGCAAAAGTGTCGCCCTCGAGGTAATCAGAAATCGTCTTTTGTATCACGTCCGCGTCCTGCTTGCGGGTCGTGCGATATTCCCAGCGCACGCTGCAGCGCTCCGCAACGATATTGGTCGCGGCACCGCCCACGATCCGCCCCACGTTCAGCGTGCAGCCATTGTCGGCGATTTGCGGCAGCTTCGCGACATCTCCCAGGAACCGCACGAACGCTGCCGCCGCGTCTATGGCGTTCACCCCGCGCGACGGATCGCTGGCATGCGCGGCGACCCCGCGAAAACTCGTGTGCGATCCGGTCACGCCATTGTGGGCCACGCCGATTCTCATATCCGTGGGCTCGCCGATGATGGCGAAGGCGGGCGTCGGAATGCTGCCAATGATGCGATCCACCAACGAGTGCGCGCCGAAACAGCCGATCTCTTCGTCGTAGGAAAATGCAAAGTGTAGAGGCCGCCGCAGCTTCATGCCCTTCCAATTCTCGAGCGCGGCCAGGCTGCTGGCAATGAAACCTTTCATGTCGGAGCTGCCGCGCCCATACAGCCGGCCGTCCCGTTCCACCAATACGAACGGGTCGCTGCTCCAATCCTGGCCGTCGACCGGCACCACGTCCGTATGGCCGGACAACACCACGCCCCCCTCCCGCTCCGGCCCGATGCTCGCGAGTAGATTGGCCTTGTCTCGCGTGGCGTTGAAGACGAGATCGACGCGCGCACCGCGCGAGTTGAGAAAATCCGCGGCCCACTCGATCAGTTGAAGATTGGAATTGCGGGATGTGGTGTCGAACGAAACCAACTGCCGCAGAATCGAGACGCTCGTATTCATCATGCTGCCACACGCGATCTTTATATTTAGTGGGAAACGTCGCACGCACGTGGCGCAGGAACGATGTTGTCAGCCCTCGACACTAATCCAGCGGCTTTTTTGGGTAAATGCGATTTTTGCATGTGCGAGTCGCAAACATGCAAACCGGTGTTGCCGTGAGATGGACGGCCGGCGATCCTGCTTCCGCAGGGTGGCCATAAATCGGCTTCATTTGCAGTGTTTTGCGGATGTGCTCACTTTTTGTGCAGCACCGCGGATGCGGCTCGGTGCCGGTGAAAATCCCGCTCGGACACGGCTGTTGCGAAATTGACTCTGCGCTCGGCGCAGATGTACTTTCAGACCGTCCTACACGATTCCCGTCTCAGCTCGCAAATGAAAGGGATGAAAATGAATTCAGCCTTGCTTCGATCCGGCGTCGCGTTGCTACCTGCCGCCGCGCTTCTGCTCTCATCTGTTCCTGCGCTCGCCGCAGCTCCGGCTGCGGCGAGCGCGGCATCCGAAGCTCCCGTGCTCGACGAGATCGTCGTCACCGCGCAGAAGCGCGAGCAGCGCATCCAGGACGTGCCGATCTCGCTGTCCGTGATGGGCGGTGCCGAGCTCGACAAGTCGAGCATCCAGAGCGTCTCGGACGCCCTCAGCCTGGTCCCCGGCGTCGCCGTCAACGTCACCGGTCAAGGCGGCGAGACGCGTCTGACCATTCGCGGCGTCACCGCCGCCGGCGCCCTGTTCGCAGGCCCGAGCCCTATCGGCTACTACCTCGATTCCGTGCCGTTTGGGTTGGTGCGATCCGCAGTGCAGCCGGATGCCAACTCCTATGACCTCAACCGCATCGAGGTGCTGCGCGGGCCGCAGGGTACCCTGTACGGCGCCAGCGCCTTGAACGGCGTGGTGCGCGTGCTGACCAACGATGCCGACCTGAACGAATTCGATTTCAAGGCCCGCGCCAGCGTGTCCTCCACGGACAGCGGCGGCGGAAACTGGCGCGAAGACGCAGCGGTCAACATGCCCATCATCGACGGCAAGCTCGCGGCGCGCCTGGTCGTCGGCCAGGAGCACGACAGCGGCTGGATCAACAGCCCGCTCAAGAACAACATCAACGACGGCGATCTCAAGAATATACGCCTCAAGATCAACGCTCAGCCCATCGAGGATCTGAGCATCAAGCTTGGGGCGACGCACGAGGAGTCGAACTTCGGCGCGCCGCCGGAGGGTACCAATGACTTTTCGGCCACGACCAAGGACCAGCCCATTGCGTCGCGCTTCAGCGCCTACGATGCGAAGGTGGACTACCAGGGGATACCGTGGTTCACGATATCGAGCGCGTCCAGCTTTTTCACTTTCGACAACAACGGCTCTTTGGACGTGGCGCCGGGCGTCGCTACACCGCCGCTCACCACGAACCAGACCTCGAGAGTGTTCAGCGAAGAACTCAACCTCAACTCCAAACTGGATGGGCCGTGGCGCTGGTCAGCCGGCGCGTTCTATCGCGACGCGAGAGACAGCACTTACCAGACCCTGGGCAATCTGATCCCCGCGCCGGTATCGCAGGCCGATGGCTCGCGATCGACGGCGATTTTCGGTGAACTCGGACGCCGCTTCCTCGACAATCAGTTCGAGCTGGCGGTGGGCGCCCGCTACTTCCATGACGATGTAGTGCTGGAACAGCTGGTGCTCTTCGGGGAGCCACCGGGTACGCCGCTGCTGCGCACGGACTCCACGTTCCATGCCTTGACGCCGCGGGTGGTGCTCAGCTGGTTTCCGAGCCACGACTACACCATGTACGCCAGCTACTCGCAGGGCTTCCGCAGCGGTTTCCCGCAGAGCGAACTGGTGCAGTTGGTGGCGCCGGACTTCATTCCGGTCAAACCCGACAAGCTCAGCAACTATGAGATCGGCGCCAAGGGCAACCTGTTCGACAATAAAGTGACCTTCGATCTGGCCCTGTACTATATGAAGTGGAAGGACATCCAGCAGACTCTGGGCATACCGGTGCCGGGCAGCACGGCCTACATCGTCGCCAGCGTGAACGGCCAGTCGGCGAGCGGCGTCGGCGTGGATTTCGCGGTCACGTACCGGCCCATCCGCGGGCTGCAGCTTCGGCCTCAACTTCAGCTGGAATGGGCTGAGCGAGGACTCGACCGTGCTCTCCAGCGGGCAGCTGCTGTTCCCGAATGGATCCCGCATTGACGACTCGCCCGCCTACACCGCCGGCGCCCTCGCATCGTACGACTTCCCATTCGGCTCGACCGGCTGGAGCGGAGAGCTGGGGGCCACTGCGCGCTACACCTCGCTGCAGACCACGACGTCGGTGTCGAGCGGTTCCGGGTTGCCGCCCGTGGTCGTGGAGAGCAACTCCATCACGACCGCCCGCACGAGCTTTACGTTGGTGGCTCCCTCGCACTGGCGGGTGATGCTCTACTCCGATAACGTGGGCAACAATCGGGGCGTGCCCCTGGCCTCGCAGACACCCTTCGCGAGCATCAGCCAGCAGCCGCGCACCTCAGGCGTTCAGGTCGACTACCACTACAAATAAGTAGTGCATCGCTCATTCGCACCGTGAACCCGACGAACCAATACTGCGAGGCCAAATCCATGCGCCGATTGATCACTGTCGCTCTGTCCGCTACGTTGATATCTGCCGTCGCGCAGGCCGTGCCGCGCGCAATGGAGCCAAAGGACTTGTTCCGTATGCAGTGGGCCGCAGACCCACAGATCCGCAACGACGGGACGCAAATCGCCTACGCAAGGACCGCGAACGACATCATGACCGATCGACTGGTGCAGTCGCTTTGGCTCATCGATGTGGCGACGGGGGCCCAGACGCCGCTGGCGACCGGACCGGGCTCTCACACATCGCCGCGTTGGTCGCCGGATGGGTCGCGGATTGCGTACCTGTCAACCGGCACGGATGGGCGCACGCAGATCGCGGTTCATTGGATGCGCGGTGAGACGGCGAGCATCACCAATCTGGTCGAGTCGCCGAGCGACATCACCTGGTCGCCCGATGGCAAGCAGATTGCGTTCGTGATGCTCTCACCGGAAGCGGCGCCGACGATCGGCAAGCCGCTGAAAAAGCCGGCGGGGGCCAAATGGGGTGATGAGCCGGTGGTGATCGATTCGATGAATTTCCGGGCAGACGGGCAGGGATTGGACAAACCGGGGTTCAGGCATGTCTATGTACTGTCCGTGAGTGGCAGCGGCGCCCCGCGACAACTGACATCGGGACATTTCAGCGATGCAGGACCGCTTGCCTGGTCTTCGGACGGCACGTCGATTTTCTTTGCCGGAAATCGCAATGAGGATTGGAAGCGCGAGCCGCAGGATTGGGCCCGGCATACGGCCATGACCTTGAGCATTTATCGATTGAACGTGGCGGACGGCAGCCTGCTGCAGCTGTCGCACGACATCGGTCCGTACCATGCGCCTACGGTGTCGCCGGACGGAAAGCTCGTGGCGTACCTGGGTTATGCCGATAAGCATGTCGGAAATCAGAACTTCCGGCTCAACGTGATGGACCTGGACGGCAAGAATCAGCGCGTCATCGACGAGTCGTTGGATCGCTCGTTGACGGACCTCGCCTGGGCAGCGGATGGACATGGCCTGTACGTCGGGTATGTCGATCAAGGCATCACCAAGGTGGCGCGCATGGGGCTGACGGGCCGCGTGGAGGCAGCAGCATCCGATCTGGCAGGCATGGGTGCAGCGACGCAGTTGCCGTACTCGGGCGGCTCATTCACGGTGTCCAGGAAAGGCACGGTGGCCTACACGGGCGGCGGGGCCGATCATTTGCCGGAGGTGTATCTGGCGCATGACGGGAAGACACAGCGTCTCACGGATTTGAATTCGGAACTCTTGACGGAGGTGAGCATCGGCAAGCTGTCAGCGCTGCCGGTGAAGTCATCCGCAGACGGTCGCAGCATCGATGCCTGGGAATTGCTGCCGCCCAACTTCGATCCCGCCAAAAAATATCCGCTCATTCTCGAAATTCACGGCGGCCCGTACGCCAGTTACGGCCCGACGTTCTCGGCGGATGACCAACTCTATGCGGCGGCGGGCTACATCGTGGTATACGGGAATCCGCGCGGTTCGACCTCTTACGGCGAGGAATTCGCGAACACGATTTACAACAACTATCCAAGCCACGACTACGATGATCTCATGAGCATCGTGGATGCCGCGATCCAAAGGGGCGGCGTGGATGCCGACAATCTGTTCGTGACCGGCTCTTCGGGCGGCGGTGTGTTGACGTCGTGGATCGTGGGCAACACGCATCGCTTTCGAGCGGCGGTGACCCAGCGGCCGGTCATCAACTGGACCAGCTGGTTGCTGACCACCGACATGTCCGCGTTCGGCGCCCGTTACTGGTTCAAGAAAACGCCCTGGGAGGATCAACAGACCTACTGGAAGCTGTCACCGCTTTCCTTGGTCGGAAACGTCACGACGCCCACCATGGTGGTCGTGGGCTTGAGCGATCTGCGCACCACCGTGGCAGAAGCAGAGCAGTACTACCACGCGTTGCAGATGCGGCGTGTACCGACCGAGCTGTATGAGATTCCGGGCGCGGCGCACGTGCTGATGCGCCCGTCGCAACTCGCGGAGCAGAGTACTGCGATCATTGAATGGTTCGAGCGGTACCGGAGCACCGCGGGACATTAAGGGGCGGCTACTGCTGCGCGACGACCGGCGGACTGTGCGCCACCGCGGCGCGCATGTACGCAGGGTCCTTCGCATCCATGCAGACGAACGTCAAGTCTTCCTGCTTCGGCGACCAAGCGTGCTCGCTCGTTTCGGCAGACTGGCGAAACAAGACGTGCTTGGCCATCTTGTCGCAGTATTCACTGGCGACTCGCAAGGCTTTTAGATTCGTGTCTGCCTGAGTTTCGTAGCGGGCGCCGAACACGCTCACGTGATAGGCATCTTGTCCCGCCGGAACGACACCGCTGGGAGCTGTGGCGCAGCCTGCCAGGGTGGATGCCAGGATTCCAATCATCCACTGCCTGTTGCGCGCTGCCATGTGAACTCCTCGAGGTCGTCGCTTCGCACGATAGCGCGGCGTTCGCACGCTCGTTCGTGACGCCCGGCACGTTTCGCGGCGGCTGAATGTGATCGCCATCACACCCCTCACCGCGCGGCGATCTTCTTTACACCCACAGCGAATTCATACACGTTCTCGCCGCCGTGATAGCCGGTCACCGCCAGCGCTGCGGCCGCACCCAAGAGCACGATGAGGAAGACCCAGGACGGCCGCGACACCGGCGCGGTGCCGGCTCCGCGCCAGACAGCCAGCAGCACCAGCGCCAGAGTGGAAAACATCGCCCACTTCATGTGCAATGAAATCGCCTGGCGGGCGGCAGCATCGACGTCCAGGTCGAGCACGGCGCCCAAGCCGGTCGCCAGGGCAAACAGTGCGGCGACGGCGCCCAGACACAGATTCCAGGTCCCCACCACGGCGGTGGTCGAGGCGAGGCCGTCGCTGCGCACCAGTCGCGCCGCGAGCAACAGCGGCGTCGCGATCAAGACCAGCGCGAGCGGAAAGTGCACCACCAAGGGATGCCATCCCGGCGAAGGACTCACGTGCTGCCCAGCGAGATCATGGGGAGACCACTCGGGCCAGCAGCGTTAAATAATTCGCGCGGTAGCTGCGCAGCGAGTAGCGCTGCTCCACGTGCGCGCGACCTTTTGCGCCGAAGCTTGCGCGCAAATCCGCGGACACGATCAAGCGCTCCAGACTACGTTCCCACTCATCGGCATCGGCGGCGTGAAAACCATTGATTCCGTCGAGCACGGCTTCGGTGTTCGCGCCCACGGGAGAAGCCACGCAGGGCAGCGAGGCAGCCATGTACTGCAGCAGTTTGAACGCGCACTTGCCGCGCGACCAGGCATCGTCGGTGAGGGGCATGACGCCGATGTGCGCCCCGGCCAACGATTGCGCCTCGGTGGCGGAGCTCCAGGGCACTCGCTCGATCGTCACGTCGCTCCAGTCGGGAAACTTGGAACAGATCACGCGCAGCTTCAAGGTGGGGTGCCGTTTGGTCAAGCGCGCCAAGGCAGGCCGGATCATTTCCAAGTAAATCAGATTTTCGGGACTGCCTATCCAAGCGATCGTGGGAGGATCATCGGGCCCCGCCGTGGTGGGCAGGTAGCACGCCGCATCGATGGAGGTGGGCAACACGGCGACTTGCCGTGCGGAGGCGCGTGCGACGGCGGCGAGCACGTCGTTGCCCGCGGCGACCGCATCGACCCAGCGGCAGGTCGCCGCAAATTTTTGCTTGCGCCATGCGGATTCGTCCGGCGCATCCCCGAGTCGCCGCGGCTTGCGCACATAGATGGCATCATCCACATCGAATATGCGCCGGCGGCTGTAAGCGGCAAACAGACGCGCCTCGATCGAACTGAGCTTGATCTGATGCAGCACCGTGACGTGCGCCCAACGAAGCAGCTCGCGCCGCTCCCAGGTGCGCAGGCCATAACGCCCGCCCGGGAATTGCTCGGTGCGCACTTCCCAGCCGGCCTCTTGCAGGGGCGCCACGAGGCTGCGCATGCGGTGCCGAAACGAGGGTTGATCCAGTCCATATCCGAGCAAGACGATATTCGACATGCTTGGCCCTACACCGTTTTCATCAGCCGGATCAGCGCCGCAAGCGCGACATCGATGCCATCGGCCAACTGAAGATCGGATGCCCGCCGCGCCAGGTCCGCGCGTGCGAACTCATCGCGCAGCAATTCATCGGCCGCCTGCACCATGCCGATCGCATCGAGCCCGGCGGCGCGCGCCACGCCGGCCTCGACGCAGCGTCGTATGCGCTGAGCCTGGTCTTGCGCAATCGGAACGCCGATGCAGGCGCGGCCGCAGGCAATCGCCTGCAACAGCGTCGAACCGCCGTTGGTAATGACCAGCCGGGCACCGCCCAGCAATGCCGCGAGATCCGCCTGCGGCAGCGCGTTGAAACCATGCAGTGGCCCGCGGAGCGCGCCGGGACCCACGAACACCGTCGGGCCGCTGTCCGCCAGCGAGAGTGCCGCCGCCAGGAACTTCGCGCTCGCATCGCCGGCGCCCGGATGGCCGGTGCCCCCGCCGGGTACGACGAGGACATAACTCTCGAGGTTCAAGCCCTCGCGCGCCAGGATGGAATCCGCGCCGGCGCGGGCTCGCGACAAAATCACATCGAGATAGCGCACGACGGGTTTCTTGAGCCTGTTGAGCTTGAATCGCTCGAAAAAACCCAGGCCGCCGGCGATGAATTGCGGATAGGCGATCCAGTGCTCATCGATCAGCCGCATCCAACGCCATCGAAATGCCTTGCGCCTTTGCCGCGAGCGGGAACTGATGAACACAATGCGCGCGCCGGCTCGGTGCCCTGCTCGCAACTGCGCCGTGCGGCCGGCGTTGTCGAAGATCACGATGTTGGGCTTGAACGCCTGGATCGACTCGGTGACGGCCGCGGTATGAAAAGTAGGCGATGAATCCAGCAGGGTCGCCGGAAACGGCACCGTGGCGGCGTAAGGCGCCTGACGGCTCAAGATGAAATGGATATGCGCCTGCGGCCACTGCCGCCGCGCGGCCTGCGCAAGGCTCAAGCTGCGCGCGTATTCGCCCATGCCGAATGCGCCGGAGACCGGGACGAGCAGGATTCGCGGCGCCTCATCCAAAGGCGGTGAACCAGCGGTCCAGCACCAGCAAGTACCAGGCTCGCCGGAATTCGGCGCCAACCGCTTGGCGGAGCACACCGCGATCCATCAGACGCCTCACGGCCTCTTGCAACAGTTTTGGGTTCTGCTTCAGCCAGCGGTGCACCGGCAGCCCAAAGCCTGATTTGGGACGATTCAAATGATCGGGCGGCAAGCGCGGCTCCATCAAGCGGCGCACCAGCAGTTTTCCCCGCCGGCGCCGTTCATCGACCAGAAGTTTCGGTGCAACGCTCAGCATGAACTCGACCAGGCGATGATCCAGCAGCGGTGGCCGCACCTCCAGAGAATGTGCCATGCTGGTTCGATCCACTTTGGTCAACAAGCCTTCGGCCAAATCCGTGTTCAAATCCAGCCACCGCAGCTGCGGGAGAGCCCCAGGCCCTCACGCCAAAACTGCCGGTAAAACCACAGGTAATCGTAGTCCGGCTCCTTCCAGCCAGGTGCCAACACGGCATCGATCTGTTGCGCCGTCATTCCACCCAAGGCGGCGGCAAAGGCTGGGAGTCCCACAAGCCCGCGGCGCTGCATGGATGACGCCAGGCGCGACAGCGGCGGCAGATAGCGCGCCAACGATCGGTTCAACAAATTCGAGCGCGCGCCGATGCGTGACCAGTAGCGCGGGTAACCGCAAAAAATCTCATCGCCGCCCTCGCCGCTCAGCGCGACCGTGACTTCGCGGCGCGCAAACTGTGCAATCAAATAGTTCGACCAGGCGGCGCTGTCGCCGAACGGCTCATCGAAGAGCACGGGCATCCGGTCCAGTGCACCGGCGAAATCCGCCTGCGGCGCCATCATTTCCAGATGTTCGGTGCGTAGGTGCGCCGCAACACTTCGCGCCGCACCCGCTTCGGAACGAGCACCCGCCTCAAAACCCAATGTATAGGTGCGCGGGGTGTCCAAGTAGTAAGCCGTCAGCGCCGAGTCGACGCCGCCGCTCAAGAAAACCCCAACCGGCACGTCCGACACGGTGTGCTGCGGGATCACGTCCTTTAGCAACGCATCGAGCTGCTGCACGGTTTCATCTGCACTGCGCTCGATGATGGCGGTCGCTGGATTCCAATAACGCTCCACGCCCACGCGACCCGCGTGCCAGGTGAGCGTATGGCCCGCCGGCAATTTGCAAATGCCGCGGTAGATGGTCTTCGGCGCTGGAACATAGCCGTGAAATAAAAAGTCACGGACCGCGCTTGGATCGATGTCGGGTGTGCCCAGCAGCATCAGGGCCTTGAGTTCAGAGGCGAAGGCAATGCCGTCCGGCAATAGACGGTAGTACAGCGGCTTGATCCCCAGCCGATCACGAGCGAGCAGCAGGCGCTTGGTTTGGGTATCCCAACTTGCAAAGGCGAACATGCCGACCAGGCGGCTCAAACAGGCGCTGCCCTCGGTCGCCAGAAGCCTCAAGCAGCACTTCGGTGTCGCCGGTGGAAGCCCAAGGTCCCGGCAGCGCACTGCGCAGCCGCTCGTGGTTGTAGAGTTCGCCGTTGTAGGTCAGAACCTGCGAGCCGAAAAGCATCGGCATGCGGCCGGCATCGGTTAAATCCTGAATGGCCAAGCGGCGGTGGGCCAGGGCAACACCCGGCTCACTCCACACACCGTGGCCATCGGGACCTCGGTGCAGCAATCGTTGCGCCATGCTCTGTGCAATCTCTGCACTTGCCGACGGACCGACAATTCCTGCGATGCCACACATGGCGTCAGTTTAACGCGACGCCGTCGCGATGTACCGCCAACCATCGGCGAGGTACCGCCAGCCATCCGCGATGCTCCGGCATCCGCGACGTACCGCTAGCCATCGGGCAACGGTTCGTTTAGGGTGCACGTCGGAGCTGAAATGACATGGCAACACCCGCCGACCAACGATTGCTGGAACTCTTGGGAAGATGGCTCGAGAGTCTCGAGCTGCATACCAAGTATTCGTCGCTGGACGATGACAGCTATTGGAAAATCCAGCCCTGGTCTGAGCATCAGCGGCCGACGCGTTGGATTGTCGACCTGGCGCGGCAAAAGACGCTGGCCTTGCTCACCCAGGTCGAGCAGCGCGCCAAAGCCGGTGATACGCAGTTTTCGGACTCACTGGAGTTGATGGCATTCCTGGCCAACCTGGTCGGCTCCGAACACATCGAACGTTACATCCCGGTGGCGGAAGCGCGAAACGAGCGCGACCTGTCCGCGAAAACTGCCGAGCATGATCCGGGGACGGTCGAGCATGCCGCCGACAACACTGTCCAGCACCCGACGGTGAGCGTTACCGCCACCCGCGAAATGCCCAAGTTCACCGGCACCAAGCGCGTGCCGCCCCCGCAAGCTACATCGCAGGTCGTGCGCAACGAACGCAAATCCACGGCAGCGATTGCGAAGCCGGCGCCGAAGGCCCCCGTCAGGCACCCGCCGCCGAAGAAGCCCACCGCTCAACCCGAGCGCGCGGGCACGGCGGAGTCCGCCAAGGAACAGGTGATCGCCGATGCCGCTCGCTTGGTACAATGGGGCAGAAAATGGTTTGAGCTGCCCGAACTCATCGCGCGCATGGCGGACCGCCCCGCTTTGCCGGATGTCCGGCGCATATTAAAGGAAAATAAAGTGGCCATCGAAAAGAAAGTCGGGAACGTCTAGCCTGCCTTGCGGACCGGGCACATCGCCCGCCGCGCATCTCAAAAATTAGGGAACCCTTGCGAAAATCAACGCTCAAAGGCGCTCATGATTACAATCAATAATTTATCCAAACGGTATGGCGACAAGCTGGCCGTCGATGACTTGACGTTTTCGGTGGCGCCGGGCGAGGTTCTCGGCTTCCTGGGCGCCAACGGTGCCGGCAAGTCCACCACCATGCGCATGATTGCGGGCTTCATTTCGCCCTCCGCTGGGAAAGTGTCGGTCTGCGGACACGATATCGAACAGTCGCCGGTGCAGGCGAAATCCTGCATGGGGTACCTGCCTGAGGGCGCACCCTGCTACGGCGAAATGACGGTCGGTGAATTCCTGGATTTCGTCTCCGATGTGCGTGGGTTGAGCGGCGAGCATCGACGGCAAAGGCGTGCGGTGGTCATCGACAGGCTGGGATTGGCCCCGGTTGCCGATCAAGTCGTCGAGACGCTGTCCAAGGGGTTTCGCCGCCGCGTTGGATTGGCCCAGGCGCTCATCCATGACCCGCAGGTGTTGATTCTGGATGAACCGACCGACGGGCTCGATCCGAACCAAAAGCATGAGGTGCGCCGCCTCATCAATGAACTGAGCAAGGACAAGCTGGTGATCGTCTCCACCCATATCTTGGAGGAAGTGCACGAGGTCTGTACGCGAGCCATCATCATTGCCAACGGTCGCATCGTGGCCGATGAAACGCCGACCGCACTGGAATCCCGCTCGCGCTATCACCACGCGGTAAGCCTGCGCTTTGAAAAGGCGGACGAGCTGGCCGCGGCGCGCCGGGAGATCGCACTGCTGCCGGACGTCGCTGCGATCGAGCCGGATGCGCGTGAACTGCGGCTCACCGTGATGCCCAAACCCGGCGCCAACGTGCTGTCCGCCGTGGGCGCGACGATCGCCAAATACGACTGGGATGTGCCGGAGTTGCACCTGGAGTCCGGGCGGCTCGATGAGGTGTTCCGCGCCTTGACGGAACCGGATGGGATTGGCGCGGATATCGATCAGTCGGGCACGGCGAGCTTCAGCGTATGAACAAGGTACTCGTGGTATTCCGCCGTGAATTGCGCAGCTATTTTGCCACGCCTTTGGCGTATGTGTTCATCGTCATTTTCCTGGTGCTGGCCGCCGTATTCACCTTTCAAGTGGGCGGATTCTTGGAACGCAACCAGGCCGACCTGCAGTCATTCTTTCGCTGGCATCCGTGGCTGTATCTGGTGTTGATACCCGCCATCTCGATGCGGCTATGGGCGGAGGAGCGCAACAGCGGCAGCATTGAATTGCTCATGACGTTTCCGATCACGCTGTGGCAGGCGGTGGTGGGCAAGTTCCTGGCCGCCTGGTGCTTCGCCGGCATTGCGCTCGCGCTGACATTTCCGGTGTGGATCACGGTCAACTATCTGGGTTCTCCGGACAACGGCGCGATTCTCGCGGCCTATCTGGGCAGCTTTTTGATGGCCGGCGGATTCCTATCCATCGGAATGTGTCTTTCGGCGGCGACGCGCAACCAAGTCGTGGCATTCATCACCGCAGCCCTGGTCGGATTCATATTCCTGCTGGCCGGCTTTCCTCTGGTGCTGGATTTCGTGCGCGGCGTGCTGCCGCAGGCGATTGTCGATGCGATCGCATCCTTGAGTTTTTTCACTCACTTCGATGCGATCTCCAAGGGCGTGATCGATTTGCGCGATCTGGTGTATTTCGCCGCCCTCATCGGCTTCTGGTTGGCCGCCACGGCCTTGGTACTCGACATGAAGAAGGCGGAATAGTGAACGCTAATCGTTGGCGAAGAGTCGGCTTGGGGGTCGGCGGGCTGGCCGCACTGGCGGTGCTGTTTTTGGCCGTCGTGATGTTGTCCAACGTGGGGCTGCGCGGCATGCGGGCGGATCTCACGCAGAACAAGCTGTACACCTTGAGCAAGGGCACCCAGCAGGTGCTGCGGGAATTGAAGGAACCGGTCAATTTGTATTTTTATTTTTCGCGCGAGGCGGCCGCAAAACAGTCGCCGCTGATCATGCCGTATGCGGCCCGGGTACGTGAATTCCTCGAGGAGATCAGCGCCCGGGCGGGCGGCAAGATTCGCCTGCAGGTCATCGACCCGCAGCCCTTCTCGGACGATGAGGACCGGGCAGCGGAATTCGGCCTGCAATCGCTGCAGCGCGGCGGTGGCGGCGAGGCGCTGTACCTGGGCTTGGCCGGCACCAATTCGACCGATGGCCGCTCCGCCATCCCGACCTTCACACCGGACCGCGAGGAATTTCTGGAATACGACGTGGCGAAACTCATTCAGGAATTGGGCACGCCGAAAAAACCCGTGGTCGGCCTCTTGAGTTCCATCGGACTGCAGGGACAGTTCAACCCTCAGACCGGGCAGATGGGTGAGCCGTGGCCGATCTACACCCAGATCCAGCAATTGTTCACGGTACGCACGCTGACATCGGATCTCGACCATATCGACAAGGATGTCGATGTGCTGATGCTGGTGCATCCGAAACAGCTGGCGCCCAAGACCTTGTACGCCATCGATCAATTCGTCATGCGCGGCGGCAGGTTGCTGCTGCTGGTCGATCCGAGTGCCGGCGCCGACTTGAGCGGACAGGATCCCTCGAATCCGCTGGCGGCCGCGATGGCCAATCACTCGTCGGACTTGCAGCCGTTGCTCGCCGCCTGGGGCGTTGATTACGATGCCACCAAGGTCATCGGCGACTTGAGCCGTGGACTGGAAGTGCGCACCAACACTTCCACGGCTCCCGTGCGCCATATCGGCATATTGGGATTGCGTCATGGCGATATGAACCAGAAGGACGTCGTCACGTCCTCTCTGGAATCCATCAATCTTTCCACCGTCGGTGCACTTGCGCCCCACGCCGGGGCCAAGACCACCTTCGAGCCGTTGCTGCAAAGTTCCACGAGTGCCGAGCCGCTGCCCGCGCAGCGCTTCAACGCGCTCATCGATCCTGCGGTCCTGCGCGACGGGTTCAAATCGACGGGGGTGCGCTACACCATCGCCGCGCGCATCACCGGCCCGGTGGATTCAGCCTATCCCAATGGGCCGCCGGGGGATCAGAAGCCCGCGCCGGGTCCGCCGATCGCGCACCTGGCCAAGTCAACGACGCCCGCCAACATCGTCGTGATCGCCGACACGGACTTTTTGATGGATTATCTGTGGGTGCAAACGCGCGAATTGCTCGGTCAGCGCATCGCGCAGCCCTTCGCCAACAACGGCGACCTGATCGCCAACATCCTGGACAATTTGAGCGGCAGCAGCGCACTGATCAGCGTGCGTGGACGCGCCTCTTTCTCGCGGCCCTTTGAACGGATCGAGGCGCTCAGGCGCCAGGCCGACGATCGTCTGCGTGCCAAGGCCTTGGAGCTGCAATCCCAGCTGCAACAAACCGAAAGCAAGCTGACCGAGCTGCAGGCCAAGCGAAACGATCAAAGCTCCCTGATGTTGTCGCCGGAACAGGAGGCGGAGCTGAAGAACTTCACCGCCGAAAAGACCCGCGTGCGCAAGGAATTGCGCGAGACCGAGCGCGGCCTGGATGTCGACATCAATCGGCTCGGGTTCGTGGCTGAAAGCGATCAACATCGCCATCGCGCCGCTGCTCGTCGCCGTGGGTGGGGTGATCATTCTGTCGCTGCGCCGCCGCCGCCGGGCGGTCTCCAAGGTTGCGCCCGCGGCAGGTCCGACATGAGCCGCCAACGATTTATCGTATTGATGGTTGCGGCGTTGGTGGCCATCTGCGGCGCTTTGTACTTGAGCACTCAGCGCAATCTGCCGCGTGATCCTCACGGTCTGCCGCTGCTGCCGTCGCTGGCGGGCGAACTGAACACGGTGAGCTCATTGAGCGTGCGCAAGGGTGGCGCCAAACCCACGGTCACGGTTCACGAGCAGGCCGGACAATGGACTGTGGCCGAACGTGCCGAGTACCCGGCAGACCTGTCCAAGCTGCGCAAACTGCTGCTGGCCTTGAGCGATGCCAGGATCCGCGAAGAGAAAACCTCGAATCCCCAGAACTACTCCATCATCGGGGTCGACGATCCTGCGCAACCGGGCGCAACGGGTGCACAAATCGAATTGACCGCGCAGGACGGCAAGCACGACCTGATCGTCGGCAAATCCGCCGGCGAGGGCAACTTTGTACGGCGTGCCGGAGAGAAAACCAGCTACATCGTCGAGCCGGGAATTTCGGTCGAAGCCGAACCGCGCTATTGGATCGATACGCATCTGCTCGATATCGCCACCGACAAGATCCAAAGCGTCGAGACCAAGCCGGCAACCGGTGCTGCCTACTCGGTGCACCGGGTTGCGGCGAGCGAGCCGAAGCCGAGCGACGCGAAATCCGCTGGCCCCACCGCAACGGCGCCTGCCGCAACGGCGCCTGCCGCGACGGTGCCGGCCGCGACGGTGCCTGCCGCGACGGCAGCCGCCGGCGAGCAAGTTCGTACTCGAGGGTGTGCCGAGCGGACGACAGGCGGCTGATCCGCAGACCTTGGCGCCCTCACCCACCATGTTGGGCAACCTCGCGGCCGAGGATGTCGCCGCGGCCGGCGACATCGACTTCAGCAAGCCCTCAACGACGGTCGTGACAATGGCCGACGGCGGCGTGATCACCTTGACGGGAGCCGTCATCGGCGAGAAGCGATGGATCCAGGTGGCCGCCCCCAAGGATGCAGGTTTGAGCGCGAGGACCCGCGGCCGCGCCTTCGAGATTGCGACCTATCGGTACGATGGTATTTTCAAACCCTTGGAGCAATTGCTGGTGCCCAAGCCGGCGGTCCCGGACACCAAAAAAACAGTGCCTTCCAACGCCAAAAAGCCCGCTCGCTAGACCGTGATCAGCGGCGCGAATGCCGGATTCGGACGCCGGCTGGCGGCGCTGCTATACGACTCCCTGCTGTTGGCTGCGCTGCTGATGATATTCACGGGCGGCGCACTGTTTTTTACCCACGGCGCTGCGGTGGTGCCCGCCACGGCCGGGGCGTGGGTCTATCTTTACCGCAGCGGGCCTCGTTCTGGTGATCGGCGGTTACTACCTGATCAACTGGCTGCGAAGCGGCCAAACCTTGGGTATGCGGGCGTGGCGCCTGCGCGTGGTGACTGACGCAGGCCGAGCCACCGGCCGCTCAAGGCAGCGGCGCTGCGGGCGGTCTTCGGCGCATTGGCCTGGGCACCGGTGGGATTGGGAGTGCTGTGGATGTACGTCGATCCCGATCACCTGGCGCTGCATGACCGGCTGTCCAAGACGCGGGTGATCCACTTAGCGCGTTCTTGAGATCGCGACCAGGGTGCAGAAGCCGATGACCGCCGTCGGCAACCAGCCGACCAGCGCTGGATTGACATTGAAAAGCTGTCCACCGTTCTCGACCGTGCGGGTAATGAGGAAAAACAGCACGCCCAGCAGCGCGCCGATCACGGTGCGCGTGCCGGCGCCCGTCGTGCGCAGAGGGCCGAACACAAAGGGCAGCGCCAACAACGTGACGACCACCACGGCGAACAGCCGCGCGATTCGCGACCAGTAGCCAATTTCATAGGCGGCGGTCTCGAGATTGTTACGCCGCAGATGATCGATGTAGGAGGCGAGACCACGCAGCGTCAGCATTTGCGGATCGGTGGCCGCCAACCCCAGGAATTCGGGATTCACGGTTGATTTCATCGTCAATTCGCTGACCGTGCTGCCCGAAATCTTGTCCTTTTCGAACAGCGAAGTCGCGACGTTGTGCAGGCTCCATCGGCCCGGATCGGCCACCGATATTCTCGCGGCGCGCTGGATCGAATGCAGGCGCGTAGGTCCATCCAGTTCGAACACGGAGACGCCGCCGAACGCCCGGTCCACTTCGCCGGTCTGCACGCGCAGGATTCGATTGCCGTCCTTGACCCACGCGCTGCTGGTGCCGGCGAAGCTGACATCGGCCAGTTTACTGGTGGTCTTTTCGCGCTTCGCAATCTGCGCCATCGATGGCGCTGCGTAGTCGCCGATGCCGAACATGATCACCGCCAGCGTGGCGCCGGCGAGACCCACCGGCCGGCGATGCGCCAAACGGAGACGCCCGATGCCCGGGTGACGACCAATTCGCTGCCCGATGCAAGATTGCCCAGCCCCATCAGTGCTACCGATCATCGCACCGATCGGCAGAAGCTCGAACGCTTGTTGCGGCAGATTGAGGAGCGTGAATAGAAATGCATCGGCCGCGCTATAGCTGCCGACGCCGATGTCGCCTTGCTGGCTGATGAACAGCACCAGCGCGCCCAAGGTGAGCAGCACGGCCATGGCCATCACCGTATAGAGCAGCACGGTGCGATACAGATAGCGATCGAGAATGTTCACGCCTTCCTCGCTTCGCGCATCACCAGATATAGCCCCAACGCCAGCGCCGCGGCATGCACCCACCACACCCCGATCGCGGGGGTAATTCACCTTTCTCCACCCAGATCTTGGAGGCTGACAGCAAATTGGAATAGACGAAGTACACGATGATGGCGAAACCCACCCGGGCATACCGGCCTTGCCGCGGGCGCAGCTTGCTCAAGGGCACCGCAACCAAGGTGAGCACCAGGGCCATCAGCGGTGTGGACGCCCTGAATTGCAATTGTGCGATGTCGGACGGGTCGCTCGACCCCCACAGCAATCGGGTTGGCTTGGTATCCGGATCCAAGGAACCGCGGACATCCTCCGGCGTCGCAATGGGAATGCCGTGCTCACGAAATTCAATGACGCGAAAATCGTCCTGGCCGGGAACTCCTTCGTAACGCCGGCCATTGAACAGCGTCACCAAGTGCATGGCCCCGGAGCTGGTTTTGGTATAGGTGGCGGTGTCGGCCAGCGCGACTTCAAAGCGTCCCGCCGACTCGCGTTGTACGAAGACATTGTGCAACACGCCTTCCTGGTCGACGCGTTCTGCGTAAAACACGGCATCGCCGCCGCTGAATGCGCGGAATCTGCCGGCATCCAGTTGGCCGAATTGGGCTTCTTTTATCGCAGAATTGCGCAGCGCCTGCACCTGGCTGTCGGCGCGCGGCACCTGCACGAAGGCAAGCCATCCCAGCCCAAGGGCGATGATCGCCGTGAAGCAAAACAGCGGGGCAAGCAGGCGTGCAGGGCCAAAGCCGCAGGCTTGCAGGGCCGCCATCTCGCTGTCGTGGTACATGCGGCCCAGGGTCAGCACCACGGCCAGCAGCAGACCGACCGGCACGATGACCGACAGATTCATGATCGCGCCGAGCGCGATCAAGTCGAACACCACACCGCGGCCGTACTGGTTGTCGGCAGCCTGGCCGAGCACCCTGGAGAGTTGGTTCGACACCAGGATGGCGACCAGCACACCGGTTACGGCAAGCCATGTCTGCACGACTTCGCGCAGCACATATCTTTGCACGGTCCATTTCATGCTGTCAGCTTAGAGCCTTCCCAATAATCTAGTAAACTATTTGCAATACCCATGCAGCACGATTTTCGACAAAACGGAGCTTGAGATATGGAATTCATGGCAATTGTTGATGCAAAAGCGCGCACCCCGGCGGGCTGCGCGGTGGTCGGTGTCTATGAGAATGGAGAGCTTGGCCTTGCTGCCCGGCAGGTGGACAAACAGTTGACGGGAATGATCACCAATCTGCTCGGCAGCGGCGACTTCGCCGCCAAGCTCGGCGACTCGCTCATGCTGCCCTCGCCTGCCGGATCGGCTGCCTCCCGCCTGTTGCTGATTGGACTGGGAACCCGCGCGGGATTCGGCCGCAAGCAATACCGCAAGGCTTTGCAGTCCAGTGCTCAGGCACTGGCCAAGACGGGGGCCGCCGATGCCATCGTCTACCTCGCCATGGAGCCGGTGTCGGAACTCGATATGCAGTATCGCGCGCGCATGGTTTCCGAAGTCTTCTCATCGCAGGCCTACAAGATCCCGGATCTGAAGACCTCGCCGAAGCCGAAGGCGCGGCGCCTGGCGGCGGTCAATGTGGCGACTGCGGATGCACGCGCGGCAAAAGCGGCCACGGAGGGATTGCGCATCGGGACTGCGATCGGCAGCGGTCTGGCCCTGGCACGCGACATGGCCAACCTGCCGCCCAACGTCTGCACGCCGACCTACATCGGCAGCCGCGCGCTGCAGTTGGCCAAAGAGTTCCCCAGCATCAAGACCAAAGTGCTGGATGAAAGCGGCATCAAGGGGTTGAAGATGGGGGCTTTCCTCGCGGTGACTCAAGGCTCCAAGGAACCTCCGCGTCTGATCGTGTGCGAGTACCGGGGGACGAGAAACAACGTCGCGCCCATATGCCTCGTGGGCAAGGGGATTACCTTTGATTCGGGCGGCATTTCGCTCAAGGATCCTCCCGCCATGGACGAAATGAAGTTCGACATGAGCGGCGGCGCCGTCGTCCTGGGTACCGTGCGCGCGATCGCCGAACTGAAGCTGCCGATCAACGTCGTGGCCATCGTCGCGGCGTGCGAAAACATGCCGAGCGGCACCGCCGTGAAACCTGCCGACATCGTGACGACCATGTCGGGTCAGACCGTCGAGATTCTCAACACCGACGCCGAAGGTCGATTGGTGTTGTGCGATGCCATTACCTACAGCCGCCGCTTCAAGCCTGCGGCCGTGATCGATGTCGCGACCCTGACGGGTGCCTGCATCGTCGCACTGGGCAACCATGTCAGCGGCTTGATGAGCAACACGCCCGAGTTGGCTGAAGAACTGGAATCTGCCGGCCTGCGCGCCGACGACCGCGCCTGGCGCCTGCCGATCGGCGAGGAATACGTCGATCAGCTCAAGAGCAACTTCGCGGATATCGCCAATGTCGGCGGACGCGAGGGCGGTGCCTGTACCGCCGGCTCGTTCCTCGGCAAGTTCGCCAAAGATCTGGTATGGGCACACCTGGATGTGGCCGGGACCGCCTGGGTCGGCGGCGCTCAGAAGGGCAGCACGGGCCGCCCTGTTCCCCTGCTCGTCGATTTCTTGATCCATCGCACCAAGGCCGCATGACCGAACGCGTCGACTTTTACGTGCTGAAAAGCGCCGCCGCACAACAGCGCTGGGCCTTTGCCTGCCGCCTGACGGAAAAGGCCTATCTCAAGGATCTGAAAATCGTCATCGTCAACGACACGCTTGCCGATGCGCAGGCGCTCGACGAATTGCTGTGGACTTTCAACGAGCGGTCGTTCGTTCCACACAAGGTGTGCCTGGACGAGCACTCGCTGGACCCGGCAACGCCGGTTCACCTGGTTCTGGAGCCTGCTGCAATACCCGCGGCGGACTTGCTGGTCAATTTGGCGCCAAGGCTCCCGACGCAACTGCAGCGTTACCGGCGCATCGCTGAAATCATCGACGCCGACGAGGAGCGCAGACGCCAGGGCCGTGAACGCTTCAAGGCTTATCGGGACCTGAAGTTCGCGCTGGAGACGCATCAGATCGACGAAGCTGCGGACGTCTGACCGGCAATGGACAAGGCCTACTCCCCTGCGGAAATCGAATCGCGCCTCTACGCACGCTGGGAAGCTTGCGGATACTTCGCGCCCAGCGGTACGGGGCCGGCCTATTCGATCGTCATACCGCCGCCGAATGTCACGGGGACGCTGCACATGGGGCACGCATTCCAGGACACCATCATGGATGCGCTCACCCGCTTTCATCGCATGCGCGGCTTCAACACGCTGTGGCAGCCGGGCACCGATCACGCCGGCATCGCGACACAGATGGTGGTCGAGCGCCAGCTGAACGCCGCGGGCCAAAGCCGCTTAGGACTGGGTCGCACGGCATTCATCGAGCGCGTCTGGCAATGGAAGGAAACTTCCGGCGGCATGATCGCCAAGCAAATGCGCCGCCTGGGCGCATCGGTCGATTGGCAACGCGATGTGTTCACCCTCGATCCGGCGCTGTCGCAGGCGGTCACGGAGGTGTTCGTGCGGCTGTACGAAGAGGGCCTGATCTATCGCGGCAAACGCCTGGTGAATTGGGATCCGGTGCTCAAGACCGCACTGTCCGATCTGGAAGTGGTTTCCGAGGAAGAATCGGGCAGCCTCTGGCACCTGCGCTATCCCTTGAGCGCGGACCCCGGTTACCTGGTGGTCGCGACCACGCGGCCCGAGACCATGCTGGGCGATGCCGCCGTCGCCGTGCATCCGGACGATGAGCGCTATCGGCATTTGATCGGCCGCAAGGTCCGATTGCCGCTGACGGATCGCGAACTTCCCATCATTGCCGATGCCTACGTCGATCCGGCTTTCGGCAGCGGTTGCGTCAAGATCACACCGGCGCACGATTTCAACGACTACGAGGTCGGCCAAAGGCATGGACTGCCCCTGATCAACATCATGACCCTGGACGCCACGCTGAATGACAGCGTCCCGCGCGCCTACCGTGGTCTCGAGCGCTTTGACGCCCGGGAAAAAATCATCGCCGACCTTGACGCGATGGGCCTCGTCGAGCGCATCGAACCACACAAGCTCACGGTGCCGCGCGGCGACCGCAGCAGCGCGATTCTCGAGCCGCTGTTGACGGATCAGTGGTTCGTCGACATCAAGCCGTTGGCGGCGCCTGCGATCCGCGCAGTCGAAGAAGGCCGCGTGCGATTCGTGCCCGAGACCTGGACCGGCGTTTATTACGAGTGGATGCATAAGATCCGCGATTGGTGCATCAGCCGGCAACTGTGGTGGGGCCATCGAATTCCGGCCTGGTACGACCCGGATGGCCGCTGGTATGTCGCGCGCAGCGAGGCGGAAGCACGCAGCGCGCACGGCATCGATCCGTCGATCGCGCTGCGCCAGGACGAGGATGTGTTGGACACCTGGTTCTCCTCCGCGCTATGGCCGTTCTCGACGCAAGGTTGGCCGGCAAAAACTCCCGCGCTGCAAACCTACTACCCGACCGCGGTGTTGGTGACGGGCTTCGATATCATCTTCTTCTGGGTCGCCCGCATGATCATGATGGGACTCAAATTCACGGACGATGTGCCCTTCCGCACGGTGTACATCCACGGGCTGATCCGCGATCAAGACGGCCAGAAAATGTCCAAGTCCAAGGGCAACGTCATCGACCCCTTGGACATCGTCGACGGCATTTCCTTGGATGCTTTGCTGGCCAAGCGCACCACCGGCCTCATGCAACCGCAAATGAAATCGTCCATCGAAAAGGCGACGCGCAAGCAATTTCCCCAAGGCATCGCGGCTTACGGCACCGATGCGCTGCGCCTGTGCTTGGCGCGGCTTGCCACGCAAAGCCGCGATCTGCGCTTCGACATGGCGAGAGTCGAAGAGTATCGAAATTTCTGCAACAAGCTGTGGAACGCGGCGCGCTACGTGCTGATGAACGTCGAGGATCAGGATCTCGATGAGCAAGGAGCCGAATTCAGCCTGGCCGACCGGTGGATTCGCGCGCGGCTCGCCGCCATGCTGGCGCGGGTCGAGGCCGGCTTCGCCGATTATCGGCTCGATAATGTCGCCAATGCGCTGTACGAATTCACCTGGCATGAGTTCTGCGACTGGTACGTGGAACTGTCGAAGGCGGTGCTGCAGACCGAAACGGTCTCGCCCGCGGCGAAACGCGGGCATCGCATCACCCTGATCAGGACGCTCGAAACATTGCTGCGCGCCTTGCATCCGCTCGCGCCTTTTATTTCGGAGGAGATCTGGCAGCGGGTGCGCGTGAGCGCGGGAGTCAAGGGCGAGACCATCATGCGTGCCGAATTCCCGACCGCAACGGCCGAGCCTGCCGACCGCCAAGCGGAGCCGGAAATGCGCTGGGTCATGGACTTCATTCTCGGCGTGCGCCAGATCCGCGGCGAAATGGATATTGCGCCCGGCCGCAAGCTGGAAGTGTTGCTGCAAAATGCCGGTGCAATGGACGCCGGGTATCTCGAGCGCAATTTGCATTACTTGATGCGGCTCGCCGGCATTCAGACGCCGCGCGTGCTGGCCGCCGCCGAAGCGGCGCCCATTGCCGCGGTCGCCTTGCTGGGAAACCTTGAAATATTGGTGCCCATGAAGGGATTGATCGATCCGACCGCCGAACTCGACCGCCTGGCGAAACGTTTGCGAAAGGCGGAAGTTGACTTGAGTAAATTGGAGGCCAAGCTGAGCAACAGTCAGTTCGCCAAGAATGCTCCGCCCGATATCGTGGCCAAGGATCAGCAGCGCCTTGAGGAATTGCGCACGGAAATCGGTCAACTATCAGCCCAAACTGCACGGGTGACGAAGCTCAAAAATCAATGAACCCGCTGCACGCGCAGATCGAAGCAATCCTAGCCCAGCTGAATCAGGTCATCCTCGGCAAGGATTCGCAGATCCGGCTATGCCTGGCCTGTCTCCTGGCGCGCGGCCATCTGCTGATCGAGGACATCCCCGGCGTGGGCAAGACCACGCTTGCGCACGGCATCGCGCAGACCTTGGGGTTGTCTTTCCAGCGGGTGCAGTTCACCAGCGATCTTCTGCCCGCCGACGTGCTCGGCGTCTCGATCTATGACCGCGAAACCGGCAAGTTCCGCTTCCAGCGCGGGCCGATCTTTGCCCAACTGGTGCTCGCCGATGAAATCAATCGCGCCTCACCGAAGGCGCAAAGCGCATTGCTGGAGGCGATGGAGGAGCACCAGGTGACGCTCGACGGCGTGTCGATGGCCTTGCCGGAACCCTTCTTCGTCATCGCCACCCAAAATCCGCAGGATCAGGTGGGCACCTTTCCGCTGCCTGAATCGCAATTGGATCGGTTCTTGATGAGAGTGCACCTGGGTTATCCCGCCGCCGCCGCTGAGCGTGAACTATTGAGCGGCGTCGACCGGCGCGATCTGGTGAAAACGCTCCAGACCATCACCACTGCCGACAGTCTTCGCCGGCTGCAGCAGAGCGTTCTGGACATTCATGTCGCACCCGCGCTGCTCGACTACGTCCAGGCGCTGGTCGCTCATACGCGACGCGCGCCGGGATTGAACGCAGGCCTGTCCCCGCGGGCGGCCATTGGCTTATTGCGAGCCGCGCGCGCCTGGGCCTTGATTTGCGGGCGCAGTGCGGTCATACCTGAGCATGTGCAAGCGATATTTCCGTCCGTGGTGGAACATCGAGTTCGCCAGCGCGGCAGCGATGCAGTTGCGGTGACCCGGCTGCTCGAGGCCGTGCCGGTTCCCTAGGAGCGCCCTTGAACACCGTGCGCCAGGCAGCGGCCAATCGATTGCGGGCCTGGGTCATGCGCCGCCACGGCCGCGACAGCTTGCCGATCAGCATCCATCGGCGCCGCATCTACATTCTGCCGACGCGCTTCGGGGTCATGCTGGGGGCCATACTCGCCGCGATGCTGCTCGCGGGCCTCAACTACAACAGCAATCTCGCGCTGGGGTTTGCGTTCTTGATGGCCAGCATGGCGCTCGTCATCATGCATCACTGCAATCGCAACCTGCAGCATCTGTCGGTGGACGTGACCGAGGAAGTCGATGCGTTCGCAGGGCGCGAAGCCATCTTCGAGTTCGCGCTGCGCAACGGTTCGAATGTGGATCGATCCGACATCGAAGCGCGCTGCCTCACCGGCGCCGCGATGGGGAGCGTCCCTGCACGGGAGAGCGGCACCATCGAGGTCATCGCCCCGGTCGCACGACGCGGGGTGATGCACGTTCGTCAATTCGAGCTGCGCACGCGCTATCCCTTTGGGTGGTTCTATTCCTGGACCTACGTGCAGGGGTTGATCACCATTTACGTGGCGCCTGCGCCGGCCGGAACCAAAACCTTGCCTTCCGCGGGCGCCAAGGGCACGGGCACTCACTCGGAGGCGCGGGGCGACGAGGATTTCTCCGGCTTGCGTGCCTATGAGCCCGGCGTGCCTTTGAAACACATGGCTTGGAAGGTGCTGGCGCGCGGCGGCGAGGCCGCGGTGCGCAGCTATTCGAGTCTGGCGGCGCAACCCGAATGGCTGGAATGGTCCTCACTCGAGGGGCTGGCGCCGGAGGTGCGTCTGTCGCAGCTCTGCCTCTGGGTGCTGGAAAGCGACGCGGCGCAAAGGCCTTATGGGCTGCGCATTCCCGGCCGGGAGATCGCGCCGTCCGGCGGTGCGGCGCATCGGTTCGCCTGCTTGAGAGCGCTCGCCGCCTTCGGCGCGGGTGAATCCCAGGAGCCTGGGCGGTGATCAACGAGCGCGTCTCCAACGAACAGCTGCAGGGCATATCGGGCTGCCTTGCGCTGGCATTGCTGGCGCACGTCACGACGCTGCCGATCTGGGTGCCCATCATCGTCGTCGCCTGCGGCCTCATTCGCTTGGGCTTGGCGCGCAGCGGCCGCAGCGCACCGCCGCGCGGCGTGCTCATTGCAGTCGCCGCGCTGGTCATGCCGCTGATGTTTCTGCGTTTCCACACTTTCAACGGCCTGGTTGCCGGCACGGCGCTGCTCAGCGTGACCGCGGGTTTGAAATTGCTGGAGACGAAGACTCAGCGCGATATCTACATCATCACCTTGATCATTTATTTCGTGAGCCTCGCGGCGCTGCTGGAAGGCGACTCTTTCTGGCTGCTGGCCTATCTGATCGGCGTCTGCTGGCTCACCACCGCGACCCTGCTGCGAGTCACCAGCAGCGGCCCGGCGCCCGGCTGGCGCCGCAGCCTGCGTTATGGCGGCCGTGTGCTGGCACAGGCGCTGCCGCTGGCGCTGGTTTTCTGGCTGTTGTTCCCGCGCTTCGCATCGCCCTTGTGGCGCATCCCGAATGACTCGAAAGCCGCCTCCTCGGGTTTGAGCGATACCATGAGTCCCGGCGACATCACTCAATTGGCTTTGTCGGATGAGGTAGCCTTCCGCGTGCGCTTTGATTCGGCTGCCCCGCCGGCGCCCGAACGCTATTGGCGCGGTCCCGTGCTGGACTCCTTCGATGGCCACACCTGGACGCGATCGGCTTCCGGCTCAGGCGTCGCGCCGCCGCAGCAGCCGCAGGGAGTCGCCTATCACTACACGGTAATGATGGAGCCGCATCAGCATCGCTGGCTGTTCATGCTCGATTGGCCTTCCGCCTGGAATCAGCCGCGCGCCGAGCTGTCCGGTGACTACACCTTGATGCAGCCCGAGCCGCTGTCGCGGCCCGTCGATGTGGTCGGCACTTCCTACACCCACGTTCAATATTCCGAGCCTTTGAGACCGGGAACGCGGGCGCGCGATTTGCGACAGCCGCCGGATCGCAATCCGCGCACGCAGCAACTGGCGCACGAGATGCGCAGCGCGCACCCCGACGATATGGAGCTGGTCAACGCCGTGCTCGCCATGTTCCGGCAGCAGCCATTTTACTACACGCTCAATCCGCCCAAGCTCTCCGATGACTCCGTGGATGAATTCCTGTTCGACACCAAACGCGGATTCTGCGGCCACTACGCCTCAGCCTTCGCCGCCTTGATGCGCGCCGCAGGCATTCCCGCGCGTGTGGTCACGGGCTATCAGGGCGGAACGCTCAATCCATACGGGGATTATTGGATCCTGAGACAAAGCGAGGCACACGCATGGACCGAGGTCTGGATCGAGGGACGCGGCTGGACGCGCATCGATCCCACGGCGGCGATCGCTCCCGAACGCGTGGAGCGCGGCCTGGCGGACGCCGTCGGCGCCGAGGACCCCTTGGCCGGCCGTTGGCAAGCAAACACTCCTTGGTTCGCAGGAGCACGGCTGCGCCTCGATCTGCTGCGCGAAATCTGGCGCGAGCGCATCTTGGATTTCAACCAGGATTCACAGCGCCAATTGCTCGAGATGCTCAAGATCCCGGAGCCGAATGGACAAAAACTCGTGATGATCTTGGCCGCCGCCATGGCATTGGTCATGGCCTGGCTCACCTGGCAAGTTCATCGGGAACTGGCTCCGCCTTCCGGGGATGTCGCCGTGCGCACGTACGCGCGGCTCTGCGCCAAACTCGCGGCGGCGGGGATGGCGCGCCGGCCGCACGAAGGCGCGGAAGCTTATGCGACGCGGGTGGCGCAGCTGCGCCCTGACCTCGCGCACACGGTGACCGCTCTGTGCCGCCATTACTCTTCCTTACGCTACGCAGCGCCATCGGCGCGCATCACCTTGGGCCAGTTCCAGGCGCGCGTACGCGCCTTCAGGCTTTGATCCCATCGCCGTTGACGTTAGGATGGTGGACTTGCAGCACTGCCACCTCGGGGAAACCATGTCGACAATAAAAATGATCTTTGCCGCGTTTCTGTTGAGCGCCACGTGCGGCCGCCTGATGGCCGCCGAGCCGGCGCCATTCTTTACCCTGCACCCGCTCGGCACCGGGGTATGGGCAGCGATTTCCCCCGCCAAGGGCGGCAAGGCGGGCAGCAATTCCGGCTTCGTCATCGGATCGGACGGCGTTCTGGTGGTGGATTCCTTCGTGGATCCGGCAGCGGCGCAGGCTTTGCTGCAAGAAATCCATGCCAAGACAAAGCTGCCCGTGCGTTACGTGATCAACACCCACTATCACCTGGATCACGTGGCCGGAAATGGCGTGTACCAGGAATCGGGGGCATCGATCCTCGCCCAGGCCAATGTACGTGCCTGGGAGCATACCGAGAACTTGAAGTTTTTCGGCGACAAGATCACGCCCCAGCAGAAACACATGATCGAAACGCTGGTGCTGCCCTCGATCGTCTACCGCGACGGAATTGATCTTTACTTGGGCGACCGCAAAGTCGTGGTGCGCGTGCTGCCGGGGCATACCGGCGGCGACTCCATCGTGGTCGTGCCGGACGCGGACGTGGTTTTCACCGGTGACATGTTCTGGAACCATTCCCTGCCGAACCTGATCGATGCAGATACTCAGGCGCAAATCGCCAGCAACGATACCTTCCTCAAAGACTACGCCCAGGGCTCCTTCGTGCCTGGGCACGGCGAAGTCGGCAAGGCTGCCGAGGTCCGCGCCTTCAGGGATTATCTGGCGGCGCTGCGCACCGCCGTGGCGGCCGCACGCGGTGCGGACGGATCCGCTGCCGCCGCGGTGAAGACGGTGCTGCCGCAATTGAAAACGGTGTACGGCGGATGGAATTATTTCGACTACTTCGCCCAGCACAACATCGAGCAGACCGCGGACGAATTGGCGGGCCGCAAGCGCGTGCCCACGCCGATGCCGTAGGCGCCCCATGCCGTAAGCGCACCCATGCAGTAAGCGCACCCATGCAGTAAGCGCACCCATGCAGTAAGCGCGCCCATGCGGTAAGCGCACCCATGCGGTAAGCGCGCCGATGCAGTAAGCGCACCGAGGCCGCAGGCTTGCGTCCGAGAACAGACAGCCTGCCTGCGTCAGGCGGCGAGGTTTTCGCGGGTCTTCAAGAATTTGATTTCCGGCCAGCGCTCCTCGGTCAGCCCAAGATTCACGCGGGTCGGGGCGAGATACACCAGCTCTCCGGCGTGATCGATGGCCAGGTTGTCGTGGGCCTTGGTGCGAAATTCCGCCAGGCGCTTTTCGTCCTGCGTGCTCACCCAACGCGCCACCGCCACGTTGATCGGCTCGAACACGCATTGCACGCTGTATTCGTCCTGCAGGCGAAAGGCCACGACTTCAAATTGCAGCTGGCCGATGGCGCCGAGAATCAGGTCATTGTTGCGCAGCGGCTTGAACAACTGCGTCGCGCCCTCCTCGCACAGCTGCGACAGACCCTTCTGCAGCGCCTTCATGCGCAGCGGATCCTTGAGCACCGCGCGCCTGAAGATTTCCGGTGCGAAATTCGGCACGCCGGTGAACGTGAGGTTCTCGCCCTCGCTGAAGGTGTCGCCGATATTGATGGTGCCGTGATTGTGCAGGCCGATGATATCTCCCGCGTATGCCTCTTCGGCCTGGCTGCGGTCGGCGGCAAGAAAGGTGAGCGCATCGGCGATGCGAACGTCCTTGTCGAGGCGCACATGGTGCAAGCGCATGCCGCGCGCGTAGCGTCCCGAACACAGGCGCATGAAGGCGATTCGATCGCGGTGGCCGGGATCCATGTTGGCCTGGATCTTGAATACGAAGCCGGTGAGTTTGGGCTCATCGGCATTGACGGGGCGTTGCAAGGTCCGGCGGGGCAGCGGCGCCGGCGAGTGGGCGACAAACGATGAGAGCAGCTCCCGCACGCCGAAATTGTTGACCGCCGAACCGAAGAAAACCGGGGTCTGCTTCGCCGCCAGATAGCGCTGCAAGTCGAATTGCGGACTCGCACCCCGCACCAGCTCAACCTCTTCGAGGAATTTTTCGTAGCGCTCGCCGAGAAACTCGCGCGCCTCATCGCTGGCAATGCCGGCGATGGTCTCATGGGTGCCGACCCGCCCCTTCTCCACGGGCACGTACACGTAAATCGTGTCTTCGATCAAATGATAAACGCCGAGCAGATCGCGCCCCATGCCGATCGGCCAGGTCATCGGCGCGCATTGGATCTTCAAGACGCCTTCGATTTCATCGAGCAGTTCGATCGGTGCCCTGCCGTCACGATCCAATTTGTTCACGAAAGTCATGATGGGTGTGTCGCGCAGCCGGCACACGTCCATGAGCTTGATGGTGCGCTCCTCGACACCCTTGGCGCAGTCGATGACCATCAAGGCCGAATCCACGGCGGTCAGTGTCCGGTACGTGTCCTCGGAGAAGTCCTCGTGGCCGGGTGTGTCCAACAGATTCACGATGTGATCATCGAAAGGAAATTGCATCACCGAGGAAGTGACGGAGATGCCGCGCTGCTGCTCCAAGCGCATCCAGTCGGAAGTGGCGTGACGCGTGGCTTTGCGGCCCTTGACGGTACCCGCCATTTGAATGGCGCCCCCGAACAGCAGCAACTTCTCCGTGAGGGTGGTCTTGCCCGCGTCAGGGTGGGAGATGATGGCAAAAGTTCTTCTTCTGCTGATTTCCTCGGCCAGTGAGCCATTCGGCATGATTTAAAAAAAATTCCTCTAAGGTGCGGCATCGTCGGCGCGACGGCATTGTAGAGGAAAGCGCGAGATGTTTAATTACATTAATTAAACATCTCTAGTATTTGATTTTATTAAGAATTATTACTTGAGATTATTTCGCGTGCGGCGTCAACACCCGGCGCAGCACCGCCGCATCCTCGCGGCCTACCGTCGCTTGGTAGTATCCGCGCCGGATACCCACCTGCTCGAAGCCCATGGAGTGATACAGGCGGGCAGCGGCCACGTTCGATGGCCTGACCTCCAGAAACGCTTCGCTCATGCCGGCCACGCGCGCGCGCTCGAGCAGGTATGCCATGACTTTGCGGGCAAATCCACGCGCGCGAAACTGCTCGTGAATGCACACATTCAATATGTGCGCCTCGCCCGCTCCCACCGACATGATGCCGTAGCCTCCCAAGTCGCCGCCCACATCGAGGACGCGGCAAACATAGCCTACGCGCAGACAGTCGCGGAAAATCCCTTCGCTCCACGGGAATTGATAGGCAGCCTTTTCGATGGCAGCAATGACCGGTATGTCGAATTCATGCATCGGCCGCAGATCGACGCCGGCAAATTCAGCGTCCAGCTTGACGCTAGACACGCGAACACACCTCGCGCGCAAATTTCAAATCTTCCCAAGCCTTGCGCTTGTCGGCCGGTGTGCGCAACAGATAGGCCGGGTGATAGGTAACGATCAAGGGCACTCCAAGGGCGCCGAATCGATGCACCTGCTGGCGCAAGCTGCCCAGCGTTTTGTCGGTGTGAAGCAGGTTTTGCGCGGCGATCCGCCCCACAGCCAACATGATCTTCGGTTTCAATAGTGCGATCTGCCGTTCCAAATAGGGCAAACATTCCGCAGCCTCGCTCGCTCCGGGGTCGCGGTTGCCGGGAGGCCGGCATTTCAAGACATTCGCAATGTATACCTGTTCGCGCGCCAATCCCACCGCCTGCAGCATGGCATTGAGCAGCTGCCCCGCCCTGCCCACGAAGGGCTCGCCTCTGCGATCCTCATCGGCGCCGGGCGCCTCGCCGACGATCAGCCAGTCGGCATGCGGGTTGCCCACGCCAAACACCGTCTGGGTCCGGGTCGCGCTCAGCCCGCAGCGCACACAGGCCGCGACGCGCGCGCGCAAGTCGGTCCAATCCACGCCCGCCTCGCGTGCCTGCGGCGCGACGCCGGGAACGGCCGATGATGTCGCGGCGAGGCCGGGCGCCGGTGCCACGAAGGGTGCGTGTGCCGCGGCGGGTGCGTGTCGCGGCGGGGCGATGCGTGTGCCGGGGCAGATGCGAGTGCTGCGGCAGGCGCCGGTGCTGCCTCGGGCCTCGACCCGTTGCGCAGCCTCCAGCCCTTCAGCCCCAGGGCAGCAAGATATTCCCGGCGAAGTTCGCTATCCATGTGTCGGGGTAGTGGGACGGCTGCGCCGCCGCAGTTTGCGGTAGACCCAAACGGCGGGTGCCGATAGAGCATACAGCCCGAAAACCACCAGCAAGCTGGTGGGCAGGTGTAGAAAGATAAATATGAACGCCAGCGGCACCAGCACGATGTAGGTGAAGCGCACCTTTGCGCCGGCATTCACGTATTTGAAACTGTTGAACGCAAAGCGGCTGATCATGAGCGCGCCCGCACTGGCGATGACGAAAAACGCCAGGATCAATCCCGGCAATCCAATATTGGTTTGATCGCTGGCCAGCCAAACCAGGGCCGCGACGATTGCCGCCGCCGAGGGGCTGGGCAGGCCCTCGAAATAGTGTTTGTCCTGCGTGGCCGCGCGGGAATTGAAGCGCGCCAGGCGCAAGGCGGCCGCGGCCGCATAGAAAAAACACACCAGCCAGCCGACCCGGCGCCACAGCGGACCGTACTCCGCGATACGCGCAACGCCCCATTGGTAGGTGACGATGGCCGGCGCAACGCCGAAGGACACCATGTCCGAGAGGCTGTCGTACTCCTTGCCGAATGCGCTGGCGGTTTGGGTCCAGCGCGCCACGCGCCCGTCCAAACCGTCGAAAATCATCGCGACGAATACTGCGATGCCCGCGTATTCGAACCGCAAGTCGATGGCGGCCACAATGGCGTAAAAACCGGCAAAAAGGGCACCGGTCGTGAGAAGGTTTGGTAGCCAATAAACTCCGCGCGGCCGTGCCGGAGAGTCGTCGACGTCGCTCATTGCCCGGCATAATACCAGGGGGGCTGATGTAAGATATGCGGCTATGCGCTTATCTCAATACCCCATTTCGACCCTCAAAGAGGTGCCCGGCGACGCGGAGGTCGCAAGCCATCAACTGATGCTGCGCGCGGGACTGATCCGGCGCCTGGCGGCAGGCCTGTACGTATGGTTGCCCATGGGGCTTCGGACCCTGAAGAAGGTGGAACACATCGTGCGCGAAGAGATGAATCGCGCCGGCGCTTTGGAGCTGTGCATGCCCACCGTCCAGCCTGCCGAACTGTGGGTGGAATCGGGCCGCTGGAGCAAGTACGGTCCTGAGCTGCTGCGCTTCAAGGATCGCCACGATCGTGAGTTCGCGTATGGACCGACTCACGAGGAAGTCATCACGGATATCGCGCGGCGTGAACTCCGCAGCTACAAACAGCTGCCCGTCAATTTTTATCAAATTCAATCCAAGTTCCGCGACGAGATCCGGCCGCGGTTCGGCGTCATGCGTGCGCGCGAATTCTTGATGAAAGACGCGTACTCATTTCACACGGACGAGGCAAGCCTGGCCGAAGGCTATCGGCTCATGTACGACGCGTACACGCGCATCTTTACCAGAATGGGACTCAAATTCAGGGCCGTGCTGGCCGATGGCGGCAGCATCGGCGGCGACACGTCGCAGGAATTTCACGTCCTGGCTGAATCAGGCGAGGACGCCATCGCTTTCTCCGACGCCGATGATTACGCGGCCAATCTGGAAACCGCAGCCACGCAGGCGCCCGCCGCGCCGCGTGCGGCCCCCGCCGAACCGCTGGCCGCGGTGCCGACGCCGAATGCGCGCACCATCGCGGAAGTCAGCGCCCTGCTCGGCGTGAATCCCGCGCAGTGCGTCAAGACACTGTTGGTGGACGGCACGGCCGGCGACGTCGTCGCGCTGGTCATTCGCGGCGATCACGAACTCAATGCCGTGAAGTCCCAGAAGCTGGACGGCGTTGCGCGCCCCCTGCGCATGGCCGGCGCCGAACGCATCCGGGCGGCGGCCGGCGCCGAGGCTGGTTTCATCGGCCCCTTAGGCTTTCCGGGCAGGATCTATGTCGACCATGCCGCAGCTCACCTGGCCGATTTCGTCTGCGGTGCGAATGAAAAGGACAGGCACTATCGAGGCGTGAACTGGGGCCGCGATCTCCCCGATCAGCCATCGGTCGACATCCGCAATGCTCAATCCGGCGATCCGAGCCCCACGGGCCGCGGCACCCTCAAGATTGCGCGCGGTATCGAGGTGGGCCACATCTTTCAGCTCGGACAGCTCTACAGCGCCAAGATGAACGCCAGCGTGCTGGATGAACAGGGCAAGGCACTGACGATGTTCATGGGCTGCTATGGCATCGGCGTGACGCGCGTGGTCGCCGCCGCCATCGAACAGAATCACGATGCCAACGGCATTTTGTGGCCCGAGGCGATCGCACCCTTCCAAGTGATATTGGTGCCGGTCAACTATCAGAAATCGGCGCGGGTACAGGAGACCGCGGATGCGCTGTACCGGGATTTCAATGCCGCCGGCATCGATGTGTTGCTCGATGATCGCGACGCGCGGCCCGGCGTCAAGTTCGCCGATTCCGAGCTTCTGGGCATTCCTCACCGCATCGTGATCGGTGATCGCACGCTCGCCGCCGGAAATCTCGAATATCGTCACCGGCGCGAGACCGAATCGACAGAAATATCCGCCGCCGATCCGGTAGGCTATATTCGACATAAGTTAAATGGCTGAGTTCGCCCTATGCGCCATGCCTTGGCGGTGCTGCTCGCGCTGATCGTCTCGTCTGCCGTGCCGGGGGCTGCGCGCGCGGACCAGCAGCGTGATCCTGAACTGAAGGACCTGCTGCAAAAAATCATCGGCAGTTCCGACTGCTTTACCGACAAGTACGAATCAGAAGTTTGGTACAAGTCGATGGAGCCGCGCCTCGCACAGTTCGTGCCCACGCACGAGGCCCGTGTCGAGATCTTGGATCATGTGTACTGCGAGGCCAAACGCGACCCTACCCTGCAAATCCCGCCGGACTTGGTGCTGGCCCTGATGGAGGTCGAGAGCCGTTTCGATCGCTGGGCAGTCTCGCCGGCCGGCGCCGTGGGCTTGATGCAAGTGATGCCTTTTTGGCCGCGACAGCTGGGCCTCCAGAATCAGCTCGTCAAAGTCGCACCCAATATTCGCATGGGCTGCGAGATCCTGCGCTACTACCTGAGAATTGAGCACCGCAATTGGTCGCTCGCCCTGGCCCGGTATAACGGCAGCGTGGGCCGCAACAAGTATCCCGCTTTGGTCATGCAGCGCTGGCAGCACGCCTGGCGCTTCTAGGCTCCCTAATGCGGAACAGCCACCGGCGCTTCCGCATGCTGGGCGTTGGCGAGGGCGGCAGCGGCGTGGTGCTTGGCTTGCAGCGCAGCCAGGCGAGCACGCCCGTACTCCTGGGCTTGCAAGTGCACTTCAGCCCTGGCAATGGCCGCTTGCGCTGCATCGTATTCCGGGGAGCTGCCGCGGATTGCGCCCGCGGCGGCGGCGGCGACAATGGCTTGCCGCGCATCGCTCATTTCCTGTACAGGCGGCGCCGTTCTGCAGCCAAGCAGACAGGCAACCCCGACCAGAACAAGAATGAACCGTGACATAGGCTTTCAGTGACACTAGCAACAGCCGCCAAAGCCGTCAAACAAGCCGCCGTTATACAATACGTGTTTTGGCGTGATTCAATCCGTTGCGCCGGCGCAGCATGGGTGTGCAATCCGGCGTGATTCCACGGAAGACCATCGATGAATGAAGTACTGGTTTTGTATTATTCACGCCAAGGCAGCACCGCTGCATTGGCGCGACAAATCTGCCGCGGCGTCGAGGCGGTGCCCAACATGCAGGCACGATTGCGCACGGTCGCGCCCATTACCGCCACCACCCAAAAGCTGGATCCTCCCGTGCCGGACATGGGGCCACCGTACGCCACCCATGACGATCTGATCGACTGCTGCGGTTTGATTCTCGGCAGCCCCACGCGTTTTGGAAACATGGCTGCCCCGGTGAAATTCTTTTTGGACGGCACCAGCGCACTTTGGATGTCGGGCGCCTTGGCCGGCAAACCCGCCGGCGTTTTCACCTCGACACAAACGCTGCATGGCGGCCAGGAGTCGACGCTGTTGTCCATGATGGTGCCGCTGCTTCACCACGGCATGTACCTGGTGGGTCTGCCATACACCGAAGCGGGCCTCACCGACACCCGCAGCGGCGGCACGCCCTACGGTGCAAGTCATGTGGCCGCTCTCACCCAACACGGCGAACTCTCCGAGCACGAGAGCAGCCTGGCGCGCGCACTGGGCACGCGGGTCGCGGCGCTCGCGGATCGGTTGGCAACACGCGCATGAGCGTTGCATCAGCGTCACGCGCAATGACCATCTGGCTTTGGATCGCTCTTGCCGCGAGTTTGCTCGCGTGGATACTCGTCGGCTATCCGTGGCCGATTTGTGTGATTGCCGTTCTGCCGCTGCTGGCGCCGCTGCGAGGCTTGCTGCGTGGCAGCCGTTATACCTATGCCTGGGCTACGTTGTTTGCCATTCCCTATCTGGCCTTCGCGGTTACCGAGCTGTTGGTGAACCCGCAGGCGCGCTGGGTGGCGGCGATGAGCCTGCTGCTGGTGTTCGCATGGTTTTGCACTATGATTTTGTTCCTGCGTGCTTCTCGAGTGCATCGCGGATGAAGGGAATGGTGAGGCGGCGCTGCTCGACCAATGAGGCCTCATCGAGCTCGTCGAGGATCTGGAACAGCGTCGGCAGGTCGCGCGGCATGCGCTTCAGCAAGTACTCGGAAGTTTCATACGGGAGCTGCAAGCCGCGCTGAGCCGCGCGCAGCCGCAATGCCTCGATGCGGCCTTCATCATCGAGTTCCCGAAGCTGATACACGAGGCAGGAGCCGGCCCTGGAACGCCAGTCGTCCAAACCCCAGGCCGCCCGGCGGGGCGCAACCAGCGCGGCAAATATCAAGCGTGTGCGCAGCTCCGCCGCCTCATTGAAGAGCCCGAACAGCGCCCGCTCCCAGGCCTGATCGCCCGCGACGGCATCGACATCGTCGATACATAGCACGTGACTGCGCTCGAAGCCCGCGAGAGCCTCGGACGGCAGACCGACCGATCTGTCCAAGGGAAAATAAGCCGCGGTGTCACCGGCTGCGGCGCAGGCCGCCTGCAGCAAGTGAGTCTTGCCGGTTCCGTGCGCGCCCCATAACCACAACGGCGCAACATTCGCCGATCTCAGCGCCGTCAATACTTCCGAATTCCGGCCGGGCGCAAAACTGTCGAACACCGCCTCGGCGCGAAGCCGCACGCCCAGTGCGAGTTGCTTCATGCCGCCACCGCCCGCTTGCCGTAAACCAGAACGTAGTCGATGCCGCTCAGGACCACCGTCGCGAACGTCAGTGCGCCGAGCCACGTCACCCCCCACTCGGGCGGCATCGAAAATTTCGCCCTGCTCAGCACTGCCAGCAGGAAAGCAGCCTGGCACAGCGTATTTACCTTGCTGATGAAGGAGGGATGCGCGGTCAGCGGGCCGATGACCATTCGGTACGCCGCGGCCCCAAACACGATGATCACATCCCGCCCCACGGCCGCCGCCATCAGCCAGCGCGGCACCAAATTGAGATAACTCAATGTGACGAAGGCCGTCGCCAGCAGCAGCTTGTCTGCGATCGGATCGAGCACCGCACCCAGCTCGCTCTTCCAGCCGAATCGGCGGGCGAGAAATCCGTCGGCGGCGTCCGATGCGACAGCAAGGGCGAATAGCAGGATGGAGAGTGCAAGCCGGTGCTGCGCGAGCGCCAGCGCAATCGGCACGACCAGCAGAATTCTGACCACACTGATGAAGTTCGGTATGTGACGCACGAACCTAGGCCCTAAGTCTTGGTCCCGGCTAGCGACGCAGTTGGAAGCGCTGAATTCCATTCTCACCGGCGGCGACCGGCTGCAATCGCCCATTTAACGCCAGCGCACGCTGCAGCGAGTCGACCCCGCCGCGGGTCGCCAAGCGGAATCGAACGGTATCCCCGGTCAGGGATTCCACGCTCACATGCGAGATGAAAGTCAGCGATTCGAGATAATTCTCGAGACCGGCATAGTCGCGAAGATCGGTGACGCCGGTGACCTCGATATCCACGGGCGCCAGGCTGCCGCTGGCGGCGAACAGGCCGGCGTACAGATCGGCGGCGCGATTGACGCCCTCCAAGGTACCGGAATATTCGCTGCTTCGGTCCTGAAACAGATGGGTCCACCGGACCGCCGCGTTCGCAGTGCCGCCGCTGGCACGTCCCACCAATATCCCGTCGCTGCCCATGCGCCGCCCAATCTCCGCAAAGGCGGAAGGCGAGCCATTGTTCACCGTTGCAAAATCGATGTGATACTTTTGCAGCTCCGCGCCGCTCGGCCAGACCAGCGGCAGTCCGCGCGCGATCGCTGCCGCGTCGATGGCAGCCTTCAACTCGGAAGTGTCCTCCGTGGCGATGACGCTGCCGGTTTGTGCGGCGGTTTGCACCGCCAGGAGCACCAACGTCGTCGGCCGCTCGTGGCCCCACAAAGGCTGGCCGTTCTGCGTGAGCCAACGCTCGATGGCAGGCCCGTCGAAAGCCACCCACAACTGACTGTCCGGGGCGGTGCGGTACTGCTGCACATAGCGACGGGCGTTGGCAATCAAGGGACTGAAGGCCGGATCCTCATCCGCGGAACGCCGGCCGGTGACGCGGATCAGTACCGTCCTCATCGCGTTCTGGAAGGCCGTGGTCTGCGCCGCTTCCGATCGGTCCGAAACCGGCGCCGTGGTCTGATACATCTCGGTACGTGTCAGCGAAAAAGCCGCCTCGCCGGGGCAAAGCCCGGCCACGCACAACCAAAAAATAGCGGTGGCGCTGCAAATATCGCCCCGAAAAGCGCCGTAAGTACTGTGCCATGGTGTTGTAAAATACCACAGCTGCATCGCCAACCGCGTTGGCCCAAGTCCTTATGAGGAATCCGTTAGATGACTGAGCGAGCGCCGGTAACCTATCGCGACGCGGGAGTCGACATCGACGCCGGCGACGAACTTGTCGAGCGGATCAAGCCGCGCGTGAGGCGCTCGATGCGCCCGGAAGTGCTGGGCGGCATCGGCGGCTTCGGCGCCCTGGTCGAGGTGCCCTTGGACCGGTATCGCAAGCCGGTGCTGGTGTCCGGAACCGACGGGGTCGGCACCAAACTGCGCCTGGCGATCGATACGCAGCGGCACGACGGCGTGGGAATCGATCTGGTGGCCATGTGCGTCAACGATGTGATCGTGCAAGGCGCCGAGCCGCTGTTCTTTCTGGATTATTTTGCCAGCGGCAAGCTCGATGTCGATGTCGGCGAGCGGGTCATTGCCGGCATCGTCGAAGGGTGCGTCCAGGCCGGGTGTGCCTTGGTGGGCGGCGAGACCGCCGAAATGCCCGGCATGTATCACGGCGCCGACTACGATCTGGCGGGCTTCTGCGTCGGCGTGGTGGAGAAGGAAGCCATCATCGACGGCTCGAAAACACGTGCCGGCGACGTGGTCCTGGGCCTGCCTTCCTCCGGGCCGCATTCCAACGGCTTCTCCCTGATCCGCAAAATTCTGCAGCTGTCCGATGCGGACATTCACGCCGACCTTGAGGGCATCAGCCTCGATCGACCGCCTCATGGCGCCGACGCGCATCTACGTCAAGCCCCTGCTCAAATTGATGGGCGAGGTCTCCGTGCACGGCCTATCGCACATCACCGGCGGCGGCCTGGTCGACAACATTCCGCGCGTGTTGCCGGATGGACTGGAAGTGATTCTCGAGCGCCGTTCCTGGCGCCGCGAACCGATATTCGATTGGCTGCAGCAGCAGGGAAAGATTGCGGACGCCGAAATGTATCGCGTGTTCAATTGCGGCATCGGCATGACGGTGCATGTGGCGGCGCCCGATGCGCCGCGCGCCATCAGCGTTCTGCGTGATGCCGGGCAGGAGGCACTGGTGATCGGTACGATACGCGACGGAACCCGAGGCGTCGTCATCGCTTGAGCAGCACGCCGCCGCGGCAGCCGATCGTCATCCTCATTTCGGGACGCGGCAGCAATATGCGCGCACTCATCGAGCACAGCCGATCGGAAGCCGCCGCCTATCGGGTCCGCTCGGTGCTCGCCGACAGGGCCGATGCCGGGGGCCTCGACACGGCTCGATCCTTCGGCATTGCCGCGCATGCGGTGGTGCCGGCGAAGGACATGCCGCGCGCCGAATACGACAGCGCTCTGGCGGCCGCCATCGACGAATGCTCGCCCCTCACTGATCGTGCTCGCCGGATTCATGCGCATCTTGTCCGCACCCTTCGTGGAGCGCTATGCGGGAAAGATGTTGAACATTCACCCCTCGTTGTTGCCCAAGTACCCGGGCCTGCATACGCATCGGCGCGCCATCGAAGCGCGTGACGCCGAGCACGGCGTCACGGTGCATTTCGTGACCGAGCAATTGGATGGCGGGCCGCGCGTGATTCAGGCCCGGGTTCCGGTCGAAACGGGCGACACGGAAACGAGCTTGAGCCGCCGTGTACTGGCGCAGGAGCATGTCATCTATCCGGTGGCCGTCGATTGGTTCTGCGCAGGCCGATTGCGCTGCCGGGCCGGTCAAGCCGTATTGGACGGCCGGATCTTGAGCGAGCCCGTGCAAATCACCGACATCGGCCTGAGGGCCGGCGTTTCTCAGGGGAAGTAGGATGAAAACACCGATAATCGCGCTCCTGCTCATCACCGCTTCCGCGACTACTGCGCTGGGCGCCGCGGCGCCGGCCGGCGATGAAGCCGGCATCGCGCCTTTCGTCGCGCATTACCAAGCCGATTGGAAGGGTATCAGCATCGGCACCAGCGATATACAACTGACGGCGGGTGACCAACCGGGCCACTATCAATACACGTGGACCATCACCGCCCGGGGCATCTTTCGCCTCGCCTACCATGACGATCTCGTGCAACGGAGTTGGTTGAGCGTGAACGGCGATCATGTGCGTCCGGACAGATACTATGGCAAGGAAGGATCAGCTACGGTGGAGCTGGATTTCGACTGGCAAAACCAACGCGCCACCGGCGTGTCGGAAACGAAACCGGTCGACTTGAAGCTCAAAGATGGAACGCAGGATGTCATGTCCATTCAAGTCGAAGTGATGCTCGACCTCAAGCACGGCAATCTGCCCAGAACCTTCCATATCATCGACAAGGATCAGCTGAAGGATTTCGAGTACACCAAGGAAGGCCGTGCGAAATTGAGGACGGAACTCGGAGAACTCGACACCGTCATCGTCACCAGTCAACGCATCGGCAACAATCGAATATTGCGCATGTGGTTTGCCCCTTCGCTGGGATTCGTGCCCGTGCAGGCGGAGCGCAGCCGAGACGGCAAAATCGAGATTGCCATGCGCATCAAAAGCATCGATCAGCCGGCCGCCGGCGCGGCGCCGGCCGTCAAGTCTTCGGCAGAGTGACGCCGCGCTGGCCCTGATACTTGCCGCCGCGATCCTTGTACGAAGTCTCACAAACTTCATCGGATTCGAAGAACAGCATTTGCGCCACGCCCTCGTTGGCGTAAATCTTCGCGGGCAGCGGCGTGGTGTTGGAGAATTCCAGGGTCACGTGGCCTTCCCACTCGGGTTCCAAAGGCGTTACGTTGACTATGATTCCGCAATTCTTCACGAACACTCCGCTTTCCAACGCAAAATTGCCTGCTTCCGGGACCGTCAGGCAATAAACATCGTGGTCACCGGCAATCTCACGCACCGCCGCGACTTTGTGATTGCGGTACTGACGCGTACCTCGAAAATCGGTGACCGCGGCAGAGAAACGCCGGAATACGGATCGATCACAATTTAGCGCCTCAGCGGCACCACGAATGGAGCCTGTCACGGTGGGCTTGTTGTTGCGGCGATCGAAATCCAAATGGTGCCGGTGCGTCGCCGGTATTTCCTCATAAATTCCGTTTCTGATATTCCACTCGTCCGCTAGTCTATGCGTCGCGTAGAGATACCCGTCGATCGGCTGATAAACACCCTCATAGCCGCGAAACAGGTCTCGGTACAGCGGCATCAACGCATCTTGCGGTCTCAATGCGTGCGCCTCCACCATTCGCCCGTCGCGACGCATGAAAAGATGGTCGGGCGTGGCGCGTATGCATTCACCGCTGTCTAACTCAATTTCAAGCAGCGAATCACGGCCTATGAAGCGCGGAGCATCAAGCAGACTAACTATCATCCGCCCGTTCTCTCCGATGCTGTAACCCCAAAAGATCTCGCCCGCCTCGTGCCGCTTCGCCATTTCCTCGAGAGTCGGCGATGTGCCGTCGACCAATGCAACGCGGGTATTCGCGGCGAAGCAACGTGCGTACGTGCTTTTTCCTAAGCAAACCGTGAGTACGCTACGCGGAATCCGAAAATATTCCACCGTGCTTGCGAGCGCGAACGAATTCGGCGGAATGATGCAGACGGGACCTTTGAAGTCGACGAAGGATTTTTCGTCGAATTTCTTCGGATCCACGATCGTGGAATTGATGTTGGTGAATATCTTGAAGTCTTCCGCGCAGCGCACGTCATATCCGTAGCTCGAGGTGCCATAGGAGACGATCTTGTGACCGTCCGAGACGCGCACTTGCTGTGCCGAAAAGGGTTCGATCATGCCGTGCTCGGCGGCCATGCGCCTGATCCAACGGTCGCTTTTGATGCTCATTAGGTTGCTTCGACGGTTATTTTGGGGAATGCCCGGCTATAGTCTTTGTTCAAGGTGGCCAGCCGCGCCGCGGTGCGGCGGGCCATCAGGAAATAGGCGCGCGCCCGTTCGCTGCCGGGCTCCGCCACCACGGTCGGTGCACCGCCGTCGGCATCCTCACGAATGCGGATGTCCAGGGGCAGCTCGCCGAGCAACTGCACGCCGTACTGGGCCGCCATGCGCGCACCACCGCCGCTGCCGAACACATGCTCGACATGGCCGCATTGCGAGCACACGTGCATGCTCATGTTCTCCACCACGCCGAGCACCCGCACTTCGACCTTTTCGAACATCTTGAGGCCCTTGCGAGCGTCCAGAAGGGCGATATCCTGCGGTGTGGTCACGATGACGGCGCCGCTGACCGGAACCCGCTGCGCCAAGGTGAGCTGGATGTCGCCCGTTCCGGGCGGCATGTCGACGACCAGATAGTCCAGATCACCCCAAGTGGTATCGCCGAGCAGCTGTGTCAGCGCCTGGGTCACCATCGGTCCGCGCCACGCCATGGGCTGTTCTTGATCGATCATGAAACCGATGGACATCACTTCGACGCCATGCGCCTTCAAGGGGGCCATGTGCTTGCCGTCGGTGCTGACCGGCTTCGCGCCGCTCAATCCCATCATCAGGGGCTGGCTGGGGCCATAAATATCGGCGTCCAACAGGCCCACCTTGGCACCCTGCGCGGCCCAGGCGAGGGCTAAATTCGCAGCGGTCGTGGATTTTCCGACGCCTCCCTTGCCGGAGGCCACCGCCACGACATTCTTGACGTTTGCCAAGGGCTTGAGCGTGCGCTGGACCGCATGCGCGGTGATCTGCGCTCGCAACTTCAGCTCCAAACGGGCATCGCCCAGCACGGGCCCCAGGTAGCCCTGCAGGGCCGCCTGCAGCTCCGAGACGTAGTCGGCGCACGGAAACCCCAACACCAGTTCCGCGGATACGACGCCGCCATGGGCTGCCACGGACCCGATAGCCTTGGCATCGCCCAAGGTTTGGCCAAGGTAAGGATCGGTGTAGGCGCTTAGTTTCTCGCGGATGGCGCTTTCCGCGGCAGTTGGGTGATTCATAAGGGACAGCGATTGTACCGCAGGCAGCTAATTCCGTGACCTATGGCATAATTCCAAATTGAGAATCAAGACCAGGGACGGCGCCTGAATTAAGGTAACAATGGGTATATCTCGAGGGAACGGGGTAACTCTCAGGGAATGTGTGGCTCTCACGGAAAGCTCAACTTAGGCGCTGAATGACTCTATTCGCCAATTACCGTGCCGATCGGCTCATTGCCGAAGTCAAAGCCAGCGGCAATCCAGGCAGCCCGCCGGCGCAAAAGGCGTTGGAAAAATTGATTGCGCTCGGCTCCGACGCCATCGATCCGATCGTCGATGCGCTGGCGACGTCGGAAAAGCGCGAGACCACGGCCTATGTCGAGGCGCTTGCCCGCCTGATCGATCCCAGAACCCTGCCGACCCTGCTGAAGACCATGTCTGAGGCAAACGGCCGCGCCATGTCGGGAATTGCATGGGCCTTGTCCAGCAGCCGCAATTATCCGGCACATGCGCTGCTGGATGCATTGACCAAGCCAGGAATGCCCAAGCAGGCATTGCTCGACGTGATCAGCGCCCAGAAGGCGCGCTATAACGTGCGTGAACTGTTGAACGCCGCCTACACCCAGGAGCCCAGCGAAAGAAACGGGTTGTTCAAGATCATCGGCGAAATCGCCGACGAATCCTCGGTCGATGATTTGCTCACGAGGATCGAAGGCAAGGATCCGGTCGCCCGGCTGCACATCATCAATGTTTTGGCTCGCTTCAACCTGCCTACGGTACGGCAGGCGCTGCAGAAGCAGCTCAAGGACACCAGCAAATTCATCCGCTCCGCCGCACTCTCCGCGCTGGCCAAGATGGACGGCCCTTTCGACATGCCGCTGCTCGTCGGGATGCTGCGCGATCCTGAAATCGAGGTTCAGAACAAAGCGGTCGACGTGGTCGTGAAAGCCAACCATCCTGAAACCATCAAATACCTGGTGGATGTGCTCAAGGATGAGAATGAATACGCGCGCCGCGCCGCAGTGGAAGTGTTGAACGTCGTCGGCACCTCGAAGTCGGTCAAGTACTTGCTGGAGGTGATTGCCGACAGCGATTGGTGGGTGCGTACCCGCGCCGCCGATGCGCTGGGCAAGATCGGCGGTCCGCGCGTGGTCGACGCGGTGCTGGCGCTGATCAAGGACGAAAATCAGGACATCCGCCGCGCAGCCATCGAAATCCTCAATCAGACCAAGGATGAGCGTGCGGTGGCCCAGCTCATCGAAGCGACCCGGGACCCGGACTGGTGGGTCAGCGAACGGGCTGTCGATGCACTGGCGGAAATCGGCAGCAGCAAGGCGCTGCCGCGCTTCGTCGACATGTTGCAGGGCGAGGCGAAATCCCTGCCCACGGTGATCAAAGCCATCGGAAGAATCGGCGACCAAAAGAGCCTCGAAAGCCTGTTGCCCATGCTGGAGCGGCCGGAAAACGAAATCAAAGTCGAGGCGATCGCTGCCTTGGCAAAACTCACGGACGAGCGTCGCGCCGACACCATTCGCGCCCGGTTGCAGGCGGTCTCGGCCAACGCCGATGGAACCGTGATCCAGGCGGTCGCACGCGCAATCCAGGAGATGGACAACCGATTCTCGACGCAGCAGATCGCCGCGAATAAACGCGCGGAAAAGATGCAGGAACCGGCCAAGACGCTGCTCGTCGACAACGCGGCGCTGGCGAACGTCGTCAAGGAGAACGAGGAAATCGCCGCGAGCGCCCGGCTGGATATTGCGACCTTGAAGCCCGGAGACGTCCTCGAGGGACGCTACAAGTTCATCGAAAAGATCGGCAAGGGAGCATTCGGAACGGTATTGCTCATGGAAGACACCGTTGTCGAAGAGCGCCTGATTCTCAAATTCCTGAACACGAATGTCTCTTCCGACGAAGAGATGATGAAGCGCTTCGTGCACGAGCTGCGCTACAGCCGCAAAATCACCCACAAGAACGTCATCCGCATCTACGATTTCCTGTACATCCGCGGCAATTACGCGATCTCCATGGAATATTTCCCATCGCACACGCTCGGCGGGGAGATCGTCAACGAGAAGCCCGTGGACCTCAAACGCGCGGTCAAGTTCGGCATCGACATCGCGACCGGCATGGCGGTGGCGCATCAAGCCGGCATCGTGCACCGGGACTTGAAGCCGGCGAACGTGCTGATCGACAACGATTTGCTGCTCAAGATCGTGGACTTCGGCGTGGCGGCAGCCCAGAGCCAGGGCGATACGCAATTGACCAAGACCGGGTATGTGATCGGCTCACCGAAGTACATGGCGCCGGAACAGATCTTGGGCAAGAAAGTCGACGAACGGGCGGACATCTACAGCCTGGGCGTCATCTTGTACGAGATGTTCGCCGGGGTCCCGCCCTATTCCCGCGGCGATCACATGTCCGTCATGTACCAGCACGTGCAGGGCAAAGCGCGGCAACCGATCGAAATAAACAAAGCCCTGCCCTTGGAATTGAACAACTTGGTCATGAAATGCATGTCGCTGGACAAGGCCAAGCGGGCCCAAAGCATGGACGAACTGCGCCTGTCGCTCGAGAAATTCCTTTAAGGCGCTGCGCGCCACCTTTCAACGGGGTCGAGGACGACCCCGTCCTTGATGGTCAGAACTCCTGCGCCGGGAGCCCGTCGGACGGCCTCCTGGACGCACCTCACGTTTATGGGCGAATCCCGCCCTAAAAACTCGAAAAACCAATTGCTTACGGGTAGCCTTGCACGTTATGGCAAGAATCGACGCGTTCCTCAAGTTAGGCGTGGCTCAGGGCTGCTCGGATCTGCATCTGGCGGTGGGTATCCCGCCCATGTTGCGCATGCATGGGGACTTGATGCCGATCAAGTTTCGCAACTTGGGCGATTCAGAACTCGAAGCCTATATCACAGAGGTTCTGACCCAATCGCAGCTCAAAGTGCTGCGCGAGGGCCGCGATCTGGATTTCTCGTACGTGTCCACGGAAGGCGGCCGCTTTCGCGTCAATGTGTACCGCAAGGAAACCGGCATCGGTGCGGCATTTCGATCGATCCCCACGGCCATGCCCAGCATGGACCAGCTCGGCTTGCCGCCGATCGCGAAAAAACTGTGCGATTACCACCAGGGCATGATTCTGGTGACCGGCTCCACGGGTACGGGCAAGACCACCACATTGGCCGCGATGATCGACCACCTGAACTCGACCCGCTCGCTCAATATCATCAGCCTCGAGGACCCGATAGAGTTCGTCCACCGCAGCAAGAGCAGCCAGGTCATCCAGCGTGAACTGGGCACGCACCTGCCTTCGTTCGCCGAGGGCGTGCGCGCCGCGATGCGCGAAGATCCGGACGTGATTTTGGTCGGCGAGCTGCGCGATGCCGAAACCATTTCCATGGCGATGACCGCCGCTGAAACAGGACACCTGGTACTCGGTACGCTGCACACCACCAGCGCCACCAAGACCATCGATCGCATCATCGATGCCCTGCCCATCGACGAGCGCGAGCAAACCAAGAGTTTTTTGTCCAACAGCCTGATCGCCGTGCTTACGCAGATTTTGCTCAAAACCCCGGATCAGCGCGCGCGCCGGGCCGTGTGCGAAGTCATGGTCCTGACCAAGGCGATCGGCAAGCTCATCATGACCGATCAAACCCACCAGATTCCCAGCCAGCTGCAAATGGGCAAGGAATACGGGATGCAGCTCATGGACCAGGCGTTGCTGACGGCCATCAACGCCAAGGAAGTCGATCCGGAGCATGCCTATGCGTATGCATCCGATAAGCGTCAGTTCCAGCGTTTCGTCACCGACATGTCCGGCATGCCGGTTGCGGAACCCGCAAGCACTCCCTGACCGTGCCTGCCATCGATCAATACTTGACCCAGGTGCTCGAGAGCAACGGCTCGGATCTGCATTTCTTGGCAGGGGACCCGGCGCGGGTGCGCCAGTACGGCGACCTCAAGAACTTGAGCGATCAGCCGCTGACGGCGGAAGCGGTAAAAACCACGCTGTATGAAATCATGCCGAAGCTGGCGGTCGAGCGCTTCGAGGCGAAGGACGGCACCGATTTCGCGTACGCCATCCCCGGCGTTGCGCGTTTTCGCGTCAACGTGATGCGGCAGCTCAACGGCATGGGCGCGGTGTTCAGGGCAATTCCTTCCAGCGCCAAAACTGCCGAGGAACTGAAGCTGCCGGCCGCGGTGATGGATATGTGCAAGATCAACAGCGGCTTGATTCTGGTGACCGGCAAGACAGGGTCCGGCAAATCCACCACGCTGGCTGCCATGATCGATGACATCAATACGCGCGAGAAAGGCCACATCCTCACCATCGAGGATCCGATCGAATTCGTGCACGTGCGCAAGAACTGCCTGATCAGCCAACGCGAGATCGGCGTGCATGCCACATCGTTCGCATCCGCGCTGAATTCCGCCCTGCGGGAGGATCCGGACGTGATTCTGGTGGGCGAGCTTCGCGACCTGGAAACCATGGGCATTGCGGTTACCGCGGCTGAAATGGGCATTTTGGTCATGGCGACGCTGCACACCAACGGCGCGGCGGCCACCGTCGACCGGTTGGTCAATGCATTCCCGGCCGACAAGCAATCGCATGTGCGCACCATGCTGTCGACCAGCCTGCGCGGGGTCGTCTCGCAGCAGCTCATTCCCAAAGCCGACAAAAAGGGCCGCGTCGCGGCCCTGGAAATCCTCGTCAACACGCCCGCGGTCGCAAATCTGATCCGCCAGGGAAAGATGGATCAATTGGAAAATGCCATGCAAAGCGGCACGGCCACCGGCATGAAACTCATGGACACGGCCATCCAAGCGTTGCTCGACTCGAGGCAGATTTCCGGCAAGGAAGCGTTCAAAAAGTCCATCAACAAATCGAAATTCGAACAGTTTCGCGAAGCCTCGTAGGAGTCCAGCGCGGCTCACGCAATACTCGGACAGGCCCTCCGGCGCGCTGCCGCGGATTTTCGCCGCGCAAAAATGCCGCCGCCGCGACCGCCCGTCGTCGGCGTGGCATAATTTCATCATGACCCAACGACGACGAATTCTGGTTACCAGCGCCCTACCCTATGCCAATGGCCCTTTGCATCTGGGGCATATCCTCGAGACCATACAAACCGATATTTGGGTTCGGTTTCAGAAGCTGCGCGGCCACGAGTGCTACTACGTCTGTGCGGACGACACGCACGGCACGCCCATCATGCTCAAGGCGCAGTCCGAGGGAATCACCCCGGAGAAGCTGATCGCCCAGGTCAATATCGAACATCAGCGCGATTTGGCCGATATGTTGATCGGCATGGACAACTTCGGTTCGACGCACTCGCCGGAGAACAAGGTGCTTTGCGATCGGATGTACTCGATCCACCGGGACAGCGGATACATCGACAAGCGCAGCGTCAGGCAGGCTTATGACGAGACGGCCAAGATGTTTCTGCCCGACCGTTACGTTAAGGGCGTCTGCCCGGTGTGCGCAACGCCCGATCAGTACGGGGATTCCTGCGAAAATTGCGGATCGACCTATACCCCGGCCGATCTGAAGAATCCGATTTCCGTGATCAGCGGCACCACCCCGGTTTGGCGCGAATCGGAGCATTATTTCTTTCGCTTGAGCGCCTTTGAGAAACCCTTGAGCGAGTGGGTCGGCAGCGGGGCCGTGCAGGAGAGCGTCGCGCGCAAGCTCGATGAATGGTTCTCGCAAGGACTGAAGGATTGGGACATCTCGCGCGATGCGCCCTATTTCGGTTTTGAAATCCCCGATGCACCTCTCAAGTATTTTTACGTATGGTTCGACGCACCGATCGGGTATCTGGCCAGCCTTACCCAGTTGTGTGTGCGCACGGGGTTGAAATTCGAAGATTTCCTGGCCGTCGATTCGGCCGCCGAACTGCATCACTTCATCGGCAAGGACATCTTGTATTTTCACACTCTGTTTTGGCCCGCGGTGCTGCAAGCCTCCGGAATGCGCCGCCCCACGGCCGTGCATGCGCATGGATTTCTCACGATCAACGGCCAGAAGATGTCCAAGTCGCGCGGCACCTTCATCACCGCGCGCCGCTACCTGCAGAACTTCCCGGCGGAGTACCTGCGCTACTACTTTGCCGCCAAGTTGGGTGCAGGCATCGACGATATGGATATGAACATGGCTGAATTCACGACACGCTTGAATTCGGAAATCGTCGGCAAGCTGGTCAACATCGCCAGCCGTTGTGCGGGCTTCATCACCAAGAACTCCGCCGGCAAATTGGCGGACCGATTGGAGGATGAGCAGCTGTACGCTGAATTCGTGGCGGCCGGCGCGAGCATCGCCGAGGCCTACGAGGGCCGCGACACGGCCGGCGCCATGCGCGAGATCATGGCCCTCGCCGACCGTGCCAATCAGTACGTCGATTCGCGCAAGCCCTGGATGCTCGCGAAGAAGCCGGAAGGCCACGCCGAGGTGCAGATCGTTTGCACGCAAGGCTTGAACCTGTTCCGGGTGTTGATGATTTATCTGCAGCCGGTATTGCCCCAGATGGCGGCGCGCGCCTGCGCCTTCTTTCGGGAGCCGAACCCGACCTGGGCCGCTGCGGCGACTCCGCTTCTGTCCACGAGCATCAATGCCTATGAGCCCCTGGCCGTTCGGCTCGATCCGAAAGCGGTGGCAAGCCTGGTGGAGCCGGATGCCGACGCGCCTGCCGCGCCTGCGGCACCTGCCACGCCTGCCGCGCGGCGCATTCCGCACCTTCCGCGCCTGCCACGCCTTCCGCACCAGCCGTCGCCAATGGCGGCGCATCGGACACGGTGACGCTGGCCGCAGCGACATCGGTCGAAGGCAATTTGATTTCGATCGACGACTTCCTGCGCATCGATCTGCGGGTGGCCAAGATCCTGACTGCCGAGTTGATTGCCGGCGCCGACAAGCTTTTGAAGCTGCGGATCGATGTGGGCGAGCTCGGAGAGCGTGAGATTTTTGCCGGTATTCGCGCCGCTTACGATCCGGCAACCTTGGTCGGGCGGCTCATCGTCGTGGTCGCGAATCTGGAGCCGCGAAAAATGCGGTTCGGCATTTCAGAGGGCATGATGTTGGCGGCAGGACCGGGAGGCAGGGATATCTTCGCCCTGTGGCCGGATTCCGGAGCGATGCCCGGCATGCGTGTCAAATGAAATGAACGACGAAACCGCGGCTGACATCGCGGCGCGCGCTCCTGACATGGCAGTGCGCACGCCCGACATGGCGCTGCGCATCGATGCATTGCTCCCCCAGACCCAATGCACGCGGTGCGGCTACAGCGGTTGCAGCCCTTATGCCGCCGCCATTGCCGCCGGCGAGGCGCAAATCAATCAATGCCCGCCGGGCGGGAAGGCCACCATCGATGCCCTGGCGCAGCTGCTCGGCCGGCCCACCTTGAGCCTGAACCCGGCCAACGGCATCGAGTCACCGCTGCGGGTCGCTTGGATCGATGAGACGCGCTGCATCGGCTGCGCCCGTTGCTTGGCTCCCTGCCCGGTGGACGCGATTGTCGGCGCCCAGAAGTATATGCACACCGTGCTCGCCGAGCGCTGCACGGGGTGCGAGCTGTGCCTCCCGCCATGTCCCGTGGACTGCATCGAAATGCGGCCTGCCCACGAATGGGCCGTGAACAGGCCGGTGCTGAATCGCGAGCGCTACACGGCGCATACATCGCGCCTGTTGAATCAGGCAGCGGAAAGACAACGGCAGCTCGATGCAAAAAAGGCGGTCGCGGTGCGCCGCTCAGGCACACCGTGAATCCTCAGAAACGGCAGGCCATCTTCGCGCGCTTTCGGACGGCGAATTCACAACCGCGCACTGAGTTGATTTATGCATCTGCATTCGAACTTCTGGTCGCCGTCATTCTCTCGGCGCAGGCAACCGACAAGAGCGTGAACAAGGCGACCGCCGGAGCTGTTCCGGGCGGCAAACACGCCTGCCGCGATTTTGGCTCTCGGGATCGACGGGCTTGGCGAAATACATCAAGTCCATCGGACTGTACAATGCGAAGGCGAAGAACATCATCGCCATGTGCGGCCGATTGCTGGAACGGCACGGCGGCGAGGTGCCGATGACCCGCGAAGCGCTCGAGGAGCTGCCCGGCGTCGGCCGCAAGACCGCCAACGTCATTTTGAATACCGCTTTCGGCCACGCAACGATTGCGGTGGACACTCACATCTTTCGCGTCGCCAATCGCACGCGTATCGCGCCGGGCAAGACGGTGCGCGAGGTCGAAGAGAAACTCATGAAGTTCGTGCCGCTGGAATTTCGCAACGACGCGCATCACTGGTTGATTTTGCATGGCCGCTATACTTGCCGGGCGCGCCGTCCGGCCTGCCCGGTTTGCATCATCGCGGACCTTTGCGAGTACTCGCATAAGACGCCCGCATGAGCCTGTTCGACCACCACACCCGCGAGCAATTGCGGCGCACGTACGCGGAGGCTTGGGCCAAGCACCTGGCGAATTCGCCGCTGACGCCGCTCGAGGCGTTGATCACGGATGTGATCGGCGCGCATCCTGAATACCAGAGCGTTGTCGCCAACGCGGATACCGCCATTGCATTCGAACAGAACGCCGCCGGTAGCGCCGAAAATCCGTTTTTACATATGGGCCTGCATCTGGCGGTGCGCGAGCAGCTGTCCATCGACCGCCCCCCGGGAATCCGGGATGTGCACCGGCAATTGCAGGGGCTATACGGGGATGCCCACGCCGCGGAGCATGCCTTGATGGAGGCTTTGGGTGAGGAGCTGTACGCAGCGCAGCGCAGCGGCCGGGCCCCCGACGAAAAGCAGTACTTGGCGCGGGCGCGGAATCGTCCGGCGTTCGCCAAATCCTAGGTTTGTCAAATGTTAACGAAGCTTCATGCGCGCTTCATCGGAATGCCTGCGCGCGAACGCTATTCTTCGCTGCCAGCAACAGTCTCCAGGAAATAAGCCATGCATCCGGCATTTGTGGCGAGCGCTCTGTGCCTCAGCATTTTGGTGTTCGCCGTTGAGCCGGCCGCATCCCAGACACCCGCATCCCAGACACCGGCGGGCCAGACACCCGCAGCCTCGAGTCCGCCGGCCTCTGCATCTGCCGGTGATGCCGCAGCGAAGCACGCCAAACGTACTATCTGCCTCAAGGAAAGCAAGGCCAGAAAACTGGTGGGCGCTGAGAAAACGGCGTTCTTGAAGGAATGTATCGGCACGCCGCCCGAGGCGATTTCAGCGAGCCGTGTTTCGCCGCCGGACCGGCCCTGATTTTATAGTTTTCTGGCGGGCGTGGCGGTAATGGTCAACCGGACACTATCCGGCACCGCGTCGCTCAGTTGCAGGAACAACGGCCGCTTGCCGGCCAGTTCGAACTCAACGATTTTATGCGGCGCGCCGCAGCCATGCTGGCCCTGAAAATCCTTCGCCGCGACCAACGCACCGTTTGACACCACATCGATCCAGAACGGCATGTCGATGGTGACTCTATAGCTGCCGCCCGCCGGAAGCTTGAAGGTCACGATGCCGGCGTTGGCTCCTGCTCGCGGCGTCTTTTTGCCGGGCGTGGCTGCAAAGGTCACCTGATCTTGGGGCATCAGTTTCAGCGCATAAAGATGATTCAAGAGCACCGTGGGTGCGGATTTGGCTTCCGTACCGGCAGACAGAGGCGTGGCCGGCGTTGCGAACAACGCCCGCTCCTGTGTCACGTCCCATTTGAAATCCACGCAATCCTCCGCCCACGCGGCCGCGTTTAGCGTGCCCATGAGCAGGACAACAAGCATCGAAATGCGGGCATTCCGCATCATTGGCTGCGCTTCGGTATGTAGAGATCCGTCAACGTACCGTCGAATGCTTCCGCGGCGAACGCCACCGTTTCCGACAGTGTCGGATGCGGGTGAATGGTCAAGCCGATATCCGTGGCGTCGGCGCCCATTTCGATGGCCAGCGCCACTTCGGCGATCAGGTCGCCGGCGTTGGTGCCGACGATGCCCGCGCCGATCACGCGGTGAGTGTCCTTGTCGAACAGCAATTTGGTGAATCCATCATCGCGATTCAGCGCCAACGAGCGTCCGCTGGCGGCCCAAGGAAAGACGCCCTTGCCATACGAGATGCCCTGCGCTTTCGCCTCCGTTTCGGTGATGCCCGTCCATGCGATTTCCGGATCGGTGTACGCGACGGAGGGGATTGAACGCGCATCGAACGAGGACTTGTGTCCGGCCGCGACTTCTGCGGCAACCTTGCCTTGATGACTGGCCTTGTGCGCCAGCATCGGCGCACCGACGATGTCGCCGATCGCGAAAGATATGCCGCACGTTGGTGCGCATTTGCCGGTCCACATGAATGAGCCCACGGGCATCGACCTGGACGCCCGCCGCGGCGGCGTTGATGGCGTTGCCGTTCGCGGCGCGTCCCACGGAGACCAAGACGCGGTCGAACAGCTGGGGTTCCGGTGAATCGGGGCCCTCGAAGGTCGCCCGCAGCCCTTCCGAAAGCGCCTCGAGCTTGGCCACCTTGGTCTTGATGAGAATTTTCTCGTAGCGCTTTTCGATCCGCTTCTGCAATGGACGCAGAAGATCGCGATCCGTGCCCGGCATCAAGCCGTCACTCAGTTCCACGACCGTGACCTGCACCCCGAGAGCGTCGTAGACACAAGCCATTTCCAAGCCGATGATGCCGCCGCCGATCACCAGCAAGCGCTTGCAATCGAGCGGCAGCTCCAACGCGCCGCTCGAGTCGATCACTCTCGGATCATCCGGCAGGCCCGGCAAGCGCGCGGATTCCGACCCGGCGGCAATGATGCATTGCTTGAATTCCACGCGGCGCACCGCATCCGCAGTTTTGACTTCGAAGGAATACGGACCCGCGAATTTCGCTTCGCCCTGGATGACAGTTCACTTTGCGCTGCTTCGCCAGCAGCATCAGACCGTTGGTCAATCGGGTGACCACTTTATTCTTCCAGAGACGCAGACGATCGCGGTCGATTTGCGGCGCGCCGAAGACGATGCCGTTCTCCGCCATATCGGCGGCTTCTTCGATGACTTTGGCGGCGTGCAGCAGGGCCTTGGACGGGATGCAGCCGACGTTCAGGCACACACCGCCCAGCACCGGCCAACGTTCGATCAACGTCACGCTCAAACCCAGATCCGCCGCCCGAAATGCCGCCGTATAGCCGCCGACGCCGGCGCCGAGCACGACGACATCCACCGCTCCGGCCGGAGCGGCGCTCATCGCACTGCTCTCGGTCTTTGCGCTTTTGACCGGTGTCGGCGCCGGTACGACTACCGGTGTCGGGGCAGACGACGGGCCCACGCGCAGACGCGCCGGTGCCGGCCGCCACGGGCGCGGGCGCGGGCGCTGCAAACGGCGCGGGTGCGGGCGCTGCAGCCGCATCGGACTCCACGGTCGCGATCAGCGTGCCCGACGAGACTGAATCGCCCTTTTTGATCTGCGATCGAGTTGATCACACCGCCGACCGGCGAGGGTACATCCATCGCGGCCTTGTCGGATTCGAGCGTGATCAGCGGATCTTCAAGTGCGACTTTGTCGCCCTTTTTCACCAGCACTTCGAGAACGGCGACGCCCTTGGCGTCGCCAATATCCGGAACACGTACCTCGACCGCGCTCACAGCAGCGCCTTCGCGTCGCCGAGCGTCTTTGCAAGAAACACCACGAAGCGGGCGGCTTCGGCACCGTCGATGACACGATGATCATAGGACAAGGAAAGCGGCAGCATCAGGCGCGGAATGAATGCGCCCCGCTCGTACACAGGTTTCTGCATTGCCTTGGACACGCCCAGCACCGCCACCTCCGGCGCATTGATGATGGGCGTGAAATACGTGCCGCCGATCCCGCCCAAGCTCGAAATGGTAAAGCTGCCGCCGTGCATTTCCGCCGCTTTCAGTTTTCCGGTGCGCGCCTTCTCCGACATCGACGCCAGGGTGCGAGCGATCGCATAGGTGTCGAGTTGATCGGCATTCGCAATCACCGGCACCACCAAGCCGTTCGGTGTGTCGGCGGCGAAGCCGATGTTGAAATATTTCTTGAAAACCAGATTCTCGCCCGTCTCATCCAACGAGGAGTTGACCCGTGGGAATTCCTTCAGCGCCAGAATGCAGGCCTTGATGATGAACACCAGCGGCGTGAGCCGCACACCCTCTTGCGAAGCCCTGTCTTTCAACGCGCCGCGCGCCGCCTCGAGGTCGGTGATATCCGCGTCCTCGTGCTGAGTCACATGCGGCAGATTCAGCCAGCTTGCCTGCAGCCGCGATCCGGAGATCTTTTGTATTCGCGAGAGCGGTTTGATCTCCACCGATCCGAACTGCGCGAAATCCACGACCGGCACCCGCGGGAAAGGTGCAGCGGGCGCCGCGGCTGATGGCCCCGTCAGCAAGCTCTTGACGTGAGCCTTGACGTCTTCCTGAGTGATGCGGCCCTTGACGCCGGTGCCGATCACCCTGCCTAGATCGGCGCCCAGCTCGCGCGCAAATTTGCGTACCGACGGACTGGCGTGCGCTTTGGAAAAAGCCCGCTCGTCGATCTCGTGGCCCGCCTCACGCGGTGCTCTCTGAGCACTCGGAGCGGCAGGCGGCGCGCGGTTCGGCGCGGCGGCCGATGTAGCGCCGGGTGCCGCGCTGGATGCGGCACCGGATGCAACGCCCGGCGCGGACGCTTTCTGCGCAGCGGGCGCAGCGGCGGCGGCCTTGTCGGCGGTTGTCGCCGGGCCCTGCGCCGCGGCCGGCGCCGAGGCTGTAGCCGGAGCAGGCGCCGCAGGCTTGTCTGCGGGCGCAGCTGCGGCCGGTTCGAGCAATAGAATCAAGGAGCCCTCGGACACCTTGTCGCCGGTCTTGAGTTTGACCTGTGCGATCTTGCCCGCAACGGGGGACGGCACGTCCATCGCTGCCTTTTCTGTTTCGATCGTGACCAGCGGGGTTTCCTTTTCGATCTGCTGACCGTCTTTGACGAGTACGTCGATGACGTTCACGTCCTTGAAACCGCCGATGTCCGGCACTGTAACTTCGATTGGACTTGCCATGATTCAGACCGACACGGGATTGGATTTTTCCGGATCGATCCCGAAGGCCGTCATGGCCTTATTCACCGTTTGGGTGTCGATCTTGCCCTCATCCGACAGTGCTCTGAGAGCGGCCACCACCACGTAGTGCCGGTCGACTTCGAAGAAACGCCGCAACTCCGCGCGCGAATCGCTGCGGCCGAAGCCGTCCGTTCCCAGTGCCGTGTACGGGCCCGGCACCCATTGCCGGATTTGATCAGCCACCGTCTTCATATAGTCGGTGGCGGCGATGAAGGGCCCCTCGCGACCGGCCAACGCCTGCTGTATGTAAGTCGGTTTGCGCGGCTCGCTTGGATGCAGCATGTTCCAGCGCTCGATCGCGAGCGCATTCTTGCGCAGCTCGCTGAAGCTGGTCACCGAATAGACATCGGCCGGCACACCGTAGTCATTCTCCAGCAATTCTGCGGCCGCCAGCACCTCGCGCAAAATCGTGCCCGAACCGAACAGCGTCACCCGCACTTTGCCGCGGCCGCCGATTTGCAATAAGTACATGCCGCTCAAGATGCCCTGTGCCACGCCGGCCGGCATTGCGGGATGCGCGTAGTTCTCGTTCATGCAGGTGATGTAGTAGAAGACGCTTTCCTGATCCTGGTACATGCGCCGCAGGCCGTCCTGCACGATCACTGCCAACTCATAGGCGTAGGTGGGGTCATAGGCCACGCAGTTCGGCACCGTGGTTGCGACCAGTTGGCTGTGTCCGTCCTGATGTTGCAGCCCCTCACCGGCAAGCGTGGTACGCCCGGCGGTGCCTCCCACCAGGAATCCGCGCGCCTGGCTGTCGCCGGCAGCCCAGATGAAATCGCCGACACGCTGGAAGCCGAACATCGAATAATAGATGTAAAAAGGCACCATGCTCACGCCGTGATTCGCATACGCCGTGGCCGCGGCGATCCACGAACACATGCTGCCCGCCTCATTGATGCCCTCTTCGAGAATCTGCCCCTGCTTGTCTTCGCGATAAAACATGAGCTGATCCGCGTCCTGCGGCGTGTAGAGCTGGCCAACGGAGGAATAAATGCCAACCTGGCGAAACATCCCCTCCATGCCGAAGGTTCGTGCCTCGTCGGGAACGATGGGTACGATATGCTTGCCGATGTTCTTGTCCTTGACCAAGCTCGTCATCATTCGTACCAATGCCATGGTCGTCGATATCTCGCGATCGCCGGTGCCTTCCAACAGCGTGCTGAAGGCTTCCAGCGGCGGCACGATGAGCGCCGGCGCGGACGAATGGCGCGCCGGCAGATAACCGCCCAGGGCTGCGCGCCGCTCCTGAAGGTAGCGCAGCTCTTCGCTGTCCTCGGCGGGCTTCCGGAACGACACGCCGGCAATTTCCTCGTCGGTGATTTGGATATTGAAGCGATCCCGCACTTCCTTGAGATTATCGTCGGTGAGCTTTTTCTGTTGATGGGTGGAGTTCAGACCTTCGCCCGCCTTGCCCATGCCGAAGCCTTTGACGGTTTTCGCCAGAATCACGGTGGGCGCACCCACATGCGCGACCGCCGAAGCATAGGCGGCATAGACTTTTTGCGGATCATGACCGCCGCGATTCAAGTGCCAGATTTCCTCGTCCGACATATTCGCTACCATTTCCTTCAACTCTGGATACTTGCCGAAGAAATGTTCGCGTGTATACGCGCCGCCCTTGGATTTGAAGTTCTGGTATTCGCCGTCCACGCATTCTTCCATCACCCGCTTGAGGAATCCTTTTTGGTCGCGCTCCAACAGCGGATCCCAGCGTCCGCCCCACAAAACCTTGATGACGTTCCAACCTGCGCCCAGAAACGCCGCTTCGAGTTCTTGAATGATCTTGCCGTTGCCGCGCACGGGTCCGTCCAGCCGCTGCAGGTTGCAATTGATCACGAAGATCAGGTTGTCGAGCTTCTCGCGCACCGGCATGGTGAGCGCGCCCATGGATTCGGGCTCGTCCATTTCGCCGTCGCCCAGGAATGCCCACACTTTCCGGTCGGAGGGCGTGACGATGCCGCGATGCTCCAGGTAGCGCAGAAACCGCGCCTGGAAAATCGCCATCATCGGGCCCAAACCCATCGACACCGTGGGGAATTGCCAGAAGTCCGGCATCAGCCAGGGATGCGGATAGGAGGACAACCCGCCGCCGCGCACCTCTTGGCGAAAACGCTGCAGCTGGCCCTCGTCCAAGCGCCCCTCAAGGTAGGCACGGGCATAAATACCGGGACTGGAATGCCCTTGCATGAAGATCATGTCGCCGGGGTGGGCTGCGCTGCGCGCACGCCAAAAATGATTGAACCCGACCTCGTACAGTGTCGCGGCGGACGCATACGTCGCAATGTGGCCGCCATATTCGGAGTTGGTACGGTTGGCCTGTACCACCATCGCCAGCGCATTCCATCGTATATAGGCTTCGTTGCGCCGCTCCAACGAGCGGTCGCCCGGATACTCCGGTTCCTGCGCTTTGGAGATCGTGTTCAGATATGCGGTGTTCGGCTTGAAGGGCAGGTACGCGCCGGAGCGGCGTGTAAAATCCACCAGTTTTTCCAGCAAAAAATGCGCGCGTTCCGGGCCCTGCGCACGCAGGACCGAGTCGATGGACTCCAGCCACTCCTGCGTTTCGGTCGGATCAATGTCTTCGAACGGCGATTGTTGCGTCATAAATGCACAGACCCACGTGTCCTGTTAAGATGGCGGGCACGTTACAGTGCCCCTGCGCTAACTGCCACTGCGTTGTTACCGGCGCTATCTTCGGGGTTTGGTTTTTCACGGTCAAGAAGGAGCCCGGAATACTCAGACAGGCTCCGTGGGATGAAGTCGCGATACCTTGCGGTTTTTTAAGATATGCCGACTCGCTTGCCCTTTGACCATCTTCTCGTGCCTGTGCGCCAAATCGGCACGCGTATTACCGCATCGGTGCTCGCGCGCTACGCCGGTGCATTGTTGTTCCTGCCCCTGGCGCCGTCGCAAACCGATTGGAATGCACTGCCGCATGGCCCGCTGCTGCGCGCGCTATATGAGCGCAAGGTGCGCAAGGCCGGCGACACTTTTCACCTGCGCGTCGGGCCACGGGGGCAGACGCTCTTGGTCGTCGCGTGCGTGGCGAACGACGCCAGCACCTTCGAGCGCTTGCACGCCGCGGGCAAACTCGCGCGCAGCGCGTTGGACGGCGATCCGCAATCGCTGCTGATCTGGCAACAGGGATGCGTGGCAGCCGCCGCAGAGGCCAGTTTGAATACCGCCATTGCGGCCCTCGAGGCCGCTGCATTTCGCTTCGCGACCTTCAAAAGCAGGCCTACGACCCGGCCCCGTCTCACACGCATTGACCTCGCGCGGCGCGAAAAGCTACCTGATCTGGATGTGACGCTGGCGAGCGCGGCCGGCAACAATCTGGCCCGATGGCTCACTGCGCTGCCGCCCAGCACGTTGGATGCCGGCCTCTATCGCAGACTGCTCAAGCAGTTCGCCCAGCGATTGCGCCTGACCTTCAAGTTCCATGGGGAAGCGCAGCTGAAGCGCTTGGGTGCGGGCGCGTTTCTCGCGGTGTCTCGTGGCAACGGCACGCGCGATGCCGGTATCGCCTGTCTGTCTTATCGGCCGCGCGGCGCCGCGGCGCCGGCCGTCAGTTTGGTGGGCAAGGGCATTTGTTTCGATACCGGCGGCACGAATCTGAAGGCTCACAAGAGCATGCTGGACATGCATACGGACATGGAAGGCAGCGCCGTCGCATTGGGAAGTCTCTATGCCCTGCACGCCCTGCGTTCGCCATTGCCCGTGGATTGTTGGCTTGCGATCACCGAGAACCGCATCGGTCCGCTCGCCTACAAGCCGCAGGATATCGTTCGCGCGGCGAACGGCACGACCATTCAAGTGATCCATACCGATGCGGAGGGCCGCATGGTGCTCGCGGACGCGCTCAGTCTCGCGGCGGCGAAGAAGCCGCGCGCCATCATCGACTATGCAACCCTCACCGGTGCCTGTGTATACGCTCTCACCGAACGCTACAGCGGCGCATTCACCAATCGCCCGGAGGCGCGCGCGCGCATCGAGTCCGCCGGGAGCTCGAGCGGCGAGCGCGTGTGGTGTTTCCCCATGGACGTGGACTACGACACGGATTTGGAAAGCAGCGTCGCCGACGTGATGCAATGTGCCGCGGATGGCAAGGGCGATCACATCTTGGCCGCCCGATTTTTAAGCCGGTTCGTGCCCAATGACATTGCCTGGTTGCACCTGGATCTTGCGGCAGGCACGCGGCACGGCGGCCTCGCGCACATCACCACTGAGATCACCGGATTTGGCGTGCGCTACACGCTGGAGCTGCTGCGCAGCGGCTGGCCGCCGCCATCCCGGACGCCCGCATGAGCCGGCTCAGCATTCAACGGCCGGACGACTGGCACGTGCACCTGCGCGATGGCGCGGCGCTGAAGGCCGTCGTCGGATTCACTGCGCAACGCTTCGGACGCGCGATCGTGATGCCGAATCTGAAACCCGCGATCACCACCAGCGAGCTGGCACGCGCCTATAGGCAGCGCATTCTTGCGGCATTACCCGCCGGCAGCCGATTCGAGCCGCTGCTCACGTTGTATCTGACGGATGCCACGAGCGCCGATGAAATCGACCGCGCCCACGCGGCGGGTTTCATTCACGGCGTGAAACTCTATCCGGCCGGCGCAACCACGCATTCGGCCGCCGGTGTCAGCGACATCAAGCATGTTTATGGCGCTCTCGCCCGCATGGAAAAGGTCGGCATGCGATTGCTGGTTCACGGTGAATCGCCGCAGGCCGAGGTCGACGTATTCGATCGCGAGGTCCACTTCATCGATACCGTGCTCGGACCCCTGTTGGAGCGCTTTCCGAAACTCGCCGTGGTATTCGAGCACATCACGACGCGGCGCGCGGTGGAGTTCGTCAATGCGGCCCGTGCCGGGGTGGCCGCTACGATCACGCCCCAGCACCTGTTGCACAATCGCAATGCGATTTTCTCGGGCGGCATCCGGCCGCACTTCTATTGCCTGCCGATACTCAAGCGCGAGCGCGATCGAGAAGCGCTGCTCGAGGCCGCAACCGGCGGCAGTCCGCGGTTCTTCCTCGGCACCGACAGCGCGCCCCACGACAGAGACGCCAAAGAGAACGCCTGTGGGTGCGCCGGCATGTTTACCGCTCATGCCGCCATCGAGTTGTACGCCGAAGCTTTCGAATCGGTCGGCCGGCTCGATCGGCTGGAAGCTTTTGCCGGTCATTTCGGCGCCGATTTCTACGGGCTGCCCCGCCATACCGAGCGCATCACCCTGCTGAAGGAAACCTGGATGGCGCCTGATCATTATGCGTTCGGCGAGGGTGCGCTCATTCCCTACCGCGCCGGCGAGGCGGTCGCATGGCGCCTGGAACCGAACGCCCAGGGAGGCTAAACCGATGTCACAGCTTCCAGCCATCACATTTGCAACCCGATTCCGCGGCTTTCTGCCCGTGGTCATCGACGTCGAAACCGGTGGATTCAATTCGCAAACCGACGCGCTGCTGGAGATTGCGGCCGTGCTCATCGAGATGCGCAGCGACGGCACCTTGGCGCGCGGCGAAACCCATCGCTATCACGTCATCCCGTTTCCCGGTGCCAATCTGGAACCTGCCTCGATGGCAGTGACGGGTATCGATCCTCATCATCCCCTGCGGCCCGGCATACCCGAAGAAGACGCGCTGCAACGGATTTTCAAGGAAATCAGAACCGCGGTGCGCAACGCGGATTGCACGCGTGCCGTGCTGGTCGGACACAACGCCTCATTCGACCTCAATTTCTTGAATGCGGCCGTGGCGCGCACCCAGGTGAAGCGCAATCCGTTTCACCCCTTCTCGAGTTTCGACACCGCCACTCTCGGCGGCATCGCCTTCGGTCAAACCGTATTGATGCGGGCCACCCTTGCGGCGGGCCTCGAGTGGGACAGCGCATCCGCACATTCTGCGGCGTATGACGCCGAGCGCACGGCCGATCTGTTTTGCATCGTGTGCAATCAATTTCAAGGCGTGTTCGAAGCGGGCCGCAGACGTCTGGCCGCCATGGGCCCGCTCGAAGTGGAGGTTGACCCGCCGGGCCCTTAGCGTGAACTACTCATGCACAACGGAAAACTCGGCGAAAAAACCGATCGTTCATGAATAGTTCGCTCTGGCCTGTCACGCGGCGACGGCGCCGGCCTCTGCCAGCAATTGCTTCAATTCCCCGCTCTTGTACATTTCCATCGTGATGTCGCAGCCGCCGACCAGCTCACCGTTGACGTAGAGCTGCGGAAACGTGGGCCACTTCGAGTAAGTCTTCAGCGCTTCGCGCACTTCCGGGTCTTCGAAAATATTGATGTGCGCGAACTGCGCCTTGCAGGCCCGCAGCGCACCGACGGTCTGAGCGGAAAACCCGCATTGCGGGAAATCGGGGGTGCCCTTCATATAGAGCACCACCGGGGCGCCCGCTAGCTGGCTCTTGATACGTTCAATTGCGTCCATAGTCGATACTCTCCAATGATTCATTTAAGACAGTCGCGCGCTCACCCAAGGCGCGCAGCAGCGCCCGTTGCTCGGGATGGCTCGGTGCCAACGGGCGATTTCCCCAATTGTACGATAACAGCCCCGGCAGTTCCCGTTTGGCTCCAAAATGCAAATATTGATGCATGGCGATACCGGCGGGGCTGAAGCATCGTTGAATTATTGGGGTCAGTCCCCTATTCTTCCAGCCCGCCGCCACGCAGTATCCGCGCCGTGGCGGATTCCGAAGCACAACTTTAAATTGAGGGGAATTGCATGAACCCGTTAACCACCGTCAAATGGCCTCTGATCATAGGATTCGTGCTCGCCGTCGTGATCGCTGCGCTGGTGGATGGCGGCCTGAGCTTCAATACCCTGACGATGGCGGCCATGACCCGCTGGCTGCACATCATATTCGGCGTATTCTGGATTGGCCTGCTGTACTACTTCAATGCCGTACAAACCCCTGCCATGGCCGTGGCGGCTGCCGACAAGGGGGGCCCGGGGGGCGCCGGCATCAACAAATACGTCGCACCACGCGCGTTGCTGTGGTTTCGTTGGTCTGCGTTGGGCACCTGGCTCTTTGGCGCCGGGCTGCTGTCACAGACCCATGGCCGCTTCCTCGGCGCATTTACCCTCGGCTTGCTCGACTCGCCTGTCTCCCGGCCCAACCTGATCATGGGCATCGGCGCATGGTTCGGCACCATCATGCTCTTCAATGTCTGGGGACTCATTTGGCCCAACCAGAAGAAGATACTGGGCATCGTGCCGGCCACGGATGAGGAGAAGGCCAAGGCTCGCAAGGTCGCGCTGTACGCTTCGCGCATGAACTTTCTGCTGTCGATTCCGATGCTGATGTGCATGATCGGACCAACCCACGGCCTGCCGTTCTAGAATGACAGGTTCGGCGCCGCTGACCAGCCCTGGGGAGCCTGTCTGAGCCAGGCTCCTAGGCCGGCGGTGCCGATTCCCAATGACTTGCCGCGGCAGGTGGCCGCGGCTCTCGCCGAAGATATCGGCAGCGGCGATTTGACCGCGGCGCTCATTCCTCCGGAGAAATCCGGCCGCGCCATCGTGATGACGCGCGAAGCCGCGATTCTCTGCGGCATCCCGTACGTGGAGGCCAGTTTCAGGCAAGTCGACTCAGGCGTGACCTTCGAGTGGTGGGCCGCCGAAGGCGAGGCGGTGAGCGCCGATCAAGTTCTGTTCAGCGTGCAGGGTCCGGCGCGCGCGCTGCTTACCGCAGAGCGCTGCGCGCTCAATTTCTTGCAACTGCTCAGCGGCACGGCGACCGCCGCACATTCCTATGCGGCGCTGCTGGAAGGCACGCAATGCCGGCTTCTCGATACCCGAAAGACGATTCCCGGATTACGCACGGCGCAAAAATACGCGGTGCGGGTCGGCGGCGGCCGCAATCACCGCATGGGACTCTTTGACGGCATTCTCATCAAGGAAAACCACATCGCTGCCGCAGGATCGATCGCCTCGGCCGTTGCCGCGGCCAAACGCAGCGCCGGAACCATCCCCGTCGAAGTGGAGGTCGAGAATCTGGCGCAGCTCGAGCAGACGATCGACGCCGGCGCCGACATCGCGATGTTGGATAATTTCTCGCTGCCGGCCATGCGCGAAGGCGTGGCAATGAATGCCGGCGCGAAGCGGCGCTTGAAGATCGAAGCCTCGGGTGGAATAACCACCGAGACCGTCCGCGAGGTGGCGCTCACGGGCGTGGATTTCATTTCCGTCGGCAGCATCACCAAGCATGTGCGTGCCATCGACCTGTCCATGCGCTTCGAATGGCGCGACGGAGCTTGAAAGGTGCGACGCGACACCGGCACTCTGGAACATTTTAAATGCCCGTGCGGTGGGGGTTTGAGGATCGGCGGGACCACACGCTCTCCGGCCAATGTGAGCCCGGAATTGGTCAAACGCAGTGTGGGACTCACTCAAGTTTGGCGAGCAGGGAGCGAAGAGCTATGAAATTGGTCATCTACTGTATTGGCTCCGTCGTGATTTTCTTCCTCGTAGGCAATCTGTTGGGGATCGTGCTGACCATTTTAAAATTTCACGCGCTCAAGGAATCAACGCTGCGTACGGCGACTGTGCTTGTATTCGCCACCCTGTTTGCGTTCTGGGCAACTCAGCGGCTCGCAGGGCTCCCGAACGAGACCTGGACGCAGGTGGCCCAACAGGTTGGGGGATTTACCCATACCTATAAGTGGTGGCTGATTGGCGCAGGTATCGCCTCATCGACCGGCTTTCTTACGATGGGCGCCACGGGGGGGCTCTTGTTTACGGCACTCGACTCCGTCGTAAATTCATTCCTGGTGTCCCCCCTAGGTTGGCAGAAACCAAAAGGTGATTCAGTTTGGCCGACCGCCATCGCCTATTCACTATTGACGCCGTGGGCTGCATTTGCGGTATTCCTGGTCCTCAAACGAGTATGGACTTCCGCCGGGTCGTTCATTCTTTGTTGGGGCACATCCGTGACAACTTTTCTTATATTTCTCGTCATCCATATTCTCTATCGGCGATCGAACTAATGCGTGGTCCGGCGGTGAAAACTGTATTACTATTTCTCGGAGGAACCATCTTGAGGAAAACGTCAGGGTGCAATGGTGAGACGCGACAGCCGCCGGGCGCCCGTCAGGCGCTGTTGGCGGCCTTCAGTACCCGCTGCGGTTGCGACACGCCATAGCCTTGCGCGTAATCGACGCCCAGGCTTTGCAGCATGTTGATGATTTCCTGGTTTTCCGCGAACTCGGCGATGGTCTGCTTGCCGGTCAGGTGGCCGATCTCATTGATCGAACGCACCATTTCGCGGTCGATGGGATCATGCAGTATCTCTTTGACGAAGCTGCCGTCGATCTTCAGGTAGTCGACCGGGAAGTGCTTCAAATAACCGAACGATGACAATCCTGTGCCGAAATCATCGAGCGCGAATTTGCAGCCCAATTCCTTCAGAGCCTGGATGAACCGGTTGGCCTGAGAGAAGCTGGCGATGGCCGCGGTTTCGGTGATCTCGAAACAAATTTTCGTGGCATCCAAGCCGCTGCGGTGAAACTGATCGATGACGTAGGGCAGGAATTTATCGTCGCCCAAACTCTGTCCCGACAGATTGATCGAGCACATGGTGAGTTTCTCGCGCTCATCGGCCTCCGATACCAGCCAACGGAAGGCATTTTCAATGACCCAGCGATCGATGCTCGGGGTGATCCCATAGCGTTCGGCGGCCGTCATGAAATTGTCCGGTCCGACGATCTTGCCCGCCTCGTCGCGCATGCGCAGCAGCAACTCGTAGTGGGCGCCTGTTTCGGGTTTCTGCAGCGGCATGATGGTCTGTCTGAACAGTTCGAAGCGGCCCTCTTCCAGCGCATTGTTGATGCGTGCCGCCCATTGCATCTCGCGGCGACGGCGCATGAGGTCGATGTCGTTTTCCTCGAAGCTGTGGACGCGATTGCGGCCCGCTTCCTTGGCTGCCTGACAGGCGCTGTCGGCGGCGCTCAATACCGCCGCCACGTCCGCATTGTCCGCAGAGATGGGCACGACGCCGATGCTCGCACCCAGGCGGAACGTGCGCTCCTCCCAGGTGAATTTGAAATTGCGCACCGCCTCGCGCAGCGCCTCGGCCGTGCGCATCGCTTCGTCCAGCGAGCAACTCTCCAGCAGGATGCCGAATTCATCGCCGCCCAGGCGCGCCAAAGTGTCGCGCCAGCGGACCTTTGACTTGAGCAGCGCGCCGACCTGGCCGAGCAGCGCATCTCCGGCACTGTGGCCGCACGTGTCGTTGACGATTTTGAATTGATCCAAGTCAAGGACGCACAGCGCATAGGAAGTCTCGCGCGCTTTCGCGCTCTTGAGAGCTCGCTCCATGCGATTCTCGAATTCCCGTCTGTTCACCAAGCCGGTCAGCACGTCATGGCTGGCGTGATAGCTCAAGCGGCGGTTCAGTTCGCGCGCCTCGCTCACGTCGTGGAACACCAGCACGCCGCCGGAAACCGCGCCGCTGCCGTCACGTATCGGAGAAGCCGTGCTTTCCACGTAGATCTCATTGCCGTCGCGGCGGATCAACAACATCGGGCGTACCGACTTGATGGAACGGGTGCGGCGGATGGCGACGGCCAGCGGGTTTTCCAGCGGTTCACAGGTCTCTTCGTGGAAGGCCCGGAAGATCTCTTCGATGGCGCGGCCCTGGCTGTCCTCGAGCCGCCAGCCGGTGAGCGCCTCGGCCACCGGATTCACGTAGTCGATGACCCCTTTGTCATCGGTGGTAATCACGCCGTCACCGATGCTCTGCAGGGTGATCTGGGCGCTCTCCTTCTCGCGAAACAGCGCCTCTTCGTAGAGTTTGCGCTCGGTAATATCCAGTTCGACGCCGACCAGGCGCAGCAGGCGCCCTTTGTCGTCGACTTTGGCCTTGGCGCGGCTGATGACCCAGCGCCATTCACCCGTCGCATGACGCATGCGATGCAGGCTTTCGAAAATCGGCGTTTTGCCGGCCACATGATCGCGGATGGCGGCCTGCACGCGCGACATGTCGTCGGCGTGCACCAGTGTGCGCCAATCGGGCGCCTCACCCACATCATTCTCATCGTAGCCCAGCATGGCTTTCCAGCGCGGCGAGAGGTACACGCGGTTGTTCAGCGTGTCGAAATCCCACAGTCCGTCATTGGCGCTGTGAATCGCGAGTTCGTTGCGCTCTTCCAAGTCCTCGAGCTGACGCTGAATCTCGATGCGATCGAGTCCGGTGGCAAGACTGCTCCCAACCAGCTTCATCAGCAGGTGCAGTTGCACGTCCCAATGATCGCGGGGACGGGCATTGGCGATGCCCAACAATCCGGCTGCCCGGCCCTTGATCGAATAGCCGATGAGCAACACCGAGCCTATGCCCAGGTGGTTCCAAAGCGCCGCATCGACCGCTTGGTCGTCGCGAGGCGCACCGGTATCCCGCAGCTCAGAGACCCGCAGCGGCGCCAAACGCGCTTGCAGCCAGGGCAATTCGTCGAAGGAGTGACCGCTCAGCTGTTCCGGATTGCCGGTCGCCAGCATGCCGCGCGCGACCTGCACATCACCCATCTGACCCAGTTCCGGGTCCAAGGCGATATGAAAAGCGGCATCGACGCGGGTGGCATCGCGCAGCAATTCCAGATTGACAATGAGGGTATCGACGGCTGTCGCTGCCGTCATGGTTTGAAAATCGACCGCGATCTTGGTGCAAATCACGTCAAGACCGATCGCGGGCCGCGCACCACGCCTCGGCCAGGTTTGCGGGGACAATATGTCCGAGGCAGTCAGGTCAAGTTGGCGGGGATCCTTTGGAGCTATTGCCATGCGCCTTCACTGGTCCCCGGGAGAGTTACGGTTGTAGATCAATAGTTTGCCACTGAATCGCGGGCGGAACTCGAATGCGTCACACAGTTCCTCACACCCTTGCCCGGACATACACTTGGATTCTCGCATAAGTTATAAGGAATACAAGCTAAGCGATTGTATTAATAGGGCTTCAGCTAAAACATGCTTCCCCCGTCCTCGGCTGCACGGGCACGGGACTAAGCCAGAGCTGACTTCGCGGTTTCAAACAGTTGTATAAGTCTCTGTTCCATATCGGCTTGTAGAACCTCGAGAGCAGCGGCGCTCAAGCCTTTGGCAACATAGACCGGCTCGCCGATGGCAATGACGATGCGCGCGCCGATTTTCGGAATGACGAACCGGTCCCAACTGATCTTCCATGCCCGCGACGCGGCATAGCTCAAAGGAATGACGGGCCTCTGCGAGAGCTGCGCGAGCAGCAATGCGCCCGGCTTGAATTTCCACGGAGGCCCGTGCGGGCCGTCCGGGGTTATGACGGGCGAAATGCCTTCGTGCACCAAGGCCTGGTAGAAGTCTCGCAACGCGCGAGCGCCGGTGTGAGACGATGATCCACGGATCACCTCACCGCCCAATTTGCGCACGATGATGGCGCCGAATTCGCCGTCGACCGAAGGACTCACCAACAGCCCCAATTTCACGCCGGCATCGCGTTGTTCGAACAAATATTTGGCGCAGAACAGCTGATGCTGATGCCAGTACACGGGGATGAAGGACGGCGAGCGTGCCAGTGCCGCGGTAATGTGCCCCGCGCCGATGATGCGCTCGGCTCGGCACCAGCCCAATACCAAGCGCATCAACCCAAGGGCGATCGGCGCTGCCGCCTGGTACAGCCGCTGTCTCGCGGGCGTCAGTCGTCGGCCGGAGCTGGTTTGCTGCTCGTAAATGGTGTTGCGAAGTCCGCTTTCTTCCCGTTTCTTTTGCACGGTTGCCATTGTCGGGAAGCGCTCCGTGGTGCGCAATGCCTAAGTTACAATGGCGGCATGCATACCACGGCAATTCCGCCCGGGCCCACCGAGGGCTTCGATCTTGGCGGCAGCGATGAATCACTTGCACGATTGCAGGACTACTTCGCTCGATTCGGCGACGTTTATCGTATTTTCGCGCCCGCCCGGGGCGTCTACAACTACGTCATCAACCATCCCGAGGACATCAAACGCGTTTTGCTGACCAATCACCGCAACTACACCAAGGGCGAAGGCATGGATCGGGTCAAGATCCTGCTGGGCAACGGCATCATGACCAGCGAAGGGGCATTTTGGCGCCGGCAGCGGCGCATGATGCAGCCCTCCTTCCATCGGCGCGTCATCGATCAATTCAGCGCGCTCATCAGCGAAGTCAACGAGAAGTTCGCGCAACGCTGGGACGCCATGTCGGCACGCGGCGAAGCGGTGAATATCTCGAGCGACACCAGCGAGTTGACGCTCGAAATCGTGCTCAGATCGATATTCGGCAGCGATCTGGCGCGCCTGGAACAGCAAATCGGCGCCAATCCCTTCGAAGTGGTGGCCAAACAATCCAATCGCGATTTGAAATTCGCCTTTCAATTCCGATCGCTGGGGAAACTGGTCGGGCAGTTGATCCAACAGCGCCGCAACGCGCCGGAGGAGCATTTTGATTTCTTGAGCATGTTCATGATGACCCATGATCGAGAGACCGGCGAACCCATGTCCGACAAGGAATTGATCGACGAAGTGCTCACGCTCATCGTCGCCGGCCACGAAACCACGGCCGCCGCACTGACCTGGACCTGGTACTTGGTCAGCCAGCACCCGCAAGCCGCCGAACAGCTGCAAGCCGAGGCCGAGCGCGGGGGCGCGGATCAGGTATTGGGACTGGGCGCCGCCGAAGCCATGTCCTTCACGCACCAGGTGCTGCAGGAATCCTTGCGGCTCTATCCGCCCGGCTGGCTGATCACCCGTCGTGCCATCGAGGCGGATGAACTGGGCGGATTCGCGATTGCCCCGCGCACCGATATTTTCATCAGTCCTTACATGCTGCATCGGCATCCGAAGTTTTGGAGCGAAGCGGAAGCGTTCCAGCCGGAGCGTTTTGCCGACGCCGACGCCAATGAGCGCCACAAGTTCGCCTATATTCCCTTCGCGGTGGGGCCGCGTCACTGCATCGGAGAGAACATCGCCATGTTCGAGATGCTGGTGCACATGCGCACCATGATGCGGCGCTTTCGCCTTGCGCGCGCCACGAACGAGCCCATTGAATTCGAGGCGCAAATCAATCTGCGCCCTCGATCCAACCTCATGATGACGGTAGAAAAGCGATGAATGATGTCAGCAATTTCATGACCTACGGCACGCTGGTCGACGATGCTCGAAACCAATCGCAGCGTGGACCGCAGCGTCACCTATATCGGCGGCGAGAATACCGAGCGGCGTATTTTCTATAAGGATGTATACGCGCGCGCGCTCGGCATCTTGTACCACCTGCAGGCGGCCGGCGCCCGCCGCGGCGACAAGATGATCATTTTCCTGAACAATAACGAGCAGTTTCTCGACGGATTCTGGGCCGCGGTCTGCGGCGGCATCGCGCCCGTGCCGCTTGCGGTCGGCATCAGCGACGAGCACCGGCACAAGCTGTTTCGGGTCGCGCGCAAGCTCGGCGATCCGCTGCTGTACACCGACGCGAAGACTTTGGAGCGTTTGGAAATTCTCGCCGGCGAGGTCGGCGAGTCCGATTTGTTCGCCCGATTGAAGTCGCGCGCCTTCTTGGTGGAATCGATCACGGACATCTCGAAGCAGGGAAAACTGGTCCGCCCGGCGCCGGACGATCTCGCCTTCATCCAGTTCTCGTCCGGATCGACCAGCGAACCCAAAGGCGTCATGTTGAGCCACGGGAACTTGATGGCCAACACCCAGGGCGTGACCTCGGTGGCCAAATTCACCGATCAGGACATTTCCATCAGCTGGATGCCGCTGACCCATGATATGGGCCTGATCGGCTTTTACTTGATGCAATTTGCGAGCCGGGTGCACATCAATCTCATGCCCACCGAGCTGTTCGTGCGCCGGCCGCTGCTGTGGCTGCAGCTCGCCGCAAGAAAACGCGCGACCGTCACCAGCTCGCCGAATTTCGGCTACCGGCATTTTCTCAAAGTCCTGGGCGAGCGGCGGCTCGAAGACGTCGATCTGTCGTCGATCCGTTCCATCTATAACGGCGCCGAACCCATCTCCGTCGCGCTGTGCAATGAATTCATGAACGCCCTGGCCTACACCGGCTTGAAGCGCAGCGCCATGTTTGCCGTGTATGGGCTGGCCGAAGCCTGCCTCGCGGTGGCATTTCCGCCCGTCGAGACAGATTATCGCTGGCTGCGCATAAACAGGCACCGCCTGAGCGTGGGCACCCAAATCGAGATCAACCCGCAAGAGGCGCGCGACGCGCTCGAAGTCATGTGTGTGGGGCAGGCGGTGACCAACACCGAAATGCTCGTTGCCGACGATGCGCGCATGCGGGATTGCCCGATGGAAAGGTCGGACATATTTTGATTCGCGGCGCCAGCGTGACGCGCGGCTACTTCGGCGATCCGGAGGCGAATGCCGCGGCGATCGACGCCGACGGCTGGCTCGACACGGGGGATCTCGGCGTCATTCACGAGGCGTCGTTGTACATCGTGGGCCGTTCCAAGGAAATCATTTTCGTCAACGGCCAGAATTACTATCCGTACGATCTAGAGAATATTGCGCAGCGCGCGCCGGGCCTGGACTTGAACAAGGTTGTGGCCGCGGGTGTCGCGAAACCCGGCTCGCAGGTTGAGGAACTGGTGGTGTTCGTCCTGCATCGGGGCGATATGGCGGAGTTCCTGCCCACGGCAGCTGCCGTCGGCCGGCTCATCAATGAGCACACCGGACTCGAGGTTGCACAGGTCATCCCGGCCAAGCGCATTCCAAAAACCACCAGCGGCAAGGTGCAGCGGCATCTGCTGGAGCAAGCTTATGTGGAAGGCGAGTTCGACGCGGAACTCGCCGAACTCAAGGCCCTGCGCGAGGCCGGGGGCGGTTCGGACGTCCAAGCCGGAGCGGGCTTGGAATCGCGCCTGCAGACGCTCTGTGAAGCTGCGTTGCCGGGAAAGAGAATCGACGTGAACGACAATCTCTTTGAGATCGGCGCAAGCTCGCTGAAATTGATCGAGATTCACGAAAGCATCGAGCGCGATTTTCCGGGTCTCATTGATCTGACCGAGCTGTTCGATTACCCCACCATCGCACAGCTGGCGAAGCACTTGGACGCCAAGCTCAAAACCGCTCCCCCGCGCTGATTGACCGGTTGATTGTCGCAGCAGGTTGATTGTCGCAGCAGGTTGATTGTCGCAGTCGGCTGATTGTCGCAGTCGGCTGATTGTCGCAGTCGGCTGATTGTCGCAGTCGGAGGGCCCATCGCCTCGCTCAACCGCCGCCGTATAGCGGCTTCTTCAAGCGCCAGCGCCGATAGGACCACAACCAGTCGGCGGGGCTGCCGAGCACATCGACTTCACAGGCGCGAGCGTATCGCTCGGTCACCTCATTGGGCTCGATGCGCTCTCGGCCGTCCCACAGGGGGAGCAATTCCACTTCGTAGAAACTGCGCCGCACGCGCCGGACATGCACATACAAAATCGGCAGGCGCGTGGCGCGCGCAATTTGTTCCGCACCGGTATAGAACGCCGTCTCCTGACCCAAAAATTGCGTCCAGTAGCGCTGGTCGGTCGATATGGGCGCTTGGTCGGCATTCATACCGATGGCACGCACGGTGCCGCGCCGGCGAAAGAAATCCGCCAGCAGTTCCTTGGCCGGCACCAGCCGCGCCCCGAAACGTGCGCGGACCTCGAGCATGAGCCGTTCCGCCCATTGATCGTGCAAGGGCTTGTAGGCAGCGTCCATTGGGTAGCCCAGCTGCAGCGTAACCCCGTGCAACAGCCATTCCCAATTGCCCAGATGCGAGGTCATCAACATGATTGTCTGGCCGGCATCCAGGTATTGACGAGCCAGCTCTGCGTTCGTGACGCGCATGCGGCGGCGCATGTCGGCCTCGCTCATCGACACCGACTTCAGAACCTCCACCAACACGTCGCAGAAATTCCTCAAGAACTGTTTGTGAATGCCCCTGCGCTGCGCGGCGGTCAGCGTGGGAAACACTTTTTCGAGCTGCTCGCGAATCACGTGCTCGCGATGCCGGACGACGTAATAAGCCAGGAAGTACAGAAATGCGGAAAATGCGTATAACGCGGCCCAAGGCAGGCGCGACAGGAGCTTGATCATGGGTACCCGAGGACGGCGTCGTACCGGGATTCTAACATACTGTTTCTGAACGGTTTCGCAGCCCACATCGCAACGGCGCCATTGCCACCATAGGCAACGTGAGCACCGCAGAATTTATCGCTCCCGGCCAGCCACCGCCAATCGGCGTGCCGGCGGATTCTCTCGTCTAATTCACACGCACACCTGCCGAAGCCGCCCCAGCGTACATCGGCATACAGACATCGGTTGCGGGCCGTATCAATCCATGACAAATGCCGGTGACAAACGCTCCCGAGCTGAAAGCACGCTAAACTACCACTCATGTCCGACTTCGATCGCCAGCGCCTCCTCGATACGGCCCGCAACGCCCTCGTCGCGGCGTTTCCGAACGCCTGGGCTATTTACGTGTACGGCAGCTTCGCGCGCGGCGACCATTCACCCAAAAGCGATATCGATCTTGCGCTGTTGCTCCCGCCGGATGAAAAGATCGACGAATTGCTGAGCATCATTAGTGATGTCTCGACACGCGTTCACCGTGAAGTTGACTTGGTCGATCTTCGCGAAGTGAGCGACGTGCTGCGCCGCGAGGTTCTAGCGGAAGGCCGAAAACTTTATGTCTCCCAACCAGACCGAGTCCTGGAATGGGAGGGCACCGCGATCAGTCGCTATCAGCGCTACCGCGAAGAAGTAAGCGACCTGTTGAAAGACTTTCAAAGCACAGGCATAGGCTACGGTCAGTGACCGACGTCGGCGTCCAGAAGATAACCTCGCTGCAACGCTGTGTCGCGCGCGCACGCGAAGCATACACCGCTGCCGGCGCCGATATCCGGACCAGCTACAACCTCCAGGACGCGGCAATCCTCAACGTCATTCGCGCATGCGATACTGCCATCGATCTTGCCAACATGGCGATTCGCAAACGCCACCTCGGCATCCCGAATGAGAGTCGTGACTCATTCGCCATCCTGGTCCGCGAAGGCATCATTGCACCTGACTTGGGTGACCGATTGAAGCGAATGGTTGGCTTCCGCAACCTCGCTGTCCACCAATACCGAGAACTCGACCTCGATATCCTTGATGCGGTGATCCGGAAGAATCTCGACGAATTATTGACCTTCGCCCGAGTCGTGCGGCCAGAGTTGTAGACGAGTGTTCTTCGTCTGGCCGGGCTGTTCGGGTATCCGTACCCTCGCCCGAGTCGCGAGCATTTTGCCATCCGAGTCGTCGTCCTTGCTTCAGGAAACGCATTCCATAGGTGAGCAGTCGGTGCGATTGACACTGTGATAGTGCGTGTCGGAAAGCCGGCGCGTCCAGCGAGGGTTGGTCAGTACCGTCCCGAGGATGAGGTTGCGCAAGTTGCCAGCCATCGCGGCGGGCCGTCCTTGATCTCTCGCCCATCACACAGGGAAGCGATGCGGCCCACTCCTTTAGGAACACACTGGACCTGGCGCGCCACGCCGAGCGTTGGGGTTATCGGCGTTTTTGGCTGGCCGAGCATCATCGGATGCCGGGAATCGCGAGCGCGGCGACCGCGGTGCTGATCGGCCATGTTGCCGGGATATGGGCGCAGGCTTTGCCGTTTTTGTACCACGTGACAAGGTTGGCGATACGAGTTCGAGGCGTCCTGCTGGCCGCGGCGCTGATCGCGCGCGGCGGCCGGCTAGCCGCCTTGGATCAGCTGTCGCCAGCGCGTGACGCTGCGCAGTTTGTGAAACTGCGGCGGTAGCTTGGCGATCAACCCGAGGGCTTCGCGGCGCAGCGCCACCGAATGCGACGCATCGATCAGAGACTCTACGTACAGGGTTTCCGCGAAGTCCATGAACTGCGTGACATCGCCCTTGTTGCGCGCCGCAAGTTCCCGCTGGAATTTAACCTCGGGCTCGATGAGGGCGCGGGCTTCGGCACGACGCCCAAGGCGGGCGAATGCCATGGCCTCCAGGACCTTGTTGACCGAGACACTGCGCACCGCATCTAGACCGCCGGGCGGGTACTTGCCACGCGCGCCCGCCGCGGCCTGCAGCGTGTCGAGAGCCGCCGCGTTCTCGCCGAGCCAGAGTTCTGCCTCGCCTTGCGTCAATTGCGCGTGGAAATCGCAGTTGTATTTCAACAGGCCCTCGTAAGGGGCACCGGGTTCGACGCCCTGCACCAGCTGCCGAGCCTTGCTGGCTTTGGCCTGGACGCTCCTGAAATCGCCCAGGCCCATGCTGATGGAGGCCTGCGCGAACAGCAACGCGCACTCGGTGAACGGCCCGCGCAGGTTGGCTGCATCGGCACCCTTGAGGCTGTCCGCGGCGTGTTCGGCGAACTCCCCCTCCCTGCGCGCCTCGGTGTCAAGACCGGCATCGGCAAGGCGCTGGCCTCCGCTGCCCACGGCAGTCAATGCATTCAAGACGAACCAAGCCCCGTTCCGCTCGATCCGATGGTAAATCTCTTCTGCCTGCCGCGCGTATTCATGCGAGCCGGTCACATCGCCCATCGTCCAGGATTGATCGGCGAGCCCCTGCAGGTTGGCGGCAGCATTATTGATGGCTGAAGAACTGTTCGGGTCACGTTGCAGAAGGTTCTGCGATATCACCAACGCAGCTTTCGAAAATCGAATGGCTTTTGCGGGGTCCAGCTGGCTGGCGGCCATGTCGGCAAGATCGACCTCGATGATCTCCGCGTCATGCAGCGCCCCAAGATAGTCCGGGCGTTTCTCGAGAATTTTGCGGGCGATCTGGTCGGCTTCCATGTCGATGGCCAAGGCCTCTTCCCCCCGGCCGAGCCTTAACAGGATTTCCGCTTCCCATACCGCAGCAGCGACATACATCGCACCGAGCTCCGGAGTCTTGATTTCCTTGCCGCCGAGCGAGGCTGCGATCTCACGGACGTGATTGAGATTCTTCGCGCCGTCTTCAAATTCTTTCTGGTACTGGCCCTGCTGGAACCCGAGCGCTGTGAGGCTGGAGGCGTAGGCTCTGCGCGCGGGCAAAGGCGCATCGGGCGCCATGGCGAGCGGTTCGATCAGTGAGACTGACTTCTTCGCCGTCGCGAGGGCCTTGGGATCCGCGTTGGCACTCATGACGCTGGCTAGGGAATCGTAGGCACGGGCCAGCGCGATCGTGGTAGCGTCGGAGCGGTCGCCGTCATTGCGCGCTTGCTCGAGCAGCGCAATCGCCTCGCGCGACGACTCAGCCGCCGGCTGCAGATGACCAAGACTTCGTTCGGCGCGTGCGTAGTTGATCATGGCGAGCACCCCGGTGCGGATCGACTCGACACCCTTGAGGCTCGGTGGCAGCCCGCGGAAATAGTCGATCTGGCGCCGCGCGATCTCGGAAATGGTTGCCTGCTGACCGTAGCTCTGCAGTTCCCTGGAGAAATCATCCGAGAGGTAACCGAGCAGGCCCTCAGCCTGCACGCGGGCCTGTTGGGTGGCGCCTTCTGCCCGCCTGGCGCGCTGCGTGCTGAACACGGCGACCCCGGCGGCAGCGACCGCCACCAGGGAGAGCAGCGCGCAGACCGTGGCCACTTGCCGTGCCCGCACCAGCGAGCGGCGCGCGGCCACCTCCTTGTCACGCTGCTCGGCCAGCAAAAGCTCGGAGGCTTCGCGCGCCTCGCGCGCTTGGCGCAGATCGCGGCTCGCCTTGACCACGCCGCAGAGTACGTCGTGGGTCAGTTCGACCCGACGCACGTCGAGCCGCTCTTCGATTCGCAGCAGCCGGCGGTTGACCAGCACCGGAAGCGTCTCCGTTGCAATGCCCGCTGATTTGAAAGCGGCCACCAATCGTTCCTCCGCGATATTCTCGCGGAAGCCGGACGCGGTAAGCAACTGGTCTTCGACGATACGGCGCGCGGTCGGCGGTTGATCGGCGAGCGAGCGTTCGTAGAAGTTGCTCAAGATGGTGTTCTGCGAGCCGTCGAGCAGATCCGAGGAGATCTCGTTCTTGCCCTGAGCGAGCCGCGCATCGTTCAGCTCGCGGCACACCAGACTCAGGAGCGCCGGTTCCACTTCTGCATTCTGGATTTCCGCCCCACCGGCGACGAAACGCACGATGGCCGAGGCGACCTCCTCGTTGACCAGACCCTTGCCCGGCTTCAGGACAGCGGCCAGCGCCTGCGCGCCGGTCATGGGCGCGAGGCGCAGCCGGTTCTGTGCAATGCTCGGCATGCTGCGCTTCAGGCTCTCGAGCGGCGCCAGATAGTCCTCGCGCAGCGCGATCAGTACCCGGTAGTCGCTGCGCGCAAAATCGAATCGACCCGCTGCCTCTTCATCTGCCTCGAGCCTGGCCTCGAGTTCGCGCGGCGGACGGTTTTCGACCAAGTCCGCCAGATCCTCTATGAAGCGCGCGGCCCGCGCTCGGCCCGCATCATCGCTTTGCGCCAGGGTGAAGATCTCCTCGAACTGGTCGAAGATCAGGAGCGGGATCAGGGTACGGCCGGACTCATCCTGCAGTACATCGCCGCGGTGATGGAGGAACTCCCACAAGGATTCGCCGGCCGCAGCGACGCCGCTCTGGGTCCACTCGCCGGAACGACGTGCCGTCTGGGCGATGGCATGCTTGATCTGCTCCCCGGGCTCCGGGGAGTCGGCGCTGTAGTCGACGCGCACATACACCGGACAATAGCCCTGGCTGCGGAGCTTCGGTACGAGGCCGGCGCGCAGGATGGAGGTCTTGCCAAGACCAGATTGGCCGAACAGCACGGTGAGGAGCTTGCGTTGCACGCGGCGCGCGAGCTCCGCCACTTCATCCTCGCGGCCGAAGAAGTAGGTTCGAGTTTCCTCCGTGAATGAAGCAAGTCCCAACCAGGGATTGCGGGCGTCCACCGCGGTGTCCAGGGCTGCGTTCACGGACGGGTCCCCGCGAATGCGCTCAGGCGACGGGCAAATTCCTCACTCACGGCGCCGCCCGGCAGCTGCGTGAAGTGCACGGCACGGAACTTGTCGGGTACCAGGGCTTCCTGAGGGTTGGTAGCATCGATGGTCACAGGCACGATGAATATCGCGCCGTCCGCCATGTTGCGGGCGCGATCGATGGCGTAGCTCCATTCGCGGCGAAAGTAGGCTTCGTGGCGCCGCTGCGTGGCGGCCGACACGACGGGGATGAAGTAGGAGCAGCGTTCGATGTTGCGGCGGATCTTGCGGTCGTAGTCATCCCCGCCTTCCAGCCGATCCATGTCAAACCAGGTTGTCACGCCCCCTGCCTCGAGTCCGGCCTTGATCTGCTGCACGGCGGCCAGATCCTCTCGCGCATAACTGATGAACGCGGCGCGATCCGGCATCTCCCGGGCCGGCGGCGCAAAGCGGTTCACTGCCGCTTGGGCTGGCTGGGCCGCGCCGCGCCGTGCCGACCAGCGCGTGTGCAATTCGTCCACGAAGCGCTCGGCGCCCTTGTATACCCGCGTGCGCACGCTCACCTGCTGCAGGAAGGCCATGAGCCGCTCATCTTGACCGGTGCTGTCATCCGCGAGCACCTCACCGACGTCGCGCGGATCGGAGAGCCGCTGGCGCTTCGCCATGCGCAGGAACAACCGCGCCAGCCAGTTGGAAAAATTGCTGCCGAGGAACAGAAGATGGTTATGCTCCAACTCGTGGAACAGCCTCTCAGGCGCCAGGTGTTCGTTCTGCAGAGCGCAGATGTATTCGAGCAGATCCTCGTCGGAGATCACGTAGGTCGGCGATGCGGAGACGCGACCGAACAGGTGGTAGACAAGCGGCCGCTGCAGCTGGTCGCGTTCCACCGGCAGATCCGCTACGCGATTGGGCGCGTAAGCGACCACATCCGTGGACGCAGAGCCGCCGAATCGCTCGAGATTGATGGCCGTCTCCAGCAGCGGATCGAAGGTAGTGGAGACGAACAGATCGAAATCGGTGATCGCGGCCAGACGTCGCAAACTTGCCGACGGCTCGAGGTTGGCATCCCGCAGGATGCTCCGCAGTCGGACATAGGCTTCCTCGCGCCGCCCGCGAGTGGCGAGGAACAGGCACACCACATCGTTCAGCGTGTAGGGTTGTGGCAGCTCGGTGACATCGACACTTAGTTTGGCCGCGAGCCGTTCCGCGAGCCAGTCGTACAGCAGCTTAGGGCCGGACGGTGTCGCGACTTGCAGCAGCTCCGGTCCCACGATCGGGATGACACGCCGCTCTTCGATGAAACTCAAGAGATCGTCCCACGCGTCGTCGTCGAGGGTATTTGGGGGCAACGCCCTGACGAGCTGGGTCATTATTCGCGCGCTTCCCTACGAGAGTTCTTCTTAGTCCAAAAGTATGACGCAGTGCGAAAGGCTAGGCAAATGCTATTGGTGAGCCCGAGTCGGGGGATTTAGCTCACCGCTGCATCGCTACGTGGCCTCCTTTACCACGAAAATTCACACGCCGCTCACATCCAGCCATTAGCGCCAAGGATGTGATCCCAGCACTCCCCTCTTGGGGAGTATACGTGTCATTTTGGGCACGCCTGGCATGTGCGCGCTGTGTCAGCCGGTGCTGACGTCATTTCTGGCTAACTTGATTGCGTTGAGTCGGCCCATGGTCGCCCTTGATAATCTATAAAGCACAATGCCGTCGTTTTACCTCGCGACACATCCCCATGCGGGCCGGCACCGACCAGTCCAAGCGGAGCCCTACGTTCCGCGCTTTGCTTCATCGATTTTCGCAGCGAGCTCCACAATCGAATGCGCGGCAATGGGATTCCACGCATGCAGTAACCAGTACCGTACGCCACGAATCGCCGCGTTTCTCGCGGACGGATTGCAGAAAAGGCTCAAGAGGGATCGCAGCAGCGCAAGAACCTCGCCTCGCTCGTAGATACGATCGATCAGCAACCCTTTCTTGTTGTCATTCCTTAAGCGTCGCATGACACTGAAAAAGCCGGTCACTGGCGACGGATCAAATGCGTAGACGTGAACCACGCGTTTCACACAATCGAGCGGCACCGAGTAAGCAAACTGCTGCGCCAAACCGCCGCCCAAAGAGTGTCCCGTCGAGTAAAGATCGAGCTTGGACAAGCGCACCATGTCCATACGCTGCGCGCGACGATTGAGTTCCAAGGTAAATGCCGGCGCAAACGTCTGAACGACGTCCGTGTACTCGTCGCGGTGCCCAGGGAAGAACCACCGAAGATTCGCCGACCAGTCCCGATTGTTATTGAACACGGTACCGCCAAAGGTCACCGCGACAGCCGGAGGCTCATCCCGTTCCCACACTTGGACGCGGAGATGAGTGTCTTTGATCTGCTTCAGCAGTTCTTCATCGGGGAAATTGTCCCACTGCCTCCACCCGACGGCGGCCAGGTGCGCAAATGGATCCGGAGGCATAGGGGTAACTGGCGCCGAAGGTCTCGCCTGCATCTTCTCTACATGCTTTTGACCTGCAGGAGTCTGCAGATATGCAGCGTCGCTCAGCCACGCAAACTCCCAATGCTCATTTACAAATGCGGCTATTGGCTGCGGCGCGCTTAAGTATCGCTGGCCCGGCGCCCTAACCACCACCTCGGAAGAGCTCTGCCAAAACGCGCGAAATACCGGGATTATTGGCCACATGGAGTTCCCTCCCCTTCATCGTCCGGCGAATTGTGCTCGAGAAGCTGCGCATCGGACAGCGCAAACAGAGGAGAAAATGGTTCGGCCGGAAGGACGACGAGTTCATGGGTACCCGAGGACGGCGCCGTACCGGGATTCTAACATACTGTTTCTGAACGGTTTCCCAGCCTACATCGCAACGGCGCTATTGCTATCATAGGCAAGGTGAGCACCGCAGAATTTATCGCGCCCGGCCAGCCCGCGCCCGTGGCGAGCGGCACCATGAGCGTGCGCATATTACGGGTGGGCCCGGATTCGCACCTCGGGAAGGAGGACCGCGTCGCGGTGGAAGCACCGCTGGAGTACATGCTGCATCATCCGGCGCTGGGGCTCGAACCGGTATCCTTCGGCACGACCATGAGAACGCCGGGCGATGATGAAAGCCTGGCCGTCGGTTTGCTCTACGGCGAGGGCATCGTCAATCACCCCAGCGATATCGACGCGGTCGAATCGAGCACGCGCCGGCCCAACGTCGTCAATGTGCGCTTGCGTCCCGATGTGCAAATGGAAATACAAACCGCGACGCGGCGCTTTTCAGCCGGCTCGAGCTGCGGTGTTTGCGGCACGACGGGGCTCGATGCCGCCATCGCACGCGCAGCGGCGACCCGCATTGCCGACACCGGTGCGATCGAGCTGGAGCTGTTGCTGAGTTTGCCGGAGCGCATGCGCGCGGCTCAATCGAAGTTCGGCGACACCGGCGGCATACACGCTGCCGCGCTATTTGATTTTTCCGGGAATCTCATCACCGTGGCCGAAGATGTCGGACGGCATAACGCATTCGACAAGCTGGTCGGTGAAACGTTGTTGGCGGGAAACCTGCCGCTCAAGGAACACATCATCCTGTTGAGCGGACGGGCAAGTTTTGAGCTGACTCAAAAGGCGCTGCGCACCGGTGTCGCGATTCTCGCGGCCATCGGCGCGCCCTCGAGCCTGGCGGTCAATCTTGCCGTCGCCTCGGGCCTGACGTTGGTGGGATTTTTGCGCGAGAGGCATTGCAATGTGTATTCGAGCCCGCAGCGATTCACCGCCAATGCCCGGTGGTCGCAAAATTTGGATTGATTTGCAGCGCAACGACAAGCACGCTCGCTTCGTCACCGATCTTGGTGCTTCGGCTAGTACCTCGGCCCGGTGAATTTGAACGGTTCTTTAGTGCCGGACCGCTCAACATCATCGGCATGTGATGTCGATCGGCTCGAGTATTCGTCAAGAAGTGCGAGAGCATCAAGGTAACTTATCTCGGCGTTACCTTGAGGCTCTCGCACTTCCGGGCGAATAACACCAATCGGTCATCATCACAGTGCCGAGGGACTAGTAGCTTGGTGCCCTCCCAGCACGGACAGGCCTGCCGCTCGCTTCCACACCGCGAAAATAGATGTAAGCTGCGTATCCATGAGTTCACGACTTGCGTATAGCGACCTCAGCCTATAGAGGCATTTCTGCTGATACCGGAACGGGCGCTGCTGGAATACCCGGCCGCGAAGCGAGAGGGATACTACTGACGAGTTATTTCTAAGGGCTTCGTCGTTGGCGAGGAGAAAGGGTAGATAGTCCCGACCGATGAGCGCCAGCAACTCTCGCAAGGTGTCGCTCTGCGTCGCTTCCGGCAACCATTCGCCGGCCACACCCGAGGCGTCGTCCATTCGGCGTACCCAGTCGAAGACGGCTTGAGCCTTCTCGCGAATCATGCGTGCCGGTACCGGATCGGTCACGAGCTGACTCAACTGACCAAATATCGAGAAATCCGCGATTGAAGGGCGTGTCCCGAACAGGTACGGATATCGTTCCAGGTGGCGGCTCAAGATCTGGAGAAGATCCAGTAAGCCGGCCTCGATGACGGCTGCGTTCGTCATGTCGCATCCCACGATTTGCAATCGACTCACCTGACGTTCGGCCAGGGCCCTGGCGACCTCGCCGATCTGCTTGGGGTCCGCTTGTGGGCAAATATCGCTGGCCAGCCACCGAGAGCAGTAGGCGACATCTTCCGGGTAGTTCCAGCGGTAGTGAAACATGGCCTTGGTAAGCCACTCGTCCGCGAAGTCCTCGATGAGGAGGCTTGCGAAGCGAGCCGCCGGATCCTCGGGATACACCGACCGAGATTCCGGGAACGATCGTTCCAGCTCCTCGCAGATCGGAGTGGAGTCGATGTGTTCGCTGCCGTCCGGAAAGCAAACGATCGGCAGCAGAAGCGGCCTCACGGAGAAGCCCCGCTCCGACATGGCTGGAAAGAGCACGGTCCAGATGTGTGGCAGGCGCCGATAGCGCATCACCGCACGCACCTTCAAGGAGTACGGTGAGCCAAGCATTCCGACCAGTTCGAACACTATGTCAAAGCACCCGCAGACTAGGGACGACCACCGTTTGCCTTGCGAAGCGAGCCGATGTCTCATCCATCATGTGCCATCCGTTCCAGGAGCCGGTCGAATCCAAGGCGAGTGTCGATCCCACGCCATTCATCGTAGCCAACCCTTCGCAGCACGGCCACCAACCAGTCCTGCCCGCACCCGCTGCTTGAGGAGCGGACGCGGGCGAAATCGTTCGCCGTACGCTTCGAACATGATCTCTTGCGCTTGCAGGCAAAGGCTCGAACTGGTGACATCCATCAACTCGAATGGGCCAATAGGATGACCCAACCCCAGCTTGCATGCCGTGTCGATATCCCCGGGCGTCGCAACCCCTTCCTCGACGAGGCGAACCGCCTCGATCAGAAAGACGTGCAGCATTCGATTGACCGCAAAGCCTGCCACGTCCTTGATGCGAACAGCCGTCTTGCCTGCGGCAGAAGCAAGCCGTGTCGCGTCGGCGATCGATTTTTCGTCGGTATCGAAGCCGGGAATGATCTCCACCAGCTTCATCCGGGATACCGGTGAGAAGTAGTGCATGCCGACGAATCTCGGGCGTCGCTCGGGCGGGAGCTTTGAGGCCAGGGTCGAAATCGGGATGGTCGAGGTGTTGGTGGCAATCAGGCAGTCGTGCGGACACACGCGGCTCAACGTGTCGAGGACCGTCGCCTTGACCTGAAGATCCTCAAATACCGCTTCCGTGACGAATTCCCTGTCGGCGAAGTCCTCGATCAAGGACGGAGCAATCCTCTCGAGGGCTGCTTCGACCACCGCCGGGTCGTAGAATCCGCGCTTGCGCCCCTTGTCGGCGACTTCTCGAAGTCGGACCAGGGCGGCCGAGACCTTCTCCGGGACTTTGTCCGCCAGCCGTACGTCGTGACCGGCAAGCGCGTAGACGAATGCGATCTCGGCGCCCATCAATCCAGCGCCGACGACTCCGGTTTTTCCTTTCATGTCGCTGCCTTGCGGCAGCCCTCAGAACTTCACGCCGAACGTGACGCCGTAAGTACGCGGCGGGCCCTGGACGAGGTAGTAGTAGCCGAAGCTGCGTAAGTCGAGGCCGTCGGCGAAGGTCTGTCGGTCCGCCAGGTTCTTGCCCCAGAACCTGATCGAGTACTTGTCCGTCGCGTAGGACACTTCCGCGTTGAGTTTCGTGTTCTGAGGGTTGGAGAGCGGCCCATTGCCGTCAAGGCCGTTGTATGGCGAGAAATAGACGTGACTCTGATAGGCGAGGTTCGGTGTGAACGTGAACTTGCCCTCCCGGTAGTGCGCGAACTGCCAGTCGAACCATATCGAGCCGCTATTCCTGGGTACATAGGGTTGCTGCACACCGTTCAAGGTGGCGACGGCCAGGGTCAAGTCCTGATAGATGGCGTCAATATAGGCCACCGAGAGTCCCGCCCGAAATTCCGGTATCGGTTGGATCGTCGCTTCGAACTCCGCACCCCGCATTCTCGATTTCGGCACGTTATGCAGGATCGTCTGAAGGCCGATCTGCTCATCGGTTTGCTGATTCTTATAGTTGATCCAGAACAGATCCCCGGCGAACGAGAATTTGTGATCGAAGAATAGGCCCTTGGTTCCCAACTCGTATGCATCATCTTTCTCCGGCGCCGTGAGATTGATGGGGTTGTTCAGGAAGCACT
>CAVXGV010000013.1:0-7487 GCA_963761345.1 uncultured Gammaproteobacteria bacterium
TTTGGCCGAGAAGGTTAATACCGCCCGTCCCCGCCTGGTAGCCTATATCTTTCGATGAGATCTATAGTCTGAGACGATAAAGATGCAGAAGACGCGGCGCGTGCTCGCCTCCTCGATATTCAGAGGAGCGCTCGAGGATTCAACGAAGTGCCGCTTATCTCCAAATGCGATACCTCGTATCGAAAGATATTGGCTAGCAAGTTAGATCGCCGGAACTTACGCTAGCCCTGTGCGCGTCATCGATGTACTGTCCCTCTCTAGTACAGTCTCCGGGTTGCGGTCACTGTACAAAGCTGCCCAGAAGCGGTTCGGCAGAATTGGCGCGCATAGGTTCTCCCCTGCGACCCTGCTGTTCTGTCTCATTGTCTTGATCTTGCTCGAGGGATGCGCCGGACTCGCGGTCGGCGAATCAAAATCATCGATGGATGGCCGACAGCCGATGGATGGGCGACAGCCGGCGGAGCTACCCATGACCTTTCGCACGTTGGGACCTGACCATCGATTCTCGGAGCTGTCCTCCACGACTGCGGCCGAGCGGCTCCGCATACTGCGTGCCGGAGAACCCTTCAGCATCCTCGCGCTCTCCGGCGGCGGCGCCGGCGGCGCCTTCGGTGCCGGTGCTGTCGCCGGCCTTACCCGCACCGGTGCGCGGCCGACGTTCGACGTGGTAACGGGCGTCAGCGCCGGCGCATTGATAGCGCCGTACGCATTTCTGGGCCCCGAGTGGGATGCGCAACTGCTGGAAGCCTTCACCGGCGTGGCCGGAGAGAACCTGCTGCAATCACGCGGACTGGGCGTGTTTTTTGGCTCCAGCGTGTATAGCGGCAGACCCTTGCAGCAACTGATCGACGGGTACGTCAGCGACGCCATGATCCGAGCGGTCGCGCTCGAAGCCGATAAGGGTCGCCTGCTGCTCGTCGCAACGACGGATGTGGCGAGCGGTGAGTCTGTAGTATGGGACCTGGGCGCGATTGCCAAGCACGGCGGTGCATCGGCGAGAACAATGTTTCGCGATGTATTGGTGGCATCGGCCAGCGTGCCGGGCATGTTCCCGCCCGTCATCATTCGCGTCGACGAGAATGGCTGGTCCCAAACCCAAGCGCACGTCGACGGCGCTGCCACGGTACCGTTCTTCGTGCCCCCAGCCTTCCTGCTGACGGCATCGGACACACGAGGCGAGCGCCGTACCACGGTATTCGTCATAGTCGATGGTTCGTTGGGCGATGCGGCGCGCACGACGCGCTTGACGGCACGCTCAATTCTGTCGCGCAGCATTCGGTTGGGATTGAGCCGTTTGTTGTTGACCACGCTGGAGCTGACGGCGGCGACCGCTCAGCTGGACGGCGCAGACTTGCAGTATTCGTCGTTGCCGGCCGGCTATCCGCTCTCCGATACTTTTGACTTCAGCGCCAAGATCAGGGGACCGCTGTTCCGTTATGCATACGATTGCGCGCAAGCGGGACGATTTTGGACCGCATTCCCGCGCGCTGATCAAGACAACACACCCTTGCACGGCATGGCGCAGATGCAGCCCGTGCCCTGTCCCGCCGACGATCCCTTCTTCGGGTATTTCGCCACGCGCTGAGCCGCGTGATCCGGACAGCACTCGATTCGGCAGCGCTGCGACAGTCCCGCTGCCGCAGCGCCTCCTCTTTTCTAAATGGACTTCGAAATGCCGAAGAACAACCCGCGCCGCGGACCGAACTGCGGAGCACCCACGCCAACCCCGGTTCCGTCGCGGATCTCATAGCGCTTGTCGAACGCATTGATCACGTCGAATCGTGTCGTGAGGGTACCGGCATCGCCCAAGTGGAAGATGTGGTTGACGCCCAGGTTGACCTGCAGGTAATAGGGCAGATGGTCTCCGTTCGGGATCACGGTGCCGTCCGGCTGCACCGAGCTGGCGCGCAGCCCGGAACCGAGCAGAAAGTCGGCACTGAAGCGCGTGTGATCCCAGAGATACGACGCCCCGCCCGAGGCCGTGAACTCCTGCTCGTGGTCGAGGTGAATGTAGTGCTGGGAGATGTACGCCAGATCGTCGGGGCTGAAATTGAATTGCGCCGAATCGATATTCTTGCCGTGCGCATACTGCCATGCCAGGTTCAAGTAGGCGTTGAAGTTCTCGGCCGAAAAACTGTTGGTCAATTCCGCGCCGTATTGCTTGCCATAGGTGTAGTTGAAGGGCGTCAGAATGATCGGCGCGCCAAATTGTCCCTCATCGATCAAGTTATGCGACTGCTTGAAGTAGGTGTCGAGTCCGACGGTGAACTGATCGGTGAATTTCTGCTGAACACCGATGTCGTAGTAATTCGCCTGCTCGGGCAGCGGAGAATCCGCCTGCGTTACCGCGGGGCGGCGGTCGTGTTGGCGAATTTCGAGACGGTTGTCGGTGCCGACGAGTTCAAAGGGCGGCGGCGACAGATACCGGGAGTAGCCGGCATGCACCGTGGTGTCATCGAGCGCCTGCCAGACCACATTGACGCGGGGACTGATCTGATGTCCGGAGGTGAATGCCGTGAACTTGTCGAAGCGCAATCCATAGTTCACGGTCAGCGTCGGAATGAGCTTCCATTCGTCTTGAAGATAGGTGCTGTAGATCCATTCGGTCTTCGCGCCGTTGTCGACGATGCTTTCCGGAACGTCGCCGACTTGGTTGCCGGCATCGTCCACGGCAATGACCGCCGAGGTGGTCAGGCTCTTGGAATGATCGCTCTGTAGGAACACGCCCGCGCGCAGGGTGTGAGCATCGTTCAATCGATAGGAGGCGTCCGACTGCAGCGCGTACGCGACGTTTTGCTTATACGCATCCTGGGCGATGCCGTTGAAAAGAAGATCGCCGAGCTGATCCGGCACGAAGGTGAGGCTGGAATAGCGTGCCGTCACCGACGTTTGCACATCCAGCGCCCCCTGCGAGTGCTGCCAGCTTAGGATGGCGAAGTGGTTCAGCTCACGTTGAGTCTCGTTGAGTCCGTCACTGGGAAAGGTGGTCTGTCCGCTGACCGTGAGCGGAGTACCGTCGGCATTGGTGATGCCGGGCACCTGGTCGCCGCGGTTGGGGATTTGAAAGTCGCCCACGGAACTCGACAGCACCGCGCTCAAGCGGTTGCTCTCGTCGAGAATGTATTCCAGGTACGCGAACCCATGATACTGAGTGGTGTGATCGTGGTCCGGACTGGATCGCCCGTCCGGGGATTCGATCCCCAGGTCATTGCGCAGAAAGTCCCCGGACACGAAATAATTCAGTTTGCCGTCGCTGCCGCCGTAATTGAAGCTCGGCTCGAACGTGCCGTGGCTGCCGCCGTACAGCGAGACCGAGCCGCCCGGATCGATCACGCCGCTTTTGGTCTTCAGGTCGATGATGCCGGCGGTGCGCAGGCCATACTCGGCCGGCAGTGCGCCGGTGACCAGCGTCAGGGAAGAAATCAACCGTGGATCCAGCGCCTGCCCGAACACACTGATGCCTTCCGGCAGGATGATGCCGTTCAAGCGGTACTGCAGTCCGTTGTGCTCGCCGCGAACGTGGTATTGCCCGAACGAATCCTGGGCGACATCGGGCGCCTGCAGGATCACTTGATTGAGTAATTGGTTGTCGCCGCCCGGCTGGGAGCTGATGGCATCTTCGTTGATCGTATAAGTCGAGGCGCCGGTCTGGGTTTGGATGCCGTTGCGGGCCTCGTTGAGGTGTTGCGAGATGACTACGATCTCATCGAGCTTTGGACCAGAGCTTCCAGAGGCGCCGGCGCTCGCATCGCCCTCCGGAGCAGCAGTGCTGTCTGCAGCATAGACTTGGGCAGGAACTGTCGACAAATACACGGATAAAAACATTGCGAGCGCCGGGCGCGTCGCGCTACGAACTGAATGAAACATGAATCGAGTACTCCTCGTCAAACAGGCGGACCGCAAGAATCTGCGGCTCAGAAACTCCGAAAGAGTCAACCTGGGACGGGAGGTGCTCGAGACCGGAAAGCGAGGTAGGTACGGTGGCTAAGAAGTGAAACAAGCAGCGCCTGCGGCGGTGCGCTCCGGGCGTGCGGAAGGGCAAACGGGGCCGCGGTCGTCGTGCCGCCAGGCGCCATGCATGGCGCAAAATTCAAGCAGTCACTGCAAGTATCGTGACTCTTCAGTGCCTGCTGGTATGCCGTCGTGGGCTGATGGGTGTAGGCGTGCGCAATCGCGCCCAATTGGGCAATGAACAACGCCAGTCCGGCAAGAACGGCGAGGCGAAATTCGACGCGATGAGACGATTTTGACAAGGCCGGCCCGTGAGTCACTTCAGACTGATGCTAGCACCGTCCGGTCAAACAGTGAACTACCATTGAAGTTCTCCAGGCACGAGGACGACCCCGCCGGCCTAATGGAACAGGCAGGATTGCATTGGCGGTGCAGTCAAGCTATTCCGGCCGATGCAACCTCAACAGTGATGTGTGACAGACCTTTGATGCGGTTCAAGAGCGCATGGTAGAAGGCGGGACCGCGCCGGGCGACTTGGCTGACCACCGAAACGACCGCGCCGAAATGACCCGGACCGAGACGCCACACATGCAGATCCACCAGCATGTCACCGGCCGATTCGACTGCGGCGCGTACTTTATTGCTCAGACTTTCGCCCGGGCTGATGTCGACCAAAATCGCCCCTGTGTCGCGAATGAGGCCATACGACCAATTCGCAATCACCAGTGCACCGATGAATCCCGCAAGTGGATCCATCCAGATCCAGCCGAATACCCTGGCGAGCACCAGGCCGATGATGGCAAGCACCGAAACTGCGGCGTCTGCCATGACGTGAATGTATGCCGCGCGCATATTGTGGTCGCGCGAATCGACATCATCATGGTCTTCGGAAAACTCGCTTGAATATTCGCCCTGCGGAAGTCTGATGGCCAACTTGAATTCGTGCGGCTCCGGGACCGGCTGCGTTGACTCTAGATAGCCCGGCTGTTGCGTGAATGAGAACACTTGCTGCATTCCATCCGCGCGAGTGGTGGTGAGCGTGATCGAAGCGCCCGCCGGCGGCGCTGAAGGCTCGGTGCGAATCCGAAAGACCGGCGGTACGCCGTCTTCGAAGATCGACAGTTTTAGCGGTCCAATTGCCGTCTGTATGAGACGCTCCTCATCGCCATGACTGTGCGCATCGCCGCCGTGTGAATGGCCATGACCGTGCCCATGGTCGGCGCCGCTCAGCAGCCACGCGCTGGCAACATTCACCGCAAGTCCGACGACGGCGATCGGAATCGCTTCGCCGAAGCGGATGGCAACGGGCGCGAGGAACCGCACAACGGCTTCGTAGCCGATGAGAATGGCGATCATCGCCAGAATGATCGCACTCGCGAATCCGGCGAGATCGCCCAGCTTTCCGGTACCGAATACGAAGCGCCGGTCGTCGGCGTGTTTGCGCGCGTACATATAGGCGAGCGCCGCAATCAACATGGCGCTCGCGTGCGTGGACATATGCAGCCCGTCTGCGACCAGCGCCAGGGACCCAAATATGCTCCCGCCGATGATTTCGACCAGCATCATGACCGAACACAGAGCGATCACCGCCCAGGTCTTTCGCTCATTCCTGTGATGACCGCTGCCCAAAAAGACATGGCCATGGGGTATGCCGAAGGAAGCGTCCAGCGCTTGAATCATGTGGGTTCTCGCTGCAGCGGCAATGCAATTGCCATGGTCAAAGGATGCTTTTCAAGATACCCTACCGGGGTATAGTTCTCAAGAGCAGTTCTTATGGGCCATGTGTCGAAAAATAAGGAAAAGCTTCTAAACCGCCTGAAGCGCTTGCGCGGCCAGATCGAAGCGATTCAAAGATCGGTCGATGCGGATGATGAGTGTTCTCGTGTACTGCAACAAGCCACCGCTTGCCGCGGTGCCTTGGACGGATTCATCGCCGAAATGATTCAGGATCATATCCGCGAACACGTGGTCGACTCCAAGCTGGGCCGTGATACTCCCCAAGCCGTGGCAGCCGAAGAACTGATCGAGATCGTTCATCAATATTTGAAACGATAGCGCGCTGCGCCAGCGCCGGCCTTCAGGACCCTTTACGTCGCGATAGTTTGCCGGCGCCGGGAGGCGGTTTGGGCTCCCTCCCCACTCGCTTCATTGAGATTTGGGAGCAGGCGGCACCGTAGCGCCGCCCCGCGGCGCAGTATTTTGCCGCGCGGCCGCCTTGTCCCTTACCTTTTCCCGATGATGCTCGATGACGCATCCCGCCGCGGCGCCCACGACGGCGTGATGGCCGGCTACGTGACCCACTACCCCACCGACGGCCGCGCCTTTCAGACAGCCTTTGGCGGTTCCGACCCCTGGAAGCAACGCAAGCGGCGCGGCAATCAAGAGAACGACCATGAAGTTGCGCATACGAAACTCCTACGACCTACCAGTGCTGACATAACACCTCAGGAGGAGGAAAGTTGCAGGCCGGTCAAACGCCGTCCTCCCCACATTTTAATCGAACGGCAGCGCACCATCCCTTGGCCTAAGACTCGGCGCTACAGTACGCCTCGATACGATAGCCATCCGGATCGATGGTGAAGGCAGCAAAGTAGTTAGGACCATAGTCTTTACGCAGACCCGGTTTGCCGTTGTCGCGACCACCATGGGCCAGCGCTGCTTTGTGAAAGGCCTCGACGCTTTTGCGCGTGGGTGCCGCAAAGCAGAAATGCAGCCCGGACTTCGGATCCGCCGCGACGGGTTTGTCGCTCTGGCTGATCCAAAAGGCCACTGCGTCCTTGCCGTAACCGAGCGAGGCGTCGTCGGCACTGAGGCAGGTATAGCCGATGGGCGTCAATGCGGCGTCGTAGAACGCTTTGGATGCGCTGATATTGCGAGCGCCGATCGAAACGTGGTGGATCATGATCTTGCTCCTGTCGTGGCTGGGACTTCGGCCGCCCAGCATTGTTGCAGCGATATTGCTCGATGCAGCGTGCCGGGTTCGCGGGCGGGTGACTTGGGGATAATTGCTATACTCGAGAACATGCGACGAAATGGACCTCCTGCCGCCGGCGGAATCGAGAATGAGATGAGGCGCCCTGCCGGGCGGTTTGTCGCCGGCGGCAAGGATTGGACGTTGAGCGAATTCGTGTGCCACGCCGGTCCGCACGATCGGCGATTCGAGGAGCGGCACGACGGTGTGACCATTGCGGCGGTCATTGACGGGTCGTTCACCTATACAACCGATAGCGGTCGCGCCCTGTTATACCCTGGCTCGTTTCTGCTCGGGAACTTCGGAGCGTGCTTTGAATGCGGGCACGATCACAGTACCGGCGACCGCTGCATTTCGATCCGTTTTTCGCCCGAGTACTTTGCAGAGATTTCGGCGACGGCGGCAGGCTCGAGTCGCTATCGGTTTTCCAGGGCGACGCTGCCGGCCGCCAAGAACCTCACCCCGGCGATTGTCCACTTGGAGTCGATCGCGAGCGCAGATCTGCCGCTGCGAACCGAAGAAGCGGTTGCCTCGATTGCCGAGACGGTGCTGTCCGCGGTTTCGG
>CAVXGV010000014.1:0-11136 GCA_963761345.1 uncultured Gammaproteobacteria bacterium
TACTTGAACATCGGCAAGGTCGGCCTGCTGTCCGCGCTCGCGCTGGTTGCCCTGGCGTACATCGGACGCTGGTGGTGGCTGGAACGCTCCCGCACGACGGACACCGCCCGCGCCACCGATGCCTCGAGTGCGCGAAGGCCGCGCGCCGCCGACGCAGTGGTTGGATTCGTCACCAATTTTTTCGACACGCTGGGCATCGGCTCGTTCGCCCCCACGACCGCTTATTTCAAGCTGCGCGCGCGCATGCCCGACGATGAAATCCCGGGCACTCTGAACACCGGACAGGCGCTGCCCACCGTCACGCAAGCGCTGATTTTCATCGCAACCGTGAGCGTGGATCTGACCACGCTCGTGAGCATGATCCTTGCCGCGGTGCTCGGCGCGTGGCTGGGCGTGGCAGTGGTGTCGCGGCTGTCACGACGTGCCATTCAACTGGGCATGGGCGCAGCATTGATGTGTGCGGCACTGCTTTACCTGGCAAACAACGCCCATTGGATGCCCGGCAGCGGCGATGCGTTGGGATTGTACGGCGCGCGTCTGGGTCTTGCGGTGTGCGCCAATGTGGTCCTGGGCGCCTTGATGATGCTGGGCGTCGGGCTGTATGCGCCGTGCCTGATCCTGTTGAGCTTGCTCGGCATGAGTCCGCTGGCCGCCTTCCCCATCATGATGGGTTCGTGCGGCCTGCTCATGCCCATCGGCGGCGCCCGCTTCGTGCGCAGCGGCCGCTACAATCTCAGCGCCGCGATGGGACTGGCGCTCGGCGGCATTCCCGGCGTGCTGGTCGCTGCGTACCTGGTCAGATCCATGCCGCTGGTCTGGCTGCGCTGGCTGGTACTGATCGTGGTGGTCTACGCGGCCCTGCAAATGCTCAAGTCGGCGCGCGAAACGCAGCGTCCGAATCCGTGAGCGGCTCACCGCGTCGCCAAGGTCGCGATTCTGCTCCCCACGCCGCTCCGCTACCGCACATCGCCAAAAACTGATCTTTGAATGCGCTCACGGGAAATCTCCGCGAACCACAACTTGACCGCCCTTAAAGCGAACGGGCGATGACGGCCAAGATGGTCTCCAAACTGCCATCTGCATGCCGTTCAATCGTGGAACACCGCAAACTCCTCGACGGCAGCCCGCTCGGTGCGCAGGCGGTTGATGGGCGCGGTGTAGTCGCCATGACCGATGGCCATGCCGCAGAACAACATCAATGCCGGGTCGATACTCAGGAATTCACCGACCTCTTTGTGCCATATCGACCATGATTCCTGCGCGCAGGACTCCAAACCGCGTTCGCGCACCAGCAACATGAGGCTTTGAATGAACATACCCATGTCGGACCATTGCGGCGGGCCCATCGAACGGTCGACAAAAAAGAACATCGCGGCAGGTGCACCGAAGAAATCGAAGTTGCAGGCGAACTGTCGGCGCCGCGCGGCAGTGTCCTCGCGCCGCACGCCGATGTGCCCATACATGTCCTCGCCCGATTTCAGCCTTCGCGATCGATACGGTTCTTTCAGCGGCTGCGGGTAGACCTGATACTCGGCGGTGCCCCCCAACGGGTCGGCCTGAAGCGCAGGGGTCAGCTGTGTGCGAAAGCGCAGCATTGCATCGCCCGACAGCACATGCACCAACCACGGCTGCAAATTGCCCCCGGAAGGCGCGAAGCGCGCGGTGTCCAGCAGTTCAAAAAGAACCTCGCGCTCGACCGGCCGCGCGGTAAAGGCGCGGCAGGAATGCCGCGACAATAGAGCATCACGCACAGTGACGGCCGCCGATGTGATCGCCTCAACTTGCGGCACGCGCACCCCGAAGATCCATGAATCTGTTCAAAGAGTAGTCAACCTGCATGGCCGGCTACTATGATGCCACACCGATCATTGGGGAAGACCATGCCCGGCGCCTCTCAGGTCGACAAACCGGGCGCGGACTTGGGACGCTTGCTCACCGCTCACGTTAGTGGCTCAGCCGGATAAGTCCAACTTGGTATACTGCAAGATCGAAATCACAACCGGCAAATATGATCAGCGCCAGCCCCACCTCGCATAGTTACATTTCACAGCGCCTGAAACTGCACTACGTCGACTGGGGGAATCCGACGGCACCGCCATTGCTGCTGATTCACGGCGGCCGGGACCATTGCCGCAGCTGGGATTGGGTGGCCGACCGCCTGCGAGCCGACTGGCACGTCATGGCCACGGATTTGCGCGGCCACGGCGACAGCGCCTGGTCCCCGGACGGTGATTACTCGATGGCAGCCTATGTCTACGACCTGGCGCAGATCACCCATCAGATCGAACTGGCACCGATTACCATCGTCGCTCACTCGCTGGGCGGCAACATCGCGTTGCGCTATACCGGCCTGTATCCGGACAACGTGCGTCGCGTCGTTGCCATCGAGGGACTTGGACCATCGCCGAAGATGCTTGCGGAGCGGCAGCAGCGGACGCTGCCGCAGCGCTGGCAGGAATGGATCCGCGACCGGCGGGCCGTGAGCGCGCGCAGCCCGCGCCGCTACGCCACGCTGGCCGACGCGTTGGAGCGGATGCGCAGCGAGAATAAGTACCTCACCGCGGAGCAGGCGCAGCATCTGACCCTGCATGCCGCCAGCCGCAACGAGGACGGTACTTGGAGCTGGAAATTCGACAATTACGTCCACGTGTTCCCGCCGGTGGATATCGCCCAGGCGGAATTGCAGGAATTGTGGCAGGCCATCAGCTGTCCGACGCTGCTTTGCTATGGTGACAAGAGTTGGGCTTCCAATCCGGAGAAAGACGGACGGGCGCGTCATTTTCGCCACGCACGGGTCGCCACTTTCGCCGACGCCGGACATTGGGTGCATCACGATCAACTCGATGCCTTCATGCACGAACTGCAGGGATTTCTCGGCACATGAGGTCAGCGAGCCGGTTTGATTCGCGCCGGCCGGCGGCATGGCGTTGCGGGAGCGCACGCGCGATAATGCATTGACTCGATTTTGAGCTGACCTCGGGCGACACATGAGAAATTACCATCTTCCCGCCTTTGCATCTTGCCTGGCGACGGCCGCCGTTCTGGCCATTGCAATGAGCGTGGTTGCCAAGGACAGCCCCGACTTCGTCCGCCTCACACCGGCGGAACTGAAATGGCAGGATCTTCCCGATGGGCATGGCGTCCAGCAGGCCATCCTGTTCGGCGATCCGGGCAAGCCCGGGATCTATGTGATCCGCGTCAAGTTTCCACCGCACGTCATGGATGTTCCGCACTGGCATCCCAATGCCCGGTACGTCACGGTGCTGCAGGGAACGTGGTACACAGGCACCGGCGACACCTTCGATTTCGCCAAAGCGGTTCCTCTAAAGCCGGGCAGCGTCATGCTGCATCCCGCGAAAGCCGTGCACTGGGATGGCTCCGGCGGCGCAGAGCCTGTCATCGTTCAAATCTTCGGCGAGGGTCCCGAATCGACCACGCCGGTAGAGCCGGGCAAGGCTTTCTGGCTCGAAGTAGCGCACTGAGGCGCGCCGCGTCTTGGCTCAAGGCAAACTCAATGGCGCGCCGCGCGCGCGATCGCCTCATTGCAAGTTCCTTCGGTGTTGATCCGCGATTTCAAATCGCGACACATGAGCGGCGGAAGCGCCGCGACACCGCACCCCGCAATGGCGCTTTGCTTGAGTACCGCCAATCAATTTGAGAGAATCTTTCGCAGCAGAAAGGATGCTGCGTAGTCCTCGGGTAATTGCAATAATTACAAGGAGGGATCGTGAGCGCAGCGCGTTGGAGCGCGGTGATTGCCGCGGCGATCGGCCTCGCGATCTTGCTGCTGGCATGGGCGGTTGCGCGCTCCCAGACGGCGCAGAAGGATCCGGGCAGCTCGCTCCCCCCGACCAACTTCTCGGCAGACGGTAGCGTCGATCGCAGCTCGCTCCCGCGCCCCGCGCCCGGTTTTGTTCACGCCCACGTTGCCACGAATCCCCAGGCACCGGATGCCAAAGCGGTGGGGGAAAGAACCTGCATTGCCTGTCATCAATTGGAAGCCGAACACTTTACGCACACTTTGCATTCCCTTGGACTGCATGTCGCCAATCGGTCCGATCCGACCATTCCGGTGTGCGAAGCGTGTCATGGGCCGGGGTCTGAGCACGCCGCCAAGCCCCTGATCAAGGGGCTCATCATCGGCTACACGAAGAATTCCGGCACTGCCATCGAAACGCAGACCAAAACCTGCCTGACCTGCCATTCGGGCGGCCCGCGCGACCACTGGCTGGGATCGGTGCACCAGCGCAACGATCTGTCGTGCAGCGACTGCCACAATCCCAAGGCCAAATTCTCGGTAGAGGGGTTGCTGGCGAGGGCGTCGATCAATGACACCTGCGCCCAGTGTCACAAGGATATCCGCCTGCAATTCAACCGGCGGTCGCATATGCCGCTGCCGGAAGGGCAGATGAGCTGCGATGATTGCCACAATCCGCACGGCAGCTTGACCAGCCCGCTGTTGAAAACGAATACGGTCAACGAAACCTGCTACGAGTGTCACGCGGAAAAGCGCGGGCCTTTCTTGTTCGAGCATCCGCCGGTGCGCGAGAACTGCCTCAACTGCCACACTCCGCATGGCTCCAACCAGAGCACGCTGCTGGTCGCACCGGTTCCGTTCCTCTGCCAGCAATGTCATACGAATTTCAATCACCCGGCCGACTTGCAGACGCGCCAATCCTTGGGTACCGGTCTGCATCCCGATGAGAGAATACTGGGCCGAGGATGCCTCACGTGTCACGCCAACATTCACGGCTCCAATGCACCTTCGGGCGTGCGTTTCCACGAGTAGCGCGCGAGGAGTAGCGCGCGAGGAACCAACAATGGGTACTGAACGCGGGCGGAAATTTGCACTGGCACCGGCGATCAGCCTGCTGCTGGCGCCCGCCCTGAGCCGGGCCGACAGCGGAGTCGGCGTGGACACCTGGCATGCCAACAAACTTGATCCCACGGGTGGTCAAGCGACAGAAGTCCTCGATCCCCGCGGCACCAGTTGGCTCGAGCCGGGCCAACATCGCTCGCCGACCGGAAACCTGTACTTGCCGCCGACGGAGACGCCGAAGCCGGACCAGTTGAGCGTGTGGCTGATATACGGGACCTTCGATGTCGGCTATTTGCATACCACCGGCACGAAAACGGCGCTCTTCGATCGCTATTCGCGCTGGCCCACCAACGGTCCGGCCATCGACTTCTACATCGATGCAGAGCGGCCCTCCGACGGCAGCTACGCCGAGGTGCGCGGCAGCCGGATCAGCGCCGAGGACCAGTATTATCAAGCCGTGTACGGCAAGGCCGGTTCATTCAAAGTCGAAGCCTTCGTGCGCGACATGCCGAATCTGTTGTCGACGGATGCGAAATCGATCTTCAACGGCGCAGGGACCAATAATCTCACGCTGGCCGGCGGCCTGGTGCCGGGCGGCAGCACCTCGGCGCAGGTCGCGGCCGTTTCCGCCGCCGCGCCGGTGACTTGGCTCGGAACCGAGCGCAACAAACAAGGGCTCGCCCTGTCCGCGTATCTCACGCCGCAGTGGAGCGTGTATCTCAACGCCAGCGACGAAGAGCGCAAGGGTACCCGACCGTATGGGGGACCGTTCTTTTTTGCTTTTCAAAACATCGGCGGCGCCGCTGAAGAAACGATAAAGCCGATCGACGATAACACGGTGAACATTACCGCCGGCGCACGTTACGCTGGATCCGAGTGGCGCTTCGACATTGGGTACTCCGGCTCCGTCTACCGCGACCGATACCTTGCCTACACATTCCAACAGCCATTCACCCTCGGTCCGGCGCTTCTTCCGGGGGGAACGTCGGCGCCCATCACCCAAGGTCAGATATCGACGGAGCCCGACAACGAATATCATAATCTGCATGCCACGGCGACCCACACACTCCCGCTGAACGGCGAGGCCTCGCTGACTGTGGGTGCCGGCGAAATGAACCAGAACGACACGCTGATTCCGCCCACCAACTGCCAGGGCGTTTTCGGCATTTCGACCAACGGCACCTTCAATGTCGGTCCCGGCAATCCTCAGCTCTTTCCCTGTGGTCAATGGAACACCACGGCCGCGCTGTCACAGCAGACCGCGAATATGCTCATCGTGACCAATCTGCTTCAAGGGTCGATCGTGCTGCAACCGACCGGCGACGTGAGCGTCCGCGCCGGCGGCAAGTACTATCGCGAGGACTATCGCAATCAGTACGTGACGTTCAACCCGCTGAACGGCGATCACGGCTATGTGGCCGAGAACGGTGCACAGGCGAGCGTCATCCCGGGCGACCCCGGTTTTTGGAATGCCGTCACCTATCCGAACGCCACCGACACACAGGTTGAAAGCATTCCCTATAGCTGGCGCACTATCGAGGCCTTTGGCGGAGCGGACTGGAAATTCGCGCCGCACGATTCGCTCGGCCTTACCTACACGTTCGATCACTATGATCCGGCACATCGAGAACTCAGCTTTGTCAACGACAACAGCGTCAAGCTCAACTGGACCGACAAGAATCTCAATTGGCTCACTTTGCGTTTCAACTACACCTATCTGAAGCAATCCGGAAGCGTCTACAACTCCGATCCATATGCCTTCGCTTTCTTTCAAAATTTACCCGGGTTCGTGCCCGCGGACGACACCGTCGGCGCCTGGACCGTCGACCAGCAGCGCAAGTACGACATCTCTGATCGAAACGAGCACAAAGTCGACCTGATGGCGACGCTGATCCCACGTGCGGACATGACTCTTACCGCGTCGGTGCGCGGAGATTGGAACCAGTATCCGACCGAGATCGGCCGGCAAGGTTACAACACCATGGCGTCCACGCTGCAGTGGGAGTGGCAGTTCCAGGCGCGCAGCAGTCTGAGCATGTGGGCCGGCTACGATCGATCGAGCCTGCACCTGGCGAACGTCAACAATGGCAATCACACGCCGGACGACACGCTCGGCGGCTCGACCTACCCGCTGGCGAACCAGTGGCGGGCGAGCGACAAGCAGCGCAACTGGTCCGGAGGCGCCTCTCTCACTCATTATGTCGGGCCCACCCGCTTGGATTTCGATTGGAACTACCTGTCGGCGCGCGGCATCACCAATTACTCCTACGCATCGCAGGGTGCGTTGGGCTACAACGACACCCCTGCCCAGGCAGGGAGCGAATTTCCCGCGCTGACGTACGTCGTCAATTCACTGACATTGAGTTTCACCGTGCCTTTGAGCGACCGCGCGTCGCTGCGCCTGTATGACTACTACGAACATGGTCAGATCAGCGACTGGCACTATGCAGGGTTTAACAACACCTTGGTCTACGGCAGTGGGGTGTACACCGACGCCGGACCTCAGGGCTACAGCACCAACGTCGTCGGTTTGTTCGTCAACGTCAAGCTGTGAGGTGCGCGATGACAAAACCTATGCGCATGTTCATGTCGGCGGCAGGCGTGTTCGCCTCGGCGGCAGGCGTGTTCGCCTCGGCGGCAGGCGGGGCCGCCCTCCTCATGGGCGCGTGGCCCATGGCCGCCACCGCCCTACCGGCCGCGCAGCGATATACGGACCTGCGCCGAATCGAACGCATTCACGGCGATGCAGCGGCGGGCGCTAAAAAGGCAACCGTCTGTTTTGCCTGTCATGGTGCCAACGGTGTTTCGATCGCACCCACGTTTCCGCGATTGGCAGGTCAGCGCGCCGATTATTTGTATCATCGCCTGGTCTCTTTCAATCACGCGGACCCGAAGGACCCGTACTACTCGAAATCTCCGATGACCGCCCTGGCCGCGAAATTGAGCGATGCCGACATGCGCGACCTCGCCGGCTACTTTGCAGCGCAGGTACCCCAGGCGACCCAGGCGACCCAGGCGACCCAGGCGACCCAGGCGACCCAGGCCGCAGCGGCGACCGCAACCACCAAGGGCGAGTTCCTGTTCCGTTCCGGCGATCCTTCGCATGGCGAGCCGCCATGCCAGGGATGTCATGGCGCTGAGGCGGAGGGCGTACATGCGCCGGCGGTTCAATATGCAGCGTACCCGGCGCTTCGCGGGCAATACGCCCCGTACATCATCGCGAGGCTGAAGAGTTTCCGACAGGGCCTTCCGCATGACAGCAGCAATGACTTCATCATGCGTGGTGTCGCGCGAACCCTCGACGACGATGCAATACAGGCCATTGCCGCATGGCTGAGCTCGCTGACGCCGACGAAGAGCCCGTGAGCATGATCAGCGCGCCGACACGAGGTCTCATGGAGAAACCGGCGCACGGCCGCTTGCCGCCGCGCGAACCTAAGGCGGCCGCCTTGACCATCTCACCGAAGTATCTTACGTATTGGAGGGCGCAGCGTCGGACTGCGCGAACGCGATGGCGGTGAGCTCAATATCCGCGCGGGCGATCTTCGCGCGCGCAGCCACGTCGCGCCACTGGCGCGTTACTTCTGTTATCTCACCGACAATCTTCGCGCCCCGGTCCGTTGAAAGCGAGTACCACTCCGCAGTCTCAACTACTGTCGCGAGGCTTGGCCGGTTGTCCGATTCATCGAGATTCAGAACATGTTCGGCTTTTTCAATGTTGGGATTTACATCAAACGCCGGCGCAAGCCGCCACCCGCTCGAGGTCAGAATGAAGCCGTGGTTTCGTAGGTGATCGTCCCGATTTCCAACGGCGACATTGAAGGCAACGCGTCGAAAGAGTTGCTCGAGATCGGTCGCGACGTACTGCTTCGCACCTCGATGATGCAGAAATTCGGCCATGTCGAGATAACTGGTCCCTTCGCTTTGATCCTTCCGCAGCATGGCCATCGCGGATGCATAGAACCGGCGCCGATTACCGACGCGGTCGAAACGCTTCACGCAGAAGGTGTGGAATTCGCCGCCGAAAGCCTTGGTCCTGGCCGGCGGCACCTCGATTCCCGTGCGCTGGGCAAGACCGTGCACCAGGGACTCCCATGCACCGATGTCGCGCTCGTCGTCCTTCGCGGGAAACTTCGCAATCCAGAAGCTTTGATCGGTGTCCGTGAAATTCGCCTTGGGTCTCGCACCACCCAAAGAGGCGCCCGGGGCCACCAGCACGGCCAGCCAGCGACGCAGTGCGTCGAGATCGTCGAGGCGCTTTGCCGTGATTTCCTTGGCCACGGCCTCCAGTTCGCGAAGACTCGCCACCGGTGGCGCGGATCTTGGATGATCGGCGAGGAAGTGGCTCTCTCCTTCGCGCCGTAGCCGCAATGCACCTTGGCGTGTGAGATCCTGAACGCAGATGAGATAGTCCCATGCGTACAACGTTCTCGGAGTTCGGCCTTCATCCTTTGCGCTCAACGCTTCCCTACGCTTTATCAGCATCTGTCCCCAGCGATCCGGCGCCGAGTCGTCAAATACGCGAAAATTTCCTTGGTCCGGTTTTGGATTGAATACCCCTTCCCCCAGGGACAGATCCGGATCGATCGCAAAGCTCAGAGGATGCTGAAGCCACGTGGGATCGTAGGCAAAGCGTATGGCGCTTCGATCATGGGTGAGTGTGCCGATTTGAAGCTTGTCTGTGAGGAAGTCGGCGTCCACCCAGACTTGAAGGCTATCGCTCACGGGGATAGTCATTGCTGCCGCGGCGCTTCGGGCTTGTGCGTATGTTGGCGGGCGGCCGGCGTCGAGGCTTAAGTTCATTGTCTTGCAGCAGGCGGCCGAGCTTGTCATCACGCGCGATCAGATCCAGATCCGACTCAAGTCCTAAAACCGAGAGAATGCGCACCAGGGTTCCCAGAGCGACCGCCGAATTGCCCGCCTCCGCCCGATAAAGCGTCATTCGGGAAATACCGGCGCGCTCGCAAGTGATATCGACGCCGAGCTTGCGTCGCAGACGAGCGAGCCGAAGACGCTCCCCGAGTGCCTCGAGGAGTTTCTGTTGGGATAGGTACATCGGTGGCTGTTTGCGAGGCATGTACCGCATTGTATACGTAGATAGATTATTAGTCTATAATAAGATACATTTCACTTCGGCACGAACGGGCACGCCGGCACTGAAATCGACTCTTGGACGAGCTAGTCGCGATCTGGGGCGCCGAGCGGAAAGAATTGGCGATGGGGCCGAGCCTCGTCCGCGGCTCGGGCGCAATGACCGCTCGCGCAGGCGCAGGCGCAGGCCATGAATTCCAGTTACTGCGCACGCCCGGCTGGGAATTTGCCAACTGTCTCAGATGACGCTATCGTGCGTCTCATCTGAGACAGTGAGTAGGCCATGGTTGTAACCAAAGAAGTTCTTGCGTTGCTGGGTGGACGCAGGGGATTTAGGCGGGGCATAAAGACGCTTGCCGATCTCGATGCGGCCGTGAACGCAGGCTTCCCACGTTCGGCGCTTGATCGCGTCTTGGCATTCGCTGCGCCGGAGTCGGAGCGTGCCAAATTCCGGAACCGCGTGGTGCCTCGCGCGAGCTATCAACGCAGTCGCCGTTTGAGTCCCGCTCATAGCGCTACAACCGAACGCTTGGCGCGCATTACGGCACAGGTGCAATGGATCTGGGCAGACGAGAACAAAACGCGCGAATTCTTATGGAGGCCGCACCCTGAACTCAATGGCCGGCGCCCGATCGAAGCCGCTCTGACGGAGCTTGGGGCGCGCGAAGTCGAAGAAGTCATCGAGCGCGGTGTCCATGGCCTCCCGGTTTGAGGGAGAACTCATCGCCTATCGCATTGTGCGACAGGGAATACCACCCTTCGATGGCGCCGGCGCTTATCGATGGGGCGGCCGCTGGAACAGTCCGGGACGGTATGTGATTCACGCAGCCGAAAGTTACTCTCTGGCCGTTCTCGAGAATCTCGTGCATTTCAACCTAGGTGAATTGCCGCCGCATCTGGCTGTAGTGCAATTGCGGATGCCACCCACAGTTTCACGTGAAGTCCTAAAGCCCGATCGGCTACCGGCCTGGCAGGCCAGCCAACCAAACCCCGTGAGTCAGAATTTTGGAGATCGATGGTACGACGAACGACGCTCTGCGGTTCTCATCGTGCCTTCCGTCCTTTCCCCCTTCGAGCACAACGTCCTGATCCACCAAGCCCACCCCGAAACCCGCTCGATTTATGGTTGGAGAATCACTGCCGGCCACAATGGACGAGCGATTGATCGAGCTCTTACGCGGCGGCGCAGCCCGCCTCTCTTAGCACCTCCTTGCGAAGGCGCGTCT
>CAVXGV010000015.1:0-9249 GCA_963761345.1 uncultured Gammaproteobacteria bacterium
GCGAAGGGGGGCGGTGGTTTATATAGGGAACAGATGTTCTTATAGTCCGCCAATGGCATTCGCTGCATCATTACCCAAGGGATCCAGAGGCCGTGGCCGTCCGCGCGAGTTCGACGTGGACGACGCACTCGATAAGGCGGCACGCGTCTTTCGCGAGAAGGGCTACCACGTGACCTCGATTGCCGATCTTACCGGGGCCATGGAGCTGGCTTGCGGCAGTGTCTACAAGGCTTTCAGAGACAAGCAGGCGGTTTTCCTGGCCACCTTTGAGCGCGAAGGGATGAAGCGCGGGGAGGTGCTCCGACGAGTCCTGAGCGCGGCGAAGTCCGGACGTGACGGCATCCACGGCGCGCTGATGTTCTATGCCGAGTCTTCATACGGCTTGGAGGGCAAACGAGGATGTCTCGTTGTAGGCGGTGCCGCCGAGCTGTCCATCCTCGACCCGCAGGTCGTGCAGCAGGTGACCGCGTCGCTTCACAAAGCCGAGGCGCTGCTCGTCAAGCTGATTCGCCAAGGCCAGGCAGACGGCTCCATCCGTGCCGTCATCGACTGCGAAGCGACAGGCCGCCTGATGTTGTGTGTGCTGCAAGGCATGCGCGTTGTCGGGAAGACCGGACGCACTCACGCGCAGATGTCGGCGGTGGCCGATACCGCGATGAAGTTGCTCGATTGAGTTTTTTTACTAAATAGGGAACATGGGTTTCCTAATAGGAGAGTCAGCATGACCGATATTACAGCCACCTTCAACCCCGGGGAGCGCACGTTTGCTCCGTGGATGACAGTTCTTCTCGCGACGGCCTGCGGCCTGACTGCCGCCAATCTCGACCTACGCCTCAGCCCCTGGCCGGACCGATCAGTGCCTCGCTCGCCCTGTCCGCGCGGGCGACGGGTCGACGTCACGCCGACACAGGTCGGCTACGGCGCCGGCTTGCTGTTCATCGTCCCGCGACCGACCTGCTGGAGAATCGCCGCCTCGTGCTCGTCATGCTCGCGGTTTGCGTGCTCGCTCTCCTGGGTGCGGGATTGTCGCCTAGCGCATCGGTCTTCCTTACCGCGGCACTCTTCGTGGGCTTCGCCTCGGTCGTCGTGCAGTGCTCGTTCCCTACGCTGCGCATATGGCATCGGACGCCGAGCGGGGTCGGGTCGTCGGCAACGTCATGAGCGGTACGTTGCTCGGCATCATGCTGGCGCGTCTGATCTCGAGTTTCGTCGCTCACATTTACTCGTGGCATGCCGTATTCTTTTTATCCGCCGGCGCGACGACGGTGCTCGCGTTGGTCCTCAGCCGCGCGCCGCCAAGGCGCGCGCCAACCGCGAAGCTCCACTATGGGCGATCGTTGACCTCCATGGTCAACTTGGTTGCGACGACTCCCGTCCTAAAGAGGCGCGCACTCTATCAGGCACTCTTGGGTGGCGCTTTCAGCTTGTTTTGGACCACGACGCCGCTCTTGCTCGCAGGGCCGGCGTTCCATCTGTCGCAAGGCGGGATCGCGCTATTCGCGCTGGCGGGCGTCGCGGGAGCCATCGCCGCACCCATCGGTGGGCGGCTTGCCGACCGCGGCTGGAGCCGTCCCGCGACCGCTCTCGCCATACTGACCGTCGCGGGGGCCTTTCTGATGACACAGATCGTCCCGCAAGGCTCGATGTTGGCGCTCGCCATACTGGTCGCGGCGGCGATTCTGCTCGATTTCGGCACGACTGCCAACATGACCTTGGGACAGCGCGCGATCTTTTCACTCGGCGCCGAGTTACGGGGCCGTCTGAACGGGCTCTACGTAGCGGCCTTCCTCCTCGGCTGCGCGGTCGGCTCGGCACTAGGCGGTTGGGCGTACGCGGAGGGAGGGTGGACGCTTGCGGCGTGGGTCGGTCTTGCGTTTCCCGTCGTGGCGCTCGCGTTCTTCATGACGGGGAGCAGGGTGAGAGTCGCAGAGCCGGCGCCAGGGCGGCGTGACGCGAAATGAAAATGTCGACTCGTCCTATGTCGTTGTGGCGCACTATAGTGCTGTGCATCGTAATGGGGGCCAGTCAGCACCGTGGCGTCTGTTTAGACTGAGACCTGCGTGGTGCATCCAACTTGCTAGCTTGATATACCTCGCTTGGGGATATCGGCGGGGTAGATATATGCCTGACAGCGTATCACTGGATCACTGCGCACTTTCCGGCAATACCCGATGATAAATTCCAATGCGCTGTACCAGCGAAGCAAACCGTGGGTCTGAGTGAAGCGTGTCGAACATCGGATCTTGCGCGAGAAAATTGATCAGCGTCGATCGATCTTGGACGGCTCGCTCAAGCCACAGAAAGGTGCTTTCGGTGTCTAGCAAGCGCCGCGTGGATCAAGGCGATGTCGTAGGGGGAGACGTATCGCTTCGTTGATAATTCCAGCACACGATCCAATTCCGCCAGCGCCTCGGCGCGTCGGCCGGATAGGGCGAGTGCTTGCGCTCTGAACGAATCGCTGCCGTGTGTCTGGATGAATGCTTTGTCGACCTCCGTGAGCGCGCGTTGGTATTGCCCTTGGGCGATGAGGTAGCGAATCAAAGCGCCGCGGGCGTTGTCCGAACGGTCGTCCAGTGCGAGCACTCGCTCGATGAGCTTGATCGACTCGCTGTAACGTTTCGCGTAGTAGTGAAAAGTGGCGGTTGCAATCCGTGGTGAGAGCCAAAGCGGTTCGAGTTGTTGTGCCTGTTGACAATCGGCAATGGCGCGATCAATGTCCCCCTGCATTGCGTACAGAAGTCCGCGCCGGTGGTATGTCAATGCCAATGAGGGGTCGAGCCGCAGCGCGAGCGAATACTCCCGGGCCGCGCCGTCCCAATCGTGCTCGTACTGGACCTTGACGTGTCCGAGCGCAGCATGCGCTGCCGCCAGATTCGGGATCGATCGACAGCGCCTTGTCCGCCGCGAGGCGCGCCTTGGGAAATACTTCGCTTGGAGCGCGTATCCCAAATACCCCAGCACGGCCAAACTATCGGCAAGACCGGAGTAGGCAAGTGCGTAACTCGGGTCCCTGGCAATCGCCTGCTCGAAGAACGTGATTGATTGCAAGAGGCTCGGGCCGGTCTGCCGCGTCCAGGCAAAACGGCCGCTGGCGTAGAGTGCGTACGCTTCCGGATCAGCGGTGTAGGGAGCGCCGCGTGATGACCCGAATCCGGCCCAACTCACCGCCAAGGCTTGGGCAACCCTCGCGGCAATGATGTCCTGCACCTCGAAGATCGACGTGAAATCCTGATCGAAGCTCTGCGCCCAGAGTTGCCGGCCGTCTGCCACACGCAACAAGCGCACCGACACACGTAGCCGATCGCCGCGCCGTTGCAAGCGAACCGTCGAGCACGTTGTCGACCCCCAACTCGCGGCCTGCGCGTCAGCGTGTCCTGGTCGAGTGCGGCGAATCGGCGCACCGAACTGAACGGGCTGATCCCGTGCCGACTGTGTTGACCCAGACTTGCGATCAGCGACTCCGTCATGCCCAGTTCGAGTGATTCATTGCGCTCGGCAGGCAGCAGCGGTTTGAAGGGAAGGATGGCCAGGGTGGGGCCAACACGGTCGGCTTGTGGGGCCGAATCGGGATCAGCAACCAGGAGATTGCTGCGACGATGGCCACGAACAATGCCGCTCCCGCCAGAATCAGTCCGATTCGTCGCGCCGGCAGCGAGGCGCGGCGGTCGGGTGGCGCGGCAACGCGGCCTCCGGCGCATCGGGCAGACCAGGCTTCGTCGCGCCGCGTGACTTTCGCGACAAACCGGTATCCCTTGCGCGCGATCGTCGCGATGTAGCGATTCTCGCCCCGCGCTTCGCCGAGCACCTGACGCAGCGTCGAAACGTTCTGCGTGAGGCTGTTCTCCTCGACGATCACGCCCGGCCAAATCGAGCGCAGCAGCACGTCCTTATCGAGCGTCTCGCCGGCGTGTTCCACGAAAAAGGCGAGGGTGTCGAAGGCCTTGCCGGTGAGGGGGATGGCTTCGCCGGTAGCACGGCGTAGCAAGCGCTGCTGGGCGAGGTCCAGGGCGAAATCGCCGAATTCGTAGCGCACGGGCGTGCCGGTCATGAGCGATAGGGCCCCAATCAGAACAAATCACAACTTTTCAGCGATCCGCCAAGGATTCTTCCACAGATCTCGAGCCACAGTCACCCCGCAAAGGACGGGCGCGCATAAATCGCTGCCGGTCGAGGCAATCGGGCTAATTTGAGGGGTAAGCAATGAACCGAATACAAATTGTCGCGCGGATGCTCATTCTAGGTGTGTCGTTGGCGAGTCCCTGGGCGTGGGCCGACTCGCAGCGCAGTACCGAAGCTGACCACCGCTGTGATGGCGAATCTTGCGCGGCGGTACTGCGTGGGCTATTCGCCTTTTTTGACCGCGACTTGCACGGTTGGAGGGCAACGGGCGCTCCTGCAATGACTGCCATATGGTGACGGAACAGTTCCGGCTACCTCCCGCAGCCGTGGAGGCTCGGTTTCAGAAGCTACAGGAGCGGCGTCGCCATCATCCCAATGCGGATGACCCGCTGTTCCGGCCGATCGACGCGGATGACTTTCGCATCAACGGCGAGCACGGCGAGTGACTATAGCAATCTGCGTCAGAACGGTTTGATTCGCATTACCTTCGCACTGCCGCCCAATATGCGGCTGATTGATCCGGTCACCCACGCAAGTCTCCGATGAGACGACGGTTGACGTCTGGCGCATGGTTCCCGGTGTGGCTGACGTGAAGATCACCGGCCCGGATGGACTGAATCCCTGGCCGCGCGGCCCCAATACCATGGGGGGTTATCAGCTCGACGGTCGAATCGATACGCTGCAGGAGCAAGCGCTACAGGCACTACTCAACCATGCTCAGGTTCAAAATCCGCCGATGCAGCGGATGCTCGACGATCTAACCGCCTTTGAGCGAGTGCTCTTCACCAATGAGCGCGTGCGGGCGCTATCCGACGCGATCAGCAATGGGGTAGTGCCTCTTCCGGATGCCGATCCACCCCTCAATGCACTCGAGCAACAAGGCAAAACCGTCTTCACTCGCGCGTGCACCCAGTGTCACGGTGGGCCCGGACAATCTACGCCGCAAGCACCGGTGGTCCGTTACCACGACATCGGCTCGCAGTGCCCGCGGCAGGTGGATACAATTTCGCCGGCGAGGTTTCAGTTTGTCCCTTGTCCGCCGCGGCTCGATCGCAACGCGCGCACTTACCAAATCACCATGGCGAATGGTACGACAATGACGCGAACCAGCTCGGATCCTGGGCGCGCGCTACTGACAGGATTTGTAGGAGGGCCACCGGGACAAGACGACTGGAACAAATTCGATATTCCCGGTCTTCGCGGCTTGCGGTTCACAGCGCCATATTTCCACAACAACAGTGCAAACACCCTCGAAGACGTCGTTGCTCACTATGTGCAATTTTTTGAGCGCGTCAGGGCGAATAGCCCGCCTGGCGTGGTCCCTCCGGCAGTATCAACCGATGGGATTCACTTCGATAGGAAGCCGCAGCCAGAAGAGGTGCCAGCGCTGTTGGCTTACCTGCGGAAGCTGTAGCAAAAAGAGGTAGTCCTTCTCGGCGGCCATCGGCGACCACGTGTCGCCGGTGTCGCCGAACCCGTGGATCAGCACGAGCGCGGGCCGGTCTTGAGCATCACGGTGCCGTCGCTGAACTGCCTACGGAACCCATCATCTAGCGCATGACTGAAAGCAGGGCGGCCTCAACAATTACCCTGTGATACCGATGATCCGGTGGGCCCCTGCTACGAACCATAATTATAATTTAACATAATATACATTATGCGAAGTTCGCTTATAGCAGCCAAGTTAGAATGTCCGCTTTGAGCCGAGTTCAGATGTCCGCTCTGGATGCCTTAACCGGCAGTCTCTTCTGTCCTTTTTGGGCCTCGGAGATTGCTAATGCGCCACGCAGCCAGCGTGACGATGAGCATGCGCGAACTGGATCGGCTCAAGTGCATACAGGCAGTCGTTGACGGAGATCTGTCTCCCGGCATCGCTGCAGATCGACTTGGGGTCTCAACCCGCCAACTGCGCCGGATTGCGCAACGATATCGCATGATAGACTTCGCAAATGTTGCAGCTTCCATCCGACCTCGCTCAGCAGGTCACAACTGCCCTGGCTGAGGACATCGGCGGCGGTGATATCACCGCTCAACTGGTCCCCGCCGCACAGCGGGTCACAGGTAAAGTCATCACCCGCGAGGAGGCGACCTTATGCGGCCGCCCTTGGGTGACTGAGGTATTCCGTCAGCTGGATCCAGCTGTCCAATTGACCTGGCATGCCGACGACGGCGACCGCGTTACTGCGAATCAAACTCTGTTTGAGATCGCAGGCCTGGCCCGGCCCGTTCTCACGGGTGAGCGCACTGCGCTCAACTTCCTCCAGCTCCTTTCCGCAACGGCGACCGCCACTCGCCGCTATGTAGATGCGATCGTGGGAACCCGCTGCGCAATTCTGGGATACGCGAAAGACGGTCCCAGGACTACGGACGGCGCAGAAATACGCGGTTTTGTGCGGCGGCGGCCAGAACTACCGCATCGGGCTCTTCGACCAGGTGCTGATCAAGGAAAACCACATCGCCGCAGCCGGCTCCCTGACGGCCGCAGTGGCAGCAGCCCGCCGCGCAGCCGGTTCACGCAAAGTCGAGTGGACGTGGAAGTGGAAACGATGGAGGAGTTTGAGGAGGCGTTGCGCGCAGGCCCGGACATCATCATGCTCGACGAATTCAGCCTGGCCGACATGAGAGCCGCGGTAGCGCTGAACAACTCTAAAGGCCATCGGGTCACAGTCGAAGCATCGGGCAGCGTAACGCTCGAGACCGTCCGCAGCGTCGCAGAAACCGGCGTTGACTACATCTCAATCGGTGGCATTACCAAACACGTCCGCGCTGTGGAACTGTCAATGCGGTTGGCATTCGACCAGGGGTCCCCTTGATTTCTGTGCCAAAAATGCCGGTACTTTCTCTCGGTAATTCTAGCGCCTGACACGGCTTTTCCTAAGCCGGTCATGCTCTCCCCTCACCTACGTGTTGCTGCTAACGCTCAGACCAAGTGATCTCGATAGTCTCTGTAGGGAATCTCGCCAGGACGACACGATACAACGCGTGGGCCGCCAGCGGCGCTTCGCAGCGTTACGTCAATCGGCGAGCAGGTTGCCGCTAGAAATGCTATCCAGGTACTCACCAGCAGAGCGCGACGAGCGCGTAACGAGCGGATCGTAAAAACAGTATCGGCATCAAGAACAGTGAAATGCAAGGCAACACGAGAGGAGAAGCCAGAGCGTGGACAATACAACGCCTAAATTCTCACAGTTCAATCCAGAACACCCGGCGGACCCGTGTATACATTATGCGAAGTATGTTGTGGTGTCTGCCACATTGCGCCAAGCTAACGAACATTCATGGACGCTAATCGAACTGAGCGAATTCCGACATTAGACGGCTGGCGCGCGATCGCGGTGGGCCTGGTCATCGGCGCGCACAGCATTCCGATGCTGAACAACAATGGAACTGCGGCCGCCCGGTCGCTGGCGGCTCTGTTCAGTCATGCCGGGTACGGCGTCGACGTTTTCTTCTGCCTGAGTGGGTTCCTCATATGCGGCCAGCTTTTGAGCGAAAAAGAAAGGACCGAGACCATCAGCCTTTCCAGTTTCTATGTCAGGCGCGCGTTTCGCATCCTTCCGCCCATTCTGCTGTTCCTGGCCATCATTGTGCTTCTGTCGAAGGCCGAGCTATTGCCCCATATCGAGAGTCGCGAAATATGGGGAACGCTGTTCTTTTACAGAAATTATCTGAGGGGCAGCTGGTACCTCGGGCACTTCTGGTCGCTCGCAGTCGAGGAGCAGTTCTACGCGGTCATCCCGCTGTTTCTGCTGCTGGTAAGCAGGCGATGGGCAGTGCGTGGCGCGTTAGCATTGATCGCGCTGTGCATTGGCATACGCTGGTTTGAACATGCGCACGGATGGTTCCCTGAGCCATTTGTGCAATTTCGGACGGAGAATCGCGTCGATGGGCTGATGTGGGGGTGTCTTCTTGCCGTGGCAATGCAAACCCCAGCGGCGCGCGCGTGGCTGCAAATGCGACTGACGGGCCGGGTCTTTTTCGCCTTGATCGCGATCCTGGTGCTTCTGCTGGTAGCGTTCGATTCCTCGCCTAGTCACCGAACCCTCGTGGCGGCCTTTATGCCCTTCCTTATCGCCCACACGGTGCTGCATGCAGACGGGTTCATGGGTCGCATGCTGGAGTTGTCGGCGCTGAAATGGGTGGGACGTCTCTCCTATAGCCTCTATATCTGGCAGATGCTGTTTCTCGTTCCTCTCGATCGGCCGCTGGGCGTGCTCCAAGCATTTCCACTGAATCTAATCTGTGCGCTCGTCTGCGCTTCGTTGAGCTATTACCTTTTGGAAAAGCCGATGATCAAGATCGGCCGCCGTTTGGGCTCGCCTTCAGCGCGGCCACTCAGCATCCAGCCGCCGGCAGTCGGCTAGAGCAGTTTCGTATTTGAGCTTGAGGGCGCACGCGCGGCGCATAAGGGGAGGAAGAGAACATGGCCAGGATCGTGTTTGGAATGAACCAGTCCCTGGACGGCTACGTCGACCATACGGAGTTTTCGCCAAGTCCCGCGCTCTTCCATCACTTCATTGAGCAGGTGCGCGGCGCGGCAGCCAGCGTGTACGGTCGCCGCATGTACGAGGTCATGCGCTATTGGGACGAAGATCAACCTGAGTGGGTTGCAGAGAAAGGCGCGCGCGCCCGCGACTTCGCGGCGGCGTGGCGGAGGCAGCCGAAGTGGGTCGTGTCGCGCTCGTTGAAGTCGGTCGGCCCCAACGCCACGTTGGTCGGGGATGACCTTGAGGCGGTGATAGGTGGGTTGAAGGCTCAGCTTGCCGGGGAGATTGCAGTTGCCGGACCAGACCTTGCGCAAAGCCTCACCGATCTCGGTCTGATCGATGAGTATCGACTGTACCTGCACCCCGTCGTGCTTGGTCACGGCAAGCCATTCTTCGCCGGCCCTCGGCCGCCGCTGCGCCTTGTGACCAGCGATCGATTTGACGGGGATGTGATGAGGTTAACCTACGTTCCTGCTTAATCGCGCGGCTCGCCGGAATGACGCACCTGGAATCGCCGCCCTTTTGCTTGATTGCCACATAATTTCATATCGGCACCAGCGTCGACTTTAATTAGCCTGCCGCGCCAGGATCCAAAGCGGCCAGTCAGTCGTGGGGTTCGATGGCCGCGCATCGAAGCGGGAAT